>NZ_LZSV01000001.1 GCF_001665605.1 Mycobacterium sp. 852014-50255_SCH5639931
CCGGACGGTCATCGGCGTGCTGGTGGTACTGCTGGTCCTGGTCGCCGGGTCCCTCGGCTGGCGGCTCTACCAGAAGGTGGCCACCAACACCGTGGTCGCTTACCTGCCGGAAGCCAACGCACTCTATGCCGGCGACGAAGTCCAAATCATGGGCATTCGCGTGGGATCGATCGACACCATCGAGCTGGCCGGCGACAAGATGAAGGTGACGTTTCACTACGACAACAAATACAAGGTGCCCGCCAACGCGTTCGCCGTGATCGTGACCCCTACCCTGGTGGCGACGCGCAGCATTCAACTGGAGCCACCCTACAAAGGTGGTCCGGTCATGGGCGATAACGCCGTGATCCCCATCGAGCGCACGCAGGTCCCCACGGAGTGGGACGAAACACGCGAAAGCATCGCCAAAGTCGTCTCCAAACTCGGGCCGACACCCGAGCAACCCAAAGGTCCCCTCGGTGAGGCCATCGAGTCGTTCGCAGACGGGCTGGCCGGCAAGGGCAAGCAGATCAACACCACGCTGGACAGCTTGTCGCGGGCGTTGACCGCGCTGAACGAGGGCCGTGGCGACTTCTTCGCGGTGATTCACAGCCTGGCGCTGTTCGCCAACGCCCTGCACAAAGACGACCAGCGATTCGTCGCGCTGAACAACAACCTGGCGCAATTCAGCGAAAGGTTCACCGGGCCTGATCGGAACCTCGCCAATGCGATCCAGCAGCTCGACGGCCTGCTCTCCACAGTGCGCCCGTTCTTGACCAAGAACCGCGAGGTGCTCGCGCACGACGTCGACAACCTCGCCAACCTGACCACTGCCCTCGTCCAACCCGACCCACTGAACGGTTCGGAGACCGCCCTGCACGTCCTGCCGACGCTGGAAACGAACCTCAGCCAGATCTACCACCCGGCGCACGGCGCACTAATGTCCATTCCGGCGATCCCCAACTTCGCCAACCCAATGCAGTTCTTCTGCAGCATGATTCAGGCGGGTAGCCGGCTGGGCTATCAAGAGTCCGCCGAACTGTGTGCGCAATACCTGGCGCCGATCCTCGATGCGATCAAGTTCAACTACCTGCCGTTCGGGACGAACCTGTTCAGCACCGCCGAGACGCTCCCTAAAGAAGTCACCTACTCCGAGCCGCGACTGCAGCCGCCGAACGGATACAAAGACACCACGGTGCCCGGGATCTGGGTGCCCGACACCCCCCTATCGCATCGCAACACCCAGCCCGGCTGGGTGGTCGCGCCGGGCATGCAGGGCACGCAGGTGGGCCCGATCACGGGCGGCCTCTTGACCCCCGAATCCCTGGCCGAATTGATGGGCGGCCCCGACGCCGGACCCCCGCCCCCGGGGCTGCAGACCCCGCCCGGGCCGCCGAACGCCTACGACGAGTACCCGGTGTTGCCACCGATCGGCTTGCAGGCGCCGCAGGTGCCGATCCCACCGCCGCCGCCGGCACCCGGCGTGGTCCCGGGACCGGTCGCGCCGACGCCCGCGCCTGGACCACCGCCAGCCGGCGAGTCGGCCGCTTCGACAGGGCCGGGCTCGTGAGGCGCGCGTCGAGCGCGGTGCACGCATCGGGCGCGGTGCGTGCGTCGGGCGCTCGGGTCCGATGCCGGACCTTTCACCGGCTGGCGCTACTGGTGGCTGCCGTCGCGCTGACGTCGTGCGCGAACTGGCGCGGAATCGCGAATTTACCGATGCCCGGCGGTCCCGGCACCGGGCCCGGCTCCTACACCGTCTACGTGCAAATTCCCGACGCGCTGGCGATGAACAACAACAGCCGGGTGCAAGTGGCCGACGTATTTGTCGGCACGGTGCGCGCGATCGAACTGAAGAACTGGGTCGCCACGCTGACGCTACGTATGGACAAGAACATCAAGTTACCCAGGAACGCGACGGCCAAGATCGGGCAGACAACCCTCCTGGGTTCTCAGCATCTGGAATTGGCCGCGCCACCCAATCCGTCCCCCGAGCTGCTGAAGGACGGCGACACCATCCCGCTGAAAAATTCGTCCGACTACCCCACGATCGAGCAGACGCTGGCCAGCCTCGCCCTCGTCGTGCGCGGCGGCGGCATCCCGAACTTGGAAGTGCTGGCAAACGAGGTCTACAACGTCGTGAACGGCCGGGCCGAGCAGATCCGTGCCTTCCTCGGCAAGCTGGACACCTTCACCGCCCGCCTCAATGAGCAGCGTGATGACATCACCCGAGCCATCGATTCCACCAACCGGTTGCTGGCGTATGTGGGTCCCCGCTCGGACGTCCTGGATCGGGCCCTGACCGAATTCCCGCCAGTGATCAAATATTTCGCGGACAAACAGAACCTGTTGATCAACTCGGTTGAAGCGACCGGCGCGCTCAGCCAGGTATCCGACCAGTACTTGTCCGCCTCGGTCAGCAACCTCCACCAGGATCTGTTGTCGCTGCAGTGCCCGTTGCGGGAACTCGGCCGTGCCTCACCGTATTTAATCCGTGCCATCAAGCTGCTCGTCGCCCGGCCGTTCGACCTCGACGCCGTGCAGAAGGCGATCCGCGGCGACTACTACAACCTGTCGGTGACGCTCGACCTGACGATGAGCGCGGTCGACAACGCGGTACTCACCGGGACCGGATTCTCCGGAGCGCTGCGCGCGCTCGAGCAGTCGTGGGGCCGCGACCCCGAAACGATGATCCCGGACGTCCGCTACACGTCGAATCCGAACGACGCCCCCGGCGGCCCTCTGGTCGAAAGGGCGGACAGGCAATGCTGACCCGCTTCATCAAGCGCCAGCTGGTCACGTTGAGCATCCTGACCGCGATCATCGCGATTGCCCTGGGCTGGTACTACCTGCAGATTCCCACTGCGGTGGGGATCGGCCAGTACACGCTGAAGGCCGACCTACCCGCGTCCGGCGGTCTGTACAAGACGTCCAACGTGACTTACCGCGGTGAAACCATCGGCAAGGTCACCGCCGTCGAGCCAACCAAGACCGGCGCGCGGGTGACCATGAGTATCGCCAACCGCTACAAGATTCCCGTCGACGCGTCGGCGAATGTGCATTCGGTGTCGGCGGTCGGCGAACAATATCTTGACCTGGTATCGGTAGGAAACCCGGGCAAATTCTTCTCGACGGGACAGACCATCACCAAGGGCACCGTGCCCACAGCGATCGGGCCGGCGCTGGACGCCGCCAACCGCGAGCTGGCTGTACTGCCCAAGGAGAAGATGGCCGCGCTGCTCGACGAAACAGTCCAGGCGGTAGGCGGATTGGGTCCCGCGTTGCAACGACTGGTCGACGCGAGCCAGTCGATCGCCGGTGACTTCAAGACCAACCTCTCCGACATCAACGACACCATCCAAAACTCCGGGCCGATCATCGACAGTCAGGTCAACTCCGGTGACTCGATCGAGCGCTACGCGCGCAACCTGAACAGCTTGGCCACGCAGGGCGGGCAAAATGACCAGCACGTGCAACGCATCCTCACCGGTGCGGCACCGACCCTTGATCAGGTCAACTCGGTGTTCAGCGATGTCCGCGAGACACTGCCGCAGACACTGGCAAACCTCGAAATCACGCTGGACATGCTCAAGCGCTACCACAAGGGCGTCGAGCAACTACTGGTGGCCTATCCGCAGGGCGCCGCGGAAAGTCAGACGATCACGACGCCGTTCCCGGGCTACGCTGCGCTCGACACCGCGATGACGATGAACCAGCCCCCGCCGTGCCTGACCGGGTTTCTCCCGGCATCCCAGTGGCGATCTCCGGCGGATACCAGCCCGGCCCCGCTGCCATCCGGAACATTTTATTGCAAGATCCCGCAGGACACCCCTGCCAACGCGGTGCGCGGGGCACGCAACCTTCCGTGTGTCGACGTTCCCGGTAAACGAGCTGCGACGCCGCGTGAGTGCCGCGACCCCAAACCCTATGTTCCGTTGGGAACCAACCCGTGGTACGGCGACCCCAACCAGCTCATCACCTGCCCCGCGCCCGCGGCGCGCTGCGACCAGCCGGTGAAACCGGGGCTGGTGATACCCGCGCCGTCGGTCAACAACGGCCTCAACCCGGCGCCCTCCGACAGGGTGGCAGGGACGCCACCACCGATCAGCGATCTACTGCAACGCCCGGGGTCGGGCACCGTCGAATGCAACGGGCAGCAGCCCAACCCCTGCGTCTACACCCCCAGCGGTCCTCCCCCGGCCGTTTACCTCCCCCAGAGCGGCGAACTGATAGGGCCCGATGGTGTCGAGTACACGGTCAAAAATTCGAGCGGAACAGGAGACGACGGCTGGAAGGACATGCTGGCGCCACCGGGTTGAAGCCCGCCGACTCTAGCGTCCCGTCCATGAGACATTCAATCTTGCTTGTTTACAGCACTTTTAACTGAACCTAGACGACGGTGACCTCGGCCGGTCCCGCCTATGCCGTTCATAAGCCCGACGCTCGCCTGCGACTTTCGACTGACCGTCAGGGTCGAACCGAAGCGTTGCCACTGACACGGACAGTCATAAATGATCGGCGGGAGGGCCAAAATGCTTTGACTACCCGGCGCCATGAAAGTCGGCTTGCGTAATCACGCGGATCGTACGAAGAACCCGGCGGCTACCCGAAGTTCTGCGATCATCAACCAGCTGCAATTGCGCCCCTCTCGCAATGGGCCCTCTCAGCCGGCGGGATAGCCGACCGATTTGATCTCGGTGTACTGGTCGAACCCGGCGACGCCGTTCTGGCGTCCCACTCCGCTGTACTTGTAGCCGCCGAACGGGGTGTCGGCACCATAGGGCGCGCCGCCGTTGACGCCCATGAAGCCGGCCCGAATCCGGCGGGCTACCGCCAGCGAATGTTCCAGCGAGCCCGACATCACGTTGCCCGCCAGCCCGTACTTGCTGTCGTTGGCGATCCGGATCGCGTCCTCCTCGTCGTCGAACGGAATGACCGCCAGCACCGGACCGAAGATTTCCTCCTGGGCGATGGTCATCGAGTTGTCGACGTCGGTGAAAAGCGTTGGCCGAACGAAGAATCCCTTGTCGAACCCGGTGGGCGCGTCGGGCCCGCCGACCAGCGCGGTGGCGCCCTCCTCGACGCCCTTCCGGATGTAGCCCATCACGCGGTTGCGCTGCACCTCCGAAATCACCGGCCCGCACAGCGTTCCGGGGTCCTGCGGGTCGCCACACGTGACGTTCTCGTAGATGCTCTTCAGGATCTCCACACCCTCGTCGTAGCGCGAGCGCGGCAACAGCATCCGGGTGGGATTCGCGCAGCCCTGCCCCGCGTGCATGCACGGCGCGATGCCGATTGCGCACGCCATCCCGAAATCGGCGTCCTCCAAGACGATGGTGGCCGACTTACCGCCGAGCTCCAGGAAAAGCCGCTTCATGGTGGCCGCGCCCTTTTCCATGATCCGCTGCCCGACCACGGTCGACCCGGTGAACGAGATCAGGTCCACCTTCGGCGACAGCGTGAGCTCCTCGCCCACAAAGTGATCCGACGCGGTGACGACGTTCACGACGCCAGCGGGGATGTCGGTTTTCTCGGCGATCAGCCGTCCCAGCCGGGTGGCGTTGAACGGGGTGTTCGGCGCGGGCTTGAGCACAACGGTGTTGCCGGTGCCAAGCGCCTGGCCGAGCTTGTTGAGGGTGACCTCGAAGGGGAAGTTCCACGGCACGATGGCGCCGACCACGCCCACCGGTTCGCGCCAGACCTTGCGGGTGGTCAGCGTGCCGGTCAGGCTGATCACCTTGTCACCCAGGTCGGTTTCCCAGGCGTACTCGTCTATCAGCCTGGCGGGGTACTTCAAGCCGTCTTCCAGTGGGGCGTCCAGCTGCGGGCCGAACGTGATCGCCCGGGGCGAGCCCACCTCCAGGATGAGCTCCTCGCGCAGCTCTTCCTTTTCCGATTCGATCGCCTCGTGCAGCTGCAATAGGCAGCGCTTCCGCAGCTCCCGGTTGGTCGACCAGTCGCTCTCGTCGAAGGCGCGCCGGGCGGCGTCGATGGCCCGGTGCATGTCCTCCTTGGATGCGTCGGCGACCTCCCCGAGCGGCTCCTCGGTCGCCGGGTTGATGTTCGTGAAGGTGCCGGCTTGCCCGTCGACGAGCTTGCCGTCGATCATCATCTTCGGCTCAAAACGAACCTTTACAGCCTCAGTCATATCTGTCACTCTCTTTTGAATCGCGGAGGGGCTATGGAGAGCCTTACCGGAAACTAGCCGATTGGCAAGGCGCAACCTTTTCGGGGCTGGTTATTGGGGGTCGAACAGCACCGGTACCGACGTCGGTGAGCGGAAAATCTGCCCGGCGGATATGCGGGTCGTCCGCGTCGGGGTCCAGCCGCAGGTTCGGTAGCCGGTCGAGCAAAAGGTTGATGGCGGTCCGCATTTCCAGGCGGGCCAGGTGCATGCCGAGGCAGACGTGCACGCCGTGCCCCCAGCCCAGGTGTGCCCTGGCTTGCCGGAAGATGTCGAACGTGTCCGGATCGGGGTAGCGGTCTTCCTGCCGGTTGGCGGATCCCAGCATCGGCATCACCGTCGAGCCTGCGGGTATCGGCACCCCGCCGAGTTCGGTGTCCCGGGTGGCCACCCGGGTGATGGTCAGCAGGGGCGGTTCCCACCGCACGCCCTCCTCGATGGCTTGCGGCAGCAACGACCGGTCCGCGCGGATGGCATCCAACTGCGCGGGATCGGACAGCAGCGCGAGCAGCAGGCTGCCGAGGGACCGGTACGTCGTTGCCACCCCGGCCGGGAGCAGCAGGCGGAGGAACGAGTAGATCTCCTCGTCTGCGAGCTTCTCCCCGTCGATCTCCGCCTCGGCCAGCGCGCTGATCAGATCGTCCTTGGGTTCGGCGCGGCGGGATGCGAGGATCGCGCGAAGTAGTCGCACAGCGCGGCCGATGCGGCAAGCCCGCGTTCGGGATTCAGGATCCAGCTCAGCAACGAGATGGACCACCGCTGGAACTGGGGATAGTCCTCCTCCGGAAGGCCCAGCAGGCCCGCGATGATCTGACTCGGATAGTCGAAGGTGAATTCCTTGACCAGATCGGCCTTGCCTGGCTTCACCTGGTCTTCGCCGCGCTCGCTCGACGTGGCGGCCAGCGACGTCACAGCATGCACCCGCGCCTGGCGGAGTCGGTCCGATGCGTCGGGGTGTCCGCACCGGGCGGTCCGCCGCCGCTACCGGTCTTGCGCGCCGACGACAGCATCTTCTTCAGCCACTTGCCGATGAAACCGCCACCGCCCACCGGGCTGGTGAACATGTCGGGATCGTCCGAATCGTCGGTCTCGCCGTCGTCGAGTTCTTCCAATGGCGTCGAACCGCGGCTCCTGGGCACATGCCCGGCTTCTTCGCCTTCTCGTTGTTCGGCCGCCCGGTCGGACGCCGCCAACGCCTTCGCCGCCCGGATGGCGCCGAATTCCCTTGGGATCGTCGATCACAGCCCGTCCGTCGGCGATCCGCAGCGAAGCGTCGGGCGAATCGCTGCGAATCGCGATGTCGCGGTCCCCCAGCGACGCGAGAACGCCTGGCATCAGGTGGCTGTTCGCGATGAGTGCGCGGTGCCCCTCCACCGCGAGGTAACGCTTGGCCAGCCGAGGGTGGCGAAGCAGGCGACGCATCAGCTCCGGGTCCAGGCTGCCGGCCGCGATCATGGAGGCCTGCACGGCAACGGCTTCGAGCCGCCCGCGGGCGCTCGCGCCGGCATCGACGTGGATGGTCTGGCCGTCGGTCCAGGAACGTTCACCCGGTGGCAGCTCGACCACCGCCACGGCGCGGCCCGCAAGCGCGGACGCAAGCATGCCGAGGCCCGGCAGCCGGTCACCGCGAACGTCGGTGGACACGCTCATTCTCCGAACCGTTTGGACTTCGTTGACCAAATATCTGTTCCGCTGTAAAGTCCGGTGCCACCCCAGTCAATCGACACGATGCACGTTGGCAAGGAGCACATGGTGATTGACTTCACCGGCCAGGTCGCAGTGGTCACCGGCGCCGGGCGCGGGCTCGGTCGGCTGTACGCGCTGGACCTGGCGCACCGAGGTGCCGCGGTGGTGGTCAACGACGTCGGCGGCTCGATGCACGGTGAGGGCGCGGACTCCGACGTGGCCGACGACGTGGTCGACGAGATCCGGAAGGGCGGCGGCACCGCCATCGCCTCCTACGATTCGGTCGACAGCCCCGCGGGCGGCCAGGCGATCGTCGACGCGGCGATCGATGCGTTCGGGCGGCTGGACGCGGTGATCAGCAACGCCGGCATCTTCGGCAGTGTGTCGTTCGAGGACCTCTCGCTCGACGACTGGACTCGAATGCTGCGCGTGCATCTCGACGGCGGCTTTCACCTGTCGCAGCCCGCGTACCGCGTGATGAAGAACAACGGGGGCGGGCGGTTCGTGTTCATCTCGTCGTCCGCAGGAATCTTCGGTCAACCGATGGAGGCCCACTACGCCGCGGCGAAGGCCGGCCTGGTGGGGTTGACCAACGTGATCGCGATCGAGGGCGAGACACACGGAATTCTCGCCAATTCCGTCCTGCCGACGGGATTCTCGCGAATGGTCATCGAGACCGTCGGCGATGAGAAGTTCCTCGCCGAATCCGGCTTCATGCGGGCCATCCGGCCCGAGCTCGTCGTGCCGCTGGTGACGTTCCTCGCCAGCAGCGCGTGCACGTTCACCCACCGCAACTATTCGGCCGCCGCCGGCCGCTACGCCCGGGTGTTCGTCGGCCTCAGCGAAGGGTGGCTCGCGGACGCCGACAGCCAACCGACGGCCGAGGACATCGCGGCACATCTCGACGAGATCTCGTCGACGGAGAAGTTCATCGTGCCCACCTCGATCGTGGACGAGGTGCTGGAAGTGTGTGAGCGACTCGGCGTCAGCGCGATGCCGGGCAACGCCGAGGTCGCCTTCCCTGAACATTGACCAAAGATCTGCCCAACCGTAAAGTCCGGCTTGGTCGCAGTTGAAGGGTTTAAGACAAGCAAACGTGGACTTCTCATACCCGGCGGAAGTGGAACAGTTCCGCATCGAGCTGCGCGACTGGCTGTCGCAGAACCTGACCGACGAGTTGGTGGCCGCCCGTCGACCCGCCGGACGCGACGACGCCGCCATCGAGATGCTGCGCGCGTGGAGCGCGACGATGGCCGACGCGGGTTGGGCCGCGGTCTCCTGGCCTCGTGAGTACGGCGGCCGCGGCGCGACGGTTCTCGAGCAGCTGGTCTACACCGAGGAAACCACGCGCGCTCGAGCCCCGATGCCGCTCAACGTTATTGGGCTCAACAACATCGCCCCCGCCATCATGCAGTATGGCACCGAAGAGCAGAAGCTCACGCTGCTCCCCCGCATGATGCGGGCCGACGACATCTGGTGCCAAGGGATGTCGGAACCCGAAGCGGGGTCCGATCTCGCGGCACTGCGAACCCGCGCGGTGCGTGACGGTGACGACTTCGTCGTCAACGGCCAAAAGATCTGGACCTCGCTGGGACATCGGGCGGACTGGTGCCAGCTGTACGTGCGCACCGATCCGGACGCGCCCAAGCACAAGGGCATCTCCTGCCTGATTGTCGACATGACGCTGCCGGGCATCGACGTCCGCCCGCTGGTGACGCTCAACGGCGACGCCGATTTCGCCGAGGTGTTCTTCCACGACGTGCGGGTCCCGGCGGACGCGTTGCTCGGACCGTTGAATGCGGGCTGGCAGGTGGCCACCACGACACTCAGCCACGAGCGCGCCGGCGCCGCCCGGCTATACGCCGAAATGCAGATACGGCTCGAAGAACTGGTCGACGACATCGCCGCGCACACCGACGCGCTCGAGGACCCGGTCACGCTGCGGCGCCTCGGCGAAATCGCGCTCCGCATCAAGTATCTCGAAGTCCTGTGCCGGCGGTCGATCTCGGCGACGCTGCACGGCGGCTCCGAAACTACAGCGTTCGCCTCGGCAAGCCTCGCCAAGACCGTGTGGGGCGAGCTCGGGCAGGATATGGCCGCCCTGGCGTTCGACGTGCTGGGCACCCGCGGCGCCGGTGCGCAATGGGCGAACTACCGGCTGACGTCGCGCTCGCTCACCATTGCGGGAGGGACGACGCAGATCAACAAGAACATCACCGCCCAACGGGTACTCGGGTTGCCGCGCAAATGAATCTCGAGTTCACCGACGAGCAGGTCGCCCTGCGCGACACCACCCGGCGCTTTCTGGCCGAGAAGGCCCCGATCTCGGGTCACGTTCGGCCGCTGCTCGACGATCCGATTGGCACCAATGAACCGGTGTGGCTTGGCCTTGCCGATCTGGGAACGACCGGTCTGCTGGTACCGGAGGGCTACGGCGGCGCCGGCATGACCATGGTCGAGGCCGGCATCGTGGCCGAAGAGCTGGGCGCCGCCCTGCATCCGGGGCCGTGGTTGTCGACCGCGGTCGCCGCCGCGCGAGCGCTGACGCGGCTCGGCGCCACCGACACCGCGGCCGGGCTGTTGAGCGGAATCGCCGATGGCACCACGGTCGCCACGGTCTGCTTCCCGGATGCCGAGGTTGCCGCGAGCCCACGGGGCCCCGACGTCGAGCTGCGGGGCGAGATCGGTGCGGTGCCCGACGCCGCCGCGGCGGACGTGTTGTTGGCATTCGCCGAGGATGACCGCGGCCCAGGGCTTTTCGCGGTGCGGACCGACGCGCCGGGCGTTTCGGTCACGCCCGAGCGCGGTATCGACCAGACCCGCAAGCAGTTCCGTGTCTCTTTCGAGGCGGCACCCGCGCAGCGACTGGCCGCGGCGTCTCCCGAAGACGTGGCGGCGGTGTTCGACGACGTGCTGATCGCTACTGCCGCGGACGCTCTCGGCGCCGCGCGCGCGGTCATGCATATCGCCGTCGAATATGCCAAAACCCGAACGCAATTCGGTCAGCCGATCGGCTCGTTCCAGGCGGTCCAGCATCTGTGCGTCGACATGTTCGAGACCGTCGAGTTGGCCCGGGGCGGGGTGATCCACGCCCTGTGGGCCGCCGACAACGCCGACCCCGACGAGCGGCATCTTGCCGCGCTGCGCGCAAAAGCGTTCGCTGGGCGGCTGGCCACCGTGGGTGATACGGCCATCCAGGTGTTCGGCGGGATCGGTTACACCTGGGAGCACGACGCGCACCTGTACCTCAAGCGGCTGCTGAGCTGGAGCGCGTTCCTCGGTGGTCCCGACCACTACCTCACCGAACTCGGTGCGCGCCTTGCGAAGAGATGATGGTACCGACGACCCGCCGCCGCGATCCGATCGGTGCGCAAGACGCTCGGGAGTGCCTGCGCATCGGTGTCCAGACGCCTAGAATGGGTCCCGTCACCCCTGTTATGCAGCGCATTCGCGGGCTCGGGTCTGATAGCCTCTAACAAAGATTTGGTTCGCGAGAGGGACGAATGCGTATGTTTGCCGGTCCGCAGTCGTCCGGATGTGCGCACCGCTGATCATGCCGAGAGCGGAGCCATTGCGAGCCAGCGCCCCAGTTGAATTGGGTACCCGGCGAATCGAGATCCTCACCACCGCCGCCTCGTTGATCGCACAGTCGGGATTGCGGACCTCGTTGCAGGAGATCGCCGACGCGGCGGGGATCCTTCCCGGCAGCCTCTACCACCATTTCGAGTCCAAAGAGGCGATCCTCATCGAGTTGATCCGCCGCTATCAGGACGATCTGGATCGGATCGGGCAAGCCGCGCAAGCGAAGTTGGACAAGCCCGACCCCCGACCGGTTCCCGAGCAGGTCGTCGAACTGGGCTCGGCGATCGCGGACTGCGCCGTGCGGCATCGGGCGGCGCTGCAGATGTCGTTCTACGAGGGGCCGAGCACGGATCCGGAGCTGATGAAGCTGACGCAGCAGCGGCCCGTGGCGATTCAGGAGGCGATGCTGCAAACCCTGCGCGCGGGCAGGTGGAGCGGCTACATCAAACCCGATATCGATCTGCCCACGTTGGCCGACCGGATTTGCCAGACCATGCTGCAGGTTGGCCTCGACGTCATGCGCCATAAGTCGCCCGCCGACCAGGTGGCCGCGCTGCTATGCCGAATCATGTTGGAGGGATTGGCAACCCGGCCGCCTACCGACTCAGAGCTCGACGGGTCCAACGCCTTCGCGGCCGCCAGGGACGTCATCGAGACCTGGTCGGACGACAGCGACGCCGATCCCAGCGACAAAGCGGCGCACGTTCGTGCGGTGGCGCGAACCGAATTCGGCCGAAAAGGCTACGAGGCCACCACCATCAGGGACATCGCGTCCGCTGCCGGTCTTGGCACCGGGACCGTCTACCGGGTGATCGGGTCGAAGGACGAGCTACTCGCATCGATCATGGAATCGTTCGGCCGGAAGGTCGAGGCGGGCTGGGTCAACGTCCTGCGCTCGGATGCCACGCCCGTCGAGAAGCTGGACGCACTGAGCTGGGTCAACGTCAATGCGCTCGATCGGTTTTCCGACGAGTTCCGGATTCAGCTCGCCTGGCTGCGTCAATCGCCGCCGGACACCCCCAACCCGGGGTGGTTGTACGCGACCCGACTCCGGCAGATGAAAACGCTCCTTTCCGAGGGCATCCGATCGGGCGAGATCAGTGTGGACGGCGCGTCCACCGCGATGCTTGCGCGCTGCGTCATCGGCTTGCAGTGGATACCGGAGAACATCCTTGCCGAGGTCGGCAAGCGCGCCGCGTTGGTGCACGTGCGGGACACGGTTTTGCGTGGTGTCGCGGTCCGCGCCGGGTAGGTGTTGAACCAAAAAACTGTTACCCATACAGTTGGGCGATTAGAATCGCGTTGGCGGTGAATGAGAAGGGGATTTCCATGACTGTTGTCGATCGGTTGCGTTACGACGGCAAGCGGGCTCTCGTCGTTGGCGGCGCCACCGGCATGGGTGCGGCGGCGGCCAAGTCGGCCGCCGAGCTGGGCGCCGAAGTGATCGTGATGGATTACGCGCCGGTCAACTACGACGTCGCCAAGTCCATCCAGGTGGACCTGCGCGATCCCGAGTCGATCGACGCCGCGCTCGAGCAGTTGGACGGTCCGGTCCACGCCCTGTTCTCGGCAGCCGGCATCGCCGACGGCACAACCGACCTGATGGCGATCAACTTCATCGGCCACCGCCATCTCATCGACCGGCTGCTCGAGAAGAATCAGCTTCCGTCGGGCTCGGCGATCTGCTTCATCTCCTCGGTCGCCGGCATGGGCTGGGAAAACGACCTGGAGCTGCTGACGGAGTTCCTCGCCACGCCGGACTTCGCCTCGGCGCAAGAGTGGGTCAAGGCCCACGAGTCGGAAGGCATCATCCACTACGGCTTTTCCAAGAAGGTCGTCAACGCCTACGTCGCGACCCAGGGCTATCCGCTGCTGAAGAAGGGCATTCGGATCAACGCGATCTGCCCCGGTCCCACCGACACCCCGCTGGCGCAGGCCAACGCCGACCTCTGGCTCACCTTCGCGCAGGACTATCGCGAAGAGACCGGTTCGAAGGTGCACACCCCGGAGCAGATGGGCGACGTGATGGCGTTCCTGAACAGCGCCGCCGCCTTCGGCATCAGCGGGATCACGCTGCTGGTGGACTACGGACACACGATGGCCTCGCTCACCAACGCCTATCCGCCCGGCAAGCCGATCATCGACATCATCATGGGGCGGGTAAAGCTCTAGCGGGTCGCCACCGCCCGGCTGGCCGGGCGCCGAGCCGCGAGCGCCCGGCCAGCCGGGCGCTCGGCTCGGAAGCTAACGTCGGGGGGCATGGCACGGATCATCGTCATCGGCGGCCACGGCAAGGTCGCGCTGCAACTGGCCCGCATCCTGACCGAACGCGGCGACGAGGTGAGTTCGGTGTTCCGCAACCCCGACCACTCCGACGACGTCGCGGCCACCGGGGCCAAGCCGGTGGTGGCCGATATCGAACAGCTCGACATCGATGCGCTGGCCGGGTTGGTGGCCGGGCACGACGCGGTCGTCTTCTCGGCGGGAGCCGGCGGCGGCAACCCCGCGCGCACCTACGCCGTCGACCGCGACGCCGCCATCCGCGTGATCGATGCCGCCGCGCGGGCGGGTGTCAAGCGGTTCGTGATGGTGTCGTACTTCGGCGCTGGCCCGAATCATGGTGTACCGCCAGACGATCCGTTCTTCCCCTACGCGGAGTCCAAGGCAGCGGCGGACGCCCACCTGCGCGCCAGCGATCTGGACTGGACCGTGCTGGGACCGGGCCGGCTCACCCTCGATCCGGCCACCGGCCACATCACGCTCGGGCAGGGCAAAGGGGAAGTCTCGCGTGCGGACGTCGCACTCGTCATAGCCGCCGCACTAGCGGAAGATGCCACGATCCGCCAAACCATCGACTTCAACAACGGCGATGTCCCCATCGCCGACGCCCTGGCCGGCCGAGGGTAAGCTCCGCTACGCAGCTGGTCTGCCGTCGCCGCACCACGCGACTTCGGCATCGAGCGAGGCGGGTTAGTAACGCTTCGCGAGAGGGAACCCGGTGAGAGCCCGGGACTGTCCCGCAGCGGTATGCAGGAACGACCGCCGTCACACAAGCACTGGTCGCAAGACTGGGAAGCGACGGCCATTAGGAGCACCACCGGTGCGTGCCTGCGAGTCCGAAGACCTGCCAGCTGTGCCGGGCGCGCCGCGTCCGGCGGCTCATCGCCTCGTGGAATGGGCGTTTGGCTGAACGCGTTGCGGTTATGCGCAAGGTGCATGCCGCGGCGGATCGGCTAAACGTCCTCCGGCGGTGACCACCCCGCTGATTGATAGGACCAGACCGTGACCGCTCAACCATTCACCGCCACCGTCACCGGCTCTCCCCGTATCGGGCCAAAACGCGAACTCAAGCGCGCCACCGAGGGCTACTGGGCCGGGCGCACCAGCCGATCGGAGCTGGAATCCGTTGCCGCCACGCTGCGCCGAGACATGTGGGCGGGCCTCTCCGCCGCAGGTCTGGACTCGGTACCCGTGAACACGTTCTCCTATTACGACCAGATGCTGGACACCGCGGTGCTGCTGGGCGCCCTGCCCGCGCGCGCCGCGCAGGTCCCCGACGACCTGGATCGCTACTTCGCCGCCGCGCGGGGTAACTCCGACGTCGCGCCGCTGGAGATGACCAAGTGGTTCGACACCAACTACCACTACCTGGTTCCCGAGATCGAGCCCGCGACCACGTTCTCGCTCAACCCCGACAAGGTGCTCTCCGAACTCAAAGAGGCTCTCGCGCAAGGGATTCCCGCCCGTCCGGTCGTGATCGGACCGATCACCTTCCTGCTGTTGAGCAAGGCGGTGAACGGCGGTGGTGCGCCGATCGAGCGGCTCCAGGAGCTGGTGGGAATCTACTCGGAGTTGTTGTCCCAGCTCGCCGATAACGGCGCGCAGTGGGTGCAGTTCGACGAGCCGGCGCTGGTGACCGACATCTCCCCCGACGCCCCGGCGCTGGCCGAGGCCGTCTACAACGCGCTGGGCAAGGTCAGCAATCGGCCGGCCATCTACGTCGCCACCTATTTCGGTGACCCCGGCGCCTCCCTGGCCGGGCTGGCCCGCACGCCGGTCGAGGCGATCGGAGTCGACCTGGTGTACGGCGCCGACACCGCGCTGGCGGGCATTCCGGAGTTGGCCGACAAGACCCTGGTGGCCGGCGTCGTCGACGGGCGCAACATCTGGCGCACCGATCTGGAGTCGACGCTCGGCAAGTTGGCCACGCTTCGGAATTCCGCTGCGACAGTAGCGGTCTCGACCTCCTGCTCCACGATGCACGTGCCGTACTCCCTGGAACCGGAAACCGATCTGGACGACGCGCTGCGCAGCTGGCTGGCGTTCGGCCAGGAGAAGGTCGCCGAGGTGGTGACGCTCGCGCGCGCGCTGCGCGACGGACGCGATGCCGTCGCCGACGCGATCGCGGCGTCCAATGCCGCGGTGGCCTCCCGCAAGAGCGATCCGCGGCTGCACAACGACCGGCTACGCGACCGCATCGCCTCGATCGTCGCGTCGGGCACCCATCGTGGTGACGCCGCGGGGCGCCGCGCCAGCCAGGAGGAGCGACTGCACCTGCCGCCGCTGCCCACCACGACCATCGGCTCCTACCCGCAGACCTCCGCGATCCGCAAGGCGCGCGCCGCACTCCGGGCCGGCGAGATCGACCGGGCGGAATACGAGAACCGGATGAAGAAGGAAATCGCCGACGTCATCAAGCTGCAGGAGGAGCTCGGGCTCGACGTGCTGGTGCACGGCGAGCCCGAGCGCAACGACATGGTGCAGTACTTCGCCGAGCAACTCGAGGGCTTCTTCGCCACACAGAACGGATGGGTGCAGTCGTACGGCAGCCGCTGCGTGCGCCCACCGATCCTGTACGGCGACGTGATTCGCACCCACCCGATGACCGTCGAGTGGATCAAGTACGCGCAGTCGTTGACCGACAAGCCGGTAAAGGGCATGCTGACCGGCCCGGTCACCATCCTCGCTTGGTCGTTCGTCCGCGACGATCAGCCGCTGGCCGACACCGCCAACCAGGTTGCGCTCGCCATCCGGGACGAGACCGTGGACCTGGAGTCCGCCGGCATCGCGGTCATCCAGGTCGACGAGCCGGCGCTGCGCGAGCTGCTGCCGCTGCGCCGCGCCGATCAGGAGGACTACTTGCGTTGGGCCGTAGGGTCTTTCCGGTTGGCTACCTCCGGCGTGGCCGACTCCACGCAAATCCACACCCACCTGTGCTATTCGGAGTTCGGTGAGGTGATCGGGGCGATCGCCGACCTGGACGCGGACGTGACGTCCATCGAGGCAGCACGTTCACACATGGAGGTGCTGGACGACCTCAACTCGATCGGCTTTTCCAACAGTGTCGGCCCCGGCGTCTACGACATCCACTCGCCGCGGGTGCCGAGCACGACCGAGATGGCGGAGTCCTTGCGCGCGGCGCTGAGAGCCGTCCCGGCGGAACGGCTTTGGGTCAACCCCGACTGTGGGCTGAAGACTCGCAACTCCGACGAGGTCACCGCGTCGCTGAAGAACATGGTCGCCGCGGCGCAGGAGGTGCGGGCGAGCGCCTAGGCGTCGCGGCTGGCCGTCACTCTGGCGTCACATTCGGCGCGTTCTCGGACAGCACCTCGACGGGGACGTCGTCGGCCCACGGCTGCCGGGTCACCATGTCGGCGACCCGGACGATGCCGCGCTCGAACTCGCCCGTCGCCGCGTCCACCAGCCGATAGGCCTGGGTCTGCTTGTGGATGGGCTGCGCGTCGAGCAGCACCACCCGCACCTCCCCCGGCTCGAAGTGGCAGCGCTCCTGCAGGGCGGCGATCAACTGCTCGTTGTGCATGTGGCCGTCGCCGAAATTCCAGCCGATGGCGGTGCTGCAGATGCGCTCGCCGTCGGTGAGGACATAGTCATCCTCGTTCTGGCCCGCCATCGCGCGGTGCGCGAGCGTGAACAACGCCCGGCCGTGAGTGTTGAACCCGCGGAACGCATATCCCATGTAGAGCGGGATCTGCGCGGCCTCCGGGCTGCCGTAGAACCGCTCCAACTGGGCCTGCGGCATGCTCGCGATCGCCACGATGCCCCGGGTGATCTTGTCGGTGGCCGAGGGCTTGATGCACCACAGCGTGGTGTCCCAGTTGCCGGCGTAATACCGCATCCCCGGCAGGAAGGAAATCTTGCGCGGAAACATGTTGCCCAGCAAGACGATTCCCGCGATGACGACGAACAAGATCGCCACCACCACCGGATGCCTCAGGTCACGGAGACCGATGCGGGCGTGCGCGACGAACAAGGACAGCACCCCGAATATCATGAAGACGTTCCACTCCAGCGGCACGCCCATGGGGATCGACACGAGGATGCCCAGGTGGAAGCAGACCATGACGATGGCGGCAACCGTGATGGGCCAGCCGCTGTGGCAGAAGAACAGCGGCAGCGGCACCAGCATCTCGATGGCGGTACTGATATGCGCCAGCCACCGCGACAGCCGGCCGGGCCGCAGGTCCTCCGGGAACTTCTCGAAGAACTGCCGCTTCAGCCACCGCGGCCGCACCAGCGGGTTGTTGGACATCATCGTCGAGATCACGAACGGGAAATGCTTGTTGAGCTTCGACGTGGCGGCGCCCATCCAGATGACCAGGAACACCACCTTGGACCCGACGATCATGTCTGGCGCACCGAAGAGGAACGTGACCGCCATGGTCGCGTACACCTCGCCGCGGGCGGCCAGGAAGATCACCTTGTCGCGCAGCCCGAGCACGCCGAGCAACAGCAAGATGAACACGATCTTCCACTCGGGCAGCAGCCCGATCCTGGTGCCCAAGTCGGGCATCGGTCCGGTGCCGTCGGCGAACAGCGCCGCGAACGTCACCAGCAGGAACAGCGCGTACAGCGCGACGTCGACCGGCTTGCGCTTGGTGCCCCGGGCGAGCGGGACCCGGTCCGGCCAGGGTGGCAGCCGGATCGTGCCGAACCGCATCCAGTACAGGATCGAACCCATCGGCGGGAAGAACCGGTTGTTCAGCGGCCCGAAGCCGCAACCCAGCCCGATCACCTCGAACAGCATCGTGTAGAGCACGACCTTCTCGAACACGATCGGCTCCGACCACCACGACGCGACGTGGGTGAACCCACCGAGGCCACTGGTGGCCGAGGCGAACAGCCACGCGCCCAGGATGTAGAGCAGGATTTTGACGACATAGAACAGGTGCAGCACGACCGGCGTGCCGAAGCCCACCTCGGCCCAGTGCTTGGCCATCGGACGGATCTTTTCGCTACGGGTGCCCTTGTTCCACTCGGCCATGTCGAGCTGCGGCAGCTCGGGCTTGAGAAATCCCATGGTGGTCAGATTAGAACGTGTTCTAGGCGCACGGGGCTTAAGCCCGGCAAGAAAGCTTTGCCTGCGACCACGCCGCCGGATAGCGTGAAACCGGATCGGCGCGGTCCCTAGGAGGCGTCCACCATGAACAGGTTTCAAATTCTCATATCGGCCGCGGCGCTGGCGGCGTTCGCCACTGCCTCGCCCGTCGCCAGGGCCGACGCGCCCGCGCCGGGCGATGCCTGCAAGGTCTTGCATGCGACCACCCAGGATGCCAACAACAGGACGATGTGGTGCAACCCCACGATGACGGGCACCCACGACCTGGTGTGGCAATACGGCGGGCCAGCCCCTAGCCCCTAGCCCCTAGCCAGAGTCGTTGTCGGGCCCCCAGATTCCCCGCGGAATCACCGGCGCCCGCTCAAGTGCCCGCGGGTCAACCATCACGTTGAGTGCGTCGAGGCGGCCCGCCCGCAGATCGGCGAGCGCATCCACGGCGGAGAGAAACCGTTCCCGCTCAGCCGGTTCCACGACGTCGCCGGCGAGCTCGGTGAACTTCTGCACGTACTGTGGACGCCGGAAGGGCCGGGCGCCCAAGGGATGCGCGTCCGCGACGGCCAGCTCGTCGACGATCAGTTCCCCGCTCTTCAGCGTGACCTCGGCGCGCGCCCCAAACGCCTTCTCGGCCGGATCCGTCGAGTGGTAGCGGCGGGTCCACTCCGGATCCTCCACCGTCGAGATCTTGTGCCACAGTTCGACGGTGTCGGGCCGGTGGGCCCGCTCGGGAGCGTAGGAGCGTTCGTGGTGCCAGCTGCCGTCCTGCAGCGCAACGGCGAAAATGTAGGGCAGCGAGTGGTCGAGCGTTTCCCGCGACGCGTCGGGGTCGAACTTCTGCGGATCCCCGGAGCCCGTTCCGATGACGACGTGGGTGTGGTGGCTGGTGTGCAGCACGACGGTCGCGATCTCACCGAGGTCGCCGATGCGCTCGCGTAGCCGCCGGGCCAGGTCGATCGGCGCCTGGCTCTGGTATTCGGCCGAGTGCTCCTTGGTGTAGCTGTCCAGAATCGCGCGCTTCGGCTCGCCGGGAGCGGGCAGCGGCACGCGGTATTCGCGCTCGGGCCCGCCCAGCAGCCAGGCGATCACCCCGTCCTCGCCCTCCCAGATGGGCGCCGGAGATCTTTCGCCGCGCATCGCCCGATCGACCGCCTCGACGGCGACCTTGCCAGCGTGCGCCGGGGCGAAGGCCTTCCAACTGGAGATCAGCCCCTTGCGGGATTGGCGGGTGCTGGTGGTCAGGTGCAGCGCCTGCCCGACCGCCTGGTAGATCGTCTCGGTGTCCAACCTCAGCATGGTCCCGATGCCGGCCGCCACGGACGGCCCCAGATGCGCGACATGGTCAATCTTATACTCGTGCAGGCAGATTCCGCGGGCCAGATCGATTTGGATCTCGTAGGCGGTGGCCAGGCCGCGGATCAGGTCGGACCCCGGCAGGCCCAGCTGCTGGGCGACCGCGACCAGCGGGGGGATGTTGTCACCCGGGTGGGAGTACTCGGCGGCCAAATATGTGTCGTGGAAGTCGAGTTCGCGCACCGCGACGCAGTTCGCCCAGGCCACCCACTCAGCCGAATAGGTCCCGTCGACGCCGAAAACCCTGGCCCCGCGCCGCGCGGGATGGGCCAGCGCCTGTTGCCGCGCCACCGTGACCGGCCGACGCAGCACGGCGGCGGCACTTACCGCCGCGTTGTCGATGATCCGGTTCGCCACCATCTCCGCGGTTTCCGCTTCGACGGCAACCGGGTCGGCGGCGACTTCGGCGACCTTGGCGGCCAGGTGTTCGCGACGGGGAAAGTCGTCGGAGCTGCGCCGCGCCCGAACCGTATGCATCAACACAATCCGCACCCTATGACCAACGCGTGCAGAAATGTCCGTTAACCCACCGCCACCGGTACCGGCCGAGGTGTAGTTTGCTGCTGGGGCGGTGCCTAGGTTGAGGAGCCAGCCATGTCAGAGGTCGACTGTTGCGTGGTCGGAGCAGGATTCGCGGGTTTGACGGCCGCCTTGCGGTTGAAACAGGCGGGTCATTCGGTGGCCTTGCTGGAGGCGCGTGACAGGGTCGGCGGCCGGACCTTCACCGAGTACCGACCCGACGGGACATGGATCGATCGCGGCGGTGCGTGGATCGGACCGGGCCAGGACCGGATCTACGCGATGATGGACGAGTTCGGTGTCCCCGAGTACAAGCAGCACAACGACGGCGACGCCATGATGATCGTCGACGGCAGGAAGCACCGCTATGGCGGCACCATCCCCTGGACGATGAGCCCATGGGCGGTCGCCAACCTCGGCGTCGGTTTGCTGTCGATCGAGAAAATGGCGAAATCGCTTCCGCGCGAAGCGCCGTGGGACGCCAAACACGCCGACGAATGGGACCGCATCAGCGTGGGCGAATGGATCGAGCAGAACACCATGTCCAAGCAGGCCCGCGAAATGCTGGACATGGCCTTTGCCGGCCTCTACACCTCGGCGGCGTCAGAGACGTCGTTGCTGTGGGGGTTGTTGCAGACGGCGTCGGCAGGCGGACTGACGTTCGCGATTTCGGGCCAGGGCGGCTCGCAGGATGCCCGGCCGGTCGGGGGGATGGGCGCCATTTACGGTCCCATCACGGCCGAACTGGCTGATTCCGTGCACCTTTCGCAACCAGTCAGGCAAATCGCCCAGGACGCCGACGGTGTGACGGTGAGCGCCGCCGACCTGACGGTGCGCGCCCGGCGGGTCATCGTGGCGATCCCGCTGGCGATCGCCGCGTCGATCGTCTACGAGCCATTGCTGCCGGTGGATCGGGCGATGCTGCACCAGCGCATGCCGAGCGGCGCGGCCATCAAGACGTCGATCATCTACGACGAGCCGTTCTGGCGCGCCGACGGGCTGTCCGGCCAATCGGCCGCACCGGGAACCCCGGCCACCCTGACGATCGACGCCTGCACGGACACCGGCGACCCCGGCGTCATGTGCGTCATCACCGAAGGACCCGCGGCGCGTCGGCTGACGAGGCTCAACGAGGCCGAACGCAGGGCGGCGCTCGTCGGCGAGCTGGTCGACCGGTTTGGCGAGAAGGCCAGAACGCCGCAGGAATACCACGAGCAGAACTGGACCATCGAGCGCTACTCCGGCGGCGGGATGATCAGCCACGCCCCGACCGGCGTGCTGACCGAGTTCGGTTACACCCTGCGCGAGCCCTGCGGTCGCATCCACTGGGCGGGGACGGAAAGCTCGGCCGAGATGTGCGGGTGGATCGACGGAGCGATCCGCTCCGGTGAGCGCGCGGCGACCGAAGTGCGGGAGGCCGAGACCGCCGCGGTCGCCTGATCAAATCCCTTGTGCGCGGCTTTGGTGTCGGCCGCGAGCCCGCCCTGCAGCGTTAGCGAATCCGGCACAAAACTCCTACCGGCCTTTAGCGGCTTAAGCCGGATAGCCGCAGACCATGAGTTTGGATGTAACGTCGTGCTGGCCGGCAGACCAGCACACCGCCGCGCGCCAGAGGTCTTGGCCTCTAGCCCCGCCGATGCGGCGTTGTCGCTAACGATCGAGCGGGTGGTGGACATGGCACGCGAACAGGGGCACGGCGGAATCGTCATAAACCCGGCAGGCAGGTACATGTGTGTTGCGTTAGCCGAGCTCCTTGGCTGACGAACGGATCGAGAGGAAACCGGGTGCGCGCCAGGGCAATCGGAGTAGTGACCGTCGTGGCGACCATCGCGTCAGCCGCATTGACTCTTCTACCGTGGATCGATCTGAGCCCGTTGGGCTTGCCCATTCGCTGGAACGGTCTGGGCATCTACATCGGCGAGCACGGCGAACACTATGGTGGTCTGTTCACCGGACTGGTCAACAGCACGCCGGGCTGGGTCGTGCTGATTGCCTCGATTGCCGCCGGCGGCGCGCTGCTTGGCGCGAGCCGAGTGCGGGTGCTCGGACTCGTCGCGTGCGGATTCGCTGTCGTCGCATTCGTCAGCGCTGTCTTGTGTTTGGTGTATCCGGCGGTACTGGCCGGCGATGCCAAGCACGAGTTGGGCATATCTCTGGTATCGGACCGGGAAGTGCTGAACTCCCGTGTGTTGATCGCCGAAGCCGTGTCCACTGGCGTGCTGGTGGTGTGCGCCGCGCTTACCGTCGCCAGAGCGAAGAGACGGCGGAGTAGGACGACGACCCCAGCTAACCAGTCTGCTTAACGGGAGGCCGGTAGAAGATCACCAGCTGACCGATCGCGCCGGCGATCCCGAGCACCACCGAGATCAACAAGCCGCGCCAGCCGTCCATCCAGTTGTGCCCGAACACCACGTAGTCCAGGCTCAGCTTCCCGGCGCCCAGGGTGGCCACGGCGATGGCGCTGACCGCCAGGACCAGGTTGTACTCCCAGCCCTCCTTGACGATGAAGAAGCCGTTGGCGCGATGCACGGTCCAGGCCGCGACCAGCATCAACGACACGAAGCCGGCGGCGGGGATTGGGGTCAGCAGACCGGCGGCCAAGCCGAGCCCGGCGGCCATCTCAGTCGTCGCGGCCACGGTGGCGTGGAACTTGCCCGGCTTCATGCCGATGCTTTCGAACCACCGCGCGGTGCCCGGGATGCGGCCGCCGCCGAAGAACTTGTTATAGCCATGCGCAGCCAACGTCACGCCCAACACCAGCCGCAAGATCAGTAACCCGACGTCGTAGGGAGTCATACCTGCAAACCTAGATCATCGGGCGGACCGGATAACAGGACCGCCGAGCAGCTAACTCCCGTGGCGCGTGTGGGAACATTGCGGACGTTCCGACGTTGGCCAATCAGCCGCTGACCAGAAGGGGGTGCACCACGGCTCGTATCGCACGAGGCAGCGGCGCTCCCTGTAGCGCGTCCAGGGCCTCGCCTGACGGGCATTGCGTGGTGTTACTCGACGGCACAGCGAGTCATCCGCGGGCGCTGCTGGGCAACAAGGGCCACGGCATCGAGATGATGCGCCGCCACGGCCTGCCGGTGCCGCCCGCCTTCTGCATCACCACCGAGGTGGGGCTGCGTTTCCTCGCCGACCCCGGGGCAACGATCGACGCGATCTGGGACGACGTGCTGGAACGGGTGAGCTGGCTGGAGGCGCAGACTTCGCGCACGTTCGGTCGGGGTCCGCGTCCCCTGCTGGTCAGCGTGCGCTCGGGGGCCACCCAGTCGATGCCGGGGATGATGGACACGATCTTGGACCTCGGCATGAACGATGATGTCGAGCAAGCGCTGGCCGCGGCCGACACGGCGTTCGCCCGCGACACGCGCCAGCGGTTCGACCGCATGTACCGGCGCATCGTTGGGTTGGACGACCACGAATCGCCGCCCGCCGACCCCTATGCGCAGCTACGCGCCGGCATCGAGGCGGTGTTCGCCTCGTGGAACTCACCCCGCGCGGTCGCCTACCGCGCCCATTCCGGCGGCGCCGACGATCAGAGCGGCACGGCGGTCGTCGTGCAGGCGATGGTGTTCGGCAACCACGGCCCCGATTCGGGTGCGGGCGTTCTCGTTTCGCGCAATCCCGTCACCGGCGACCGCGCACCGTTCGGCGAATGGCTGCCCGGAGGACAGGGGGACGACGTGGTATCCGGATCGGTCGACGTCGAGCCGGTCACCGCCCTGCGCGACGAGCAACCGGCCGTCTACGAAGAGTTGATGGAAACCGCCCACAAATTGGAGCGCCTCGGGTCCGACGTTCAAGAGATCGAGTTCACCGTCGAACACGGCAAACTCTGGCTGCTGCAGACGCGGGGCGCGGAGCGGTCGGCGCAGGCAGCGGTGCGCCTCGCGTTACAGCTGCGGCACGAGGGGCTCATCGACGACGCCGAGACGCTGCGACGGGTGACCCCGGCACACGTACAGACCCTACTGTTACCGGCGTTGCAGCCCGAAATACGTTTGGCGGCAAATCTTCTGGCCAAGGGATTGCCGGCATGCCCGGGCGTCGCGTCGGGTAGGGCATACACCGACGTCGACGAGGCGCTCGATGCCGCGGAGCGAGGCGAGTCGGTGATCCTGGTGCGCGATCACACCCGGCCGGAAGACGTCTCCGGCATGCTTGCCGCGCAAGGCATCGTCACCGAGGTCGGAGGGGCGGCCAGCCACGCGGCAGTGGTCAGCCGCGAACTCGGCCGCGTGGCCGTAGTGGGGTGCGGACACGGAGTCGCCGCATCCCTGGCCGGCAAGCTGATCACCGTCGACGGCGCCGAAGGCGAAGTGCGCGAGGGCAACCTGAGCCTGTCCGCATGGTCGGAGAGCGATACACCCGAACTGCGGGAGCTGGCCGACATCGCGCGAAGGCTCAGCCCGCTGCGTGCCCACACCTCCGGCGGCCACCTGCGGCTGGACGACACCACGGAGGACGCGGTGGCGGAGGCGATGAAACGCGGACACACCGACGTCGTCTCGGCCACCCCTCTTATCGTCATGCTGACCGCACTGCGGCTCGCGGGTGAGACCACGTCATGACCGAATTGGCAGTGTTGCAGGCGGTTCGGCTGAAGGGCCGGCTGCGTCCCGCCGAGCTTGCCGGGACACTGAACGAGGACATTGCCGACGTGACGACCATCGTCGGACGGCTGACCACGGCAGGCCTACTGGTCGACGGTGCGACAGTGCGGATCACCCCCGCCGGGCGCGAGCGGCTCGCGGCGCTGCTCGACGAGGAGCGTAGCGGCGCGGACCGGGCGGCGCTGGCCGCCGCCTACGACGACTTTCGGCCCGTCAACACCGAATTCAAATCCCTGGTCACGGATTGGCAGCTGAAGGGCGGCCCCGGCGGCACCCCGAACGCGCACGATGACGCGGAATACGACGCCGCGGTGCTGGCCCGCCTCGAAAATGTGCATGCGCGGGTGCTGCCGATCATCGAGTCGGTCGCGGCGCAGCTGCCGAGGCTGAACGCGTACCCGGCGAAATTGGTTGCGGCCCTGGGCAAAGTGCGGGCAGGCGAGACCGCGTGGCTGACCAGGCCGCTCATCGACTCCTACCATACGGTGTGGTTCGAGCTGCACGAGGAGCTGATCTTGGCCGTCGGTCTCACGCGGGAGGAAGCGGCCCGATCCGGCGATGCGCAGTAGCTACAACACCGCGTCGAGGAGCCGCACATAAGCGTCGATGTCAGGAACGGCCGACTCGGCCGCGTGCACGCTGACCGCGATGGTGTCCCCGATGCCGTGCACGCCGTGCGTCAGCCCCATCACCGGCGACAGCCCCGGGTAGCCGGCTGTCAGGACCACCCGGGCCCCGCCGAAGCTGAGGTCGGCCGGCCCGCGGTAAACGCTGGACACCACGGTGTTGCCGGACACCTGCTCGGGGCGAACATCGAAATCGAATTGGGCTACTCCCCAACGCAATAGGACTGCGGGCACCGCCGCAAAAGCTCGGTCGGCGTAGCGCGTAGCCGGATGCGCGAAGCGGCGCCGGCCGCCGGCCAGCTCCGCCGCGATCCGTTCGGCGCGGGCGTCCCACCCCAGCTTTGGATACAGACCCACGGTGACGTTGCCGAAGTGGTTATAGGCATGCGCGACACCGGGTTTAGCCATCGGAACCTCGGCGCCCAGCGTATCGGCGGCGCCGCCCAGCAACTCGGAGAGCGCCGCGGAGATCGCGGTCAGCGCTCCCACTGTGACGGTAGGGCCGCGCAGCTGCGAGCGGTGTCGCACCAGCGTGCGCACCGAGCAGGACGCGCCGGGGCGCGCATTCGTCGGCAGTAGGGGCCGGGGACCGGCCCTAGGGGCCAGCAGCCCCGCGCGGGTGTCGCGCTCCAGCTGGCGATGGGCACGAGCCGCCTGCGCGGCTCGCCACGGCAAGAACCCGGCCCGTAGCCGTCGCACCCCGGGCACGGGATCCGGCCGGCCGAACAGCCAACCCGCCATCGCGGATGCACGGGCCCCGTCGGCCAACGCGTGCGCGACCTGCATCACCGCCACGCTCCCCGGCCCGGTCACGCCCGGGATGCCCAGCACCGCGCTGAAGACGTGCAGCCGCCAGGGCATCCGGCACACGTCCAGCTGGTCACCGGCAAGGGCGACGACGGCGGCCAGGCAGCCGGCCCAGCTGTGGTCATCGAGGTCGTGGCGGACGACCTGGTCGGCCGTGACGGCCGCCGGAACCCACTGCGGGTAGACCAGCGGTCCGCGATCCCGCACTCGCAGCGCAAGCTCCGGGTCCTGGTTGGCCCGCCGGCGGAGTTGCTCGATGACATGGGCGTAATCGGCGGGCTCGCCGTCGAACGCGTAGAGCAAGAACTCGTCGTTGGGAATCTTGGCCGACATCCAGTAGAACTGCGCATCGACAGCGGCCAACCGCTGCGGGGCCATTCAGCCGGGCGAGCCGATGAACCCGAGGATCAGGTCGGCGACCTTGTCGGCCTGCTCGAGCTGCAGGAAGTGCCCCGCGTGATCCACGATGGCCATCTCGCTGCCCGGCGGCAACACCTTCTCCGCCCAGCGGGCGAAAGCCGGTGTCATGCAGCCGTCGTCGCGGCCATGCAGGTACAGGCACGGCCACACCGGCTCTTCGGTCCACAGCTCGTTCAGTTCGGCATACTGCGCCGGCGGCCGCGTGTTGCGGATCGTGGCGCGGTACGGTCCCAGTGCCGCACGCCAGCTCTCCGGCGTCCCGATCGCCGCGTCGACGTGGCGTAGATCCTCGTCGGCGCGATAGCCCGGTGACCACCGCCGCCACAGCAGCGGCAGCACCCAGGACGCGGAATGTTCTGGCAGCAAGGGCAATTGGAAATACATGATGTACCAGCTGCGCAGCAGTTGGCGCGCCAGATGGCCGGCCAGCCGCCCTCGCTCCGCCGCGCCAGCCTTGCGACGGAAGGCCGACGACGGCGGCACGGACATGATCACGGCCTTGGTGAATGGGCTGTCGGGCATGGCGGCCAGACCGGTGGTGGCGATCGCACCCCAGTCGTGGCCGATCACCACGTCACCGTCGGTGCCGCCCGCTGCCGAGCGCACCCGCAAGGCATCGTCCATCATCGCGCCGACGTGATAGCTGCCGTCGGCCGGGATCGACGACGGCGCGTATCCGCGCATGAAGGGCGCCACCACCCGCCAGCCGGACTCGACGAGCCGCGGAGCGATCTTGCGAAACCCGTAGGGGGTGTCGGGGAAGCCGTGCAGGCACAAGGCGATGGGGCCACCGCGTGGTCCCCAGGTGAGTGCCTTCAGGTCCCCCGCAGGGCTGGGCACGTCGATCCAGCCTGGTTCACCCATATCGACTCCCTGCTCGGCGCGTCCGCACGGACCAACCTAACGCGTGCGGGCCGAAGACGCACCGACCACATGCCCTAAGCGGCCAAAGCGGTGCTGCGACAGGGAGTTTCGTTACACCCGCGCGGCGGCCCGATCCAGGTCGGCGATGATGATCTTTCGCATGCCATACAGCGCTTGGGTGGCTGCCGCCGCGCGTACCCGGTCGGGGTCGCTGATCAGCTCGTAGAGCCGGTCCGGGACGATCTGCCAGCTCAGGCCGAAGCGGTCCTTACACCAACCGCACTGCGATTCCTCGCCGCCGTCGGTCAACCGCTCCCAGTAGTAGTCGACCTCGTCCTGGTCCTTGCAGTGGATGGTGAAGGACACCGCTTCGGTGAAGTGGAAGTGCGGGCCACCGTTGATGCCGATGAACCGGGTGCCGTCCAGCACGAAGCTGCCGGACAGGACGGTACCCGGCTCGCCCGGCCCGGCCTCCGTGGTTCGGTTGAGGCCCTCGATGTGCGAGTTCGGGAAAATCGAGGTGTAGAACCTGGCCGCCTCCTCCAGATCGTGGTCGAACCACAGCGACGGGGTGATCGATGGCATTGGCCGCGGCCTCCTCATGGGCTGGTTGGTGTTGTCACTGGATAGACCGCGGCCAGGGTGAAAACTCATCGCGTCGTCGACCCGCGAGACGGTGCTTAAGCCCCCTATGTAACGTCAGGTCGCATGAGCACCGTCAGCAGCATCCCCCAGACGGTCGAGTTTTCCGGCGTCGGCGGCATCACCCTGGTCGCTGACGAATGGAATGGCGGGACCGACGGCGCGGGACGGCCGAGCGTCCTCATGCTGCACGGTGGCGGCCAAAACCGGCATTCCTGGAAAAACACCGGCCAAACGCTTGCCGACCAGGGCTTGCACGTCGTCGCGCTCGACAGCCGCGGACACGGTGACAGCGATCGCGCACCCAATGCCGACTACGACGTCGAGACCCTGACCGCCGATGTCTTGAAGGTGATCGAGGCGATCGGCCGGCCGGTGATGATCATCGGTGCGAGCATGGGCGGGCTGACCGGCATCCTCGCCGCCCACCGGGCGGGGCCCGCGGTGGTGACCCGGCTGGTCCTCGTCGACGTGGTGCCCCGATTCGAGAAGGGCGGCAGCGCCCGTATTCGCGATTTCATGATCAGCGGCCTCGACGGTTTCGACTCGCTGGAGGAGGCCGCCGACGCCGTTGCCGACTATCTCCCGTACCGGGACAAGCCGCGCAGCCCCGAGGGCCTGAAGAAGAACCTGCGCCTGCGTGACAACGGCCGCTGGTACTGGCACTGGGACCCGGCGTTCATGACCAAGCCCGGCGACGATCCCGAGTTGCGCACCGAGAAGTTCGAGCAGGCCGCGAAGAGCCTCTCGATTCCTGTCCTGCTGATCCGCGGAAAGCTGTCCGACGTGGTAAGCCCCGAAGGCGTCCGGCATTTCCTGGCCAGCGTGCCCCGCGCGGAGTTCGTCGAGCTGTCCAACGCCGGGCACACCGCGGCCGGCGACGACAACGACGCGTTCAGCGACGCCGTGGTGAAGTTCGTCAAGCGGCACTGATTGGCGGCGACCCGCTCGTCCCGATGGCGGCGACCCGTCCCCCGGCTACGCCGCGCTTGCGATCGCCGCTAGTTAGCCGGCTTCTCGGCGTGCCCGCCGAACTGCTTGCGCATCGCCGACAGCGCCTTGTTGGCGAAGTCATCGAGTGAGCGCGAGGCGAAGCGGGACTGCAGCGCGGTCGTCAGCACCGGCGAAGGGACGCCCTCGTCGATCGCCGCGATCGCGGTCCACCGGCCCTCCCCGGAGTCGGAGACCCGCCCGGAGAACTCCGTCAGATCGGGCGAATCGTGCAGCGCGATCGCGGTCAGGTCCAACAGCCAGGAGCCGATGACGCTGCCGCGGCGCCAAACCTCGGCGACCTCGGGGATGTCGAAGTCGTATTGGTAGAACTCCGGATTCGACAGCGGCGCCGTTTCGGCGTCGCCCTCTTGCACCTGCTTGCCGATGTCGGCACCGCGCAGGATGTTCAGCCCCTCGGCGAGCGAGGCCATCATCCCGTACTCGATGCCGTTGTGCACCATCTTGACGAAGTGCCCGGCGCCGGACGGCCCGCAGTGCAGGTAACCCTTTTCCGACCGCGCGACCTCGCCGTCGCGGCCGGGAGTGCGCGGCGCCGCGTCGACGCCGGGCGCGACGCTGGCGAAGATCGGTTCGGCGTGCAGGAAAGCTTCGTCGTCGCCGCCGATCATCAGGCAGTAGCCGCGTTCCCGGCCCCACACGCCGCCGCTGGTGCCGCAGTCGAGTAGGTGAATGCCCTTCTCCGACAGCGTCTTTGCGTGTCTGATGTCGTCGCGGTAGTACGAGTTGCCGCCGTCGATGACGATGTCGCCGGAGTCCAGTGTCTCGGCAAGCTCCTCGATGACGCCCGTCGTGATGGTTCCAGCCGGCACCATCACCCAGACGACCCGCGGAGCGTTTAGCTTTTCTGCGAGCTCCTGCAGGGACGACGTCCCGGTGGTCCGCTCCTCCCCCGCCATCGCCTTGACCGCGTCGGGGTTGTGGTCGTAGACCACGCATTCGTGTCCGTCCTTGGCGACGCGGCGGACGATGTTCGCGCCCATCCGGCCGAGGCCGATCATCCCGAGCTGCATCTCTTCCTGTTCTCCTTACTGTGACGTCTGCTTTGGCAGCCACGGCTCGTGCCAGCTGCGGTGACCGTGCAGCAGCGACTGCGCGGCCTCGGGTCCCCAGGAGCCCTGGTCGTAGTGATGGATCCGGCCCGGCTTGTCCAGCACGGGCTGCACGATCCGCCATGTCTCCTCGATCGCGTCTTCCCGGGCGAACAACTGGCGGTCCCCGGTGAGCGCGGCGTAAAGGAGCCGTTCGTAGGGACGCACGGCTTCCCCGAGATCCTCGGCGAACGACGAGTCCATGTGTACGTCGTGCCATTCGTCGCCGACTTGGGCGGACAACTGCAGCCGCATCCCCGGATCGGGATCGATGCGCAGCACGATCTGGTTGGGCGCGGGCGGCCGACGGTTGGGCAGGAACGAAAATCCGGGAACGTGGTGGAGGAACATCCGCACCTCGGTGACCTTCTCCGGCAACGCTTTTCCTGCGCGCAAGAAGATCGGCACGCCCGCCCAGCGCCAGTTGTCGACCTCGGTCCGCAGCGCGATATAGGTCTCGGTTTGGGAATCCTTGGCCACCCCGTCCACGTCGGTGTAGCCGCGGTACTGGCCACGGACGCAACGCTCGGGATCCAGCGCCGGCATCGCGCGGAACACCTCGGCCTTCTTGTCGTTCAGGTCGTCGGCGCTGGGACCGACCGGGGGCTCCATCGCGACCAGCGCGAGCACTTGGAGCAGATGATTCTGCACGACGTCGCGCAGGGCGCCGACCGCGTCGTAGAACTTGCCGCGGTCCTCGATGCCGAAATCCTCGGCCATGGTGATGTGAATTTCGGAAATGCTGTCCCGGTCCCAGAGCTTGGCCAGGCCGTTGTTGGCGAAGCGCAGGTATTGCAGCTCTTCGACGGGTTGCTTGCCCAGGAAGTGATCCACCCGCAGGATCTGGTCCTCGTCGAGCACCGCACGCAACCGGGCGTTCAGGTCGCGCGCGGAGGCCAGGTCGTGGCCGAACGGCTTCTCCACCGCGACGCGTGCGCACTCCAACAGGTCGGCCTTGGCGAGGTTCTCCACGATCGGCGCGAACAGGGACGGCGGCATTTCCAGGTAGTACAGGGGCCGGCAGTCCTTGCCGATCTTCTCGGCGAGCTGGCCGTAGAGCTTGTCGTCGGTGACGTCGCCGTGCAGATAGGACAGCCGGCCCGCGAGCCGGTCGAACACCGCGTCGTCGAACTTCTCACCCGACGCCTTGATGGCGTCGCGGGCGCGCTCGACCAGCTTCTCGAGGGGGATGTCGTCGCTGGCCACGCCGACGATCGGGATGTCCAACATGCCGCGCGCCTCGAGCCGGTACAAGGCCCGGTACGTCATCTTGCGCGCCAGGTCCCCGGTGATGCCGAAAATCACCAGCTTGTTCGAAGAGTTGTCCCCGCCGTCAGCCAAGCCCGCACCTCCGAAAGTCATCGGCTCTTCCAGACTCACTACCCGCGGCGGTCGGACCTAACACTAGACACCGCACACAGACCCGACAACCTCAAGCCATGGCGACCTTTGGCAGGATGCTTGCGTGGGTGACGCGCTGCATATCACGGTCTACGTCCTGGCCGGCGTAGCCGCGATCGAGGCCATCGCGCTCGCCGTGCTGGCGCGGCTACTGGTCCGCAGCCGTCAGGAAATCGACGAGTTGCGGCACCGCGCCGACACCCGCAATTGGTTGCTGTCGGGCGGGCGCGAGGCCGTCAAGACCGTGTGGCAAACCGCAAACCTGGTGCGCAAAGAAGGTTTCGGTGGCGCCATACGCAGTTCCATCGAAGACCTTGCCGACTGGGCGGAGGTGGAGCGTCCCGACCTGGCGCGCGTCACGCCGGACGGCCGGGTGGTCATCCTGTTCTCCGACATCGAGGAATCCACCGCGCTCAACGAGCGCATCGGTGACCGGGCCTTCGTGAAGCTCATTGCAGCACACGACAAGCTGGTGTCCGACCTCGTGCAGCGGCGGTCCGGTCACGTGGTGAAGAGCCAGGGCGATGGTTTCATGGTCGCCTTCGCCCGCGCCGACCAAGCGGTGCGGTGCGGCATCGACCTGCAGCGCGCGCTACGCAGGGACGCAAAGCGCAAGCGGCACGAGGAAATTCGCGTTCGGATCGGCATCCACATGGGCCGCTCGGTGCGGCGCGGCGAAGATCTGTTCGGCCGCAACGTGGCGATGGCGGCACGGGTGGCAGCGCAGGCCGTCGGTGGCCAGATCTTGGTGAGTCAGCCGGTGCGAGATGCCCTTTCCGACTGTGACGACATCCGCTTCGACGAGGGCCGTGACGTCGAGCTGAAGGGATTTTCGGGCGACTATCGCTTGTTCGCCGTCGAGGCCCCGGCCGATCCCGATTCGGACTGAAAGCCCTCGCCGTCGTATTCGGCCAGCCGCTGGTGCAGGCGGGACCGGACCTCGTCGGCCGTGTAGGCGCGTCGTTTGCGTTGGTCGCGAACCACCAGCGCGCCTCCAGCGACGACACCGGCGACGCCGGCCAGCCCAAGCCATTTCCACACATTGCGCATGACCCCAGGGTATTCGCGCTGCGATTAACTTGTGTGCTCTTGCAGCTCCGAAGCCCAAGGGCTGGACGGGTACACGACAGACGCGAAGTACTCTCCTCATAATGCTCACCCTCGATCAAGCGCTGAACGAAACTCGCACGGGCGATCTCTGGCTGTTTCGCGGCCGTTCCCGGCCCGACCGCGCGATTCAGACGTTGACGAACGCGCCGGTGAATCACGTCGGCATGACGGTGGCCATCGACGACCTGCCGCCATTGATCTGGCATGCCGAACTGGGCGACAAGCTCGAAGACTTGTGGACCGGAACCAACCACCGCGGCGTGCAGCTCAATGACCTGCACCAGGCGGTCTTGCAGTGGACGCAGCGTTACGACCAGCGGTGTTGGCTACGTCAGCTGACACCCCACCCCACCCGCGAGCAGGAGAACAAGCTCCTGCGGGTGATCGCCCGGATGGACGGCACCGCGTTTCCCACCACCGCGCGGCTGACCGGTCGCTGGTTCCGCGGCCGGCTCCCGACCATCAATGACTGGGTGCGTGGAATCCCCGTGGTGGACACCAAAGTTCGCGAGCAGACCCGGCGCCGTCGGGAAGAGCGCAAGATGAGCCTCGCCACGGCCTATTGCGCGGAGACCGTGGCGATCACCTACGAGGAAATGGGATTGCTGAACACGGACAAGGACACCAATTGGTTTGACCCGGGCAAGTTCTGGAGCGGCGACACGCTTCCGCTGGCGCCGGGCTATCAGCTGGGCGACGAAATCGCCGTCGCGGTAAGCGGAGCCGGCTAGTCGACCGACATCTCACCCAGTTCGGACCATCCCATCGCCTCGATGGTCTGGTTGATGATTTTCGGGGTGGACGTCAGTGCCTGCGGGAGTTCTTGCATCGCCCGCTGGAAGTGGTCGCTGTTGACGTGGACACCGCCCGCCTCACCGTCACGGAAGGCCTCCACCAAGACGTACTCCGCCGGGTTGTCCAGGCTGCGCGACCACTCGAACCAAAGGTTGCCTTCCTCGGCACGAGTGGCGGCCGTGAAGGATGCGACGAGTTCTGGCCAGCGATCCGTCCATTCGGGCTTCGTCTCGAACTTCACGACGATGAAGATCATTGCGGTCCCCGCCTTGCTCGCTCCTGGATACTGCGCCTCGCCCGACCGCGGCGAGCAGCGCCAGCATATCCGCCCGCAGGCGGGCCAGCCTCCAGCAAAGTGCGCCCCGGGCGTTTCGATTAAACACCCGGGGCGCACTCTCGCATTGATTCTGTGCGAATCACGGACCGCTTACTCTCCGCGCAAGTGGCCTGCCTCACAAACCGAGCGCAGACCGAGCTATTTCACTTCGCACTAGCTCCTGTTCTGCTCGCGTGTCCTATATGCGTCAAATAGTGCCGCGAAAGATCGAGACTTTCGCGAATTGATTTCGTTAAGGATTCGCAATTCCCGGGTCGCCGGCCGGCGGCATTTCGGGCGCCGGCGGGGCCGGGGGCGCGGGCGGCGCGGGAGCCGTAGCGTCGACCAGGACGGGCGAAGCCTCCGGCGGTGGCGGCGGCGCGTCGGGCGGCGGGGGAAGGGCACCTTCGCCCTCCGGCGGCACGGGCAGGAACATGTGGTGCGTGAACCCGGCCTGGTAGGCGCCAGCGCCACCGATGTGCACTCCGCCGTGCTCACCGCTGGACACCGGGGTCCCGTCCGGCAGGGTCGCGGCTGTGTGGCCGCCGTTCCACCCGATCACGAGGGCGTTGGGGGCGGTTCCGTATTGAAAGCCGCGCGCCAACAAAGCCGCTTCTTCGTTCCCGGTGTTGAACCGGTTTCCGAAGACGGGCCTGTCGGATGCCGCGTTGGCAACCCAGGAAACGAGTCCTGAGCAATCCGTCCCGGAGGGAGAATCCCCACCCGCAATATAGGGCGTTCCGGATACCTGATTGATCAATGACATCAATGTTGCAAGTACTACCATGGCCGGGGACGCTAGCAATAGCGGTTATTAATCGCCAAAATTTGTGGCGCACGTCATTCGCAAACCGCACAATGGCCTTCGCCGCATTTCAGCAAACCCGGCCCCGCTGTAGATACCGCTGTCAGCAAACGGTGCGGCAGGTCAGTCGGGGTAGTCGGGCCCGCGTTTGGTGTCCGCAATTTCACGGTCGATGTCGGCCTGCTCTCGCCGGGCCGTGTCATTCCTGCGCCTCGTTTGTTCGTCCACGCGCCGGAGCCGGTCGCGCTCACGCTGTTCGGACGTGCCCTCGCGTTCGTCCGCGCGGCGCTCCCGTTCGTCCGCTACTCGCTCGCGCTCGTCGGCGATTTGATCCCGCTGGTCGGCAAGACGATCTCGTCTGCCGGCCATCCACTCGCGCCTCCCGACTTCGGCCTCGCGATCCACGATCCCCTTCTCGCGCTCGTCGAGCGTCTCGGCCGGGCGTTCGGGCTCCTCAGGCGTGTCAGGGCAGTCCTCAGCGACCACGACGAGAGTTTACGCCGCGACGGCCGAGTACAAGTGCCCGCGCGCCCTGAGGCGCCGACGCGTCCGCGCGGGTCATCAACCAATTCGTACTGGGTAACCCGCGATTTCACAGACAGCAGCGTGCCAGTCCAGTGGCCCGCCGCCGTATCGGGTGGCGTCCGGCGAGGGTTCGTCATTGACAGAGGCCGCGAAGCGATAAGGAGCTCAGCCATCCGAGCCCGGTTGCGATCGAGATGCGCTGGAACAGCCCGCTTTTGCCGTCGAGGCGGGATCGGCCCCTGATCGCGGCGCCCAAGAGCAGCAGGCTGCCCGCCATCACCGTGCTCGATCCTGCCGAGTAGCACGCCCACCGGTAATCGCCGCTGCGCACCGCGGTAGCCGCGCTGGCCAGGCCAGCGACGGGTATGCCCGCAAAGACCGGGATCCCGCAGAGGTCGTGGATTTGCCCCGCACGAGTGGGCCGGGCCGGAGCGGCACCCCGGTTCTTCACGTCGGGACGCTCGCCGAGAAGGTCACCAACGTAATCGGTGACGAAGACGCCCGACCCAATCAGCCCAATGCCCGCTCCTGCGACGAGCGCCGGAACGGGACGGGGTCCGATGCGCCGCCGATCGCAGTGTGCGAGACCCGCAGCCGCACATGAATATAGAACTCCAGCAAGGATGAAATTGATGCGCTGGTACCAACCTTGACGACCGACCGCAAGCGAACTGACCGGGTAGCGCCGCCAATCGTAGCCGCGACGCGCGGCTCCAATCACGGTGAAAGCAGTGACGAAGAGCGGCCCGGCCAGGACGCCGCAGAGGAGCTGAGCAGAATGCGCGCGTGGTAAGCCGGCTGACACCTGCCTAGGCTACTCAAACGTTCAGTCTTCATTGCCACCGGCGGCTACGCCGTGCCCCTTGCAGCTCTCTCGGTACGTGTCCCGCCAAACCCCTTGTGCGACAGTTACATTCCGAACTTGGCGCGGGCCTCGTCCGTCACCGGAGTGAACAGGTTGACCAGATTCCCATCGGGATCCCGCAGCAGCAACGCGCGATTACCCCACGGCATCGTGGTCGGCGTTGTCACGACCTCCCCGACGCGCTCATGCAGCCGCTCATATTCCGCGTCGACGTCGTCGACCATGAACTCCACGATCGCACTGCGGTTGGCGGCCGGCTCGGCCGATCCGGCCGCAAACAGCGGCACGGTCTTGTCGCTGCCGATGGCCAGCGTGCCAACCGGCGTCGGAATTTCGGCGAAAAGCTCGTTGCCCCATACCGCGGGGGCCTCGGTGACCGTCTCGTAGAAATCGACAAGCCGCTTAACGTCGGCGGTGATGATGCGGGTGGAAACGAACTTCATGGAGCCCTCCTGGCAGCCGTGGCAGTGCAAGCTGGTGCGACGAGGGCATATTAAGGAACCCCGCCGACAAGATGGCCGCCTCAAAGGCGAACTACAGCGCGTTCCCTCAGGCCGGGGTCCAGATTCCGTTGTTCCAGAACCCCCAATTGCCCGCGCCCGTTGGATTCCACATCAGCTGAGCCCCCGGCGCCCATGCCGGCTGGGGTGGCGGCGGAGGCGCCCACGCGGGCGGCGGCCCCCAGGGTCCGGCACCCGCCGGGTAACTCTGTCCCGCCGGACCTTGCCAGTCGTGGCAGTGATTCCAGTCCCAGTTGTAGACCTTGCCCCAGCTCGGGTCCCACGGATTGCCCGGGCACCAATGCGAGGTCGGCGCGGCCTGAGCGAGGCCGCCCGCCAGCCCTAACGCGGACAACGCCAATCCACCACCCACCAGCACACCCGTCCACCACCGGCCCCACGGCCCCGCTTGTTTGACAGTCGCCATCGATCAAGCATGGTCGAGCGCCGACTCGACCGCTAGACGTTGAAGCGGAACTCCACCACTTGCCGTCGGCCTACTCCACACGTGGTGACGGCTTATTCGTGTGCGGCCCACTAGCCGGAACCCTAAGCCCCCATAGGTTGGCATGGATATAACAGCGCAAATGTAAGTTCGTATTGCGCGTCGGTCGTGGCGACAGCTGTTCGCGAGATGCAGTGAGTCATGGGGAACGGGCCTCGTTCAAGAGTCGCAGGTAATGTTGCTGGGCCTCCGGCGCGAGCGCCTGCCGCTGCTCCAAGAGCATCACACAGCGCAACGTCAGGTCGACTGATCCATAGCAGTAATGCGATATCAGCGCCAGGTGCTTGAGCTGCTCGTCGGTCATCGATTCCGCGCTGGCAAAGTCGCGCACGTAGACAATGTCGGCCTCCAACAATTGGTTTGATCCTTCCCAAGGGATCTCATTGGCCAAGGCAGACGAGATTCGCCAGGGTTTCATATCGACGAAGCCGTGCGGAATGAACCCTTGCCCGCGAAGCTCCAAGTCAATATCTCCCAGCCCTGGCTGGTCCTCATACAACGTGACGAACGAGATCTCGGTCTGGATCACCACAGCCTCAGCCAGCTTCACCCTGCCCCCTCGGAAAGCTGCCAGCTCACCGCCTTGAATATCGATCTTCAGGAAGTCGAGGTGTTGTATCTCGAAAACGTCGTCGAGCCTGCAGGTTTGAACGGGAACGCGTTCGAGCACTTGTCCGAGCGGCTCGAGAACCCCGAAAAGACTCAATCTCGATGGATCCGGCTCAAGCAGACTCGTCAATCCCTTGCCCCGACAAATCTTGAGTGTCCGCGCCTCGCCATCACCCACCGCGTACGGCAGGTAACGCTCAGTGGGGCTGTTCCTCGCCACCAGCTTGTGGAGCGCGTCTTCCTGAGGCTCAAAGCCCGTGACACGGCATAGCCCCGCAGCAAGCAGTGGCATGTAGGGCGGCTCACCATCAATCATGTTCGCTCCCACATCGACTACTTCGGTGAGGCGCTCAGGAGCCAACAAAGACTGCAACGACGCGTTCATATTCTTATCTTCATACCTAGCTCACGTAATCGGGCCGCTCCTGAAGAGAGTACGGCGATCAAGCTGTCTCCCCGCGTCGCAATGAATTCCGCGGTTCCTCGCTCGCGGTGAAGGCGTAGTGCCACCCCGTCGTCAGTGCTTCGAGTTAGACGTTGAAGCGGAACTCCACCACGTCGCCGTCGGCCATCACGTAGTCCTTGCCTTCCATCCTGACCTTGCCGGCCGCCTTGGCCGCGGCCATTGAACCGGCGGCGATCAGGTCGTCATAGGACACGACCTCGGCCTTGATGAAGCCCTTCTCGAAATCGGTGTGGATCACCCCGGCGGCCTTCGGCGCGGTGTCGCCTTGGTGAATCACCCACGCGCGCGCCTCTTTTGGGCCGGCCGTCAGAAATGTCTGCAGCTTGAGGGTGTGGAAACCCGCGCGGGCCAGCGCGTCGAGTCCGCGTTCGCTTTGCCCGATCGACTCCAGCAGTTCGGCGGCCGACTCGTCGTCGAGTTCGTTCAGCTCCGCTTCGATGGCCGCGTCCAGGAACACCGCGTCGGCGGGGGCGACCAGCTGACGCAGCTCGGCGATCCGCGCCGCGTCGGTCAGAACGGCCTCATCGGCGTTGAAGACGTAGAGAAACGGCTTGGTGGTCAACAGGTTCAGCTCCCGCAGCAAGGACGCATCCACCCCGGCGCCGAACAGCGTCTTCCCGCCGTTGAGCGTCTCCTGGGCCGCGGCCGCGACGTCGTATACCGGCCTGCGGTCCTTGTTGGTGCGGGCTTCCTTCTCCAGCCGCGGCAGAGCGCGCTCCAGGGTCTGCAGGTCGGCCAGGATCAACTCCGTCTCGACCACCTCGATGTCCGATCGGGGATCCACCTCACCGGCCACATGGGTCACATCGTCATCGGAGAACACCCGGACCACCTGGCAGATGGCGTCGCATTCGCGGATGTGGGCCAGGAACTTGTTGCCGAGCCCCGCCCCCTCGGACGCGCCCTTCACCAGGCCGGCGATGTCGACGAAGGTCACCGGCGCCGGCACGATGCGCTGGGATGCGAACAACTCGGCGAGCTTGTCCAGGCGCGGATCGGGCAGCGGAACGACACCCTCGTTCGGTTCGATCGTCGCGAACGGATAGTTGGCCGCCAGTACGTCGTTGCGGGTCAGCGCGTTGAACAGAGTCGACTTACCGACGTTGGGCAGACCCACGATTCCCAGGCTCAGGCTCACAGGGACCCAAGTCTAGGGGTCGCCGGCGGCGCCGGCTGCTGTGGACCATTCGTGCGCGATCGGCATGGCACGCCCGGGATCCCTACGAGGTATTTACGGGGCTTTCGCCCCTTTCCCGGTACGGTCTACATGTGTCAGGACAGCGGGCAAAATCGACGGTGGAGGCCTCCCACCGCTCGATCCACCCAGATATCCCAGGTGTGCCGTGGTACGCCGCCCTGCTTCTCGCCGTCACCGCTACCGCCATCGGTTACGGAATTGACGCCGGCCAGAAGGAGCTGACCCATGTCTTCGCCGGCTTCTATATAGCCGGCTGCGTGGCGGCGGTGCTGGCAGTGCGCCAGGACGGACTGTTCACCGCGATGATCCAGCCTCCGCTGATACTTTTCTTCGCGGTACCCGGCGCCTACTGGTTGTTCCACGACGCCAAGGTTGGCCACCTCAAAGACTTGTTGATCAACTGCGGCTATCCACTCATCGAGCGATTCCCGCTGATGCTGGGAACCGCCGGCGTGGTGCTGCTGATCGGGTTCGCCAGGTGGTACTTCGGGATGTCGCATGGGATGACCGCGACGCCGAAGAGCTCCGACGACGCGGAGTCCGCCGATGGCAAGTCCGTCGTCGGCGGCATTGTCGCCAAACTGCGCGCGATCGTGCGCCCGGAATCCGACGGGGACGCTGCCGACGAGGCAACTCCGGCCAAGGCGCGGCGCACCCGCGGGGCCAGTTCCGCGTCGCGGGCCCGCCGGACGGCGCGCAGCGATCGAACCGCCACCCGCTCCGCCCGTACCGGTTCCCGCCGTACCCGGGAAGCGCTGGACGACGCGGGCGAGCCGGGCGAGCGGCGCTCGTCCCGGAGAGGCTCGACGACGGCCCGGGACTACGACGCCGCGGAACCGCCCCGCCGGTCACGGCGCCGCCCGAGGCCAGATGCCGATCCGGACGCGCGCGCCCAGTCGCCCCGGGAAGGCCGTCGGGAGCCGCGCAGCCGCCGCAGCCCCTACGAGCGACCCGAGCCGCGGAGCAGCCGTTTCGACGGGTACGACCAGTACGACCCACCCGGGGCCCCGGAGCTGTTCGGCGGCTACGACACTTACGACCGCTATGGCGCCGCCTCCGAGCCGAGGCGCCGCCGCCCCGCCCCGAACGGCAACAACGGGACGCATCACCCCATCTCGCAGGTCCGCTATCGAGGGGGCGGCGCACCCGACCAGCCCGCGGCCGAGCGGCGGAACCGTTCACGGACCTATGGCCGGCCGCGGCGACCGCCCACGGAATCCTGGGAATACGACGGCTGAGCGCCGCCCGGCGCCCGACGGGTCAGAGCAGTGACCGGATCTCGCGCGGCAGCGCAAACACCAGGGTTTCTTGTGCCGTGGTGACCGGTTGCACCACGTCGTAGCCGTAATCGGCGAGCCGCTCCAACACGCCGCGCACCAATACCTCGGGGACGGACGCGCCGGAGGTCACGCCCACGGTGGTCACCCCTTCCAGCCATGCCGGCTGGATATCATCGGCCCAGTCGACCAGGTGGGCGGCCGCGGCCCCGCCGCCCAGCGCCACCTCGACCAGCCGCACCGAGTTCGAGGAGTTCCGCGAACCGACGACGATCACCAGCTGGCACTCGGGAGCCATCGCCTTGACGGCGACCTGCCGGTTCTGCGTCGCGTAACAGATGTCGTCGCTGGGCGGATCCTGCAGCTTCGGGAAGCGCTGGCGCAGCCGGTCGACGATCTCCATGGTCTCGTCGACCGACAGCGTGGTCTGCGACAGCCAGACCAGCTTGTTCTCGTCCCGGACCGTCACGTTGTCCACGGCGGCGACCCCGTCGACCAGCTGCACGTGGTCGGGCGCCTCGCCGGCGGTCCCGATGACCTCCTCGTGGCCCTCGTGGCCGATGAGCAGGATGTCGTAGTCGTTGCGGGCGAAGCGCCTGGCCTCGTTGTGCACCTTGGTCACCAGCGGGCAGGTGGCGTCGATTGTGTGCAAGTTGCGTGCGGCTGCCGCGGCGTGCACGGTGGGCGCGACCCCGTGCGCGGAGAACACGACGATGGAACCCTCGGGGACCTCGTCGGTCTCCTCGACGAACACCGCACCGGCCTTTTCCAGGGTGGTGACCACGTGCCGGTTGTGCACGATCTCGTGACGCACGTACACCGGCGCGCCGTGCTTTTCCAGCGCGCGTTCGACCGTCTCGACGGCTCTATCCACGCCCGCGCAGTAACCACGCGGCTCGGCCAGAAGCACTCGCTTGCGGGCTGGATCGCTGGCTACCGAGCTGGACGCGCCGGGAATTCCCATGTCGACAGTCGGCGGCATGACACCCAGGGTACGTTCTGCGGACACGGGCTTGCCAGCTCGCGCCGGCCGGCTTGGACTTAGCCGTCGCTTAAGGCAATCTTGGACCCATGGCTACTGCACCGTATGGAGTTCGGCTACTGGTCGGCGCGGCGACAGTCGCCGTCGAGGAGACCATGAAGCTGCCGAAAACCATCCTGATGTACCCCATGACATTAGCCAGTCAGGCGGCGCACCTTGTAATGCGATTTCAGCAGAACCTCGCCGAACTGGCGATCAAGGGTGACAGCACCCTGGAGAACATCTTTCCGCCAAAGGATGAGCAGCCGGAATGGGCAACCTTCGACGAGGACCTGCCCGAAGAGGTCGAAGCGCCCGGCCCGGCCGAGGACGGTGTCGGCGAGGGCGATCGCCGAACCGAGGGCCGGTTCGCCCTGTACTCGCTCGCCGACGCCGCGTCCGATGCCGCCCCCTTGAAGCAGGGCAGGAAATCCCCGGACGCGCCGGCGGTTCCGCAACCGTCGGTGGTGACCGAGCTGGACTACGCGGCGCTGACGCTGGCGCAGCTGCGCGCCCGTCTGCAATCGCTGAGCGTCGGCGAACTCGAAGCCCTGCTGACATACGAGCAGGCCACCAAGGCCCGCGCGCCTTTTGAGACGCTGCTCGCCAACAGGATCACCCGCGCGAACGCGAAGTGACCCCGGCCGCACAATCCGAACCGAACTCCGCCGAGAACCCATTTCCGGTGCGCGCGGTGGCAATTCGGGTCGCCGGCTGGATCGACAAGCTCGGCACGGTGTGGGTTGAGGGCCAGCTGGCCCAGATCAGCGCGCGGGCCGACTCCAAGACGGTGTTCATGGTGTTGCGCGACCCGGCCGCCGACATGTCGCTGACAGTGACCTGTTCACGCGACCTGGTGGCCAACGCGCCGGTGAAACTGACCGAGGGCACGCAGGTGGTGGTTTGCGGCAAGCCGTCGTTCTACACCGGTCGGGGCACTTTCTCGTTGCGGCTCAGCGAGATTCGCGCCGTCGGCGTGGGCGAGCTGCTGGCACGGATCGATCGGCTGCGCCGGCTGCTGGACGCCGAAGGGCTATTCGACCCCCGGCTCAAGCGGCCAATCCCCTTTCTGCCCAACATGATCGGCCTGATCACCGGCCGGGCCAGCGCAGCCGAACGCGACGTGACGACGGTGGCCACCGGCCGCTGGCCCGGGGCGCGTTTCGCCGTACGCAACACCGCGGTCCAGGGACCCAACGCGGTGGCGCAGATCGTCGAGGCACTATACGAACTCGACCGCCACGTCGAGGTCGACGTCATCGTGGTGGCCCGCGGCGGCGGTAGCGTCGAGGACCTGTTGCCGTTCTCCGACGAGACGCTGTGCCGCGCCATCGCCGCGTGCCGAACCCCGGTCATCAGCGCGGTCGGTCACGAACCCGACAATCCGCTGTGCGACCTGGTTGCCGACCTGCGCGCCGCCACCCCCACCGACGCGGCCAAGAAGGTCGTGCCCGACACCGCTGCCGAGCAGCGCCTGATCGATGATCTGCGCCGGCGAAGCGCGCAGGCGCTGCGCAACTGGGTCGCTCGCGAACAACGCGCGCTGGCCCAGGTCCGCAGCCGGCCGGTGCTCGCCGAACCGCTGACGGCCCTGACGGCGCGCGCCGACGAGATTCATCGCGCCCGGGCGGCGATTCGCCGCGACGTCACCCGTCTGGCCGCCGCGGAGACGGAGCGCATCGGCCATCTGAGCGCGCGACTGGCGACGCTGGGCCCGGCGGCCACGCTGGCCCGCGGCTATGCCGTGGTACAGGCCGTGCCGGACTCCGGGCCCCCGGTGGTGCTGCGGTCGGTTGCCGACGCGCCCGCCGGCAACCGGTTACGGGTGCGGGTGGCCGACGGCGCGATCGCCGCGGTGAGCGAAGGGCGGACCGATGGCCGGTGAAGACGAGCAGTCAATTACGCCTATTAGTAAGCTCGGCTATGAAGCGTGCCGGGATGAACTGATCGAAGTTGTCCGCCTGCTGGAGCAGGGAGGCCTGGACCTCGACGCGTCGCTGAAACTGTGGGAAAGGGGTGAGGAACTCGCAAAACGGTGCGAGGAGCACTTAGCTGGCGCCCGTAAGCGGATCGAGGATGCGCTTGCGGCCGGCCAGGCGGACGACGCCTGATCTCGGCCATTTTGCGAAACACAAACCATGATCATTTTCGAAATTGGAACACGTTTCAGTTATGCTGCGGCCCATGGCTGATGCATCACTGACCACCGAACTCGGCCGCGTCCTCGTCACCGGCGGCTCCGGATTCGTCGGCGCCAACCTGGTCACCACCCTGCTGGACCGCGGCCACCACGTGCGCTCGTTCGACCGCGCGCCGTCGCCGCTTGCGCAGCACCCGCAACTGGAGGTGCTCGAGGGCGACATCACCGACACAGCGATCTGCGCCCATGCGGTGGACGGGATCGACACCATCATCCACACCGCGGCGATCATCGATTTGATGGGTGGCGCGTCGGTGACCGACGCATACCGGCAGCGCAGCTTCGGGGTCAATGTCGGCGGTACCGAGAACCTGGTGCACGCCGGGCAGGCGGCGGGGGTGAAGCGATTCGTCTACACCTCGTCCAACAGCGTCGTGATGGGCGGCCAGAACATCCCTGGCGGCGACGAGACGCTCCCCTACACCAATCGGTTCAACGACCTATACACCGAGACGAAGGTCGTCGCCGAGCGGTTCGTGCTGTCGCAGAACGGCATTGGCGACATGCTGACCTGCGCGATTCGGCCCAGCGGGATCTGGGGCCGCGGCGATCAGACGATGTTCCGCAAGCTGTTCGAAAGCGTGATCGCCGGACACGTCAAGGTGCTGATCGGCCGCAAGTCGGCCCGACTGGATAACTCTTACGTGCACAACCTGATTCACGGTTTCATCCTGGCCGCCCAGCACCTGGTTCCAGGGGGCACCGCACCGGGTCAGGCGTACTTCATCAACGACGACGAACCGATCAACATGTTCGAGTTCGCGCGACCGGTGGTCGAGGCCTGCGGCGTGAACTGGCCCCGGATACGGGTCAACGGCCCCATCGTCCGCGCGGCGATGACCGGTTGGCAGCGGCTGCATTTCCGCTTCGGCATACCGGCGCCGCTGCTCGAGCCGCTGGCCGTCGAGCGCCTCTATCTGGACAACTACTTCTCGATCGCCAAGGCGCGCCGCGACCTCGGCTATGAGCCCCCATTCACCACCGAGCAGGCGATGGCGGAATGCCTGTCCTATTACGTCGACATGTTCCATCGGATGAAATGCGAAGCACAGCAGGCTAAGTCGGCGGTATAGCAGCGCGATTCCCCATTGCGGTATCACCGGCCATACCAATGCGACAGACTGGACACATGACGCTCCTCGGCGCCGATCCCGTCCTAGCGGTGCATGACCTTGACCGTGCGGCGGAGTGGTTCACTCGGGTACTGAATTGCACGGTAACGGAGCCCGACCCGGGCAATTGGGCATTCTGCTCGGCCGGGTCGGTGACGTTCAGGCTCGGCCGTTGTCCGGAGTCGTTGCCGGCGTCGGACCTCGGGGACCACAGCTACATCGCGTATTTGACCGTAGCCGGCATCGACGAGTACTACAGGCGCGCTCTCGCTGAAGGAACCGACATCCTCAAGCCCCCGACGATCGAACCCTGGGGCCGGCGCGAGATGGGTCTGCGATCGCCCGACGGACACCGGTTCATGCTCTCGGAGCCGCTGTAGCAGCGGCCTGGATAAGGCTACCGGAAACCCACCATCTCGCTGCCCCAGGCCGCGCGGATGCTCGCATCGACATCGTGCGCTGCGGTATCGCGCTTGTCGATGATCAGGCAGGCGCGATCGACCTCCCGGTAGGGCCTCCAGTCCGGCTCGCCGGCCGGGCCCGTCGGCTTCGACTGCGCAGCGAAGTTGATCCACCGGGTGCGCATTCTCTTGGAGACCGCCTTGGCGGTTTTGCTGCCGCCCAGTTTCAGCGTGGGATCCTTCGGCGCCCCGAGATTGCCCCAGACGTAAGGCAATTCGGTGGCGTGGGCGGCATTGACCAACAGCAGCTTCAGTAGTGGGGTCGCATAATCGAACCGGTACAGGTACACCGGTGCCACCCTGCTGTGCCCCTCGGCCAGCCAGACCGAGGGCATCCGGAACCCGACGTCCGTTGCGATGCTCAAACTCCTTGCCCTGCGCCGCAACCGCGAATACGTCGATCCGATCTGCTCGTCGGTCGGCAATTGCAGGTCGGGCTGTTCGGCGGCGATCTGGTCGAACATCGACGTGATCGCGCGAGGCGTGATCGGCATCAGCCGCGACCGCATCAACCGGAAGAGCGCCGCCTCGTGCTTGTTTGTCCCGATGATCAAGGGGACGGGAAGCGAGCGGCCCTCCTGCACGCGCTTGACCGGGTAGTCGTCCAGCAACTCGCCGTCGATGATCGGGACGAACGCCAGGAGGCCGGGATTACGCACGGGCACTTCGTCGAAGACCTCTTGGGACGCGGCAAGCAGCACCGCGGTGGGCACGTCGGGCAACCGGTCCGCGTCGACGTCAAGCCTGTCGAGGACGGTCTCGGCGACGCGCTCGGCCCTGCGCCGGTCGTATACCGATGTGGCCGGTGAACTCTGGGCGATCGCACGGGCGAACAGCCCCTCGGCCGACGGGCTGGCGAGCAGGGTCGTCACGATCCCCGCGCCGGCGGATTCGCCGAACAGCGTGACGTTGCGGGGATCGCCGCCGAACGCGGCGATGTTGTCACGCACCCAGCTCAGTGCCGCCAGCACGTCGCGCAGCCCGACGTTGGAGTCGAACCGCCGCCGCGCCGTGGAAAACGACGACAGGTCCATGAAACCGAGCGCTCCCACCCGGTAGTTGACGGTGACCACGATGACGTCGCCCTCGCCGGCCAGCCGGCGCCCGTCGTACAGCGCCTGGCTGCCCGATCCCAGGACGTACGCGCCCCCGTGAAGCCACACCATCACGGGCTTACCGTCACCCGGCTGCGTGGCTGACGACGCCCAGACGTTCAGCCGCAGGCAGTCTTCGCCCTGCGGCGCGCCCAGATCGAGCGGCATGTTGGGGAAGACCGGCTGCGGGCAGGCCGGCCCGTAGCGGGTGGCGTCGGCGACCTCGGTCCACCGCTCGGGAGGCTGCGGCGCCCGGAAGCGCAGCGCGCCGACGGGCGGGGCGGCATACCGGACGCCCTTCCACGAGCTGACGCGGCCGTCGTCGGCGCCGCGGACGGGGCCGAAGGTGGTTTCGACCACCCGGTCACTGGTCGTAGTCGTCATGCGTATGGAGCTTTCCTAACAAAGGCGCTGGGTGAGGAACTCGACTACCCGCTTGCGGGCCTCGTACGCCGGCTGGCCGTCGACTTCGCGGACCTCGTCGGTCAACACGGAGTGCGCCAGCTTGCCGAAACCGCCCACATTGCCCGGCCCTGAGTCGATCTCGATGACCTCGAACGCGTCACCGAGCCGCTCCTTGAGCACCGCGAACCGTTCGCGCGGCACGGCGCTGTCCTCGCTGAACCGCAGACCCATCGCGCACAGGCCGTCGTTGGCGCAGCGATCGGCCACGGTGGCCAGTTCGGATTCGCTCAGGCCGGGATCGCGGCGCCGCGCCCGCCCCAGCGGCAGCGGCACCGACGGCTGCGAAAGCACCGGGGCCAGCACGGCGTCGTCGACCGCGACGGCCAGCGCGAAGCCGCCGGTGAAGCATTGGCCGATCACGCCGACACCCTTGCCCGGCGTCGACGCGTTGAGGTCACGGGCCAGCGCGCGCAGGAACATCGACACCGGCCGCTGCTTGTTCGTCGCGAAGGCCGCGAATTCCTTTGCCACACACGCCCGGCTGATCGAGGAGGCGATGTAGCCGACCGTCTTGGGTTTGCCCGGCTCACCGAACAGCGACGGCATGGCGACGGTGAAGCCGTTGTCCACCAGGTGATTGCCCAAGGCCAGCACACCTGGATGGATCCCGGGTATCTCGGGAATCAGCACCACCCCCGGGCCGCTGCCCTTGCGGTAGACGTCATGGGTGTAGCCGCCTCCGCTGAACGGCGCCACCGACCATCCGGACAGATCCGCTTGGGGTGCAGTCACGCTCGGCCTTCCTTCAGCGCGCGGGTAACGGCGGCTGCGATTGCGTCGCCGAGGCCAGCGTACGGAACTGATCGGTGTTGCCGGCACCGGTTATCGCGATTTGGGTGGCCCCGGTCGGGCCGGTGAGCCGGGTCGTCCACACCGGCTCGGCGTCCGCCCCGCTCTGGCCGGCGCCGTTGTAGACCACCCAGTTGGTCCCGGCGACGTCGACCGTTCCGGCCGGATACGCCGACGAATGGATCGAGCCCACCAGCTTGTCCTCGTCGGCGTTGCTCTGGGTGAGGCTCAGATACATCCCGGTCGGGCTGATGTAACCCACGACCGAGGTGGCCGCGTTCAGCCGCTGACCGGTCGAAGGATCGGTGCGGCCGCCCTGGATGCCGCCGCGGCTGCCGGAGTTGGCCTGCCAGCCGGCGGGCAGCTTGGGCAGCCGAATGGGGAAGCCGAGCGTCGTGGCATCGGCCCGCAGCGCCGACGGCGCGTCGTAGGACGGGACCGCGCCCTGGTGGCTGCCGGGCTGGAACGAGCACATGCCCACCAGGCCGGCCAGCAAGATGCACCCGATGACCAGCGGCATCAGTGACCAGAACATGTCGCGGCCGTCCTGCAGCAAGCGCGGTTTGGCCGGCCTGGCAGCCGGTCCGGCCACCGGGGCCGGCTCGCCGGCCACCTGGGCCTCCGAGCTGGCATTCAGCGGCGGCTCTTCGGTCATCCCCCGAGTATCCCAGTTCCAGCAGACCGATCAGCTTCTGGGACAATCTCCAACCATGACAGTTGAGGGCAACCGCCCATCTGGACGGCCACGTGGTGAAGCCCCGGACCGCAACCTGGCCCTGGAACTGGTCCGGGTGACCGAGGCCGGCGCCATGGCCGCCGGCCGCTGGGTGGGCCGCGGCGACAAAGAGGGCGGCGACGGCGCGGCCGTCGACGCCATGCGCGAACTGGTCAACACGGTGTCGATGCGCGGCGTGGTGGTCATCGGCGAAGGCGAGAAGGACCACGCGCCGATGCTCTACAACGGCGAGGAGGTCGGCAACGGCGACGGCCCCGACTGCGACTTCGCGGTGGACCCGATCGACGGCACGACGCTGATGAGCAAGGGCATGCCCAACGCCATCTCGGTCCTGGCGGTCGCCGACCGCGGCGCGATGTTCGACCCGTCGGCGGTGTTCTACATGAACAAGATCGCCGTAGGACCCGAGGCCGCCAACGTGCTCGACATCACCGCCCCGATCGCCGAGAACATCAAGGCCGTCGCAAAGGTGAAAGCGCTGTCGGTCCGCGACATGACCGTGTGCATCCTGGACCGGCCCCGGCACGCCCAGCTGATCGAGGACGTCCGGCTGACCGGCGCCCGCATCCGGCTGATCACCGACGGCGACGTCGCCGGCGCCATCTCGGCCTGCCGGCCGCAGTCGGGCACCGACATGCTGGCCGGGATCGGCGGCACCCCCGAGGGCATCATCGCCGCCGCCGCGATCCGCTGCATGGGTGGCGCCATCCAGGCGCAGCTGGCGCCCAAGGACGACGAGGAACGCCAGAAGGCTATCGACGCCGGCCACGACGTCGATCGGGTGCTGACCACCGAGGACCTGGTGTCCGGTGAGAACGTCTTCTTCTGCGCCACCGGGGTCACCAACGGCGACCTGCTCAGCGGCGTGCAGTACTACCCCGGCGGCTGCACCACGCAGTCGATCGTGATGCGGTCGAAGTCGGGAACTGTCCGCATGATCGAGGCCTATCACCGGCTCTCGAAGCTCAACGAGTACTCCGCCATCGACTTCACCGGCGACAGCACTGCCGCGTATCCCCTGCCCTGACCGAAACCAGCGAGGACTGCTACCTATGGCCGATAGCGCCACCGATACCGAATACCGCATCGAACACGACACCATGGGCGAGGTCCGGGTACCCGCAAAGGCGTTGTGGCGCGCGCAAACCCAGCGCGCCGTGGAGAACTTTCCCATCTCGGGCCGGGGCCTGGAGCGTACCCAGATCCGCGCGCTGGGCCTGCTGAAGGGCGCCTGCGCGCAGGTCAACAAGGACCTCGGATTGCTGGCACCGGAGAAGGCGGACGCCATCATCGCCGCGGCCGCCGAAATCGCCGACGGCCAACACGACGACCAGTTCCCCATCGACGTCTTCCAGACCGGCTCGGGCACCAGCTCCAACATGAACACCAACGAGGTGATCGCGAGCATCGCCGCGGCCAACGGTGTCACGGTGCACCCCAACGACGACGTGAACATGTCGCAGTCGTCCAACGACACCTTCCCGACCGCCACCCACATCGCGGCGACCGAGGCCGCGGTGCGTCACCTGATCCCGGCACTCGAGGTGTTGCACGAAGCGCTGGAGAGCAAGGCCCGCGAGTGGCACACGGTGGTCAAGTCGGGCCGCACCCACCTGATGGATGCGGTTCCGGTGACCCTCGGCCAGGAATTCAGCGGCTACGCCCGCCAGATCGAGGCGGGAATCGAGCGGGTGCGCGCCACGCTGCCACGGCTGGGCGAGCTGGCGATCGGCGGGACCGCGGTCGGCACCGGCCTCAACGCCCCCGACGGCTTCGGCGCCCGGGTGGTCGAGACGTTGATCGCCTCCACCGGCCTGAACGAACTGCGCACGGCCGCCAACTCTTTCGAAGCTCAGGCCGCGCGCGACGGCCTGGTCGAGGCCTCCGGCGCGCTGCGCACCATCGCGGTGTCGCTGACCAAGATCGCCAACGACATCCGCTGGATGGGATCGGGCCCACTGACCGGCCTGGCGGAGATCCAGCTGCCGGACCTTCAGCCGGGCAGCTCGATCATGCCGGGCAAAGTGAATCCCGTTCTGCCGGAAGCGGTTACGCAGGTGGCCGCCCAGGTGATCGGCAATGACGCCGCGGTGGCCGTCGGCGGCTTGTCCGGCGCGTTCGAGCTCAACGTCTACATCCCGATGATGGCCCGCAACATCCTCGAGTCGTTCAAGCTGCTGACCAACGTGTCGAGGCTGTTCGCGGACCGATGCATCACCGGCCTGGTCGCCAACGTCGATCACCTTCGGGAGCTGGCCGAATCGTCGCCGTCGATCGTGACGCCGTTGAACTCGGCGATCGGCTACGAGGAGGCCGCCGCGGTGGCCAAGCAGGCCCTCAAGGAGCGCAAGACGATTCGCCAGACCGTGATCGACCGCGGTTTGATCGGCGAGAAGCTCTCGGAAGAAGAACTTGACCGCCGCCTGGATGTCTTGGCGATGGCCAAGGTCAAGCCGGCGAAGTAGGCGGGAGGTGCAGCGATGACGGCTCCTCCCGGCGGCCCCTACGGCCAGGGGCCTTACGGAAATCCGTATGGACAGCAACCCTATTGGGGCGGCCAGCCCCAGGGTGGCCCGCAACCGTACCCGCCGACCGGCCCCTACCAGTATCCGCCCCAGGCGTATCCGCAAGCGGGACAACAGTTCCCGCCGGGGCCGTACCCGCCCGGACCACCGCCCGGCGGCCCCGGCTCGAAGCTGCCCTGGCTGATCGTCGGTGGCCTCGTCATCCTGGCCGTCATCGCGCTGGTGGCCACCCTGGTCGTGATGCGCGGCGGCAGCCACGGCAGGTCGCCGGCCGCCGGGCCGTCGTCGACCAGCAGCACCACCAGCCAACCGAAGGGCCAGCAGACCGCCACCGACTGCACCCCGAACGTGTCCGGCGGTGAGATACCGAGGACCGACTCGATCGCCGCAGGCAAGCTCTCGTTCCCGGCCAGCTCGGTGCCGCCCAACTGGACGGTGTTCTCCGACGATCAGAACCCGAACCTGATCGGCGCCGTGGGCGTCGCCCAGGAAGTGCCCGGGGCGAGTCAGTGGATGATGACGGCAGAGGTCGGCGTCAGCAACTTCGTCTCCAGCATGGACGTCACCGCCCAGGCGTCGAAGTTGGTGCAGTGCATCGCCAACGGGCCCGGATACGCGAACGCGTCGCCCACGCTGGGACCGACGAAGACGTCGTCGATCACCGTCGACGGGACCAAGGCTGCCCGCGCCGACGCCGACGTCACGATCGCCGACCGCACCCGCAACGTGAAGGGCGACTCCGTCACCGTCATCGCCGTCGACACCAAGCCGGTCACCGTGTTCGTCGGCAGCACACCCATCGGTGACAGCGCTTCCGCGGACATCATCGGGCGGATGATCGCCGCGCTGAAGGTCGCGAAGTCCTGACGCGGCCCGACTAGGCCGGCGCCGAGACGTGGGTGGCTTCGGATCGCCCCCGCAGAACGGTGGAATAGCACTCGGCCCAATGCGTTGCCTCGATTTCGTCCGCCCGCTCGATGGCCGCCGCCGCGCACAGGATCCGCCGGTCGGCGGTCTTGGCGAGGTCCGCCAGCCGCGCGGCCTCGTTGACCGCGTCGCCGATCACCGTGTACTCGTAACGGTTTTCGGCGCCGATGTTGCCGGCGAAGACACGGCCCGCCGAGACGCCGATGCCGAAATCGACCGGTAGCCGCCGCAGCTGGGTGCCCAGGGCGCGGGCGGTCGCAAGCGCGGCCGACGCCGGCTCGCTGGTCGGCAACGGCGCCCCGAAGACGGCAAGCGCGGCATCCCCGGCGAATTTGTTGATCAGCCCGTGGTGTTCGTCGACGGCATTGACGACGATGCGGAAGAAATCGTTGAGGATTTCGGCAACCTCTTGCGGGGGGCGGCTTTCCGCCAGCTGCGTCGAGCCCACCAGGTCGATGTAGAGGACCGCCGCCTCGACCACGTCCCCCGACAGCGATGCGCCCTCGTCGATGGCGCGCTGGGCGACGTCCGCCCCGACGTGGCGCCCGAATAGGTCGCGCAACCGGTCGCGCTCGGCCAGCCCGGCCACCATGCGATTGAAACCCGTTTGCAGACGTCCGATTTGCGAGCGCTCATAGGCTCCGACGTAGGTCCCGATGCGGCCGTGTTCGACCTCCGCCATGGCATCGACCACCTCGCCGAGCGGATCGGAAATGGACCGTGACGTCAAGATCATGGTCGGCAGCCCGAGCACTAGTGCCGCCAGGGACACCACGAGGATCGGAACATCCAGCGACGCCGACTTCTCGATCAGCCACCCGTACGAGCGAAGGACGACCAGGGTTGCGATCACCCCGATGGGGAAGGCGCTGCACAAAAACCACAGCAGGACCAGTCGCGCGTACACGCCGGGCACTGCCAGCCGCGGCTCGCAGCCCAGCGTGGCGGCGCGCATGATGGGGCGCAGGACGCGCTGCGCCAGCAGCATCGCCGTACCGGCGGCGGCGGGTCCGCCGAGCAGCACACCGAGCGCTATGGGCAGCAGCAGCTGCGCCCCGCCGCCCAGGTTCAGCAACATGAAGATTCCGCCGCTGACACCCCAGGCCCCGAACAGGATCACCGACTGGCGGCCGGGCAGCTTCATCGCGGCCTCGCGCTGCTCCTGGTTGGGTTCGGCCCCGGCCGCGTACCAGCGCAGCGTCGGGGCCGCGCTCACGATCGCGGCCGCCGCGACGCCGACGATGCCCAACAGAACGAGCACGACCACCGCCGTGGTGTTGGCCTGCGCGAAGTCGGCATTAGCCCCGACCGACGTGTGGCCGCGCAGTGGAACCAAGATGGCGGCCGCTTCGATGACGGCCAGAAAGTAGGACAGGGCGAGGTCGCCCCCGTATTGAATCGCCAACCGCCGGGCCGACTTTCGTTGACCCGCAGACGCTCGCGGCCGGCGATTCCGAAGCCGGGCGGTCGCGCGGGCCCACAAGCTCGTGCTAAGCACCGTTGTTCGGACCGCCCGAGTTCTGGCCCGGGATGTCGGTGATCGGGAAGTTGGGCATCGGCTTGGGCGAGGACGTGCTCGGCAGCGGCGGGATGTCACCGGGCGGGATGTCGTGGAGTTCGTTCACCGGCGGCCCGTTCTCGCGGCTGCCATAGCTGCTCCCCGGCGCCCGCGGGCCCAGCAGTTCGCTGACCGTCACCATCCGGTAGCCGTTGGCCTTGAGCACCGGGATGAACTGGTAGACCAGGTCGGCGGTGCTCGAGTAGGTGTCATGGAACAACACCACCGAACCGGGCTTGATGTACGTCATCAGCATGTACCGCGTCGCCGCCGTGTTCGAGTCGTTCGCCCAGTCGAAAGGAATGACATCCCAGAGGATTTCGGCGAGCCCGAACCGGCCCGCCGTCTGGCGCACGGCATCGTTGGACAGCCCGCCGGCGGGGCGATACAGGTTGGGGGTCCGGCCCGTGGCGGCGGCGATCGCGTCGTTGGCCTTGGAAAACTGGGAGGCGATGTCTTCGGGAGGGATCGTCACCATGTTGGGGTGTTCCCAGGTGTGGTTGCCGATCTCCATCCCGGCGTCGGCGACCTGCTTGGCCCCCGCGGGGTTCGCGGCCACCTTGTTGCCGATCTCGAAGAACGTGGCCTTCGCGTCGTTGTCCTTCAGGATCTGCAGCAGCCGGCCGTCGAATGGGCTGGGTCCGTCGTCGAACGTCAGCGCGACACACTTGACCACCGAGCAACTGAGGTTGTCGGCGCGCGTCACGTGACCGGTGAGACCCCCGATCACCAGCACCGCAACCGCCGCGACGACACCGACAACGGTGCGCCAGTAGCGCCAGGCTTGGCTGTCGGGTCTTTTCGGCACCGTCGAAGTTTATCGAACGCGTGGCCAGGCGAAATCCGCCGTCACTGCGGTCCGGCGATCTCCTCGAGCATCTCGGTGACCAGCGCGGCAATCGGCGACCGCTCGCTGCGCAACAGCGTGATGTGGGCGAACAGCGGGTGGCCTTTGAGCTTCTCGATCACCGCGGCGACCCCGTCGTGCCGGCCGACCCGCAGGTTGTCACGCTGTGCGATGTCGTGCGTCAGCACCACCCGCGACCCGGCTCCCAGCCTGGACAGCACCGTCAGCAAGACGTTGCGTTCCAGCGACTGGGCCTCGTCGACGATCACGAACGAGTCGTGCAGCGACCGGCCACGGATGTGGGTCAGCGGCAGCACCTCGAGCATGCCCCGGGAGAGCACCTCTTCGAGCACGGCCGGGCTGGCCAGTCCCTCGAGCGTGTCGAAGACCGCCTGCGCCCAGGGGCCCATCTTCTCGCTCTCGCTGCCGGGCAGGTAGCCCAGCTCCTGGCCGCCCACGGCGTACAGCGGCCGGAAGACCACCACCTTGCGCTGGGTCCGCCGTTCCAGCACGGCCTCCAGGCCCGCGCACAACGCCAGCGCCGACTTGCCGGTGCCGGCCTTGCCGCCCAGCGACACGATGCCCACCGACTCGTCGAGCAGCAGGTCGAGCGCCACCCGCTGTTCGGCGGACCGGCCGCGCAGGCCGAATGCCTCGCGGTCGCCGCGAACCAGCTGCACGCGTTTGTCCGCATTGACCCGGCCCAGCGCGTGCGAGCTGCCGCCGAGCAGCCGAATGCCGGTGTGGCAGGGCAGGTCTCGCGCTTCGGTCAGGTCGATCTCACCTTCGGCGAACAACGCGTCGATGTCCTCGGTGGCGGTCTCGATCTCACGCATCCCCGACCATCCGGAGGCCACCACGTCTTGCGCGTGATACTCGTCGGCGGCCAGCCCGACCGCGGCGGCCTTGACGCGAAGCGGAATGTCCTTGCTGACCAACGTCACTCGCTTGCCTTCGGCGGCGAGGTTGGCGGCGCAGCTCAAAATACGGCAGTCGTTGTTGTCGCTGCGGAAACCGGCGGGCAGCACCGCGGGGTCGGTGTGGTTGAGCTCGACGTGAAGCGTACCGCCTTGTGCCCCAACGGGAATGGGCTGATCGAGCCGGCCGTGCAGGAGCCGGAGATCGTCGAACAGGCGCAACGCCTGACGGGCGAACCACCCCAACTCGTGGTGATGCCGTTTGGCCTCCAGTTCGCTGATCACCACCAGCGGAACCACCACCTCGTGCTCGGCGAACCGGCTGCACGCCCAGGGGTCGGACAGCAGCACGGAGGTGTCGATCACGTAGGTCCGGATTTCGGTCACGTAGCGCTCCTCGAGCGGGATGAGCCCGCGCGGACCCGCACAGGCATGTCGGCGGGAACTGCGACACCAGGACCGGGGCCGGTCCTTCCGTTGTGGTGACGGGAGGTGCCGCCCTGGCAGCTGAGCATGACGCTGACCATCGAGATCGACGCTACTCTCGTCGCCGCTTTGCAGCAGCGCAGGCGCGCCGACGACGGGCGCCGCGCGCGAAGATCGGCTAGGCGATGACGAACTGCTTGAGGGCGGGCTCGTCGGCCACGCCCCATGCGGTGATGCGATCCGAGATCGCCTGCCGCAGCTGCTGTTGGTCGAAGATGCCCGCGTCTGCGACGTTGCGCAGCTTGTCCCGATAGGAGTCGATGTCGGCGCCGGGCACCTGCAGATCAGCCGCTCGGGCCGCGATGGCCGCGATCGTCTCGTCGCGGGTGTACTCGAGGCAGTGCTCGACCAGGTTGGAGAAGAAGAGTTCGTGCCGGCGCTCGTCGCGCGCGATCCGGTCGACGAGCCCGGCCAGGATGGGCTCCTCGAGCTTGGCCGCGAGGTTCTCGCAGAAGACGGCGTGGGTGCGCTCGGTGAGCGCCATGTATGCCAGGGTCTCCACCTGCGAGTAGGTGTCGGCGCGGTAGCCCTTCATGACGTACTGGACCCGCGCCTCCTCGTTGGCGGTCGGGTCGACCTCGCGGGTGACCACCAGGTACTCGCGCAGCGCGATGGCGTGCAGGTGCTCCTCCGCGGTCCACCGGCCCAGCCAGCGGCCCCACCAGTCTTCGAGGATGAAGTGCTCGACCAGCTCGCGGTGGTGGCCGGCCAGGTTGTCCTTGAGCAGCAGCAGGATCTCGCAGGCGTCCGTGAACTCCCGGGGCAGCGTCGCCTGGGACGGGTCCCAGTCACGTCCGCCGAGGAACGCGAAGTTCTCGCCCCGGTCGAACGGCACGTAGTCGTGAGCGAACCAGATTTCCTCGGTGTTCAGGTGCCGATCCATGTTGGCTTCGCACACCGGCTCGAGTTCCAGGGTCAGCGCGTTAGCGACAGGTTTCTGTGCCATGCGGTTACTGTAACTCGCGTACACAGGTTCGTGAAATCACCCGGCCCGTGTCGCGGCAACTGGTGACTTTGGTCCTTTCGCCGGGCCTAGCGGTCGACCAGCGTCCACTCCTCGAGACCCTCGTACAGCGGGAAATCCCTGGCCAGGCGTGTTACCCGCTGCCGCAGCGCGGACAGGTCCGCCCCGCTGCCCGCCGCCAGCGCGGTGGCGATGACGTCGGCAACCTCGGTGAACTCCGCGTCCCCGAAGCCGCGGGTCGCCAGCGCGGGCGTGCCCACCCGCAGGCCGGATGTCACCATCGGCGGGCGCGGGTCGTTGGGGACCGCGTTGCGGTTGACCGTGATTCCGATCTCGTGGAGCAGGTCCTCGGCGGCCTGGCCGTCCAGCGGTGAATTGCGCAGGTCCACCAGCACCAGGTGGACGTCGGTGCCGCCGCTGACCACCGACACACCCGCTTTGGTGACGTCGGGGGCCGTCAACCGGTCGGCGATGATGCGGGCACCGGACAGGGTGCGCTGCTGCCGGTCGGCGAACTCGGGGGTGCCGGCGATCTTGAGCGCGACGGCCTTGCCGGCGATGACGTGCATCAGGGGTCCGCCCTGCTGGCCGGGGAACACCGCGGAGTTGACGGACTTGGCGTACTCCTGCTTGCCCAGGATCAGGCCGGAACGCGGGCCGCCGAGCGTCTTGTGCACGGTCGTGGACACCACGTCCGCGTGCGGCACCGGCGACGGGTGCAATCCCACGGCGACCAGGCCCGCGAAGTGCGCCATGTCCACCCACAGCTTGGCGTCGACCTCGTCGGCGATCGAGCGGAACGCCGCGAAGTCCAGAATCCGCGGGTAGGCCGACCAGCCGGCAATGATGACCTTGGGGCGGAACTCGAGGGCCTTGGCCCGCACCGCATCCATGTCCACCAGGTGCGTCGTGGGATCCACACCGTAGAAGCCGGTTTCGTAGAGCTTGCCGGAGAAGTTGAGCTTCATCCCGTGCGTCAGGTGCCCGCCGTTGGCGAGGTCGAGGCCCAGCAGCCGCTCCCCCGGCGTCATCAGCGCCTGCAGCACGGCGGCGTTGGCCTGCGCACCCGAATGCGGCTGCACATTGGCGAAGTCTGCGCCGAAGAGCGCCTTCGCCCGGTCGCGGGCGATGTTCTCCACGACGTCGACGTACTCGCAGCCGCCGTAGTAGCGCCGGCCGGGCAGACCCTCGGCGTACTTGTTCGTCAGGACGCTGCCCTGGGCCTGCAGCACCGCGCGCGGCACGAAGTTCTCCGAGGCGATCATCTCCAGGGTGTCGCGCTGACGGCCCAGCTCTTTGCCGAGCAGCTCGGCGATGTCGGGGTCGACCTCGGCGAGTGCGGCGGACATGACGGACGTGGAGGGGCGGGCGTCGGGTGCAGCGGTCACGGCGCCAGTCTATCCAGCGACGGTTTAGCCAGCCCAGCCGTCGGGGGCGCGTCCGCCCCTGCAACACTTGCACTATGCCGCGGCTTAGCGAGCCGAGCCCCTATGTGGAGTTCGACCGAAAGCAATGGCGCGCGCTTCGCATGTCGACGCCGCTGGCCCTCACCGAAGAGGAATTGGTTGGCCTGCGCGGTCTTGGTGAGCAGCTCGACCTACTCGAAGTGGAGGAGGTTTACCTGCCGCTGGCCCGGCTGATCCACCTTCAGGTCGCCGCGCGCCAGCGGTTGTTTGCCGCCACGGCCGAGTTCCTCGGCGAGCCGCAACAGAACCCCGACCGGCCGGTGCCGTTCGTGATCGGCGTGGCCGGCAGCGTCGCGGTCGGCAAATCGACCACGGCCCGCGTGCTGCAGGCCCTGCTGGCCCGCTGGGACCACCACCCCAGGGTGGACCTGGTGACCACCGACGGCTTCCTCTACCCGAACGCCGAACTCGATCGGCGAAACCTGATGCACCGCAAGGGTTTTCCAGAGAGCTACAACCGCCGGGCGCTGATGCGGTTCGTGACGTCGGTCAAATCCGGCAGCGACTACGCGTGCGCGCCGGTCTATTCGCACCTGAAATACGACATCATCCCCGGCGCCAAGCACGTCGTGCGCCATCCCGACATCTTGATCCTCGAGGGTCTCAACGTCCTGCAGACCGGTCCGACCCTGATGGTGTCGGACCTGTTCGACTTCTCGCTGTATGTGGACGCCCGCATCGAAGACATTGAGCAGTGGTACGTGTCGCGGTTCCTGTCGCTGCGCGGCACCGCCTTCGCCGACCCGGAGTCACACTTCCACCACTACTCGGCCCTCAACGACACCAAGGCCGTCGCCGCGGCGCGCGAGATCTGGCGGTCCATCAACCGGCCCAATCTGGTCGAGAACATCCTGCCGACCCGGCCCCGGGCCACCCTGGTGCTGCGCAAGGACGCCGACCACTCGATCAACCGGCTCCGGTTGCGCAAGCTTTAAACGGCGTCCAGGCAGCCGGTGTGACGGTTACGCCGTCTCGAGACGGCGCACGCCCCAGTACTGCAGTCCGGCGAACGCCGCGGTGTACACGCCACCCGCCAGGGTGGCGGCGATGCCCGTCGCGGGCAACGGCAGCGCTTCGGCGGCCACGATCGCGCCCAGGGTGAACACGACGTTGGCCACGACGACGCCGATTCCGACGCGGCGCAGGTTCGACGCCGCCGCGAGGCTGAAGACAACCAAGCCGCCGAGCACGAAGAAGGCGCCGAGGCTGTACTCCTGCAGCGACGTCAGGCCCGTCAGCGACGAAAGCGGGTCGGCGAGAAAAGCGATCGCCAAACCGCACAGGCCCGTCAGCGTGGCGTCGGCGCGCATGGCGAAACGCAGCAGTGAGTCGGTCGAGTCGTAGAGGGGGCGGGTTGCCAGACCTGGCGCGCCAGATGCATACATCATGTGATTACTCCTCGCGATGGCGGATTGGGTCGAACTTCAGCGTGCCGCCGGCGCACTGCCATATCGACTCGTGGCACTGCCAACTACTGCCACGGATAAAAAGACGAGTGGGTTCGGCGGGCTATTCCCATTTGCGCGCAAGAATCGAAATCGTTATTCGACAACCGCCAGTCTGGCGTTCAACAGCCCCAGCAGTCACAGCAGTCATGGGGCACAACCGTCGTTCCCGGATCAGTCGCTAGCCACTGGCACCCGCCCGCGCAGGTCGGCGGCGATCAGCCGGGCGGCGGCGTTCTGCCAGTTGTGCAGCGAGCGCTGCGGAACCTCGGTGACCAACCACTGCCAGGCCTGACGAGCGGTGGGATCCAGTCCCGCGGCGGTGGCGTTCTGCGCGTACGCACGCACGCCGACGACGTAGGGGAAATACAGCGAGTTGTAGTGGCGCCACTGCTCGGTGGTCCCGAAATCGCCGGCGTCACGCGGCTTGAGCCGCCCGATCGCGTCCGCGAGAACCGCCTTGAGTTCGTTGGCCCGCTCCAGCGGATGGTCGGGCGCGCCCCGGGCGGCGAGCCGCTCATCGATGACGGGCAGTGCGGTCAACGGGCTGGCGACCAGCTTGCTCAGGTCGCCGTAATGGCCCAGGGCACGACGCGTGAGCCTGGCGAACGTGACGTCGTCGACGTGGCGGAGCGGATCCACCGACCGCAACGGCAGCGCCGCGCCGGTATTCCGCAGCGCCGCCCGATCCTCCCGCAGCGCGGGCGATTTCGAGAATGCCAGCCGATCGAGAACCCCGGCCAACGGATCTGCCAGCACCTGCACGGCGATCGCGACCGCCAGGCTGGTGAACAGCAGCACAGTGAGCGCGGTCTGCGCGGCGCGGTCGTGGCGGATCAGCGCCAGGCCGATCAGCGCCTGGCCGCCGAACAACACCGCCACCGCCACCGAGCCGGCAAACGAGCGGAGCATGTCGGCGCGCAACGCCTGGCCCTCGTCGAATGCGTCCCACAGCGCGACGGCGAGCCCGAGCGAGAGGACGTCGAGACTCGTCGACGCCAGCGCCACCCAGCTTGGCACCAGGCCGAGCGGAATGATCAGGATGGCGTTGCCGAGCGCGAAGAACAGCGTCGCGACGACGGCGAGCCCGACTGCCGACCGCGGCCGACGCGCCTGCCGCAACGCGACTGCCATCGCGGCGAAGGTGGATACCGAGATCACCGCGAACATCACCCAGTGGCCCGTCCGGAGTGGTCCCTCGACACTGCCGGCCAGCATCGCCCCGAACAGGGTCAGCGCGGCGACCCCGGCCACCAGCAACAACTCGCGCGTGCGCGGTCTCGAGCCGTCGCTGGGCCGGGCCAGCTCGACGAGCACCGCGAACCACGCCACGCCGGGGATGGTCACCAGGTAGATCTCAACGCGGCTGAGCACGTGCGCGTACCCGGGGCTGGCGGTGCGCACCGCGTCCAGCGCGACCACCAGCGCGAAACCGCACAAGCCGATCGCCGCCAACACGAGCACCGGCTTCCGCGGATCGCGAGCGAGCAGGTACAGCCCGAGCCACCCGCTCAGCGTGAAAACCACCGCCGACAGCGCAGCCATGCACCCAGTTTGGCACGGGCCTGATGCGTGCCGACCCGCTACTTGCCGTACCTGCGGTGCCGCTGACTGTAGTCACGCAGCGCACGCAGGAAATCGACCCGGCGGAACGCGGGCCAGTGCGCCTCCGTGAACCACATCTCCGAATACGCGCTCTGCCACAGCAGGAACCCGGACAGGCGTTGCTCCCCCGACGTGCGGATCACCAGGTCGGGATCGGGTTGCCCGGAGGTGTAGAGGTTTTCGGAAATGCCGTCGACGCTGACCGCGTCGATGAGCTCCTCGGCGGACGCACCGTTGGCGAGTTCCTTGCTCAGCAATGCCCGCACCGCGTCGACGATCTCGCGCCGGCCGCCGTAACCGACCGCGACGTTGACGTGGAACGTCGCCGCGACGGGTGTGGATTCCACCGCGTCGCGCACCCGCCGGGCCGGTTCCTCGCCGAGCAACTCCAGATCGCCGACCGTGCGCACGCTCCAACGATTGGCCGGTGCGCAGATCTCCTCGACGACGTCGGTGATGATTTCGATGAGCCCCGCCAGCTCGTCGGGGTCGCGTTGGAGGTTTTCCGTGGACAGCAGGTAGACCGTGGTCATCTCGATGCCGGCTTCCTGGCACCAGCGCAGCATCTCGGCGATCTTCGCCGCACCCATGCGGTAGCCGTAGCTGACGTCGGTATAGCCGGCGTCGCGGGCCCATCGCCGGTTGCCGTCGCACAGGACCGCGATGTGACGGGGCAGGTGTGATTTGGAGGAGGCCAGACCCTGCCGCAGCCGCAACTCGTAGACGCGATACAGCGGGTCTTTGAGGCGCGGCGGGATAATTTCCACGGAGATTCAGCCTACTGTGAGCTGCGCCAAATCTCCCCCTGCTATTCGGCGATGTCACCGCGCGGAGAGACCATGCCGTTACCGACGCCGACTATGTTGGTGATGACAGCCACTGGCAATCCCCGATCTGTAAGACGAGGGCACAGGAGACATGAGCAGCCAGACGAGCACGTCTGCCAATTCGGAGCGCTCGGATCGCAAATCCGAGGCCGTCACCCCAGGCAACACCGTCGAACAGCTTGTCGAGGGTGCGGCCCAGGCGCTGAGCAAGCCCCGCATGCGCGGCTGGATCCACTTCTTCTCCGCGTGGCTGGCGTTCATCACCGGCGCCACGCTGGTGTCGGTGTCGTGGGCCGCCTCCTCGCCGCGCGCCGGTCATTCGACGCTGATCTACGCGGCGGCGACGGTGGCGATGTTCGCCGTCAGCGCCACCTATCACCGGGTGCAGTGGACGTCCGATGCGGCCCGGAACCTCATGAAGCGGCTGGACCATTCGATGATCTTCGTGTTCATCGCCGGGAGCTACACGCCATTCGCGCGCCTGGCCATGCCGCAGCAGACCGGCGTGGAGGTGCTGTGGATCGTGTGGGGCGGCGCGGTGGCGGGCATCCTGCTGAAGGTGTGCTGGCCGACGGCGCCGCGGTGGCTGGGTGTGCCGCTGTACCTGATGCTGGGCTGGGTGGCCGTGTGGTACTGCCCGACGATTCTGCACAAGGCGGGCGTGGCGGCGATGGTGCTGCTGGCCGTCGGCGGGGTGTTCTACAGCGTCGGTGGCATCTTCTACGGGCTACGGTGGCCCGACCCGTGGCCCAGGACGTTCGGGTATCACGAGTTCTTCCACGCCTTCACCGCGATCGCGGCCATCCTGCACTACATCGCCATGTGGTTCGCGGTGTTCTACGTCGGCGACCACGCGTGGCTGGTGCGCTGAGCGTCTACAGCTGCGTGACGTCGGCGGGCGACCAGTACGCCTTCATGTGAGCGACCTTGCCGTCCTCGTCGAACGCCATCACGTCGATCGGCTCGATCACCATCCGGTGCTCCCCGGCGGTGATCGTGAGCCGGAAATGGAAGGCGGCCTCGTTGCCGGCGACCCGCAGCGTCACCAGCTCGCATTCGCGCTGCACATTGTCGACCGCCGAATAGAAGCCGTGGATCGCCTGGCGGCCGATGTGCACCTCGCCGCCGACGGGATCCTCGACGGTGGCGTCATCGGCGTACAGCTCGACCAACTCGTCCGCGCCGCCCTTGGCGACCAGTTCGATGTAGCGGTTGACCGTGTCGGTGATGTGTTGGGCGCTCGGCATGAAACGTCACGCTACCGTGGCGCGTCGAGCGCCCTCGCGAGGTCTTCGGACGTGGTGACCGGCAAGTCGCACACCCGGCCGCGGCACACGTAGGCGGCGTCGGCGCCGGCCACCCGGTCGCGGCCGGTCAGCAGCGCCGACGAGTCCTTTTCGCCGCCCACGACGATCGCCCCGCCCGGTGCCAGCCGCCGCGCATCGGCCAGCAGCGCCGACCGCGACGGTTCGCAGGCGACCGCGATCTGCAGCGGTCCGCGCACCGCGGCCTCCGCCACGGCCAGCCAGTGGCCCGCGGAGCGTGGCGCGCGCTCCAGCAGCACCGAATGCGTGTTGAGCCCGTCGGCCGCCGCCCGCAGATACCGCTCCGCGCGGTCGCCGTCGACCAGGTGCGCCGCGGTGAGCAGCGCCTCGGTGATCGACGACGCGCCCGACGGAGTCGCCCCGTCCAGCGGGTCGGCGGGCCGCAGCATCAACCGCTCGGCGTCGTCGGCGGTGTCGAACCAGCGGCCGGGCCGCTGCGGGTCGGCGAAGTGCCGCAACGCGGTGTCGAGCAGATCCGTTGCCCGCGTCAGCCAGCCGAGGTCGGCGTCCAGCTGGTAGAGGGCGAGCAGGCCGGTGGCCAGCATCGCGTGGTCCTCGAGGATGGCGGCGCTGTCGCCGACCACCCCGCCCAGGCTGGCGCGCCGAAGCCGCCCGTCGACCAGGTGCGAGCCCAGCAGTGCGCGTGCGCAATCGCGTGCGGCCCCGGCCAATTCGGGCGCGTCCAGGGCCACGCTGGCCTCGGCCAGCGCGGTGATCGCCAGACCGTTCCAGGAAGTCACGACTTTGTCGTCGCGGCCGGGCTGGGCGCGGGCGAGCCGGGCGGCCAGCAGCGCGGCCCGGACTCGTTCGAGCCGTTGCGGGTCGTCGGGATCGGCGGGCAATTGCAGCACCGAGGTGCCGTGTTCGAAGGTGCCGGACGCGGTGACCGCGAAAGCGGTTGCGGCCCAGGGGCCGTCGTCGGGGCCGAGCACCTCGGTGAGCTGCCCGGGCGTCCAGACATAGGTCCAGCCCTCGCGGCCGTCGGCGTCGGCGTCCAGCGACGACGTGAACACGGCGCCGTCGGCCAGGTCGTCGAGCAGGAAGCGCGCGGTCTGGGCCGCGACCCGGCGCGCCAGCGGATCCCCGGTCCGGCGGGCCCAGTGCGCGTAGGCGCGCAGCAGCAACGCGTTGTCGTACAGCATCTTCTCGAAATGCGGTACCACCCAAGCGTTGTCGACGCTATAACGGGCGAACCCGCCGGCGATCTGGTCGTAGATGCCGCCGCGGGCCATCGCGTTGCCGGTGTGCGCGACGGCCTCCAGCGCCGCCGTCGAGCCGGTGCGTTCGTGGTTGCGCAGCAATGCCTCGAGAATCGCCGACGGCGGAAATTTGGGCGCGCCGCCGAAGCCGCCATGCACCGCGTCCCGGTCGCCGAGCACCACGGCGACCGCGTGGTCACACAGCGCCGGCGCGACGTCCGGGCCGCCGGAGGGCAGCCCGGAAGCCATCGCACGCAATTCGCCCGCGATGGCCTCGGACGCCTCCTCCACCTCGCCGCGGCGCTGGTCCCAGGTGGCGGACACCGCCGAAAGCAGTTGCAGGAAGCCGTCTTTCGGATAGTAGGTGCCGCAGAAGAAGGGCCGGCCGTCGGGCGTCAGGAAACACGTCATGGGCCAGCCGCCGTGTCCGGTCAGCGCCACGGTGGCGTTCATATAGACGGCGTCGAGGTCCGGTCGTTCCTCCCGGTCGACCTTGATGCAGACGAATCCGGAGTTCATCGCGGCGGCCACCTCGTCGTCCTCGAACGATTCGTGGGCCATCACGTGACACCAGTGGCAGGCGGCATAGCCGATGGAGAGCAGGATGGGCACGTCGCGCTCGGCCGCGGCCGCGAGCGCCTGCGGGGTCCACTGTTGCCAGTGCACCGGGTTGTCGGCGTGCTGGCGCAGATACGGACTGGTGGCCAGCCCGAGGGTGTTCGTCGCGGCAGCGTCAGCCGGGCTCATCGCCGGGTCCCGGTGCCCGCTCCGATCCGTTCGCCTGGCCCGGGGGGCGGTTGTCTGCCTGGTCGACCGCGTCGGTGCCTTCGTCGGCGGCCTGGTCGGGCTCGGGGTGCTTGGGGTCGAACGAGTCGGGCACCTTCTTGAGTTGCTTGTTCATCGAGCGCAGCAGGAACAGCGTGGCGATCAGCAACACCACGACGATCAGCAACCCGATCGGGCTGGCCTTACCGAAGTCCGGCCCGGTGTGCTGCGGCGCGCCGTCGGCCAACGCACTCGCCGCCACAAAGAGGTGGTTCACTCGTCACTCTCGATTCCGGCGAACAGGTCGTCCTCGGGCAGTCGGACGGGGACCCGCGAGCGCGCGAGCTCGAACTCCTCCGTCGGCCAGAGCCGCTGCTGCCATTCGATGGGCGCTGCGAAGAAGTCGTGGTCCGGGTCGATTTGGGTGGTGTGCGCCCGCAGCGCGTCGTCGCGTTGGCTGAAATACGCCGAGCACTCGACGCGCGTTGTGACCCGGGACTCGAACGGGTCGTGCGCGGCGTCCCAGTGCTCGAGCCACTTCGCGAACGGGGGTTCGTGCCCGTGTTTGATGGCCTCGTCGTGCAACAGCTGCATCCGGGCCCGCAGGAACCCGTGGATGTAGTAGAGCTTCGATACGACCCACGGCTCGCCCGCGTCCGGAAACCGCCGGTAGTCTCCGGCCGCCTCGAAGGCGCCGACCGAAACCTGGTGGCAGCGAATGTGATCCGGATGCGGGTAGCCGCCGTTCTCGTCGTAGGTGGTGATCACATGCGGCCGGAACTCGCGGACCACGCGAACCAGCGACTCGACCGACTCCTCCAGCGGCACCAGCGCGAAGCATCCTTCGGGCAGCGGGGGCGGCGGCTCGCCTTTGGGCAAGCCGGAGTCGACGAAGCCCAGCCAGGTGTGTTCGACACCGAGGATCTCGGCGGCCTTCGCCATCTCGTCGCGTCGGATCTCGGCGATGTGGCCGTGCACCTCGGGCAGGTCCATCGCCGGATTGAGGATGTCGCCGCGCTCACCGCCGGTCAGCGTCACCACCAGCACCCGGTGGCCCTTGTCGGCGTAGCGGGCGAGGGTGGCCGCGCCCTTGCTGGACTCGTCGTCGGGGTGGGCGTGCACCGCCATCAACCGCAGTTCGCTCACGTGCCCCCTTGTCGGTCCGCTGGTCGTGGGTTGCGAAACCTATAATTCCAGTTCTTCAGATCGTTGCATGCTGCCGGCCGGTGTCCGGCAGCCGACCACCCAGGCATACCCAGGCATGACCGAAACTTCGCCTTCGCTCCCGGAGGCCCGCTACGGGCGCGCCGGGCGCCCGCGCGTGCCCCGGCGTTGGCTGGTCATCGCGCTGGGCGTGCTGGTGGTCGCCGCCGGGCTGGTGATCGCCGTCGTCGGCTACCACCGGCTGGGCACCAGTCCCGTGACGGGCACGCTGGGCAGCTATCGGGTGATCGACGACGAGACGGCATCGGTAACGATCAGCGTGACGCGATCCGATCCGTCGCGGCCGGTGGACTGCATCGTGCGGGTCAGGGCCAAGGACGGCAGCGAGACGGGCAGGCGGGAAGTGCTGGTCCCCCCGTCCGAGGCGGCCACCGTGCAGCTGACCACCACGGTGAAGTCCAGCAAACCGCCGGTGATGGCCGACATCTACGGCTGCGGCACCGACGTGCCGGCTTATCTGCGGCCGGCGTGACCCCGTAACAACAGCCGAACTGCGAATTTCGGGTCACCAATTGTTTGCGCGGTGGTAACATGGGTGAATGCACGGTTCCTGATGGGACCGTGTATTGCTGCATTATGGCCGTGAGCAGAACGGATCGGCAGCACACGGGGAGCAGACCCGGATACTCCCGGCGGCGGGGTTAAACAGGCTTACGCGGGTACGCGGAACGACAACATGAGGAGCACGACGAGATGACGGACACTTCGGTGACCTGGCTGACCCAGGAGTCACATGACCGGCTGAAGGCGGAGCTCGATCAGTTGATCGCCCATCGTCCGGTGATCGCCGCGGAAATCAACGACCGCCGCGAGGAAGGGGACCTGCGCGAGAACGGCGGATACCACGCCGCCCGCGAAGAGCAGGGCCAGCAAGAGGCCCGCATCCGTCAGCTGCAGGACCTGCTCAACAACGCCAAGGTCGGCGAAGCGCCCAAGCAGTCCGGCGTCGCACTGCCCGGTTCGGTGGTGAAGGTCTACTACAACGGCGACAAGTCGGACACCGAGACGTTCCTGATCGCCACCCGCCAGGAGGGCGTCAACGACGGCAAGCTCGAGGTGTATTCGCCCAACTCACCGCTGGGCGGCGCCCTCATCGACGCCAAGGTCGGCGAGACCCGCAGCTACGTGGTGCCCAACGGCAACACCGTCGAGGTCACGCTGGTCAGCGCGGAGCCCTACCACTCCTAGCCCGCCACCACGCCACCCAGCGCCTGGTCGAGGTCGGCCAGCAGGTCGGCGATGTCTTCGATGCCGACCGACAACCGCACCAGGTCGTCGGGCACTTCGAGTTGGGAACCGGCCGTCGATGCGTGCGTCATGGCGCTCGGGTACTCGATCAGCGACTCAACGCCGCCGAGCGACTCGGCCAGGATGAAGACTTCGGTGCGGGCGCACAGATCCCGTGCGGCTTGCCGGCCACCCCGCATGCGCACCGACACCATGCCACCGAAGCCGCGCATCTGCCGAGCGGCGATGTCGTGCCCGGGGTGGCCGGGCAGACCGGGGTACAGCACGGCGCTCACCGCCGGATGCCCGGAGAGGAAATCCGCGACGGCCGAAGCGTTTTCGCTGTGTCGCTGCATCCGCAGCACCAGGGTCTTCAGCCCGCGCATGGCCAGGTAGGCGTCGAACGGGCCGGGCACCGCGCCCGCGCCGTTCTGCAGGAAGGCGAAAGCCGCGTCCAGCTCCGCGTCATCGGTGATCAACGCCCCGCCCACCACGTCGGAGTGGCCACCGATGTACTTGGTGGTCGAATGCAGCACCACGTCGGCGCCCAGCTTCAACGGCTGCTGCAGCGCGGGTGAGGCAAACGTGTTGTCCACCAAGACTTTTAGCGAGAACTGTTTGCCCAGTTCGGCGAGGGCCGCGATGTCGGCGATGGACAGCAGCGGGTTGGTCGGTGTCTCCACCCAGATCAGGCGGGTCTGCGGTGTGACCGCGGCGCGGACGGCGTCCAGGTCGGACAGCGCCACCGGCTTATAGCTGACGTTCCACTGCGTGAACACCTTGTCGATCAGCCGGAAGGTGCCACCGTAGGCATCGTTGGGGATGATCACGTGATCGCCGGGCCGCAGCACCGCCCGCAGCGCGCAGTCGGCGGCGGCCATGCCGGAACCGAACGCCCGCCCGTAGCTGCCCTCTTCGACCGCGGCAAGCGAGGCCTCCAGCGCGGCGCGCGTCGGGTTGCCGGTGCGCGCGTATTCGAACCCGCCACGCAGCACGCCGACGCCGTCTTGGGCGAACGTGCTGCTGGCATAGATCGGGGCGTTGACCGCCCCCGTCGCCGGGTCCGGCCGGTAGCCGGCGTGAATCGCCTTGGTGGCGAGTCCGGTGAAATGTCCGGTGTGGTCGTCGCTCATCGACGACCAGCCTAGGTGACGACCGAGTCGGCTACCGCGCCCGCACGGCTAGCTCAGCTGTTGCTCGGTCCCGTCGAGTGGCAGGCAGACCGTCGTCATGATCTTGTCCGCCAGCGTTTGCCGCTTCGAATCCCACAGCGGGAAAAGGAAACCGATGAAGCAGATGATGGCGTCGACGAAGTGCGCGAGGGAACGCACGATGGACATCCCGAAACCGAGGGGCTGGCCGGTGACCTCGCTGACCACCTTGAACTTCATCACCGATTTGCCGACGCTCGACCCGGTGGTGCCTTGGCGGTAGCCGTAGTTCCAAATCAGATAGATCAGCCCCACCAGCGACGCCAACCACTGCGCCGCAAGGCCGATGCTCGAGTTCTGCGTCGCGCAGTACTGGTTGACGGCGTACTGCGTGACATCGGTGATGCACGACGTCTGCTGGGTGGCGACCAGGATCCCGGTCCCGATACCGTGCACGACGGCGTACGGGAGGATGTCGATGATGAACGCCACGAGCCGGGTCAGCCACGGCGTGTAGGACTCCGTCGGCAACGTGCGGATCGCAGGTCCGGGAGGCGGTGGCGCGTACCCACCGGCGGACGGCGGGGGCGGCGGATAGGAGCCGCCGGGCGGCGGCGGAGGCGGCGGATAGGAGCCGCCCGCGGGAGTCGATGGAGGGGGCGGAACCGCCTGACCACCGGACGACCCGGGCGGCGGAGGTGGCGGATAAGCGTCGCCAGGCGGCGGTTGATCGGTCATGGGCACCCCTTCCACTGCGGACCAGCTGAACCAGGCCGCATTACAGTACCTGAGCGCGCAGCGGCCGGGCGAGACACGCGTCGCGGCCGAAAGGGGGCCCCGCTAGCGCCGGCCTGCCAGTCCACGAGGCCCGTCCGAGAGGAAACCGAGCAGGTCATAGCGGGTGATCACACCGACCGGTTTGCCCTCCTCGACCACCATCAACGCATCCCAGTCACGCAGCGCCTTACCGGCCGCGCTGACCAACTCCCCCGCGCCGATCATCGGCAGCGGCGGGCTCATGTGCAGCGAGACGGCGTCGGCCAATTTGGCCCGGCCCTCGAAGACGGCCGAGAGCAGTTCGCGCTCGGAAACGCTCCCGGCCACCTCGCCCGCCATCACCGGCGGCTCGGCGCCGACCACGGGCATCTGGGACACCTCATACTCGCGCAGGATGCCGATGGCGTCGCGCACGGTCTCGGAAGGATGCGTGTGCACCAAGTCGGGCAGGGCGCCGGATTTGCCGCGCAGCACATCACCCACCGTGGCCTCCTCGGTGGAACCGTCGAGGCGGCTGCGCAGGAACCCGTACGACGACATCCAGGCGTCGTTGAAGATCTTCGCCATGTAACCGCGCCCGCCGTCGGGCAGCAACACCACGACGAGCGCGCCGGGTCCGGCCTCCTCGGCGACCTTCAGCGCGGCCACCACCGCCATCCCGCACGACCCCCCGACCAGCATCGCCTCCTCTCGGGCCAGCCGCCTGGTCATGTTGAACGAGTCGGAGTCGGACACCGCGATGATCTGGTCGGGGACCGTGCGGTCGTACGCGTCCGGCCAAAAGTCCTCGCCGACGCCCTCGACCAGGTAGGGCCGGCCGCTGCCGCCCGAGTACACCGAACCCTCGGGGTCGGCGCCGATGATGCGCACCTTCCCGCCCGACACCTCTTTGAGGTAGCGGCCCGCACCGGTGATCGTGCCGCCGGTGCCGATGCCGGCGACGAAGTGGGTGACCTTGCCGTCGGTGTCGGCCCAGATCTCCGGGCCGGTGGTGGCGTAGTGGCTGGCCGGGCCTTCCGGGTTCGCGTACTGGTCGGGCTTCCAGGCGCCCTCGATCTCCCTGGTCAGCCGATCGGAGACGCTGTAGTAGCTGTCCGGGTGGTCGGGCGGCACGGCCGTCGGGCAGACGACCACCTCCGCGCCGTAGGCGAGCAGCACGTTGCGCTTGTCTTCGCCGACCTTGTCGGGGCAGACGAACACGCACTTGTACCCGCGCTGCTGTGCCACCAGCGCCAGGCCGACGCCGGTGTTGCCCGAGGTGGGTTCGACGATGGTGCCCCCGGGCTTCAGTAGGCCGCTCGCTTCGGCGGCGTCGATCATCCGCACCGCGATCCGGTCCTTCGAGCTACCCCCGGGGTTGAGGTACTCGACCTTGGCCGCCACAGTGCCGGCGCCGTCGGGAACCACGGAATTCAGGCGAACTAGCGGCGTGCCGCCGATGAGCTCGCTGATGTGCTGGGCGATCCGCATGCGTTCATCGTCTCAGGCAGGTTCCGGGGGTGCACGACGGCTTCGGAGTTGGCGCCCGGCGGGGGTTGCGCTAGCCGGTGGCCTCGCGGATATAGTCGCCGATCTGGTGCAGCGAGCGAACCGCCTCCGGGACCATCGGAGCGGCCAGCTGGAAGTCGTGAATCTGGCCGGGCCACACCCGCACCTCGGCCGGCACACCGACGGCGGCCAGCCGGCTCGCCGCCAGCCGGGCGTCGTGCAGCAACACCTCGGATCCCGACACATGGATCAGCGTCCGCGGCAGGCCCGGCTTGATGTGCTCCAACGGCTCGTAGATCTCCTCGGGCCGCCCCCCGACTTTGTGCTTTTCGGCCGCGCTGGCAACCAGCTCGGCCAGCGCGTCGAACGCCCGGGCGGAGAACATCGCGTCGGTGTTGATGTTGGGATGGGCCTGCTTGTATTCCTTTGCCAACTGCAGCAGCGGCGAGATCATCACCAGCGCGGCCGGCTCCTCGCCCTCCTCCTGGAGGCGTTGCGCCAGCGCGAGTGCGAGGTAGCCGCCCGCGGAGTCACCGGCCAGCACGATCTGATCCGGCTCGTATCCGCGCAGCCGCAGCCATTGGTAGCCGTCGTGGCAGTCATCGAGAGCCATCCCGATCGAATGCTTGGGCAGCAGCCGGTAATTGACCACCAAGATCGGCGCGTCAGCAAACCGCGACAGCGCTTCGACCAGCCGGCCGTGCGAGTTCGCCCCACACGTCAAGAACGCACCGCCGTGGAAGTAGACGACCACCCGACGGGTGCCGTCCGCGGGCAGCACGCCCGGGGCACGCACCAACTGCGCCGACGCGTTGGGCAAGTTCACCGTCTCGCGGACGGTGGCCGACACCGGGAGCACCACCCGGGCCGCCAGGTCGATGAAGCCCCAGGGCCAGGGGAAGTTGGGAATATGGCTGCCGACGGAGAGAACCGGCCGAACCGTCACTCGCGACGTCAGGTTGGCCACCCGCGCAGCAACGCTGGGTCCCGATTCGAGGACCTCGACCGGGGTGCCATCGCTCATCGCGAACCTGCGGGGCCTGCTGGCCCTGCGAGCCGCGAGGACGTCGTGTGGACGAAGGGCGTTCCGGGGCGAGCCGGATACCTTGCCGGGTGCGCTCATGCTCAACACTTCCTACGCCTTTGTAGTGCGATACAGCATGTGACGGGGCAGCTAAGCGTCTGGTTCAGCCGTTGCTCGAGGCACTCAGCCGACCCCGCGAACTTAGCTTGACAGCCACTTCTTAAGACAACATTTAAAGAGTCCGATTTGTTACCTCATTTGATTCGCACCGTGATCACATTGTTTGTCAGCCGACCCCGCAAATATGCAAGCCGAACTAAACTGGTCGCGTGACCATGCGGGTGCCCCGTCGTTCGGCAATCGCCCTGGCCACGGCGGGCGCACTCGCCTCGACAGGAACTGCCTATCTGGGCGCGCGCAACCTGCTGGCCGGCCAGGCGACGCGCGCGCGCACCGTCATCCCCAAGGCGTGGGACATCCCGCCGCGCGCCGACGGCGTGTACACCCGCGGCGGCGGCCCGGTGGAGCGGTGGTACCGCGGCGTGCCGTTCGATCTGAGCCTGATGATCTTCGGCGACTCGACGGCCGCCGGCTACGGGTGCACCAGCGCCGAGGAAGTGCCGGGAGTGCGGATCGCGCGCGGCCTCGCCGAACAGACGGGCAAGCGAATCCGGTTGAGCACCAAGGCAATCGTCGGCGCCACGTCGAAAGGCGTGTGCGGCCAGGTCGATGCGATGTTCGTGGCCGGGAAGCCGCCGGATGCGGCGGTGATCATGGTCGGCGCCAACGACGTGACGGCCCTCAACGGCGTCAGCCAGTCGGCGCAGCGGCTCGGGCTGAGCGTGCGCAAGTTGCGCGCCCGCGGTGCGGTGGTGATCGCCGGCACCTGCCCGGACCTGGGTGTCATCACCGCGATCCCCCAACCCCTTCGCTCGATCGCACACGAGCGTTGTCTGCAACTGGCGCGCGCCCAGGCCGCGTCGGTCCGGGCCGCCGGCGGTATGCCGGTACCCCTGGCGCAGCTGCTGACACCGCAACTCCGGTCGACGCCTCACGTGATGTTCTCCCCGGACGGCTTCCATCCGTCCGCCCCCGCCTACGCGATCGCGGCCGACGCGCTGCTGCGTGCGCTGGGCGAAGCGCTGGGCGAGGAGGTCGATCTCCCGCCGCTGGAGTTGGCGGCATCGACGACGGAGCCGGTGCTCGGTCAGCGCCACACCCGCACCAGCGTGATGTCGCGGCTGTGGCGGCGCCCGGTGCCGGGACCCGCCCCGTCTTCGTGCCCGCCGGTTGCCAGCGACTAGATTTGTGCCAGCCCGTCGGTGTGGAGTCACCACCCCGGTTATGTAGCGAGCTCGTCGGAATCCGAAAGGGATTTGAAGGGAACCGTCATGCCTGAAGCTGTCATTGTCTCAACTGCTCGCTCGCCGATCGGCCGCGCGATGAAGGGGTCGCTGGTCTCCATGCGGCCCGACGACCTGGCCACCCAGATGGTGCGCGCCGCGCTGGACAAGGTGCCCGCGCTCAACCCGCACCAGATTGACGACCTCATCCTGGGCTGCGGCCTGCCGGGCGGTGAGTCCGGCTTCAACATGGCGCGCGTGGTCGCTGTTGAGCTCGGTTACGACTTCCTGCCGGGCACCACCGTGAACCGGTACTGCTCGTCCTCGCTGCAGACCACCCGGATGGCGTTTCACGCCATCAAGGCGGGCGAGGGCGACGCGTTCATCTCCGCGGGTGTCGAGACCGTGTCCCGGTTCGGCAAGGGCAACTCCGACTCCTGGCCCGACACCAAGAACCCGCTGTTCGACGAGGCTCAGGAGCGTACGCAGGCCGCGGCCGCCGGCGCCGACGAGTGGCACGACCCCCGCGCCGACGGGAGCCTGCCCGACGTCTACATCGCGATGGGTCAGACCGCCGAGAACGTGGCCATCCTGACCGGCGTCAGCCGCGAAGACCAGGACCGCTGGGGGGTGCGCAGCCAGAACCGGGCCGAGGAGGCGATCAAGAGCGGGTTCTTCGAGCGCGAGATCTCCCCGGTGACCCTGCCGGACGGCACCACCGTGAGCACCGATGACGGCCCTCGTCCCGGCACCACCTACGAGAAGGTCTCCGAGCTCAAGCCGGTGTTCCGGCCCAATGGCACGATCACCGCGGGCAACGCCTGTCCGCTCAACGACGGCGCCGCCGCGCTGGTGATCACCAGCGACACCAAGGCCAAGGAACTCGGCCTGACGCCGCTGGCCCGCATCGTGTCCACCGGCGTCAGCGGCCTCTCGCCGGAGATCATGGGTCTGGGCCCGATCGAGGCGTGCAAGAAGGCGCTGGCGCGAGCGGGAATGTCGATCAACGACATCGACCTCTACGAGATCAACGAGGCCTTCGCGGTCCAGGTGCTGGGTTCGGCGCGCGAGCTGGGCATGGACGAAGACAAGCTCAACGTCTCCGGCGGGGCGATCGCGCTGGGCCACCCGTTCGGCATGACCGGCGCGCGCATCGCGACCACGTTGATCAACAACCTGCAGACGCACGACAAGACGTTCGGGCTGGAGACCATGTGTGTCGGCGGCGGGCAGGGCATGGCGATGATCATCGAGCGGCTGAGCTGACCGGTCGCCGGAGCTCGCCGTCGAGTGTGCGGCCGTGGTCGCGACATGCCGGGCAGGCCCGCCCCCAGCGCACACTCGACGCCCGCACAAACGAAAAGACCGGCACGCCAATCGGCGTGCCGGTCTTTTCGTTGAAGAGAACTAGTCGTTCTGCAGGTAACTGAGCAGACGCAGGATCTCGATGTAGAGCCAGACCAGGGTCACGGTCAGGCCGAGCGCGATACCCCAGGCCGCCTTCTCCGGCGCCCCGGCTCGCACCATCTGGTCGGCCGCGTCGAAGTCGATCAAGAAGCTGAACGCCGCGATGCCGATGCAGACCAGCGAGAAGATGATCGCCAGCGGACCGCCGCTGCGCAGGCCCAGCCCGGTACCGCCGCCGACGTGGAACATCGCGAGCACGAAGTTGCCGAGCATCAGGGCCAGCACGCCGAACATCGCGGCGACGAGCATCCGGGTGAACTTGGGGGTGACCCGGATTGCGCCGGTCTTGTACACCACCAGCATGCCGAAGAAGACACCGAAGGTGCCCATGACGGCCTCCCCGATCAGCACGCCGGCGTTGGCGTGCGAGACCGCGAAATTGGCGAAGACGAACGAGATGGCGCCCAGGAAGAGCCCCTCGAGGACGGCGTAGCTCAGCACGATGGCCGGGCTGTCCTGCTTGCGGCCGAAGGTCGCGACCAGCACCAGTCCCAGCCCGCCGAGCGCGCCGACCAGGGTCAGCGGCATCGCCAGCGCGAGGTTGGACGCCACCAGGAAGTAGGACACCACGGCGGACACCGCCAACACGGCCAGCGTGATGCCGGTCTTGGTAACGACGTCGTCGATGGTCAGCGGGCGCGAAGCCCTGGTCTCCTGGTAGGGAGCTTGGTAGGGGGCCGCGTAGGGGTCGGCTCCATAGCCCTGCATTGGGGCCGCGCCTGTGCCGAATTGCGCGTATCCGCCCCGCTGCTTGGGCAGCGAACGAAATACCGGGTTGCTTGTCTCCCGCACCGTCGGATCCTCTCTATTGGCTTCGAGCTGTGCGAACACAATCTCAACGATCAGCGTCCCGTCCGGGTTCCCGGCCGACCTGGGCATTTTCCGGTGCCTGGAGCCTGCGAAATAACACAGCTGCTGTCGTCGCGTTAAAGATAACCCTTACCCGGGGGTATCGCGTCGGTCGTCACGATCTAGATTTTTCGTTCGAGGGTGGACCGGCGATGGGAGGCCAGGGCGTGACCGAGGAGTCCGATGAGGTTCTAACCCGCGTCGACGGCAACGTCGGTCTGATCACGCTCAACCGCCCCAAGGCGATCAACTCACTCAATCAGCAGATGGTGGACGCGCTGAGCGCCATACTCACCCGCTGGGCAGACGACGACGCGGTATCCACGGTGGTGCTCTCCGGCGCCGGCGAGCGCGGCTTGTGCGCCGGTGGCGACGTGGTCTCCATCTATCACAGTGCGCGTAAGGACGGGGTTGAGGCGCGGCGGTTCTGGCGCGACGAGTATCTGCTCAATGCCCAGATCGCAGATTTCTCCAAGCCTTACATGGCGCTGATGGACGGCATCGTGATGGGTGGCGGCGTCGGCGTCAGCGCGCACGCGAACATCCGCGTGGTGACCGACACCTCCAAGATCGCGATGCCCGAGGTGGGCATCGGCTTCGTTCCCGATGTTGGCGGGATGTTCCTGCTGTCCCGAGCGCCCGGTGGGTTGGGTCTGCACGCCGCCCTGACCGGAGCTCCGTTTTCCGGAGCCGACGCCATCGCAATGGGATTCGCCGACCACTACGTGCCGCACGACGATCTCGAGGCGTTCACCCGGGCGATCGTGGCTGGCGGCGTCCAGAGCGCGCTTGCCGCGCACGCCATTGAGCCCCCGCCGAGCGAGCTTGCCGCACAACACGGTTGGATCGACGAGTGCTACGCCGGCGACACGGTCGAAGACATCGTTGCCGCGCTTCGCGGGCATGACACCGGCCCCGCCAACCACGCCGCCGACCTGATCGGCACCCGCTCGCCGATCTCGTTGTCGGTAACCCTGGAAGCCGTCCGACGCGCCGCCAAACTCGAGACGGTGAAAGACGTTCTCATTCAGGATTATCGGGTGTCGTCGGCATCGCTGCGCTCGCACGACCTGGTCGAGGGCATCCGAGCCCAGCTGATCGACAAAGACCGCAACCCGAAGTGGTCGCCGGCGACGCTGGCCGCGGTGACCGCGGCCGACGTCGAGGCGTATTTCACCCCGGTCGACGACGACTTGAGTTTCTAGGAAGGCGATTGACGATGACAGACGCTGATTACGAAACCATCCTGGTCGAGCGCGACGAGCGCGTCGGCACCATCACCCTGAACCGGCCGAAAGCGCTCAACGCACTCAACACCCAGGTGATGAACGAAGTGACCAGGGCGGCAACGGAGTTCGACAACGATCCTGGCATCGGGGCGATCATCATCACGGGTTCGGCCAAGGCGTTCGCGGCCGGTGCCGACATCAAAGAGATGGCCGGCCTGACGTACGCCGAGGCGTTTGACGCCGACTTCTTCGCCCCCTGGGCCAAACTGGCGGCCGTGCGCACCCCGACCATCGCCGCGGTGGCCGGGCACGCGCTCGGCGGTGGCTGCGAGCTGGCCATGATGTGCGATGTGCTGATCGCCGCCGACACAGCGAAGTTCGGCCAGCCCGAGATCAAACTCGGTGTGCTGCCCGGCATGGGCGGCTCCCAGCGCCTCACCCGCGCCATCGGCAAGGCCAAGGCCATGGACCTCATCCTGACCGGGCGCACCATCGACGCCGCCGAAGCCGAACGCAGCGGCCTGGTTTCGCGAGTGGTGCCCACCGATGATCTGCTGGCCGAGGCCAAGGCCGTCGCCACGACCATCTCCCAAATGTCACGCTCATCGGCCCGGATGGCCAAGGAGGCCGTCAACCGGGCGTTCGAATCCACGCTGTCCGAAGGGCTGCTCTACGAACGTCGCCTCTTCCACTCGACCTTCGCGACGGAGGACCAGTCCGAGGGCATGACGGCGTTCATCGAGAAGCGCGCTCCCAACTTCACCCACCGGTAGGCATGCGATGAGCGAGCCGGGTACAGCGACGAACACCGAAGCCGGCGGCAACCCGACGGTCGTCACCGAAGAAGCTGCGCTCCCGGATACCCGCCCGCAGACTCGCGAGCCGCGGTCACCCGAAAAGCCCTGGTGGGTGCGGCATTACACCTTCACCGGCACCACGGTGGGCCTCATCTTCATCTGGTTCTCCATGACGCCGTCCCTGCTGCCGCGCGGTGCGTTGTTCCAGGGGCTGGTCAGCGGCATCTCCGGCGCCATCGGCTACGGGCTGGGCGTCTTCGCCGTGTGGCTGGTCCGCTACATGCGCGCCAAGGATCACAGTCCCCCGCCGCCGCGCTGGGCGTGGAAGGTGCTGATCCCGATCGGTGCGCTCGGCATGGTGCTGATGGCCATCTGGTTCCACGTGTGGCAGGACAACGTGCGCGACCTCATGGGCGTACAGCACCTGAAGTGGTACGACTACCCGGTGGCCGCGGGCCTTTCGCTGGTGGTGCTGTTCACGCTTGTCGAAATCGGCCAGTTCATCCGGTGGTTGGTCAGGTTCCTGGTCTGCCAGGTCGACCGCATCGCGCCGTTTCGGTTGTCGGCGACCATCGTGGTGGCGCTGCTGTTGGTGCTCACCATCACCTTGCTCAACGGTGTCGTGCTCAAGTCCGCCATGCGGACCATGAACAACACCTTCGCCTCGGCGAACAACGAGATGAATCCCGACACCGCGCCACCGAAGACCCCGCTGCGGTCCGGCGGTCCCGAGTCACTGGTGTCGTGGGAATCCCTTGGGCACCAAGGTCGCATCTTCGTGGAAGCCGGCCCGAGAGTTGGCCAGCTGGCCGCCTTCAACGGCGCTCCGGCAACCGAACCGATCCGCGCCTACGCCGGGCTGAACTCCGCGGACGGCATCACGGCGACCGCCGAGCTGGCGGCGCGCGAGCTGCAGCGCACCGGGGGGCTGCAACGCGCCGTCGTCGCCGTCGCAACCACCACCGGCACCGGCTGGATCAACGAGGCGGAAGCCGACGCGCTCGAGTACATGTACAACGGCAACACCGCGATCGTCAGCATGCAGTACTCGTTCCTACCGAGCTGGCTGTCCTTCCTGGTGGACAAGGAGAACGCCCGCCACGCCGGGCAGGCGCTGTTCGAGGCCGTCGACCGGTTGATCCGCCAGATGCCCGAAGCGCAACGCCCCAAGCTCGTAGTGTTCGGCGAGAGTCTGGGATCGTTCGGCGGCGAGGCGCCGTTCATGAGCCTGAACAACGTCCTCGCCCGAACCGACGGCGCCTTGTTCAGCGGGCCGACATTCCAAAACACCATCTGGACCGACCTGACGTCGACGCGCGACGCCGGTTCCCCGGAGTGGTTGCCCATCTACAACGACGGCAAGAACGTCCGGTTTGTCGCTCGCCCAAGCAATTTGGGGCGCCCGAACTCCGCGTGGGATCACCCGCGGGTCGTCTATCTGCAACACGCCTCGGATCCGATCGCCTGGTGGTCCCCCGACCTGCTGTTCAGCAAACCGGATTGGCTGCGGGAGCGGCGGGGCTACGACGTGCTGCCCGAGACGCGCTGGATCCCGGTGGTGACGTTCCTGCAGGTCACCGCGGACATGGCCGTCGCGGTAGACGTCCCCGAGGGCCATGGCCACCACTACGTCGCCGACGCGGCCGACGGCTGGGCCGCCGTGCTGTCACCGCCGGGTTGGACGCCGGAAAAGACCAACAAGCTACGGCCACTGCTTCATTCGGATGCCACCTCCACCGGGTAGCTAGAGCCAGCGGCGACCGGGGTTGCCGGAGCTGGCGAGCACTCCCGGGCAGGCGTCGAGCGAGCCCGTGCCGGAAAGTTGTTCCAGCACACCGGCACCCGCGAGCGCGTGATAGCCGCCGATGACGTCGGTCGCACGGTGCAGGCCGATGTCCAGCAGCGCGGCCGCCGCGAGGCTGGACGTGTAACCCTCCGAGCACACGATCACCCATTCGACGTCGTCACCGACGGCCTCGGGCAGCTTGGCCTCGCTGGTCGGATCGCAGCGCCACTCCAACACGTTGCGTTCGATCACCAGCGCGCCGGGGATCTCACCCTCGCGGAAGCGCTGCGCCTGCGGCCGGATGTCGACGAGCACCGCCCCCCGCCGCAGCGCATCGGGCACCTCGGCGGCGGGAAGCCGACGGTAGCGGCGCCGGGCGGATCTCAACACAACATCGATGCGGCTCATCACGGTCCTTCCGGTTGGTCGGTCAGTTCGGTGCGCTGGCGGCGCAACCGATTTCGGCCGGTGACCTCGTAGTAGGACATCGCGGTCAGCGGCGGCGAGTAAGCGTGCACGCTGAGCGAAGGCGTCACCGGCTCTCGGACGGTGCCCGACAGGCCCGAGAGCGGCACGGTCACGGGCCGCGGCGCCCACACCACGTCATGCACCCAGCCCAGCGGAAACCCGGCCTGATCGCCCGCGTCGAGCCGGCGACGCCGCAGGGCCCGGCCGTCCCAACGGAATTCGTTGAGCGACCCGGACAGGACCGTCAGCGCGCCAAGGGACCCACCGTGGTCGTGCAGTTCGGTGTGATGACCGGGAACCCAGCTGATCAGCCAGACGTCCAGCTCCTCGTCACCGTGGATGCGGGTGAACCAACGGCGCGACTCGGGTATTCCGCCCGGCGGCAGCAGGTGGTCGCAACGTCCGCTCAGCACGTCGTCGGCGGCCTGGTCGGTGGCGTGCAGGAGGTCGGGAACCCGCAGGCGGGTCGGTCCCGACGATGGGGACGAAATGGTGCGCGGGCGCAACGCAGCCGGAGCGGCGAGGGGTACAGACATTGGGGAGCTCCACAAAAAGGATCGGACAGGCGGCGGCGTGTTACGGCCGACAACACTCGCAAAATCCGAAGCGCTCCATCACGGCCGCCAGTGTTGCATAGATTGAGAGGATGCGCTGGTGCGGTCAACGGCCCCGGCTGTGGGGCACGCTCCTCGTGGCGGCCGGATTATTGGCGGCTACGGGATGCTCACCTGAAGCCCCGAGCGGTAAGCCCGCGTCCTCATCGCCGCGGCCGGCGGACCTACCGGGCCGCCCCGGTGCGGCGCCACCGGGCGCCGTCGGTCTGTCGCCGGCGGGCGTGACGACCAGGGTCGACGTGCCCGCGAATTCGACCGAGGAAGAGTATTACCAGGCCTGTCACGCCGCAAAACTGTGGATGGATGCCCAGCCCAAGACCGGTCAGTCGCTGTTCGAGCCCTATCTGGCAATGGTCCAGGCCGCGCCGTCGGGCACCGCGGGCAGCTGGAATGCCCGCTGGGCGGATCTGACACCGGCCCGGCAGGCAGCCGTGATCACCGCCGCGCGCGCCGCCGCCGGCGACGAATGCGGCTGACGCTTTCGAACTCGTGCGCGATTGAATTCACGGGTAGAGAAAGTGCCAACCCGGCCGCTGCCACCCCGCTTAGCCGCGCAAAATGAAGAGATGCCGGACGGACCTGGCGGCGTCGTCGCGCGCCGATCGTCACCGACGCGCGTCGCGTTGGCGCTGGGTAGCGGCGGGGCCCGCGGCTACGCCCACATCGGGGTGATCGACGCGCTGCGCGCACGTGACTACGAGATCGTGGGAATCGCGGGGTCGTCGATGGGCGCGCTGGTCGGCGGTTTGGAGGCGGCCGGGCGTCGCGACGAGTTCGCCGACTGGGCGAAGTCCCTGACGCAGCGCACCATCCTGCGGCTGCTGGACTTCTCGATCAGCGCGGCCGGGGTGATGCGGGCCGAGAAGATCCTGGACGCGGTGCGCGACATCCTCGGCCCCGTCGACATCGAGCAGCTGCCCATCCCCTTCACCGCGGTCGCGACCGACCTGTTGGCCGGTAAAACGGTGTGGTTCCAGCGCGGCCCGGTCGACACGGCGATCCGCGCCTCCATCGCCATACCGGGCGTGATCGCCCCACACGAAGTCGACGGGCGGCTGCTCGCCGACGGCGGCATCCTGGATCCGCTGCCGATGGCCCCCCTGTCGGCGGTCAATGCCGACGTGACCATCGCGGTGAGCCTCAGCGGCAGCGAGTCGATCGCCACCCGGGACGCGGAATCCGGCGTGACCGCCGAGTGGCTGAACCGCATGGTGCGCAGCACCTCCGCGCTGCTCGACACCTCCGCGGCCCGGTCGCTGCTCGATCGGCCCACCGCGCGCGCCGTCCTGGGCCGATTCGGCGGGTCCACCGCCGAAGCGGACAGCTGGTCGGAGGATCTGGACGTCGAGGAGCCCGCGGACGGGGATGATGCGGCCGGCGTACTGCCCGATGCCGCACCCGAAGTGCCGAAGCTGGGCAGCTTCGAGGTGATGAACCGGACGATCGACATCGCCCAGGCCGCCCTGGCGCGCCACACGCTGGCGGTCTACCCGCCCGACCTGTTGATCGAGATCCCGCGCTCGACCTGCCGGGGCCTGGAGTTTCACCGGGCGGCGGAGGTGATCGCCGTCGGCCGTGCGCTGGCGGACGAGGCCCTGGACGCTTTCGAGAACAAACGAACCACGCCGCCCGCGACCGAAGCCTGAAACCCGTGCTGCCGCAGCGCGTTAGCGTCGCGGCCCGGTCAGACGCCCAGGAAACGCGCGACGCCTCGGGCTTCGCGGCGGCCCTGCTCGCGTCCGGCCAGTGCCGACGCGACGCGACAGGCGGGGTCCAACGGGTTGGGCCCGAAGGCCGCCAGCGAGTCGGCATCGGCGAACACCGCGAACGTCGCGCCCGCGAAGGCGGAGATCTCCGCGGCCGGCCCGTCGCCAAACGCCGAGGGCGCGTCCACGCCCGAGGGCACCAGCACCACCGCCGTGTCGCAGTCGCCGGCCGCGCCGAGGTGCACCGAGCTGGCGACCCCGCCGTCCATGTAGCGCCGGCCCGCGATCGCCACGGGGGGCCACGCCCCGGGTACCGCGCAGCTGGCCGCTACCGCGTCGACGAGGTCGACGCCGGATTCGCGATCGAAAACCACCAATTCGCCGGTGTCCACGTCGATCGCGGTGATCCGCAGCGCCCGATCGGGCCAGTGGTGCGACGGCAGGCGTTGGGCGATCACCTGGCGGCGCACCGGCGGCGGAACGGCTGTCTCTTATACACATCT
>NZ_LZSV01000002.1 GCF_001665605.1 Mycobacterium sp. 852014-50255_SCH5639931
GTATAAGAGACAGCGCCGGGCCCGGCGCCGGCCTTGGGTAATGCCGGTCCGGCCCCCGGCCCCAACCCGGGGAGCGCTTTCGGGCCGCTCCCGGGCCCCGCGCCGGGCCAGGCGCCGGCGCCGCCGGCCGACCAAGGGGGCGGCTAAGTGAACCGAATGTGGTTGCGCGGTGGCGCTTTAGCGGTGGGCAGCGCGCTGCTGGCCGGCTGCCAATTCAACGGTCTGAACTCGCTGGCGATGCCCGGCACGGCGGGCCATGGCGGCGGCGCCTACTCGATCACCGTCGATCTGCCCGACGTGGCGACCCTTCCGCAGAACTCTCCGGTCATGGTTGACGACGTCACCGTCGGCAGCGTCTCCGGCATCCAAGCCATGCAGCGGTCCGACGGATCGTTCTACGCGGCAGTGAAATTGTCGTTGGAAAAGCATGTCGCGCTGCCCGCCAACGCGACAGCGACCGTCGCCCAGACGTCGCTGCTGGGTTCGATGCACATCGACCTGGCCCGCCCCAAGGGCAAGCCGGCCGTGGGCAAACTGACCGACGGGTCCAAAATCTCCGAGTCCAACACCGGCCGCTATCCCACCACCGAGGAGGTGCTGTCGGCCCTCGGCGTCGTGGTGAACAAGGGCAACGTCGGTGCCCTCGAAGAGATCACCGACGAGACCTATCAGGCCGTCGCCGGCCGGCAGGACCAGTTCGTCGACCTGGTACCCCGGCTGGCGGAACTGACCGCCGGACTCAACCGGCAGGTCAACGACATCATCGATGCGGTCGACGGCTTGAACCGATTTTCGGCGAGCCTGGCCCGCGACAAGGACAACCTGGGCCGGGCGCTGGACACACTGCCCGACGCAATCCGGGTGCTCAATAAGAACCGCGACCATATCGTCGAGGCGTTCTCCGCGCTCAAGAAGCTGGCTACGGTGACCTCGCATGTACTGGCAAAAACCAAGGTGGACTTCGCCGCCGACCTCAAGGATCTGTACGCCGCCTCCAAGGCGCTCGCCGACAACCGGAAGAATTTCGTCACGTCGTTGCAGCTCTTGCTGACGTTCCCCTTCCCCAACTTCGGTATCAAGAATGCGGTGCGCGGTGACTACCTCAACGTGTTCACCACCTTCGATCTCACGCTGCGCCGGCTCGGTGAAACCTTCTTCACCACGGCATATTTCGACCCGAACATGGCCCATATGAACGAGATCCTCAATCCGCCTGACTTTTTGGTCGGCGAAATGGCCAACCTGTCCGGACAGGCGGCCGATCCGTTCAAGATTCCGCCCGGCACGGCTTCGGGACAATAGGGGGCGGGCGCAGATGCACGACAGACTGACCAGGATCCAGTTGTGGATATTCGCGGTGATCACCGCCGTCACATTGACCGTGATGGCGATCTTCTACCTGCGGCTGCCCTCGACGTTCGGGCTCGGAACCTACGCCGGGACGGCCGATTTCGTGGCCGGCGGCGGCTTGTACAAGAACGCCAACGTCACCTACCGCGGCGTCGCCGTCGGCCGGGTGGAATCGGTGGGGCTCAATCCCAATGGCGTCACCGCCGGGATGCGGCTGAACAGCGGCACCGCCATCCCGTCGAACGTCACCGCCACCGTCAAGAGCGTGTCGGCCGTCGGTGAGCAATACATCGACCTGGTGCCACCGAGCGCACCGGCGGGGACCAAGCTGCGCAACGGGTTTCGGATCGAGCAGCAGAACACCCGGATCGGTCGGGACGTCGCCGACCTGTTGAAACGCGCGGAGGCGCTGACCAACAGCCTGGGCGACACCCGCTTGCGCGAGGTGTTGCATGAGACGTTCATCGCGGCCAACGGGTCGGGACCCGAGCTGGCCCGGCTGTTCGAGTCCGCCCGCCTGCTGGTGGACGAGGCCAACGCCAACTATCCGGAAGTCTCCCAGTTGATCGACCAGGCGGGCCCGTTCCTGCAGTCGCAGATTCGCGCCGGCGCCGACATCAAGTCGCTGTCCGACGGGCTGGCGCGATTCACCTCCGAGGTGCGCCAGGCCGACCCGCAGCTGCGCTCTACGCTGGCCACCGCGCCGGGCGCGACCGACGAGGCCAGCACCGCGTTCTCCGGCATCCGCCCGTCCTTCCCGACGCTGGCCGCCAGCCTGGCCAACCTGGGTCGGGTGGGCGTGATCTACCACAAGTCGATAGAGCAGCTGCTGGTCGTGCTGCCGGCGCTGTTCGCCGCGATCACCACGGCGGCCGGCGGTGCACCGCAGGACGAAGGCGCCAAGCTGGACTTCAAGCTGGACCTGAACGACCCGCCGCCGTGCGCCGTCGGCTTCCTGCCCCCGCCGTTGATGCGCACGCCGGCCGACGAGACGGTGCGCGAGCTGCCGAGGGACATGTACTGCAAGGTGGCCCAGAACGATCCGAGCACCGTGCGGGGCGCGCGCAACTATCCGTGCCAGGAATTCCCCGGCAAACGGGCGCCGACGGTGCAGCTCTGCCGTGACCCGAAGGGCTACGTTCCCATTGGCCGCAACCCGTGGCGGGGTCCGCCCGTGCCGTACGACACCCCGGTGACCAACGGGCTGAACGTGTTGCCGCCCAACAAGTTCCCCTACATCCCGCCGGGTGCGGAACCCGATCCGGGCACCCCGATCGTCGGACCACCCCCGCCCGGGGTGGTGCCGGGGCCGGGCCCGCTGCCGAACAAGCAGCCGGCATACGATCCGCCACCGCCCAACGACAACGGGCCGCCACCGCCGTTCACGTCGTGGCAGCCGCCCGGGGTTCCGCCCGTGCCGCCGCAGCTGCCGTATCCCAAGTGGCTGCCGCCTCCGGCGCCGCCGGAAGGGATCAATCCCCCACCCGCGGGCCCGGGACCGGAGAAGCCGTGGGGTCCGCCACCTGGCCCGCAGCCGCAGGCCAGCGGACCCGCGTACGCCACCTATGACGAGAAGACCGGCGCATTTAGGGACCCGGCCGGTGGCACTGGTATTTTCGCGGCCGGTGCTAGCGGCGTGTCCAGCGCCGAGAATTGGGTGGACCTGATGCTCGATCCGAGGCCGATGTAGTGGCAGAGGAGCCAACGAACAATCCGCGCGTCCGTCGTCGGGCCTCCCGCGCGGCCGGCCCCGCGAACGGCGAAGCGAACGAAGCCGCCACGGTGCAGGTCGAAGCCGCGCCGACGCAGCCGGCCAAGCCCGTCAAGGCGCTCAAGTCCCTCAAGCCGCCACCGCGGCGGCGACCGCACCGTGCCCTGGTGGCATGGATTTCCTTCGCGGCCGCGGTGTTGGCCATCGGCGCGCTGGCCGGTTGCCTGGCCGTTCTCGTCATGCAGCAGCGGCACGCCAACGCCCAGCAAGCGCGCGACCAGCGTTTCGTCGACACCGCCACGCAGACGGTGGTCAACATGTTCAGCTACAAGCAGGACAACATCGACGAGAGCGTGAACCGCTTCTTCAACGGCACCAGCGGACCGCTGCGCGGCATGCTCGGCGCCAACAACAACATCGAGAACCTCAAGGGCATCTTCCGCTCCACCAACGCCACGTCGGAAGCGGTCATCAACGGCGCCGCGCTTGAGGGCATCGACACGGTCACCGACAACGCGTCCGTGCTTGTTTCGGTGCGGGTCACGGTCGCCGACATCGACGGCGTGAACAAACCCTCCATGCCCTATCGTCTGCGAGTGATCGTGCACGAGGACGAGCAGGGGCGGATGACGGGCTACGACCTGAAGTATCCCAACGGGGGTAATTGATGCGGTGGCGGCGATGGCTGCTCGTCGTCGCGGGCTACCTCCTGATTCTGGTGTTCGTCGGGTTGTCCGCGGCGGCCGGCTGGTTCTACTGGGGGCGGGTGCAGACGCGTGGCGAGGAAGCGGCGCGGGCGGTGCTACCTGCGTTGGCTACCAAGGAGATTCCCCAGGTCTTCGCCTATGACTATCAGACGGTGGAACGCAGCCTCAGCGACGCGTACCCGCTGTTGACCCCCGACTATCGCCAGGAATTCCGGAAAAGCGCCAACACGCAGATTATTCCGGAGGCCAAGAAGCGCGAGGTTGTCGTCCAGGCCAGCGTCGTGGGCGTGGGAGTCATGTCCGCCAAGCGTGATTCGGCATCGCTGATGGTCTATATGAACCGCACCGTGACCGACAAAACACGCCAGCCGCTCTACGACGGCAGCCGGTTGCGGGTCGACTTCAAAAAGATCGGCAAGCAATGGCTGATCGCCTACATCACGCCGATCTAGGCGCAGGTCCTAATAGCACATCGCAATGCCGTTGCAGTACAACGGATAACGTTCGATCGGGCTGGGCGGCGGCCCGGTCATCTGCAGCGAGAACGGTTGCTTCTTCATTTCCGGCTGCATCCCGCAGACGGCGCCGTGCAGACTGGTGTGGGTGCCGCTCATGTTCTCGTCGCTGAACGCGTAGGTCTCGGTGGACGGTGCGGTGCCGCCGCCCGGACACGAGACGCCGTCCGGTTTCTCGACTTTGAACGTCCACAGCATGCTGGACATTCGGGCCCTGCCGCTGAAGTTCTGCAATTTGTCCGCGGGGGTGATCCGTTCGGCCGTCGAACTCACGATGTTCAGGGCGCAGTTCATCGCGAAGACGATCGGGTCGGAGTAGTCATTCATGTTCCGGGTTCCGGACGGCTGGTCGCACAACGCCGAGATCGTCCAGGTCACCCCGGAGACCCCTGCCTCGTTGAAGTTGTAGTTGCCATCCGGTGGCGGTCCGATCGCGTGCGCGGGATCGCCGGAGTCCAGCGCGATTCCGATGGCGACTGCCGAGAAGATGCCTGCGCCAGCGGCCAACCCGCGACGGAGCTTCACAGTGCCCTCCCTTCCGGAGCTTCCCCTGCACCGATCCACCGAGTATCACAGCGTTTGCGCGGCAGCACCATGGGTTCGGGCGGCCTACTTGGCGTTCTGCGCCTGCGGTTCCGCCAACGCGTCCAGGAATGACCGCGCCCAGCGGTCGACGTCGTGGGCGAGGACCTGGCGCCGCATCGACCGCATCCGCCGCCGGCCCTCCTCGACGGGCTGGCTCAGCGCCGCTTCGATCGCGTCCTTGACGCCCTCGAGATCGTGCGGGTTGACCAGATAGGCCTGCCGGAGTTCGGCGGCAGCGCCGGTGAATTCGGACAGCACCAGCGCACCGCCGAGGTCGCTGCGGCAGGCGACGTACTCCTTGGCGACCAGGTTCATGCCGTCACGCAGGGGGGTGACCAGCATGACGTCGGCGGCCACGAAGAACGCGATCAATTCGTTGCGGGGGACCGGACGGTGCAAGTAGTGCACCACCGGATGGCCGACCTCCGCGTATTCGCCGTTGATGTGTCCCACCTCGCGCTCGATGTCATTGCGCAGAATCTGGTAGCTCTCCACACGTTCGCGGCTCGGCGTCGCGAGCTGCACCAAAACGGTGTCGTCGCGTTTTGCGCGTCCCTCCGCGAGCAGTTCCGAGAAGGCCTTCAGCCGCACATCGATGCCCTTGGTGTAGTCCAGCCGGTCGACGCCGAGCAGCACCTTGCGGGGGTTGCCCAGCTCGGTCCGGATCTCCCGGGCGCGCCGCCTGATGTCGCGGTCGCGGGCGGCCTGGTCGAGTGAGCCCGAATCGATGGAGATGGGGAAGGCGCCGACCCGGACGACGCGCGACCCGAGATCGACCTCGCCGTACCGCGCGCGCACCCCGACCGACCCGCGGGACGTGTTCACGCCGATCAATCGCCGTGCCAGGAACAGGAAGTTCTGGGCCCCCCCGGTCAGGTGGAAGCCAACCAGGTCGGCGCCGAGCAGGCCCTCGATGATCTCGGTGCGCCACGGCAGCTGCATGAACAGTTCCACCGGCGGGAAGGGGATGTGCAGAAAAAAACCGATGGTCAGGTCGGGCCGCAGTTCCCGCAGCATCGCCGGCACGAGTTGCAGCTGGTAGTCCTGCACCCATACGGTCGCGCCCTGGGCGGCGGCGCGGGAGGTGGCCACGGCGAAGCGCCGGTTGACCTCGACGTAGCGGTCCCACCATTGGCGGTGGTAGATCGGCTTGACGATGACGTCGTGGTAGAGCGGCCACAGCGTGGCGTTCGAGAATCCCTCGTAGTACTGGGCGATGTCGTCGGCGCTCAGCCGCACCGGGCGCAGCTCCAAGTCCTCCTGGACGATGGGCTCGTCATCGAAATCGGTCTCTTCCTCGGCGACGCCCGCCCAGCCGACCCATGCGCCCCGCCGGCGGCGCAGCAGCGGCTCCAGGGCCGTCACCAAGCCGCCGGGGCTGCGCTTCCACGCCGTGGTGCCGTCGGGAAGCCGTTCCTGGTCTACCGGCAGCCGGTTGGCGACCACCACAAAGTCGGAATTCCCGAAGGTCGGTGTCTTCGAGTCGTGCCCGTCCCCGGGTGTCATTTACGCGTCGAGTTTTGCGGGCCCAATACCGAGCATGGACAGGAAGACGCGGCACTCGTCGGCGTCGTTCGCATAGGCCGCGACGACTCGCCTGGCCTGGCTCGCGGTGCTGTCGGCAACCGGTTCGACGTCGTCGATCTCGCCAGGGTCAGATTTCGTAGCCATGACATAACTGTAGGTGATGCAGGATGAGCAGGTGGGTGAGGACTTGATGTTCGAGTTCCTCGACGTGGTGGTAGAGCGGCAAGGCGTGCGGGCGCTGGACGGCCTGACGGCAGCCATCCCGGGTCGGGGTGTGACGGCGGTGTTCGGCCCGTCGGGCTCGGGCAAATCCACCCTGCTTCGGCTGTGCAACCGGCTCGAGGTGCCGACGAGCGGCACGGTGTCGTTCTGCGGCGAGGACGTCGCCGGCATCGATCCCCTGTGGTTGCGTCGCCGGGTCGGCATGTGTTTCCAGCGTCCGTCGCCGTTTCCGGGGACGGTCGCCGACAACCTGCGGGCAGCCGCCCCAGAAGCATCCGACGAACGGATGCGGGACACGCTGTCCCGGGTCGGTTTGACCGGATCCTGGCTGGACCGCGACGCCACGGCCTTGTCCGGCGGGGAGGCGCAGCGGATGTGCCTGGCCCGCACGCTGATGGCCCAACCGCAGGTCTTGCTCCTCGACGAACCCACCTCCGCCGTCGACGCCGAAGCCGCCAGGGTGATCGAGCGTGCCGTGCGAGACCTGGCGGCCGACGGGATTCCCGCTCTGTGGGTCACCCACGATTCGCCGCAGGTGGAACGCGCCGCGGACCGGGTCCTGCACATCGAGCGGGGCCGAAGCCTGGGGCTCGGCCCGGTCGGGTCGGTGGCGTGATGAACGGCCAGGTTGGCTGGATGGGCCTGGCGGCGTCGCTGATTCTGGTGGCGTTCGCGGCGGTGATTTCGCTGTGGCAGCGGTTGGGACTGCAGGGGCAGCTCGCCTGGGCGGCGGCGCGCGCCTTGGCGCAGTTGCTGCTCGTCGGTGGCGCGCTGACGTTGCTGTTCGAGCCCGGCCGTTCCCTGTGGTGGTCATGGGCGTGGGTGGCGGGCATGGTGGTCTACGCCGGGGATCTCGCCCGGCGTCGGGCGCCTGAGGTGCCGCGACTCGCGCCGCTGACGATCGCGGCGTTCGCCGCCGCGGCCGTCATCACCCTCGGGGTGATTTTCGGGCTGCGGGTGTTCCCCCTGCAGGCGCGGACTCTGGTGCCGGTCGCCGGGATGATGATCGGCAACTCGATGACGGCCACGGTGTTGGTGGCGCGGCGGTTGGTCGACGAGCTCCGCGACAAGCGCGACGAGATCGAAGCCAGGCTCGCCCTCGGGCAACCCTCCCGCCAGGCCGCCTCCCCGTACCTGCGGACCGCGTTGCGGTCGGCGATATCGCCGCAGATCGAAACCACCAAAGCCACCGGGCTGGTGTTCCTCCCGGGTGCCATGACGGGACTCATCCTCGCCGGCGTGCATCCGGTGCAGGCCGTGCTGGTCCAGGCCGTCGTGATGTTCTTGATCCTGGGCTCGGTGGCGGCCACCACCGTCGTCGTCGCACTCGGACTGGTCCGCCTGGCGTTCACCCGTGACCACCGCCTGCTGCCGCTCGGCACGCGGCCGGACGGCTCACCCACCCACCGGTGAGCCACTTACACACTGGCCGTAATGTGTAAAGACGTCGGACCTGACAACAAGTGAGGTGGGCCGCATGACACTCTCCGAGCAAACCGGTGCTCAGACGGGCGACGCCAACGCCGAAGAGTTGGTGAGCTACGAAACCCTCGACGAGGGCCGCATCGCGCGGATATGGCTCAACCGGCCGGACGCCCACAACGCGCAAAGCCGCGGCCTGCTGGTGCAACTCGACGAGGCGTTTCTGCGCGCCGAGGCCGACGACACCGTGCGCGTGGTGATCCTGGCGGCGCGCGGCCGAAACTTCTCCGCGGGCCACGACCTGGGCTCAGAGCTGGCGATCGCCGAGCGCAGCCAGCTTCCGAGCTTCCGCATCAACGGCGGGACCCGCGATCCGATCGCGGAGAAGATCTACCTGCAGGAGTGGCACTACTTCTTCCAAAACACCTGCCGCTGGCGGGATTTACGCAAAATCACCATTGCCCAGGTGCAGGGTAACGCGATCTCCGCTGGCCTGATGCTGATCTGGGCATGCGATCTCATCGTGGCCGCCGACAATGCCAAGTTCAGCGATGTCGTCGCGGTGCGCCTGGGGATGCCGGGCGTCGAATATTACGCCCACCCTTGGGAATTCGGTCCCCGCAAGGCCAAAGAGCTGCTACTGACCGGAGATTCGCTCGACGCCGACGAGGCTTATCGGCTTGGCATGGTGTCCAAGGTGTTCCCCGTCGACGAGCTGGCCGAGAAGACACTGGAATTCGCCCGGCGCATCGCCGACCGGCCCACGATGGCGGCGCTGCTCGTCAAGGACTCGGTCAACGCCGCTTCCGACGCGATGGGATTCACCGAGGCCCTGCGGCACGCGTTCCACATCCACGAGTTGGGGCATGCGCACTGGGCGGCCCACAACGAGAACAGGTACGCGGTCGGACTGCCGCCCGACGTCGAGGACTGGCGCAACGCGAAGCCGACGCAGGTGGCCCGCCGCGATACGCCGTAGCGCTCGCCGGCCGCACGCGGCCACCCGTTGCCGCGGCGAGTTCTCCGCGTGGTTCGATATCTGGAACCTGTTTCAGTTTGAGAGGGCGTCGCGTGCAGCTTTCTTTTGAGAACCGGACATATCTGGTCACCGGTGGTGGCAGCGGGATCGGCAAGGGCGTGGCCGCCGGGCTGGTCGCGGCGGGCGCCTCGGTCATGATCGTCGGCCGCAACCCCGACCGGCTGGCGGGGGCCGTCAGCGAGATCGAAGCACTTCCAGGTGACGGCTCCATTCGCTACGAGCCGACCGACGTCACCAACGAAGAGGAGGCCGCCCGCGCGGTGGACGCCGCGACGGCCTGGCACGGTCAACTCCACGGGGTGGTGCATTGCGCGGGTGGCTCTGAGACCATCGGGCCGATCACCCAGATCGACTCAGACGGCTGGCGGCGCACCGTCGATCTCAACGTCAACGGCACCATGTACGTGCTCAAGCACGCCGCGCGGGAGCTGGTCCGCGGTGGCGGCGGCTCGTTCGTGGGCATCTCATCGATCGCGGCCAGCAACACCCACCGATGGTTCGGCGCCTATGGCGTCAGCAAGTCGGCCGTCGACCACATGATGCAGCTGGCCGCCGACGAGCTCGGCCCGTCCTGGGTGCGCGTCAACAGCATCCGGCCGGGCCTGATCCGCACGGATCTGGTCGCCCCGGTCTTCGCGTTGCCGGAGGTGAGCGACGACTACCGCGAGTGCACGCCGCTGCCAAGGCCCGGCGAGGTCGAGGACGTCGCCAACCTGGCGATGTTCTTGCTCAGCGACGCCGCGTGCTACATCACCGGGCAGATCATCAACGTCGACGGTGGGCTCATGCTGCGACGCGGCCCGGACTACTCCGCGATGCTGGAACCCGCGTTCGGTGCCGACGGGCTACGCGGAGTCGTCTGATCCCAGGCCGGCGTCTCGATCGGCGAGCGTGGCGAGCGCCGACCAGTCCAGGTGCCCGCCGCCCGTGGCCACCAAGGTGAGGAAGCGGTCACGCAGCAGGCTCGCCACCGGCAGTGGCACCTGCAACTGCTCCGCGGCGGCGAGCGCCAGGCGAACATCTTTGAGGCCCAGCTGGGCGGCGAAGCCGGCCGGCTCGAATTCCCGCCGGGCGATGAGCCCGCCGTACGTTTGATAGACGGGGGCCGCGAACAACGTCGAAGTGAGGATGTCGACGTACTGCTGCCTGTCGACCCCCGCCTTGGCGACGAGCGCGACGGCCTCACTGACGCTCTCGATCACCGAAGCGATCAGGAAGTTGCCGCTCAGCTTCACCAGGTTGGCGCTGTGCGGCTGCTCGGAAACCACAAAGGTCCGCTGGCCGATCGCGTCGAACAGCGGGGACAGCGGCTGCAGCACCTGCGGCTCGCCCGCCGCGACGACGAAAAGCTTTGCGGCGGCTGCCGCTTCGGGCCGACCGAATACCGGCGCCGCGGCGTACCGCTGACCCGCTTCGGCATGCGCGGTGGCCAGGCGCTCCGAGAGGGCAACGCTGATGGTGCTCGACGAGACGTGCGTGGCGCCCGCGGCCAGTGCCGCCAGAATCCCGTGTTCGCCGAACGCAACGGCCTCGACGGCGTGGTCGTCGGCCAGCATGGTGAACACCACGTCGCCGGTGCACGCCTCGGCGACCGTTGAGGCGGCGGTGGCGCCCCGCTCGACCAGGCCCTCCGCCTTGCCGGGGGAGCGGTTGTAGACGGTGACCTGGTGGCCCGCCCCGATCAGGTTGGCGGCCATGCCCCGGCCCATGTTGCCCAAGCCGATAAATCCGATGTCCATGCATCCACTCTGCCTTGTCGGGGGCCGTCCTTTGCGATGATGAGCGCCTAGTGACGCGACGAGCACGGGAGCAGCAATGAATCGACTCGAGGGCAAGCGAATTCTGGTGACGGGCGCCGCGTCGGGGATCGGGCAGGCGACCGCGCTGCGGCTCCTCGACGAAGGCGCCACCGTGGTCGCCTCCGACGTCGCCGAGGCCGGCCTGGACGCCACCCGGGGCCGCGCGGACGAGGCCGCGACCGCCGGCCGCCTCACCACCGTGCCGATGGACGTGGGCAACGAGGACTCGGTGATCGACGGTGTGCGCCGGGCCGTCGAAAAGCTCGGCGGCCTGGACTCATTGGTCAATGCCGCCGGCATCCTGCGCGCTGCGCACACCCACCAGACCAGCCTGGAACTGTGGAACCAGATCGTCGGCGTCAACCTGACCGGGACGTTCCTCGTTGTGCGCGAAGCGCTTCCGATGCTATTGGCGAATCCGCGCAGTGCGATCGTCAACTTCAGTTCGACCTCGGCGTCGTTCGCCCACCCGTATATGGCGGCATACGCGGCAAGCAAAGGCGGAATTCAGGCCTTCACCCATTCACTGGCGCTCGAATACGCGCGTGACGGCCTGCGCGCGGTCTGCGTGGCACCCGGCAGCATCAAGTCCGGAATCACCGACGCGACCGGGGGATATATCCCGAAAGACGCTGACTGGTCGTTGTTTTCGAGGTTGATGCCGATCCTGCCGACCACGGTGGAGTCCAGCGGCACCGGGATGGCGGACCCGTCGGCGGTCGCCGGGGTGATCGCCATGCTGGTCTCCGATGACGGTGCGTTCATCACCGGGACCGAGATCCGCATCGACGGCGGGACGCACGCTTAGCGCGCTTGCGATCGCCGCTAGTTAACGCAGGGCACGCCGCCGCCGTCGATCGGTTTCCCCTGATCCGGCGTCGGATAGGTCGTGGTGGTGCCGTTGTAGGAATACGTCTTGGCCTTGGTCGACGTTGTGGTGCTCGCGGTTTCGTCCGAAGTGCCGTCGTCAACCATCGACACCGAGAAATTGGTATCAACGGTCACCCTGATGTGTCCGGGCTGGACGTTGGGATCGGGCTGACTGGGCGCGTCGAGGCCGAGCAGTTTGGCCACATTACGCGCGTCGGTTTCCGCCCCGGCGCCATACGCGACGGTGCTCGCCGAGGGCTCACCCGAATTGCGGTCCCGGGTCTGCCCCGTGGTGTAGCCGTGGTTCTGCAGGGCGTGGGACACCTCGGTCGCGAGTCCGCTCATGCTGCCGGCATTGATGACGTCGACGATGGTCGACGGACTCGGTTTGGCGGCCGTGGTGGCGGGCGTCGTGGTCGGGGGCGAGGCGCCGATCGCCGTGGCTACCTCCGCCTTGATCGCGGCCGGGTCGATGATGTTGACGTCCTGGCCGTCGATGTTGTCGTAGCGCACCACCGGCAGCGTCCGGAACTCGACGTGGCCGCCGGATGCCAGCGAACCCAGCCGCTGGATCATCTCCTCGTCCCAACCGGAAGACAACACCACATCCTTGCGCGCCACCGCCATGAGGCCTTTGAGCTTGTCCAGGTTGGTGAAGGTTCCCGCGGCCTGCAACTCCTGCATGACCGACGAAATGAACGCCTGCTGCCGGTGGGTCCGGTCCAGGTCACCGTTTTCCAGCCCGTGGCGCTGCCGGACGAAGGACAACGCCTGGGAGGCGTCCAGCGTCTGTCGCCCTGCCGGGAAGTCGGCGCCGGAATACGAGTCGTAGACGGGATGGTTGAGGCAGACCTCCACCCCGCCCAGGGTCTGTGCCAGGTCGAAGAACCCGGCCAGATTGACCTCGGCGAAATAGTCGATCGGAACGCCGGTCAGGCTGCGCACCGCGCGCAGGGTCGCCGCCCGGCCGGCTTCGCGACCCTTGGTCTCGAGTTCTTTCTGGCTGCTGGTGCCCTGGTTGGCAAGCTTGTTCGCGACGTACTGCTTGGTGAGGCCGTACGCCTCCTTGATCTTGATGTGGTTGTATCCGGGGACCCCGGTGAAGGGCACCCAGTCGTCGCGCGGGATTGAGAAGGCGACAACTTTGTTGTCGGCGCTGACGTGCACCAGGATCAGCGTGTTGGTGTTGTACCCGCCGTCGTCGGAATCGCCGGCGTGCAGATGCTTCAGGATCGACCAGGGCAGGTCGTTGCCGTCCTGGTCTTTGCGCGAGTCCAGCCCGATCAGCAGGATGTTCATGTCGTCGCCGCTGGACCGCGGATCGTCGGGCTGCAGGGCGTTCGAGACGGTGATGCCGCCCAGCGCGCCGTGAGCCACGTAGTAACCCGCCCCGGTCAGCCCCACCGCCGCCACCGAGATCAGCGCGCCCAAGGTGCGCGTCAGCCCTCTACGGAAACGTGAGGGTTGGCGGACGGCTCGATGGCGGCGATGAGCACCGCCCGAGCGGGCCATCACAAACCTCTGCCCACGCCCAGCGCATCACCAGCCACCGCAACGGCGGTCTGCGGCGATGTCGCTTCAAGCATGGTGTCAAGTATGCGTTAGCTTGCTGTGAAGCCCCCAATCGAGAACGCTTCCCAGGTCGGCCCCCTGCGGCGGCCCGCGCGAGCGTTAGCGGCGCCAATCCGGGTCTGACCAGCGCGTTCCGGCTCGAGCGTCGCACCGTGGTTTCGACAAGGTCACACTGCCGACGGGACCGACTCGAACTTGTTATCGAGCCGAGACGGCGGCTACCGGGCTGGGACGAGGTCCTCGCCCGACTCGTAGAAAACGGTGATGTTCGAGCCGGTCACGATCTCGGCGAGGTAGACACCGAGCGGCTCGACCTCGTAGTAGTAATGAACATTGCCCTGGGGGTCCACCGCCGTCGCGCAGGACAAGCCCGGCGCCCCGCATCGTTGCTTGATGGGGATGGCGAGAATGGCGAGCGCCACCACCACGGCAATCCCGACCATGAGCGGGACCCTCGTGATTGCCTGCCTCCTCGTGGGCGCCGGATGCATCACCGTTGGAGTGTAAGCGGGATGCCCGCCCGGTTCGGCGCGGCGCAGTAGGGTTTTTCAGCTATGACCACCATCAACCCGGACGGCACGCCGTCGCCGCAGACCCGGGTCGAGGTACTGGGCAACATCGGACCCAACTGGTTCGCCTCGGTGATGGGCACCGGGATCGTCGCCATCGCCGGCGCCACCCTGCCCGTGCACGTGGCGGGATTGCGCGCATTCGCCCAGGTGGTCTGGGTAATGGCCGCCGTCCTGCTCGTGGTGCTGATCGTCCTGGTGGGGGGGCACTGGTTGCGCCACCCCACCGTCGCACGCACGCACGCGCGCAATCCGCAGATGGCGCACTTTTACGGTGCCGCCCCGATGGCGTTGATGACGGTCGGCGGCGGAGCGGTGTTGGTCGGCAGGGATCTGCTGGGCGAACGCATCGCCGTCGACCTGGACTGGGTGCTGTGGACCGCCGGCACGCTGGGCGGGCTGTTCACCGCGGTGAGCATTCCGTTCTTGATGTTCACCCAGCACAACGTCGAGCCCGACGCGGCATTCGGTGGCTGGCTCATGCCCGTGGTCCCGCCCATGGTGACCGCGGCAACCGGTGCGCTGCTGCTGCCGCACATGTCGGCGGGCACCGGGCGCGAAACCATGCTGTACGGCTGCTACGCGATGTTCGGGCTGTCGTTGCTGGCTTCCCTGAACATCATCGCCATGATCTGGGCGCGCCTGACCCTCTATGGCACCTCGGGTTCCGCGCGGGTGCCAACGCTGTGGATCGTCCTGGGTCCCCTCGGCCAATCCATCACCGCCGCAGGACTTTTGGGTGCCAGCGCCGGGCTGGCCGTTGGCCCCGAAGTGGCCGAGGACATGAATGCCTTCGCTATCCTGTACGGAGTGCCGGTGTGGGGCTTCGCGGTGTTGTGGATCGCGCTGGCCACCGCGCTTACCGTGCGCACCCTGCGGCGCGGCATGCCGTTCGCCCTGACGTGGTGGAGTCTGACCTTCCCGGTCGGAACCTTCGTCACGGGTACCTCCCAGCTCGCCGGCCACACGCATCTGCCCGCGTTCCGGGTGGCCGCGGTCATCGCGTACGCCGGCCTGTTGTTCACCTGGCTGCTGGTTGCCGCGCGCACCGCGCGGGGCAGCCTCCACGGCAACCTGCTCAAGCTGCCGCCGAGCACCACGCCGGTGAAGGCCAGCAAGGAACCGGTGTCCTGATCGGGCGTCGGTGTGGGAGGGGCCGTAGGCGTTTCGATCCCCGGGGTCGGCGGGTAGGCAACTCTGAGCCGATCGGAGGGCTGAATGATGGACTCAAGCGAGCCGCCGGAGCGGGGTACTCCGAGCGAGACACCCGAGGCGCCGGCGCCGACGGAAACACCTGAACGGCTCGCACCGGCAGATCCGCCGGAGCGTTTGACGCCGTCGGAACCGTCCGAGCGTTAGGCGCGGACACAAGCAGCTTGATGAGGACCGGAGGTTGAGGATGCGCGCTGAAGAAGGCGACGAAACGGTCAAGGACTACGCCGAGGAGGGCAAACAGGCCCTCGGCAGGATCAACGCTTCGCAGCGAGCCGGGTATCGGCTTGGCGACGTGGCCCGGCGGTTCGCCAGGTTGTGGCGGGGCGATCACGCGCCGGGGGACCAGCCCGGGTCACCGAGTTAGTCACGCGGGCGCCGGATACCGGTGCGCCCAGGGGCCGGCTTCTTCGAGCTGGGCTGCCAGCTGGAGTAGATCACCGTCCGCGCCCAGGCGCCCCACCAACTGCACACCGAGCGGAAGCCCGGCCGCTGTCCAATGCAGGGGCACGCTGATCGCGGGGCGCCCGGTGATGTTGGCGAGTTGCGTGTAAGGTACCCAGCCCAGGCTTTCCTGGATCAGTTGGTCGAGAATTCCGCTGTGCGCCATGACTTTTCCCGCCCGGAGCTTGCTGGCGACGCGTGCCACCTGTTGCAGCGGGCGCGGCGTCGCCGTGGCGCCGACGCGAAGTGGCGGCGTGGCCAGGGTCGGCGTCAACAAGCAATCGAAGGTCTCGTGGAACGTCGACAGGGATCGGATGTGATTGTTTCTGTTCTCCAACGCAAGAATGGGCGCCAGAACGCCGGTGGCGCGGGCGAGTTCACTCACGGCCAAGGTGTCGGCCTCGAAATCGCGGTCGCGGGCGCCGGTGCGTTGTCTGGCGTCGGCAACGTGCTGATAGAGCTGCGCGAACCAGATGGTGAGAAAGTCCCGCGCCAGGGCGGCGTCGTCGTAGGGGGGTGGAACCTCCTCGACCCGGTGCCCCAGGTCGCTGAGGAGCGCCACCGCCCGTTCCACCGCGGCGACGGCTTCCCGGTCGGGATGGGGGTTGATCGCCGAGGACCACGAGTATCCGATGCGCAACTCGCCTGGCCGGCGCTTGATGTGGTCGGCGAAAGTACCTCGCGGAAGGGCAACTTCGTAGGCGGCATGCGGATCGCGGCCGACGATTGCGTCACACAGTGCGGCGCTGTCGCGCACGGTGCGTGATACGACGCCCTGGGTCACCATCCCAAACATCGGCTCGCCGGTCTGCGGGCCGTAGGGCGACAGTCCCCGGCTGAACTTGAGTCCGACCAGCCCGTTGCAGGCGGCGGGAATGCGGATCGATCCACCGCCGTCGTTGGCCCCGGCCGCCGGGACGATCCCGGCGGCGACCGCTGCGCCGGATCCACCCGACGAACCGCCGGGAGTGTGCTCGGTGTTCCAGGGGTTGCGGGCCGGGCCCCAGTAATCCGATTCCGTCACGCCCTTGGCCCCGAACTCCGGGGTGTTGGTCATTGCGAAGATCACCAATCCCGCGTCCAGGAACCGCTGAGTCACCAGGGCGTGTTGGTCGGCCACGTCGTTGGCGAGCGAACGCGAACCGCTCGAGGTCGGAAAGCCGCGGTACTCCTGAGCAAGGTCTTTGATCACGAAGGGCACACCGGCAAACGGTCCGCGCAGGCCCGGGTCGGCGGCCTGCCGGTCCGCCACATCGCCGAGGCGGCGGACGATCGCGTTCAACCGCGGATTCACTGCGTCCGCTCGCTGACGCGCCAACGCGAGGAGTTCGGCCGGCGTGACCTGCTTGCGGTCGACCATTTCGGCCAACGCGGTCGCGTCCAAGGACATGTACTCGTCAAGCTGCATCGGTTTCTCCTCTGGACGCCCCGCTGCATCGTATTGGAGCCGCTTCGACACCGGGTCGGCGCCGAAGCGGCTTAGTATCACCTGATGCCCATGGCAGTGGAACCGTTTTCGATCCAGGGACCCGGCGGCGTACGCATCGTCGCCGACCGCCTGGGCGATCCTCGAGCGCGCGCCGTGGTGTTCCTGCACGGCGGCGGGCAGACCCGTCGCTCCTGGGGCAAGGCCGCCGCAGCCGTCGCACAGCGTGGCTGGCAATCCGTCACCGTCGACCTGCGCGGCCACGGCGAATCCGACTGGTCCGACGAAGGCGACTACCGCGTCGTCAGCTTCGCCGGCGACGTCCAGGAGGTGCTGGGCACGCTGCCACCGCAGCCGGTACTGGTCGGTGCCTCTCTGGGCGGGTTCACCTCGATGCTGCTCGCGGGTGAGATTTCCCCGGGCATCGCAAGCGCGGTCGTGTTGGTCGACATCGTGCCGAACATGGACCAGTCCGGAGCCAATCGGATACACGCCTTCATGTCCGATCGGGTGGAATCGGGCTTCGCCTCACTTGACGAGGTCGCTGACGCGATCGCCCAATACAACCCGCACCGCCCGCGCCCAACCGACTTAGACGGACTGACCACGAATCTGCGCCGCCGTGGCGATCGCTGGTACTGGCACTGGGATCCCCAGTTCATCAGCGGCACCGCCGCGTATCCCCCATTCGAGGTCACCGACCCCGACCGCATGCACGCGGCCGTCGACGCCATCTTGGGCAGCGGCGTGCCGATGCTATTGATTCGGGGTCAGATGAGTGACCTCGTCAGCCAGGAACGCGCGGACGAATTCCTGGCGCGCTTTCCGCAGGTCGAATTCACCGACGTACGCGGTGCCGGACACATGGTCGCCGGCGATCGCAACGACATCTTCGCCGACGCCGTCCTGGGGTTCCTCGCCCGGCATCTGGGCGACTGATCGGTCCGTCGAACTAGGGTGAAAGTCGTTGTCCGACAGGGTATTCACTAAAGGTTTTGTCGCTCATGTCAATTCGGTCTGGGTCAGGTGTGGGCCCGCACTTGGCGCCCAGGCGGCCGAAACCCGCTCGCGCTGTTAGCATGCTGCCGACACATCAAGAGAGGCGGCGTGGCATTGCGGTGGTTGCGAGGTTTGGGCTTGGTCGGTGCTGTGCTCGTCGCCGCGACGGCGCTGGCGAACCCGGCGCAGGCCGATGCGCACGTCACGCCGGGCATCAAGGTCGAAGACGAAAATAGCTCGTGTACATCGGGTTTCGCGGCGCAGGGCAATGACGGCAGCTACTATCTGATGACCAGCGGCCACTGCGACGCCCACGACGGCTCACAGTGGACATACGGCAATGACGTCCCGCTCGGAAAAATCACCGCCAGCGAGAAAGAGGGCGACACGAGGGACGCCGCCATCATCCTCCTCGGCCCGAGCGTGGGAGCGCCCCTCGGAGATGTCGGCGGACGGTACACTGTCCGGGATGTGTTGAGCGCTAACCAAATTCGCGAAGGCATGCCTTTCTGCAAATTTGGCGCGGTCACCGGTGAGACCTGTGGTTCCGTCACACACGTAGACGGTGACGTTGTCGAAGCCAGCGTGTTCAGCCTCAATGGCGACAGCGGCAGTCCGGGTTTCGTGAAGAACCCCGACGGCACCGTGAGTGCCGTGGGTCTGTTGATGTCCTCACCCGACGGCGACGACTACACGACCTACTTCACGCTCATCGACCCGCTGCTGGGCAGGTGGGGGTTACGCGTTCTCCCTTGACAGTCAACCGCGCCCGGCCGCCTTTAACACAGCGTTTGTAACTTGCGGCTAACGGGTATCCGCGCGCCGCGGCACTGGCCGGGGCTCGCTAGGTTGACGAGGCCAATGAGTTCGTTAGTGCGACACCAGCGACACGAGGGAGAGCAGTAGTGAAGCGTGGGATCGTCGTCGGCGTGGCGGGCGTGGCCGTAGTGGTCGCGGCGTGCGCCGGCTGTTCGAGTAACAAGTCAAGCACTGGATCGTCGGGTTCCTCGTCGCCGTCAGCGGCCGGCCCGCAGGTCATCGTCGACGGTCAGACTCAGAACGTCAGCGGGCAGGTCACGTGCACGCCGGCGGGCGACAACACCAACATCGGCATCGGTGACCCGACGGCGGGGGTCGGCGCCGTGGTCAGCAACGCCAGCCCGCCCATCGTGCACTCGGTCGGACTCGGCAGCGTCAACGGCATCACGCTCGGCTTTTCTGACGCGGCCCCCAATCAAGGCGGCAACGCGGGAGCCGCGGTCAACGGGAAGACTTACGCAATCAAGGGCACCGCGACCGGGCTCGACATGAGCAACCCGCAGCAACCGCAGCAGGTGACCAAGTCTTTCGAGTTGGACGTGACCTGCCCGTAGTGCAGGCGACCGAGACCCAAGAGGGGACGCAGCTATGTCTATGAAACGTGTCGTCAGCGCGGCGGCCGTCGCGGCGGGCCTGAGCATGTCCGCGGTTACTTTGAACGCGGGTTCGGCCTTCGCGGCTCCGCTCGACCCACCGCCGCCGTGCCCTGGCTGCCATGGCGGCGGCGGTGGCGGTGGCGGCGGGGGCAACCCCGGCGGACCCGGCGGGCAGCCGGGCGGACCGGGCGGGCAGCCGGGCGGACCGGGCGGGCAGCCGGGCGGACCCGGTGGGCAGCCGGGCGGACCCGGTGGGCAGCAGGGCGGGCCCGGCGGCGCGCAGGGTGGCCAAGACAATCCTCCCCAGGGTGGGCACGGGCAGAACCCACCGCAGGGCGGACAGAACAACAACCCGCAGCAGGGTGGGCAGAACTCGCCGGCGCCCAACCAGTACCCGCAGCAGGGCGGGCAGAACAACCCCCAGCAGGGCGGGCAGAACTCGCCGGCGCCCAACGACCACGGGCAGTACCCGCAGCAGGGCGGGCCGGGCAACCAGCCGGGTGATCACGATCAGAACGGGCCGGGTGGACAACCCAACGCGCCGGCGAGCGAGCAAAACCCGCCGCCGCCGCAGGGCAGGCAGGCCCTCAATCCGCCGAGCACCCAGCCTCCGCATCAGCCTTACGTTCCGCGCGGGACGTACGTCAGCGGTAACGCCCAGGTAGGCGGGCCCGGCGATGCGCGAGCGGGCTTCAGCATCGTCGACCACGGGGCACCGCCGCCACCCCCGCCGCGGGGTCACGGCTGGAACGACGGTCCGGCCCCCGGCCACCAGCCGCCGCACTGGGTCGGCGCGCCGCCTCCAGGGGGTTGGGACGGTCCGCCGCCTCCCGGCGGCTGGAACCGACCATGGTCCGGGCCGCAGCGTGATGTCGCCGTCGCGCAGGTCGATTTTGGGCCGTTCCAGTACGACTCCTACACCGCCATCCCGGTCTTCAACTGGCAGTTCGGCGGTTGGGGATTCTGGTACATGGGCGTCTGGGTTCCGCTGTACTGACGGTCCGCCGGCTTAGCCGGCGCGCCATTGGCGGGCGGCAATCGGGGGGGCGTGGCAGGCTCCGGGAATGGATGTGCGAGAGAACGTCCGCCGAGCCATAGACGTGATGACGGCTTGGACGTCCGACAGCGGCAACGAATTCGCCTGGAACCGGCTCGTCGAGAACGTGATCGATGAGCCCGACGGAGAAATCCTGCTGTTGATGGGCTTCGTCAACCTCGCGGGCGAGCTGGGGATCAAGCTGGAGAAGGCGACCGGCCAAAAGATGCGCGCTCACCTCCAAGACATCGCCCTGAAGTACCTATGAGCGGTGCGTGAACGCGATGGAGAAGCGGTTCGTCCGGGTCGGTGGTGACGGCGGCGTACTCACCATCGAGCTGACCAATTCGAAACGGCTCAACATCGTCGGCACGCGCGCCGTGGAGGAGTTGACACAGGCATTCCGCGCCGTCGACGGCGATGGTGACGTCCGGGTGGTCGTGCTGCGGGGGGCGGGGGACGCGGCGTTCATCGGGGGCGCCGACATCAACGAGATGGTCAACCTGGACCGGTCGAGCGCCGAGGCGTTCATCCGTCGGCTCGCAACCCTGTGCGAGTCGATCCGCGAATGTCCTGCCCCCGTCATCGCCCGGCTGGCCGGGTACTGCCTCGGCGGTGGGCTCGAGGTCGCGATGTGCTGCGATCTGCGGGTCGCCGAATCCGGGGCGACATTCGGCATGCCGGAAGTGGCGGTCGGCATCCCCTCGGTGATCCACTCGGCCTTGATGCCCGCGCTGATCGGGGCGTCGCACGCGGCCTGGCTCCTGCTGACCGGTCAGACAATCGACGCGGACACGGCCGTCACGTGGGGTTTGGTGCATGAGGTGGTTGCCGCCGACGCGCTCGACTCTCGCATCGCCGAACTCACTGCGAAACTCGCCGGATTCGGCCCGCACACGGTCCGGCAGCAAAAGCGCCTGCTCAACAAGTGGTTCGACATGACGGTCCACGGGGCGATCGAGGACAGCATCGAGCAGTTCGGTCTGGCGTTCTTGACCGGAGAGCCCCAACGCCACATGCGAGCGTTTCTGGCCCGCAAGAAGGACCGAGCGTAGCGGCGGCCGTAAACGGCAGGTTGTGCACAAAATCCCTTGCGGCGCTTCACGGATCACCCGTGCGCACGAGGCCTTACTGCGGGTGGGTCGCCAGGTAGTCCCCGACCGGGATCGGTGACGGCGCCGCGTAACCGACCGGGAGCAACACGTCGCCGGCGGTGGTGACGTAATAGACGTCCCACCGGTAGTAGGTGGGGAACGCGGCCGGGTCGGCTGCGATCAGCGCGGCGTATTGATCGACCGCCTGGACGTATTCGTGTGCGTGGTTGTAGCCGTAAATGGCGCGGTCGGGGTCGCTGGCGAAGCCGTTGGCGGCAAGGAAGCGGCCCGCCGCCATGATGCTGTCGCGCGGCGAATTGATATCGCCGCCCTGGCCGTAGGTGGCGAACGTCGACGGCAAGAATTGCATGGGGCCCTGCGCGCCTGCCGTGCTCGCGCCGTTGATGCTGCCGAACCGGGTCTCGACCAAGTTGATCGCGGCCAGGTAGTTCCAGCCGACGCCGGTCTCCGCTTCCGCCGCGTGGTAGTCATTCGTCAGCTCGTCAGCGGGTACGGGAGGTTCGATCCGCCACGCGGGCAGCGTGTCTTTGGCGGGCGTCATCGCCTGAAGCTGGCGACGGGCATCGAGGTTACGGTCGTAGACGCCGCTTAGCTCCGGCGGGATGCGCGGCCGGGTGATCGAGTCCCATTCAGGGTGCCGCCCAATGGCGCGGTACGCGGCCTGCTCGCGGTGCGCCGCCGCCGTCAGTGCCGGCTCCCCCGTCGACGGTTCACGCAGCGCGCGCTCGTCCGCCACCAAATCGTCGGCCAACTGAGCCGGGTCAGACGCCAGTTGCGGCTGGGCGCCAAGGGGCGGATTCGGTGCTGCGGCAACGGTTCTCGATGCGAGCGGTGCGGCGCCCGCCGTCGCTGCGGTTGAAGCGGTCATCGGCGTTGCATTGGGCTTCACCGTCGGGGACGAACAGCCGACGACTAGGAACATGATCGCGCCGAGAAACACCGGCGCGGTCGCAGCGACTGTCGGGTTACGGCTCACTGGAGTCACTTCCGTCGATTTGCCCGGAATAGTCTTTCGCATCTGACCGCCTGACAGCAATGCCGTGGCCCGTATCGGCGGAGGTAGATCGCCTTAGGTAGTGGCCTCAAGGCATCCCTGAAGTGCGAAATCTCGTTGAGGGTAACCAGCTTCACGCCGAGTGGAAACTGGCGAAATCTCGGGGGGACCGGGAAATCCCCACGAGTTGCGGGTGGCCGCGGCTTATTCCAGACTTGAGAATTACCTTCCCAGCAGAGTGGACAAGCTACATGTGTGACGCCGCGGCTGAACCGACCGAGAGACGGAACGGGATTCGCCGAGCGGCCCCGGCAACGACCAAGTTCATGTCCCGTCTCATTCGTCCGGCGCTGCTTACCGCGGCGGTGACGGCGCTGATCGCTGCGCCCGGTACCCGCCCTCTGCTGCCGCCGGGATGCGCGATCGGTTGGACGATGGTCGGGGGCGTGCTGATTTTCGTGCCGGACTGCACGCACCGGTCACCGGCTCCACCGCCCCCGCCGGACGGACCGCCGCCGGGTCCCGTTCCACCTCCGGCTCAGTAGGCGACGGAGCGCGGTGGGGCGGCGATCTGAAAGTCCGAGGTCGGCGGTCGTCGCGTTCACGCCGCGGGTGGCCGGCCGTCAGCCGGGATCGCGCTCAGACACTCAGGGTTTCGGAGCGGCGGAATCGCTATTGGGGCGGTCGGAGAAAGTCGGAAGTTGCACCGGTTCTGCATCGCGACTGGTAGGTGACACGACCTCGGGCTCGTAGCGGTGCGAAAACAAGTCGGACGATGTCATGGAGCGGGTCCTCAGGTTAGTTCGGCTTCAGCCCGAAAGTAGTTGGCTCGGGCGAAGGGCGATCGATTCATAGATGTGCTCATCTGCACAAAAATTGGCTTGGGGCAGTGCAAACACGAACTGCTCCCACCAATCTACACGCCCGCGATCGCGAAGGGCCGGAAACCACGCCTCTCGTACGCCCCGACAGGAGTAAGCCGCAAACCCCTCAACGTGCTGTGGGCTGGTGGGGAACCCCCACCAGCCCACACGGAGTAGAACTCGCACTAGACGGCGGTCACTCCGACTGCCTGCGGACCCTTGGCCCCCTGCTCGACGCTGAACTCAACTCGCTGGTTTTCCTCCAGCGACTTGTAGCCGTTGCCCTGAATCTCTGAGTAGTGGACGAACACATCTGCTGCGCCGCCGTCCGGAGCGATAAAACCGAAGCCTTTTTCGCTGTTAAACCATTTCACAGTTCCCTGTGTCATACCTTCAACTTCTCTCATTCTGAACGGATGCCGACGGGCATCCCGGGCCAGCGTAGCACGTGCGGTGCGAACAAAGTCTAATCGACTGCGACGGAATACTTTTCATGCCTTTCGAAGGCTGAGGACGGCGAGTCGGTGCTGGAGTCTCCAGGGCCCCGCTGAAGAGCCTGATTGTTCGGGGGCGTTCGCGGCAGCCTCACCACTGCTGCGTGGCCACCCGGGAACGCAACCGTGCGAGTGCGCCGTTACTGGTCGGTATTAACGGGGGCTTGTGACGTTGTCCTGACGCGCTCAAACTGGTTGATATGCGCGACCGCGAGACGATCGATTCGGAATTGCGGCGCATCGCGCTCGGGCGACGAGCGGTCCGAGAGCATGGCGGCGAGCCGTCGTCCCGAGAGGTGGACGAACTGCTCGACGAGCTCCTGGCCCACAGCGCCGGGACGTCTCTCCCCGGTGCGGCGAAAACGTCTGGAACCGAGGTCGTCGCCAGCACCTGGTCGCGGGGCAGCAAAATCGACGCCACGCTTCACCGGCGTAGGGGCGTGCCGCGGCATTTGGGCCTGCTCGCGGCGTTGCCGCTGTCGCTGGTGGCCGTCGCCGCGGCGGTGGTGGTGATGTTTTCGGTCCACCGCCAGGATTCACCGGCGCAGCAAGCGGAAACGCCGCCGTCGGCTGCGCCCGCACCAAAACCTGTTGCGCCGCAAGCACCTACTTCGCGCATCGAGATAGCCGACGCGGCGTTCATCGCCGCGTTGAAGCACGAAGGCGTACCGGTCCCCAGCCGCGAATACGTGATAACCCAGGGTCATGCGGTCTGCGACTTCCTGGTGCGCCAACCCAATTTCGCCGACGCGGTCGAATTCGTGCAGCGATCGTCGATTTGGGACGCCAACCAAAGCACCGAAGTCACCGCGGGCGCCATCGTCGCCTACTGCCCTCAGTCTCAACCTGCCACCCCGGCTGACTTGTCGCCGGCCTACCAGAGTGCTCTCTCCGATCTGCAGGCAATCGAGGGAAAGCTGCAAGGCATCCAAGGGGACCTGCAAGGTATCCACCGAGATCTGGAAGGCGTCCCCGGCCCGCCATAATCGGGGTGGTGGTCGCCTTCGCCCGGCCAGGAAAATTGGCGAGCGGAGCCCCCGAACTCGCCGACTGGTTTTGGGTTGAGTTCGCGTCAATAAGGCTACTTCGGCCTCTTCCGTAGCAACAGGGTCAGGGCTACGATCTCCCTGCACGGAGACATGTGATGCTCAGAATAGCTAACCTTTTGGCACTCATCGGCCCAGCCGTATTCACGCTGGCGGTCACCATGACGTCCCTATCGCCGGCGATAGGCAGGGCCGCTGAATGTGGCGAAGGCACGGTCTACGACGCACCATCCGATACCTGTGTGGTTCTCGCGCAGGCGGCCCAACCAGTAGCGCCGCCACCGGCGGCCCCACCGCCACCGCCTCCGGCAGCTCCACCGCCGCCGCCTCCGCCGCCCGCCTGGGGTGGCTATTACGGCCCCAGGCCATACGTCTCGGCCAGCATCTGCGCGCCGATTCCATTCATCCATATCTGCGCAGGAATCTGACAGCGCCAGACCGGCGGTGATGCCTACCGGCCCAGGTAGACGTCGTACGTTCAGCTAGGGAGCCCCCTGTCAGGATTGAACTGACGACCGCTCGCTTACAAGGCGAGTGCTCTACCACTGAGCTAAGGAGGCGGGATCAAGCCGGTCCAAGCCTAATCGGTCACTCGCCGCCGTCGATGACGCGCGTTGAGCGCACCGCCCGGGACGAAGGGCGCCGCCGGCCCGGCAGCGGGATGCGGTCGGCGATGTTGCTCAGCGGGTTGACCACCATGGTGAGCGCGACGACGGCGTCCTGCAGCGTGCCGATCGCGGGCTCCAGCGCTTCCATCCCGGGCGTCAGTCGCGCCAGAGTGTCGGCGACGTCGGCGAGCTGGTCCAGCGGCCCGTTCCTCGCCGTCAGCTTGTCGACCAGGCCACCCTCGCTGAGCAGCCGGTCGGCCAGCCCATCCTCGGCCAGCAGTCGCTCGATCAACCCGTCCTCGGAGACAAGCTGATCGGCCAGGCCGCCGGGCTGCAGCGTGCGGTGTAGGCCTCCGCCCTCCTCGGTCAGGCGGTCCAGCAGACCGCCGTCCGACGTCAGCATGTCGACCAACCCGCCCGGGCGCAGCAGCCGGTCGATCGGTCCCTCCGGCGCCACGGCCCGTCCCAGAGGCGCGTCGTCGTCCAGTAGCCGGGCGAGCCGGTTGGCGCGAACGATCGCGTCGTCGATTCCCAGCATGGACGTCATGGCGTTCGTTCCGCCGGTCCCACCATCACCCAGCGCCCGTTTCGCCAGACCCACCGCCGCGGTGGCGACGGTCAGGCCAGCGTCCGCGGCGGCGAGCCCGACGCGGGCCGGGGCGGTCGCGGCCAAGACGATCCGTGCGGCGAGGTTCATCCCACGAGTTTATTCGCGACGCGACCCCGTTGACCCGCGCAGGTCCAAGCCGATGTGATGATTCCTGGCAGACTACACTCAGAGGGTTGGCACTGAGCTTTCAGCAACCACACAAGATTCACATAGGAAACGTTCAACAAGAGGCAGAACCTGATGACCGCGGCAACCCCAAGTGAAACGAAACCGGAGGCTCGCGTCCTCGTCGTCGACGACGAGGCCAACATCGTCGAGCTGCTCTCGGTGAGCCTCAAGTTCCAGGGGTTCGAGGTCTACACCGCGACCAACGGCGCCCAAGCCCTGGATCGGGCCCGGGAAGCCCGCCCGGACGCGGTGATCCTGGACGTGATGATGCCCGGCATGGACGGATTCGGGGTGCTGCGGCGTCTGCGTGCCGACGGCATCGACGCCCCGGCGCTGTTCCTGACGGCCCGCGATTCACTGCAGGACAAGATCGCCGGCCTGACCCTGGGCGGCGACGACTACGTGACCAAGCCGTTCAGCCTGGAGGAAGTCGTCGCCCGGCTGCGGGTCATCCTCCGGCGCGCCGGCAAGGGCGGAGCGGAGCCCCGCAGCGCCCGGCTGACCTTCGCCGACATCGAACTCGACGAGGAGACCCACGAGGTGTGGAAGGCCGGCGAACCGGTCTCCCTCTCGCCGACCGAGTTCACGCTGCTGCGTTACTTTGTGATCAACGCGGGCACGGTCTTGAGCAAGCCCAAGATCCTCGACCATGTGTGGCGATATGACTTCGGAGGTGACGTCAATGTCGTCGAGTCCTACGTGTCGTATCTGCGTCGCAAGATCGATACCGGGGAGAAGCGGCTGCTGCATACCCTGCGTGGAGTGGGCTATGTGTTGCGGGAACCACGCTGAGCCCGCGCTCGGTCATCAGCGTTAGCGAAGAATCATTCACATGGCCAAACAGCATCGACGTGGATTGCCGCTCCGGGTAGGGCTGGTCGCCGCCACCTTGGTGCTGGTGGCGTGCGGGCTGGCGGTCTCGGGCATCGCGGTCACGTCGATCCTGCGGCACAGCCTGGTCACCCGGATCGACCAGACGCTGCTAGACGCGTCGCGCGGTTGGGCGCAGAACCCGCGGCGACAGTCAGCGCCACCCTACGAGGGCCCCGACCCCGGCCGGCCACCGTCGAAGTTCTACGTGCGTGGCGTCGGCATCGACGGCACCCCGTTCACCGCCATCAACGACCGCAACTCCGAACCGGCATTGCCGCCCAACAACGACGTCGGCCCCAATCCGACGACGCTGCCGTCGGTCAACGGGTCCGACATCCAGTGGCGCGCGGTGTCGGTGCGCGGCCCGCACGGCCTGACGACCGTGGCGATCGACCTGTCCGATGTCCAGCACACCGTCAGCTCGCTGGTCTGGTTGCAGATCGGCATCGGGGTGGCGGTGCTGGTCGTGGTCGGCATCGCGGGCTTCGCGGTCGTGCAGCGCAGCCTGCGGCCGCTGTCCGAGGTCGAACAAACTGCCGCGGCGATAGCCGCCGGCCAGCTGGATCGCCGTGTCCCGGAACGTGATCCACGCACCGAGGTCGGCCGGCTGTCCCTCGCCCTCAACGGAATGCTTGCGCAGATCCAGGAAGCGCTCGCGTCCTCGGAGTCGTCGGCCGAGAAGGCCCGCGGTTCCGAGGAGCGGATGCGGCGGTTCATCACCGACGCCAGCCACGAGCTGCGCACCCCGCTGACGACCATCCGGGGCTTCGCGGAGTTGTATCGGCAGGGCGCCGCGCGCGACGTCGCCATGCTGTTGTCGCGCATCGAAAGCGAAGCCAGCCGGATGGGGCTGCTGGTCGACGACTTGTTGCTGTTGGCCCGCCTGGATGTGCAGCGACCGCTCGAGCACAACCGGGTCGACCTGCTGGCGCTGGCCAGCGACGCCGTGCACGACGCGCAGGCGATGGACCCCAAACGCACCATTGCGATGGAAGTGCTCGACGGCCCTGGCACCCCGGAGGTGCTCGGAGACGAACCGCGGATCCGGCAGGTGCTGAGCAACCTGGTCGCGAATGCCTTGCAGCACACCCCCGAGCGCGCCGACGTCACCGTCCGGGTCGGCACCGAGGGGGACGACGCCGTGCTCGAAGTGGCCGACAAGGGTCCCGGCATGACCGAGCAGGACGCGTCGCGCGTGTTCGAACGCTTCTATCGCACCGACTCGTCGCGGGCACGTGCCAGCGGCGGTACCGGACTGGGGCTATCGATCGTCGACTCGCTGGTGCGTGCGCATGGCGGCGCCGTCACGGTGACGACCGCGCCCGGGGAGGGCTGCTGTTTCCGCGTCACGCTGCCGCGCGTCAGCGAAGTGCCGGCGCAGGAACCGGTTCACGCCAATTGAGCCAGGGCGGCCTTGATTTTGGCCTGCGCCTCGTCCAGGGACTCCGGTGACGGGTTGCGGTCGACGTTGGCGAAACCGAAGTCGCTCAGGCGGCGGGTGGGGAACACGTGCACATGTAGATGAGGCACCTCCAGCCCGGCGATGATCACCCCCGCCCGCTCAGTCTTGAAGGCCTTGCACACGGCCTTGCCGATGAGCTGACTCACGCTCATGATCCGGGCGAACGTCGCGCCGTCGACGTCCTGCCACTGATCGATTTCGGCCCGCGGCACCACCAACGTGTGCCCTTGGGTCATGGGCTCGATCGTCAAGAACGCGACGACGTCGTCGTCCTCGTAGACGAAGCGGCCGGGAAGTTCACGGTTGATGATCTTGGTGAAGATCGACGCCATGGCCCCAAGCATAGGGGCGACAAGGTTTTCGCCTCGGGCCGCGCCCGCGTCAGTCCTCCTGGCCGAACTCCATGACGTCGAGGTTCCAGTAGCCCCGCATGTTGGTGATCAGTCCCGCTTCGTTGACCTTGTAGGTGAACACGCCACGCACCTTACTGGTCATGCCGCCCTCAAACTTGCTCTGCAGCACCAGAATATGAGCGATTTCGTCGGGTGAGCTCGACGGGAAAGTCTCCTCGCAAGTGATAGTCAGCTGGTTCTTGGCGATGTTGTTGTCGAAGAACTCGCCGACGGCTGCCTTGCCGCGCACGCCGGTGCCGTCGGGGTTGGTGACGGACTTGCCGATCGGGTCCTCGATGACCACATCGTCGGTCATCAGCGCCAGCCAGCCGTCCCGATCTTTGGCTTGTGCGCAGCGCCATGAGGACTGCGACGCGGTCAGTGCCGGGGATTGGGCGGTTTGCGTCATGGTTATCTCTCCTGTCACTAGATTGCGCACGCGGCGCGCGCGCCTTCCTCGGTGGCCTTGCGGATCAGCCCGAGCCCGGTGCAGTCGCCGGCGGCGTGCACCTGGACGCCGGGCAGGGCGGCGACCAGCGCGTCGAACATCGTGGCGTCGGGTTCGACCGTGCCGGCCAGCACGACGCTGTCGGCCTCCAGCTGCCGGGCGGTGCCACCGGCCGGGGTGAACACCACCGCTTCGGTGGTGATCCGATCCACGGTGGCCCGCACATGCACGGTGACGCCCAGCCGGTCGAGGCGATCCATGTGTTCAGTCTTGCGTTTGTTGCCCACCTCCGGGGCGATGCTTTTTCCGGATTCGAGTATCGACACCAGCCGGCCCCGGCTCGCCAGGAATTCGGCCAGTTCAAGAGCGACCAGGTCACCGCCGATGATGGCGACCCGACGTCCGACCGGCATCCAGGCGCGGCTGACCATCCGGACCGCGGCAGGCCGCACCAGCCGCTGCCGCCACCCGCCCAGCGCGGAAGCCCCCAGCCGTTGCCAGGCCGGTGCGCCGGATTCGGCTCGCCCACCCAGCAATTCGCGCAACCCGGGCCCGGTGTGTACGTGCGGTAGATCGGATCCGGGGATCGCCGGCACGGTGACCCTGCCGCCGGTCGCCACCACCACCGCATCCGGGCCGGCATCGACGACGTCTTGAGACGAAACCGATTGACCCAGGCGGACTTCCACGCTGCTGAGCTTGATCTCCTCGCGCAGGTAGCGCAGGAAAGGCTCATTCTCCGGATGCAGAACCGCCGCCCAGCGCAGCGCGCCGCCCAACGCGGCGCTGCGTTCGAAAAGCGTGACGCGGTGTCCCCGTTCGGCGGCCACCCGGGCGGCCTCAAGCCCGGCGGGCCCGCCGCCGATCACCACCACGCGCTTGGTGCGCGCGGCGGGAGTCGCCGCCATTTCGCGCTCCTTGCCAGTGCGTGGATTGACGGCGCAGTCGACAGAGAAGCGCAGTTCCATTGCATCGATGCAGTTTTCACAGGAGATGCACTTGCGAATCCGGTGTGCCTGCCCGTCGTGCAGTTTGCGCGGCAGCTCGGGGTCGGCCAGCAGCGGGCGGCCCATCGCGATGAAATCGGCGCGTCCGTCGGCCAGAATCCGTTCCGCCCGCGCCGGATCGTGGATGCGGCCGACGGCGATCACGGGCACGTCGACCACCTGCTTGACCGCGGCCGCGGCCCCGACGTTGAGCCCGTCGCCGTCGTCGGCACCGTTGACCATCCCGGTCACCAACCGGTCGATCACCCCACCGCTGACGTGGAACGCGTTGACACCCGCGGCCACGAATTCCGGCGCCAGCTGCGCGGTCTCGAAGATCGGCCGGCCACCCGCGACCCGTTCGTAGCCCGAGATGCGCAGCGTGATCGGCAGGGCGTCACCGATCTCGGAACGGATCGCGGCCAGCGCATCGAGGACCACCCGCGCCCGGCCGCGCACCGAATCACCGCGATAGTCATCGGTGCGGCGATTGCGTTGCGGCGCAAGGAAGGAGCCCAGCAGCATGTAGCCGTGCGCGGCGTGCAGCTCGATGCCGTCATACCCGGCTTCGACGGCACGCCGCGCCGCGGCCTTGAACAAATCGAACACTCCGCACAGCTGCTGCTTGCTGATCTCGACCGACGGGCGCCCGGTGAGGTAGGAGGGAATCACCGACGGGCCCAATGACGTGACACCGAAGATCTCGGGCCCCAGGCCATCGGGGCCGGCATGCACGATTTGTGGCTGGATCTTGGCCCCGTGCTCGTGCACCACCTCCACGAGCGCCCGATGCGCGTCGACCGATTCGTCGGTGGCCAGGTGCAACCCGCCGGGAGTCTCCGGGTGCTGGTGGTCGATCCCGGTGGCGCCCAGCGTGATCAGGCCGACGCCGCCCTTGGCGCGTGCGGCGAAGTAGTCGCGGGTGCGCTCGGACGGCAGCCCATCAGGCGTGCCGTACATGGTCTCCATCGGAGACATGACCACGCGGTTGCGCACCGTCATGGCGCCGATCTGTCCCGGCGCCAGCAGATGCCCGAACCCCGTCACTCGGGACCCAGTCGGTTGGGGCGGCAGTTACCTGTCGGCGTCCGTGTACCGGATGACGCCGCGAATATTCTTGCCGCTCAGCATGTCCTGGTAGCCCTCGTTGATCTGCTCCAGGCGGTACTGGGTGGTGACCATGTCGTCCAGGTTCAGCTTGCCGGCCTTGTACATCGACAGCAGCTGCGGGATGTCGTACTGCGGGTTGCCGCCGCCGAAGATGGTGCCCTGCAGGTTCTTCTGCATCAGGGTGAGCATCGCCAGGTTGAGGTTGACGTTGGTGTCCAGCAGGCTGCCGATGGCGGTCAGCACGCAGGTGCCGCCCTTTTGGGTGATGTTGAGGTAGTTGTCGACGTCGGCGCCGTGCAGCTCCCCGACCGTGACCACGACCTTGTGGGCCATCAGCCCGTAAGTGACCTCCATGATGCCCATCAGCGCCGCGTTGATGTCGGGATAGACGTGGGTCGCACCGAACTTCAGCGCCTGGTCGCGCTTCCATTCGACCGGGTCGATCGCGAAGATGTAGCGTGCGCCGGCGTTGACGGCGCCCTGCAGCGCTGCCATGCCAACCCCGCCGACACCGACGATGGCGACGTCCTGGCCCGGCCGGATGTCGGCGGTGCGGACCGCCGAGCCGTACCCGGTGGTGACGCCGCAGCCGACCAAGGCGGCAACCTCGAAGGGGACCGACGGGTCGATCTTCACCACGGAGCTGCGGTGGACCACCATGTACGGCGAGAACGTGCCCAGCAGCGTCATGGGGAAGACGTTCTGACCTTTTGCCTGGATGCGGAACGTGCCGTCGGAGACCGCGGCACCGCCGAGCAGTCCGGCCCCCAGGTCGCACAGGTTGCGCATGCCGGCCTGACACGTCGGGCACTGCCCGCAGGACGGGATGAAGGACAGCACCACGTGGTCGCCGGGGGCGATGTCTTCGACGCCCGGACCGACCTCGGTGACGATGCCGGCACCCTCATGCCCGCCGAGCACCGGGAAACCGGCCATCGGGATTCCGCCGGTGACGAGGTGATGATCGGAGTGGCACATGCCGGCCGCTTCCATCTGGATCTTGACCTCATGCGCTTGCGGGTCGCCGATCTCGATTTCCTCGATGGACCAGGGCTGGTTGAACTCCCAGATCAGTGCGCCTTTTGTCTTCACGATGGTCCTGACCCCATTTCGCCTTTGAATCGATCAGAGCTGGCCGGCCCCTTCATGCCGGACAACTTGGTGACGGGCGCCACAGGCACCCTTGTCGCGTCAGCATAGCGCGTGCAACAAATCAAATGCTTGGTTGGTCCGCCACTGGCTCCGGTCACCAGATCGGCACCGGTGCCTGGCCGAGCGGGTAGTAGCCCGGCAGCTTCTCGCCGGCGATGCTGCGCTCGATCCGCTTCTGCATGCCGGAGCTGAGGTCGCCGGATTCGATGAGTTTGCCGAACATGTACGCGACATGACCGAAGTCGAAGAAGTCCCGCTGCCACTCGATGAGGTTCTCGGCGTTGAGGCGGAACCAACTGCCGCCGATGCCGTAGATCTCGTCCTGGGTGCCGTCGGACTTGTTGACGATCTGCTTCCAGAAGCCGACGATCTCGCCCTGCTTCTCGTCGATGAGCACCTTCTGGTAGTCGTACACCCAGTTCTCCAGGCCCTCCATCTCCAGGCCGAGGGCGATGTCGCGGATCTCGTCGATGCCGACGCACATCACGTCTTCCTTGGGGCCGATGTTCCAGCCGTAGGTGGCGTCCTGGGTGTAGAAGTCCGCTAACGGCCGCCAGTCACCGGCCTTCTCGCAGTCCTTGTTGGCCTGCAGCCAGCGGTCGACCCATGCCTCGAGTTCCTCGCGTGACGCCATTATTGGTCTTCTTTCTCTCTGATGAACAGTGCATGCGTTGGGCACAAATCGACCGCGCGCTCGACTTCGTCGCGGGCGTCTTCGGGCGGTTCGGGGTCGACGATTTCGACCTTGCCCCGCTTGGGCACCCGGAAGTAGTCCGGCGCCTCCAGTTCGCACATGGCATGGCCCTGACACAAATCCAGATCGGCTTCGATCCTGAATCCCATGGGAGAACCTACTTCTGGCGCTTGCGATAGCGGACTTTTGCCGGCCGGGCGAGCTGGACGACCATCTTGGAGTGGTCGTTGTGGTAGCTGTCGGCCGGCTGCGCCATCTCGAATTCGTACTCGCGCAGCAGAACCGAGAAGATCGCCTTGATCTGCATCTGGGCGAAGGCGGCGCCGACGCACCGGTGTCGCCCCGCGCCGAACGGAATCCAGGTCCACCGGTTGACGATGTCGGCCTGCTCGGGCTTGTTGTAGCGGTCAGGCTTGAAGGCATCCGGATCGGGGAAGTCCTCGGGGATCCGGTTGCTGATCGCCGGGGACGCGGCGACGTAGTCGCCCTTGTGGATCGGGAAGCCCTCGACCTCGAACTCGCCCTGGGCCACCCGCATCAAGATGATCAGCGGCGGGTGCAGCCGTAGGGTCTCCTTGACCACGTTATCCAGCTTCGGAATCGACCGCAGCGCATGGAAACTCACCTCTTGGCCGTCGGCGTAGAGCTCCTCGAGCTCGGCGAGCACCTCGGCGTACACATCGGGGTGGCGGATCAACTCGATCAACGTCCACGCCGAGGTCCCCGAGCTGGTGTGGTGCCCCGCGAACATCAGCGAGATGAACATGCCGGTGACCTCGTCGGCCGAGAACCGGGGATTGCCGCCTTCGTCCTTGATCGAGACCAGCACGTCGAGCATGTCGCGGTCGCCCTTGTCCTTCGGCGGATTCGCCAGCCGCTGGTCCATGATCTCCTGCACCAGCGCAACGAGTTTGACGCGCGCCTCGTCACGTCGTTTGAAGCTCTCGATCGGCAGGTAGGGATCGACGTAGCACAGCGGGTCGGTGCCGCGTTCCAGCTCGTGGTAGTACTCCGCGAACCGGTGGTCGAGCTGTTCACGGAACTTCAACCCGATCAGGCAGGCGGTCGAGGTGTAGATGGTCAGCTCCGCGAAGAAGTCGAGCAGCTCGATCTCGCCCTCGTCGCCCCAGTTGGCGATCATCTTCTTGACTTCGCCCTCGATGGTGCTGGCGTGGCCCTTCATCTGCTCGCCGCGCAACGCCGAGTTGTGCAGCATCTCCTTGCGCCGCTCGGGGCTGGCGTCGAAAACCACACCCTTGCCGAAGATCGGCGTCATGAACGGGTAGGCCTCGGCCTGGTCCAGATCCTCGTCCGCGGAGCGGAAGAAGAATTCGTTTGCGCCCGCGCCGGACAGCAGGATGACGTGTTTGTCGACCAGCTGGAACCAGCCGACGTCGCCGCACTCGTCCCGGACGCGCTTCATCAGACCGATTGGGTCGGTACGGAATTCCTCGAGGTGACCGTGCTCTTCCTCGCCGCCGGAAACCCGCGGCACAATCGCAGTGGTTGTCATGACGGCATCCCCTCCTCGCCGAGTGCGAGCTTCTGTCGATCTTTTTTGTCGGCCAACGGGGCTTCGGGCTGAAGCTCCATGTTCGCGATGAACCCACCGCGCGGTGTCTCGGCGACGAACGTGATGGCGCGCGCCAGGTCCGCCGCCCGCAGGAAGTAGTCATGGCGCGCCTGGCCCCACTTGGCCCAGTCCTCCAGTGCGGGGCCGATCTTCTCGGCCGGCAGGCTCCAGCCCATCGAGGTCTTCGTCGGGCCGGGGTGCACGATCGAGGCCCGCACGCCGGTGCCCTCGAGCTCCATCTGGAAGTTGGTGACCATCGCCACGAGAGCGGCCTTGGCCGCGCCGTAGGCGCCCATGTGCGGCCGCTGGCGCAGGGCCACGTCGGAGCCGACGAAGATCAAATCGCCACGCTGGCGCTCCAGCATTCCCGGCAACACCGCAGCGGCCAGCCGGTTGGCACCGACGAGGTGGATCTGCAGTTGCGACTCGAACTCGTCGGTGGTGATCTCGGCGAGTTTGCCGAAGTACGTGTCACCGGCGCCGGCCACCAGCACCTCGATGTCGCCCAGTGCGTCGACCGACTGCGCGACAAAGGATTTCACCGAGTTCGGATCGGTGACGTCCAGGTGGAATCCGACCGCCTCGCCGCCTTCGGCGTTGATCTTGCCGACGATGTCGTTGAGCTTCTCGACGCGGCGCGCGCCCAGCGCGACCGGGAAGCCGTGCGCCGCGAGTTCGATGGCGGTGGCCTCTCCGATGCCGGACGAGGCGCCGGCCACGATGGCCGGCCGGCGTTCGGGCAGGGGGTCAAAGCGGGGCATTCAGCGGACCTCCACGGTCATTGGTAGGTGAGCGAATCCGCGGACATTGCTGGAGTGGACGCGGACGGCGTTGGCCTCGTCCACCTCATATCCGCGGATTCGCTTGAACAACTCGGTGAGCGCGACCCGGGCTTCCATCCGCGCCAGATGCGCGCCCAGGCAGAAATGTGCGCCACTACCGAAACTCAATAATTTGGGCCCGATTTCGCGGCCGATCAGATAGTCGTCGGGATCGTCGAAGACCCGCTCGTCGCGGTGGCCGGAACCGGGCAACAGCAGCAAGACGTCGCCCTCGGGAATGGTGGTGTCGTAGAGGGTGAGCTTCCCCGACACGGTGCGGGCCAGGATCTGGCTGGACGTGTCGTAGCGCAGGGTCTCCTCGACCCACAGCGGCACCAGCGACAAGTCGGCGTAGACCGGAGTCAGCTGATCGGGGTTCTTGTGGCCCCAAAACGCGGCGTTGGCAAGGAGTTTGGTGGTCGTCTCGTTGCCGGCGATCACCATCAGGAACATGAAGCCGAGGACTTCCTCGTCCGTGAGCCGGTCGCCGTCGATCTCGGCTCCCAGCAGCGCCGAGGTCAGGTCATCCGTCAGCTTCTTGCGCCGTTCGGCGACCATCCCCTGGTAGTAGACGATCAGGTTGATGGAGGCCTCGACGGCCTCCGGCGGCACGTCGGTGACGCCCTCCGCGCGGTGCATCACCCCATCGGCCCAGGCCCGGACCTGATCGCGATCCGGCTCGGGAACGCCCATCAACTCGGAGATGACGTCCATGGGCAGCTTGCCGGCGAACTCGTCGACATAATCGACGGTGCCGTCCGCTGAAGTACTAGCCTTTTCCAGCATCGTGTCGAGGTGCCGCGTGGCGATCTCGGTGACCCGGGGTTCGAGTTCGCGAATCCTCCTCGGTGTGAAGCCTTTTGACACCAGCGTCCGCAGACGCAGATGGGCGGGATCGTCCATCGCCAGAAACGACATCGTCTTGGACGCGTGCGGGCCACGCGATGCCGGATCCAGCGAGACGCCGTACTTGTTGGATAGCGTGGTGCTGTTGCGGAACCCCTGCAGCACATCTTGGTGCCGCGACAACGCCCAGAACTTCAGGTCCTCGTTGCGATACAGCGGGGCCTCATCGCGGAGGCGCTTGTAGTACGGGTACGGGTCCTCGTGGAAGTCGTAGTCGTACGGATCGAGGACCAGCTCGTGGTCGCCAACATGGATGGTCATTCGGTGTTTATCTCCTGGCTCGTCTCTCCGGCGCCGGTGAGGATCAGCCTGACCACATAGGCCAGCCGGTCGGCGATCTCGCGATAGGTGAATTCGCCGCTGCCGGCCTGAACGAGCGCCCCGAAGAACGACATCTCCAGCGCGGACACGGCGGTGGGGTCGGCGTCGGGGCCAATCGCGGACGTGATGCGGCGGTGGATTTCCGCGCCGATCCGGTCGCGTGCGGCCCTCACCGCGGGCTCGGCGCCTCCGCTGAGCAAGGCCGTCGTGCACGCGGCGCTGACTTCTGGCTCATCGGCGACCACCAGGGCCAGGTGGCGCAACACCTGTTCCACCCGGGTGGGCATCGGGTCGTTGACGTCGGTGAAGTAGGGGACCTGCCGCACCAGGTCCAGGTAGACCTCGGCGATCAGGTGGTTCTTCGACGAGAAGTAGGTGTACGCCGTGGCCGGGGCGACTTTGGCGCGGGCCGCCACCGCGCGCACCGTCAGGTCGGCGTACGACTTTTCGCGCAACGTCTCGATGCCCGCCGCGAGCACCTTCCGGAAGGTCTCTTCCTGGCGGCGGTTTCGCGCGGGCCGGCCGGTCTGGTGCTCGGCCTGAGACGTGATCGTCACCAGTGCATCGCTGGACACATGTCCAAGCTATCGGACCGACTCAGCCGGAGGCAAGACCGATCGGCAAAGATGTGGGTTAATGTGCTGTTTTCGGTCGAATGGCCGTACCAGCCGAGATCGGCCCTTGCACCGCCAACAGCCGGACGGCTATGGTTCCATCGGATAATATCGGACAACTGTCCACTGAACTCCATTGAAATTCGCGTGCTCGATTGGTCGCAGAGACGGGAGCTGGAGATGGCCTTGTTGGCCGACGGCGTGAGCGCACTTTTCATCGACGGGAAGATGTCGCCCGGCAGCGCCGGCACGTTCCCGACGATCAACCCGGCGACCGAGGAAGTATTGGGAGCCGCGGCCGATGGCGGCGCCGACGACATGGGCCGCGCAATCGACGCCGCGCGGCGCGCCTTCGACGACACCGACTGGTCGCGCGACACCGAGCTGCGGGTGCGGTGCGTGCGCCAACTGCGCGGGGCGATGCAGCAGCACCTCGAAGAACTGCGGGACCTGACCATCGCCGAGGTCGGCGCGCCGCGGATGCTCACCAGCATCGCCCAGCTCGAAGTCCCGGTCAACGACCTGGCGTTCGCGGCGGATACCGCCGAATCCTACGTTTACAACCAGGATCTCGGCGAGGCGTCGCCGATGGGTATCCGTACCCGGCGCACCATCGCGCGTGAGGCCGTCGGCGTCGTAGGGGCGATCACGCCGTGGAACTTTCCCCACCAGATCAACCTCGCCAAGATCGGACCCGCGCTGGCCGCCGGAAACACCGTGGTCCTCAAACCCGCCCCCGACACCCCCTGGTGCGCCGCCGTGCTGGGCGAACTCATCGCCGAGCACACCGAGTTCCCGCCCGGTGTCATCAACATCGTCACCTCCAGCGACCACGGAGTGGGTGCGCTGTTGGCCAAAGACCCTCGGGTGGACATGGTTTCGTTCACCGGGTCGACGGCCACCGGTCGCAGCGTGATGGCCGACGGCGCCGCGACCATCAAGAAGGTCTTCCTCGAGCTCGGCGGCAAGTCGGCGTTCATCGTCCTCGACGACGCCGACCTGAGCGGTGCCGTGGGCGTGGCAGGGTTCTCGGTCTGCATGCACGCCGGCCAGGGATGCGCGATCACCACCCGATTGGTGGTGCCCCGCGCGAAGTATGACGAAGCCGTCGCCATCGCGGCTGCGACGATGGGCGGCATCAAGGCCGGCGACCCCACTGAGCCCGGAACCATCTGCGGGCCAGTGATTTCGGCGCGTCAGCGGGACCGGATCCAGGGCTACCTCGACTCGGCGATCGCCGAGGGCGGCACATTCGCCTGCGGGGGTGGCCGGCCGGCCGGCCGTGACGTCGGTTTCTTCATCGAGCCCACCGTCATCGCGGGGCTGGGCAACGACGCCCGCTGCGCGCGCGAGGAGATCTTCGGCCCGGTCCTGACGGTGATTCCGCACGACGGCGACGACGACGCGGTGCGCATTGCCAACGATTCGCCATACGGCTTGTCGGGCACCGTATTCGGAGCTGACCCGGATCGGGCGGCGAGGGTTGCCGCGCGGGTTCGCGCGGGAACCATCAATGTCAATGGCGGCGTGTGGTATTCGGCCGACGCCCCATTCGGCGGTTACAAGCAGTCCGGCAACGGCCGAGAGATGGGCCTGGCCGGTTTCGAGGAATACCTGGAGATCAAGACCATCGCGACAGCGGTTAACTAGAGGAGCTCGAGAGCATGCGGTTTGAGAACAAGGTCGCCATCGTCACCGGGTCGGGCGGCGGCATCGGGCAGGCGTACGCCGAAGCGCTGGCACGTGAAGGCGCCGCGGTTGTCGTGGCCGACATCAAATCCGAGGCGGCCGAGGCGGTGGCCAAGCAGATCGTCGCCGACGGCGGCACGGCCCTGGCGGTGCCGGTCGATGTGTCCGACCCGGCATCGGCGAAGGCGATGGCCGACCGCGCGCTGGCCGAGTTCGGCGGCATCGATTATCTGGTCAATAACGCCGCGATCTTCGGGGGCATGAAGCTGGACTTCCTGCTCACCATCGACCCCGAGTACTACAAGAAGTTCATGAGCGTCAACCTCGACGGCGCCTTGTGGTGCACCCGCGCCGTCTACAAGAAGATGGCCAAGCGCGGCGGCGGGGCGATCGTCAACCAGTCGTCCACGGCGGCGTGGCTGTACTCGAACTACTACGGCCTGGCCAAGGTCGGGGTGAACGGCCTGACCCAACAGTTGTCCCGCGAGTTGGGCGGCCAGAACATCCGGATCAACGCGATCGCGCCCGGGCCCATCGACACCGAGGCCAATCGGACCACCACGCCGCAGGAGATGGTCGCCGACATCGTCAAGGGTCTTCCCTTGTCGCGCATGGGGACTCCCGAGGATCTGGTCGGGATGTGCCTTTTCTTGCTCTCGGATGAGGCGTCGTGGATCACGGGGCAGATCTTCAACGTTGACGGCGGGCAGATAATCCGATCATGACTCGTGCCGGCGACGATGCAGTGGGGGCACCTCCCGCTTGTGGGGGACGTAGCGATGTGGGGGCATCTCCCGCTTGCGGGGGAGAGGAGCGGCGCATATGAGTGAGCACGTGAGGCTTGGCTACATCGGGCTGGGCAACATGGGTGCGCCGATGGCCACGAAGATGACCGAATGGCCCGGCGGGGTGACGGTTTACGACATCCGGACCGAGGCGATGACGCCGCTTGTCGAAAAGGGCGCCCGCCTGGCCGACAGCGTCGCCGACGTCGCCGCCGCCGACATCATCCATGTCACCGTCCTCGACGATGCGCAGGTGCGCGAGGTCGTCGGCGAGCTGGCCGCCCACGCCAAGCCCGGAACGGTCATCGCGATCCACTCGACCATCAGCGACACCACGGCTGCGGAACTGGCCAGTGACCTCAAGCCGCAGGGCATCCACATCGTCGACGCACCGGTCAGCGGTGGCGCCGCGGCCGCCGCGAAGGGCGAGCTTGCCACCATGGTGGGGGCCGATCGGGAGGTGTACGAGCGGATCAAGCCGGCGTTCAAACACTGGGCGGCGGTGGTCATCCACGCCGGTGAGCCCGGCGCCGGGACTCGAATGAAGCTGGCCCGCAACATGTTGACGTTCACTTCGTATGTCGCGGCGTGCGAAGCCATGAAACTGGCGGAGGCGGCGGGCCTGGATCTGCAGGCGCTGGGTCGGGTGGTGCGTCATACCGATGCCCTTACCGGCGGGCCCGGGGCGATAATGGTCCGCGATGACATGAAAGACCTTGAGCCGGAACATTTCCTGTACCAGCCGTTCATGCACACCCGGGGGCTGGGGGAGAAAGACCTGAGCCTGGCGCTGGCCCTGGGCGAGGCGGTGTCGGTGGATCTGCCGCTGGCCCGATTGGCCTACCAGGGGCTGGCGGCCGGCCTCGGGGTGCCACACACAGAGAAAGAGGCGTGATGGACGAACTTCGCCGCAAGGGCCTCGAAAAGATGAACGAGGTCTACGGCTGGGAGATGCCCAACATCGAGGGCGACGCGTACTTCGACCTGACCGTGGACCACTTGTTCGGCAGCATCTGGACGCGACCCGGATTGTCGATGCGCGACAAGCGCATCATGACGTTGACGGCGGTGACCGCGATCGGCAACCGCGACCTGGCCGAGATTCAGATCAACGCCGCGTTGCTCAACGGGGAGCTCACCGAGACGGAGCTCAAGGAGATGGCCGTCTTCCTCACCCACTATCTCGGTTTCCCGCTCGGTTCCGCGCTCAACGGCGCCGTCGACGCCGTCGTCGCGAAGCGGAAGAAGGCCGCGGCGAAGGGTGCCGGAGAGGACAAGAAGGCCAACGTGGACGCCGCCCTGAAGATGCACTCCGGGGACAAGGACTGACCCGACACGTCAGTAAGGCCGGCCACCTTCGGGCATCACGTACTCGGAGATCGGCGCGGAGCCGCCGTTGACCGACGTTCCACCGTTGATGATGCCCGGCGCCATTTCCAGCATGTTGTGTGGGAAACCGAATTTCGGCTTGGTCAGCGAGTCGAGCCGGCCCAGTTCGTCGGCGCTGAGCCGCACATCGACGGCGCGGACGTTGTCCTCGAGCTGCGAGAGCCTGCGCGCGCCGATGATGACCGAGGAGACGGCGGGCTGCGCGAGCACCCAGGCGAGTGCGACGCTGGCGACGTTCGTCTCGTGCGCCTTGGCGATGCCTTCGAGTTCGTCGATCAGCGCGTAGGTTTTGTCGTTGAGGAATGCGTCGACCATCGCGCCGCGATCGGCGTCGTGCTGACCGGCATTGGCTCGGGTGTACTTGCCGCTGAGCACGCCGCTCTTCAGCGGCGACCATGGTGTGAGGCCGAGGCCGAACTCCGCTGCCATCGGGGCGAGTTCCTGTTCTATGGAGCGTTCCAAGAGCGAGTACTCGGCCTGCAGGCCGACGAAGCTCGACCAGCCACGGAACCGGGCGATGAGGTTAGCCTCGGCGATCTTCCACGCCGGGGTGTCCGAAACGCCGATGTAGCGCACCTTTCCGGCGCGGACGAGGTCGTCGAGCGCCGCCATCGTCTCGTCGATCGGAGTGTTGGCGTCCCAGATGTGCAGCCAGTACAGGTCGATGTAGTCGGTCTGCAGACGCCGCAGGGAGTTGTCGCAAGCGTTGATCAGGGATTTACGGCCCGAACCCCCGCCGTTGGGATCGCCGGGATACAGGTTGCCGCTGAACTTGGTGGCGATCACCAATCGATCCCGGCGGGCGGCGTTGCGCCCGACGTGGTCGCCGATGATCTTCTCGGAATGGCTTCGGGTGTAGAAGTTGGCGGTGTCGATGAAGTTGCCGCCGAGTTCGGTGTACCGATCGATGATCTGTTGGGACTCTTCGACACTGGTGCCCCAGCCGAGGTCCTCGCCGAACGTCATGGCGCCCAGGCACAAGGGGCTGACGCGCAATCCGGAGCGTCCGAGTGTCACGTACTGATCCAGGGGCATAGTGGCCGCCTTCTGGTAAATTGTTCGGTTATGGGTTTGTTCCATCCTAAACTAGTTCATGTCTGAACGATCAGGCAAGTCGAAGCCTGCGATCGACGCGGCCAAGATCTGGTCGTTGAACTACCGCGTGCTGCTGTCGGTGATCTCGTGCTCCGAGCCCGACATCTGCGCGCTGGGGCTCGAATCCAAGGAGCTGTTCCTGCTCGCCGAGATCGACGAGCATCCCTACCCCGCCCAACTGGCGGCGACGTTGAGCATGCCCAAAGCGACGGTCACCGTCTACCTCAAACGACTGGAGGCCGCGGGATTCGTGCGTCGTGAGATCGACGCCTCCGATCTGCGGCGCCATCGACTACTGCTCACTCCGGCCGGACGGAAGGCCGCCACTGACGGGTTGGCACTGCTGTCCGACGAGTTCGACAAGCGTCTCGGACGCCTCACTGCCGCGCAGCAAAAAGAGCTGAAAGACCTGCTGGAGCGAATCGTCTGAACGCCTGAGCTAGTCTGACGTGTCGTGCGAGTTCTGGTGATCGGTTCGGGTGCGCGAGAGCATGCGCTGTTGCTGGCGCTTCGGAAAGACCCCCAGGTCACGGGCCTATTCGTCGCTCCCGGCAACGCCGGTACCGCCCGCGTGGCCGAGCAGCATGACGTCGACATCACGTCGAATTCCGACGTCGTCGCCCTGGCGCGCGAGCTCGGCGCCGACCTGGTGGTGATCGGTCCCGAGGTGCCGTTGGTGCTGGGGGTGGCCGACGCGCTGCGAGCCGCCGGCATCGTCTGCTTTGGGCCCAGCAAGGACGCCGCCCGCATCGAAGGCTCCAAGGCGTTCGCCAAGGAGGTCATGGCCGCGGCCGGCGTCCGTACCGCGGCCAGCGAAACCGTTGACAGCCCGGCGCATTTGGACGCCGCACTGGATCGGTTCGGGCCTCCGGTGGGCGACCCCGCCTGGGTGGTCAAGGACGATCGGCTGGCCGCGGGCAAGGGCGTAGTGGTGACCGCGGACCGCGGCGTCGCCCGCGCGCACGCCGCCGGACTGCTCGAGGCGGGCCATCCGGTGCTGCTGGAGTCGTATCTAGACGGCCCGGAGGTGTCGCTGTTCTGTGTCGTCGACGGCGATACCGTGGTGCCGCTGTTGCCGGCGCAGGACTTCAAACGTGTCGGCGACGGCGATAGCGGACCCAACACTGGCGGCATGGGCGCCTACGCACCGGTTCCGTGGCTTCCAGACGGGGTGTACCGGGACATCGTCGGCAATATCGTCGAACCCGTTGCGGCGGAAATGGTTCAGCGTGGCAGCCCGTTCTGTGGTTTGTTGTACGTCGGACTGGCGATCACCACCAACGGGCCGGCCGTGGTCGAATTCAACTGTCGGTTCGGCGATCCGGAGACCCAGGCCGTGCTGGCGCTGCTGGAATCACCGCTCGGGCAGCTGCTGTACGCGGCGGGCACCGGCAAGCTGGCCGACTTCGGCGAGCTGCGCTGGCACGAGGGGGCGGCTGTCACGGTGGTGCTGGCGGCGGAGAACTATCCCGGGCGCCCTCGCGTCGGGGACGTCGTCGCCGGCTCGGAAGCCGAGGGGGTGCTGCACGCGGGCACGGCGCGTCGCGACGACGGCGAGGTGGTCTCGTCGGGCGGCCGCGTGCTGTCGGTGGTGGGCACCGGCGCCGACCTCGCCGCCGCGCGGTCGCAGGCATACGAGCTGATGCGGTCGATTCGATTGCCGGGCAGCCATTTTCGAAGCGACATCGCGCTGTTGGCGGCCGAGGGCAAGATCAGCGTCTAGAAACCCGCGGCCTGGCCGTCGCGGCGGGGATCGCTTGCCGCAAGGTAGCCGCCGTCGAGCCGCCAGATCGCCTGGCAGCTGCCGAACTGGTTGTAGTCGTCCACGGCAACCAGGTCATGTCCGCGGCGGCGAAGCTCGTCGAGCGTCGCGGCCGGGACGCCTTTCTCGCAGCTGACCTGCATGCCTTGCACCCACCGGAACCGAGGGCCGTCACACGCGGCCTGCGGATTTTGTCCATGGTCGGCGATGCGCACCATCACCTGCGTGTGACCCTGTGGCTGCATCGTTCCGCCCATCACGCCGAAGCTCATCACGGGGGCGCCGTCTTTGGTGACAAAGCCCGGGATGATCGTGTGGTAGGGCCGTTTGGCCCGCCCCACGCGGTTCGGGTGTCCTTCGGCCGCAGCGAAATTCGCACCGCGGTTCTGAAGCGATATCCCGGTGCCCGGCACCACGACACCGGACCCGAATCCCATGTAGTTCGACTGGATCATCGACACCATCATCCCCGCGGCGTCGGCGGCGGTCAGATACACGGTTCCCCCACTCGGAGCGCCCGCTGACGCCGGCCTCGCCCGGGCGCGATCGATCAGGGCCGCGCGTTGCCTCAGATAGTCGGCGTCCAGCAGGTGTTCCGGGCGGACCGGCATGTGCTCGATGTCGGCGACGTAGGCCTGCGCGTCGGCAAAGGCCAGCTTCACCGCCTCGATCTGCAGGTGCACGCTGTCGGCGGAATCGACTGGGAACGAGCCCATGTCGAAGTGCTGCAGGATTCCCAGGGCGATCAGGGCCACGATCCCGTGACCGTTGGGCGGGATCTCGTGGACGGTGTATCCGCGGTAGCTGCCGCGGATGGTGCCCACCCAGTCGGCGCGGTGAGCGGCGAGGTCGCTGGCGCGCATCACGCCGTCGTTGGCCAGCGCGTGCGCCTCGAGTTGGGCGGCCAGTTCTCCGCGGTAGAACGCGTCGCCGTTGGTCGCGGCGATCTTCTCGAGCGTGGCGGCCTGTTCGGCGAAGCTGAACCGCTCACCGGGTTTGGGCGCCCGCCCGGCGGGCATGAAGGCGGCGGCGAAGCCCGGCTGCCTTTCGAACAGCGGTATCTGCGCCGCCCATTGCTCCGCGACGGTCGGTGAGACCAGGAACCCGTTGCGGGCGTAGCTGATTGCGGGCTCGAAGAGCTTTTCGAACTGGAGCTTGCCGAACTTGGCGTGCAATTCGGTCCACGCCGACACCGCCCCGGGCACGGTGACCGCGTTCCAGCCGACCACCGGAACGGCGTTGCCGCCGAAGTATTCCGGCGTCCAGGCCGCGGGCGAACGGCCAGAGGCATTCAGCCCGTGCAAGCGCCGGCCGTCCCACACGATGGCGAAGGCATCCGAGCCGATGCCGTTGGAGACGGGCTCCACCACCGTGAGCGCGATCGCGGTGGCGATGGCCGCATCCACCGCGCTGCCTCCGTCGGCGAGCATCCGAAGGCCCGCTTGGGCCGCCAGCGGTTGCGACGTGCACACAACGTTGTCCGCCAGCATGGGCTTTCGCGGCCAGGGGTAAGGGAACTCCCAATCGAAGGGTGCCGTCACCTTCGCGAGCGTAGCGCTGGCGTGACGCTCGGTGCCCAGCGCCGCGCTCGCGTGACGCACGATGGCCAAGCGCATTCACGCCGTCAGCAGCGGCGCCATCCAGGTCAGCTCGGCGGGCAGCTGCGAACTCCAGAACTCCCCGTTGTGGCCGCCGGGCGAGAAACCGCCCGCAGGCGGATGGGGCAGTTGCGCGATGAACTGTTTGGTCGCGGCGTAAAACGGATCGCCGTCGCCGCAATCGACCCGAATGGGAATCGACCCCAGCGCAGGCATCCCGAACACCGAATTCGCCGCGAAGTCGTCGGGCCCGTCGAAGGCGCCAGGCGCAGCCGCGCCGGAGGAAAGCCACAGTGCGGGACTGACAGCGCAAATCGCCGCGGTGCGCGCCGGACCCAGCCGGCCCCCCAGCAGCAACGCGCCGTAGCCGCCCATCGACCAGCCCAAGAACGCCACCCGCGAGGTGTCCAGGCCTTGGCTACTCAACATCGGGATGAGCTCGTCGAGCACCATGGCCCCGCTGTCCTCGCCGGAAGCTCTCTTGTGCCAATAACTGCCGCCACCGTCGACGGCGACCACGGCAAACGGCGGCAGGCCCGCGTTGACGGCCTGGGCCAGGCCCTGTTCGACGCCGCCGGCCATCACCGTGGATGCGTCGCTGCCCTTGCCGTGCAGCGCGATGACCGGTCGCAGCGTCTTCGTTTGGCCTGGCGGTCGTGCGATGGCCCAGTTGGTGTTGATGCCGCCGCGCGCCGCCGATACGAAGGAACCCGTCACCATGGTGGGCGCCGGCTGACCCGGGGGAGCCGGTTCGAGAGGTGGGGTCGGCGGCGGCGCCAGCGGCGCCTGGGTGCCGGCCGTTGACAGCGGCATAGCCTGGGATGGTCGGGGCTTGAACAGGATGTCGAGCGCATACGTGCCCGCTGCGCCCGCGGCGGCGCCGGCGCCGAGACCCAGCAGGGCACGGCGGCTGAAGTCGGGCATGCGGGCCATCATGCCACGTTCGTTTGGCGGGCCGTTTGGCCGAAATGGCAATGCAGTACCACTTTGGCTGGCACGATGGCTACTCGTGACGGCAGCGGTCACTCCGAAGGGAGAACGTCGGCGGTATGCGCTCGTGAGCGCTGCCGCCGAGCTGCTTGCCGAAGGTGGATTCGAGGCGGTGGGCCACCGCGCGGTCGCTCGGCGGGCCGGACTGCCGTTGGCGTCTACTACGTATTACTTCTCGTCCCTTGATGATTTGATTGCGCGCGCCGTCGAACACATCGCGATGATCGAGGTGGCGCAGCTGCGGTCGCGGGTCACCGCCCTTTCCCGTCGGCGCCGCGGACCGGAGACCATCGCCGAGGTGTTGGTCGATCTGCTCGTCGGCGACGTGTCCAGCCCGGGGCTCAGCGACCAGTTGATCTCGCGCTACGAGCGACACATCGCGTGCACCCGGCTGCCCGCATTGCGCGAGACCATGCGTCGCAGCCTGCGGCAGCGCGCCGAGGCCGTGGCCGAGGCCGTCGAGCGATCGGGCCGCACGGTACACATCGAGCTGGTGTGCACGCTGATCTGCGCGGTCGACGGTTCGGTGGTGTCCGCGTTGGTCGAGGGCCGCGATCCTCGGGCGGCGGCGCTGGGGACGGTGGTCGATCTCATCGAAGTGCTCGCCCCCATCGATCAGCGGCCCCTGCGGTCGGCCGGCAGCGAAGGCGTCACGATGTACCCGGTGGCGAAGTCGCCGTAAATCGTCACGTCCGCCGGGCTGCGCTGCGCGTAGAGCGCCACATAGGCGCAGACGACGGCGTCGACGGGATCCTCGGCGCGGCGCAGCTCGCTTTTGCGCTCGGCGGTGGTTACGCGCTTGCGCAGCCGAGCCCACTCTTCACTACCCGCCACCTGCAGGGGCACCGCAGCGTGCGCGAGCTTCTCGATGCCGTCCATCAGCAAGAGCAGCTCGGATTTGAGCTGATCGACGCCGCGGCCGGGCTTCGCCTTGTACTTGAGCGTTCGCTCCAGCCGGAACAGCACCACGGTTGCCGGATGCGGGTAGACCTCGATGGCGCGCCGGGACGCCGGTGACAGCGGGTCCATGTCCAGTCCCATCGCCCGCGCCAGTCGCGCCGCGCGCGGGCCGTCGGCGAACTCCGGTTTCGCCGTGTTAGCCGGGTGCGCCCCGGCTTCGAACTTGCGGAAGTCGCGGTTGAGCGCCGTTTCGGCGGGACGCTGGCCGGTCGGGTTGGTCACCACCAGCGGCGCGTCGAATCCGACCAGGCACTGCTTCTGTACATAGGGCGACAATGCGGCGAGCACCGCCGCGTCGTCGCCGACGGCATCGATGTGCACGAGGCAGCCCCCGGCGTCGACGACCGCGACCCCGGTGGGATTGCGCCCGGCCCACGCCAGATCGACGCCGGCGAAGTACATCCTGCCCAGGGTATGGCGTGCCGGATCGTAAGCTCTATGTCTGTGAGCATTCCGAACGTCCTGGCCGCCCGGTACGCCAGCGCGGAAATGGTCGCGATCTGGTCGCCGGAGGCCAAGGTCGTCGCCGAACGCCGGCTGTGGCTGGCGGTGCTGCGGGCACAGGCGGAGCTAGGAGTGGACGTTCCGCAGGACGCCATCGCCGACTACGAGCGGGTGCTCGAGGACGTCGATTTGGCCTCGATCGCGGAGCGCGAGCGGGCGCTGCGCCACGACGTCAAGGCCCGCATCGAAGAGTTCAACGCGCTGGCCGGTCACGAGCACGTGCACAAGGGCATGACCAGCCGCGACTTGACCGAGAACGTGGAGCAGTTGCAGATCCGGCGGTCCCTGGAGTTGGTCTTCTCCCATGGGATCGCGGTGGTGGCGCGGCTCGCCGAACGTGCGGTGGCCTACCGCGACCTGGTGATGGCCGGACGCAGCCACAACGTCGCCGCGCAGGCCACCACGTTGGGGAAGCGGTTCGCGTCCGCCGGGCAAGAGACGCTGATCGCGTTGACGCGGCTGCGCGAGTTGATCGACCGCTACCCCCTGCGCGGCATCAAAGGCCCGATGGGCACCGCCCAGGACATGTTGGACCTGCTGGACGGTGACGCGGCAAAGCTGGCCGAACTCGAGCGTCGCGTGGCCCAATTCCTCGGCTTCGCAACGGTTTTGACCAGCGTCGGGCAGGTTTATCCACGATCGCTCGACCACGACGTGCTCTCCGCGCTGGTGCAGCTCGGCGCCGGACCGTCGTCGATGGCCCACACGATCCGGCTGATGGCCGGGCACGAGCTCGTCACCGAGGGATTCGCTCCGGGCCAGGTCGGCTCGTCGGCGATGCCGCACAAGATGAACACCCGCAGTTGCGAACGGGTCAACGGGCTGCAGGTGGTGCTGCGCGGTTATGCCTCGATGGCCGCCGAGCTCGCGGGCGCGCAGTGGAACGAGGGTGACGTGTTCTGCTCGGTGGTGCGCCGAGTTGCATTGCCGGACAGCTTCTTTGCCATAGATGGGCAGATCGAGACGTTCTTGACCGTGCTCGACGAGTTCGGCGCCTACCCCTCGGTGATCAGCCGCGAGCTGGATCGCTACCTGCCGTTCTTGGCCACGACCAAGGTGCTCATCGCGGCAGTCCGCGCGGGGATGGGGCGCGAGGCCGCGCACCATGTGATCCGCGAGCATGCGGTCGCGACGGCCCTGGCCATGCGGGAGCAGGGCGCGGAGCCCGACCTGCTGGAGCGGTTGGCCGCCGACGAGCGACTGCCGCTGGACCGGGCGGCGCTGGATGCCGCGCTGGCCGACAAGAAGGCGTTCATCGGAGCCGCCGGCGATCAGGTGGACGAGATGGCCGCCACGGTGGACGCGCTGGTAAGCCGCTGCCCGGACGCTGCCAAGTACGCCCCGGGCGCGATCCTGTGACCCTCGCCGGCGCGCTCGCGGGGATCGACTTCACCGATCTGGAAAATTTCGCCAACGGATTTCCGCACGACTTGTTCGCCATCCACCGTCGCGAGGCGCCGGTGTACTGGCACGGCCCGACCGACAACACCCCCGACAGCGAGGGTTTCTGGTCCGTCGCCACCTATGCGGAAACGCTTGAGGTGCTTAAGGATCCGGCGACATACTCATCGGTCACGGGCGGCGGCCGGCCGTACGGCGGCACGCTGCTGCAGGACCTCTCCGTCGCCGGGCAAGTACTCAACATGATGGACGACCCGCGCCACTCACAGATACGGCGACTCGTCAGCTCCGGGCTGACACCGCGAATGATCCGGCTGGTCGAAGACGACCTGCGGGCGCGGACGCGTCGGCTGCTGGACGCGGTGGTGCCCGGCGAACCGTTCGACTTCCTGGTCGACATCGCCGCCGAGCTGCCGATGCAGATGATCTGCATCCTGTTGGGAGTGCCCGAGTCCGAACGACATTGGCTGTTCGAGGCCATCGAGCCGCAGTTCGACTTCGGCGGCTCGCGCAAGGCGTCATTATCGCAGCTGTCGGTCGAAGAGGCCGGGTCACGGATGTACGAGTACGGCCAGCAGCTGATCGCGTCGAAGCGGGCCGAGCCGACCGACGACATGTTGTCGGTCGTGGCGAACGCGATGGTCGACGACGCGGACGCGCCGTCCCTGTCGGATCTCGAGCTCTACCTGTTCTTCAGCCTGTTGTTCAGCGCCGGCGCGGAGACGACGCGCAATGCGGTCGCCGGAGGGCTGCTGGCGCTGGCCAACCATCCGGAGCAACTGCGGGCGCTGCGCGCGGATCTCGGCGCGCTGCCGACCGCCGTCGAGGAGATCGTGCGGTGGACGTCGCCGTCGCCGTCCAAGCGGCGTACCGCCACGCGCGACGCCACGCTCGGCGGGCAGTCGATCGAAGCGGGCCAGAAGATCCAGATCTGGGAAGGCTCGGCGAATCGCGACGCCGCTGCATTCGAGCGCGCCGACAATTTTGATATCGCCCGAAAGCCCAACCCGCACTTGGGGTTCGGTCAAGGCGTGCATTATTGCCTGGGCGCCAACCTGGCCCGGCTGGAACTGCGCGTGCTCTATGAGGAGCTGTTCTCCCGGTTCGGCGGCGTGCGGGTTGTCCGGCCGATCGAATGGGCTCGCAGTAATCGGCATACCGGCATCCGGCACCTGATTGTGGAACTACTCGAGGAACGGTGACGATCCGACACGTCGATGCCGAGCCGACGCCGGATGTCTTCGCCGCGGTCATGGCGACCGGAATTCTGTCGATCGCTGCGCACAACCACGGCTACCGCTGGATCAGTGACACGCTGGGCGTCGTCGCCACCGTCGGCCTGGTGTTCTTGGTGGCCCTGGTGGTCACGACAGCCGTCGGCAGGCGCGGGAAACTGCGCTGGGATCTGGCGGATCCCGATGTCACCCTTCGGTTGTTCACCTTCGTCGCCGCCTGCGCGGTGATCGACACCCGTTTGTCGTCCAATGTGTGGGTGCTGCGGGTACTCGGCGCGGTCGGACTGTCGTCCTGGTTGGTGCTGATCGGCCTCACCGCGCGGAACATGTTGGCGCGCCGCTGGTCGGCGCTGTGCGACCACGCCCACGGCGCGTGGGAACTGGGTAGCGTGGGAAGCTCCGGGCTAGCGATCGTCATCGCCCGGGCGGCGTACCACACCGGTCATCGTTGGTGGCTGACCGTAGCCGTGGCGGTGTGGGCGGCGGCGATCCTCATCTATGGCCTGATGACCTGGCTGATCCTACGGCGGGTCGTGAACGAACGACAGGACCGGGACGGATTCGAGCCGGACACCTGGATCCTGATGGGCGGCATGGCGATTGCGACGCTGGCCGGCGACAACATCCACCCCCTGGCCCCCGCCTGGCTGGGCGGGCCCGTGCGCATCGTCACCGTCGTGACATGGATGACGGCCACCCTGTGGATACCGCCACTGATCTACTTCGGCCTGCACCGGATCAGCCGGCGTCCCAACGTGTTGCGCTTCGCCGGGGTGTGGTGGGCGTTCGTGTTCCCGCTGGGTATGTATTCCGCGGCCAGCTACGCCATGGCGGGCGAGATCGGCCAGCGGTCATTGCTGACGGTTTCGCTGGTCTTCTTTTGGGATGCGTTGGCGGCGTGGCTCGTTGTGGTCGTCGCTGGGCTGTTGCTCCTCGGCCGCGGGCTGCTAGAGCCGGCCGATCGAGATGCCGGCCGCGCGTAATTCGAGTGCGGCCAGCGCCCGGATGGTGAACGGATCCTCCCGGCGCCACCCACCGACCGGATCCGCGCTGACCGCGGCGAGCTTTCCCGGCGGTCGGTTCGTCAATGCCCGCAAGGCAAGGAGTTGCTCGCCGGCCGGGGTCGCGGCCAGCGCGGTCACCGTCAATTTCCGTCGAAAGAACCGCAGCCGCAGGAGAAGCCACGGTACGTCCGCGACGAGGATCGGGACGGCGGCGATGGCCATCGCCAGCAGGACCGCAAGCCAGCTGGCCGTGGAGTCCAGGTCGTGGCCGGCGCCCGCAAGATCGAGCGCCGCCTGGCTGGCGGAGTTCAGCGGTTGGCTGACCGCATCCCCCACCAAAGGGATGTGCTGGGCGCCCTTGCCGGCCGACGCCAGATTGCCGGCGATGCCATGCGCGCCGCTCTCGACTTGCCGGCCGGCCTCGGCGATCGTCGAAACGGCGTCGTAAACCGCCAGGCCGACGAGCAGCCAGATGGCGGTCCACAGGACGACGGCGAAGTCGCTGAGCAGCTGGGCCATCAGCCGGCCGGGCCGGGTGGAGTAGGGCAAGAACCGCGGGGTCATGGTCTCGATCCCAGCACAGCTCCCGACACGCGGCCCCTTCGCGGGTGCCCGATAGGCTGACCCGATGCGCCCTGCACTGTCCGACTACCGGCACCTGGCCAGCGGCAAGGTCCGCGAGATCTATCGCGTCGACGACGAACATCTGCTGCTGGTCGCGACTGACCGGATCTCGGCGTACGACTACGTCCTCGACAGCACGATCCCGGACAAGGGCCGCATCCTCACCGCGATGAGTGTCTTCTTCTTCGGTCTGGTCGACGCTCCCAATCACCTGGCCGGGCCACCGGATGACCCACGAATCCCCGAGGAGGTCCTGGGTCGTGCCCTGGTGGTGCGTCGGCTGGAGATGCTGCCGGTGGAGTGTGTGGCGCGCGGCTATCTCACCGGGTCGGGATTGCTGGACTATCAGGCGACCGGGAAGGTCTGCGGCATCACCCTGCCGCCCGGCCTCGTCGAGGCCAGCAAGTTCTCCGAACCGCTGTTCACCCCCGCCACCAAAGCCGCGCTCGGGGATCACGACGAGAACATCTCGTTCGACCGGGTGATCGAGTTGGTGGGCGGGGTTTATGCCAACCAGCTGCGCGACCGCACGCTGCAGATCTATGTGCAGGCCGCCGACCACGCCTTGACGAGGGGAATCATCATCGCCGACACGAAGTTTGAGTTCGGCACCGACCGCGACGGCAACTTGCTGCTGGCCGACGAGATCTTCACGCCGGACTCCTCGCGATACTGGCCGGCCGAGGATTACCGGGTCGGGGTTGTGCAGACGAGCTTCGACAAGCAATTCGTCCGTAACTGGCTCACCAGCCCCGAGTCGGGCTGGGACCGCCATGGCTCGCAACCACCGCCACCGCTGCCCGACCACATCATCGACGCCACGCGGGGCCGCTACATCGATGCCTACGAACGCATTTCCGGCCTGAGTTTCGGCGAGTGGATCGGCGCATGACGGAAACGCGCGCCGGCGCGTCGGCGCCGCCCGTCGCCAAGCGCGAGGAGACCCGACGCGAGCATCACGGAGACGTCTTCATCGACCCCTACGAGTGGCTGCGCGACAAGTCCGACCCCGAAGTCATCGCCTACCTCGAGGCGGAAAACGATTACGTCGATCGGATGACGGCTGATCTCGAACCTTTGCGGCAGAAGATCTTCGAGGAGATCAAGGCGCGTACCAAGGAGACCGACCTGTCGGTTCCGACGCGGCAGGGCGACTGGTGGTACTACGCCCGCACCTTCGAAGGAAAGCAGTACCGCGTCCAGTGCCGTTGTCCGGTAAGCGATCCCGATGACTGGGATCCGCCGACTTTGGAAGAGGAAACCGAAATACCCAGCGAGCAGATCCTGCTCGACTCGAACGCCGAAGCGCAAGGCCACGAATTCTTCGCGCTCGGTGCCGCGACCGTCAGCCTCGACGGGAATCTGCTGGCATATTCCGTCGACACCGTCGGGGACGAACGCTATACGCTGCGCTTCAAGGACTTACGCACCGGCGAGCTGTATCCGGACCAGATCGCCGACATCGGGGCGGGCGCGACCTGGGCGGCCGACAACCGCACCGTGTACTACCTGACCCTGGATGAGGCCCACCGCCCCGACAAGGTCTGGCGCTACCGGGTGGGCTCCGGCGAGCCCGCGGAGTTGGTGTATCACGAGGCCGACGAACGGTTTTGGCTCGGCGTGGGGCTCACCCGTAGCGAGGCCTACGTGTTGATCGCATCGGGCTCCTCCATCACCTCCGAGTACCGGTACGCCGACGCCGCCGATCCGCGCGCACCGTTCACCGTCGTGCTGCCGCGGCGCGAAGGCATCGAGTACGCCGTCGAGCACGCGGTCGTCGGTGGGCAGGACCGGTTCTTGATTCTGCACAACGAAGACGCGGTGAACTTCACACTGACCGAAGCGCCGGTGAGCGACCCGACCCAGCAGCGCACCCTGATCCCGCACCGCGACGACGTGCGACTCGACGGCGTAGACGCCTTCGCCGGCCATCTGGTGGTCAGCTACCGACGGGAGGCTTTGCCCCGGCTCCAGGTGTGGCACATCGGTTCCGGAGGGGAATACGCTGAGCCCGAGGACATTACGTTCGACTCAGAGCTGATGTCGGCCGGTCCCGCGGGCAACCCGAACTGGGATGCGCCCAAGTTGCGAATCAGAGCGGGGTCGCTGGTCATCCCGGCGCGGGTATACGACATCGACTTTGCCACCGGGGTACGAACCTTGCTGCGCGAGCAACCCGTGCTCGGCGGTTACCGCACCGACGACTACGTAGAACGGCGCGACTGGGCCCTAGCGGACGACGGGACCCGCATCCCGGTATCCATCGTGCACCGCGCCGGGATCGGATTCCCCGCGCCGGCCTTGCTTTACGGCTATGGCGCCTACGAGATATGTACCGACCCCAGCTTCTCCATCGCTCGGTTGTCGCTGCTCGACCGCGGCATGGTCTTCGCCATCGCCCACGTCCGCGGTGGCGGTGAGATGGGCCGGCCGTGGTACGAGCACGGCAAGCTGTTGGAGAAGAAGAACACCTTCACCGACTTCGTAGCCGTGGCAAGGCACTTGGTTGACACGGGTGTCACCCGGCCACATCGGCTGGTGGCGCTGGGCGGCAGTGCGGGCGGCCTGCTGATGGGGGCGGTCTCCAACCTGGCGCCGGATCTCTTCGCCGGCATCCTGGCGCAGGTCCCGTTCGTCGACCCGCTGACCACCATCCTCGATCCCTCCTTGCCGCTGACCGTCACGGAATGGGACGAGTGGGGAAACCCATTGCAGGACAAAGACGTATATTCCTACATGAAGTCATATTCGCCCTATGAGAATGTCGAGCCCAAGCAGTATCCGGCCATTCTGGCGATGACTTCCCTGAACGACACCAGGGTCTATTACGTCGAGCCCGCCAAGTGGGTGGCGGCGTTGCGGCACGCGAACGCCAACGGCAGTCCGATCCTGCTGAAGACCCAGATGAACGCCGGACACGGCGGGGTCAGTGGCCGCTACAAGGCGTGGCAGGAAACCGCATTCCAGTACGCCTGGCTGTTAGCTGTCGCCGAAGGCCACCGCGATAGCGCTGGACAGAAAGACGACGTCGGTGGCGGTCCCCAGCGGTAGATGCGCGGCTCGGGATTAGGCGGGTCGGGTGATCCTGCGCGAAGCCGCAGGGCGTGGTGGCTGAGCGCGCCGCGGACGTAGTCACTGAGCGAACCGACTCCGGGGGATGTCTCACATGCGTCGCCTCGCATCACACCGCGAGAGCTGGCCCAGGCCTTCTTGACGCTGTGGCTCAACGGCCCCTTCAATGGTCAGGCCCAGGCGGCGGCTCGACGTGCACATAGCGGCGGACCGGGGCGATGCCGCATTAGGGAAGTCCGGACCCGTTAGGAAACGTCGGGGTCGGGTGTTACCGGTGTCTTCGGCAAAAACGCCGCTGGGATGATTGTGAACGCAACCAGTGCGACGGCCAGCACAAACACCAGCGTGTAGACCTTGGAAAGGTCATGGATCACATGGCTGCTGAAATCCGGGGAGAGAGCTTGCCGTGGTATCGCCGACGGGTCGAGCGGCAGCCCGCGCTTATCGGCGTCTTCCTGCAGTGATGCAAGCCTGTTCGCGGCGACCAGAGTTTCGTTGTTGGCGAATTGGTTGGTCAAGACGACTGCCATCAAGGCGGCTCCTATCGAGCCGCCCAGCTGCTGGTTGACGCTTACCAGGGTGGTGCCCCGTGCGATCTGATGCGGGGCGAGGGATTGCATGAGCGCCGCCGAGAGCGGCGTCGTGGTGCAACCCACGCCCAGGCCTGTGATCGCCAGCCCGCCAAGCAGCATCGGGGAATAGTGGACCTGCCGGGCCACCCCCAACGTGAAGATGCCGAGACCTACTGCCATCACTGGGAGGCCAATCAGCACTATGTTGCCCGGCCCGTATCTGTCCATGAAAACCCCTGCGATCGGCAGGGTTATCAGGGCGCCGATTCCCACCGGCACCATGTAGAGCCCAGCCCGCATGGGCGTCTGATGCAATACGAGCTGAAAGTAACTGGGTATTAGAAGCGTCGCGCCAACCGAGGCGGCGGCGAAGATCAGCAGCGTCACGTTGACCTGGGTCACGACTGGGTTCTTGAACAGCCGAAGATCGATGAGCGGGTGATCTGTGCGCCGGGCGTGCAAGACAAAGCCGATGATCAGCGCCAGGCCGACTGCCGCCGGTACCAAGACGTAGCGGTCGGCTATGGTGTGTCGTCCTGGGATGGACGACACACCACACAAAAAGATCGCCACCCCCGGTGACAACAGCAGCAGTCCAGTGACGTCGAGTGCTTCCGCAGGGGCCGGGCAGTCTTTTCTAAAGAGGATCGCAGCGAGGACGAATGTGGCCAGACCAATCGGGACGTTGACCAGGAAGATCCACTGCCAGCCATAGGCGCCGATCAACCAGCCACCCAAGATCGGTCCACCGATTGGCCCGAGCAGAATCGGAACCCCTCCGACCGCCATCAGGCGACCCACCCGTTTAGGGCCGGCCTCGCGAGTCAAAATGGTCCAGCTCAGCGGCAAAAGCATGCCGCCCCCGATGCCTTGCAACACTCTAAAGACGATGAGGAGCAAAATGTTCGGCGCCACCGCGCACAGCAAAGAGCCCAACGTGAACAACAGAATCGAGCCCATGAAGAGTCGTTTAGTCCCGAACCGGTCTGCTGCCCAGCCCGTGATTGGGATCACAGTCGCGAACGCCAGCATGTACCCCGCCATCGTCCACGAAACGACGGCCTGGGTCGACCCGAACTGATCGACGAAGGTGCGTTGCGCCACGGCGACGACGGTGTTGTCGAGAATCGCCATGATGCAGGCCAGTCCGCACACCCCAGCGATACGGAGCAGTGCGATGTCAAGCTTGTCGGGGTAATTAGGTGCGGCGTCGTCGTCTGACGCCCCTGTGTCAGCGGTGGGCACGGGGGCGTCGGTCAAGCCGGAATAGGCTTTCTGCATCGTGTCGCCGAGCATAGCGAGATAGGTACCCGCCCGCCGACTCTTTTAGGCGTTTGGCTCCGCCAGAGCCGGTAACCGGCTGGCCAGGGCATTTTCGGTTCATTGGCTGCCGCTTGGGCTGGGGTCGGAATCTTGCCACTTACCGACGGTTTGGCTCGCCGGCTTTTTCGGCAAAAAGGACGCCGGAATGATCGTGGAGACCACCAACACCACCGCAATCACAAATACCGCCGTATAGGCGTGGGAAAGGTCGTGTACGACGTTGGCCCAAAAACCGGCGTCGAGCGTCTGCCGCGGTATTGCGGACTGGTCGACCGGCACCCCGCTGACGGCGGCTTCCTGCCGCAACGCCGCAACCTTGTTTGCGGCGACGATGTTCTCACTCCGGTTGAATTGATTGGTCAGGATCATCGACATCAGCGCGGTGCCCACCGACCCGCCCACTTGATGGCTGACGCTCATCAGCGTCGTGCCCCGGGCGATCTGGTGCGGGGCCAGCGCCTGCACCGCGGCGACCGACAGCGGCATCATGGTGCAGCCCATGCCGAGGCCCATGATCGCCAGGCCGATCAGCAGCGTGGGCAGGTAGTCGGCCTGCCTGGCGACGCCGACCGCGAAGGTGCCCAGGCCGGCGGTGATCAGCGCGATCCCGACCAGCACGATCTTGCCGGGCCCCTTCCGGTCCACCAACGGTCCGGTCAGCCGCATCGTGAGCATGGCGCCGAGTCCCTGGGGGATCATGCGCAGGCCCGCCTGCATCGGCGTCTGGTGCAGCACCTGCTGGAAGTAACTCGGCAGCAGCAAGCCGGCGCCGAAGAAGGCTGCGGCGAACACCAGCATCGTCACATTGGCGTGAGTGAGCACCGGGTTGCGGAACAACCTCAAATCGATGAGGGGGTGATCCGCACGGCGCCATGCGTGCGCAACGAACCCGGCGATCAACCCCAGACCGATGGTCGCCGGTATCAGCACGCGGCGGTCGGCCACGGTCCCGCAATGCGGGATCGACGACACCGCGAACAGGAATGTCGCCAGGCCGGGAGACAGCAGCAGCACGCCGACGAGGTCGAAGGTCTCCGACCGCGCAGGGTGGTCCCGGGGAAAGACGATGCCCGCGAGCACGATGGTGATGACTCCGATCGGCAGGTTGATCAGGAAGATCCACCGCCAGCTGGAGGTGCCGATGAGCCAGCCACCCATGATTGGGCCACCGATCGGGGCGAGCAGCATCGGGATGCTCAGGATCGACATCAGGCGACCGAGCCGCAACGGGCCCGCTTCCCGGGTCAAAATCATGAAACTCAGGGGCAACAGCATGCCACCGCCAATGCCTTGGGCCACCCGAAAGACGATGAGCTGCAAGATGTTCGCGGCCAGCGCGCACAGCAGCGAGCCCAGTGTGAACGCCAGGACGGAGCCCATGAAGAGTCGCTTGGTGCCGAACCGGTCGGCCGCCCACCCGGTGATCGGTATCACGGTCGCCAACGCCAGCGTGTAGCCGGTCATTGTCCAAGCGACAACGGCCTGCGAGGACGCGAATTGGTCGATGAAGGTGCGCTGCGCGACGCTGACGACGGTGATATCCACGATCGCCATCACCGTGGCCAAGATGCACACGCCGGAAATCCGCAACAGTCCGGCGTCCAGCTTGTCGGGGTAGCCCCGCTCACCCTCGCCCAGCTGCGGGGCGGGGACGTAAGGCAGCGGGGTGTCGGCCGCTGCGTACGGGGCCTGATCCATGGCGTTGCTTAGCATATCGAACCGATTCTCTTTGCCGTCGCCCGCGGGCCCGTGCCGCGCGGAGCGGATCGGCAGGACCTGCGGTATCGATATACGCCTGCCGTCTGCGTGTCCTTCACCATTCCGACACCTGAGATCGTCAAACTGCGGGTGTGGCTGGAAAATTGATCGTCTCGGTCTCGGGGATAGGCGAACGCACCCTGAGCGACGTCGAGGCGTTCTGTGCGCAAATGGATGCCCGCAACGTGCCGGTGTCGCTGTTGGTGGCACCCCGGCTCAGTGGTGACTACCGGCTCGACCACGACCCGCGCACCGTCGAATGGTTGACCGACCGGCGATCCGGCGGCGACGCCATCGTGCTGCACGGCTATGACGATGCCGCCACCAAGAAGCGCCGCGGCGAGTTCGCGATCCTTCGGGCACACGAGGCAAACCTGCGGCTGATGGCTGCCGACCGGGTGCTCGAGCACCTCGGGCTGCGCACGCGGCTGTTCGCGGCACCCGGCTGGGTGGTGTCCCCGGGCGTCGTGAAGGCGTTGCCGGACAACGGTTTTCGCCTGCTCGCCGACCTACATGGCATCACCGACCTGATTCGGCACACCACCGTGCGCTCCCGGGTACTGGGTATCGGGGAAGGCTTCCTCACCGAACCGTGGTGGTGCCGGATGGTGGTGCTGTCCGCCGAGCGGATCGCCCGGCGCGGCGGGGTGGTGCGGGTCGCCGTCGCAGCTCGTCACCTGCGCAAATCCGGTCCGCTGCAGGCGATGGTGGACGCCGTTGATCTGTCGCTGATGCATGGCTGCGCGCCCGCGGTTTACCGCTGGCGGCGCGACAAGGCGATTCTCGACGCGGCCTGACGAAGCGTCCCCTCAACCCGCCCGGCACGGGCACTACCCTGGTCTGACATGAGCGATTCTTCGGCCGCGGGGTTCGGCGCCGATGCCATCATCGTGGGGGCGGGACTCGCAGGGTTGGTGGCCGCCTGCGAATTGGTGGACCGCGGCATGAGGGTGCTGATCGTCGACCAGGAGAGCAGTGCCAACCTGGGTGGGCAGGCGTTCTGGTCGTTCGGCGGCCTGTTCTTCGTCGACAGCCCCGAGCAGCGCCGTTTGGGGATCCGAGACAGTCACGAACTCGCCTTGCAGGACTGGCTCGGCACCGCGGCGTTTGATCGGCCGGAGGACTACTGGCCACGCCAATGGGCGCACGCCTACGTCGATTTCGCCGCGGGGGAGAAGCGCAGTTGGCTGCGTGATCGGGGACTCAAGCTCTTTCCGTTGGTGGGTTGGGCCGAACGTGGCGGGTACGACGCACAGGGCCACGGCAATTCGGTGCCCCGCTTCCACATCACGTGGGGCACGGGGCCCGCTTTGGTCGAGATCTTCGCCCGCCAGCTGCGGGACCGCTCGACGGTGCGCTTCGCGCACCGCCACCAGGTCGACGAGTTGATCGTCGAGGGCGGCGCGGTGACCGGCGTCCGGGGCACGGTGCTGGAGCCCTCGGCCGCGCCCAGGGGGGTGGCGTCGTCACGAACGGCCGTGGGGCAATTCGAGTTCCGCGCGCCCGCGGTGATCGTCACCAGCGGCGGCATCGGCGCCAACCACGATCTGGTGCGCAAGAACTGGCCGACGCGGATGGGCCGCATCCCCGAGCAGTTACTCAGCGGCGTGCCCGCGCACGTTGATGGCAGGATGATCGGCATCTCCCAGCGGGCCGGTGCGCGGGTGATCAACCCGGATCGGATGTGGCACTACACCGAGGGCATCACCAACTACGACCCGATCTGGCCGCTGCACGGCATCCGGATCATTCCGGGGCCGTCGTCGCTGTGGCTCGACGCGACCGGCAAGCGGTTGCCGGTGCCGCTGTACCCCGGTTTCGACACCCTCGGCACGCTGGAATACATCACCAAATCCGGGTACGACTACACCTGGTTTGTGTTGAACGCCAAAATCATCGAGAAGGAATTCGCACTGTCCGGGCAGGAGCAGAATCCCGATCTGACCGGGCAGAGCCTGCGCGAGCTGCTGCGTAACCGGGCGCGCTCCGGACCGCCGGGGCCGGTGCAGGCGTTCGTCGACCGGGGAGTGGACTTCGTCAGCGCAAACTCGTTGCGGGAGTTGGTTACCGGGATGAATAAGCTGCCCGACGTGGCGCCGCTGGACTACGCCACGGTGGAGGGCGAGGTGACCGCCCGCGACCGCGAGGTGGCCAACAAGTTCAGCAAGGACGGCCAGATCACCGCCATCCGCGCCGCCCGGGGCTATCTGGGCGACCGGCTGGGCCGGGTGGTGGCACCGCACCGCCTGACCGATCCGAAGGCGGGGCCGATGATCGCGGTGAAGCTGCACATCCTGACCCGGAAGACGTTGGGCGGCATCGAAACCGATTTGGCCACCCGCGTGCTGAAGGCGGACGGTACACCCCTGACCGGTCTGTACGCCGCCGGTGAGGTGGCCGGGTTCGGCGGGGGCGGCGTGCACGGCTACCGCGCCCTGGAGGGCACGTTCCTGGGTGGTTGCATCTTCTCCGGCCGGGCCGCCGGCCGCGGCGTGGCCGACGACATCGCCTAGCTCCGCCAGCGGTGTTCGCCGGGCCCTGCCCGGCCACCATACGCAAAATCGCATTGATCGAGCAGAAATCGTGCCATTTTTGCGTCTGCTCGCACTAGAAGGTGACCGCGTCCTCCTCGGGCAGCACCTGGAAATCGGTCGTGGTCATCTCGGTGAGCCGGCCGTAGTAGATGCCCCGGGCATCCGGGGCGATGATCCCTTGGTGGATGGGCACCGCGCGCGCCGGTGCCACCGCGCGCAGGTAGTCGACGGCCTCGGAGATCTTCATCCACGGGGCGGCCGCCGGTGTCGCCAATACGTCCACCGGCTCGTCGGGCACGAACAGTGCATCGCCGGGGTGCATCAGCCTGGCGCGATGATCGCCGTCGCCCACCAGGAATGAAATGTTCTCTATCACAGGGATTTCGGGGTGAATGACGGCGTGTTTGCCGCCGACCGCGCGAACCGTCAGCTCACCGATGCTCAGCTCGTCACCGACGTGCACGGCCTGGCACGGCGCGCCCAGCTGGGCGGTGGTTTGCGGATCGGCGAACAGCGCGGCGTCCGGGTTGCCCTCGAGCAGCGCCGGCAGGCGGCTGCCGTCGACGTGGTCGGGGTGCTGATGGGTGATCAGGATGGCCGATAACCCCGTTATGCCCTCAAAACCGTGTGCGAACGTTCCAGGATCGAAGAGCACGCGGGTGTGGTCGAATTCTGCAAGTAGACAGGAATGGCCGAAATGCGTCAGCTGCATGACTACGATTGTGCCCCGACGGGGGTGATGCCGATGCGGGTGATCCTGGCGACCATGGTGGTGGTCGGCGGCCTCGCGGTGGCTCTCATCATCGCCGTGCCCGCACCCGCCGAGCCGCAGGCCTGTCCGCCCGTGTGTGACCAGATCCCCGACTCCGCGTGGATCCAGCGCCGAGCGGTGCCGCTGGATCCGGTTTACAGCTGGCCCCCGCTGGCGGGCCTGGCAGCGCAGGTGACCGGGTCGACGCCCGGCCCTCGATTCCGGTTCGAGGAGGTGTGTGCCACACCGCCGGTGCCGCGTGATCCCCGCGACTCGGCGGTCGTGGCACGCGCCACGGTCGCCCACCCGGACGGGCAGTGGCAGTTGCAGGCACAGATCCTGCACTGGCGCGGCGATACGGCAAGCGGCGGCGCCATCGCCGGGTCGGTGTTCAGCAACGCCGTCGCCGCGCTGCGGTCCTGCCAGCAACGTGCGCCGTTGCAATCACCATCGATCACCAGCGACGAAACGAACCGGATGGCCGCGGTGATCAGTGGTCCGGTCGTCATGCATACCTACCTGCTCGCCCACCCGGCCAGCAGCACGATCAGCGAGCTCACGCTCTGGTCGTCGGGCCCGCCGCAGGTCTCGTGGCCGGCAATGGCCGACGACCCCGTGCTGAACGCCATGACCGCGCCCCTCTGCGAGGCCTACATTGCCTCGTGCCCGTAACGGCCGAGCTGCACCTCCGCCGGTAGAGTTGGCGCGAAGACAGATCTGAGGAGGAGCGCCGGTGGGCCGGGTAGTCGTTCATGTGATGCCCAAAGCGGAGATTCTCGACCCGCAGGGTCAGGCCATCGTCGGCGCGTTGGGCCGACTCGGTCATCCGGGGATCTCAGATGTCAGACAGGGCAAGAGATTCGAACTCGAGGTGGACGACACCGTCGACGATTCGGTGCTGGCCGACATAGCGGAAACGCTGTTGGCGAATACGGTGATCGAGGACTGGACGATCAGCCGGGAAACCAAGTGACGGCACGAATCGGCATCATCACCTTTCCCGGAACCCTGGACGACGTCGACGCCGCCCGGGCGGCGCGGCGTGTCGGGGCCGAGGCGGTCAGCCTGTGGCACGCCGACGCCGACCTCAAGGGCGTCGACGCCGTGGTGGTACCCGGCGGTTTCTCCTACGGTGACTACCTGCGGGCGGGGGCGATCGCCCGGTTCGCCCCGGTGATGGGTGAAGTGGTGGCCGCCGCGCACCGCGGCATGCCAGTGTTGGGCATTTGCAATGGATTTCAGGTGCTCTGCGAGGCCGGGCTGCTGCCCGGGGCGCTGACTCGCAACGTCGGTCTGCACTTCGTCTGCCGCGATGTGTGGTTGCGAGTGGCGTCGATCTCGACGGCCTGGACGTCGCGTTTCGAATGGGGCGCTGAGCTGCTGGTGCCGCTGAAGTCCGGCGAGGGCCGCTACGTGGCCCCCGACGATGTGCTCGACGAGCTGGAAGGGGAGGGCCGGGTCGTGTTCCGCTACCTCGACAACCCCAACGGCTCCCTGCACGACATCGCCGGAGTCAGCTCCGCCAACGGCCGTGTCGTCGGGCTGATGCCGCACCCCGAGCACGCCATCGAAGCGTTGACGGGCCCCTCCGACGACGGCTTGGGCCTGTTCTATTCGGCGCTGGACGCGGTGCTTTCGGTCTAGGCGGAAACCCCTGCGGCTGCACGCAATTCGGCGAATGCTGAGCTGATGGCGTCGGTCGCTTCGTGTGGGTCGTTGAACGTCCGGTCGTCGGTGAGCACCGCGACGCCGAGATGGTCGACATAGCTCCACACGGTGATATTGACCGGGGCGCCCGGCGACAAGACCCCGGTCGAGTAAATCTCGCTGACCGCCGCGCCGCCGAAGTGCCCGCGCTCACGCGGGCCCACCACGCTGGAGACAGCGACGTTCATCAGCTTGTTCGGCGCGTCGCGCCGCCCCAGCCACCGGAAAGCGGCCGGGGCAGCGGCGGTCGGGAGGTAGGCCATTAGTCGCCGGTAGAGCTGCGGGCCGAGGATCTCGTGGTCTTCCTTGGCAATTCGAGTTGCCAGTGCCACCAGCCGCGCCCGGTCGGCGGCATCGGCGACGTGTACCGGCAACGAGATCATGAGGCCGCTGATCTCATTGCCGGTGACGCGGTCCGACTTGTCGGTGGCCGTCGGTACGGATGCGATGATCGGCCGGTCGGCCGCGCCGTCATAGGCCAACAGCAGCGTGCGCAGGCCGCCGGCGGCCGTCGCAAGGATCAGGTCGTTGATGGTGATGCCCAGCGCCTTGGCCGTCGCCTTGGCGTCGGCCAGCGGCAGCGTCACACTGGCGAACCGCCGCTGAGGCGATACCACGTGGTTCAAGAAGGTCGGCGGTGCGTCGAAGGCATCGGCCAGGTCCGGGTGGTCACCGCGTTCTTTGGACCGGCGGCGCACCCGCGTCAGCCCTACGGCGGCGTCCCTGACCAGCCCCGGCAGCTCGGCGATCTGCCGGGCATGGTCGCGGGCTGCGGCGCGCAGCAGATCGGCGGTCGAAGCGGTGGCGCCCGCTTCGTCGTTGTCGCGTTCGTCGGTCGGCCCGTCCTCGAGATCCATGGCGCGGGACAGCAGATTGACCGACGCCACGCCGTCGGCCAGTGCGTGATGGATCTTGCCGACCAGGGCGAACCGCCCACCGGCCAGACCCTCGGCGAAGTGAAACTCCCACAGCGGCCGGCTGCGGTCCAGCGGCGTCGATGCGACCTGGCCGATCACCTGGTCGAGTTCTCGCCGGCCGCCCGGCGCGGGCACTTGCACCCGCCGCAGGTGGTAATCGAGGTCGACCTCGCAGTCCTCCTGCCACATCGGGTGATGAAGCTGCCAGGGGATGTCGACGAGCTTGTAGCGCAAGGGTTCCAGCAGGTGCAGCCGGCGACGAACGTGACGGCGGAACGCCTCGAAACCGAACTCGGATTCGGCGGGGTCGATGACCGCCACTTTCAACGTGTGCGTGTACAGGTTGGGCGTCTCGCTGTAGAGCAGCATGGCGTCCATGCCGTTGAGCCTTTTCACCCGCCACCTCGCCGTGGAATCAGCTTGTGCTGTAACGACTTTCGCATGGCGTCTCGCCCTCAGTCATCGGAGGTCAACCGAGGATGGGGAGCCGGCGCTGACCGGCGAGTCGCTTGAGCGCCGATTCCATGACCGCGCGCACGTGCGCGTCGACCTCGTCGATGTCGGGGTCGTCGCCGAACTGGGCGGTGACGTCGATCGGTTCGAGCACCTCGGTGACGATCTTTGCGGGTAGCGGCAGGTTCGGCGGGAAGATCACGCTCAGCCCGAACGGGAACCCGAAGCTCACCGGCAAGATGTCCATACGCGCCTTCGTCAGCCCCAATTTGCGCGCCAGCCAGTTGCCGCGGGTCAAGAAGAGTTGGGTCTCCTGGCCCCCTATCGAGACGATGGGCACGATCGGCACCCCGGCCTCGATGGCGGTCCGCACGTAGCCGGTGCGCCCGTTGAAGTCAATGGAGTTGGCGCTGAAGGTAGGCCGGTAGGAGTCGTAGTCACCGCCCGGAAACACCAACACCACCGCGCCCGAATGCAGCGCCGCGGCAGCGTTTTCGCGGCTCGCCTCGATAACCCCAAGGCGGCGCAGCCAGCCGTCCAGGGGGCCTATGAACAGGCCGTAGTGGCCCAGGGTGTAGACGGGCCGGTCGTAACCGAACTTCTGGTAGAACGCCGGGGAGAAGATCAACACGTCCGGGGTGAGCATGCCCCCCGAGTGGTTGGACACCACCAACGCTCCGCCGGACGGCGGGACGTTGTCGAGATTGCGCACCTCGGCCCGATACCACCGCTTGATGACCGGCCCCAGGGCGTTGCAGACCTGCTCGGTGAAGGCCGGATCCCACTTGGCGGTCTCGTGGTTTTCGGCCGCCTCAACACCGCTGCCTGTCATGGCTCCCCGCTGACGTGTTCTTGCTGTTTGCTATTGATTGCCGGTGTGACGCAGATCTCAAACCTGAGTCCCGGACCGGCATAGCCTACTCTCCGGATAGGAGAATGGCATATTCGTTTGCTGACGGCGCCGGACGGTGTATGAGAAAGCCCTCGTCGCCCTCACCCGGTGACCACGGGTGGTACGCGTGGCACCCGCGCGCGAGAATCAGCCGGCGTCGCGCAGCAATGGATGCGCCGTGGGCAGTTCGACGGCGGGGCTCAAGTCGGCGAAGAGGTCGGTCGCGTCCGCGATCGTGCGGTCGACGAAGGCGGCGAAGTCCTCGAAGGAAACGTTCTGCCGGATCCAGTGCGACCTGCGCGCCACCACACCGATTCGCTGTGGATCGGACGAGCCGTGCACGATCACGGTGACTTCGCGTTCCTGGCGGTTCCAGGTGTCAGAGAAGTGCACCAACCAGGGGCGCTCGGCGGCGGGGAAGAAGCACCCCGGAGTCACGCGAATGATCAGCACGTCGCCATGCTCGGGCGAGATCTCGAGGTGGACGTGCAGGCGCCTCGCGACGGACGCGCGGGCGCTGGTGACGAAGAAATATTCACCGTCGTGGTGGCCACGGAAATAGCGTCGCCCGCGGGTGCGCAGGTAACGTTCGACCAAGTTTGCGCACGTGGGCTCGTTCGTCATGAAAACATGCTGCGGCCAGTGGCTTTGTGGATGCTGGGAGACAAGCCATGAGCCGCCGAAGAATCTGTTGAGAATTGGCTGAGTCAAGTCGGTCGTTTCAGCGCCGCTCGACAATCCCCGCACCGGGCGCCGGCATGGTCCGGGGCAGCGTTACCGAGAACCGGTACCGCTCGGGACGATAGTGGAACTCCACGACCTCCAGGGGCTTGTCGTCATTGCCGTAGCTGATGCGTTCGAGCACAAGCACGGGGGAACCCAACGGCAGATTCAACGCGCCGGCCACCTCGACGGAGGCCCCCGCCGCGTGGATCTCATAGCCGGCCCGGGCGACGGGGATGCCCAGTCGCCGCTCCCACATCGTGTAGGTGCTTTCCATCGCCCGTGTGGGTTGCGTGTCCGACACGCTCGACAGCAGCGGTTCGACGGCCTTGCCCAGCCCCGGCGGCAGATAGGCGATCATCAGCGCCAGCGGTACGTCCCCGTCGCGAAAGCGCCGGTGGATGCAAAGGACTTTGGGCAAGCCGAGCGTTTCGGCTATTCGTTGCGGGGGCTCATCGATGCGATGGGACAGCACGTCGACGTGTGGAGTGATCCCGGAGCTCGCCAAGACCTCGGTGATCGTCCGCACGCCGGAGCCCAATTCTTGTCTTACCGGGTTGGTCACGAAGGTGCCCAGACCCTGGCGCCGCACCAGCCAGCCCTGGCGCTCGAGCAGTCCGACTGCCGCTCGCACGGTCACCCGGCTCAGACCGGATCGATCGATGAGCTCCCGCTCGCTGGGCAGGCGTCCGCCACGGGGCACGCGCTGCTTGATGATCGCGGCCTTGAGCGCTTCGGCGAGCTGGGTGCTCGCGGGCACGCTGCCGCGCCTGACTCGCAGATCGGCGGACCCGAGGTCGAGCGACCGGGTGGTCATAAGACGTATTAAAACGTCTGGTGAGCAGGGCGTAAAGGCCGGCGGCCGTTCCTCGTCGTCCACGCCGGCACCCGCCGTCGGATTACTCTGGCGCCGAGCGAGTTTGGGCTGGGCACCACAGGAGGTTGGCCGTGGGATTCGCGGTGGAGCGGATTGATCATGTCGTGCTGAACTGCAAAGACGTCGAGGCCACCGCCGCGTGGTACGAGCGGGTTCTGGGCATGCGGCGAGAAACGTTTGGTCCCTCGAGCCGGATCGCCCTGCGCTTCGGCGAGCAGAAACTCAACCTGCGGCCGGTCGGGGCGCTGGCCGGTGATCCCGAGTGGGCCACCGCTTCGGTCGAAGCGGCCGGTTCCGAGGACTTGTGCTTCATCACGCTGAGCAGCCCGGATGAGGTCCGCGCCCACCTCGTCGACTGCGGAGTTCGGATCATCGCGGGACCGGTCACTAGAACCGGAGCCCTCGGCCCGATGACCTCGCACTACTGCCGCGACGTCGACGGGAATCTGGTCGAAATCGCCGTCTACTCAACGATATAGCGGTCTAGAGCGGGTACAACGCCGGTAGGTTCACCACGACCGCCTCTTGTGTGCTGCGTGCGATGACGACCTCCGCCGTTGTGTTGGGATCGGGGTTTTCCTCTCGGTGCGGCAGGTGAGGCGGGATGAAGACGTAGTCCCCGGGCGAAGTCGAGATGCGCACCTCTTGGGCGCCGTCGTGAAAGACGAATTCCGGGCGGCCGCTGCGCACGTAGATGGCGGTCTCCGAATCGCCGTGATGGTGATTGGACGAGGCGGTCGACGGCATTGCGTGTGTCTCGCCCATCCAGAGCTTCTCAGCTCCGACCGACGCGCCGCTGAGCGCGGCGAAGCGACGGAGTCCCTCCGATTGCGCGGTGTCGGAACTGAGGTCCGATGCCCTGATGTGGTGCACTCGATTATGGGTGACTTCGGGTGTTGTCTCGTCGAAATCCGGGTGGAATCCGTCTGTGGTGGCCATGCGTCAATTATGGTCCGATGCATCCCGATACGCCTCGAGGAGCCGCAGCCACAGCTCGCTGACCGTGGGGAAGCAGGGCACGGCGTGCCACAACCGGTCGATGGGCACCTGACCGGCGACAGCGATGGTGGCGGAGTGCAGCATTTCGGTGACCCCGGGCCCAACCATCGTGACCCCGAGCAAGTGCCCGCGATCGAGGTCCACCACCATCCGCGCCCGACCGGTGTACCCGTCGGCGTAAAGCTTGGCGCCCATCACCACTTCGCCGATTTGCACGTCGACCGTCCGTACCCGGTGCCCGGCCCGCTCGGCCTGCCGGGCCGTCAGGCCGACCGCGGCGGCTTCGGGGTTGGTGAAGAAGGCCTGCGGCACCGCGTAATGGTCGGCGGTGGTGGCATGCCGGCCCCACGGTGCGGTGTCCAATGGGGTACCCGCCGCGCGCGCCCCGATCGCCGCTCCGGCAACGCGGCCCTGGTACTTGCCTTGATGGGTCAGCAACGCCCGATGATTGACGTCGCCCGCCGCGTAGAGCCAACCGTCCCGAATGGCCCGCACCCGGCAGGTGTCGTCGACGTCGAGCCAGCTGCCAGGTGTCAGACCGACGGTCTGCAGGCCGATGTCGTCGGTGAGTGGTGCCCGGCCCGTTGCGAAAAGTACCTCGCTGACCTGTAATTCGGAGCCGTCGTCCAATTCGAGGGTCACGGGTCCGCCGTCGGGCCGGTGCAGCGCGCGGACCGATACGCCGATACGCACGTCCACGCCCGCATCGGTGAGGCCGCGGCCGACGAGCTCGCCAACAAAGGATTCCATCTTCGGCAGCAGTTCCGAACCTCGCGCGAGGAGGGTCACCTGGGATCCCAATCCTTGCCACGCGGTTGCCATTTCGACGCCCACGCCGCCGGCGCCCACCACCGCGAGCCGCTCGGGGACGTTGCTGCTGTCGGTGGCTTGGCGGTTGGTCCACGGCCGGGCTTCGTCGATTCCGGGCAAGTCGGGGAGGACGGGCCGGCTTCCGGTGCAGATCACGACCGCGTGCCGTGCGGTCAACACGGCCGTCGCACCATCGCGAGCGGTGACGCCGACTCGTCGGGCGCCGTCCAACCGGCCATGGCCGCGCACCAGGGTTGCGCCGATCTGATTCACCCAGTCGGCCTGACCACTATCGTCCCAGTCGCTGACGTAACGGTTGCGGCGTCCGAAAACTCCGGCGGCATTGATGGGGCCGCTGACCGCCTCGCGCGCGCCGTCGACTTGGCAGGCTTCCGAGACGGCAATTACCGGGCGGAGCAAGGCCTTACTTGGCACGCAGGCCCAATAAGAACACTCACCGCCGACGAGTTCACGCTCGACCAGCGCGACGCTCAGGCCCGCCGCCCGGGCACGCTCCGCGGCGTTCTGGCCGATCGGCCCGGCGCCGAGAACGATGACGTCGTAGACCGTTGTGTTTGCTGCCATTGCCGGCGGTCCTCCCCGTGCGTCTCTTAGTTGTCGATGAGTTTCTCGGCAAGCTCCCGCAAGTCACCCACCATGAGGTTCGGCTGGGGTAGCCCGTCGACCGGCAGCGGCGGATTGCCGGGCCGGGTAATGAGCGCAGCGCTGAAGCCGACCTTCTGGGCGCCCAGGGTGTCCCACACGTGCGCGGCCACCATCATGCAGTCGGCCGGGGCCACCCCGAGCGTCTCGCACGCGTATCGGTACACGGTGGGCGCCGGCTTGAAGGCGCGGCAGGCGTCAACGCTCAGTTGTAGTTCGAAGAATTCGCCCAGCCCGGAACTCTGCAGCGCCGTCGGCCCATCCGGGTTGGGCGGTGAATTCGTCAGGGTCACAAGGCGAAACCCGTTGTCCCGCAGCCGCGCTAGCCCTTCCGCGGCATCCGGGTGCGCCGGCATGGTGAGCAGGCCGGTCTTCAGGCGGTGCAGGTCATCGTTGGAGACGCCGACGCGGTGCACGTCGCCGACCATGCGCAGCACGCCTTGGGCGAGCGTGGAGAAGTCGACGTAGCTGTCCGCCAATGTTGCGGACATCGAGTACACGATCAGCTGGGCGAACCACTCGCGAAGCACCCGCTTTTCACCGAACACATCGGTGAACAGCGGTGCGAGAGAGTCGATATCGAGCAGCGTCTCGTTGACGTCGAAAACCAGGACGGACGGTGTGGGCATGGTCAGGCCTCGATCTTCCGCAATGTGGGCACGTCCGGCCGTAAGTACCCGATCAAGCACAGGCAAATCAAAGCCATCCCGAGCAACGGCAACCAAAGTGCGACCACCCCCGCCGTTGTGAAGATGCCCATCGTGATGAATGACCGCATCCGCAACAACCGGCGCATCCGGTCCGTGAGGTCTTCGTGGGCCGGCCGGTCGACCACTTCCCGGCACAGCGCGAGATAGGTGACGTTGACGAGGACGAACACGAACGCGTACAAGGCCACGGGCTCAGCGGCCAGTCTGCTGTCGGCGATCCACTCGGTGGTGATCGGTATGAGCGACACCGAAAACAAGTGCGCGAAATTCGACCACACCAGCCGCGGCGTCGCTAGCTCCGCGTAGCTGAACAAGTGATGATGGTTGACCCACACGATCGCGATGAACAGGTAGCTGACTACATAGCTCAGGCCGGTGGGCCACAGCGGCAGCAGGCCACTGAAGCTGTGCGCGGTCGGCAGTTTGAGCTCCAGCACCAGGATCGTGATGATGACGGCGAACACACCGTCCGAAAATGCTTCCACCCGGCCCGGGCTGGTTTTCCTCGCGACCACGACGCCTCCTCAGACCGGAAGGGGCGAGAGTCCGATAGGCCCCGGTGCTGAAACGGCGTAGCTCACCGCATCACCACGACCATCTTGCCGCCCGCTTCCCCCGCTTCCATCACCCGGTGCGCCTCACGTATCTCCTCGAAGGAGAAGACGCGAGATGGCTTGGCCTCCAGAGCGCCCTCGGCGACCTGCTGCGCGATGTCTTGCAGAGGGACGTCCGACAGCGGGAATCCCGGAGTTCCAAAGACGAAGCTGCCGAAGAAGTTCCAGTTGACGCCGCTTGCCATGCGCAGCAGTGGATTGAAATCCCCGATCGGGTCGAGTCCGCCCAGCCAGCCCGCCAAGCAGGCCGTTCCGCCGCGGCGCAGCATGTCGAGGGAGTCCAGGATGGTGCTGTTGCCGACCAGGTCCAGAACCGCGTCTACCCGCTTGGCCTCGGGGAGGCGGTCGGACAGGTCGCCCCGTTCCAATTCGACGCGCGACGCGCCCAGCTCCTCCAGCATGGGAAACCGGCCGCGATTCCGCGCGGTGGAGATGACGCGCGCACCGGCGGCGACGGCCATCTTCAGTGCGGCCTGGCCCAACGACGATGTCGCGCCGCGCAACACCAGCGTCTGGCCGGCTTTCAGGTTGAGGTTGCGGAAGAGGCATGTCCAAGCGACCGCGTAGGTTTCGGGCAGCGCGGCCAAATCCGACCATGGCAGCTCGGATTCGATGAGGGCGACGTTCGCCGCGCGTACGCGGGTGTACTGCGCGTAGCTGCCGTTGATGGTTCGGCCCAGACCACCCATCAGCGCCGCCACCTTGGCGCCCACGGCAAATTCGCCGCCCGGGCATGTGTCGACGACACCGACGCATTCGATTCCGCTGACTTCCGCGGCTTCGGCCCATTCCCCGCGCCGCATGTGCATCTCGGCGTGATTGATGCCGAATGCCTTGACTTCGATCACCACTTCGCCGTCCTTGGGCAGCGGCTTCGGAATGTCGGCGTAGACCAGCCTGTCCGGGGCGCCGAACCCGTCAAGGATGATCGCGCGCATCGTTTCCCCGCCGGGCTGCTCGCGCACCATCGCGGGGGCGGTCGGCAGCTGGGGTGCATCGGTGGTGGACACGTGCCGCTCCTCCCAAATTCCCGGCCGCCCCAACGAATCCGGAGGTGCGAAACCGCGGTTAGGGCTCCCGCACATAATGGGCCAGCTGACCCAATTATTATGGGCTATGCATCCCATTCTGTCCAGGGGGTTGTCTCGATTCGGCTCAGCGCTTGCGCGAGGGTGTCGCGAACGAGCGGACGTAGTCGACGGCGGCGTTGACGGCGGTCCGCAGCGGTTCCGGATCCCCGGTGGCATACGTCAACAGCGCACCGCCCTGATGCGCGACGACCAGCGACACCGCCAGGTGGCGGGGGTCCGCGCCGGCGCGCAGGTCGCCGCGTCGGCGCATCGCCGTCAGGCCGGCCTGAAACAGGTCGATCCACTGGTCATAGCCGGCGGAGAGGTCGTCGTGTATCTGGTCGTCGGCGTCGATCAGCTCACCCGCCAACGAGCCGTAGACGCAACCGCCGACGCGGTACACGGCGTCTATGTCGGCGACGCAGGCGTCGGCCCAAGCCTGCAGGGCGTCGACGCTGTCCAGGGCGCCCAGCGGTGGCTGGGTGTGAAATGCCCGCACGTCTCCGCGGCGGGTGGCAACGACCTGGCGGGTCAGATCGCGTTTGTCCCGGAAATAGTGCGCGATCTGAGAGCCGCCCACCCCCGCCGCGCGCCGTACCTGCTCGATGCTGGTGTTGGCGACGCCCCGCTCGAACATCAGACGGGCGGCTACGTCAACGATGCGCGCGCGAGTCGCCAGTCCCTTGCTGGTGAATCGCGCCGGGCTGTCGTCGCTCACGTGACGGTCCTTCGGCGGCCCCGTGGACGCCGCGCAGGCCGGGCAACCCGCTCGCCGGGGTCGGTGGCGAAGCTGCGTAAGTAATTGATCGCGAAGCGAACCGCATCCGCGTGCGGCCACGCCGCCCGGTAGGTGAAGGCCAAGGTACCTCCGCCCTGATGGGCGGCGACGATGACCATCGCCAATCGTCGAGCGTCGGCGTCGGCGACCAAGGCGCCACCGTCCTTCATCCGCTGGATCGCTGCCTGGAGCAACTCGACCCACTGCCAATAGCCGGCCGCCAGCGTTTCGCGCGTCGCGTCGTCGGACTTCGCCAGTTGGGCGGCAAGCGCGTGGTAGGTGGGTGTGCCGAAATATCCGATGCGCCTGAGGTATTGCATGTTGAGGTCGATCCACCGCTCGAAGTCTTCGAAGGAATCCAGGCACCCCAGCTTGGGCTGCCGGTGGAAGTCGAGCACCACCCCGATCTGACGCCTGAGGACCGCGCGAATCAGTGCGCTCTTGTCGGCGAAATAGTGGGCGAGCTGCGAACCGCTGACCGATGCCGCCTTGCGGACGTTTTCCATGTTCGCCGCGGACAGGCCCTCGGTGACGATCAGCTGGGCGGCCGCTTCCACGATGCGGTCACGGGTGGCGCGCCCCTTGGCGGTCAACCGTTGTTCGTCTTGAACATCGGAATGGGCCATCGCGTCAGGCTAACCCGCGAGGCTCGGGAACTATGGGATATCCAACCCATTGATCCCGGAACCGGTCAGGCGGTCATGTCAACCTTGGTTAGGAAGCCGCGGATCAGCGTGGCGACGTCGTCCAGTGCGGACTCCAGCAGGAAGTGGCCGCCCTCGAGCAGGCGGATCTCGGCATCCGGCAGGTCGTCGGCGAACGCCTCGGCGCCGGCCGGACCGAAGATCTCGTCGCCGCGACCCCACACCGCCAGCAGCGGCACCTGGCTGGCGCGAAAGTATTCGTGCAGGCGTGGATAGAGCGGCGCATTAGTGGCATAGTCTCGCAACAGTTTCAGCTGCACCAGGTCGTTGCCCGGCCGCGATATGAGCGCGTAGTCGTGATGCCACGATTCCGGGTCGACGAGGGTCTCGTCGGGAACGCCGGTGACGTACTGCCATCGCGTGGCGTCCAGCGTAAGGAACTGCCGTACCGCGGCCTCCGTCTCATGCGTTTGTTCGCGTTGGTAGGCCCGGACGATCTTCCAGAAGCTGTCGACGAATCCCGCGTCGTAGCCGTTGCCGTTCTGGGTGATGATCGCGGTGATCGCCGACGGGTCGCGCAGCGCCAGCCGCCAACCGATCGGTGCGCCGTAATCCTGGACGTATATGGCATGTCTGTTGATGCCGAGCGCGCTCAGCAACCCGGCAGTGAGGTCGGTCAGCGCGTCGAAGGTGTAGTCGAACTGCTGCACGGACGGCGCGTCGGATAGCCCGAAGCCCAGGTGATCCGGCGCGATGACGTGGAAATCGTCGGCGAGTGCCGGAAGCAGATGCCGGAACATGTAGGAGCTGGTCGGAAACCCGTGCAACAGCACCAGCGCGGGAGCGTTCGGGTCGCCCGCTTCGCGGAAGAAGAGCCGGTGGCCGTCGACGGTGGCGTATCGATGATGCACAGCCGCCATGACATGTCCTCCTCAGTTTCGCCCCTCGAACACCACGCGCTGGGCGGACGGGCACGGAATCCACCGGAGCGGCATTTTGGGTTGTACGACCCAGTATGCACCAGAGCGGGCACGGCGCAACAGTCCCGCCTCCTGTTGCCCTCCGGCGCGGAGCGGCATATTCTGGGCCGGCCGTCCCACTGGCGAAGCCCGGAGGTGACATCGTGGGCAAGCTGATTTCGGTGAACGTCGGCATGCCCAAGAACGTTCAGTGGCATGACAAGACCGTCTACACCGGGATCTGGAAAACACCGGTCGAGGGGCCGGTCATGGTGCGCCGCCTGAACATCGACGGCGACGCCCAGGGCGATCTCGGCGGCCATGGCGGTGAGCAGCGCGCCGTAATGGTCTACCAGACCGAGTCATACGACTTCTGGAAGAGCTACCTGGGTCGCGACGACCTCGCGCCCGGCCACTTCGGGGAGAACTTCACGATCACCGGGCTGCCCGACAACGATGTGTGCATCGGTGACCGCTACCGGATCGGTGGGGCCGAGTTCGAGGTGACCCAGCCCCGGGTCACCTGCTTCCGCGTTGGTCTGCGCCTGAACGAACCCAGAATGCCGAACTTGCTTGTCGCCCAACGGCGCCCGGGCTTCTATTTCCGGGTGATCACCGAGGGAGAGGTCCGCGCCGGTGATGACATCGTGCGTACCCACCGTGGTAGACACGAGCTCAGCGTCGCCGACGTCGATGCGCTCCTTTATCTGCCGAACCGCGACCTCGACCGACTTCACAAGGTCGTCGACATCCCCCCGCTCAGCCCGGGCTGGCGGCAGTCGTTCCGCGACATGCTGGCAGCGCAGCAGGAATCCACAGCCCAAGCGCAGCCGGCGTGGGAGGGCTTTCGTCCCTTGCGTGTCAGCGAAATACGCCGGGAAAGCTCACAGGTGATGTCCCTTTGGCTGGAGGCCGACGACCATGCGAGTCTCCCACCGCCGCTCCCCGGGCAATACCTGACGGTGCGAATCCCCGGCGCGGGCGCACCAGTGCCGCTGCGCAGTTACTCCCTTTCGGGCGACCCCGGCGCCGGGTACTACCGCATCAGCGTCAAACGTGAAGAGCAAGGTCTGGTGAGCCGATGGTTGCACGAGCACGTCGAAGCGGGCTCGGTCGTCGAGGCCGCCGCCCCACGAGGCGAATTTCACCTCACCGAGGGTGACGGCCCAGTGTTGCTGCTTTCGGCGGGAATCGGCATCACCCCGGTCTTGGCGATGTTGCATGCGCTCGCGGCGGTCCGCAGCCCCCGCGAGATCTGGTGGCTGCACACCGCCCGCAGTCCTCAAACACAAGCGTTCGCAGCCGAAGTCGCCAGCTTGATCGAGTCGTTGCCGCGCGCGCGGCAGTCGGTGTTCTATACGCACACACAGGGGCGGTTGGGCCGGTCGGCGCTCGCGGCGCTGGGTATCCCAGCTAACGCCACTGCGTACCTCTGCGGCCCAAACCAATTCATGAGCGACATGCGCGACGCACTCACCGCGGAGGGCCTGGCCTCCGAGCGGATCCACAGCGAGCTATTCGGCGCCCTGCCGTCGATCAATCCGGGCATCGTCGATGGCGCCCCTCGTACGCCACCGCACCCGCCGGCGGGACTTGCGGGAACGGGCCCGTCGATCACCTTCGCGCGCAGCGGCCTAACGGTTAACTGGTCATCCCGATTCGGAAGCATCCTCGAGCTGGCCGAAGCTTGCGACGTGGCCACCCGGTTCTCCTGCCGGAGCGGCGTGTGTCATGTGTGCGTCACCGGCGTTGTCGCCGGCAGGGCCAGTTACGTGCAGCCGCCGCTGGAGCCCCCCGAGCAGGGGACCGTACTCATCTGCTCGGCGGCCCCGGAGAGCGAGCTGGTGCTCGACCTGTAACGAAAACCGTTGCGTCAGGCGGTGATCGCGCGTTGACCGCCGCTCACGGGCACCACAGCGCCGTTGACATAACTGGCGTCGGGAGAGGTGAGGAAGATGACCGCGCTGGCGATTTCACTCGGCTCGGCGGGCCGGCCGATCGCGGTGTTGGCCGCCACCGCGTCCAACACGCCCGGTAGGACCGCCACACCGGGAGTGTCGGTTGGCCCCGGCGCGATCGCGTTCACCCGCACCCCCGACCGGCCGAACTCGTCCGCCCAGACGCGCGTTAGCAGCTCCAGGCCGGCTTTGGTGGCGCCATAGATGCCCGCGCCGCTCGCCGGCACCGACGCCGCGACGGTGCTCACGTTGACCACCGCGCCACCGCCGCGCTCAATCATTCCCGGCACCAACTGCTGGACCAAAATGTAAGGGGCGCGCAGGTTGACATCCACGTGCTGTTCGAACGTCGCATCGTCGGTGTCCACGGTGGCGCCGAATTGGTAGACGCCGGCATTATTGACCAATATGTCCACCGGCCCCGCCTCATCGGCCAACCGGCGGACGTCTTCGCCGTCATTGAGGTCCGCCGCGACGAAACGCGCCCTACCGCCGGCATTTTCAATCTCGCGCACGGTCTTCGCGCCGCGTTCGGCGTCGCGGCCGTGTACCACAACCTCGACCCCGCGTTCCGCGAGTTGTAGCGCGATTTCCTTGCCGATACCGGACGTGGCCCCGGTCACCAGCGCAGTGGAGCCGGCCATCGGTGCTGCCATCGGATCCTCCTGGTGAGAAGTTCACTTGCCTCACCGACAGCAGCCGCTCCCCGGCTTTTATTCCTAGGAGCCCAGCGGGACCGCCGCCTCGGCGGTGTAGCACAGGAATGTCAGCGTCTCCTGCAGATACAGCTGCACGGTGTCCGCATCATGGCTCGTGTAGCCGATCGACACGTCGGTCCCGAGCTGCAGATCGAAGTCACCGCCGCGGGTGGTCAGCACGAAAGCACCGTCGATGGCCGGCGCCCAGATGATGTCTCCCGGAACCAGCCGGTCGATGTGCTCGAGGATCGGATATCCGTGTTCGGTGGTCTCGCTGACCTTCGTATAGACGTCGGCGGACAACAACACCGAGTAGGGGCCGTCGACCCCGGCCAGCCGCAATTCGGAGATCGCCTGCGTGATGACATCCGGAATTTCGCGAGGATCGGCCGGCAAGGTCAGCGGCTTGTTCGAGCTGGCGGAGCGGATGCCCTCGATCGATGCGGCGGCGTAGCCCTCGAAGATTGCCCGGTCTTCCACGAACGCCAACTTCTTGGCGGCCTCCTTGACCGGGTCCCAGTCGGAGTCCTGCGCACCACGCTCGACATTGTCGATCTCGTAACGTGAGAGGGTGAACGGAACCCTCAGCCGGACAAGGGGTTTGCTCGCCCGCAGGTGAGCCTCCACGCCGTCGGACGGTGCCGCCACGTCGATCAAGCGGCCGGTGCTGACCGCCGCGGTGACCGGACCACCGGGTCCGCTGACGTCGACGACCCGGCGCCCGGCGACATGGCGTTTGAATGTCCGGGTCGCCTCCGTTTCGATTTCGTCCCAAGCGGCTTCGGTGACCGGTGCCAGGTCGCGGTAGAGGTTGTTCATGAAGGGGTTCCTTTCAGGCTTCCGATCGAAAGTGAGCCGTCTTGTGCAACAGACGTTTCCGCCACCGGCGCTGCGGGCAGTGGCGGTGGATCATCGAGAAAGTCCACAGTGGGGGAGAAGAACAAGCCACCGGTGACCGCCGTGGAGAACTCGAGGATGTGGTCGGTGTTTCCGGGTGGATCCCCGAGAAACATGTTGCGCAGCATCTGTTCGGTGACCCGCGGCGCGCGGGAATAGCCGATGAAGTAGGTGCCGTACTCGCCCTTGCCGAGTTCGCCGAACGGCATGTTGTGCCGCACGATCTTCAGCTCGGTGCCGTCGTCGTCAGTGATGACGTTGAGAGCGATGTGGGCGTTGGCCGGCTTTTGGTCGTCGTCGAGTTCGAGGTTCTCCAGTTTGGTCCGGCCGATCACCAACTCCTGCTCGCTGACCGACAGCGCGTTCCACGATGACATTTCGTGCAGATACTTCTGCACGTGTACGTAGCACGAGCCCTCGAATTCGGGATCCTCGGCGCCGATGGCGGTGGCGCTGACGGCCAACGGGCCATCGGGGTTTTCGGTGCCGTCGACGAAGCCCAACAGGTCGCGGTTGTCGAAGTAGCGGAATCCGTGTACCTCGTCGACGACGGTGACGGCACCGGCCATTGACCTCAGGATGCGGTCGGCCAATTCGAAACACACGTCCAAGCTCTCGGCCCGGATGTGGAACAGCAGATCCCCGGGCGTGGCCGGGGCGGTGTGCCGCGGGCCTTCCAGTTCGACGAACGGGTGCAACTCGGCGGGACGCGGACCAGAGAACAAGCGATCCCAGGCTCGCGAGCCGATGGAGGCGATGGCGGACAACCGTTTCGGCGGCTCGCGGAAGCCGATCGCGCGCACCAGGCCGGAAATCTCGGGCAGCGCGTCGTGCACCGTCGCTTCTCCGCCGTCGTCGATGGTCACTACCAGGAAGACAGCCGCAGGCGTCAATGGCTCGAGGATCGGCTGTGGCTGGACGGGAGGCACTCTGCTGACCCTAGCGTGGCGACGGCGAGCGCAGGAAGTGCGCGAGGAAGGAGCCGCGCAATCGGACCGAGCGTGGCGACGGCGAGCGCAGGAAGTGCGCGAGGAAGGAGCCGCGCAATCGGACCTAGCGTGAACTCCGTTGTGGTCGACAGCCATGATGTTGAACATGTCGGCCAGCGCCGCAGGCCTCTGCGATTTCATCGACGCTTCTCCGTCGCCGTTTCACGTCTGTGCCACGGTGGCGGCGCGGCTGACCGCCGCCGGGTACACCGAACTGAGCGAGGCCCAACGCTGGCCGGACGGACCGGGTCGGTACTTCACCGTGCGGGCGGGCTCGCTGGTCGCCTGGAATTCCGACGGGCCCGACGGCCCGTTCCGGATCGTCGGCGCCCACACCGACAGCCCTAACCTGCGGGTCAAGCAGCATCCCGATCGGCTGGTCGCCGGTTGGCGTGTCGTGGCGCTGGAACCGTACGGCGGAGCGTGGCTTAACTCCTGGCTGGACCGCGACCTGGGCATCAGCGGACGGTTATCGGTGCACTCGAATCAAGGCACGGGGATCGAGCACCGGCTGGTCCGGATAGACGAGCCGATCCTTCGGGTACCGCAGCTGGCCATTCACCTGGCCGAGGACCGCAAATCACTGACGCTGGACCCCCAGCGACACGTCAACGCGGTCTGGGGCGCCGGCGCCGAAGCCAGGTCGTTCATTGACTTCGTCGCGGAACGCGCCGGGGTTGCGCCGGCCGCCGTGCTGGGCGCCGACCTGATGACTCACGATCTCACCCGATCGACGGTGCTCGGCGCCGAGGGCGACCTGCTCAGCGCTCCCCGGCTGGACAACCAGGCCAGCTGTTATGCGGGGATGGAGGCTCTGCTGGCTGCCGAGCCACGGGGCGTCCTGCCCGTGCTGGTGGTTTTCGACCACGAGGAAGTCGGTTCGTCTTCCGATCACGGTGCGCAGTCCAACCTGTTGAGCACCGTCCTCGAGCGGATCGTGCTCGCCGCCGGCGGCACCCGGGAGGACTTCCTGCGTCGGCTGCCCGCGTCATTGCTGGCCTCGGCGGACATGGCGCACGCCACCCACCCCAACTATCCGGAGCGGCACGAGCCCGGCCATCTCATCGAGGTCAACGCCGGGCCGGTGCTCAAGGTGCACCCGAACCTGCGTTATGCCACCGACGGGCGCACGGCCGCGCCCTTCGCGCTGGCCTGTCAGCAGGCCGGGGTTGCCCTGCAGCGTTACGAGCACCGCGCCGACCTGCCCTGTGGGTCGACGATCGGGCCGCTGGCCTCGGCCCAGACCGGCATCCCCACCGTCGACATCGGCGCCGCGCAGCTGGCGATGCACTCCGCGCGCGAGTTGATGGGCGCCCACGACGTAGGCACCTACTCGGCAGCGATGCGCGCGTTCCTTTCGCCTGAGTCATTCTGAGGTTCCTCAGGCCTAAACGGCAGCGGGGTGGGCGATCAGGGTGAGTGCGAAGGTCGCGGCGTTGAGCGTGAGCAGGAATCCGGCGAAGACGAACTGACCGGAAATATCGTTGGCGAGTACGTGGGTGTACATCGCGCAGATAAAGAAGATGGTTAGCCCGGCCGCGGCCGCGATGCCGATTGCCGGAACCCACAGTCCGGCCACAAGCCCGAGCGCACCTAAGGTTTTCAGGGTGCCGATGGGAAATCTCAGCCAGGACAGCGGAACCCCGGCCCGTCTCATGGGCGGAATGATGGGTGCGAATTGGAGGAGCGCGCTCACGCCCGAAAATCCGTCGAGGGCAACGGCAATTATTGTCACGACAAGGTAAGCGGTGTACATGTTGGTGGCTTCCGGGGATCGTCGACCTATAGCGGAATCGTCCGGCGTTAGCTCGCCGGAATGGGGTCCAGCCGGAACACGGCGATCCGGCCGGCCAGCGCCTCGACCTCTTCGGGATGGCCGTGGCGCACCAGGCCCGAGCGCTTCAAGAAGCCAACACCGACCGGCACTTCGTTCGGGTATTCCCGCAACACCGGGCGAGCTTGCTCGGCGGTCAGCTCAGTTATCCTGACACGCCGCACCTTTCGGCCCTTGCGCAGCGTCCCGGCGCCGGCGGCGCGCGCATTGCGTGCCCAATCAGCACCGGGGAATCCGGCCACGGCAAAAAGCTGTCCGTCCAGCCTGAAGGGTGTCATCGGCGTGCTGCGTGGCTTCCCAGATTTGCGGCCCGGCACCGTCAATACCATGGGCGGTCCCGTGGGTACGCCGAGCTTTTGCATCGCGATCATGAACTTGTTCATCGGCTTCAGCCAGCGGGGCGGCGTCGGGTTCGACATCACTTCTCCTTGGTGTATTCCGTTGCGGTGAGCGTGGAATCGGCTGTGACGGGGCACCGTCGAGGTGGTAACCGAAGCCCACTCGCAGCTCGTAATTCAAGGACGGATCGTCGGCGTAGAAAGTTACAACTACGTCCGTAACTTTTCGCAGCGCCGTCTCGTCGTCATTCCTGAGCACGGATGTCCGACGCCCATGACGAAGGAGAACCATGACAGGCGCCAAGCTGTACGCAGGCTGGTGGTTTCGCGACGCCAACCAAATCCGGCGGAAGAACAGCGTCGACGAAACCCTTGGCGGAGCGGGTGTGCCGCGATGACAGCGGATAACTGGCACGGCCGACGCTGGCCCCGGGTAGTCGCCCGTGCTACCACCGCCACGTTGGCGATCCTGGCGGTGGCTCAGGCCGCATTCGCCGGCAGTTTCCTGGGCGGGCAGTACAACGCACTGATGCTGCACTCGGTCGGCGCCAGGGTGACCACATTGCTCTCCGTCGTGCAGGTGGTTGCGCTGGTGATCGTCAGCAGGACAGGCGGGCCGCGATGGCCGATAGCGGTCGGTACGCTCGTGACGATTCTCTTCGTCGCCGAGTTCGCCTCGGGCGAATTGCGGCTGACCGGCCTGCACGTTCCACTCGGGGTCCTGCTCGTTGCGGGAATCCTGCAGCTGACCGCGTCGGTTTGGCGCCTGCCGCTGACCGCACACCCTCTCGCGGAACAGCAGGATGTGACTCGGTGAATCGGCGCAGCGCGTTGCGGTTGGGCGCCACCGCGGCAGGGATCGGCGTCGTGGGCGCCAGCTGGCCAATGTCGCACGCACTACTGGGCTCCGCCGAGTCGGGACGGCTGATTCGCAGTGAGACCAAACTGCCCGCCCGGTACCAAGTCCGGCTGCCGATCCCGGGCCAGTTGACGCCAGTCAGCACCGATGCTCACACCGACTACTACGAGATCACACAGCAGGTCACGCAATTGCGCATCCTGCCCGAGATAACCACTGCGGCATGGACTTACAACACGAGCTTCCCGGGCCCCACTATCGCGTCACGGTCCGGCCGACGCACCGTCGTGCGGCACCGCAACGCTCTGCCGGTGCCGGTGGTGGTACATCTGCATGGCGGGCACACCCCGCCAGACCACGATGGGTACCCCACCGATCTCATCCTGCCGCAGGCCGGTCAACCCGCCGCTATGGAAATGGCACGCAATACCGTTGTCGGACAACGTGAATACGTTTATCCGATGGATCAGCGGGCCACCACGTTGTGGTACCACGATCACCGCATGGGCTACACCGGCGCCGCGGTGTGGCGCGGGCTAGCCGGATTTCACCTGATTCACGACGACGAGGAAGACGCGTTGCCGCTGCCTCGCGGCTATCGGGATATCCCGCTGATGGTCACCGATCGTGCGTTCGCCGCCGATGGTTCGTTTCGGTACCCGGCCGCTGAGTCCGGTGGGGCGACGGGCGACTACATGAACGGCGTCCTGGGTGACGTCATCCTCGTCAACGGTGCGCCATGGCCGGTGCTGCAAACCGATCCTGCCCGCTATCGCCTACGGCTGCTCAACGCATCCAACGCCCGTCGCTACCGGCTGCAATTGGACCCGCAGCCGCCCGGAGGGTCGGCGCTGGTGCAAATCGGCAGTGATGGCGGATTGCTCGCGCGGCCGGTAAGCCATGACTCCATCGATATCGCTCCGGGCGAACGCTTCGAGGTCGTGGTCGACTTCGGCCGCTACCAACGCGGAACAAGCGTGCGCCTCCTCAACCTGTTGGGTACCGGAAGCGCCGCCGAGGTTATGCGGTTCGACATCGTCGGTACCGATCGTTCCGATGATTCGGCGATCCCCGAGCGGCTCAGCACAAGCACCCCCCTAAGCCGAGAGCAAGTGGTGGGCACTCGGACCTTCCTCTTCCGCCTAGGCAGAAGAGGGGTATGGACGATCAACGACCTGCCGTATCAACCGGGCCGGCCGCTGGCGCGCCCGAGGATCGGCACGACGGAAATCTGGCGGTTCATCACCGAGTTCCACCATCCCGTTCATGTGCACCTGAACTCGTTCCAAGTGCTGTCCCGCAACAACCGCGCACCCGGACGTTTCGACGTGGGCTGGAAGGACACCGTCGACGTCCGCCCGGCCGAGGCGGTGGAAGTCCTCACCCGATTCACCGACTACGCCGGCTCCTACCTTCTGCATTGCCACAACCTCGAGCACGAGGACATGGCCATGATGGCCGACTTCCTGACAATCGCTTAACCGCCGGGTTGCCTCGGCGATGCGCGCAGTCCTTTCACCCGAGTCAGTCCGAGGCCTAAGGTCTGGCGGTATGGCGCTCAACGTGGAGATGATCACTTTCGACTGCAGCGACCCCGCGATGCTGGCCGGATGGTGGGCCGAGCAGTTCGGGGGTACGACGCAGGAATTGCTAGCCGACGAGTTCACCGCGGTGAGCTTGTCGGAAGGACCCCGGCTCGGATTCCAGAAGGTGCCCGATCCCACGCCCGGGAAAAACCGCGTGCACCTCGACTTCGCTGCCGCCGACGTTGACGCCGAGGTCTCCCGGCTGACGGCCGCCGGGGCCACGGAGGTCGGCCGGCACAGGTTCGGTGACAATTTTCGCTGGGTGGTGCTGGCCGACCCCGAGGGCAACGTCTTCTGCGTCGTCGGTCAATAGCCACGCGGCGACCCCACGGCGATAGCGGCGTCGACCTAGACTGTCTGGCGTGACTGTCTCCGGGACGAGCGCCCGCACCCAGGCGACCGACACCGTCGAGCACGCCGCTGCCAGCCCCGACCAGCCGCAGCCGTTCGCCGAGCTGGGCCTCAAAGAGGACGAGTACGAGCGGATCCGCGAGATCCTGGGCCGCAGACCCACCGACACCGAGCTGGCGATGTACTCGGTGATGTGGAGCGAGCACTGCTCGTATAAGTCGTCGAAGGTTCATCTGCGCTACTTCGGCGAGACCACCACCGACGACATGCGCGCCGGCATGCTGGCGGGCATCGGCGAAAACGCCGGCGTGGTCGACATCGGCGACGGCTGGGCCGTCACCTTCAAAGTGGAGTCCCACAACCACCCCTCCTACGTCGAGCCCTACCAGGGCGCGGCGACCGGCGTAGGCGGCATCGTCCGCGACATCATGGCCATGGGGGCCCGACCGGTCGCGGTGATGGACCAGCTTCGGTTCGGCGCCGCCGACGCGCCCGACACCCGCCGCTTGGTCGACGGGGTGGTCCGTGGCATCGGCGGTTACGGCAACTCGCTCGGGTTGCCCAACATCGGCGGCGAGACGGTCTTCGATGCGTGCTACGCCGGAAATCCGTTGGTAAACGCGTTGTGCGTCGGCGTGTTACGCCAGGAGGACCTGCACCTGGCGTTCGCCTCGGGCACCGGAAACAAGATCATCCTGTTCGGCGCGCGCACCGGCCTCGACGGCATCGGTGGGGTGTCGGTGCTGGCGTCGGAAACCTTCGACAGCGAAGGGTCCCGCAAGAAGCTCCCGTCGGTGCAAGTGGGCGACCCCTTCATGGAGAAGGTGCTGATCGAGTGCTGCCTCGAGCTCTACGCGGGCGGCCTGGTGATAGGCATCCAGGATCTGGGTGGGGCCGGATTGTCTTGCGCTACTTCGGAATTAGCGTCTGCCGGGGACGGCGGGATGGCGATCGAGCTCGACTCCGTCCCGTTGCGGGCCAAGGACATGACGCCCGCGGAGGTGCTCTGCAGCGAGTCGCAGGAGCGGATGTGCGCGGTGGTGGCGCCGGAGAACGTGGACGCCTTCTTGACGGTCTGCCGCAAATGGGAGGTGCTGGCCACGGTGATCGGCGAGGTCACCGACGGCGACCGGTTGCGGATCACCTGGCGCGGCGAAACGATCGTCGACGTGCCGCCGCGCACCGTGGCCCACGAGGGCCCGGTGTACCAGCGGCCGGTCGCACGGCCCGAATCGCAGGATGCCCTGAACGCCGACCGGTCCACCAGCCTGCCGCGGCCAACGACCGGGGAGGAACTGCGCGCGACTTTGCTTGCACTGCTGGGCAGCCCGCACCTGTGCAGCCGCGCCTTCATCACCGAGCAGTACGACCGCTACGTGCGCGGCAACACCGTGCTGGCCGAGCACGCCGATGGTGGTGTGCTCCGCGTCGACGAAACCACCGGCCGCGGCATCGCTTTGTCGACTGACGCGTCGGGGCGCTACACGCTGCTCGACCCCTATGTCGGAGCCCAACTCGCGCTGGCTGAGGCCTACCGCAACGTCGCCGTCACCGGCGCCACCCCGGTCGCGGTGACCAACTGCCTCAATTTCGGCTCTCCGGAAGATCCCGGGGTGATGTGGCAGTTCTCTCAGGCGGTGCGAGGGCTGGCCGATGGTTGTGCGGCCCTTGGCATTCCGGTCACCGGCGGCAACGTCAGCTTCTACAACCAGACTGGGTCGGCGGCGATTCTGCCCACGCCGGTGGTCGGTGTGCTCGGTGTGCTCGACGATGTCGGCCGGCGCATCCCAACCGGTCTGGGCGGCGAACCGGGCGAGGCCCTGATGCTGCTGGGCGATACGCGCGATGAACTCGACGGTTCCATCTGGGCGCAGGTGACGGCCGACCACCTGGGTGGGCTGCCGCCCGCGGTCGATCTGGCGCGCGAAAAGTTATTGGCCGAGGTGCTGACCGCGGCCTCCCGCGACGGGCTGGTGTCCGCGGCGCACGACCTGTCCGAGGGCGGGCTCGCGCAGGCGATCGTGGAGGCTGCCCTGGCGGGCGAAACCGGTTGCCGCATTGTGCTTCCCGAGGGTGCCGATCCGTTCGTCACGTTGTTCTCCGAGTCGGCGGGCCGGGTCTTGGTGGCGGTGCCGCGCACCGAGGAGAGCCGGTTCCGGGCGATGTGTGAGGCGCGGGGGCTGCCCGCGGTGCGCATCGGCGTCGTCGATCAGGCCTCGGACGCGGTGGAGGTTCAGGGCCTGTTCACCGTGTCGCTCGAGGAACTGCGCGAGACGTCCGAGGCGGTGCTGCCCCGCCTCTTCGGATGAGCCCTAGCGGCGAATCCTGATGGGCCGAACCGGTTTTCGCCGGGCGGAAGCGTTCTCTTTGGCCGCCGCCCTGGTTGGCTGGAGCTTCGTCGGCCCGCGACTGCCCACGGCCTGGCGCGCCGCGGTGCAGGCGGGTGCGGCCGGCCTGCTGGTGCTGGTGACGCGTGCTCCGCTGGGTTTATCTCCGCCGCGGCTGTGGGCGGGGCTGCGGCTTGGGTCGGCGGCCGGCGCGGCGGCGGCGAGCGTGATCGCGGCGACGACGGCGGTGCCTTCGGTGCGGGCATCGATGGCCGAGCGGGAGCCGCCCGGATCGGTGTCCGGCTGGTTGCTGCTGCGAATCCCCGTCGGGACCGTCTGGGCCGAGGAGGCCGCGTTTCGCGCCGCGCTGACCGCCGCCGCTTCCAGGGCGTGCGGCAGGTCGGGTGGAATGTTGTTGCAAGCGGCGTGCTTTGGGCTCTCCCACGTCGCGGACGCGAGGTCGGCGGGTGACCCGGTGGTGGGCACCGTTTTGGTGACGGGCATCGCAGGCTGGTTATTCGGTTGGCTGGCAGACTGTTCCGGCAGCATCGCCGCGCCGATGTTGGTGCACTTGGCCATCAACGAGGCCGGCGCGATCGTCGCGCTGGGCGTGCGGCGTCACGGGTTGATGGTGTAGTCGCCCAGTTGCCGACCCCACACATGCTCGACGAAAAGTGGTGAGCCGAGTTCGAAGTGGTTGTAGGGGGCCATGCTTGCGCCGGTGTCCATCACCAGAAACGGCGCCGGCCACAGCTGCCGGGTGATCGTCTGCCAACAGCCCGGCAGGCCGCCGGGGCCGCCCCTGGCGTTGGTCCGGGGCAGATTCTCCGGCCAGATGTACGGATTGGGTGCCCCGGCGATTGCGCCCGCGGCGTGGGCACCCAGCGAGTAGCCGTTGTCGCCGAGGGCGTTGTGGATCTTGGGTCCGACTTCATTGAAATTGCGGATGGTGCAAAAGATTTCCGGACTGTACTCGTCGAGCAGCTGGCCGGAGCTGACCAGATCGGCGGCCCCCCGCGCCAGGTACGGTCCGCCGCGACCGAATACGTCGGCGCCCGTGCCGCCCAGTCCGGCCGCCGCCAGCAGCGCCGCGTCCAGGTCGGCTTGCTGGCGGTTGAGCGCACGCGCCGTGGTCACCGCGTGGTCGAGCGCGTCCCACAAGTCCGGCGAGGCGTTGGCGTACGTGTCACCGAGCGCGGCCAACTGCTGAATGTCGGCGCGGATTTCGCGCATCTGGGGATTCACGTCGTCGAGGATGGTGTTGCCGTTGACCACAGATTCGCCGAACTTGTCGCCCAATCCCGTCAGGGCTTGCGCGGCCGCGCTGAGCGTCAGATTCACCTTGACCGGATCGACTTTCTCGGCGATCGAGATGAGTGTTTCGAACACGGTGTTGAATTCGGTCGTCACGGACCTCGCATCGATCACGGTCGACGGTGTGATCGCTTGGGCCGCGGGCTGAGGCGGCGAGTTCAACGCGACGTATTTGTTGCCGAAGACCGTGGTCGCCTTGATGGCGGCCGCCACGTTGGCCGGGATCATCGGGACGAACCGGGGGGTGATATCAAGGACCACCTTGGCGGCCGGCTTGCCGTCGCGGGTGATCTCGGAAATGCTCGCCACCCTGCCGATCTGCACCCCGTTGTAGGTGACCTTGGATCCCGGATCCATCACCAGTCCGGCCCGGGTGGCGACCATGGTGAGCTTCGTCGTCGGCGTGAGGTCGCCACGGAACTGTAGGTACAGGAGCGACCCGGCCAAACCCATGATGATGATCGTCACGAGGCCGACGGTCTTGTACGGTGGCCCGCGCCGCAGGCGACGACGCTCCATGAGTTTGAGACCCTAGGGTATGGCCGCCCGTGAAAAGGCCGATCCGGCAAAGACCCGGCAGGCCGTGTTGGCGGTGGCGGATTGGTTGCGCGACGAATCCCTGCCGGCCCCCGACCGCGAGGGCCTGGCCGCGGCCGTCCGGCTCACCGCCCGCACTCTGGCCGCCGTGGCGCCCGGCGCCAGCGTCGAGGTGCGTATACCGCCGTTTGTCGCGGTGCAATGCGTCGCCGGGCCGAGGCACACCCGGGGCACGCCTCCCAACGTGGTGGAGACCGATCCGCGGACGTGGCTGCTGCTGGCGACCGGGATGCTGTCCTTCCAGGACGCGAAGGACGCCGGTGCGCTGAGCCTTTCCGGCGCTCGGACGGGTGAGATCGAACACTGTCTGCCCTTGTTCGGTGTCGGCTGAATGACAACTCTGAACTGCAGGTTTAGGGTCGGGTGCGGGAATTTTCGCCGCCCAACACGCGCTGCTAATTCGCGGTCGCGGGCGTCGGACCCGTAGACTCCGTTACGTCACCAATCGTTCCCCAGGGAGCCGCCCAATCGTGACCGTCCAGGAACCCGAGCAGGACCTGAACTCGCCTCGTGAAGAGTGTGGTGTCTTTGGGGTTTGGGCCCCGGGCGAGGACGTCGCAAAACTCACCTATTACGGCTTGTACGCCCTGCAGCATCGCGGGCAGGAAGCCGCGGGTATCGCCGTCGCCGATGGATCGCAGGTCCTCGTATTCAAAGACTTGGGCTTGGTCAGCCAGGTGTTCGACGAGCAGACGCTCGCGGCAATGCCGGGCCATGTGGCCATCGGGCATTGCCGCTACTCCACCACGGGTGACACCACTTGGGAGAACGCGCAACCGGTGTTCCGCAACACCGCCGCCGGCACCGGCGTCGCTCTGGGGCACAACGGAAACCTGGTCAACACCGCCGAGCTGGCCGCCCGCGCCCGCGACGCGGGACTGATCGCCCGGCGTGCGCCCGCCCCCGCCACGACGGACTCCGACATCTTGGGCGCGCTGCTAGCCCACGGCGCGGCCGATTCCACGCTGGAGCGGGCGGCCCTGGATCTGCTGCCAACCGTGCGCGGCGCGTTCTGTCTGACGTTCATGGACGAGAACACGCTGTATGCCTGCCGCGATCCGCATGGGGTGCGGCCACTTTCGCTCGGACGGCTGGATCGCGGCTGGGTGGTGGCCTCCGAAACGGCGGCCCTCGACATCGTCGGCGCGTCGTTCGTACGCGACATCGAGCCGGGCGAGCTGCTCGCGATCGACGCCGACGGGGTGCGCTCCACGCGTTTCGCCAACCCCACCCCCAAGGGCTGCGTCTTCGAATACGTCTACCTGGCGCGTCCGGACAGCACGATCGCCGGCCGGTCCGTGCACGCCACCCGGGTGGAGATCGGTCGCCGGCTGGCCCGTGAATGCCCGGTCGACGCCGATCTGGTGATCGGGGTCCCGGAGTCGGGCACCCCGGCCGCGGTGGGATACGCGCAGGAGTCCGGCATTCCTTACGGGCAGGGCCTGATGAAGAACGCCTACGTCGGGCGGACCTTCATCCAGCCGTCCCAGACCATCCGCCAGCTCGGTATCCGGTTGAAGCTCAACCCACTTCGCGAGGTCATCCGCGGCAAGCGGCTCATCGTCGTCGACGACTCGATCGTGCGGGGAAACACCCAGCGCGCGCTACTGCGCATGCTGCGCGAGGCCGGCGCCGTCGAAGTCCACGTGCGGATCGCGTCGCCGCCGGTGAAGTGGCCCTGCTTCTATGGCATCGACTTCCCGTCGCCGGCCGAGTTGATCGCCAACGCCGTGCAGGACAAAGAGGAGATACTCGAGGCGGTGCGGCATGCCATCGGCGCGGACACCCTCGGCTACATCTCGCTGCGCGGCCTGGTGGCGGCGTCCGAGCAACCCGCGTCGCGGCTCTGCACCGCCTGTTTTGACGGCAAGTATCCGATCGAACTGCCCGAGGAGACGGCTTTGGGCAAGAACGTCATCGAGCACATGCTCACCAACGCCGCCCGCGGAGCCGGTCTCGACGATCTGGCACCCGACGAAGTGCCGATCGTCCACTGACGGACGTCCGGCGCGCCCCTTCCAAGACGTTTGATAACGGCGGTCGGCGGCGCCCGGTAGCCTTTATCGCGATGACGGATCCCGGAAAAAGCCCCGGACGAAGCCCGGGCACCCACGGCATCACCTACGCCTCGGCCGGGGTGGACATTGAGGCGGGCGACCGCGCCGTTGAAATGTTCAAGCCGCTGGCGACGAAGGCCACCAGGCCCGAGGTGCGGGGCGGCCTAGGTGGGTTCGCCGGGCTGTTCGCGTTGCGCAACGATTACCGCGAACCGCTGCTGGCGGCGTCCACCGACGGTGTGGGAACCAAGCTGGCGGTCGCCCAGGCGATGGACAAGCACGACACCGTCGGCCTGGACCTGGTCGCGATGGTGGTCGACGACCTCGTGGTGTGCGGCGCCGAGCCGCTTTTCCTGCAGGACTACATCGCGGTGGGCCGAACGGTGCCCGAACGCCTCAGCGCGATCGTGGCGGGTATCGCCGAGGGGTGCGTGCGCGCCGGCTGCGCGCTGCTGGGCGGGGAAACGGCCGAGCACCCCGGCCTGATGGAACCGGACCACTACGACATCTCGGCGACCGGTATCGGCGTCGTCGAGGCCGACGACGTGTTGGGTCCCGAACGCGTCAAACCCGGCGACACCATCATCGCGATGGGCTCCTCCGGCCTGCATTCCAACGGCTACTCCCTGGCCCGCACGGTGCTGCTTGAGATCGACCGGATGAACCTGGCGGGTTATGTCGAGGAGTTCGGCCGCACGCTGGGTGAAGAGCTGTTGGAACCCACCCGGATCTACGCCAAAGACTGCCTGGCGTTGACCGCCGAAACCCATGTCCGCACGTTCTGCCATGTCACCGGCGGCGGGCTGGCCGGCAACCTGCAACGCGTCATCCCGCACGGCCTGGTCGCCGAGATCGACCGCGGGACCTGGACGCCCGCACCGGTGTTCGCCATGATCGCCCAGCGTGGCCGGGTGGCGCGCGAGGAGATGGAGAAGACGTTCAACATGGGCGTGGGCATGGTCGCCATCGTCGCCCCCGAGGACACCGACCGGGCCCTGGCCATCTTGACCGCCCGGCACTTGGACTGCTGGGTGTTGGGAACCGTCTGCAAAGGCGGTAAAGAAGGCCCGCGGGCAAAGCTCGTCGGGCAGCACCCGAGATTTTAAAGGGCGGGAGCCGGGCTAGCGCCGTGCCGAAGCGAATGGCAGCGGCGCAGCGGCGTGGGTCTTAGCGACGCCAGTCGTCGCTGTCTGCCCAGGAGTCGGCGACGCTGTCGTCCTCCAGTCCGGTGGAGTCGTCGGCATCCGTTCCTGCCAGCTCGCGCTGTAGCCGCTGGAAGTCGGTCTGCGGGGAACTGTATTTGAGTTCTCGAGCAACCTTGGTCTGCTTTGCCTTAGCCCGGCCGCGGCCCATGGGGGAACCCCCTCGCGCAATAACGGAGCGGCCCGAATCAGGCGGCTCCGATCTCCTGGTGTCGTTATTGTCCTGCCGACAGTTTACCGTGCCTTACGGTTGGGCGTCGGTGCCCCCTGCCGCTGTGGCGGACGTCATTCACAATTATCTCGCACCGCCCCGCAAGCGTTCAACGGCCAGCCGTCCCGCGCCGATCTGTTCCGTGCGTGGCAGCGAATCGGCGTCGATCACCGCAGCCACCGAAGCCTGCGGGCCGGTCGCCAATTCCGTGTCCGCCGGCACCCCGCGCTTGATGAGCGCCAGGGCCACCGGCCCGAGGTCCACGTGGTCCACCACGGTGCCAAGGCGACCGACCGCGCGACCGCCGGCGACCACCGGGTCACCCGTCGACGGCCGCTCGACCGAACCGTCGAGGTGCAACAGCACCAGCATCCGGGGTGGTTTACCGAGGTTGTGCACCCGCGCGACGGTCTCTTGCCCCCGGTAACAGCCCTTGTCCAGGTGGACGGCGCCCTCGCCGGGGCCGCCGATCCACCCCACCTCGTGCGGAATCGTGCGCTCATCGGTGTCGACGCCCAATCGCGGGCGCAGCGCCACCACCCGGTGCGCTTCGTACGCCCAGACCCCCGCGGGTCGCAGGCCCGCCTGGACCAAACGTTTCTGCCAGCCGGCGGACTCGCCGCGCGGGACCACCAAATCCAGTTCGATCTGGCCGGCGGGGCCGCCGGGCATCCGCCGCACAAAGCCCCCACCGGCCACCGGGATCGCCGTCAGCTCGGCGGGCAGGGCTTCCACGCCGAGCGCGTCGAGCACCGCCCGGTCGGACAGGCGCGGGCCCAACAGCGAAAGCACCGCCATGTCGGCGGCAGCCGGGGTGACATCAGACCAGAAGACCATCTTGCGCAGGTATTTCAGTAGCGGTTCGCCGCGCCAGGGTTCGGTGTCCAGGTAGGTGGTGCCGCCGAGTTCGGTTTGGACCCAGTGGTCCTCGACGCGGCCCTGACCGTCGAGGCTGAGGTTCTGCGTGCTGGCGCCCTCGGGGAGGTCGCTGACGTGCTGGGTGGAGATGCTGTGGAGCCACTTCTGGCGGTCACCACCGGTCAGGGTGAGGACTGCGCGGTTTGAGCGGTCCACCACGACTGCAGCGGTTTCGGCCGCGCGCTGTTCGCCCAGGGGATCGCCGTAATGCCAGACGGCGCCCGCGTCGGGTCCGGCATCGGGTGCAGGAACTGCGTTCATGTGCGCCGCTCCTCCTCATCGCTACGCTCTGCATCGTCGCCGGCGCGAGACACACGTCAACTCTACGGACCCCCTGGCGCCCCGTCCGCCGAGCGTGCGGCCACCCTCACATTCGCGGCTAGGCTTTACCTTCATGGCAGGCCAGGCGGGTGTGATCGTCACGCTGGACGGCGCGATTCATCCGCCGGACGCGCCTCTGCTGCACGCCGACGACTTGGCGGCGGTTCGCGGCGACGGCATCTTCGAGACGCTGCTGGTCCGCGACGGCAGGCCCTGTCTGGTCGAGTCCCATCTGCAGCGGCTGACCCAGTCGGCGAGGCTGATGGACCTGCCCGAGCCGGACCTGCCGAGCTGGCGCGATGCGATCGACCTGGCCACTCGGCAGTGGGTCGCGGACACCGCTGACGAAGGCGCGATGCGGCTGATCTACAGCCGCGGCCGGGAGGGCGGGACGACGCCGACCACCTATGTGATGGTCAACGCCGTCCCCGAACGAGTGACGGCGGTTCGGCGCGAGGGCCTGGCCGCGGTGACGTTGGACCGCGGACTGCCCTCGGGCGGTGCCGGCGCGATGCCGTGGCTGCTCGCCGGCGCCAAGACGTTGTCCTACGCGGTCAACATGGCGGCTTTGCGTCACGCCGCCCGGCAAGGGGCCGGTGACGTGATCTTCGTCAGCTCGGATGGCTACATCCTGGAAGGACCGCGCTCGACGGTGGTGATCGCGGCCGCTGACGAAACCGCGGCAGGCGGGAACCTGTGCCTGCTGACACCGCCGCCGTGGTATCCGATTTTGCGTGGCACCACACAGCAGGCCCTCTTCGAGGTGGCGCGGGACAAGGGCTACGACTGCGACTATCGCGCGTTGCGGCTCGCCGATCTCAATGCGGCGCAAGGGATCTGGCTGGTCTCAAGTATGACGTTGGCCGCCCGCGTACACACGCTCGACGGTCGGCCGCTGCCCCGGTCTCCGCTGGCCGCCGAATTCGCCGCACTGGTCGACTCGGCGATCGTCAGTGATCGCTAAGCGCTGAATTGTGTTGTCGGCTTGCGCAATCGCGGGTACGGTCGGCCGTACACAAGAAGGGAGGTGGTCCGAGGAATTGATAGCTTCATGGACATGTGAGGTGGCTGCGCGCTAGCAGCAGTGGCTTTCGAAGAGCCGGCGATTTACGCGCGCTGGCGAATTCCCCGTAGCCACCCGGCCCCCGAGCTTCCGGTCTGTCCAACCAGGAGCCTTGCTCGGGGGCCGCTCCATGTCTGGAGCCGTTACTCGCTCACCTTCGCGGCTATCTGGCCGGCGAGTTTGCCCGCCTGACCGTTCTCGGCGTCGGGCCCGCACACCAAGAGGTCCACGACCACACTCGACGCCGCGTGCAGCGCGTGATGGCAGGCGCGGGTTCCGTCCGCCTGCGTCCGCCCTTGATAGATTTTCGGCACGGCCCCGGTGACGTCACCGAACTTCCACTCGCTGGACTTGCCGTTGAAGGTCAACGTGATCGATTGGCCCGCGCAGGCCTTCCACCTATCCGCGGACGCCTGCACGAACGCGGTCGCCTTGTCGGGCGACGAAAACTGTACGACCGCTTCGTAGACGCGGTGAGCCTGGTTCTCGCCGGGGGTGTGCACGGCTTGGCCACTCAGCCCGGTGTAACCGTCCGCACCCTTATAGGCCGATTCTTCGATGGGTTCGAAGACGCCCTTGCAATCCGGGTTGGACAGCGTCGGCCGGAAGTTGCGCAGCTGCGCGGCCTTGTCGGAAACCACCAGGTTCGGGTCGCCCACGACCGCACCGACCTCCGCGGGGCCGAGGAGATAGGAGTCCAGCTTCGAGGCATTCCCGGAATCCGGGACACTTGGCGCTGGGTTGGCGGCGGTCTGAGTCGAATTCGGGCCGGTGCCGGCCTTCGGGGCGGATTTGGTCTTGCCGCCCTGCGTGGTGAGTACGAAGACGATCGCGATCGCCGCGATCACCGCCACGGCGGCGCCGCCGATGATGAGCAGCCGCTTGCTGGATCCGCCCACCGGCTCTGGCGCCGCGGCCCTGGCGGCCGGGCCGCCGGCTGGGGCCGCGGCGGCGGGCTGCGCTGCGGCCGCGGCCTGCGCCTCGGTCGTGGTCGCGGCGTCGGGCTTGCCGTCCTTGGCCTCGATCTCGGCCAGCACGTTGTCGATTTCGGTGCGGGTGCGGTAGGTGACGTCGTGGCGCAGGCGCAGCATGCGCAACAGTTGCCCGATGTCGCCGCGGGCGCTGGGATCGTCGCCGTCCTCGTCGAGTCCCTGCCTGAGTTCGATCAAAAGCTGGGTCTGCGCCTGCGGGCTGAGTTCTTTTTCGGCGAGAGTGTCGCCCAACCGGGTGATGTACCCGAACGGGACGGGCGGTTCTTCGGGCAGCGGGTCCGGCAACGGCACCGGCTTGCTTTGCAGCGCGTGTATCGCGGTAACGAGTTGGATGCCGGCGTCGACGGTCGGTTCCCGGTAGTCGATGATCTGTAATGCGGCAAGGGGATTCACGCGCATGCTGTCGACGTCACCGATGCGCACGGGAAGGATCGGCCGGTTCAGCGCCCTCGCGTAGCGCAACTCGGCCTGGCTGGGCTTGGACTGCAGCCAGTTGTTGGACAGCGCAACGATGAACACGTCACACGAGCGGACCTGCTCGAGGATCTTGTTCCACCACGACTCGCCGCCGCCGAGCTCTTGGTCGAACCAAACTTGTTGCTGCGCGCGCCGAAGCGCGGCCGTCAGGGCGTCCACCGCCGCCCTGTCTTGGCTCGAGTAGCTGATGAACAGCGGCATCACGGTCTCCTACGGGGAGGCGTAGCAAACGAACGGCGAGATCGGCGCACGCGGCTATTGGGCATGCGCCGATACCGTATCAGTGTCGGGCGGTGTCAGACGGCGCAAATTCACGGCTATTCGGGGTGCGACGGCTAAAACTTAACCCTGGGCGCCGCCAAAGGCCGAAGCGTCCTCGGGAGGGTGGAATTCGGCATAGCGACGCGCGAATTCGGCACCGGGAACCGGCCACTGCTCGCCGGTGGATCCCCGGACGACCCAGTCGCCCTCCGCTGCGGTTGTCGGCCCTTCCAACGTGTTTACCGTCTCGCCCGGGTAGGCAGGACGGGCCTGGACCCGCCCTTTGCGCTGCCAGCGCCCGTCACCGGCCGGCTCGTAGGAATCCCTGAAGATGTCGTCGCGAACAGACCACACCCTGCCGTCTTCCTGGATCGCCCAGTCGCCGGCGTCGGCGCGCATGGTGTGCCCCGAATCCGACGTCCACGTCCATGGGGCGCTTCGTTGTTCGGCGGCCACCGTCCCCACCCGGGTGAAGGACCGCCAGAGCGGGCGCGACCGGAAGCCAAGCCGGCGCAGGCTCCACAACGTGGCCGCCAGGCTGCGCACCGCGGCATTGAGCAGCTCCGGATCGCTCTCGACGACCACCCAGTCGACCAGCTTGTTGTGGATCTTGCGCGAATCGTCGCGCGGCGAACCGAATTTCCAGCCGTTGCGCCGGTAGTAGCGGCACCAATCCTCGTGCTCGGCGCGGGCCATGCTCATCGCCGAATACTGGTCGAAGCCCATCAGGGCCAGCTGCTCCAAGGGAGGCAGTCCCGCCATTTCGTTGCCGGACAGCTGGGCGGGCGGGCTGCCCCACGTATTCCAGGTGTGCCCCGCGATCTGCTCCACCATCCACAGCGCGTTGCGCACCTGACGCCGGTTGGACCCCCGGTAAAACTCGTTGAGCTCGGCCCAGGGCATGGCGGCCGGAGACCGTGGCGCGGCCGCGTCGATCGTCGAGACATACCGCTCGTGGATCAACCTCGCCGCTCGCTCCCAGGCGTCCTGCACCTGGCCCTCCTGGGTGTCCAGCACCAGCGAGTAGGACTGCATTCGGCCGACGACCTGAACCGAGTCGTCAGTGATGCTGGTGTTGAGGTCCGAGGCGTAGATGGGCATGTCGGGGAAGCGGGCCGCCAGCCTCGCCGCGGTCGTGGCGGCGTGGGAGTCCACGAAGATCACGGCGCTGGTCGCGGGGTCGACGTCACCGATCAGCTTCAGCATGGTCGGCACCGTCGGCGCCTCGGCGGTGGCATCGATGGTCGGCCCCTCCGACATGAATCCGGCCTGCTGCCGGTAGAACTCGTGATCTGCCAAGTACTCCGGGGCGTCCCTTTCGACCAGGGTGAGCGCGGGCAACGGCACCGCGCCCGGCGGCGTGTAGAAGTCGCGTTCCAGGGCGCGTTGGGTCAGGTCCGCGCACAGCGCCAGGGTCAATTGTGAAGTGCCGCAGACGAATACCCGCTTCGTTCGCCCAGTTGCGATGATGCCGTCGAGTAGCCTTGCCGCGGTCACCTCATACTTGCCGACCACGTCGGCCGCCCACCGAATGTCCGACCCGCCGAACTGCTGGGCCCGCCAGGCCTGGGCCAGCCAGGGGTCGTCCATCCGCACGATCAGCGGCAACCGCCGTTTGTGGGCGACCTCGTCGAGCCGGCGGCCGATCAGCTCCAGCCACAACAGGTTGATCGCCGGATCGGGCGCCATCAGGTAGAGGCGGGACAGGTGGCGCCACAGCCGCGGCGACACCAGGGTGGACGGGTTGTTGAAGTCCACCAGGACGACCCGGGCGCCCTGCCTGCGTGCCCGCTGCACCCGGTCATCGCTGGCGCCGGTGATGACGACCAGCGTGCTGCGCCGGTCCAGCGTCCGCGCGACCCCGCTGACGATCGACTGGGTGTCGCCGTCGATGCCGACGATGGCGGTGACGGAGTCAGCGAGGTTGGCCCGCATCCGGTCCACCTGGGCCCGGAAGACCCCCACCACGACGCCCCCCAATCCGGTGAAGATCGCCGAAAGTGCTGCGATGCGGGCCAGTTCCAGGCCGACCGGCGTCGGGCTCGGGCAGGTTCGCCCACTCACCGAGAAGTCGCCGGTGCCGCCCTTGACCAGACTGGCCGTCGCCATCAGTGGCGTGAAGAAAGCGGGATGGTTGGCGTCGTGGCATCCCCAATACGAGGTCAGGCCCAGGATCGCGCTCATGCCGATGAGGACGGCGATCACGGTGAACGAAACGCCCACCACTCGGTGGCTGTTGTCGGAGCGGAAGGTCAGTACGCACGCCGCGATCAGCACGGCCACGACGATCGCGAGCGTGGGCATCGATCCGGGCCGGCCGAACCAGCCGAGGGCCGGTGGCAGCGCGTCGGTGATCGAGGGCCACAGGTCCAGGACACTTAGGTACACGATGAGCAGCACGCCGACCGCGGTTAGGCCCCAGCGCAACGTGGGCGAGGGTGCCCTCGTGGGACGCATCCGCCGATCTCCCTTCGCGCGGTATCGGCTGTTCGGACGTCGAACAGTACACGCAAAAGGTAGGCCGAAAGCAATGATTGCGGGCCGGTGCGCACCGCCGAGTTACCCAGGCGGGCAACAGGTCGGCGGCTATCCGGCGTACCGCGAGAGCCGCGCCGAAAGGTGTGGAACGAGGCCGCCGTCAGCGTCCACCCGTTCCTCGACGTAGGCCAGGTCGCCGCCCTCGACGATTCCGTAGAGCCGTTTGGCGCCGCCGACCAGCACACCCGATCGGCTGCGGGCCAGCGCATCGGTCACCAGCTCCCACGACGACTGGGTGCGGGGCCGTCCGTAGAACAGTTCGACGTACCCGGCGGAGTGGGCCAACAGCAACTCGATGGCCTGTGATTCGCTCGGGTCATCGGGGTCGCTGACGAAGCGCCAGAAGCCCGTTTCCCGCAAGGCGTGCTGCTGGTATTCGCCCGTGTCGCTGAGGCGCCACGAGCGGGATTCCCAATTCAGGTAGTCGCCGCCGTCGTGCGAGACGACGATCTGCTGGCCGAACCGGTAGTCCCCGTCGTGTCCGCGACCCTCGCCTTCTCCGCGCCACACACCGACGAGCGGCAGCAGCGCCAGCAATGCGTCATTCAGGTTGGCGCCTTCGCGCAGGTTGGCGGTGTCGGCGGGAAACGGCAGGTCGTCGAAGGCGGGAATGTTGCGGCCGGCGGTCAGCTTGGCGCGCTCAGCGGCGGCGGCCACCGCGCGATCGCCGGAGCTCGCAGAAGAACCCGGTTCGTCAGAGGTCACGATTCGTCGGTGATGAGCCGGTACAGCGTGTACAGCGCGAACCATGAGATCACCACGACGGCGACGACCAGCATGATTTCGAAGAAGAGCACCACGGGGACAAGTCTATTCGCCGCGGGAGATCCCGGTCAGGGCAGTCGGGGTCTCAGGCGATCTTGACGTCCACCTCGTGGATCCCCGCGCCCGACGGGCTCACCACGGCATTCCCGTTGCCGGCGGCCGACAACGCCCGCAGCGTCCAGGACCCCGGCGCCGCGAAGAACCGGAAGTCGCCCGTGGCCGACGCGACGACCTCGGCGGTGAACTCGTCCGACGAGTCGAGCAAGCGGACGAACGCGCCACCCACCGCCTGGCCGTCGCTGTCCACGACCCGGCCGGTGATCACCGTTTCCTTCTCCAAGTCGACGCTGGCGGGCAACGTCACTCCTTGCTTCGGGGCAGAGCACATATCAGCTTCCCAACTCAATCGGGGCACCCACCAGGGAGCCGTATTCCGTCCAACTTCCGTCGTAGTTCTTGACGTTTTTGTGGCCGAGTAATTCCCGGAGCACGAACCAGGTGTGCGACGAACGCTCCCCGATGCGGCAGTACGCGATCGTTTCCTTGGTGCCGTCCAGTCCGGCGTCGGCGTAGAGCTTGGCCAGCTCCTCGTCGGATTTGAAGGTCCCGTCCTCGTTGGCGGCCTTGCTCCACGGCACGTTGATCGCTCCGGGAATATGGCCGGGCCGCTGGCTCTGCTCCTGCGGCAGATGCGCCGGCGCCAGGATCTTGCCGGAGAACTCGTCGGGTGAACGCACGTCGACCAGGTTCGTGGCGTTGATGGCAGCGATGACCTCGTCGCGGAACGCCCGGATGCTGTTGTCCGGCGCGGCGGCGGTGTAAGAGGTTGCCGGCCGGGTGACCGTGTCGCTGGACAGTGCGCGCCCATCGAGTTCCCACTTCTTGCGGCCGCCGTCGAGCAGCTTGACCTTGTCATGGCCGTACAGCTTGAAGTACCAGTAGGCGTAGGCGGCGAACCAGTTGTTGTTGCCGCCGTAGAGGATCACGGTGTCGTCGTTGGAGATGCCGCGTTCGCTGAGCAGTTTCGAGAATTGCTGCGCGTCGACGAAGTCCCGCTTCACCGGGTCCTGCAAGTCGGAACGCCAGTCCAGCCTGATCGCGCCGGGGATGTGGCCGGTGTCGTATGCGCTGGTGTCCTCGTCGACTTCGACGAAGACGACGCCGGCTGCGTCGAGATTGCTCTCGGCCCAGTCCACGGAGACCAGGACGTCGGAGCGTGCCATGCGGGGGATCCTTTCGATCGCTTTCTATGAACAGGTCATGTGGTGCGCGCGGCTCCTCGGAAACGCGCAACCAGTGGGTAGAGCTGGCAACCCAGGCAGATGCCGAAGGCGGCATTCAGGAAGGCGGCGACGAGCGCCCCGGCGGTGGCGATGACGCCGACCAAGAAGGCGCCCGCGGCGAACGCGACGACGCCCACGAGCGCGAAGATCAGGCCGACGAGTTGGGCGAACTTCAGCGGTGCGACCGGTTCCCGCTCGGTGACGGGGCCGAGCCGGGGTGCCACGACTAGGGCGAATATCCGCCCATAGGGATGCTTGCGCGGGCCGCCCGCGGCGCCGACGGCGAAGACAATGGCCTGCACCCCCAGAATGACCGCCGCCGCCAGGGGACTGGCGGCGGACACGGCGAGGGTGATCACCAGGACTGCGGTGGTAACCCAGGCGGCAAACCGCGGACCGCGCACGTCGACGGTGTCTGGCTGGGTGGTGTTGCTGATCGGCACGGTACTACTCCTGGATACGCCTGTTGCTGAGGGAACGACGGGAGACGGGCCACGGTAACGTTCCGGGGCTGCTCCGAGTGCGACGCGAAAGTGCGCGGCGACTCAGCAGCTACAGCGACAGCAACAGCCCGCGGTGCGGCACAGATCGACTGCGCGGCGTTGGGTGAGCAGGGGCTCAATGCGGGCTAGCACGTCGGCTAGCTTACCGAATGACGTTCAGCGATCAAATCCAGCGGCGGTTGCCCCGCGGACCGCAAGCCGTCGGCGATGCCGGGGTCACGACTGCTTGAAACCGTCCAGATCGACGGTCGCTCCATAACTGATGCCCTCGATGATCACGTCTGAGCCGCGCGCGCCCTCGGTCTTCGGTGCCACTCCGAACGGGAGCCGCTGGTTGGGCACCCTGGTGGTGAAGGCGCGCAGCACCGCATCCCGCTTGTCATCCGGAACGGCTTGATCCGCGGTGTCCGCCCCGGTCAAGACGCCGGTCGGCGTGATCACCAGCGTCGACTGGTCGTCCGGGGCGATGGAAAGGTCCACCGAGACGCTCACCCGGTGCTCGAAGTTGGCCGAGTGTGGGGTGCCGCTGAACACCAGACCGTGGCTGTCGGAGATGCCCGACGCGGTGACGCCGCCTGTGGCGGTGTTGGTCTCCTTCGGCGGCGCCTCGACCATCAGGTCGCTGATGCCCATATAACGGCCCAGGTGGGTCGAGCCGATGATGATGCGGCTCTCCAGTTTGCCCACCGGCAGCTTCGCGGCGGGTTCGATCAGCCAAGACGCGTGGCCCAGATCGACCGCGTACATCGTGGCTTCGAGGGTGGCCTTGCCGACCGTTGCATGGTCGACGGCGTTGGCTTTGATCTCCACCTGGTTGTAGTGGTGGCGCATCGCCTGCGGGATGAAGGGAAACGCCACGATGGCCACGAACGGGTCGGACCTCAGATTGGCCGCCTTGCGCACGCTGCAGGACAGCCGGTATTCGGCGTAGATGCTGCTTCCGTAGTCGACAACAACCGCACCGAGCACAACCGCGGCCACGGCGATCGCCGCGGCCGCCACCCCGATCAGGACCTTGCGCACCCGCATATTGTCGCGTAACCCCCTGCGCGCCGTGTCGCGGACCGCCCGGGTGGCGGGGCTCACACTGCGTCGTCACCACGCAAAAATGGCAGGTGGCAAGTTATCGTTAGGTGGCCTGGCAACTAACGCGTTGTTGCGTTGCGAATTGTGGAAGATGCCGTTCCCCCGAGCTGGAGGGGCTAGTTGGAGCTATTACTGCTTACCTCGGAGCTGCATCCCGACCCGGTCCTGCCGTCGTTGTCGCTGCTTCCCCACACCGTCCGGACGGCACCGGCGGAACCGTCCTCGTTGCTCGAGGCTGGGACTGCGGACGCCGTGCTGGTGGACGCGCGCACCGATTTGTCGTCGGCCCGTGGCCTTTGCCGGCTGTTGAGCACGGCGGGCCGGTCGGTCCCCGTCTTGGCTGTCGTGAGCGAAGGTGGTCTGGTGGCGGTCAGCGCCGACTGGGGGCTGGACGAGATCCTGCTGCCGAGCACCGGACCCGCCGAGATCGACGCCAGGCTGCGGCTGGTGGTCGGGCGTCGCGGCGGGCTGGCCGACCAGGAAAGCGCCGGCAAGGTGAGCCTGGGTGAGCTGGTGATCGACGAGGGCACCTACACCGCGAGACTGCGGGGACGCCCGCTCGACCTGACCTACAAAGAGTTCGAGTTGCTCAAGTACCTCGCCCAGCATGCCGGACGCGTCTTCACCCGCGCGCAGCTCCTGCACGAAGTCTGGGGATACGACTTCTTCGGCGGCACCCGCACCGTGGACGTGCACGTGCGTCGGCTGCGCGCCAAACTCGGCCCCGAATACGAGGCGCTGATCGGCACGGTGCGCAACGTCGGCTACAAAGCCGTCCGGCCTGCACGTGGCCGCGCCCCGATCGCCGACACCATGGACGACGAAGCCGCCGACGACGCCGAGTCCGACTCCGAGGAAATGCAAGAGCCCCTGGGCGACCCGTTGCGCAGTCAGTGACCACGCCTGAGTGGCGCTCGGCGCTGACCGCGGACGAGCAGCGGCAAGTGCGCGAACTAATCACGGCGACAACGGAATTCGATGGGGTGGCGCCCGTCGGTGAACAGGTGCTGCGCGAGCTCGCGCACGATCGCACCGGGCATCTGCTCATCACCGAGACCGACGAGACCGTGGGGTACCTCAATCTCTCGCACGACGCAGAAGCCGCGATGGCGGAACTCGTCGTGCATCCGCGGGTCCGCCGGCACGGCTTCGGGACGGCGCTGGCGCGTGCGGCCCTGGCCGAGACCGGCGGACGGAACCGGTTCTGGGCGCACGGCACACTCGAGCCGGCCCGGGCCACCGCCGACGCGCTGGGCCTGGTCCCGGTACGCGAATTGCTGCAGATGCGCCGCACGCTGCGTGACACCCACGACTTGGTCCGCCCCGTGCCCGGCGTACGGGTCTGCACCTACGCGGGAACCGCCGACGACGCTGAGCTGCTGCGCGTCAACAACGCCGCCTTCGCCGACCATCCCGAACAGGGCGGCTGGACCGAAGTGCAGCTGGCCGAGCGGCGCAACGAGCCGTGGTTCGACCCGGACGGCTTGTTCCTCGCTTTCGGCGTGTCCGAAACCGATCAGCCGGGCAAGCTGCTGGGCTTCCACTGGACAAAGGTGCATCCCGATCAACCCGGCCTGGGGGAGGTCTACGTCGTGGGCGTCGACCCGTCGGCGCAGGGGCGGGGTCTGGGGCAGATGCTGACGGCCATCGGGATCGAGTCGTTGGCGCGGCGGCTGGCCGGGGCGGCCGAACCGACCGTGCTGCTCTACGTGGAGTCGGACAACGTCGCCGCGGTGCGCACCTACCAGCGCTTGGGCTTCACCACCTACAGCGTGGACACCGCCTACGCCGTCGCCTCCGGCTGACAGACGCGCACGCGCGAAACCGGGTGCGCGGGATGCGACAGGGCATATTTTCGCGACGACCTGGCAACCTGTTGGGAGATGGCCGGCGGGGCACACGCGGGCCCGTAGGGGGCAGGAAGCTAGATCGGTGAGGCTCGACAGGGGTGGTGGCAGAGCGCTGGCGGTGCTGGCGGTGGCGGTGGCAGTGGGTACGGGCGCATTGACCGGCTGTGGCAGCGACCAGAACCGCCGCGACGCGTCGGCGGCAGCGGCCTCCGGGCCCACGGGCACGGCGGGATGCGGCGGCAAGAACAAGCTGACGGCGGAAGGCTCGACGGCCCAACAAAACGCGATGGCGTTGTTCAACCAGGTCTGGGGCCAGTACTGCCCGGGCAAGAGCGTGTCGTACAACCCGACCGGTTCGGGCGCCGGCCGCGAGCAGTTCATCGCCGGCCATGTCGACTTCGCGGGCGCCGACTCGCCGCTGGCCGCCGACCAGATCGGTCCGGCCGCCGCACGATGCGAGGGAAACCCGGCGTGGGACTTGCCGCTGGTGTTCGGGCCGATCGCGTTGGTCTACAACCTGGCCGGAGTGCCGGCATTGGTGGTGAGCAGTGACGCGTTGGCCAAGATCTTCAGCGGACGGATCACCACCTGGAATGACCCCATCCTGGCGGCCCTCAATCCCGGTGTCGTGCTGCCCGACACCAAGATCGCACCGATCTACCGGACGGACTCGTCCGGAACGACCGACAACATGCAGAAATATCTGACGGCCGCCGCGCCGCAGAGCTGGACCAAAGGCGTGGGCACCGAATTTCAGGGCGGGGTGGGTGAGGGCGCCATGAAGTCGGCCGGCGTCGTCCAGGCCGTGCGGGCGACGCCGGGCGCAATCGGATACGTCGAGAAGGGCTTCGCCGACCAGGGCGGTATGCCGTACGCCCAGATCGCCACCAATAAGGGCGTCGCGGTCCCCCTCACCAACGAGACGGCCGGGAATGCGGTGAAGGCGGCCAACTTCGTGGCCGACGGCAACGACCTGGTGCTGGACCTCAACGCGATGTACCGCTCCCAAGAACCGAGTGTCTACCCGCTGGTCCTGGCGACGTACGAGATCGTGTGCTCGAAGGGCTCCGACCCGGACACCTCCGGCGCGATCAAGTCGTTCCTCACGGTCGCCGCCGGCAGCGGGCAGACCGAGCTTCCCTCGGCCGGCTATATCCCGCTGCCCGATAGGGTCAAAGAGCGACTGGTTGCCGCGATCAACGCTCTGCAGTGACCAAGTGGCCCCGCGCTTAAGGAGCGAGTGAACTGTGCTGGGATCACAGTGACCACGCCAAACCCGATCGACGCCGGCTCGGGCGCGACCGTCGCCGCGCCCTTCCCGGAAGCGCCGGTGATACCGATCAACCCGTGGGGAGATGCGCGCCCCCACGTCGGGGATCGCGCGTTCCGTTGGCTGGCCAAAGGCTCAGGCTTGCTGATCGTCGTCGTCATCGGGGCAATTGGCGGATTCCTGCTGCTGCGGGCCATCCCGGCCCTGAGGCGCGATCGGGAGAACTTCTTCAGCTACGGCGGCAACTGGATCACCACCGACACCTCGGCCATGCACTTCGGCATCTCCGACCTGCTGAAGGTCACCATGTTCGTGTCGGCGTTCGCGTTGATCCTGGCCATGCCCGTCGCGCTGGGCGTCGCCATCTTCGTCACGCAGTACTCGCCGCGCCGCGCCGCCGCCTCCCTGGCCTACGCCGTCGATCTGCTGGCGGGGGTCCCGTCCATCATTTACGGCGCGTGGGGCCTGCATGTGCTGGCGCCGCAGCTGCGACCCCTGGCCACCTGGCTGAACCACAACCTGGGCTGGTGCTTTCTTTTCGCCGACGGCAACGCGTCGGTGGCCGGCGGCGGCACCATCTTCACCGGCGGCATCGTCCTGGCGGTGATGATCCTGCCGATCATCACCGCCGTGACCCGCGAGGTGTTCGTCCAGACACCACAGGATCAGGTCGAGGCCGCGCTGGCCCTCGGTGCCACCCGTTGGGAGGTGGTGAAGACGATCGTGCTGCCGTTCGGGCGGTCGGGATACATCAGCGCAGCGGTGCTGGGACTGGGCCGCGCGATGGGTGAGACGGTCGCGTTGCTGATCATCTTGCGCGGAACCCAGGCGGCGTTCGGCTGGTCGCTGTTCGACGGCGGCTCCACGGTCGCGACCAAGATCGCGGGCACCGTGGCGCAGTTCAATGACCAATACAAGGCCGGCGCGTACATCGCCGCGGGGCTGGCACTCTTCGTGCTCACCTTCCTGGTCGACGCCCTGGCGCGCGGCGCCGCCTCCAAAACCAGGTGGAGCGCCGGGCGATGACCTCGATGTTGGACCGCCCGCTGAAGCCGCGCACGTTCTCTCGGCCGAGCCGGCGCCGCCGGGTCGCGGATCATGTTGCGACGGTGCTGGTTTCGCTGTCGATGGTGATTGCGGTGACGCCCCTGCTGTTGGTGCTCTACTCGGTGATCGCCAAGGGCTTCAAGGCGATCGCGTCGACCGTTTGGTGGACGCATTCGCAAGCGGGCATGACGGCGTTCGTGGCCGGCGGCGGCGCCTATCACGCGATCGTCGGCACCGTGTTGCAAGGAGTGGTGTGCGCGCTGATCTCCATCCCGATCGGCCTCATGCTCGCCATCTATCTGGCCGAATATGGTGGCGGTACCCCGCTGGGCAGGCTGGCCACGTTCATGGTGGACGTCCTGAGCGGAGTGCCCTCGATCGTGGCGGCGTTGTTCATTTACGCGCTGTTCGTGGCGACGTTGGGACTTCCTCGCTCCGAGTTCGCGGTGTCCCTCGCGCTGGTCCTGTTGATGCTTCCGGTGATCGTGCGAGCCACCGAGGAGATGCTGCGGATCGTCCCGGTGGATCTTCGCGAGGCCAGTTACGCGCTGGGCATCCCGAAATGGAAGACGATCGTCAGGGTCGTGCTTCCCACCGGGGTCTCCGGCATCATCACGGGCATCATGCTGGCGGTGGCCAGGGTGATGGGCGAGACGGCCCCATTGCTGATTCTCGTCGGTTACTCGCAATCTATGAGCTTCGACATCTTCAGTGGATTCATGGGGACGCTACCCGGCATGATGTACAACCAGACCAGCGCCGGTGCCGGCGTGAACCCGGTCCCTACGGATCGGTTGTGGGGTGCCGCCCTAACCCTCATCCTGGTGATCGCCACCATCAACATCGGGGCCCGAGTGACAGCGAAGTTTCTTGGCGCCAGAAAGTCATAGGCAGGAGCACTAAGTGGCAAAGCGGTTGGACCTCAAAGCCGTCAACATCTACTACGGTGCGTTTCACGCGGTAGGGGATGTGACGCTGTCGATCCTGCCCCGCAGTGTGACCGCGTTCATCGGCCCGTCAGGCTGCGGCAAGACGACGGTGCTGCGCACGCTCAACCGGATGCACGAGGTGGTCCCCGGCGGCCGGGTCGAGGGCAGCGTGCTCCTCGACGACGAGGACATCTACGGCGCCGGGGTCGACCCCGTCGGCGTGCGCCGGGCGATCGGAATGGTGTTCCAGCGGCCGAACCCGTTCCCCGCCATGTCGATTCGCGACAACGTGGTGGCGGGTTTGAAGCTGCAGGGCGTGCGCAATCGCAAGGTGCTCGACGAGACCGCTGAATACTCGCTGCGCGGCGCGAACTTGTGGGATGAGGTCAAGGACCGGCTGGACAGGCCGGGCGGCGGATTGTCCGGCGGCCAGCAGCAGCGCCTGTGCATCGCGCGGGCGATCGCTGTGCAGCCCGACGTGCTGCTCATGGACGAGCCGTGCTCTGCGCTGGACCCGATCTCGACGATGGCCATCGAGGAGTTGATCAGCGAGCTGAAGCAGGACTACACGATCGTCATCGTCACCCACAACATGCAGCAGGCGGCGCGAGTCAGCGACTACACCGCGTTCTTCAACCTGGAAGCCGTCGGAAAGCCGGGGCGACTGATCGAGGTCGACGACACCGAAAAGATCTTCTCCAACCCGAGCCAGAAGGCGACAGAGGATTACATCTCCGGGCGCTTCGGCTAGCCCGGCCCTGCTTTGGCTTACTGCGAGGTGGGTTTCGTTTCTTCCTCGGGCAGCTTGCCGGTCGCCTGGAAGATGACGCGCCTGGCTACTTCGACCGCGTGGTCGGCGAAGCGCTCGTAGAACCGGCCCAGGAGCGTCACGTCGACGGCGGCCGCCACACCGTACTTCCACTCGCGGTCCATCAGCACCGAGAACAGATGGCGGTGCAGATCGTCCATGGCGTCGTCTTCTTCGCGGATCCGGGCGGCTTTCTCCGGATCGCGTGACATCACCACTTCTTGCGCGCTGTTCCCCAATTCGACTGCGACCCTGCCCATTTCGGCGAAGTAACCATTGACCTCTTCGGGCAGCGCGTGCTGGGGATGCCGGCGGCGGGCGATCTTCGCGACGTGCAGGGCCAGCGCGCCCATCCGGTCGATGTCGGCCACCATTTGAATAGCGCTCACGATGGACCGCAGATCACCGGCGACCGGCGCCTGCAAGGCCAGCAGCACGAAGGCGCTTTCCTCGGCGCGGGCGCTCAGGGTGGCGATCTTCTCGTGGTCCGAGATCACCTGTTCGGCCAGCACCAGATCGGCCTGCAGCAGGGCTTGGGTGGCCCGCTCCATGGCGATGCCCGCCAGCCCGCACATCTCGCCGAGCCGCTCGGACAACTCCGAGAGCTGCTCGTGGTAGGCGGTCCGCATATCGCCAAGCCTACGTTCTCGGCAGAGAAAAAGAGCGGCGGAGCGCCGCCAAAGGCGCTTACTCGCAGGTGGTGTCGGCGGCGTTGGTAACGGTCAAGTCCTCGGGCAGCTTGGCCGGGGCGCTGCTCGAGCCGCGTTCGATCTGCAAGCTGATCGACGAGCCGCTCGGTTGGGGAGTGGCGACCGACTTGAAGTCGGGTCCGAGTACCACCTGAACGACCTGCCCGTAGCCGGACACTCGCTGCACCTTCGCGTTGGCGAAGGAAGACGCCACGGTCGCCGCCGCCTGCTCGTTGCCGGGCGAGAACAACACCGTCGTGGTGTTCACCGAGCTCGGGTAGTCGTCCGGCGTCATCACGTTGAAGCCGTCATGCTTGAGCTGGCTGGTCGCGGTGGCCGCCAGGCCGCTCTGCGTCGTCGCGTTGGAGACGCGCACCGTGACATCGCCCGGCGTGGTCGTGGTGACCTGCTCGTGCCGGGCCTCGGGAGCCGCGGTAGGGGCCGGCGCCTTCTTGGTGGCGGGTGCCTTCGTCTGCCCGGACTTGTCGTCGGAGGTCTCGAGATTCTTTGCGTTCTGGTCGTTTTCCTCGGGCAGCGGATCGTCGTTGATGATGGCGTCGAACAGCGCCCGCATGTCGGCCATGCGCGGCGGTTCGTCGCCGTTCTGGTCGGTGACGCCGGTCGGCACGGTGACGAACGTGACGTGCCCGGCCGCCATGCCCTGCAACGACTGACCGAGTTGGATCAAGTCCTTCGACTGCACGTTGTCGACGACGGTGTCGCTGATGAACATGTTGACGACATTGTTGAGCTTGTTCAGGTCGAGCAGCGTGTCCTCGGAGATCAGCGAGCGCAGCAGCGAGGACAAGAACAGCTGCTGACGTTTGATGCGGCCGTAGTCCCCGTTGGTTTCGGTGGTGACCTGGCGGGCTCGCACGTAATTCAGGGCGGTCGAGCCGTCCAGGACTTGCCGGCCGCCGTGGTCGAGCACCGTGCCCAGCTCGTAGTCATGCAGCGCGGTTTTCGAGCACACCTCCACACCGCCCAGGGCGTCGACCATTCTGGCGAACCCCGCGAAGTCGACGGCGATGAAGCGATTGATGCTCAAACCGGATAGCTTCTGGATCTCTTTGACCAGACACTTCGGCCCGCCGAAGGCGAATGCCGAGTTCAGTTTGGTCTCGGTGTAGACCATCTTCGGGCCCCAGGATTTGGTCTTTGCGTCGTAGAGGGGCCCGTACTTACCCGTCTCCGGGTTCCACGCCTCGCATTGCATCGGGGTGATCGCCAGGTCGCGCGGGAACGACACCGCCACCACGCGTTTGCGGTTGGCCGGAATGTTGACCAGCATCACGGTGTCCGACCGGGCGCCGTCCGCGTCGTCGGTGTTACCGGCGCCCATGTTGGCGTTGTCGCCGGCACGAGAGTCAAGGCCGACGATCAAGAAGTCTTCGTCCCCGTATTGGCCGTTGCGGTCGCGGATGTCGCTGGAGTCCTGGTCGAGGGCATTGATGGTGTTGAGCCGGGCATTCTTCGACGTACTCCATTGCCACGCCCCGCCGGTCATGGCCAGGGTAAGCGCCGCGAGCACCGCCGCCACCGAGCGCGCGGCCAGCAGCATCGGCCGGCGGCGGCGCCGGGATGTCCGCCGCTGAGCGTCGGGATCGTCGTCGGATACGGATCCCTGGCCGCTCGGATGGTCGGCGGCGTCGAGGTCGGGGAGCTCCGAGACCGCGTCGAGCGAATAGGCCAGGTCCTCGATCACCTGCGTTTTCTGCAGCTCCACCGGCAGGGCCGATTCGGCCTCGACGGGTTCGACGTCCGACTCGGCGCGACGGTGAGTGGACCGGGCGGTCGAAGGGGCACCGAGTTTCGCGATCAGGTCGGCGACGCTCACTCCGCCCGCCGTATGGGATCCGGATTCCTCGTCGTCGGCGGCTCGGGACTGGATGGGCTCGACTGCGGTCTCGGCCTGCCAGAGATGGCGACTGTAGTCAGCCGGTGGCTCCGAGAACCGCTCCCAGGGGGCGGCGCCAAGCGCAGCGCGTCGGGCGTCGCGAGTGGCGTCGTCCTCGGCGTCACTCATGTCTTACCGGCCTCCGAAGCTCTGATGCGGATGTCAGCGTATCCGTGCGCAATATCGGCCCGCTTGGCGTATCAGCGCTGCGGCCCGTGCCACCCGTGGGCGCACTCCTTTGTCGCGCTCGGGCGGCGGCGCGTTACCGATCCGCCGCAGCAACGCGCAATGCAGCAAGGTCCACATCGTACTGAGTTATCTGTCCGGACGCGATTTCGCGCGGTCGATCAGCCTCCGGAGTGCATCACGTCGGCGCCGGCCGGCACGGTGCAGTCGTCCGGGTCGGTGAGCCAGCCTTCGGGCAGCGCCACCCGGGCGGGTGAGCCCTGCCTGCCCCGCGGGCCGCTCGCCGCGTCCGGGAAGGGCACGGTGCCGTCCAATTGGTTTAGCAGCGAATCGAGTTCGTCGAGCGTCTTGACCATCGCCAGGGCTCGGCGCAGCTCCGAGCCGGCCGGGAAGCCGTGCAGGTACCAGCCGATGTGCTTGCGGATGTCGCGCATCCCCTTGTCCTCGCCGAAGTGCGCGGCCAGCAGCTGCCCGTGCCGGCGGACGATGTCGGCAACCTCGCCCAACGTGGGCGGCATGGGGGCTGGGCTGTCGGTGAACGCGGCCGACAGCTCGGCGAAAAGCCAGGGCCGGCCCAGGCAGCCGCGCCCGATCACGACGCCGTCGCATCCGGTGCTGGCCATCATCGTCAGGGCGTCGCTGGCGTCATAGATGTCGCCGTTGCCCAGCACTGGAATCGTCCGCACGTGTTGCTTGAGCAGGGCGATCTGCTCCCAATCTGCGATGCCCGAGTAGCGCTGCGCCGCCGTGCGGGCGTGCAGCGCGACCGCGGCGGCACCCTCCATTTCGGCGATGCGGCCGGCATCGAGGTGCGTGTGGTGCTCGTCGTCGATGCCGACGCGGAATTTGACGGTCACCGGGATGTCGGTGCCTTCGGTTGCGCGCACGGCCGCCGCGACGATCTGCCCGAACAGCCGCCGCTTGTACGGCAGGGCGGCGCCGCCGCCGCGTTTGGTGACCTTGGGCACCGGACAGCCGAAGTTCATGTCGATGTGGTCGGCCAAGCCCTCGTCGGCGATCATCTTGGCCGCGGCGTACGTGGTCGCCGGATCGACGGTGTAGAGCTGCAACGAGCGTGGCGACTCGTCGGGCGCGAAGGTGGTCATGTGCATGGTGACCGGATGCCGCTCGACGAGCGCGCGCGCCGTCACCATCTCGCAGACATAGAGGCCGCTGACCGTGCCGACCTTCGACTGCTCTAGTTCACGACACAGGGTCCGAAAGGCGACGTTGGTTACGCCCGCCATCGGTGCCAGCACCACCGGGCTGGCAAGTGCGATGGGCCCGATGCGCACGGCGTGGTTACCGCCGGCTCATGCTCAGCGTGCCCGCGGTCTGGTGCAGCTCGAACGCGGTGGTCCTCTTGCCGGTGCGGGCTTCCCGGTCGAGCTGGCGCTGCTTCGAGATCTCGAACTTCTCGCAGGTTTGCTCGAGCTCCTTGATCAGCAGCGCAAGGTCGTCGCGCATGGCGGCCGCCTCTCCGGTGAAGTCCTCACGCTCGAAGATGCGCCACTTCTTCAGCACCGGCATGACCACGTCGTCGAGGTGGATGCGCGGGTCGTACACGCCGCCCACGGCGATGAGGACAGCCTTCCGGCGGAACTCGGGTACCTGGTAGCCCGGCATCTGGAAGTTGCGCAGCACCTTGTGCAGCGACTTCATCGCCTGGTTGGGCGCTGCGCTGAACCCGGCGTCGCTGACATCGCGGTAGAAGATCATGTGCAGGTTTTCGTCGGCCGAGATCTTGGCCAGCAGCTGGTCGGCGATCGTCTCGTTGCACGCCTTGCCGGTGTTGCGGTGGGAGATCCGGGTGGCCAGCTCCTGGAACGTCACGTAGATGACCGAGTCGAACAGGCTTTCGGCAAACAGGTCGGCTCGAATCTGCTGGTTCTGGCCCGGGCTGAAGCCCCGGTTCACCACCTCGACGCGCAGCTTCTCCAGCTCGATCGGATCCACCGCGCGAGTCACCACCAGGTAATCGCGCAGCGCGATCCCGTGCCGGTTCTCCTCGGCGGTCCACCGGTTGACCCACTGGCCCCAGGGGCCGTCCAGGCCGAAGTTCATCGCGATCTCGCGGTGGTACGAGGGGAGGTTGTCTTCCGTCATCAGGTTCTGCACCATCGCCACCTGGGCGAGGTCGGATAGCTTGCTCTGCTCGGGTTCCCAGTCCTGACCCCCGAGCGCGTAGAAGTTCTTGCCGTCTGACCACGGGATGTAGTCGTGCGGGTTCCAGTCCTTATGCATGCTCTCGTGCCGGTTGAGGTAGGTCTCGACGAACGGTTCGAGCTCGTGCAGCAGCTGTAGGTGTGTCAGCTCGGCTGACATAAGGCCTCCAGTTATCTGTGTCGACGGGTAGCAGTCAATATATCTGTGTACATCAGTAGCATCAAGCTGCCTGGCCGCTCCCCGCGGTAACGGTTAGATGCCATATTTTGCTCTTCTCGGGGCCATCAAGTTCACGTTTTATTGAGTTGCCGCCGCGCCACGGCCGATAAACAGTTAGTCGCACTTACCCCAGGTCCGGCGCGGGCACGTACGGGGCCGCCGTGGTGTACAGGATGTCGACGCAGTAATCGATGAATTGTTTGCGCGTCGCGCCGAGCTGTCCGTTCAGGTATGCGGTGAACAGGCTGGACAGGCCACCGACCAGGCTGGTGGCGATCATCTTCTGCAGCACGGGATCGCCGATCCGCGACAACTTGCGCTGCAGCAGTTCGATGAAGTTGGGCATCCACTCCGCACCCGAGCGCGTCAACACCGGCTCGACCGCCGGTGCCAGCAACAACACCCGCCCGCGGACCGGGTCGTCGACCATCAGCTCGACGAACTTTTCGACGGCCTCCCGCGGGGTGTTCGCCGAGGTGAGCGTATTCATTGCGCGCGTACATACGTCGTCGTAGACCGCGCGCACGAATTCGTCTCGATCCGAGAAGCTTTCGTAGAAGTAGCGTTCGGTCAGCGCCGCCTTGCGGCACACGGCACGCACGGTCAACGCCGGTCGACTGTCGCTGCCGAGCAATTGCACACCGGCGGCGATGAGGTCGTCGCGGCGGCGGGCAAGGCGATCCCCCAGGGGAACGCCGGTCCACCGGCCCCGTCGTTGACCGGACTGCACATCGCTCCTAAGCTTGAAACTGACAACGCATGTAGTCAGTTTTACAGATACCTACAGGAACCCAGTGCCTCAACATACGTCCGGACCCCGCCCGCTGAACAGCGACGTCGCGCGCGGCGCTTCAACCACCGCGGACGCGTCGGCGGGTGTAGCCGGCGGCTGCCCGGTGTCGCCCCTGGGTTACGACGCGCCACCAGTCCCGCTCGGCCCCGAATCGCTGACCTGGCGGTACTTCGGCGACTGGCGCGGCATGCTGCAGGGCCCGTTCGCGGGATCCATGCAGAACATGCACCCGCAGTTGGGCGCCGCTGTGGAGCAACACTCGACGTTCTTCACCGAACCGTTGCCGCGGGTGATGCGGTCGCTGTACCCGATCGGCGGGGTGGTCTTCGATGGAGACCGCGCTCCGACGACGGGCGCCGAGGTCCGCGACTACCACACCGACATCAAGGGTGTGGATGACCAAGGGCGGCGGTACCACGCACTCAATCCCGACGTCTTTTATTGGGCACACAGCACGTTCTTCATGGGCACAATCCTGGTGGCCGAACGGTTCGGCGGTGGTCTGACCGAAGCAGAAAAGCGCCAACTCTTCGACGAACACATTCAGTGGTACCGGATGTACGGCATGAGCATGCGTCCGGTGCCAGAGACCTGGGAAGCGTTTCAGGTCTACTGGGACCACATGTGCCGCAACGTGTTAGAGGACAATTACGCGACGCGGGCCGTGCTCGATCTGACCATATATGACAAGCTGCCGATCGCTCCGTGGCTCCCCGATTGGCTGTGGGGCGGCCTGACCAAGCTGTCGCGGCCGTTCTTCGTCTGGCTCACAGTCGGCTTGTATCACCCAGCCGTTCGCGAACGGTTGGGCTTTCAGTGGACCGACCGCGACGAGTGGTTGCACCGGCGCTTCGGCAACCTGGTGCGGCTGATCTTCGCGTTTGTACCGCCCAGGTATCGCAAGCACCCGCGGGCCCGCGCCGGCCTCGACCGCGCATCCGGGCGCATCCCCCCCGACGCGCCGCTGCCGCAGACACCGGCACGCAATCTGCCGCCGCAGGAATTGCGCGGCGATCCAAAGCACTACTGCCCTCGGGTTTAGTGCCCTCTAGTGCGGGTGACCGTGAACGTCCTCCAGGCCCGCCTGGTGCACGTGCTTATGACTGTGCTCGGTGCCGTCGGCGTGGCCGTGGGAGTGCTCGTGCTGGACGTGCTCGTGCTCGTGCGCGGTGTGCGCGTGCGCATGAGTGACGTCGCCGTGCTCGTGTTCGTGCGCGTGCGGCGCTTCATGGGTGTGCTGCTCGGTCATGGTGCTACTCCTTGGGTCAAATGCGGTGTGCCGATCTCTTATTCACTTGGTGCCGCTGTCCCGCCGGCCTGGTGGGGCGCTGATTCGGCGACGGCCTTCAGTCCGCCGTCCGTGCGGTGATGACCGGGCACGCCCGGACCCGCGTGCTCGGCGTTGAAGACCGCGTCCATGACGAGCTGACGGACGTGGTCGTTCTCGAGGCTGTAGAAGATGGTCGTTCCCTCCCGGCGGGTGCGGACCAGGCGCGCCATCCGCAGCTTCGCCAGGTGCTGGGAGACCGACGGCGCCGGCTTGCCCACGTGCTCGGCGAGTTCGTTGACCGACATCTCGCGGTCGGTCAGCGACCAGAGCACCTGCACGCGGGTGGCGTCGGCCAGCATCCGGAAGACCTCGACCACCAGACTCGCCTGATCGTCCGGCAGCCGGCCTTCGCTACTATCTGCATGCATACGCAAATAATATTCAAGTTCGGCGGCGCTGCCAACGGCTGCCTTTCTAGGGTGACGGGACAACCGTGGACCGGCGCTGACCCCCGTTGCGCTCGTTCCAGAGCCGGTAGACGTCCACCGCGCTCTCTTGTGGCTGGTAGCGCATGGGCAGGCGTCGCCGGTCCCAACTCTTGGCGAATTCGTCGTAGAAGGTGGACACCTCGAAGTACCTCCGGTCGTCGAGGTAGTACCGCTCGTAGGCCTCGCGGGTAATAAGGAAGACGACTTCCTTGGGTGAGCAGTAGTACAGCGAGCCGAGGCACATCGGACACGGATGCGCCATCACGTAGATCGTGCAGTCGACCAGGTGCTCGGTGCCCAGCTTCATGCACGCCTCCCGGATGGCCAGGATTTCCGCGTGGGCGGTCGGGTCGCTCGTCTGTGCCACTTTGTTGGCGCTCTCGGCGAGGACTTCCCCGTCTTTGACGATCACGGTCGCGAACGGGCGACCACCCTCCGCGACGTTGCGCCGGGCTAGGTCGATCGTCCGCTGGGCGAAGTCGGTCATAGGCCGGAGGGTAGTCCCGCGGGCCTTGGGGATCAGTCCTGTGATACTGACTAGATTGTCTATTTAATTTGTCGGGATGAGGGAGCACCATGGCGCGCACCGATCGTGATCGTTGGGATCTGGCGACGAGCGTGGGCGCGACGGCGACGATGGTCGCCGCCCAGCGGGCCCTGTCCTCCGACGCGAACCTGATCGACGACCCCTATGCGGCGCCGCTCGTGCGGGCCGTCGGGATCGACGTCTACGTCCGGCTGGTGAACGGCGAGATCCCGGCCGGCGGGGCTTCCGAGTTCGATCCGCACCGGATGGCGCGAGGGATGGCTTGTCGCACAAGGTTTTACGATGACTTCTTCCTGGACGCAACGCGGAGCGGAATCGGCCAGGCGGTGATCCTCGCGTCGGGGCTGGACGCGCGCGCCTACCGCCTGCCGTGGCCGGCGGGCACCGTCGTCTACGAGGTCGACATGCCGGAGGTCATCGAGTTCAAGACGCTGACCCTGGACGATCTGGGCGCCGAGCCGACCGCCGAGCGCCGCACCGTGGCCGTCGATCTGCGTGACGATTGGGCCACCGCGTTGCGCGATGCCGGATTCGATCCGCAGGCTCCCTCCGCGTGGAGTGCCGAGGGTCTATTGGTGTATTTGCCCGAAGCGGCCCAGGACGCGCTGTTCGACAACATCACCGCGCTGAGCGCCCCCGGCAGCCGCCTGGCCTTCGACTTCGTTCCTGACACCGCCGTTTTCGCCGACCCGCGCTGGCGGGCACACCACGACCGGATGAGCGAGCTCGGCTTCGAGGTCGACTTCAACGACCTCGTCTATCACGGCGAGCGCAGCCACATCGTCGACCACCTCGACCAGCGCGGCTGGCGGACGTCGTCGCAGACGGTCGCGGACTTGCACGCGGCCAACGGCTTTGTCTACGCCGACGATGAGGTCGCCCAAGCCTTTGCCGATGTCACCTACAGCAGCGCGGTGCTCGGGCGCTGAGCGCCGTCGACCGCGGCCAACAAACGCTTTGGTGCCCCCACTAGGACTCGAACCTAGGACCTGCGGATTAAAAGTCCGTAGCTCTACCAACTGAGCTATAGGGGCCGCGGAGATTCAGGATACTTGGGCCCGAAAGCCGGCTCGTTTGAGGATTGGGCACACAGTGACCTAAGCTGACGTGGCTCCTAACGAAACCACGTTGCGAGTACCCCGGAGTGATTCGGTTCTGGCCCCCATCGTCTAGTGGCCTAGGACGCCGCCCTTTCACGGCGGTAGCACGGGTTCGAATCCCGTTGGGGGTACGCGACGCGGTGACGCGGAGCAGCAGCAAGGCCCTGTGGCGCAGTTGGTTAGCGCGCCGCCCTGTCACGGCGGAGGTCGCGGGTTCGAGTCCCGTCAGGGTCGCCAACTCGGCGAGGCACTACATGCCTTCCGGCCAGGTAGCTCAGTCGGTACGAGCGTCCGCCTGAAAAGCGGAAGGTCGGCGGTTCGATCCCGCCCCTGGCCACCAATCTTGAGCTTCGCGGCACTATTTCGGCCATCACAAGCAGCTAGAAGAGCGCCCGATCCTGCTTCACACGTCTTCGCGCGGACACGCGATCACGGTTGTTCTGAGTTGCGTGCTGCGATCACGACGTCGGTGACGAGCCCGAAGCGATGCACACGTGAGTGATGCTGGACCTGCCATTCGTCGCCCAGCAGGGTGGACAGGCTGATAGGGCGACACCCGCCGACTACTTGCGGTGCCATGCGCCAGAGGCCGGTCCAAACTTGTGATACGGCGCGTTCGAGCGGCCGATCGCCGTGGGCGAGGCTGGCGAGGCAAAGCCGGCCTTCGGGGGTGAGGATGCGCCGCAGGTCATGAAGCACTTCGCGGGCATAGTGCACGTCGAGGAGGTCGAATACGAAGGCGGAAAACACACGGTCGGCGAACCCGTCATCAGCCGGTAACGGCAGTGTACCGTCGACCAACACCACCTCGGCCCGATCGGCCCAGGCTCGGAGCCGACGGGTAGCTAGGTTGACCATGACCGGGCTGATGTCCACGCCGAGGTAATTGACACTGTCGGGCAGCGAGGTCAGGAGGTTCGCAGCGAACCGGCCAGTGCCGCAGCCGAACTCGAAAATTGTCTGGTCTCCAGCCAGGGCCGCCTCGGCCACCAACCGTTCGGTGGTCGCGTCTTCATAGAACCCTTGCCAATCCTGCATGCGGCCGATCCGGTCGTAGACCCAGCGGGCTTGGTCCAACGTAAGTGCCATGGGTTGTCCTCTCACCTGACATGCGCAAGCCTGGGGTTCGATCCCGGCCCTGGCCGCCATGCACAATCAACCGATCCTTCGCAGTCTCCGCTGATATCTCGTACTCCAAAAGGGATGTGCCGGATCAAGTTCGATACCTGCCCGCGCTACGGCCATTACTGGTGACTGCACGCGCTTTGGTGCGCCTTGGTCAGCCAGTACACGGCCCGCTCGATCGTCGGCACTATGTCGGTGATCTCGATGGACGCAGCCGCAAACTGACCCAACGCCCCGTACACGACACCGGTCAAGATGAGACCCAGATCCTCCGCGAAGTGTTCGTCGCAGTCAGGCATGACCGGTCGTGCCGCGGCGCGTGGAGGGGACGGATCACCATCAGCCGTCTCCTCGACCGGACGCGCGACATGGTGATCAGTTCGGCCAAGCACGGCCCCGCGGGCCACCGCCAGTACCGCTATGAGCCCATCTTCCTGCTGCGCGGGCTTACCGAGTTGCACATCGAATTCACCCCGGTGGACCGAGCACCGGAATCAACAACCGCGACGACGAGCGCACGGTGTTCAGGCTAGAGGTGCCGACGCTGGCATGCCGGAAGTTCATGATTGCCGGCGTCGAGGGGTTTTGGTCGTCGCTGGTGAGCGTCAGCCGAATGCGTTGGTCCGCCTTGAACCGGCGTGCATTGGGAACCAACGGGATTCGATACTCGACATCCTCTCCCGGGGGCACCGCTTGCGGCGTGCGGCAGGGTAGCACCGGCGCACCGGGCCGGCTGGACGCGTCGTCGACCTCCCGCAAGCTGGCGCGCAACCAGCCCGCGGTCACGTCGGTCGTTTTCCCGTCGGGCGCCACGTCCTGCAGCGTCGCGATCCAGGCGGTATCCATCGCCGTCGCCGAGGCCACCAGCCGCAGCTCGATATCGCCGACCACATCGACGTCCTGGCTCAGCGGCGCGCTGGTCCACACCAACAGCGACGGCGGATCGATCTCGCTGGCTTTGACGCGGCCCAGGCCCGACCCCAGCACCATGAACTCGCGACCGCCCGGCTCGCCCTCGTCGACGTCCAAACCGCCGTCTGCGCGCAGGGCCAGCTCGCGATGCAATGCCTTCGGCGGCCAGGAGTTGGCTGTTCGCCACTCGTCGGCGCCGGGCAAGAAGTAGCGGATCGCCGGCCCTTCGGTGATCCCGGTGTCGCGGCCCTTCAACCAGTGGTCATACCAGGCCAATGCCTCGGTGTGCATGCTTTCCCATGGCCAGGTCAGCCCGAACTCGCCGAGCATCCCCATTCGCACACACGCGTTGTCCGACAACGCGTTCCAGGCGGCGAAGGTCGATGGGAGGTGCAGCGGCACGTTCTGCCAGTCACACCCCAAGTAGACCGGGATGTCGATTTTCTTGAGCAGTGGCAAGAGGTTTCGTTCTTCCCACCACTCGTCGCGCGTCGGGTGCTTGACCACCGCCTCTTGCCATAGTTCGTCCCACGGGTGGGGATTGTGTGGCAGCCTGAGCAATTGGCGCAGCATGGTGACCGCCGCCTCGCCGTTCATGGTTTCGAACTTCTTGTGTACGCCCGGACTGTTGAGGACCCGCCGCGCCAACCCGACTGGCTTGCTGCGCCACAGCTTGTCGCTGCGGTCGGAGGTCAGGCCCATCATGGCGAGAAACGGGGTGATGAACGACGAACTCAACAGCCCGTGGTGGTTGGCGCCCTCGTACAGGTCACTCGTCACGGCAAGGGGAAAGATCGCTTTGAGGTGTGGCGGCCGCTCGACGGCCGCCTCGAGCTGGGTCATCGCGAAATAACTGATGCCGATCATGCCGACGTTTCCGTCGCACCACGGCTGAGCCGCGGTCCACTCCACCAGGTCATGCACATCCTGGCGCTCCTGCGCGTCGAAGAAGTTGAATGTGCCCTCGGAGCCGCAGGTGCCGCGGAGGTTGGCGATGACGTGCACGTAGCCGCGTGGCACCCAGAAGTCCGTTTTACCGGCCTCGATGAAACCCGCCGGGGCGCCGAGGTCCTGCATCTGCCGCGGATAGGGCGAGGCGGCCAACAGCGCCGGGAACCGGCCGTCGGCATCGGGCCGGTGAACGTCGGCCAAAAGCATTGCGCCGTCCCGCATTCTGATCGCGGTATTGATGTCGGTGCGCGACGCGTACCGCGGCTCGCTGAGGTTCCGGTATTCCCGACCGGTGGTCTGCGGGCCGTTGAGCGTGGTCATAGTTTCACGCTACGTTGAAACTAGTCTCAACGCAAGATGAAACTTCGGGTATGGTGGGACGGTGCCGCAGCGATCGATCACCCCCGGCCCGCGCGACGAGCGCGGCGTGCTGGCGGCGCGCATCCTGGCCGCTGCCCGCGACGAATTCGCCGAACATGGCTGGGCCGGCACGGCCATCCGTGCCGTCGCCCGGACCGCGGACGTCGACCCGGCGCTGATCTATCACTATTTCGGCTCCAAGGAGGGTTTGCTCGATGCCGCCACCACGCCGCCGCAGAAGTGGCTCGATGCGGTGGCCGCGACGTGGGCGACGCCCAAGGCCGACCTGGGTCGGCAATTGATCCGCACCGTGCTGGACACCTGGACCGATGAGGAAGTCGGGCCGATCCTGCGGGCGGTGGTGCTGACCGCCGCCCATGAAGACAAGACCCGAGACAAGCTGCGGCTGATCGTCGAACGCGGACTGATCGGCGGTTCCACGCTGGGCGCAGACGAGGACGAACGATTGCGGCGCAGCGGCTTGATCGCCACCCAGCTGATCGGCTTCGCATTATTGCGCTACGTCTGGAGGATGGAGCCGATCGCGTCGATGCCCGAGGACGAGGTGGTGGCGGCGATGGCGCCGAACTTGCAACGCTACGTCGAGGGCGACATCTCCTAGCAGATAACGCGACTCGGCGCGGCCAACCGCGACAATGACCAGATGCGTCACTTGCGCTCCGCCCTTGCGCTAGCGGTCGCGGTCTCCGGGATGGGGACCGCCCACGCGAGTCCCGATGTCCCGCCGGTAAGCGATGCGGCGCGCGCGGCGGGATTCGTCGACGTCCGCAGCGTCGTCTCGGACGCCGTCATCGACCTGCGCTACGCGACGACCAACAACTTCACGCACACACAGCTGTACCCCTCCGACGCCCGATGCCTGGTGCATCAATCGATGGCCCCCGGGCTGGCGGCGGCCGCCACGGCGCTGCGCCCGCAGGGGCACCTGCTCGTGTTCTGGGACTGCTACCGGCCCCACGACGTCCAGGTCAAGATGTTCAACGTCGTGCCCAACCCGGCGTGGGTCGCCCGGCCCGGGCAGTATGCGCACAGCCACGAGTCGGGGCGCTCAGTCGACGTGACGTTGACGACGACTCAGCAGCCTTGCGCGTCCGGGCTGCACGCGGACGGGCTCTGCTTGGCCGACATGGGCACCGACTTCGATGATTTCTCTTCGCGCGCAAACGCTTTCGCAACTCAGGGGGTCAGCACAGACGCGCAGGCGAACCGGGCGGCGCTGCGGGACGCCATGAAGTACGGCGGGCTCGCCCCGTACTCCGGGGAGTGGTGGCACTTCGATGGTCCCGGCGCCGCGGTCGACCGCCCGATCCTCAACGTTCCAGTGGATTAGTCTCATATCGTGAGATAGTGGTTCCATATTATGGATTACCGGCTACGCTTCAGGCATGACCGACGAACGCGGGGCCACCTACACCCACGGGCACCACGAGTCGGTGCTCCGCAGCCACCAGCGGCGCACCGCGGAGGACTCGGCGGCGTACCTGCTGCCCCACCTGAAGTCCGGCTCGTCGGTGCTGGATATCGGCTGCGGGCCCGGGACGATCACCGCTGACCTGGCCGCCCGCGTCGCACCGGGACAGGTGACGGCCGTCGACCAGTCGGCCGACGTGCTTGATGTCGCCCGCACCGAGGTCCAGCAGCGTGGCCTGTCGAACGTGTCGTTCGCGACCGCCGACGTGCACCGGCTCGACTTTCCGGACGGCGCATTCGACATCGTGCACGCACACCAGGTGCTGCAACATATCGCCGACCCGGTAGGGGCACTGCGGGAGATGAAACGGGTGTGCGCACCCGGCGGTGTCGTGGCGGTCCGGGACGCCGACTACGCGGGATTCATCTGGTTCCCGCAGTTGCCGGCGCTGGAGCTGTGGCGCGAGCTGTACCAGCGCGCCGCTCGTGCGAACCGCGGCGAACCCGATGCGGGGCGGCGGTTGCTGTCTTGGGCCCAGCAGGCGGGCTTCGCCGACGTGACGCCGACGGGCAGCGTGTGGTGCTACGCGACGCCGGCGACGCGCGAATGGTGGGGTGGCATGTGGGCCGATCGGATACTGCACTCGCGGGTCGCGCAAGACCTGCTGGATCTGGCTCTGGCCACGGCGGCGCAACTCGAGGAGATCTCCGCGGCGTGGCGCGCATGGGCCGCGGCGCCCGATGGCTGGCTGTCGATCCCACACGGCGAAATTCTCTGCCGGCCATAGGCGGGTCAAAGCCCGATCGGGGCCCCGGAACACCGCCGATCTGCGCTTGTTTCCCCAGCTCAGGTATGTGGTATTGGCATTCTCTTTTTTTGCAAGTACGTTATTCATCGATGGATAACGCTGCTCAGACACCATCCGGCATTCCGCTTGCGCCGGTGTACGGCCCGGGGGACGTTAAGGCGTCGCCTCCGGCGCCCGGTGAGTTCCCGTTCACCCGGGGTAACTTCGCGTCCGGCTACCGCGGCAAGCTCTGGACCTTCAGGCAGTACTCGGGATTCGGCACCGCCGAGGAATCCAACCGCCGGTACCGCTACCTGCTGGAGCAAGGCGGGACCGGGCTGTCGGTCGCGCTGGACCTGCCGACGCAGTGCGGATACGACTCCGACGATCCCGAGTTCGGCGAGGAGGTCGGCCGGGTCGGCGTCGCGGTGGATACCCTGGCCGACTTCGAGATCCTGTTCGACGGCATTCCGTTGGACAAGCTCAGCACGAGCATGACGATCAACGGGACGGCGGCGATCCTGCTGGCGTTCTACGTCGCCGCGGCCGAGAAAAAAGGGATACCGCGGGCGAAGCTCACCGGGACCATCCAGAACGACATCCTCAAGGAGTACGCGTCCCGCGGCACGTGGATTTGGCCGCCGGAGCCGTCGCTGCGGCTGATTGCCGACACCATCGAATTCTGCGCGGCCGAGGTGCCGCGATTCAACGCGATTTCGGTGGCGGGCGCGCACTTTCGCGACGCTGGGGCCAACGCGGTGCAAGAGATGGCGTTCACCCTGGCCGACGGGGTGACCTACTGCGACACCGTGGTGGAACGCGGCCGGATGACCATCGACCAGTTCGCACCGCAGATCTCGTTCTTCTTCTACACCCATGGGGACTTCTTCGAGGAGATCGCCAAATACCGAGCGGGGCGGAGGCGTTGGGCAACGATCGTGCAGGACCGTTACGGGGCGACGACGGCCAAGGCGGCGATGTTCCGCTTCGGCTGCGTGTGTGGTGGCGCATCGCTGTACGCGCCGCAGGCCCACAACAACATCGTTCGGGTGGCCTACGAGGCGATGGCCGCGGTGCTGGGCGGCGTCCAGTCGATGTTCACCGCGGCCTGGGATGAGCCGTTCGCCTTGCCCACCGAGGAAACCACGACACTGGCTCTGCGCACCCAGCAGATCCTGGCCCACGAGACCGGCGTGGCCAGCGTCGCGGACCCGCTCGGCGGCTCCTACTTTGTCGAGGCGCTGACCGACGCCACCGAGGCTCGCATCATCGAGATCATGGATGACCTGGAGCGGCACGGCGGAATGGTCCATGCCATCGAGGACGGCTACCTGCAGGGCCTGATCGCCGACGAGGCCTACCGGGTGCATCAGGACATCGAATCCGGTGCCCGGCCCGTCGTCGGGGTCAACCGGTTCGTCACCGAGGAGCCCGAACCGGATGTCGTGACGTACGAACTGGACGCCGAGGGCCGCGATCTCCAGCTCAAGCGACTCTCGAAGGTGAAGGCCGAAAGGGATTCGGCCGCTGTCAAATCCAGTCTCGCGGCACTATCGCGGGCCGCCGAAGGAGACGACAATCTGATGCACAGGCTGGTCGACTGCGCCAACGCATACTGCACGGTCGGTGAAATGGTCTCCGCGCTCAAGGCGGTGTGGGGCGAATTCCAGCAACCGGTGGTGTTCTAGTGGCCGCCCGGATTCTGGTCGCCAAGCCGGGCCTGGACGGACACGACCGCGGCGCCAAGATCGTCGCCCGCACGCTGCGCGATGCCGGCTTCGAGGTGATCTACACCGGCATCCGGCAGCGCATCGAGGACATCGCTTCGATCGCCGTACAGGAGGACGTGGCGGTCGTCGGCCTGAGCATCCTGTCCGGTGCTCACCTGGCGCTCACCGCGCGCACCGTCGAGGCACTGCGTGCCGCCGACGCCGCGGACATCGCGGTCGTGGTCGGGGGAACGATCCCGCACGCCGACGTGCCCAAGCTGCTTGCCACCGGTGCCGCCGCGGTATTCCCGACCGGGACATCGCTCGATGTCCTCGTGCGTGAGATCCGCGCATTGACCGGCACCCCCGAACCCGTTGTGGAGGATCAGTGCGCGTCGGAGTAATGATCGGCGCCGAACGTGGCGACATGGCCCGCAAGGTGGACAAGCTGGCCTCGGACATCGAATGGGCCGAATCCGCGGGCCTGGACACCGCATGGATGCCGCAGGTGCCCGACGACTTCGACTGCCTGACCATGGTGTCGCTGATGGCCGCGCACAGCTCGCGCATCGAGCTGGGCACCGCGGTGGTGCCGCTGCAGGCCCAGCATCCGATCGCCCTTGCCCGCCAAGCGCTCTCGACGCACGCCGTGGCCGGCGGACGGTTGGCGCTGGGTATCGGACCGTCGCACCACTGGATCATCCGGGACATGCTCGGCCTCCCGTATGAGAAGCCGGCCGCCTACACCCGCGACTACCTGCAGGTGCTCAACGCCGCAATCGCCGGACCGGGACCGGTTGACGTCGAAAATGATTCGTTCACGGTGCACAATCCGCTGGCGATCGGGGCCGATACCCCGATGCCGGTTCTGGTCGCTGCGTTGGGGCCGGTGATGCTGCAGATCGCCGGTGAACTCGCCGACGGCACCGTGTTGTGGATGGCCGACGAGCGGGCCATCGGTGACCACATCGCACCCAAGATCACCAAGGCCGCCGCGGATGCCGGGCGGCCCGCACCGCGAATCGTCGCGGGCATCCCGGTATGCCTCTGCGCGCCTGGGCAAGTCGACGAAGCCAAGGAGCGGGCAAACCGCATCTTGGGCGAGGCCGAGGTGTCGCCCAACTACCAGCGCCTGCTCGAACGCGGCGACGCCCGCGATGTCGGCGATCTGTGCGCGGCCGGCGACCCGGAGGCAATTCTTACCCGGATGCGCCGTTTCGCCGATGCCGGCGTCACCGATCTGTCGGTGCGGCTGCTGCCCATCGGCGACAACCGTGACGAGCTCGTCGCCTCCAAACGGCGGACACGCGAGATGATAGCCTCGCTCGCAACGGAATTGCGTTGACGCCGACATCCGCCGCACCGCTCGAGGGGATACGCATCCTCGAGGTCGGTACCATGCTGGCGGGCCCGTACGCCACGATGTTGCTCGCCGACCTGGGCGCCGAGGTCACCAAGATCGAGCCCCGCGGCGGGGAGATCTCGCGCGGGGTAGGGCCCAGCTATTTCGCCAGCCTCAACCGCAACAAAGCCAGCATCTGTCTGGACCTCAACTCCGAAATGGGACAGCAACGGCTGGGTGAGCTGGTAGCGGAATCCCATGCGCTGCTGGTGAACCTGAAGCCGTCGGCGATCCGCCGGCTGGGCTTGACCTATGAGCAGCTGGGCCGGTACAACGAGCGGATCGTCTGCGTGGCGATCACGGGGTTCGGCCTGCACGGCGGCGACGATCCCGCTTTCGACTACGTGGTGCAGGCGGGCTTCGGGATCGCCGCACTGACCGGTGACCCGGATGGCCCGCCGACGCTGCCCGGTTACTCCTCGGCCGACAACTCCACCGGAATGTCTGCGGCCCTGGGACTGTTGGCCAAAATCGTCTCCGGCACCGGCGGGCAAGTGGACGTCTCGCTGCGCGACGTCATGCTGTCGCAGCTCAACTATCACGCCTCCGCCTACCTCAACGAGGGTGTCGAACCACAGCGAAGGCCCTACGGTGCCCATTCGTATTATGTTCCGGCGCAACTCTTCCCGACCGCCGACGGGTATCTGGCGCTGTTCATCACGCACGACGGCTTCTGGAAATCGTTCGCGACCGAGGCGGGTATCGGCGGCTTCGAGACGATGGCCGAACGGGTGTCCCGCCGTGACGAGGTGCTCGCGGTGGTCACCGCAATGCTGGCGACCGACACCGCCGCCGATTGGGAACGTAGGCTGCGTCCACTGGGGGTACCGGCGGCTGCGGTCAGGACGCTGCCCGAGGCGCTAGAAGCGACCCCCGAAATCGTTGTGGCTGCGGGCGATTTCCGCCTCGTCGGGAGTCCGATCCACGTTTCGGGTTACGAGCCCGAGTACCGGCCACCGCCTGAGCTGAGCGAATAGGCCGCTCCGGAGCCTGCCGGCGGCGACTACGCCTTGACCGGGCCCGTGAGGTGCGCCTCGGCGAGCTTGCGGAAGGCCGCTACCAACCGGCCGCGGTCCCCGGCACGAGTCGCCAAAACCACATGGCAGGGCTCGACGCCTTGCAGCGGGACCGTCGTGATGTCGGGCCGCAGGGCACTGCCGTGGAAGCCGGCCGTGATGGCAACCGCCTGCCCGGAGGCGATGACTTCGAACTTGTCCTCGAGTGCGTCGATGAATGGTCCATCGGGCGCGCGCCGACCGCCGGGCCTAGGATCGATCCGCCAATAGGCACTCCACGCCGGGTCGGAGTTCCGCACGCGCGGCATGGGCTCGTCGGCGATGTCGTCGAGTGTCACGAAATCCCGGCCCGCAAGGGGGTGGTCGACGGATAGCGCCAGCACTCGCGGCTCGTCGTAGAGGATAGTCACGTGCAGCCCGTCGGTCGGAAACGGTAGCCGGGTTACTACCGCGTCCACCCGATGGCCGAGCAAGGCATCAAGGGCCTCGCCCCAATTCAGGTGTGAGACTTGCACTTCAGCGTCCGGGTGCTCGCGGCGCATCTCGCGCACCGCCGGAGTGACGATCATGCCCGTCGTGTACCCGATCGTGATGCGGCTCGGTTCGGCGGCGGCCCGGGCCTGCGCGGCCGCTTGCGCGGCCGAGCGCAGCAGCGCCTTGGCCCTGGGCAGGAACACCTCGCCGGCCCCCGTGAGCCCAGTGCCCTGCGGTGTGCGATCGAGCAGCCGGACCCCGAGCTGCTGCTCGAGGCGGCGGATCTGCCTGCTCAGCGACGGCTGCGCGACTCGCAGCGCGTTCGCGGCACGACCGAAGTGCCGCTGCTCGGCCACGACCACGAAGTATCCGACCAGTCGCAGGTCCAGGTCGATCACCTGCGATGCAGATTCGGTCATGCCGAACAGTGTAACCGTCAAGAAGCCCGCTCCGCGCTCTGGTTTACCGGCTGAAGTGCCGTGATGCGTCTTTGGTATCGCGCCATCCGGAATAGGTCTTGGACGTCTGGCCCGGCTTGGTCATTGACTGGATACCGCGAAAGTCAACGCAAGTGAAGGGACCACCCATGCATGTCTTTGTGACCGGCGCGACCGGACACATCGGTTCGGCAGTCGTCGACGAACTCTTGAAGGCCGGGCATCACGTCACCGGCCTGGCCCGCTCCGACGAGTCCGCCGCGGCGCTCGTGGCCAAGGGCGTCGGCGTGCACCGGGGCGACCTCGACGACCCCGACGGCCTGCGGGCCGCCGCTGCTGCGTCCGACGGTGTCATCCACCTCGCCTTCCGGCACGATTTCGACGACTTCGCGGCCGCCGCCGAGACGGATCTCCGCGCCGTGCAAGCGATAGGCGAAGAACTTGTGGGGTCCGACCGGCCGTTGGTCAGCACGTCGGGGACGCTCCTGCTCTCGCTCTTGGGGCAGGGCGGACTCGGAACCGAACAGGACACGGTGCCCGGCGGACCGCGGGCCGACTCGGAGAACGCCGTGATCGCGCTGGCCGAACGCGGTGTGCGATCGTCGGTCGTTCGCCTATCCCCGCTGGTGCACAGCAACTTGGATCATCACGGCTTCACCAACCACCTGATCGACACCGCCCGCGACACCGGGGTGTCGGGCTACATCGGTGACGGCGCCAACCGCTGGCCCGCGGTGCACACGCTCGACGCCGCGCACCTCTACCGGCTGGCTCTCGAAAACGCGCCCGCGGGAACGCGTTTGCACGGGGTGGCCGATGAGGGTGTGTCGCTCCGCGACATCGCCGCCGTGATCGGCCGTCATCTGGGTCTGCCCGCAGTGAGCATTCCGGCCGAAGAAGCCGGCCATTTCGGGTTCCTCGCGCTTTTCGCCGCCTTGGACAACCCGACGTCGAATGCACTGACGCAGAAGGTGCTCGACTGGCACCCCGAGCACGCAGGGTTGATCGAGGACCTCGACGCCGGCCATTACTTCGGCGAGTGAGCGACGCCGTGGCTGGATTTGTGGTCGATGAAGCACGAAAGGTGCTGGGGCCGATGGGCGTTTGCTTGCCGGCCTCATTCACCAGCTCGCCGTCCATTGAGATGCAACGAGAGGCGGTTGGCCGGCTGGAGCGGGCCGGATACCGCACCGTATGGACCAACGAGGTCATCGGTAAGGACGCCTTGGTACAACTCGCCACACTGCTGGCCGACAGTGAGCGGGTGGTGTTCGGCACCTGTATCGCCAACATCTGGGCTCGGGCGGCCCAGACCATGCATTCCGCGGCCGCCCAACTGGCACAGGCGTATCCGGGCCGCATCGTGCTCGGACTCGGCGTGGGTTATCCCCAGCAGGCAACCAGCGTCGGCCAACAGTTCGGCAGCGCGCTGGTCACGATGCGCGACTACCTGGACCGGATGTACCGCCCGACCTGGCCACCGGCACCCGATGCGACTTACGCCCGCATCGTCGCCGCGAACGGCCCGAAAATGCTTGCGCTGGCGGGCGAACTCGCCGATGGGGCGTTTCCGGCTGGACTGCCACCGGTTTTCACCGCGCGGGCCCGGCGGTTGCTCGGACCGGGCAAGCTTCTGGTCGTCGGGATGTCTGTGGCCCGCGACAGCCAGGCCGCGCGGGAGGCGGTGTCGGCCCGGCTCGGCGCGCCCTCTTATGCGGCTCGGCTGGCGGAGCTCGGTTACTCGGCCGGCGACATCGAAGGGGTGAGCGACCGGCTGGTCAATGCGCTTGTCGCTCACGGCGATCCGGCGGATATCGCGGCCAGCGCCTACGAGCACCTGACTGCGGGCGCGGACCACGTCACGCTGCTACCGCCCATCGGTGGCGAGTTCGCCACGAGCATCGAACAACTCGAACAGCTGGGCCCCGCGCTGGCCGAACTCTAGTTACGACGAGTCACCGGCGGGCACAACCGCCGACACCACCAGCTGCAGATACGGGCGGTAGAGATTCACTCCGTCGAGTTGGCTGCCGAGGGTGACGCCGTCGTTGACGGCAAGGATGACGCGGGCCAGCGCATCGGCCGGCATCGTGAGCGACGCCCCCAGTCTGGCTACGTTTTTGGCGATGAAATCGGCCAGCGAGCGGACGGTCTCCAATCGCTGTGCGGCGAGCCGGTCGCGGGCCTCCGGGCTTCGCAGCAAGAACAACGTGAGTTCGTAGTTGAGCGCGGCACGGTTCGGGTCGTTGCTGGCTTGGCTCCACCGCTCGGCGAGTTCGTCGATATCGATGTCGCCGAGCCGATGGAAGGACTGGATGACCTCGGTGAAGCCGTCGAGAAACCGCTGCCGTTGACGGTCAGTGACCGCAAGGAACAACTCTTCCTTCGCGCCGAAGTGGGAGTAGATCGCGCCGCGCGTGTATCCGGCCGCGTCGGCGATGTCCTCGAGCGCGGCGCCGCTCAGGCCCTTGCGCGCGAAGATCTCCTCCGCGGCATCCAACAGCAGGCCGCGGGTGTGTTCGAGGCGTCGTTCCCTCGTCCACCGTTCCGCCACCCGCTCATCCTCCCACACGGCAGCACGCCTGCGGCCCTTTTATACCGCGCGGTCTACCTAAAAGATCTGTTGCACAACAGTATTGACCGCTCGTCCACGATCCGGAACACCCTCCTACCGCCGCCACGTCTCGATCGAGTGGCCGCGGGGTGCGAGCCCCGACGTGTGACATGAGCCACTTTAATACACTTTTGTATATCTAATACAGTGATGTATATGGTGACACCCGTCACAGGACGCCGTGCCGCAGTCCGCTCGCGTCCGACTGTCGCCACGATGAGGAGATCGGCATGAGCCAAGTGACACGACCGGGGCAGTGGGTGGAGCGCGACGCAGGTGTGGGGCTCCACCAACACGACCTCGAAGCCTTCAACATGTCCATCTCGACCGACCGTTACACGTCGCGCGACTACGCCCAGCAGGAGCACGAACGCATCTGGATGCGGGTATGGCAGATCGCCGGGCGAGTCGACGAGCTTCCGAACGCGGGTGACTGGAAGCAATATCGGATCCTCAACCAATCGTTCGTGATCGTCCGCGGCAAGGACGAGAAACTGCGCGGATTCGTCAACGCCTGTCGTCATCGCGGAAACATCCTGTGCAACGCCGCCGCCGGGAACGCCAAGCGCGGCTTCCTGTGCCAGTACCACCTTTGGTCATACGACCTGGATGGCAAGCTGCGCGGGATGCTGCGGGAGAACCTCGCCGGCCCGATCGACAAGAACGAAAACTCCCTCCTGGAAGTGCCGGTCGACACCTTCGGTGGATTCATCTTCGTCAACCCGGACCCAGATGCTCAGCCGCTCAGCGACTTCCTTGGCCCCGACGTCATTGAACTGCTCACCCCATACCACCTCAACGACATGGTCACCGTGATGAATGTCCGAGAGCCCCTGGAGTGCAACTGGAAGGTCGTCATGGACGCCTTCGAAGAGGGCTACCACATCAACGGCATCCACCCGCAACTCCTCACCGTGCTCGTGATCGATCCGACGACGGCCCGATACCGGTTCTTCGAAAACCACAGCGTCGCGGTTGCTCCGTTCGAAGTGAAGGGTGCCAGTGCAGAGAAGCAGATCGAGGGCATTCTGAACCTGCCTGACACCTTTCCTTCGACCGTCGCGGTCATCCCGCGCTTCCAGGAGCTGGTCGACGAATACCGCGCGCCGGACGGCTCGGTCGAGTTTCCTGAGGGCGTCACCGCGCGCAAGCTGCTTCAGCGGGCGACCCGCGACACCCTGACCGGCATGGGTCTCGACGTCAGTGGCCTTACCGACGACCAGATGAGCGACAACCAGGGCTGGGTGCTGTTCCCCAACTACTTCATGACGATCCGCGCCGGCGAATGTCACGTCATCATGGCGGTGCCCCATCCGGACGGCGACCCGAACCGGTGCATCTGGCACGTCAGCAGTTACATGTACCTGCCGCAGGAACACCGTGACGCCTTCAGGGTCCCGCTGACCGAAGTCGAGGAGCCCGGCAGCTACAAGTACTTCGAAGCGCTGCAACAGGATTACGAGCAGATGCCACGACAGCAACTCGGACTGCGCAACAGCAGACTCGACCACATGTCGCTGGTCAGAGAGGAAGTCGTCATCGGCCACTACCACTCCGTGGTGGATCGCTACATGGCCAATGGTGCGGTGAACCGGGAGGAAGTCCAATGAACATCGACGAACGCATCGCCCACCACCGCCGGATGGCCGAGGCTTACCGCGACGCCTACCTGCGCCAGGGAGTCCAGGACGGCGAAGCATTCGCCGACGCTTGGAAATTCGCCGTCGACGGCATCTACGTATCGCCGTATTTCACCGGCGATCAGGTGTTCAAGTTCAGTGAGTTCCCCGAGGACACCGCACGCGCGTCGACGATGGAGGCCAAGGCCTACTCGCTGACCTTCCCGGACTGGAAACCCGCCGACTTCAAATACTGGCCGGCCGAAAACGGTGTGGTGATGAAGACCCGATGGGAAGGCCACACCAAGGACGGTGTCCGGATGGGCTTCTACTCATACAGCTTCATCGAGACCAACGAGGTGGGGGAGTTGACGCGCTGGGAGACCCACGTCAATGACGAATACAACGCCTTCTTGGACGTCGCCATCGGAGTGCATGGTCCTTTCCACGGCACCGGGGAGTACGTCGAGGCGCTCGAACGTTGCCTGGCGAAGGCCGGGGTGTCGGTGTGAAGGTGTTGCTCAAGGTCGAGGACGTCATTGGCGCGCACACCGGTCGACCGCGCGCGGTACTGCAGTACTGCAAAGTCACGAAACGTCTTGTCGACGAGGCGAAGAAGCCGGGGTTCTCGGCAGACAGTTGGGGGCCGCTGGCTGAACTGGTCGCCGTCGGCGAGTTCGAACGAGTCGGCGCCTTCAAAGAGGTGATGAACTGGCCGGACTATGTCGAATTCCTCACCAACTGGGCGACGTCGTCGAAGTGGGAGTGCTCGTTCAAACACATCACGGAGTCCGGCGGCCGGGTGTTCCTCGAGCTGGAGGAGCGCAGCGAAGTAGGCGATTTCAGCAGCGTGGTCAATTCGCTGTCGGTATACGAGTTCACCGACGATGACAGGATTCGGCACATCGACCTCTACCTGCAGATGACGCCGCCGCAACCGGAGATGTTCAAAAGCTTTGAGGGAGTGGAACTGCCGCAGTGAAGGCCGACGACATCGACACGAGGGACTTCTTCACCGACAACGAATTGCTGGCCGATCCATACGGCTATCTCGCCGCGATGCGCGAGGATTGTCCGCTGCGGCGCGAGCAACACCACGACGTGGTGATGGTCACCGGATACGACGAGGGCGTCGCGATCTACAACGACACCAAGAGGTTCTCGTCATGCATCTCGGTGACGGGCCCGTTCCCCGGGTTCCCTGTGCCGCTGGACGACCGGGGTGACGACGACATCGGCGAGCTGATCGCGGCGCGGCGTGGCGAATTGCCGTTCAACGACCAGTTGCCCACCTTCGATCCACCGGTGCACACGGCGCACCGCGCGTTGCTGTCCCGGATGATCACTCCCAAGCGGCTCAAGGAAAACGAAGAGTTCATGTGGCGCCTCGCCGATCGTCAGCTGGACTTCGCTCTGAGCGGCGAACGGTGCGAATTCATCGGGGATTTCGCCTCCCCATTCGCGATGCTGGTGATCGCGGACTTGCTGGGTGTTCCCGAGTCGGATCACGAGGAATTCCGTGCCGCGCTGCTCACCGAAGCGGGCACGATCGGTAGCAGCGAGGGTGACACCATGCGTCGTTCCCCGCTGGAATACCTCTATGGCAAGTTCACCGCCTACATCGAGGACAGGCGGCGAAATCCGCGCGGCGACGTGCTGACCGGGGTCGCGTCCGCCACCTTCCCGGACGGCAGCACGCCGGAAGTGATAGACGCGGTGCGCGTAGGCCAATCTGTTCGCGGCCGGGCAGGAAACGACGGTGCGCCTGCTCAGCGCCGCAGCGATGATGATCGCCGAAAGCGCGCAACTGCAAGACAAGTTACGGGCCAACCGCGAACTCGTTCCCGATTTCATCGAGGAGGCCTTGCGCTACGAGAGTCCGGTCCGCGGTGACTTTCGTTTGTCCAAGTGCCCGGTGGCTGTCGGCGGGGTCGACCTTCCGGCGGGCACCACCGTGATGCTCGTCAATGCGGCGCTCAACCGTGACCCCCGCAAATTCCCCGAGCCCGACGTGTTCGACATCCACCGTCCTAACGCGCGCAGTCATGTCGCGTTCGGCCGCGGTCCGCATGCCTGTCCCGGAGCGCCGCTGGCACGCACCGAGGCACGGGTCAGTCTGGAGCGAATGCTCGCCCGCACCAAGCACATTCGCATCGACGAGGAAAAGCACGGCCCTCCCGGCGACCGCCGGTACCGGTACTTGCCCACGTTCATATTGCGGGGGCTCACCCGGCTGCACATCCGATTCGAGTAGTGCGATGCCGTTTCAGGGGACAACCGCAATCGTGACCGGCGGGGCCATGGGACTGGGCTTGGCCATCACGGAGGCACTCGCCGCGCGCGGAACCAAGGTTGCGATGTTCGACGTCGCCGCCGAGTCGGTGCAGACGCAAGCGGCTCGGCTGAATCGAAACGGCGCCGACGTCAGAGGCTACGTCGTCGACGTGTCCGACCGCGCGCAGGTCGAGTCCGCGGTGTCCAAGGTCCGCACCGAGCTTGGGCCGGTGCTGATCCTGGTGAACAACGCCGGCATTGAGCAATTCGGCAAGTTCGCGGAGATCTCGGACGAGCAGTGGGACCGCGTCATGGCGGTGAACCTGCGTGGCCCGTTCATCTGCACGCAGGAGGTGCTGCCCGATATGGTCGACGCTCGATGGGGCCGCATCGTCAACATCTCGTCGTCCAGCGCCCAGGGCGGTCAGGCCCGGATGGCTGCCTACGTCAGCTCCAAGGCCGGTGTGATTGGGCTGACGAAGAGTTTGGCCTTGGAACTAGGCCCGAAGGGCATCACCGTCAACACGATTCCGCCCGGCATGGTGGTGACACCGATGCTCGAGAAGGCGATCGCCGAGGGCAGGTTTACCGCTAGCCTGGAGCACTTCGCGAGCATCACGCCAGTGCGCCGGGCCGGCCGGCCGGAGGATATCGCCAACGCGGCGGTGTTCCTCTGTCAAGACGAATCGTCGTACATCACCGGACAAGTCATCGGCGTCAACGGAGGGCGGAGAACATGACCGACGAGGACAGCGGCCTGCGGCAAACGCTGACGCCCCTGGCCGCCGACCAGTGGGGGGATGCCGAGTATTCGGCTTTCGGTGTGCTGCTGGGCATTCCGGGGGACAGGGTTCCGCGTGCCGGGTCGGGTCACGCCATGGACCCGTTGAAATTCGACATCATCGGGCTGCTCGCCCGCCATCCCGCGATGGCTCAAGCCTTCCTGACTTTCAACGGCTTCCTGTTGCGGCGCGGCGAGCTGTCGCCGCGCCTACGTGAGTTGGCGATCCTTCGTGTCGCCAACAATCGCCGCTCGGCCTTCTTCTGGGGCGAGCACGCCAGACTTGCCATCGACAGCGGTGTCCCGGAGGAGGACATCGCGAGGCTCGCCGAAGGCAACGCGGGGTTCTCCGGTGCCGACTTGCTTGTCCTGCAAGCAACCGACGAAATGCTCGCCGGCGGCCGTGTTGACGGCGGGACGTGGGAGCGGCTGGTCGCCATACTCGATACCCACGCCGCAATGGAATTGATCTTCGTCGTCGGCACATACGCCATGTTGGCCATGGCCTTCCAGACCTGGGGCCTCGCACCCCCGCCTGGCAGCGCGCCGCTGCCCTGAACCAAAAAGGCCGCCACCGCGCGAGTGTGAAGCTAGCCGCACACTCGGCGTCACCTGCGCGTGGGTAGCCGCCCTGCTACGGCAGCTTGGCGAGTTGCTTCTCCTGATAGCGCCGGGCCCATTCGGCGCGTGACCGAATCGACACGTCCACGTCAACCGCATTGGCGCGCAAGGCTTTCACGGTCGCCCTGTCGCGAGGGGTTCGCGCGAAGGGATCCCAAGTGAAGAACCGGCAGGCGTTGCCCCAGGTGATCTTGTTGATGTCGTTGTCGTCGGCGCCGGCGGCATTCAGCTCGGCCAGCACCTGCTCGGGCGCGTCCGGCCAGAAGCAGTCCGAGTGCGGGTAGTCACACTCCCAGGCGATGATGTCGATGCCGATCTCGTGACGCAGCTTCAACGACGTCTTGTCGGTGACATAGCAGGCCAGCGAGTGTTCGCGGAAGACCTCGCTGGGCAGCTTGTCCCCGAAGTCGCGGCGCAGCCATTTCTGATTGGTGTAGTGGCGGTCGCTGCGGTCCAGATAGAAGGGGATCCAGCCGATGCCGCCTTCGGAGAACGCGAACTTCAGGTCGGGGTACTTGCGCATGGCGGGCCCCCAGAGCAGGTCCTGCGCGCACATCGCCGAGACCTGGGTGGCCAGGATGATCAAGTTGTCGATCGGCGCGTCGGGGGCCATGCTGATAGCCCCGAATCCGGTGCCGATGTGCAGGCACATCACCACGTTCTGCTCGGACAGGGTGCGGAACACCGGTCCCCAGTACTCGTCGTCGTGATAGCTCGGAAGTCCTTCCAGGTGCGGCAGTTCCGGCATGGTCACCGCCCGGCAGCCCTTGGCCGCCACCCGGCGGATTTCGGCACACATCGCCTCCGGGTTCCACGTCGGCAGGATGGCGATCGGAATGAACCGATCCGGGTAGGAGCCGGCCCACTCGTCGATGTGCCAGTCGTTGTATGCCGAGACCATCACCAGGGTCGCCTCCTCGCGGTGCATGTTGAGGTGGCGCGCGGAGAAGCCGGTGAAGGTGGGGAAGCACATCGAGGCCAGGATGCCGTTGCGGTTCATATCCCGGACGCGTTCATGGACGTCGTAGACGCCCGGGCGCATTTCGGCGAAACCGGCCGGGTCGCGCCCCCATTCTTCGGGCGGCCACGACACCACCGCGTTGAGCCCGCTCACACCCTGCGGCCTGCCCTGGTACATCCACTGGTCGACGCCCTTGTCGTCGACCACGACGATCGGGGCCTCTGCCTTGTATTTGGCGGGCACGTGGCGCAGGAAAAAGTCCGGCGGCTCGACGACGTGGTCGTCAATGCTCACCAGGATCAGGTCATCGACATTCATGCAGACTCAGCGGCTCTGCTCGCTGGTCGTCTTGAGCAATCGGGGGATGGGCGCGGGATCTAACAGCAACGCATCGGACATGTGCAGCTGGCCGGCGTTGGCGATCATGTTGTCCAAGATGGCCTGCAGATCGTCGCCTTCGAGTTCGTAGATGGCGACATAGGGACCCTGCCCGTCAATCGGGCGCAGCCGGCGAGCGGCGACGATTCCGTCGAGCGCCAGCAGTTCGGGTATGTGGACTTCGTCGTACCAGGTGTTGTACTCCTGTTCGCGATCGGGCGAACTGGGCCGACTTTCGACGTACATGATTCCCTTGGCCATCGCCGTCACCTCTCTTCGGGCTGCTATTCGTAACGCACCGTTACCGAAACCGTGTCCGGCACGCCCTGGCACGTCAGAATGTAGCCCTCGGCGACCTCGTCTTCTTCAAGAGCGTCGTTGACCCGCATGGTGGCATGGCCTTCTTCGAGCTTGGCCATGCACGTGCCGCAGTTGCCCGCCTCGCAACTGAACGGCGGTTCCAGTCCGGCCCGCCGCGCGCTCTGCAATAGCGTTTCGCCGGGGACCAGCGGCACCGAGACCTTCTTCCGGTCCATGTGGATGGTCACCGTGCCCGCCTCGGAGCCGTTTGACGGATTTGTCACCCGTGGGGTCTCCTCGATGCTTCGGGCGACTGTCACTGCCACCGCCCCCTCCCGTACTTGCATTCTTCACTATAGAGAATACTATTCTCACAGAGCGATAGGATCTTCTCAAGTTTGCGCGGATGTCAGGTCGGCCCGGCCTGTCAGGGAAGGACGGGACGTGACCGAGCCGGCCGCGGTCGTGTTCGAGGAGCGGCGACTGAGCCTGCCCCAGCTCGACGCGCTGGCCGACGGCTGGGCCGCGACCCTGGCAAAAAAGGGTGTCTCAGCCGGTCAGCGGGTCGCTCTGATGGCGTCCAACCGCCCGGAATTCGTCGCCGCTTTGCTTGGGATCTGGCGGCTGGCCGCAACGGCGGTACTCATCAGCCCGGCATACAAGCGTGACGAGGTCGACCACGCGCTCGCGCTGACCGATCCCGCCCACGCCGTCGGGGACCATCCCGTACTGGCCGGCGCCATGCCGATGCTGCACCTCGACGAACCGACCGGGCCGGGAGAACCGATGGCCGGCCCGCCACCGCCCCGGTCCGACGCGGTGCTGGTGTTCAGCTCCGGCACCACGGGGCTGCCCAAGGCGGTCCGGCACACCCACGCGGCGCTGGATGAGGCCGTGCGGCACTGGCGCGAAGCGCTGCGGCTGACGCCGCGCGATCGGATTCAAATCGCCACGCCGCCTTCGCACATCCTCGGGCTGCTCAACATTGTCACGGCGCTGCGCACGGGTACCTGCGTGCGGCTGCATACCCGGTTCGACATCGACCGGATGCTGCATCACATCGAAAGCGACCGCATCACAGTCGAAATGGCGGTCGCGCCCATCGCGCTGGCCATCGCCTCGCATCCCAGGCTCGAGTCCTACGACCTGTCCTCACTGCGCTACATCATGTGGGGGGCGACGCCGGTCAGTGCCGCCGTCGCGGAGACCGTCACCCGGCGCACCGGCGTCGGCTGGGTGCCGGCGTACGGGACCACGGAACTGCCTGTCATCGCATGCAATCCGATCGAGGGCGCCCGGTTGGACGCCGTCGGGCGTCCAGTACCGGGCGTCGACCTGCGGGTGGTCTCGCTGGAGACCGGTGAGCCGGTCCGCCCCGGAGAGATCGGTGAGATCCAGGCCCGGTCGTCGTCGCTGATGGCCGGCTACCTCCCGGCCGAAGCGACCGCCGAGGTGATTCGCGATGGCTGGTACCGGACCGGCGACGTCGGGTGGATCGACACCGGAGGCTGGCTGCGAATCACCGACCGCCTCAAAGAAATGATCAAAGTGCGCGGCTTTCAGGTTGCGCCCGCCGAAATCGAGACGGTGCTGCACGGCCACCCGGCCGTCAAAGACTGCGCGGTGTTCGGCGTACCCGACGGGATCAACGGGGAAGCGGTCGTCGCCGCGGTCGCGACATGCGCACCCGTCGACGCCGGCGAGCTCACCGCCCGGGTCGATCAGCGGCTGGCTTCCTACAAACAGCTGAGCCGGGTTGTGTTCGTGCCCGACATTCCGCGCCTGCCGTCGGGCAAGGTATTGCGCCGAGTCCTAAAGGAGCGCTATGGATGTACGTCTGACAGCTGAACAACAGCAATTGCGTGACGCGGCCGCCAAGCTGGCCGACGACCTTGGTCCCTCGGCGGTCCAAGACCTTGACGACCAGGCCCGGATTGCGCGCCTGGACAGGCAAATCGCGGGGACCGGCTGGAGGTCGCTGCGCTCCGACGGCGCGTCGGGTGTCGAAGTCGCCATTGTCGCTGAGGAATTCGGACGCCGGCTGGTCGACACACCGTTTCTCGGCCCGGTGCTCGCCGACGACCTCGCCCGCCGCGTCGGCGCCGACAGCGCCGGCGCGACGATAGCGGTCGACGATCGCGCCCTCGACGCGCGCGGCGCCCAGCGGGCCCTGAGCCTCACGGGCGGGCGGGTTCTGGCCGCCGATGTGCGCGACGTGACCGACGGCGCGGACTTGACCCGGAGCGATGCCACAATCGCGGAAACGGCGGCGACACTGGGCGAAGTCTCTTCCGACGTGGCGGGGCAGTGGCGAGCGCTCGCGCTCGTCACCACGACGGCGGACCTGGTGGGCATCGCGCGGGGCGCCCATGCCGTCGCGTGCGACTACGCCAAAATCCGGGAGCAATACGGCAAGCAGATCGGGTCCTATCAGGCGATCGCCCACCTGCTCGCCGAAAGCCTTGCGCTGATTGAAGGTTCGATCAGCGTATCGCGGCACGCCGCGTGGGCGGTCGACGAGCTGTCGCCCCCCGAAGCCATCCGGGCCGCGCAGGTAGCGAAGATCTATTGCGCCCGCGCCGCGAGAACCGTCTGTGAGACGGCCATTCAGGTGCACGGTGGGATCGGCAACACCTGGGACTGCCTGGTGCACGTCTACCTGCGCCGCGCCCTGACATCGACCGAGCTGTGGCCCGTCGCGTTGAAGGAGATCGATCTTGGACTTTCGTGACTCGCCAGACGAAGCAGCCTACCGGGAGCGGCTCAGGTCCTGGCTTTCCGTGTACGCCAAGGGGTTCTCCGGATCCGGCGACGAGTACTGGGCCCGGCAGGCCGAATGGCACCAGGCCTTGTACCGAGAGGGCTTCTTCGGGTTGTCGTTTCCCCGCGAATACGGCGGACAGGAATTGCCGCCCGTGTATGACGTCATCGTCGACGAGGAACTCGCTCGAGCCGGTGCCCCGCCTCGGCCAAGCGTAGGTTACTTGATCTATGGGATCGGTCGCCACGCGAATGACGAAGTGCGGCAACGGTTCCTGCCCGGCATCATCAACGGCACCGAGCGCTGGTGCCAAGGCTTCAGTGAGCCCGGCGCCGGTTCCGATCTGGCCTCGCTCACCACCACCGCTCGTCTCGAGGGCGACACCTATGTGGTGAACGGGCACAAGATCTGGACCAGCTACTCCGATGTCGCGGACTGGTGCCTTTTGCTGGCCCGCACCGATCCAGAGGCCAAACGCCACCGCGGACTGTCGGCTTTCGTATTGGAGATGAAACAACCTGGCGTGCAACAGCGCCCGCTGCGCATGATCAACGGGGTGACCAACGAGTTCGGTCAGGTGTTCTTCGACGGCGCCAAGGTGCCGGCCGACCGGATGGTCGGCGCGCCCGGTGACGGCTGGGCGGTCGCCATGACCGTCGTCGGGCATGAGCGCGAGCCGTCCACGCTCGGTTACGCGGCGCGATACGGCAAGCTGGTGCGAAGCCTCTACGCCCGCAACGGGAGCTCTGGTGGTCCGGTTCCCGAGGAGCTCGCGTGGGCTGCGGTCCAGTCGGAGATGCTGACGCATCATGTCCGGCGGCGGCTGTCCGAGCAGCTCGACGGGGTGTCGCACGGACCCGAAGGGTCGCTCGACAAGCTGCTGATGACCTGGGTCGAGCAATCCGTCGGACACGCCGCGCTGGCGGTCACCGGCACCCGCGATGCGGACCTGCTCAGCGCCTATCTGTACAGCCGCGCACAGAGCGTGATGGGCGGGACATCGCAGATTCAAAAGAACATCATCGCTTCACGCATCTTGGGATTGGGAGTCTGACATGTACGACATGCCTGCCGAAATCGACGTCCAAGCCGACGGCCCGCTGCGGATCATCACCTTGAACCGGCCGGAGTCGCTCAACTCGGTCAACGACAATTTGCACGTGGGCCTCGCGCGACTGTGGCAGCGATTGACCGACGACCCCGCGGCTCGCGCGGCGGTGATCACCGGGGCCGGCAGGGCGTTTTCGGCCGGCGGCGATTTCTCGTATCTCAAGGAGCTGTCGGCCGACGCCGACCTGCGCGCCAAGACCATCCGGGACGGGCGCGAGATCGTCTTGGGCATGGCGCGCTGCCGAATTCCCGTGGTGGCCGCGGTCAACGGTCCGGCCGTCGGGTTGGGCTGCAGCCTGGTGGCGCTGAGCGACATCGTCTACATCGCCGAAGAGGCCTACCTCGCCGATCCGCACGTTCAAGTGGGACTGGTGGCCGCCGACGGCGGCCCGCTGACCTGGCCGCTGCACATCAGCCTGCTGCTCGCCAAGGAGTTCGCATTGACGGGCACCCGCATCAGCGCGCAGCGTGCCGTCGAGCTCGGGCTGGCCAACCACGTGGCGGCCGACCCCGTCGCGGACGCGATCGCCTGCGCTAAAAAGATTCTGGAGCTGCCCCAGCAGGCGGTCGAAAGCACCAAGCGGGTGCTCAATATCCATCTGGAGCGGGCGGTCTTGGCCAGCCTCGACTACGCGCTCTCCGCTGAGAGCCAGTCGTTCCTCACCGAAGACTTCCGGTCGATCGTCACCAAGCTGGCGGCCGGCAAGAACTGATCACGGTTACGCGTGCGACGAATCGTGTTGCCGCAGGAAGTCGCGCATCACGGAGTCGAACTTGGCCGGCTCCTCAATGAAGGGCATGTGAGCGCTCTCTTCAAAAAACACGAACCGTGAGCCGGCGATGCGCTGGTGCATGTCCCACATGTGTTCGGGTACGCATTCGTCGAACCTGCCCGCGAGAATCAGGGTGGGCAACGTGATTTCGGGCAGCCGGTCGAACACGTCCCATTCCTTGATTGTTCCGACGATGTGAAAATCACTGGGGCCGAACATCGTCTCGAAGATGTCGGTGCCCATCGCGGCGAAGGCTTCCAAAAGCTCTGGCGGCCAGGGGCGCACGCGGCACAGATAGGTTTCGTTCCAGGTGCGGATCGCGTCCTGATATTCGGCCGTGTACGTGGTCCCCGCGGCTTCATGACGTCCGATGGTGGATTGCGTTGCCGGATCGAGCTCCGATTTCAGCCGCGCCACCATCTCCGAGAACTGCGGTATCGACGCGATGCTGTTCGAAATGGTGAGGCTGACCGCCCGCGACGGCACGTCGAGCGCGTACTGCTGAGCCATCATCCCGCCCCACGAATTGCCGAAGATGTGGAAACGGTTGAGGCCGAGGCCAGCTACGACGGCATCCATTTCGGCCACCGACCGTTGCATGGTCCACAGTTCGCGGTTCGACGGGCGCTCGGACTTGCCGCAACCGAGCTGATCCCAGTAGATGACCTCGCGCTCGTCAGCCAACCGCTCCAGCGAACGCAGGTAGGTGTGGGGCAGACCGGGACCGCCGTGCACCACCAGCAGGGGAAGGCCCGCTCCGGCGCCGACCCGCTTGAACCACACGGTGCCACCCGGGACCGCGATCGTTCCCTCCATTGCCGACGATGCCTCCTGGTTGGCGAGCAGACGCAAAATCGCAGCCTACGATGCCGGTTCATGCAATTTTCCGTCTGCTCGCGAGTTCGCCGCTCCTTGCAACGCTGACTCTCGCAATGAGAGAATATTGTTCTCATAAGCTGCGGGGGCTCTCGAGCACTCGCGTCGCGCTCGCCGAAGTGGAGAAGACCGTGCCCGAAGCCGTCATCGTGTCCGCCCTGCGCACTCCCATTGGCACCGCCCGGAAGGGCACGCTGCGCGACACCAGCGCCTTCGACCTGGCACACCACGTGGTCGCCGAAGCGGCGAAGGACCTGGACCCGGCACAGGTTGACGACGTGATCCTGGGGGAGGGGCTCTACGGCGGCGGCGTGATCGCACGGCATGCGGCCATTACCGCCGGCCTGACCCAGGTGCCCGGTCTGGCGAACAATCGCCACTGCGCGGCCGGGCAGGCGGCGGTGCAGAGCGCGGCGGCAAGCGTGCGTGCCGGGATGGATCAGCTCGTCATCGCCGGTGGTGTGAACTCCGCCTCCACGTCCCCACGATCCCGGATGCAGGTGGACGGCGAATGGGTCGACTGGTTTCCCCCGACCCATCCAGACAGTCCCGAGGCGCCCAACCTCGACATGTCGATCACCGTCGGCTGGAACGCCGCGGTCAAAGCCGGTGTGAGCCGCGAAGAGATGGACGCGTGGGCGCTGCGGTCGCACCGCAACGCAATCGCCGCGATCGACGAGGGCCGCTTCAAACAAGAGATCGTCCCGATCGAAACGCCGCACGGACTGTTCGCCGTCGACGAACACCCCCGCCGCGACACCACCATGGAAAAGCTGGCCGCCCTCAAGCCGCTGCATCCCGAAATTGAGGGCTTTTCCATCACCGCCGGCAATGCCTGCGGCGCCAACGACGGCGCGGCGGCGCTGACGATCGCGAGCGACGAGCTTGGGCTACCGGTGCTGGCTACGGTGCGGTCCTGGGCGTCCGTTGGGGTGGACCCGGCGATCACCGGTTTGGCGCCGGTGGAAGCCATCCCGAAAGCTCTTGCCCGCGCCGGCCTCTCGCTCTCGGAGGTGGACCTGTTCGAGATCAACGAGGCCTTCGCCGCAATGTGCGTGGCCACCGTCAAGCTGCTCGACCTCGACCCGGACAAGGTCAATGTCAGCGGCAGCGGATGCTCGCTGGGCCACCCGGTGGCGGCGACGGGAGCGAGGATGCTCGTCACGCTGATCCACGAATTGCGCAGCCGTGGCGGCGGAATCGCGGTCGCAGCCATGTGTGCGGGCGGCGGCATGGGGTCCGCCACGGTCATCGAGGTCTCAGCTCCCTAAATGGAGATCGCCGACTTGATCGCCGGCGCGCGCAACGGATCTCCGCGCGCGGTGGGTCGGCTACTGTCTCTCGTCGAGGGCGAGCGCCGCGACGAGGTGCTGGCCGGTATCGAGCCCTCATCGGTGAGCGTTATCGGCATCACCGGGCCGCCGGGCGCGGGCAAGTCCACCACGATCGCCGCCCTGGTCGGCGCCTACCGCGAGCGGGGGGACCGGGTGGCGGTGTTGGCGGTGGATCCGTCGTCGCCGTTCAGCGGTGGTGCGCTGTTGGGCGACCGGATACGAATGGCCGCGCATATCAACGACTCCGACGTGTTGATCAGGTCGGTGGCGACCCGCGGTCACGTCGGGGGGCTGGCCGCCGCGGTCCCCGCAGCCATCCGGTTGCTGGGGGCGATCGGTTACCACGTCGTCTTGCTGGAGACCGTGGGGGTGGGGCAATCCGAGATCGAGATAGCCGCAGTCGCCGACCCCACCGTCGTCATCCTCAATCCCGGTGCGGGCGACGCGATTCAGGCGGCGAAGGCGGGGGTGCTCGAAGTCGCCGACATCGTGGTGGTCAACAAGGCCGACCGCGAAGGTGCCGAACGGACCGTGCGGGACCTGCGGGAGGAGACTGATGCCCCGATCGTCAGCCTCATCGCCGCTCGCGGCGAGGGCATCGCGGAGTTGATGGCCGCCATCGAGGCCCACCACCGCGCCGACAGTCGTGCCCGTCGACTGGCCCGCGCCCGCGCGCAGATCCTGTCGCTGGCGCAAACCCGGCTGCGGAGCCGGCCGGACCTCGACCGGCTGGCCGAGACGGTCGTCGACGGCAACCAGGACCCCTACTCGGCGGCCGAGCAGTTGCTGTCACCGACCGATGGCCCGCAGGACTGACCATCCGTCTTGTCCCCCGATCGGGGGAATGGGGATTCATCCCCTTTGCGGACCGATCGGCGGAGGTCCGGGCGCGTCACTCTCCCTAAGTTGATCTTGTGTACAACACGGCGGTCACCTCGACGCCGCCACCCAGGATCAGTTAGGAGACCCGCACATGGCTCGCACACCCGAACTGTCGGCCGTAAACCTCGGTGAACAGCTGGAGCTGTACCGCCGGATGTGGGTTATGCGACTGCTCGACATGGCGCTGGAAGAGCGGCGCATCGGCGGTCTGCTCAAGGCGACAACGGTCGCCGCATTCGGCCAGGAGGCGGTGGCCGTCGGCGCCGTCGCGGCGCTGCGGCCGGGCGACGTCATGAGCACCGCGATCCACCACTTCGAGCACGCCCAGCGGGTCGGCCTCGCCCTTCCGCTGGGTCCGGCCATCGCCGAGATGATCGCCCCGAGCCGGGCTGCGGCCGGCGGTGCGAAGGAAAGCCCGTTCGCGACGGAATGGAAGCAGTTGTTCGCCACCACGGACCCTGTCTGGCAGTCGATCTTGTTCGCGTTGGGTGATGCGTATGCGCAGCGGCATGCCGGCGAAGGGAAGGTGACCCTGTGTGCCATCGGGGATGAAGCTGTGAACTCCGCCGAGTTCAAATCGGCCGCGCAGATCGCGCTGTCGTGGCGACTCCCGGTGGTGTTCGTCGTCGAAAACATCCGCGATGCGTCCGGCGTGCGACGGGGCCCGCGCGAGCACCACGGCCTGCCCGTGCTGTCGGTCGACGGCAACAGCGTTGCGGCCGTGCATGACTCGGTCACCGAAGCGGTGGAACGAGCGAGCGCCGGCGGCGGTCCTGCGATGGTGGAAGCGGTGGCCTTCCGAACCAACCACCCCGCAGCGGTCGATCCGTTGGTCTCCTCCAAGCGGCAGCTGACCCGTGCCGGGGTGAGCGCCGGACACCTCGACGAGGTGGAACACCGGGCTCGCCGGCTGGTGGCCGAGGCCGCGGCATTCGCGAACGCGCTGCTGCGGGCGGACGGGCCGGCGTCGGTCGGACCCGACCACCGGTCGGCCGCTAGCTGAGCAGACCTTGCCGCATCGCCTCGGCAACGGCGGCCGCGCGATCGTTGACGCCGAGCTTTTCGTACAGGCGTTGCACGTGGGTCTTGACCGTCGACGGAGCCACGTACAGCTCACCCGCGATCACCGGGATGCTCTGACCACGCGCAATCCGGTTGAGCACCTCGCGTTCTCGCGCACTGAGTACCGGACCCGTCGGCGCCGCCCGGTGCCGGATCTCCGCGGTAAGGCCTCCCACCAGAGCCGGTGCCACCACATCGCGGCCCTGCGCGCAGTCGAGCACGGCCTTGACGATTTCGCTGCGGGTCGAGTCCTTGAGCACGAATCCGGCTGCGCCCTGCTGCAGCGCCTGGTACACGATGGCGGGCTCGTCGTGCGCCGAGATCAGCAGCACGCGGGTCGGCAACTCCTGGCTCCGCACCGCCGCCGCCACCTGACCACCGTCCATGCCGGGCATTCGGTAGTCGAGCAGAGCGATGTCGGGCAGGTGCTCCTTGATCAATTCCAGCGCCGCCGAGCCGTCCTCCGCCTCACCGACGACATGCACCGAACCGCTCGACGAAAGCGCTCGCACCACGCCTTCGCGAAAGAGCGGGTGGTCGTCGCCGACAACCACCCGCACCTTTTCTGGCGTTGCTGGCCCGGCCATGGCGATGAGTGTAGCGGTCTGCTCAAAAGCGCCGTTCTCAATTTCCGGGCAATCTGATGGGGAATCTGCCGGTTTGCTTCGGCGGGGCCGACGCGGATTACTACGGTGATCGGATGACCGAAGGCAGCGACACAGAACTGGACCGGGTCCGCAGCGTCCACCAGTTGCGCTCGTATCGAATCGTTTCGGTGCTCCGGATCTGTGTGGTGGGCCTCATGGTTGCCGCCATGGTCGTCGACACCCCGCGATGGGAATGGCCGCAGCAAAGCGCTCTCGTCGTCGCGTACGCACTCGTTGCGCTCTGCGCGTTCGTGCTGGCTTTCACCCCCGTGCGCCGATGGGTCGGGTTGGGCGGCTCGGCCGGGGTCGGCCGGCTGGAGCCGTTTACTTTCACCATCCTCGACGTGGTCGCGTTGACGGGCTTTCAATTGCTGTCCGCCCTTGGGATCCTGCCGCTGCTGATCATGGTGCTGCTGCCGGTTCTGGTGGGCGTGGATGTGTCGTCGCGGCGTGCGGCGGTGGTGCTCACCTTCACGCTCGTCGGCTTCGCCATCGCCGGCATTCACGACGGGGTGCTGATGAGTCCGGGACGCTGGCCGAGCACGGTATTTCTGCTCGGGCTCTACGGGTTTCTGTGCGCCACCGCATTCGTCGTCGTCCGGATCGAGGAGCGGCACGTGCGATCAGTCGCGGGCCTGAGCACACTGCGTGAGGAGTTGCTCGCTCAAACGATGACCGCATCCGACGTCGAGCAGCGGCGGATCTCGGAATCCATCCACGATGGGCCGCTGCAGGACATCTTGGCGGTGCGCCAAGAACTCGTCGAGTTGGGCGCGGAATTGCCCGGCGATGATCGTGTCGGACGGGCGCTCACCGGCCTTCAGATGGCATCGGAACGCCTGCGGCAGGCGACTTTCGAGCTGCATCCCGCCGTCCTCGAGCAGGTCGGCCTCGCGGCCGCGGTGCAGCAGCTGGCGGTCTTCGCCGCCCAGCGTTCGGGCATCGAGATCTCCACCGACATCGATTACCCGATTCGCAATGCGATCGACCCGATCGTGTTCGGTGTGGTGCGCGAATTGCTGTCCAACGTCGTGCAACATTCACGGGCTCGCAGCGCTTCGGTCATGCTTGGAATTACCGACGACAGGTGCGTCCTGCACGTGGTCGATGATGGCGTGGGATTCGACGTCGGGACCGTCGCCCGCCGCCTCGGAGAGGGACACATCGGATTGGCGTCGCACCGGGCGCGCGTGGACGCCGCCGGGGGAGATTTCGTGTTCCTCGATGTCCCGGTCGGAACTCACATCTGTGTCGAGCTGCCGATCGCGAAATAGACCGATCGGCGGACGGCTACTTCAGGTCGATGGACTTCCCGGTGGCGGCCGCGTAGCCGGCGCGGTAACCGAAAACCATTGCGGGACCCAACGTTCCGCCGGCACCGCCGTAGGCGCGTCCGGTCACACCGCCCATCGCATTGCCGGCGGCGTAAAGACCCGGGATCGGCTCACCGCCCACGTGCAGCACGCGCCCGTCGCGATCGGTCCGGGGACCGCCCTTGGTGCCCATCGCACCGATGCGCACCGGCACCGCGTAGAAGGGGGCGGTGTCGATCGGGCCGAGGGTTTTGCCGGCCAGTGTGGTCGCGCTCTCGTCGCCCCAGTAGCCGTCGTACGCGCTGGAGCCGCGCCCGAAGTCGGGATCGGCGCCGGCGGCCACGTGGCGGTTCCAGGTCTCGACGGTGCGGATCAAGCCGTCCGCATCGATGCCGGTCTTGGCGGCCAACTCGGCGAGGTCCGCCGACTCACAGAACCAGTCCGGAACGGGCTGCCCCGGTTCGATGCCCAGGAACCCATAGCGCTGCAGGTGAATTGAATCGAACACCATCCACCCGCGGTCGTTGACGTACCCGCCGCGGGGATCGAGGTAGTGGAATGCGCCGGCCATCGAGTTGTAGTCGCAGGCCTCGTTGACGAATCGCCTGCCCGCCGAGTTGACGATGATGCTCCTTGGCCGCGTCCGTTCCAGCCGTACGCTGCGGCTGCGTGGCTCGCCTTCGATGGTGTCGCCGGGGATTTGGACGATCGGCACCCACCAGGCCTCGCCCATGTTGGCCAGGTCCGCACCGTGTGCCATCGCCATGCGCAGGCCATCACCGGTGTTGTTGGGCGGCGAGACCGCGCCGTGCATCGGGCCGCGCAGAAAGGCTTGCGCCAGAGCGGGATCCCACTCGAAGCCGCCGGTGCCCAGGATGACGCCGTGCCGGGCGCGAACGTTGATGTTGCGTCCCTGCAAGCCGATCCGCACGCCGGTGATTTCTCCGTCGTCGGCGATGAGTCGTTCGGCCCGCGCGTTGGTGTGCGGGGTGACACCGGCATCCAGCAGTCCCTTGAGGAGCCCCGCGATCAGCGCGGTGCCTGCGACGCACAGGTGGCTGGTTCGTTCGTCGATCGCCGCGTGCAGACGGGCTCGGGTCTCGGCATCGAATCCGACGTTGGACCAGTCGGCCGGAAACGACGTGATCCGAGTGGCCCATTCGCCCAACTGCGCCAGATCGAAGGGAGCGGCACTCAGTGAACGGCCGCCGGCCGGTTGCCCTCCCGGCAATTCGGGCCGATAGTCGGGGAAGCCGGTGGCGATCTCGAAGCGCAAACCGCTGTGCGCCTCGACGAAGTCGAGCATCGCCGGGCCGGTGTGGACGAATGTCTCGACCAACTCGTCGTCCATCGAGCCCAGGGACTGCGCGCGCAGGTATCGCAACGCGTCGGCGGGCGTCAATTCGCCGTCGGGCGAACGGTTATGGGCGGGGATCCACACGACGCCACCCGACACCGCGGTGGTTCCCCCGACGGTCGGCGCCTTCTCGAAGACCTCCACCGAGGCCCCGGATGCGGCCGCCGTGAGGGCGGCGGTAAGCCCGGCGCCACCACTGCCGAGCACGACGACGTCGACTTGCATGTCCCACGACATTGATCGTTATCCCTTCAGCCCAGCAGCTCGGACAACTGCTTCGCGGCTTTGATGACCGCATCTTTTCCACGCATCACGACGTCTTCTCGGTGGGAGATGAGGTTGATGCACGTGGGTGGGGAGGGCGGGTGGCGGCGCACCGCCACGGCCAGGCCGTAGGTGTTCGGCTCGATCTCCCCGTAGGTGCTCACCCAGCCACTCTCGCGAGCGCGGGTGACCAGGTCGCGTTCCCCGGGACGCGGCGGCATGCTCGCGAGCAAGGCGATTCCGGCCGCACCCCGTTCGAGCGGGTATCGACTTCCTTCGTGGAAGGACAGTTGGTAGGCAACATGGCTCGGCACGATGACCGCGATCGCCACCTGCTGGTCGCCCTCGGCGATGAGCAACGACACCGTGGTGCCGAGTTCGTCGGCCAGCGCGCGCAGGGTCGGCAGGCTGACCTGGCGGACGTTGCGGTCGAACGATGCGCCGAGAACGGCGAGCCCGGAAGCCGGCCGGTAGCGCCCGTCCTCTCCCTTGGCCACCAAACGGAATTCGGCCAGCGTCGAAAGCAGTCGATAGGCGATGGTCCGATGCACCCCGACCTGTTCGGCGAGCTGTTGCGCGGTAAGCCCACCTGGGGAATCCGCCACCATCTGCAGCGCGGTCAGCCCCCGGGCCAGCGTTTGTGAACCTGTCACCGAACCTGCCACAGCCTTGACAGACCTCCTCGCGAGAGCGAAGCTCTATTAATAACGCACGTTAGTGTGCGATATTAGCACACCAAGTTGGTCAAGAACGAGAATACGATTTCCACGAACTGAAGGCCAGAGAGGAACCGTGGCGGAGTTCGAAAGCATCTGGAGCGATCTCCAGGGCGTCGCGTTTGAGCAGGGCTACCTCGACGCCGGTGGCGTGCGGACCCGCTACCTGCGGGCCGGCGACCCGGGCAAGCCGGTGTTGATGCTGTTGCACGGATCCGGTGGCCACGCCGAGGCGTACGTCCGCAACCTGGGGGCGCACGCCGAGCACTTCTGGACCTGGTCGATCGACATGCTGGGCCACGGCTACACCAGCAAGCCGGGCCACCCGCTGGAAATCCACCACTACGTCGAGCACCTGATGGCCGTCCTGCGCACCATCGGCGTCAATCGCGCCAGCATCAGCGGTGAGTCGCTGGGCGGTTGGGTCGCCACCCGCGCCGCCATCGACCATCCCGACGTGGTCGACCGGCTCGTCCTCAATACCGCCGGCGGCTCCCAGGCCGACCCGGTGGTGATGAAACGCATCATCACGCTATCCATGGCGGCCGCCGAAGACCCGACCTGGGAAACGGTGCAAGCGCGGATCAAGTGGTTGATGGCCGACAAGTCCAAGGGCTACGACGACCTGGTCGCCAGCCGCCAACGCGTCTATCGCCAACCGGGATTCGTCGACGCCATGCGCGACATCATGGCCCTGCAGGATCCCGAGATTCGGGCGCGCAACATCATCGGCCCGGACGAATACGGTGCGATCACCGCGCCGACGCTGGTGTTGTGGACCAGCGACGACCCCACCGCGGACGTGACCGAGGGCCGCCGCATCGCGTCGATGATTCCGGGCGCCCGCTTCGAGGTGATGCCCGGCTGCGGGCACTGGCCGCAGTACGAGGACCCCAAGACCTTCAATCGGCTGCATCTCGAGTTCCTCTTGGGGCGGTGATGGTCGACGCGGGGCGCGAGCCGGCTGGAATCGAGACCGACGTCGTCGTGGTCGGTGCCGGCCCGGTCGGTCTGACACTGGCCAATATCCTTGGGCTGCAGGGCATCCGGACAGTGGTCGTCGACGAACGCGACACGCTGATCGACTATCCGCGCGGGGTGGGGCTCGATGACGAGGCGTTGCGGACCTTCCAGTCGATCGGGCTGGCCGATCGTATCGTGCCGCATACGGTGCCCAACCAGATCCTGCGGTTCGTCGATGCCAAGCGGCGGGTGCTCGCCGAAATGGCGCCGCCCGATGCGCGGTTCGGGTGGCCGAAGCGCAACGGTTTCGTGCAACCGCTCGTCGACGCCGAATTGCTGGCCGGGCTAGAACGATTCGGGCACGTCGAGGTGCGGTGGGGACGCCCGATGGTGGCGTGTCAGGACGACGCCGACGGGGTGACCGTCGAACTCGGGGGCGAGCGCGACCATGAAACGTCCAGCCTGCGAGCGCGTTACGTGGTGGGTTGCGACGGCGGTCGCAGTATGACCCGCCGCATGATGGGCGTATCTTTCGACGGTACGACTTCGTCGACCCGTTGGCTGGTGGTCGACATCGCCAACGACCCGCTCGGTCACCCCAACAGCGAAGTCGGCGCCGACCCGGAACGTCCCTATGCCTCGATCTCGATCGCGCACGGAATTCGCCGGTTCGAGTTCATGATTCACGCCGACGAGACCGACGAGCAGGCTGAGGATCCGGCGTTCCTGACGCGGATGCTGGCCCGGATGGTGCCCCACCCGGACCGCGTCGACGTGATCCGGCGCCGGGTCTACACTCATCACTCGCGGATCGCCGGCGCGTTCCGCAAGGGCCGGCTGTTGCTGGCCGGGGACGCTGCGCATCTGATGCCCGTCTGGCAGGGCCAGGGTTACAACAGCGGCATCCGCGACGCGGCCAATCTGGGTTGGAAGCTCGCCGCGGTCGTGAGCGGGCGTGCCGGCGAAGACTTGCTGGACACCTATGACATGGAGCGCCGCAAGCATGCGCGGGCCATGATCGACCTTTCCACCATGGTGGGGCGAGTGATTTCGCCCACCAATCGCCGGGTGGCCGGCGCGCGTGACCTCCTGGTGCGGTCGGCGTCAATTGTGCCGTCGCTCAAGCGGTATGTCCTGGAGATGCGGTTCAAGCCGATGCCGCGCTACGAACAGGGGGCCGTTGTCCACGAACCCGGCACCGGCCGGGCGGATTCAGCGGTGGGCACGCTCTTCATCCAGCCCCGGGTCGACACCCGGGATCAGCAGAACGTGCTGCTCGACGACGTGCTCGGTGACTGGTTCGCGGTGCTCTGCTGGAACAACAACCCCCGCAAGATTCTGGGCGACGTCGCCTTCGCGAACTGGAAAGCCCTGGGCGCCCGATTCATTGCGTTGCGGCCGCTGACCCAGCTGCACTGGACCGGCCACGACGATCCCGACGTCGTCGTCGTGGGCGATCGCGACGGTGCGGTCAAATCCTGGTTCGACACCCACCAGGAATCGGTTTTGTTCCTGCGTCCCGATCGGTGCATCGCCGGTGCGTGCATCGCTCAGCGCGCCCCCGACCTCAGCGCCGCGCTCATTGATGCACTCACGCTCACGCCGCGAGGGGGTGATCCGCAAAGTGGCACTGGCTCTGTGCTGTATGTCGCACAGCCCGCTCCTGAATCTTCCGGGGCCGTCGCAGGACCTGCTTGACGACATCGAAGGCGCGATCGCCGGCGCGCGACAATTCGTCGCCGACTACGACCCCGAACTCGTCGTCATCTTCTCCCCGGACCACTACAACGGCTTCTTCTACAAGATGATGCCGCCCTTCTGTATCGGCACGAGCGCCAACGGGGTTGGTGATTACGGCACGCATGCGGGGCCGCTCGACGTTCCGGAAAAGCTGGCCACCGAGTGCGCGAAAGCCGTCCTCGACGCAGGGGTCGACGTCGCGGTCTCGGCCTGCATGGAAGTGGATCACGGGACCGTTCAGCCCCTCGAGAAGCTGTTCGGCGAGGCCAACTCACGCCCGGTGATACCGATCTTCATCAACGCGATCGGCGTCCCACTGGGGCCATTGCATCGTTGCCGGGCACTCGGTGCGGCCGTCGGCAGCCATCTGGCCACACTGGACAAGCGGGTCCTGGTGTTGGGATCCGGTGGGCTTTCCCACAGCCCGCCGGTGCCGACATTGGCGACCGCACCGCCGCCGGTACGGGAGCGAATCGTGCACGGCCGGCCGATGACGCCCGAGCAGCGCCAGGCCCGGCAGGCGGCCGTGATCGATGCGGCCAAGCGCTTCGCCGCCGGCGAGGACGAGTTGCAGGCACTGAACCCGGTGTGGGACCAGCGATTCCTCGAGATCATCGACGGTGGCTGGCTCGCCGAACTCGACCAGTGGTCGAACTCGTTCGTCGCGCACGAGGGCGGCGGCTCCGCCCAGGAAATCAGAACATGGATCGCCGCATTCGCGGCGCTGGCGAGCGCCGGGCCGTACGAAACCGTGGGGCGCTACTACAAGCCGGCCGCCGAACTGATCGCCGGGTTCGCCATCAGAACGGCAGTGCTGAAATGACGGGGGAGGACGGCTTCGACCACGTTGTCGACGTACTCGTCGTCGGGTCGGGCGGCGGCGGCATGACCGCCGCCCTGACCGCCCAAGCCGCGGGGCTGGACGCGCTGGTCGTGGAGAAGTCGTCGTTCTTCGGCGGTTCCACCGCGCTGTCCGGGGGCGGCATCTGGGTGCCGGGGGCGCCCGCGCAGCGCAGGGAGGGCTACATGCCCTCGCCCGAGGGCGTCGTCGAATACCTGCAACGGATCACCGACGGATTGGTCAGCGAGGCGCGGATACGGCAGTACGTCGAGTCCGCACCGAAAATGCTCGAATTCCTCGAACGGCTCTCCGGGTGGTGTGAATTCGTCTGGAAACCCGGTTACGCCGACTACTACCCGGAACTGCCCGGCGGATCCGAACTCGGCAGCACGATCAACGTGCCGCCCATCGACCTGCGGAAGCTGGGACCCGACGAGCACAAGCTTCTCCAGCCCTTGGCGCTGGCCCCCAAGGGGATCTGGCTGGGGCCCAAAGAACTCCGGACCTTCTACCGCATCCGGCAATCGTGGGCCGGCAAAGGCGTGCTCCTCAAGCTGATTTCGCGGATGGTTCGCGCGCGGCTGTTCGGCGAGCGGATGGCGGCGATCGGGCAGTCACTGGCCGCGCGCCTGCGGCTGACCCTGCGGGAACGCGGCATCCCATTGTGGCTGGATTCGCCGATGACCGAGTTGCTCACCGACGCGGACGGAACTGTTACCGGCGTGTCATTGGAAAGGGGCGGTGAAACGCAGCGGATCAGGGCGCGCCTCGGGGTCATCCTGGCGTCTGGCGGATTCGACCACGACCTGGCCTGGCGCAAGGAACTGCTCCCCGTGGTGGACCAGGACTGGAGCTTCGGCAACCCCGCCGCCATGGGCGACGGCATCCGGGTGGCGCAAAAGGTCGGCGCCGCAACCGAGTTGCTCGACGAGGCGTGGTGGTTCCCCGCCATCCAATGGCCGGACGGCCGCATGCAATTCATGCTCAACGAACGCATGATGCCCGCGCAGTTCATCGTCAACGGCGACGGCAAGCGCTTCATCAACGAGGCGGCGCCCTACATGGACTTCGGTCACGCCATGATCGACGGCCACCGATCCGGGGTCACGCACATCCCCTGTTGGCTGCTCACCGACCACAGGTCGTGGAATCGCTATGTCATCGGGGGGCATCTGCCGATACCGAAAATCCCGGGAGCGCCGGTGCCCACCGGCCGCAAGGTCCCCTCGGCGTGGCTGGAATCGGGTGTGGTCAAGGCGGCGATGACGTGGGAGGAGATGGCGGAAAGGATCGGCGTTCCCGCGCACAATCTGTCCGAAACCGCCAGGCGCTTCAATGAACTCGCCCGCAAAGGCCACGACGACGACTTCAACCGCGGCGACAGCGTCTACGACAACTACTACGGCGATCCGACACTGCCCAACCCGAACCTGTACCCGCTGGGCGATCCGCCCTACTACGCATTCCGGATCGTCCTGGGCGACCTCGGGACGTCCGGCGGCCTGCGTACCGACGAATACGCGCGGGTGCTGCGGGACGGCGACACCGTGGTACCGGGGCTGTACGCGGTGGGTAACACGTCCGCGCCGGTGATGGGACGCAGCTACGCCGGCGCGGGGGCGACGATCGGCCCCGCGATGACCTTCGGCTTCGTCGCGGCGAATCACCTTGCCGCACAAGCCGCCAACCGAACCCTTAATTCTCATAGGAGGTAGCAATGAAGATATCGCTGTTCTACGAGTTCGCCCTGCCGCGGCCCTGGGCGCCCGACGACGAGCACGTCATGATGCAAGACTGCCTCGACGAGGTCGAGGCCGCCGACAAGGCAGGCTTCTCCACCGTCTGGCTGACCGAGCACCACTTCCTCGAGGAGTACTGCCACTCAACGGCACCGGAAATCTTCCTGGCCGCGGCCAGTCAGCGGACCAAGAACATCCGGTTGGGCTTTGGCATCATGCACCTGCCACCCGTGGTCAATCACCCCGCCCGGGTCGCCGAACGTATCGCCACGCTCGACCTGCTCTCCAACGGCCGCGTGGAATTCGGCACCGGAGAGTCGTCCTCCGTCGGTGAACTCGGTGGATTCAACATCGATCCGGCCGACAAACGGGCCCAGTGGGAGGAGGCCCTCGAGGTCTCGATCCGCTGCATGATCGAGGAACCGTTCGCGGGCTTCAACGGTGAGCACGTCCAGATGCCGGCACGCAACGTCGTCCCCAAGCCGCTCCAAAAGCCGCATCCGCCGGTCTGGGTCGCCTGTACGCGCCCGGCGAGCGTGCAGATGGCTGCCCAGAAGGCCATTGGTGCACTGAGTTTCGCCTACACCGGACCCGGGCCGCTGACCGAGCGGGTGAACGGTTACTACAAGGAGTTCGAAGAGAACGGCGTGCCCGTTACACCGCGGATCAATCCGAACATCCTGGCCATCGGCGGCGACCTGTCGATGATGGTCGCCAAGTCCGACGAGCAGGCGCTGCAACGGCTCGGGCAGGGCGGCGGCTTCTTCTCGTTCGGGATCATGCATTACTACATGACGGGCGTGCACACTCCCGGGCGGACGGGGGTTTGGCAGCGGTATCTCGAAGAGGTCGAGAAGGATCCGACGCTGGCGTACGGCCCCGGGCGGGGCGCGATCGGGTCTCCGGCCACGGTGCGGGAGTTCCTGCGCGGTTACGAGGAAAGCGGCGTGGACGAGATCATCCTGCTGCTCAACCCGCGCAGCCACGAGGGCACCATGGAATCCATCGAGCTGATGGGCTCCGAAGTACTGCCCGAGTTCATCGAGCGCGACGCGAAAGCGGTGGCCGAAAAGGCCAAGCGGTTGGAGCCCGTCATCGAGAAGGTCGAGGCGCGGCGGCCGGCATCGACCGCGCCGCAATTCGACGAGCACTATTCGTTCGGTGGCCTGCCGACCGGTCGGGGCGGTAAGTTCACCGCCAGCGAGATCCCCGAAGCCATGGCGGAGATCAATGAGGGCCGCGTCCAGGCGGCCCAGCGGTTGAAAGAACAGCAAGGCAAGTGACACCGAAAGCCGGTTGAGTCTTGGGACGAATCGACGAGCTGTGGCGCTATGACGGCCGCCGGGCGGTGGTGACCGGCTGCGCCTCGGGCATCGGCGAACACGTGGCGCGCCAGCTCACGGAGTTGGGGGCCGAAGTCGTCGGACTGGACAAGCGGCCGCCCGCCTTCGAAATCAACGACTTTCACGAGGTCGACCTCGCCGATCAAGGATCGATCGACGCCGCGGTCGCCGCCGTCGACGGGCACGTGGATGCGCTCTTCAACGTCGCCGGCGTCTCGTCGGGCATCGGCAACCCGCCACTGGTCGTCACCATCAACTTCCTTGGTCTGCGGCACATCACCGAGGCGCTGATTCCGAGGATGCCGGCGGGGTCGTCCATCGTGAGCGTCTCGTCACTCGCGGCGGCGGCATACCGCGACCATCTCCGGTCGGTGGCGCCGCTACTGAACACCGCGACCATGCGGGAGGGCATCGACTGGTGCCACGCCCACCCCGACGCGCTCGCGGGCGGCGGCTATCAGTTCTCCAAGGAAGCGATCATCCTCTACACGATGCGAAGCGCCACCGTCCTTGGCGGGCGGGGAATCCGCATCAACTGCACCGGTCCCGGGGTAACCGAAACCCCGATCCTCGACCAGCTTCGCAGCGCGTACGGGCAGGCCTTCCTCGACGACATACCCAAACCCCTGGGGCGGGTGTCCGGCCCCGCCGAGCAAGCCTTGGCCCTGCTCTTCCTGAATAGCAATGCCGCCAGCTATATTTCGGGTCAGGTGTTGTGGGTGGACGGCGGGAATGTGGGTGCCGCCATCGCCCGGGAACTGGAGGAGGGAGCGCCGTGGCCAGCGTGACCGACTTCCGCCGGGTCGCTCGCGAAGTCTCCAACTGGGGGCGGTGGGGCGCTGACGACGAGCTGGGCACGCTTAACTTCATCACCGCGGACAAGGTTGCCCAGGCCGCCGGCCTGGTCCGGCACGGCAAGGTGTTTCCGCTCGGAGTGGATTTCGGTTCCTCGGGCCCGCAGGGCGCCTTCGGGTTCCGGCACAATCCGATACACGTGATGACGGTGGACGGTGGCGATGCCAACTCGCTCCCTCAGTACGGACCGGGTTGGGGGCGGAATCCGACGGCGGCGCAGATGGGTCCGTACTTCGTCGACAACCTGTTCCGCTTCAACGACGACATGATCATCATGCCGCTGCAGGCCGCCACCCAGTGGGACGCGCTGTCGCACGTGTACTACGAGGACAAGCTCTACAACGGTTTCTCCGCGAGTTCGGTCACCAGCCTGGGGGCCTTTCACCTGGGAATCGAGAAGGTCGACGGCAAGGGCATCACCTCGCGCGGCGTGCTGCTGGACCTGGTCCGCCACCGGGGCGCCGAGGTGTTCCTCGAACACGGGAACCCGATCACCCCCGAGGAATTGGATGACGTCGTCCGCGCACAGCGCGTGACGATCGAACGCGGCGACATTGTGCTCATCCGAACCGGTTGGTGGACAAGATTTCTGATGACCGGCAACAAGACCGAGCCGTACTCGGGATTGGACTGGCGATGCGCCTCGTGGCTACACGATCACGAGGTCGCCGCCGTGGCCTCCGACAACCTGCAGGTCGAAGACCCGGTGTCCGGTGTCGACGGAGTGTTTCTGCCCTTCCACCTGCTGGCGCTGCGCGACATGGGAATGATGCTCGGCGAGTACTGGGACCTCACCGCGCTGGCGGCCGACTGTGCCGAGGACGGGGTCTACGACTTCCAGCTCGTCGCGCCGCCCCTGAGATTCGTTGGGGCCGTGGGCTCGCCGGTGAATCCGATAGCGATCAAGTGATGCAGATCCAGCGCAGAACCGCCACGGTCGACGGGTTGGTCACCAGCTATCTGGAAGCGGGCGACGGCGACCCGGTGGTGCTGTTGCACGGCGGTGAGTTCGGTGCCAGCGCCGAACTCGGCTGGGAACGCAACATCGCCGCGCTCGCCGCGCGATACCGAGTGCTGGCGCCGGACCAGCTGGGTTTCGGGCAGTCGGCGAAGGTCATCGACTTCGTTGACGGACGCGGGATGCGGATCCGGCACGTGGCGCGGTTCTGCGAGTTGCTCGGCATCGACTCGGCGCACTTCGTGGGCAACTCGATGGGCGCCATCAACCTGCTGACCGATGCCACCTCGGACGCACCGCTACTGCCCGTCCGCACCCTGACGATCATCTGCGGGGGCGGTGAAATCCAACAGAATCAACACTTCGAGGCGCTACAGCAATACGACGCGACGTTGCCCGGCATGCGGCGCATCGTCGAGGCCCTGTTCCACGACCCGGGCTATCCCGCCGACGATGACTACGTGCGGCGTCGCTATGAGTCGAGCACCGCGCCCGGAGCGTGGGAGGCTGTCGCCGCGGCCCGGTTTCGTCGCCCGGGGGCCACACCGTCCGGCACGCCCTCGAGCGGCCGGCCCTACGAGCGCATCACCGCGCCGACGCTCGTCGTCGAGGGCGGAGACGACAAGCTCCTTCCGGCCGGCTGGGCCACGCAGATCGCCAAGGAGATCGACGGCGCCCGTTCGGTCGTGGTCGACAAGGCCGGCCACTGCCCGCAGATCGAGCAGTCGACGACGGTGAACCAGCTGCTGCTCGACTTCCTCGCCGCCGCGGTCTAGAAGACGTACTCCAGGCGGGTCTGCATGCCGGCCTCCTGGTGATAAGTGTTGTGGCAGTGCAACATCCACACACCCGGATTGTTGGCCACCAGCACGGCGAGCAGCTTCTGCTTGGGCAGCACCATGAGCGTGTCCTTGCGTGCGCCGGGGCTGCCGTCGGCCTTGATCAGTTGGAACGTGTGGCCGTGCAGGTGGATCGGGTGATACATCATCGTGGTGTTGTCGAACGTGATAGTGGGCCGTTCCCCCTCTCGGATGTGCAACGGCTCCGTGGCGCCGTAGGGCTTTCCGTTGATCGTCCAGTTGTATTGCATCATGTTGCCGCCCAGTACGACCGGCAGGTTGAGGTCGGGCTGGGGCCGGCCCAGGTTGACGGGCGTTGTCGCCGTGAACATTTCCACCGTGCCCACCCGTCGGTTGAGTTCGGGCGGTTGAAACCCTGGATCGGGCGCGCTGCCCGCCCCGGTCGACAACAGCGCCCGCCCCACGGCATTTTTTCCTTCCGCGAGTGCGACCAGCGGGAAAACGCCGTCGGCGGCGGTCACGATGACGTCGTAGCGCTCAGCCATGCCGATGAGCAGGGCGTCGACTTGGGCCGGTACCACGGGGTAGCCGTCGGTGTGGGTGACGGTCATCGCATGACCGCCCAGCGCCACACGGAACGTGGTGTCGGAACCGGAGTTGATGAAACGGATCCGGATACGCTGGCCGGGCTTCGCGCTGAAGGTCATGGGAGCGGCGGGAACTCGGCCGTTGATCAGATAGTAGGGGTAAGCGATTTCCCCCGCGTCGCCGCCGAGCAGATCACTTCTGCCGACGCTCCCGGCCGCCGGAGTGCTCGGACTGCTCGACGTGGTGGGGCTGGTCGACGTCGTCGAGGTTTCACTGGTGGACGAGGTCGTCGAGGTCTCACTGGTTGACGAGGTCGTCGAGGTCTCACTGGTTGTCGAAGTGGCCGGCGGTGTCGTCGGTGTGGTCTCGGGGGCGCTTGATGGGGCGGGCTTGTTCGGGCTGGTCAACTCGGTGTAGAGCTGCTGCGGCGATTTTCCCACGCCATCGGTCCAATCATCAAGGACCACAATCCATTCGGTGTCATAGTTGCCCTCGGTGGGGTCGTCTACGATGACCGGTAGGTATAGGCCCATGTCGGCGTCCAGACCGGTGTGCGGATGGGCCCAGTAGGTGCCCGAATTAGGGACCGAGAACCGGTAGGTGAAGTCCTGGCCGGCAGGAATGTTCGGGGTGGCGGGGGCGGCGCCGTCCATGTCGTTGCGCAGCGCGATGCCGTGCCAGTGCACCGACGTCGGATGGTCGAGCCGGTTACTCACCGTCACGACTAGTTCGTCGCCGATCCTGGCGCGGATCGGCGAGCCCGGGATCGCGTTTCCGTAGGCCAGGGTACGGACGACCGGTCCACCCAGGTCGACCTGGACCTGCTGGGCGGTCAGGCTGGCGGTGACGGTGCGGCCACTATGCGGCCGCGCGGCCTCGGTCGCGGCGATGGCGGCGGACATCTGAGCGTTGCCCGATAGCGCGGGCTTGGACTGACTGCACGCCGCCAACGCGAATCCGCCCGCGATGCCGGCGGCCATGAATCCGCGTCTGGTTAGGCGCGATTTGTCGAAGGGCACGTCGTTGGTGGGTAACGCGGGCATTGATTGCTCCTCGTCTTGTCCTCGACTCACCCCATTGTCTTATACCGTGCCGCGGTGTCGGCGGAGCGCAATCGCCAACCCCGAACCCCGTGGAGGAATGGCCCCGGCTCAGACGGCGGTGCCACCGCCGTCGACGTGCAGCGTGGAGCCGGTGACAAAGCTGGACCGCGGAGAGCTCAAGAAGAGCACTGCCTCGGCGATCTCGGACGCGAACGCGGTGCGTCCGAGCGGCAACGCTCGCCCCAGCTGTTCGTTGACGTCGCCCCATTCCGCCGTGACCCCGGGCGTGCGGGTGGGGCCGGGCGCCACGCTGTTCACCCGCACCCCCGACCCCCCGAACTCAGCGGCCCAGGTGCGGGTGAGTGATTCCAACGCGGCCTTCGAGGCGCTGTAGCCCGAGGCACCAGGGATCCCCTTGAACGCCGCCATCGTGGTGACGTTGACGATGCTGCCGCGCCCGCGCTGCAACATCCCCGGAACCAGGCCTGCGACCAGGAAGTAGGCGCCGCGAACGTTGGTGTCGAACATCGTCTCGAAGGCCGTCATGCCCTGCTCGACAGTCAAGGCCGACGGAAAGCTACCGGCGTTGTTGACGATGATGTCGACCTCACCGCACTGCTGCACAAGCGAATTAACGGACTCGGCATCGGCCATGTCGGCCTGGACAAAGCGCGCATTCTCACCAATCGCTGCGACCGCGTGTACACCCCTGGCGTTGTTCCGGCCGGAGATGACGACCCTCGCACCCTCGCTGGCGAGCAACCTTGCGGCTTCAAACCCGATGCCGGCCGTACCCCCGGTGATCACGGCGCTGTGGTCCAACAGTTCCATCGTTGAGACCTCCTACATCCGTTGGGACAGTCGGCTTGCGGATGAGCTGTGTGGCGACCCGGGTGTCGTCAGCACCGATAGATCTGCTCAGCAGATGTAGAAGCGACACCGAGTTCGGCCGCCACCGCATCAACCGCCCGCCGGGCGACGTCGAGGTCCACCCGGCCGTCACCGGTGAAGTACGGCTCGATGTAGCGTTCGTAGTGCCGTTGCACCTCTGCACGCGTCAGCCGGCTCAGAAACGACGCCAGGTAATCGATGGCGAGGCCTGGCCGGTCGGCAAGTGTCCGCAGGGCGCGCTGGTTGGCCCGCACCACGGCCTGCACCGCGGGGCTGTCAATCTGAAGTCGAGTCGCGTCTACCGCCACTCCGACGGTCGGGATCTGGAAGTGATCACCCACCCAGGCCAGTACGTGAAAACCCTCTTCCTCGGCGACCTGCTCGGGCGCGAGGGTGCTGCCGACGTAAGCAGCGTCGATCGAATGATCGCGCAGCCTTCTCAAATCCATCTGGTAGTCGCCTGGGGCGCGCGCCACACATTCCAGGTCCCGATCGGGGTCAATACCGCACTGGCGCAGTACGATTCGCGCGAAGCAACCGGGAGCGGTGTGCGCCGCATGCACCGCCAACCGGCGTCCGCGCAGGTCCGACATCGACGTCACGCCGGCGCCGCCGAGGAACCAGAACAACGGACGGTGGGTGTTGACGCTCAGCACCGTCCATTCGATGCCGTCGGTCAACCGCGATAACACGGCGCGTCCAAGGCCGATCGTCGCGCAGGAGCGTAGGCGCTCTGTGTCCCAGGCGATTCCGTCTCTCACAGCGACGTGGACGCCTTCGTCTTCGAAGTAACCCTCTTGATCGGCGACGTAGGCGACCAGTTCTTCGTGGATGCCGCGCCCGACGTAGGCCAGGTCGATCGTGTGCATGGGTGAATCAGTCCATCGCGAGGCCGCCGTTGACCGGCAGGTAATGACCGGTGGTGAAGCCGGAGTCCTCGCTTGCCAGGAACGCTATCGTGTGGGCGACCTCTTCCGGGCTGACCAGCCGTCCCATCGGAGCGGCCTCTCCGAGCTGATGCATCCTTTCCGGTGTGAGTTGTTGAGTCACCGTCGTTCCGCTGACGGTGGCCGGTGCGACGAGGTTGGCGGTGATCCCGCGAGATGCCAGCTCGAGCGCAACGTATCGGACGAACTGGTCCAGTGCGGCCTTCGCCGTTCCGAGGGCGATCATGCCCTCACGCGGGCGGCGGGACAGCCCGGTGCTGAGGAAAATCAGCCGGCCGTAGCCGCGGGAAATCATGCCCGGCACGACGGCCTTCGTCAGCGTGTACGCGGCATGCAGCTCCGCATCCACCTTGCCGCCAAGCTGTTCCCAGGTGAGATCGCCGAAGGAGGTGACGGCGAACGGTATCAAGGCGTTGTGCACCATCACGTCCACGCCGCCCCAACGCTGCGCGATCCCGTCGGCCATGGCGGAGACGTCACCGGGCACGGTCACGTCGGCCCGCACCGCCACGGCCTCACCGCCGGCCGAGGTGATGCCGGCAACCACCTCCTCGGCCTGCGGGGCGCTCGCGCGGTGGTTGACCACCACCCGAAACCCGCGTTCGGCAAGGACCCGTGCCGTCGCCGCGCCGATGCCGCGGCTGGCCCCGGTGATCAACGCCACCCTGGGCGTCACTGTCGCCTCCCCTTCAGCGCGCCGGCGGACTAATGCGCACCGCTGGGCGCCCGAGAGGCCATCCAATCGCTGAAGCGGGTCGGGTAGATCGTCGGATCCTCGCTCTCGAGCGGAACGATGGTGTGTTCGTCGAGCCCGGTGCCGAAGTAGCTGGCCGTGGGGTCTCCCACGACCTGACGGTGGTCGTTGGCTGCGGTAAGGGCAATCCTGATGAATTCGTCCATGCCGTGCTTCTCGGGGCCGGCGATATTGGTGATGCCGTTGGTCGGGTCGCCGACTGTCGCCTGGGTAACGGCCGCGGCGACGTCCTTGGCGGCGATGGGCTGGAACGCTCCGACCGGCAAGCGGACCGTGTCACCGTCGGTTGCGGAATCGGCGATGGCCTCGACGAATTCGAAGAACTGAGTCGCCCGCACAATCGAATACGGCTGTCCCGATTCCTCGATCAACTTTTCCTGCGCGACCTTGGCCCGCATGTAGCCACTGTCCGGGGCGCGGTCGGCGCCCACGATCGAGAGCGCGACGTGGTGCTGCACGCCGGCCTCGCGTTCCGCGGCAAGAAGGTTTTTCGTCGATGTGGTGAAGAAGCGCAGCACGGGGTCGTCGTCGAAGGACGGCGAGTTGGACACATCGACTACCGTGTGGACACCCGCGACTGCCTCGGCGAGGCCTTCGCCGGTCACACTGTCGACACCCGAGCGCGGCGAGGCCGAGACCGCCTCATGTCCCAGCTCCGTCAGATTGGTGACGACCTGCGAACCGATGAGCCCGCTGCCGCCGATAACCAAGACCTTCATGATCCGCGCCCTCCCGATGTGTGCGATGAACTGACCAATTCAGCATTGCGTGGACGCGGGCCACTCGAACCCTTGGAAGTCCGTAGTCAGTGCGTGGTCGCTCCCCGCAGCTGCCTACGCGAGGTGATGCCGAGCTTGGCGAACACCTTCCGCAGATGCCACTCAACGGTGTGGGTGCTGATGAACAGTTGGGCGGCGATTTCGGGATTTGTCATGCCCTCGCCGGCGAGCCGGGCGATCTGCGCTTCCTGGGCCGTCAACTCGTCTCCTGATGCGGCCGACCGTTTGCTCACCTTCTCGCCCGTCGCCATGAGCTCCCGGCGGGCGCGCTCGGCGAACCCGTCAGCTCCCATTCCCGCGAACATCTCGTGTGCGGCGTGCAACTCAGCGCGCGAGTCGACACGACGGTTGCAACGGCGCAGCCACTCCCCGTAGATCAAGTGAGCTCGGGCGAGGTGCACGGCAATCCTGGTGCGCTCGAGCCTCTCGATCGCCTCGCGGTAGTCCCCTTCGGACACCCGGTCATCGCCCAGCAATGCTCGCGACCGAGCCAACATCCCTGCTGCCCAATCACTTTCGTTGCCGTGCGCGCGGTTTTGGAGCTCTTGCAGGGCGTCTCGCGCCGCGTCGCGCTCACCGCAGCGAACGCCCGCCTCGATCAGTTCGACCAGGCACCAACCGAACAAACCCAGATCCTCGTGCTCGCATGCCTGGCGCACGGCCGCAAATGCGTCCCCGTAGCGACCAAGGCCGTTGTAGAGCACAGCCGTCGCATACCCGGTCAACCCGATCACACGCCCCTCGCCTCGGGTCATTCCGTCTGCAAGCGCGGCCTCCATGAGCGGTACCGCCTCGGCTTCGGCACCACGCCAGGCCGGCAACGTCATGGAGTGATACTTCATCGGGGCATAGCCGGTTGCGGTGGCGATACCTTCGGCCTCTTCGATAAGCGCTGCGGCCGTAGCGAACTCGCCAGCCTGCACGTGCACGCCGGCGCGGTAGGCCAGTGCGAGCGGCAGCACAGCCAGCGCACCCGCGTCCCGGGCCAGTCGGACGGCGTGGGTGGCCAGCTGGTGCCACGCGTCGTCGTCCCAAAGCTCGTGGGCTGCGGATTCCTGCACGATGGGGAAGGCCTGCCAGAACCACCGCATCACGTCGGAATCTCCGCCTTGCGCTTCCGCGCAGATCCGGTCGATCGCCTCACGGAGCGCTGGAACTCCCGCGGAGTGGCCGTCGGTGGCCCTGATGGCAATGCCGTCGAGCAGGAGATCTACGGGCCGAGCGGGCTCGGGCCGGGGCGGTGCCGCGCGAGCCACCGCCGCCGTCATCGCAATGCCGCCGTGCGGGCACAGCCGTCCGCCGAACATCGCCGCCCCCACGGCTTCCAAGTACGTTTCGCGCGCCTGCGCGTCATCGAGAGACTCCAGCCTCTTCGCGGCATCCAGAAGTCCGACGGCCGAGTCGGATACCGTCGGCGCGCTGGCGTCGCCGCTGCGGCTCCTGGCGAATGCGATCTGCGCGCGAAGTCGTGTCACTTGCGCCCGTTCCAATGCTGCCAGCGGCGCCGATTCCGCGATGGTGAGTAGCTCCTCCGCGGCGTCGAACGCGGCCACGTCGCGTTTAGCCTGGGCCGCCGCGAGCGCCCTGGTTCCGCGGCGCACCGGGTCGGGTGTCAGCTGGGCAGCCCGCTCCAGGAATGCGGCCGCAGCGGCAACACCTCCTCTGCTTTGCGCCCTATCCGCAGAACGCTCGAGTTGGACGGCGACGGACTCATCGGGGCCCGGCGCGGCGACGGCCAAGTGCCACGCGTGCCGGTCCGGATCAATGTCCCGGTCGGTTGCCTCGGCCAGTGCTTGATGAGCACGTCGGCGCTCCATCACGTCAGCGGAGCGGTATGCGGCCGAACGCACCAGCGGATGGTGGAACCGCACCCTGGTCCCGACGTCAATCAATCCCGCCGCCTCGGCGCCGGCCGCCGCATCCGGGGCGAGGCCCAATTGCTCGGCAGCGCGCAGCAACAGTGCCGTATCGCCGACCGGTTCCGCGGCGGCAGTGAGTAACAACTGCTGGGCGTGTTCCGGCAACGACCGAATCCGCCGCAGAAATGTCTGTTCTATCTGTCCGGCCAGCGGCCAGCTGTCTGGCCGGCCGAACCCGCCGGCCAGTTCCGCCGCGGTGAAACCCTTCGGTAGCTCCAGCAACGCGAGGGGGTTGCCGCGCGTCTCGGCCACGATGCGGTCGCGTACCTGATCGTCCAAGCGCCCGACGATGGCCGAATCCAGCAGTGCGCGCGCATCGCCGAAATTGAGTCCGCTGATCGTCAGATCCGGCAGCCCCGCAAGGTCGTCGCCCACGTCGTCGCGCACCGCAAAGATCATCGCGGCCGGCTCGGCGACGAGGCGGCGAGCGACAAACGCCAGCGTTTGTGCCGAGATGCGGTCAATCCATTGAGCGTCGTCAATCAGGACGAGCAGGGGCTGGCTCTCCGTCGCCGCGCCGATCAGGCTGAGCACCGCCAAACCGACCAGGAAACGATCGGGCGCCGGCCCGGCACTGCGGCCGAAGGCGATGTTCAATGCCTCCCGCTGGGGGGCCGGCAAGCGGTCGATGCAGTCGAGCAGTGGCGCGCAGACTTGTTGCAAGGCGGCGAATGCGAGTTCCATTTCAGATTCCACGCCCGCCACCCGGGTGGTGCGGAAGCCCGAGGAGCGCTCGGAGACGAAGTCGAGTAACGCCGTCTTGCCGATGCCGGCTTCGCCGCGCAGCACCAGCACCTGACTTTGGCCGGAGCGCGCAGCGGACGTCACACGATCGAGGGCCGCGCATTCGCCGCGCCGGCCCCGCAAACGTTGTGCCGGGAATGTGTTGGTCACGCACACCGCCGCAGGTAAGGGATTGCTCTCTGACCTTACCGACCCCGCCGGCCGCTTGGATGACGTGCCGCCCGGTCCGCGACTTCGTTAAATCAATTGCTTGACTTAACGCGCTCGGCGCCGATTAACTCATCGGGTGGTCAACGAATTGGATGGCAAGGTTGCCATCGTCACCGGCGGTGCGTCCGGCATCGGGCGCGGAATAGTGGAACGGTTTGTGGCCGAGGGGTCGCGGGTCGTCATCGCCGACATCGAGACCGACCGGGGACAGGAACTGGCCGCAACATTGGGCGCCGGCGCCGCGTTTCGGCGGACGGACGTCTCCGATCCCGAACAGGTCGGGGCGCTGATCGCCACCGCCGTCGAGAAATTCGGCGGTCTGCACGTCATGGTGAACAACGCCGGCATCTCGAACCCGCTGCGCCGACTGCTCGACGACGACCTGGCCGATTTTCACCGGGTGATGGGGGTAAACGTCCTGGGAGTGATGGCCGGTACCCGAGATGCCGCCCGCCACATGGCCGAATCCGGTGGCGGGTCGATCATCAACCTGACGTCGATCGGGGGCATCCAGGCGGGCGGCGGGGTGATGGTCTACCGGGCATCCAAAGCCGCGGTCATCCAGTTCACCAAGTCCGCGGCAATCGAGTTGGCGCGCCACGAAGTTCGGGTCAACGCCATCGCGCCGGGCAGCATCCCCACGCCGATCCTGGCTTCGTCGGCGGTCGACATGGACCCCGATGAGCTCGCGCGGTTCGAGGCGCGGATTCGCCAGGGAATGCGTGACGACCGGCCACTGAAGCGGGAGGGCACCCCCGAGGACGTCGCCGAGGCGGCGTTGTACTTCGCCACCGATCGGTCCCGCTATGTCACCGGGGCCGTGCTGCCGGTAGACGGGGGGACGTCCGCCGGGAAGGTGATTCGCCCCCGCAACGAGTCGGGCAAGGGTGGGTGAGGTCGGCGTCAGGGCCCTTCCGCGGCATGTCCGGCGTGGGTTTCCAACCGTAGCTTGGCCAGTGCTTCCGCGCGCTTAAAGTCTTGCACGCCAGCGCTTTCCATGATCACGCTGTGGGAATGCGCCAGCACGCTGAGCACAGCCTCGGAGGGAAGGTCGGGGAACTGGCGCCCCAGCACCTCGGCCGCGCTCCTCAACTCGAACAGTTTCGGATACGCGCGGTCGGCGGGCGCCGGGGGCACGACGCGGGTGACGTCCTGGGCGTGCTGCAGCACGGCAACGGTCTTCTTGCCCTCTTTGATCGGGGAGTTCACCGGCGTCCACACCTTGTAGACGAACTCGCCCGGATTCCGCCAGTCGGGAATGTCATAGCGCTGCACCCCGAGCCAGTGCCGGATCCCGCGACGAAGGACCAACTCCAGCGACGCGGATGCGTTGGCCACGCCGTCCGCTTCCGGATCGCCCGGGTTATCCGGGAAGACGTCGAACAGCTGGTAGCCGAGCAGACCCTCCCGGGGGTGTCCCGACACGCGCTCGCAGGCCGGGTTCACCGCACGGATGCGCAAATCCGCATCGGTCAACAGGTAGGGAGCCCACTTCGACTGAAACCACGCCGACTCCTCGATTGCCGAGACCCGGCTGGCTGACAACATGCCTACCCCCGCAGATGATTCACCGTCCTGACACCGCCACGTTGCCGCCGCGCAAGCAGCCATCGTCACCCAGCGGGGCGGTTGGGGGCGAGGGACCTTTGTCACCCGTTGTTCGCTATGTGGCACCGAAGCGACGGCTCACCGGTCAGCGAGGCACGATTTTAAATCAATCGCTTGACTTAATCGAAAGTGCGCGGTTGACTAACCGGGTGACCACCATCGGCCGGACCGTTCGCACGGAGCGGGCCAGCTCCACTCAGGAAGCGATCCTGGTCGCGGCCGAGCGGTTGTACGCCGAGCACGGCATGTTCGCGGTATCGAATCGGCAGGTGAGCGAGGCCGCCGGTCAGGGCAATAACGCCGCGGTGGGCTACCACTTCGGCACCAAGGCCGACCTGGTGCGCGCGATCGAACAGAAGCACCGCGGGCCGGTCGAGCAGCTGCGCGAGCAGATGGTGAGCGAGCTACGCGAATCGGGTGGCTCGACCGAGATGAGGGACTGGGTGGCGTGCCTGGTGCGCCCGCTCACCGATCATCTCGAAGAGCTCGGCAACCCCACCTGGTACGCGCGTTTCGCGGCGCAGGCGATGACCGATCCCGCGTACTACAACATCATCGTCAAGGGCGCCCTCAGCTCGCCGTCCCTGGTTCAGGTCGTCGAGGGCATCAACCGTTGTCTGCCCGACCTGCCGGCCGAGGTGCACTTCGAACGAAACATCATGGCCCGCAACCTGTTGATGCACACTTGCGCCGATCGGGAACGGGCGCTTGCCGCGGGCGCCTCGCCGCCCCAGCGATCCTGGCGGGCCGCCGCATCCGGTCTCATCGACGCGATCGTGGGTCTGTGGCTGGCGCCCGTGACACCGTACGAGTGAAGGGTCTGCAGATGAAAGTGACTGTCGACCAGGATGTTTGCGCTTCATCGGGAAACTGCGTGATGAACGCCCCGGAGGTGTTCGACCAACGCGACGACGACGGTGTAGTCGTTCTGCTCAACCCCAATCCAACTTCCGAACAGGCCGAGGGCGCGCGGCGAGCGGCCGCGGCGTGCCCCGCACTGGCCATTCACATCGAGGAATGACATGTCAGAGACGCTGACGAACACTTCTGCGGCCGAGGCGGCCCCCGAAATCCCCGACTACCCGATGCCGAGGCAGGCGGGCTGCCCCTTCGCCCCGCCGCCGGGCGTCATGGCGCTGGCCGAAGCCCGCCCGCTGTCCCGAGTCCGGATCTGGGACGGCAGCACACCATGGCTCGTCACCGGCTATGAGCAAGTGCGGGAGCTGTTCTCGGACTCACGGGTCAGTGTCGACGACCGGCTGCCCGGGTTTCCGCACTGGAATGCGGGCATGTTGTCCACCGTGCACAAGCGTCCGCGATCGGTCTTCACCGCCGACGGGGAAGAGCACACCCGATTTCGGCGCATGTTGTCGAAACCCTTCACGTTCAAGCGCGTTGAAGGGTTGCGTCCGACCATCCAGCAGATCACCGACGACCACATCGACGCGATGCTGGCCGGCCCCCGCCCCGCCGACCTGGTCACCGCGTTGGCGCTGCCCGTCCCGTCCCTGGTGATCAGCCAGCTGCTCGGCGTTCCGTACGAAGACGCCGACATGTTCCAGCACCACGCCAACGTCGGACTCGCGCGTTATGCGACGGGCGAAGACACCGTCAAGGGCGCCATGAGCCTGCACAAGTACCTCGCGCAGCTGGTCGAGGCCAAGGTCGAGAACCCGGCTGAGGACGCGGTTTCCGACCTTGCCGAGCGGGTGAAGGCCGGCGAGCTCAGCGTGAAGGAGGCCGCCCAGCTGGGCACCGGTCTGCTGATCGCCGGGCACGAGACCACCTCCAACATGATCGGACTCGGGGTGCTCGCGCTGCTGGTGAACCCGGACCAGCTGGCAGTCATCCGCGATGCCGAGGATCCCAAGGTCGTTGCCAGCGCGGTCGAGGAATTGTTGCGCTATCTCAGCATCATTCAGAACGGCCAGCGCCGCGTCGCGCTCGAGGACATCCATATCGTCGGGGAGACGATCCGCGCCGGCGAAGGCATAATCATCGACTTGGCCCCGGCCAACTGGGATCCGCACGCCTTCGCCGAACCCGACCGGCTCTACCTGCACCGCTCGGGGGCCGACCGCAACGTCGCCTTCGGTTATGGCCGGCATCAGTGCGTGGGGCAGCAACTCGCCCGCGCCGAGCTGCAGATCGTCTACCGCACCCTGTTCCGCCGCGTACCCACGCTGGAACTGGCCGTCCCGGTCGAGGACGTACCCCTCAAGGACGACCGGCTCGCCTATGGCGTCTACGAACTTCCCGTGACCTGGTAGCCCGCAGGTCGCTACTGTGAAAATGCCGATCCGAATGGAGGGTCAAGGATGACGACTCACACAAGCACCGTTTCGCTCTACCCACCTGAAGGCTTCGGCGCCCCGAAGGACCGGCGCGGTCACGCCTCGGGCGCGGATGTCGGCCTGCCGGCGGGAACCGTGGTGTTCTCCGCGGACAATCACATCTCTTTGGCGGACGACATTTTCTACCAACGCTTTCCGGACGACCTCAAGGACAAGGCGCCGCGAATCTGGTACGAGGATGGCGCCTACCAGGTCGGCCGCAAGGGACAGTCGTTCCTGCCGGGTGACTTCAGCGCGGTATTGATGCAATACGACGACCTGCCCGGGGCGGCGAGCACCAACATCGAGGCCCGCATCCAGGAACTGCACGACGACGGGGTCGACAAGGAGTTGGCCTTCCCCAACGCGATTTTGGCGCTCTTCCACTATCCGGACAAGGATCTTCGTGAGCTCGCGTTCCGCATCTACAACGAATACATCGCCGAACTGCAGGAGCGCTCCAACGGCCACTTCTACGGCGCCGGGCTGATCAACTGGTGGGACCCGCAGGGCACCCGTAAGACCCTGGAAGAACTGAAGTCGTTGGGGCTCAAGACCTTCCTGATGCCGCTGAATCCAGGCAAGGGCGATGACGGTAACCCGATCGACTACTCCAGCACCTCCATGAGGCCGGTCTGGGACGAGATCGAGGCCGCCGGTCTCCCCATTACGCACCACATCGGGGAAACGCCGCCAAAGAGCCCGACCGAGTTCAACAGCGTCGTCGTCGGCATGATGATCAACATCGATGGCTTCCGGGAGACCTTCTCCAAGTACATCTTTGGCGGCATCCTCGACGACCACCCGGGCCTGCGGATCGGTTGGTTCGAGGGCGGCATCGCCTGGGTTCCTTGGGCGCTGCAGGACGCCGAGCACCTGGTGGCCTCATACCGGCACATGTTCAACCGCCCGTTGCAGCACGACGTGCGGTACTACTGGGACAATCACATGAGCGCGTCGTTCATGGTCGACCCGCTCGGACTGCAGCTGATCGACAAGATCGGTGTGGACAAGGTGATGTGGTCCAGCGACTACCCGCACAACGAAAGCACCTACGGCTATTCGGAGAAGTCACTGGCCGCAGTGGTCGACGCTGTCGGGCCTGCGGACGCGGCGAAAATAGTGAACGGCAACGTCACCAAGTTCCTGGGCTTGTAGGGCCGGGGCCGATGACGACGTTCGCGCACGCGGGCGCGCGCACCAGTAGCCTGCTGATCCCCGAGACGCCCGACCTGGGCCGCATGCGCCGCGAGACCGGGACTCGGCTGCGCTCGGCGATGGCCGAACGCGGCGTCGATGCACTGATCCTGCTGGGCAACAGCGCGGTGGTCTATGCCACCGGAACCAGCTGGCCGCTGGGTGATGCAGGCCTGTCCTACGTGGAGCGGCCGGTGGCCGTGGTGCTCGCCGGGGATGAGTGGCCGCATTTGTTCCTGCCCTTCCGCGAGGGTGCGGCGTCGGAGTCGGATCTGCCCGCCGACCATCTGCACGGGCCGCTTTATCTCGAATTCGACGAGGGTGTGCAGGATTTCGCGCGCCTGCTGGCCGACTTGATTCCGGCGCAGGCGGTGATCGCGGTCGATGAGTGCACCGGCGCCATGTCGCGCGCCGCGAAGTCGTTGTTCCGCGGTGGTGCGCCCATCGATGCCGCGGCCATCGTCAGCGCCGCGAAGGCGGTGAAGACACCGGACGAACTGTCCTGCATGCGCACCGCCATCCGGATCACCGACGAGGCGATGGTCGAGGTCCAGAAGCGCCTCGCCCCGGGTGTCCGCCAGATCGACCTGTCCGCAAGCTTTTTGCGGCGCGCCTTCGAGTTGGGTGCCACGGCCAGCATGCTGGAACCGATCTGGCAGGTGATGCCGCCGAGCAAGGCCGCCGGCGTATGGACCACACACGGCGACCTGGCGCTGCCCCTGCTGAGCACCGAGCGCGAACTAGCCGAAGGCGACGTGCTGTGGACCGATGTCAGCATCACCTACCACGGTTACTGCTCGGACTTCGGACGCACGTGGATCGTCGGCCGGGACCCGTCGCCGCGCCAGCAGGCGCAGTTCGACAAATGGTTCGCGATCATGTCCGCCGTGCTGGGTGTCGCCAAGGCCGGCGCCACGGCGGCGGATCTGGGCCGGGCCGCCATCAACGCCAACGGCGGTAGCAAGCCGTGGCTCCCGCACTTCTACCTGGGCCACGGCATCGGTGTGAACGCGGCCGAAATGCCGATGATCGGAACCGATCTCGGCCAGGAATTCGACGAGAATTTCGTCCTGCAACCCGGCATGGTGCTGGTCTTGGAGCCCGTGGTGTGGGAAGACGGCACCGGCGGTTACCGCAGCGAAGAGGTCCTGGTAATCACCGAGGAGGGCTGGATCCGATTGACCGACTACCCCTATGACCCCTATGGCTCCCATGTCAGTTGAAGTTCGCCCTGACGATCGCGCGCTGCGCTCGGGCCGCCGCCGGCGTGTGCTGGATGAGATGGCGGCGCACGACCTCGACGTCCTGGTCCTCGGCCGCCAGGCCAACGTCCGCTACGTCACCGGCGCACCACAGTTGTGGGTCGCCGGGACCCGGCCGTTCGGCCCGGCGTGTGTGCTGGTGCGTGCGACGGGGGCGATCCATCTCCTCAGCACCTGGGACGAGGGCATCCCCGACGACATTCCACATGAGAACCTGTACGGCATCTCGTGGAACCCGATGAACACCATGTCGGCGCTGCAGCGCATCGACGGCGCAGCCACCGCCCGGCGTGTTGGAACCGATGCGATATCACCGGTTTTCGCGCAACTGCTGCCGACGGCGTTTCCCAATGCGGAGCTCGTGGACGGCGAACTGGCGATGCGGGCCGCCCGGCGCATCAAGACGGCCGAAGAAGTGGTTGCGTTGCGGGAGGCCATCGCGGTCGCCGAATCGGGTTTGGCCGCCGCCGTGTCCGAACTACGGCCCGGGGTAACGGAGCAGGCGCTGGCCGGTGTCCTGCTGGAGGCGGTCGCGGCCGGCGGGGTGAGTACCCCGTCGAACCAGGATGTCGCGTGGGTGACGTCACCCGATCATCCGTGGCGGCGGGCAACCGGTGACGGCCGGGTCAAAGACGGCGACCTGGTGGCGTTTTCGGCCGGTGTGCTGGCCGGTGGGTACATCGGCGAGGTTGGGCGCACGTGGCCGGTGGGCGCCGTACGCGGCGCGGCCACCCTGTATCGACGCTGGGACAGCCTGTGGGGCCGGCTGCTGGCCGCATGCCGTCCGGGCGCCCCCGCGAGCGAATTGCTGGGTGCCTACCAGGCTGCCGGGGAGGCGCCACCGCCGATGCCGGTGGCCCGCGGGCTGGGCATGGGTTTTGACCCGCCCGTGATCTCCACCCACCTGCCGGCGACCGCGACCGCGGAACGGTTGGATCCGGGCATGGTGCTGGCCGTGACGGGCTACGTCTGGGAACAGGGAATCGGTGCGGTCTTCGGCCGGGAAGCCGTATTGATCACCGCCGAAGGCTCCGAGGTGCTGACCGACAGTCCTGCTTGGCGCGGATAGCCATGGCCGGCAAGCCTAAACCTCCGGCGGAGGAGATCGTCAGGTACCACAAGGACGCTGAGACCCGCATCGCCACCATCACGTTCGATCGACCGGGCCAACTCAATGCGCCCACGATCGCCGCCAGGCTGCGCTACGCCGACCTGCTACACCGCGCCTCCATCGACGACGAGGTCAAGGTGTTGGTGGTCCGTGGGGCCGGCGACGATCTCGGCTCGGGTGCGGATCTGGTCGAGGAAATGGCGGCGCAGAACTCCGCGGACCAGAAGCACCGGCTCGCCGAGTACCGGATCAGCGACGACGAAATCAGCTTTCCGCCCGAGGGTTCGTTTCGGCGGGGTGCCATCCTGGGCCAGTGGTACGCCAACCCGAACTCGGGGATAAGGGGCCTGCAGGACTTCAAGAAGATCAGCATCCTCGAGGCCAAGGGCTACTGCTACGGCTGGCATTTCTACCAAGCGGCCGACGCGGACCTGGTGATCTCCAGCGACGATGCGCTCTTTGGGCATCCCTCCTTCCGGTATTACGGCTGGGGGCCGCGAATGTGGTGGTGGGCGCAGACGATGGGGATCCGGAAATTCCAGGAAATGGTGTTCACCGGAAGGGCTTTCACCGCCGCGGAGATGTACGACTGCAACTTCCTCAACAGCATGGTCCCCAGAGCAGAGCTGGAAGCGGAGGTGCAGAAGTACGCGCTGGCCTGCGCGCGCAATCGCCCCACCGACACGGTCTTCATGCAGAAGGTCTTCTTCGAGATCATGAAACAGTTTCAGGGCGAGTACATGGGCAGCATGCTCAGCGGATTCTTCGAGTCGATGGGCGGGGCGGTCCGACCCGACGGCGACGACTTCATGCTCGGTGATGCCACCGATCGGGGACTGGGCGGAGCGGTGAAGGACAACGATGACAAGTTCCCCCAGGAATGGCGCCTGAGCAAGAAAGGACGCAAGAGCGGGGGGGCCAAGAAGGAGCCGAATCGAAAGCGGAAGCGGTAGTGGCGGAGTCCGCCATCGAGCCACCGCTAGCCGGCTATACCGTGGTCGAGCTATCCACCGGAATCGCAGGCGCCTACTGCACTAAGTTGCTCGGCGACGGTGGGGCGGACGTCGTCAAAGTCGAGCCGCCCGAAGGCGATCCGCTGCGTTCCTGGTCCGCCTCTGGCGCCGCCATCCCGCCCGGCGGCGACGGGGCGTTGTTCAGCTTTCTGGCCGGGTCGAAGCGCAGCGTCGTTGTGGATCCACGGCTCGACGTCGACGTCGAGCTGGTCGACAGGATACTTGCGGCCGCGGATGCGGTGGTGTGGTCCGCCGGCTCGAAAGTCGCGGAGCGCCCCGAGTTCGCGCCCGCGGTCATGCACCGCCGCCATCCGCACCTCACCGTCATGTCGATCACGCCGTTCGGATTGGAGGGGCCCTGGCACGATAGGGCAGCCACCGAATTCACGTTGCAGGCATGGTCTGGCGGGATCGTCGGCCTCGGACGTGGCGAGGCGGACCGCGCACCGGTGTTCGTGGGAGGACAAGTCGGCGAGTATCTGGCCGGGGCCTACGCGAGCGCGGCCATGCTGGCTTCGCGCCACGGCCGGAGCGGCGATGGCCCGGGCGAACTTCTCGACCTGTCCATGCTGGAAACGCAGATCCTTTCCCTCACCTACTATCCCGTCACCTATTTCGAGATGCTCGGGCGGCCCTGGCGGGACGCGCGCCGCGTCACCGTACCGGGTGTGGCGCGTGCCAAGGACGGACTGGTCGACGTCGGATGCGGGACCGCGCAGCAGTGGTTCGACTTGTGCGCGATGGTCGGCCACCCCGAATGGATCGACGAGGACTCATCGCTGACGATCACCGAGCGGGCCAACCTCAATGCCGACGAAATCTACGCGTGGTTCGAAAGCAACACGGTCAACGAGATACGCGAACTCGCAACCGCCTTCCGAATCCCCAACGCCCCGGTTGCCGACGGTGCCAACGTCGCATCGCTCGACCAGTTCCGCGAGCGCGGTTCGTTTGTCGAGAACCCGGGCGGCCGGTTCCAACAACCGGGCCATCCCTACCGGATGACGCCCGCGCGGCTTCGCCGGCCGCAACCCGCACCGCGGCTGGGCGAGCACACGGCGCAATACCGGACCGCAAAATTGATACCCCGGCCCGTGCCCACCCGGGACGGGAATCGGCTGCCCCTGAGTGGGATTCGCGTGCTGGACATGACGACGTTCTGGGCCGGCCCCTGTTGCACCCACTTTCTGGCGATGCTTGGTGCGGAAGTCATCCATGTGGAATCGACCCGCCGTCCGGACGGGACCCGGCTGATCGCGGGGGTGCCCGTCAGCGAGAACCAGTGGTGGGAGAAGTCGCCGATCTTCGCGGCGCTGAACACCAACAAGAAGGGCCTCACGCTGGATCTGCAAAGCCCGCGCGGCCGTGATCTCCTGCGCCGGCTCATCGCGACCTGCGACGCGGTTGTGGAGAACTTCACGCCCCGCGTGCTCGATCAGATGGGCCTTGATTTCACTGCGGTCCAATCGATTAAGCCCGATGTCGTGATGGTGCGGATGCCCGGCTTCGGACTGGAAGGCCCATGGCGCGACAACCCGGCATTCGCGTATGTCATCGAGGCCGCGTCCGGATTGACGTGGCTGACCGGATACGCCGACCGCACACCGTATGACCCATACTCGATCGGTGACCCGAACGCGGGCATGCATGCCGTGAATGCGTTGCTGCTGGCGCTGGAGCACCGGCGCCGCAGCGGCGAAGGTGTGTTCGTCGAAGCGGCGATGGTGGATGCCGCGCTCAGCATCGCCGCCGAGCAGGTCATCGAATATTCTGCGTACGGGGCGTTGCTGGAGCGCGCGGGCAACCGGGGACCGACGGCGTTTCCGCAAAACCTTTACCGCAGCAACGACATCGACGAGTTCGGCCGGCCCGACAGCTGGGTCGCGATCGCGGTGAGCACCGACGAGCAGTGGAAGGAGTTGTGCGTCGCGATCGGGTCGCCCCCATGGGCAAGGGATCCCAAGCTGGCCAGCGCACAGGGCCGGAAAGAGCATGAGGATGCCATCGACGAACGGTTGGACGCGTGGTGTGCGCGACGCAGCCGCGACGAGATCGTCGCGACTCTTTGGAATGCCGGCGTTCCGGTGGCCAAGGTCATGCAGCCGCACCGCCAAACAGAACTGGATCAGCTGGCGTTTCGCGGCTTCTTCGAGGAAGTCGACCACCCGGTCAACGGCCCGGCTAGGCTCAGCACCGTGCCGATGAGGCTGTCCGCAGGGCCGTCGAAGTTCCACACCCAGCACGCGCCGCTGTTGGGGCAGCACAACCATGAATTGCTGGCCGAGCTGGGGTTGGACGGCTCGGAAATCGCCGACCTGGAAGCGGACGGCGTTATCGGTTGCGCACCGGCGATGTGACCGACGATGGCGATCGATCCCTCGGACATCATGCTTACCGGCCGCGTGGCGGTGGTCACCGGCGGGGGAGCGGGCATCGGTCGCGGCGTCGCGGCCGGTCTCGCCGCCTTCGGCGCGACAGTGGCGATCTGGGAGCGCGACCCGCAAACCTGTGCTCAGGCCGCGGAATCCATTGGCGCCCTGGGCATCGTGACCGATGTCCGGGACAGCGGCCAGGTGGACGACGCGCTGCAGCGCACGAACGCCGAACTTGGCACTCCGACGATCCTGGTCAACAACGCCGGAGGGGTGTTTTCGTCACCGCTGCTGGAGACCAGTGAGAACGGTTGGGATGCCCTTTACCGGGCCAACCTGCGTCACGTGCTGCTGTGCACGCAGCGCATCGCGAGGCAGCTGGTGGCAGCCGGCATCGGCGGCAGCATCGTCTCGGTGACATCGATCGAGGGGGTGCGCGCCGCACCGGGCTACGCCGCATACGCGGCGGCCAAGGCGGGCGTCATCAATTACACCCAGACCGCGGCGCTGGAACTGGCGCCGCAGGGCATCCGGGTCAACGCGATCGCGCCCGACATCACGCTCACCGAGGGGCTGGCGCAGCTCGGCGGCGAGGCGGCGCTGACCCGAATCGGCCACGTGGTGCCGCTGGGACGCCCGGGCCATGTCGACGAAATCGCCAGCGTCGCGGTCTTTCTCGCATCCGACATGTCGGCATACCTGACCGGGCAGACTCTGCACGTCGACGGCGGCACCCACGCGGCGAGCGGTTGGTATCACGACCCGAACACGGGCGAGTACCGGCTCGGCCCGTCCGGCTAGTGGCTCCACCCTTCGGCGGCCTGATCTGAGAAGGTGCGGTCGATGCGATCGAACCTACGACGGATCGACGCGCGGGCGGCTTCGTGCGGCAGCACATACAGACGGTTGGCCAGGATCGCATCCGCCGTCAACCGGGCGACATCTCTTACACCGACGCCCTTGTCCTGCGTCGGTAGCGTCCCGTCCGCCGCCTCCGGCGAGGACGACAGCCCGTAGTCCGCGCCCCGGATCCGTTCCGAGTTGGAGACCAGCTTGGTCTCCACCACCATCGGGCACAGCACCGAAACACCGATGCCGTCGTCCTTGAGCTCGCGGGCCAGCGTCTCGGCCAGGCCGACCACGCCGTACTTGGCGACGCCGTACGCCCCGAGGCCGGCGTTGGAAACCAGGCCGGCGAAGGACGCGGTGAACGCGAGGTGTCCGCCCGTGCCCTGTTCGAGCAGCCGCGGCAGGAAGGCCTCGACGGCGTGGATGTTGCCCCACAGGTCGATATCGATGACCCAGCGCCAGTCGTCGTGGGTCATCTGCGCGATCGGACCCGCGACCACGATGCCGGCATTACTGAAGACCACGTCGACGCGGCCGAGCAGGCGAAAAGATTTCTCCGCGAGGTGAACCATTTCGCTGAGATGCCGGACGTCACACACCACCCCATGCGCATCGAATCCCCCTGCGCGCAGGTGGTTTACCGCCTCCTCCAGGCCGGGCTGATCGACATCGGACAGCACCACGCGGGCCCCCCGGCGGGCGAATTCGGTGGCTGTGGCCAAGCCGATGCCACTCGCACCGCCTGTGACGACCGCTCCGCGACCTTCAAATCCGGCAATTCCGTTCACAGACCGGATGCTACTTAAGGCAGCTACCCGCATCGATGGGCAGGGTCACGCCGGTGATGTAGCGGGATTCGTCGGAGGCGAAGAACAGCACCGCGTTGCTGACGTCGATCGGCTCCACCCATGGAATCGGCAGGGTGTGAAACAGCTGGCAGATCGGCGCCATGTCGTCGGGACCGGGATTCTCCAGGTCCGGGCGGAACATCTTGAAGGTGCCCTCGTTGTGCAGCATCGGTGTCTTGACATGGGTCGGGTGTACCGAGTTGACCCGAATCATGTGCTGTCCCAGCTCAACCCCGAAGGCGCGCATCAACCCGACGACACCGTGCTTGGCGGCGACATAGTGACCGGTGTGGGGGTAGGCCTTCAGGCCGCCGACCGAGCTGGTCAGGATGATCGAACCGCCCCTGCCGCCCGATAACAGATGCGGTACACCGGCTTTCACGGTTTTCCACACCCCGGCGAGGTTGATGTCGATCATCTCGGTCCAGTCTTCTTCGCTGGTTTTGTCCAGCGTGTCGCCGCCGTTGCCGATCCCGGCGTTGGCCACGATGATGTCGAGCCGGCCGAGTTGTTCGACGCCGCTGTCCACGGCGGCTTTCAGCGCCCCGTAGTCGCGCACGTCGACTTCGGCGGTGACGATCCTGCGGTTGTGTCCCTTGACCAGGTCGGCCGTCTCGGCGAGATCCTCGGGCGTCGAAGCCGGGATCGCGGTGTCCGTCACGCCCTCGCGGATGGGCTTGCAGATGTCGATGGCGATGATGTCGGCGCCCTCTTGTGCCAACCGCACTGCGTGGCTGCGGCCCTGACCGCGCGCTGCTCCGGTGACGAAAGCGACTTTGCCCTCAACACGTCCGGTCATGGCTACCTCAACTCCTGACTAGTGATCGCATGCCTCAGCGTGAACAGCCGTTGCCGCGTGCCCCCGGCGTGTGCACCTCGCCGCCTTTGCACTCTGTCACCACGCGCTCTTGAGTGTCAACGACGAATCCGTTTTGGCTATTTGTGATTCTAGATATTAGAGAATCTGATTCTCGGCAGCAAATGACGTGCGGTATTTGATCAGGTCCAGCAGCGGGGACGGCCCGGCGGGGGTTCGCGCTAGCCGACGAAGCCGCGTGAGCAGAAATCCCATACCTCTTCGCTGGTAATGGGATGCATGGTCGCGTCATCGGAGCCGCCGCTGGATTGCGCGATGAACATCACTGTCTGCATGGTCATCGCGGCCATCCGCTTCGCATTGACGCCCGCGCGCAATTCACCGGCGTCATACGCCGCTTCCATCAATTCGGTGAGCAAAGCCAACAGGGGGGCATGCGCCACCTTGACCTCGGCGGGATGGGTAACGAGCAACCGTGGCGCAAAGTCGGTGAACAGCGGCCGCTGAGCGGTCGGATCCGGACGGGAGGCCTCATACAGCAGTTGTACGGCCACCTTCAGGCGCTCCAGCGGATCGGCCTGGCTTTCCGTGGCGGCGCGAATCTGGTCGGCGGACCGGCTCAGGGCGTCTTCGAACAGCGCCAACAGCAGCTCATGCTTGCCGTCGAACTGCAGGTAGAAGCTGCGTAGCGACTGGCGGGAGCGGTCGACGACCTCTTGCACGGTAAAGTCCGTGGAGCCCTTCTCGATGATGATGGCCTGCGCCGCGTCGAGGAAGCGCTGAACGCGTTGCGCAGCTCGCAATTTCGCCGTCTTGATCGACCTCTCGACGGCGCGCTGCTTCCAGGCGGGCTCTTCGCTCGGGCTGGTCACGGCCGGCTCAGCTGATTGCCGCGAGGGGAGAACATGATTGGACTGTACCGGAGAACGCCGTGACATCGCTGCGCTCGACCCCCTCACGGATCATGTGTCGGAGATTGTAACTTCCTCGCCATGAGAATACTATTCTCTTAGACGTGTGTATGGAAGCGTAATCACAAGAGCGAACCGCGCGGTCGGCGGAAATCGTGATCTACCGACACCCGGCAGTGCTCACGACCGTTCCGGGGAGTCGCGTGCAGCTCACCTTTGACGCCGACGTCGAGGCGTTCCGTTCCGAATTCATCGCATTCCTGGCCGCGCACCTACCCACCGAGGCCGAAGCGTTCGAGCGACCGCGCTCCAGCTCGCACGTGCCGGAATGGGCCCGTCGCTGGCAACGGCTGTTGTTCGACAGCGGATGGTTGCTTCCCGGCAACCCGCCCGAGTTCGGCGGACGAAACGCCACGCTGTTGCAGCAATACGTCTACTTGGAGGAACTGGGGCGGCGGCGCATCTATCAAAGTTTCAATCCGCAAGGCGTGGGCATCATTGCGGCCTCGTTGCTGACCTTCGGCACACCCGAACAAAAGCGGAAATGGGCGGTGCCGATTCTGCGGGCCGAGATCACCGCGGCGCTGGGAATGAGTGAACCCGGGGCCGGCTCCGACCTCGCATCGCTGAAAACACGTGCGGTGCTTGACGGTGATCACTTCGTCGTCAACGGGCAGAAGGTGTGGACGTCGGGCGCCCACGATGCCGACGTGCTGCTGACCTTCGTGCGCACCGATCCAAAGGCGCCGAAGCACAAGGGCATTAGCGTGTTGCTGATCCCGACCGATACACCGGGTGTAGTGCGACGCCCGTTCGCGTCGATGTGCGACAGCGACGAAGTCGACTTCAACGAGGTGTTTTTTACCGACGCGCGGGTGCCGACCGAGAATCTGGTGGGCGAACTCAACGGAGGGTGGCGGGTGGCCACCGGCTCGCTGGGACACGAACGCGTGATGCTCTGGATGGGATACGTCGACCTGTTGCACGAATTGAGCATCGATTTCCGCCCCTCGAGCGCCCTGGAGCGAGATCGCTACGCCACCCTGGTGATGGACGCCCACGCGCTGCGGCTCCTGGGGTCCGCGGCGTTATCGCGGGCCGCTCGCGGTGACGAGGACGTACCGGCCCAATCGGTGCTCAAGCTGCTGGGATCCGAAGCCCTGCAACGGGCGTCCGAGGACGCGCTGGACGCCGCGCGCGCGGACGGGCTGGTGTACCGCGCGGTGACCGCTCCGTTCGCCCCGCTGAACCTCGACAGCCATTACCGCAGCTGGTTCGACCGATACGCGCGCAGCTTCGCCGCGACGATTGCGGGCGGCACGTCGGAAATTCAGCGGAACATCATCGCCGAACGCGTGCTGGCGTTGCCCCGGAACTAGCGGGCGTCCAGCCAAGCGTAGTACCCGATCACGACGAGCCCGGCCGCGATCGATACGGCCCCTAACGCCATGCCCGCCAGCGCGATTCGCGGATTGTTCGCTTCGCCTCGCTGCACGCGTCTGCGCGCGATATCGCCCGTGATCACCGCCGCAATGCCGAAGGGCACCCCGATCAGCATCCAGCAGGTCAGGAGCGCGACCAGGCCCACGAGCAGCGCAGCGACGCCCATCTCGTTTCGTGGTTGCTCGGGTTGACTCATCGCGTCGCGTCCTCCTGGTGGCCAGACGGAGTCTACGCGCAGGTTTTCCGGTCCTCCGGCGGCGAGCGTGGCGGCGGGAGTGTGGGCCGGCTAGAGCTCGGCAAGCCGCGGCGCGAACCGCCTATCCACCAATGCTTTTCCGGCCTCCCGGGTGAGCTCCCGTGCGTTGCCCAGCAGTCCGTCCAGGATTAGCGACCGTTTGACGTGGTGATGCAGCGGGTGCTCGGCGGTGAAGCCGATCCCGCCGAGCACCTGCTGGCAGTGGCGGGCGGCGGTGAGCGCGGCCTGGCCGGCGGCGGCCTTCGCCAGCAGGGCGGCCAGGCCGTCGTGATCGTTTGATTGTGCGGCGACGTGCAGCGTCGCCTCGGCGCCCTCGATCGCGACGAGCGTCTCGGCCAGCCGGTGCCGGATCGCCTGGAACGAGCTGATGTGCCGCCCGAACTGGACGCGGTCGAGGGCATGCTGGCGCGCCAGCGCGAGCATGGCCCGGCCGGCGCCGACCAACCACCAACCCAGTGCCCGCCGCCCCGCATGCAGCGCGGCCGGCGGCAAAGAACTCCCTTGTGGCACAAGGTGTATCGGCAGCGAATCGTCGACCGCCGACTTCGCGCCCGCCTCGCCCCGCTCCCATATCACCCAGGAGCCACCGGCGAACGGTAGCGGCACGGTGTCCCCCGGCGCGACCCCACTCTCGCGTAACACCACGTCGTTGAGCACCGGCGCGTGCGCGCCCGTCTCGCCAAGCAGGCGGAACATCAAAGGCACAGCAATGTCCGGCATTTCGTCCAGCATGTCGCGCCAGCCCAGGTCGGCCAGCGCTACGTCGAGCTTAGCCCCCGACGCGGCCGTCATCGTCGTCCGCAGCGAACCTTCGAGCAGTCGCAGCGACTCAGGATCCGTCGGCTCCACGGTTCACTCCTTCCCGAGGTCGAGTAGCCGCCGAGCGATGATGTTGCGCTGGATTTCCGCGGTTCCGCCGTAGATGGTCGCCGCGCGCGAGTACAGGTATTCCGCGCGCCACGGCGTGTCGTCCAGCTCCAGGGCCCCGGGCAGCAGGTCGCGGACGGTGTCGTAGAGTCGCTGCTCTGCGCCGGCGAGCAGCACCTTGTCGATCGACGTGTCGGGTCCCAGTCGGGCTCCGTCGCGCAGCCGGTGCTGGGTGTCCCGGGACCGGCAGCGCAGCGTGTGTAGCGCCAGATACGCTGCCCCGAGGGAGGATTCGTCCGGGTCACCGACACTGGACGCCTGCGCGATGAGGTCATCGAAGCGGGAGTACAGGAACGCGATCCGCTGCCAGAAGCAGGTGGACCGCTCATAGGGGAGCAGGTCCATGGCGAGCCGCCAGCCGTCTCCCGGCCGGCCGAGCATCCGGCTGCCCGGGATCACCACGTCGTCGTAATAGACCTCGCAGAATTCGTCGACGCCATGCATTGTCCGGAGCGGCCGGATGGTGATGCCCGGGGTGTCGAGGTCGACGAGGAAGGCGGTGATTCCGTCGTGCCCGGGCGCGGTGCGGGTGAGCAGGACGCAACGCGTCGAGAACTGCGCGAAGCTGGTCCAGACCTTCTGCCCGTTGACGATCCAGTCATCACCTTGCTGCGTTGCGCGGGTCGTCAACGAGGCCAGGTCGCTGCCTGACCCCGGCTCGGAAAAGCCTTGACACCAATGCTCTTCGCCGCTGAGCAGTCGCGGCACCATTTCGGCGGCAAGCCCTGCCGGGGCGTAATCGATCATCGTCGGAGCGAGCACCTCGAGCATCGAATAGGGTCCGGGTTCCGCCAGACGGCGACCGACCACTTCCTCACCGACGATCGCGCGCAGCACCGCGGGACCACCCAATCCGCCGACCTCGGTGGGCCAGCCGTAGCGCATCCAATCGGCGTCGTAGAGCGCGCGGCTGACGCGGGCGAACTGTCGCATGTGGCCCTGCAGCGAGTGGTCGGGCCCCGGGGTCAAGTCATTGTCGTCGAGCCACGAGCGCAGACCGGCCCGGAACTCCTCGACATTCACGGCGTGGGACGGCCGACGGCGTGCGGGCGCCCGGAGTCGTGCACGCCGCTGCGGCGAATGAATGTCATGGCACGGGTCTTCAGCCGCCACCCGTCGGGCGTGCGGGCGTAGGTGTCGCGGTAGTAACCGATCCGCATGTCGTGGGTGGCGTGGTCGATGAAGCACAACGGCTGGGTGCCACTCGCGGCGTCGCCGTCGATGTTTTCGATCAGCGCAGTTCCGGTGAGGAACAGGCCTTTTGGCGCCGCGGCCACCAGTTCGGGAAATCTGTCCAGCCGGTAGGTGTCGCCGAACGCGCTGTAGGTCCCGTCCGGGGTGAAGACACCGATCAGCCCGTCGATGTCTTCCTGGGTGATGGTCACCGCGTAGCGGGCGAGCAGCTGCTGGATCTCGACCAGGTCGTCAGTTCGGGTTGGCTGATTTGTCGACATAGACCTTGCCGCCTTTCATGACAAAGCTCACCTGCTGGGTAACGGTTATGTCTTCCAAGGGGTTTCCCGGCACCGCGATGATGTCGGCGAGCTGTCCCGCCGCGAGCCGCCCGCGGTCCGTCGTGTTGATCAGCTCGGCCGCGGTCACCGTCGCCGCCCGCAAAACCGCCAACGGCGGCAGGCCCCAATTGACGAGGGTGACCAGCTCGTCGGCGTTGCGTCCGTGCGGGATCGCGGGTGCGTCGGTGCCGACCGCGATCTTCACGCCGGCCTGGTAGGCGGCCAGGATCGAGGTCCTGGCCTTCGGGAACATTTCGGCCGCCTTGGCCTGCAGCTCTGGCGGAGCGTGCGAGACGTCCATCGCATCGCCATCGGCCAGGCGCCGGGTGCTCACCAGGAAGGTGCCATGCTCGACCAGCGACGCGATCGCTTCGTCGTCGATCAGAAAGCCATGCTCGATGCAGTCGATGCCGGCCGCAACGGCATGCTTGACCGCTTCGGCGCCGTGCGTGTGCGCCGCGACGCGCAGCCCACGCCGGTGGGCCTCATCGACGATCGCGCACAGCTCCTCATCCGAATAGTGTTGCGCGCCAGGCGGACCGGTCAGTGACATCACCCCGCCTGAACAGCAGACCTTGATCAGCTCGGCGCCGTGTTTGATCTGGTAACGCACCGCCTTGCGGATCTCGTCGATGCCGTTGGCGATCCCTTCTTCGACGGTCAACTCCAGGGCGTGGGGCGCGAACGCCGCGAACATCGTCGGGTCCAGGTGGCCGCCGGTCGGCGTGATGGCATGCCCGGCCGGCACCACGCGCGGGCCGTCGATCCAGCCGGCGTCAATGGCCTTGCCCAGCGCGACGTCCAACAGGTAGCCGCCGGTCTTGACGAACAGGCCGAGGTTGCGCACGGTGGTGAATCCGGCGCGCAACGTGCGCCGCGCATTGCCGACCGCGCGCAGCACCCGCGTCGGCGGATCGTCCTGAACCTGGGACAGGCCGGGTTTCTCCCCGCGCCCGCCCATCAGCAGGTTGACCTCCATGTCCATCAGCCCGGGCAGCAGGATCTGGTCGCCGAGGTCGATGACCGAGTCTTCTGGGCCCTGGGGACCTGAGCCCCCGACGCCGACGATCCGGTCGCCCTCGATCTGCACAATGCCGGGGGACACGATCTCGCCGGCGTCGACGTCGAGCAGCCCCGCGGCCTTGAGGGTCAACACCGGCTAGATCACCGGTTCCCGGATGCACTCCACCCAGGCCGCGCCGCTGTCGGGCACCCGGGCCTGTTTCCATGCCTCGATCGGAAACGACACCGTCACGAGCGACTGCATGATGTGCATGAGAGTCTTCGCGTCGTCGGGCAGATCGTCCAACGGGTAGTTGTCGCAGTACTCGATGACATCGTCGAGGCGCGGGAACGCGACGTCGTAGAACTCCTGCATCTGAGCCATCGTGGAGGCCAGCCGCTTGGCGTAGCGCTCAGGCTCCGTTGCCAGGTCCCAATCCAAATAGGGCTCGAGGTCAGCGAATTCAGACGGTAATTTTGCCATTGCCCTGGTACTCCTTCGCCCAATTAGCTACATAGTCCCCGGTCACCTTGTGCAAATGGCGGATCAAGACTTCCTGGTCGCACAGCAGGAATTCTTTGACGACCCGGGTACCGATCATGGTCTGCGTCGCCTCCAGCGTGTTCGCGTCTTGTAGCGCGTACTCCTTGAAGGTTACGGCGGCCAGCTCCTGGGCGAGGCGTTCCCGCGCGTTGCGCGGCGGGACGAAATACAGCGTGCACTCGAAGATGTGCTTGTCCACCGCAGTCGGCCAGTAGTGGTAGGTCAGGAACCAACCCGGCTCCCAGATCATCAGCATGAAGTTCGGGTAGAAGTGCCACGAGTCGATGCCCCACTGCGGCACCCGCTTCACGTTGACACCCGGAGGCAGCTCCAGCTTCTCGATGATCTCCGGCTTGTCCCAGGGACCGAACAAACCGCTGCGCAACGCCTGGTCCATCGGCTTGACCATGGACATGTCCGGGGGCGGCGCCTGACCGCCCCAGGTCGACTGCAGGCTGTGCGGACTGGCCACCTCGTAGTGCAGCGCCTCGTAGCCGAACTTCTGGATCTTGGCGGCTTCTTCCTTCGTGTACTGGCCCTGGTGCAGGATCGGTGCGTGGTAGAACTCGACGAACGCGTCGATGAACAGCTTCCAGTTGCTGCCTACCTCGGCGCGATAGGAGTAGGTCTCCGTCATCTCGCCGAAGGGGTAGCCCTCGATGCTCTTGCCCAGCGGCCCGAGGTAGTCGGTCAGCGGTGATGCGTTGTCGTCAAAGTTGATGAAGATGAAGCCTTCCCACACCTCGCAGCGGACGGGCGCCAGGCCGTAGTTGCCCTTGTCGAGGTTGAAGAACTCTTCTTCCTGTTGGACGAAGGTCAGGTCACCGTCGAGGCTGTAGCGCCAGGCGTGGTACTTGCAGGTGAACTGCCGACACGTGCCGGAGGTCTCCTCGTGGGGAAAGTCGTTCCACACCAACTTGTTTCCGCGGTGGCGGCAGACGTTGTGGAATGCCCTGACGGTGCCGTCCTTGGTCTTGACGATGATCACCGACATGCCCTTGCCGGCCGAGGGCAGCTCCTTGGTGAAGTAGCTGCCGGTGCGTGGCAGTCGTTCGACGCGTCCGACGTTGAGCCAAGTCCTCTTGAAAACCGCCTCACGCTCGGCTTCGAAGAATGCCTGGTCGATCGAATCACTGTAATCGACCGGCGCGGTCCCCAGTTCGGGGTAGTTCTCTGTCCAGCTGCCGGCGGCTGGTTTCGGGAAGTGCGGCAACTTTCTACCTCTCTTCGTGGTTCTGATCGGCGTTCTCGAGCTGTACGCCAAAAGTGTTGAAGGCCATGGCCAGCAGGGCGTAGCAGCCGACCGTGAAGACGAAATCCATCCGCTGCTGGTCGGTGAGTTGCTCGCCGAGCGCGGACCACATCTCGTCGGACAGTTGTGATTTCTCCTCGAGCTCATCGACCGCGGCGATGACGGCGCGATCAAACTCGTCTGCGGACTCACCTTGTTGGACCGCGGCGATCTCGTCGTCGGTGATTCCCTCGGCCTTGGCCATGCGGACGTGGTGAGACCACTCGTAGGCGCATTCGCGACGGTGCGCGACCCGCAGGATGGCCAGTTCGCGGATGCGCGCCGGCAGCGTGGACGAGGTCAAGAGGTGAACGTTGAACCGGAGAAATGCCTTGGCCAGCGCCGGGTGGTGAGCGAGGGTGCTGAGCGCATTGTTGGTGTCCGCGTCACGCATTGCCGAGAGTGCCTTCTGGGTAGCCTCGTCCCACTGATCAGCCGGCAGCGGCGGCAACCGCATCGGCGCTCTCCTCTCGCCATCCTCCCGACCACCTCTCGGTCAGGGAGAATCATATTCTCATTTCCAACCAATAGAGTTGCATGAATCGGGCACCCGGTCAATGCCGACGGCCGGCTGCGGGCCCGGGCCGGACGCCGAGGCCCCACTCGGCCGTCGAGGCGCCGTCTTCCAGCGCAAACGTCGGCAGCGACGCCGGGCTGCCGCGCGACGCAGGCATTTACCTCAGCGCTTTGTAGCTCTACGCCGCGCAAATTACCGGGTCGCTCCGCCCCTGGTCGGCCGGTGAAGACCGGCTGCGACGTCCGATGGATGTTGATTCTCGCTTGGCGAGAAGATAGTTTTCATTTTAGTGATCTTGGCACGGGACAGCGATTCGCCGAGGCTGCGTGGGAGCGGAATCGAACAGACGGACCCGACAGAAGGGCAACGGCCATGAACAAAGAAGACATGATCCTGATCAGCGTCGACGACCACACCGTCGAGCCGCCCGACATGTTCAAGAACCACCTGTCGAAGAAGTACCAGGACGATGCGCCGCGGCTGGTGCACAACGACGACGGTTCGGACATGTGGAAGTTCCGCGACACGGTCATCCCCAACGTGGCACTCAACGCCGTCGCCGGCCGGCCGAAGGAGGAGTACGGCATCGAGCCGACCGGGCTCGACGAGATCCGGCCGGGTTGCTACAACGTCGACGAGCGCGTCAAGGACATGAACGCCGGCGGCATCCTTGCCTCGATCTGTTTCCCGTCTTTCCCGGGCTTCGCCGGGCGATTGTTCGCCACCGACGACCACGATTTTTCGATCGCGCTGGTGCAGGCCTACAACGACTGGCACATCGACGAGTGGTGCGGCGCCTATCCCGCACGGTTCATCCCGATGGCGATTCCGGTGATCTGGGATGCCGAGGCGTGCGCCGCTGAGGTGCGCCGGGTGTCGAAGAAGGGCGTGCACGCACTGACCTTCACCGAGAACCCCGCCGCGATGGGCTACCCCAGCTTCCACGACGAGTACTGGAACCCGCTGTGGAAAGCCTTGGTGGACACCGACACCGTGATGAACGTGCACATCGGTTCATCGGGGCGGTTGGCCATCACCGCGCCCGACGCGCCGATGGACGTGATGATCACGCTGCAGCCGATGAACATTGTGCAGGCCGCGGCGGATCTGTTGTGGTCGAAGCCGATCAAGGAATACCCCGACCTCAAGGTCGCGCTCTCCGAGGGTGGCACCGGGTGGATCCCTTACTTCCTTGAGCGCGCCGACCGCACCTATGAGATGCACTCGACGTGGACGCATCAGGATTTCAAGGGCAAGCTGCCCAGTGAGGTGTTCCGCGAGCACTTCCTGACCTGCTTCATCAGCGACAAGGTCGGCGTGGCGCTGCGCAACATGATCGGCATCGACAACATCTGCTGGGAAGCCGACTACCCGCACAGCGACTCGATGTGGCCGGGCGCGCCCGAAGAGCTGTGGGATGTGTTGTCCATCAACAACGTTCCCGACGACGAAATCAACAAGATGACGCACGAGAACGCGATGCGGTGGTACTCGTTCGACCCGTTCACGCACATTTCGCGCGAACAGGCGACCGTCGGTGCGCTGCGCAAGGCCGCTGAGGGGCACGACGTGTCCATCAAGGCGGCGGGCCACGAAAAGGACAGCCGGGTCGGCTCGTCCTTCGCGGACTTCGCGGCTAACGCGAAAGCCCTTACCGGCAACAAGGACTGAGGGTCCCCAGTCCCGCGAGCAGACGCAAACTCGCATAACTCCGGTCGCGATTATGCGAGTTTGCGTCTGCTCGCGCTGAAAAGAGGAGGCGCGCGCAATGTCCAGCGCTGGGATGAATTTCGAGCTGACTGACGACCAGGAGTTGATCCGCCGGTCGGTCGCCGAGTTGGCGCGCAAGTTCGACGACCAGTACTGGATGGAAAAAGACCAGGCGCACGAATTTCCAACCGAGTTCTACAACGCCATCGCACAGGGTGGCTGGCTGGGCATGACGATCCCCCCGCAATATGGCGGTCACGGCCTCGGAATCACCGAAGCCACTATCCTGCTCGAGGAGGTCGCCAAATCCGGCGGCGCCATGAACGCCGCCAGCGCGATCCATTTATCCATCTTCGGCATGCAACCGGTGGTGGTGCACGGCTCCGACGAACTCAAGGCGCGCACGCTGCCCAAGGTCGCGACCGGCGAAGTACACGTCTGCTTCGGCGTGACCGAACCCGGTGCCGGACTGGACACGTCGCGCATCACCACCTTCGCCAAGCGCGACGGCGATCGCTACATCGTCAACGGTCGGAAGGTATGGATCTCCAAAGCCATGGAGTCCGACAAGATCCTGCTGCTGACGCGTACCCAGTCATATGAGGAAGTCACGAAGAAGACAGACGGGATGACGCTGTTCATCGCCGATCTCGACCGCAGCCGCGTCGACGTCCGCCCGATCCGCAAGATGGGCCGCAACGCCGTCAGCTCCAACGAATTGTTCATCGACAACCTTGAGGTGCCCGTCGAGGACCGAATCGGCGAGGAAGGCAAGGGCTTTCAATACATCCTGGACGGTCTGAATCCGGAGCGGATGCTGATTGCCGCCGAGGCGCTCGGCATCGGCCGGGTGGCGCTGGACAAGGCGGTGAAATACGGAAACGAGCGTGAGGTGTTCGGCCGGCCCATCGGCATGAACCAGGGCCTGCAGTTCCCACTCGCCGACTCGCTGGCACGCCTGGACGCCGCTGAATTGATGTTGCGCAAGGCCACCTGGTTGTACGACAACGGCAAACCCTGTGGCCGCGAGGCGAATACGGCGAAATATCTGTGCGCCGATGCCGGCTTCACCGCCGCGGACCGGGCGTTGCAAACGCACGGCGGTATGGGATATGCGGAGGAATATCACATCACGCGCTACTTCCGCGAGGCCCGGCTGATGAAGATCGCGCCCGTCAGCCAGGAGATGATCCTGAACTTCCTGGGATCCAACGTTCTGAAGTTGCCGAGGAGCTATTGACCGCGCATGGCGACCCCGTGCTGCTGTCGGAAGACCGCGCCGGAGTACGCACCCTAACCCTCAACCGTCCGCGCCGTAAGAACGCGATCAACCCAGAACTCTGGGCCGCGTTGCGCGACGCGCTGCACGCCGCCGGTCACGACCGCGGTGTGCGCACGCTCGTGCTCGCCGGCTCCGGCGGTAGCTTCTGCTCCGGCGCCGACATCTCGGTCCCCGACGATATTCACCCGAATTACAAGCTGCAGCGGCTGACTGACGTCGCGCTGGAGCTACACGAGCTCGCGATACCGACGATAGCCAAGGTCGCCGGGGTCGCTGTCGGGGCGGGCTGGAACCTGGCATTGGGATGCGACTTCGTCGTCGCCACGCCGGAATCGACGTTCTGCCAGATCTTCTCCAGGCGGGGTCTGTCAATAGACCTCGGTGGTTCCTGGTTGTTGCCCAAACTTGTTGGCCTGCAACAGGCCAAGCGGCTCGCGCTGCTCGCCGAGACGATCGACGCCGAGGAGGCGTACGCGCTGAACCTGGTGACGTGGGTGGTGTCGGACGCGGAGATCGACTCCTTCGTCGACGATCTCGCCGACCGGCTGGCGGCCGGTCCGCCGATCGCCCTTGCCCACACCAAGGCCCTGCTGAATGAGGGAGCCGACAACACCTTGCGCGAGGCGCTGGCCAACGAGGCCCGCGCCCAGGTGGGCAATTTCGCGACGGCCGACGCGGCCGCGGCCTATGCCGCTTTCGCGGAGCGGCGAGAGCCGTCGTTTACTGGCCGGTGGGCGCTATCGAAATCGGAGAAGGAAGCGGAGTAGGGATATGCGGGAAACAGTCATCGTCGAAGCCGTGCGCACAGCGGTGGGGAAGCGCAACGGCGGCCTGTCCGGGATGCACGCCGCCGACCTGTCCGCCGTCGTCCTGGACGAACTCCTGCAACGCACGGGTGTCGACCCGGAGATCATCGACGACGTGGTCTGGGGATGTGTGTCCCAGGTGGGTGACCAGTCGAGCAACATCGGCCGCTACGCGGTGCTGGCCGCCGGATGGCCCGAGACCATCCCCGGGACCACCGTCAACCGGGCGTGCGGCTCCAGCCAGCAGGCGCTCGATTTCGCTGTGCAGGCGGTGATGTCCGGTCAGCAGGATGTCGTCGTCGCCGGCGGTGTCGAGGTCATGAGCCGCGTTCCGCTGGGTTCGGCCAGGGCGACCGGCATGCCGTACGGCCCCAAGGTGCTCGCCCGCTATGACGGCTTCTCCTTCAACCAGGGCCTGTCGGCGGAGATGATCGCCAAGAAGTGGGGCTTCTCCCGCACCCGGCTCGACGAGTACTCCGCCCAGTCCCACGAGCGGGCCGCCGCGGCCCAGGACGCCGGCGCGTTCACCGACCAGATCGTGCCGGTGTTCACCGAGGACGAAGCGGTCGTCGCCGCCGACGAGGGAATCCGGCGGGGGACCACGGTCGAGAAACTCAGCGGACTCAAGCCGGCCTTCACCGAAGACGGGGTGATCCACGCGGGCAATTCCTCCCAGATCTCCGACGGCGCGGCCGCGCTGCTGGTGACGACGGCGGAGATGGCCGTCGAGCTGGGGCTGACGCCGCTGGTTCGCTACCTGGCTGGGGCGGTGACCGGGGCGGACCCGGTGCTGATGCTCACCGGGCCCATCCCGGCGACCGAGAAGGTGCTGAAGAAGGCCGGCATACCCCTCCCAGAGGTGGGCGCGTTCGAGGTGAACGAGGCCTTCGCGCCCGTGCCGCTGGCATGGATCACCGAAACGGGGGCGGACCCTGGGCGGGTCAACCCGCTCGGCGGTGCCATCGCGCTGGGGCACCCCCTGGGCGCTTCCGGTGCGGTGTTGATGACGCGGATGGCCCACCACATGCGCGACAACGGGATTCGCTACGGGCTACAGACGATGTGCGAGGGCGGCGGCACCGCGAACGCCACCCTGGTCGAGCTCGTGCGCTAGCCCGGCGGCACGCCGCAAGACGAAAAAGGCACCCCGCGTGACGGTTGTCACAGCGGCCAAACTAACCTACTGTGTGTTCACTAGGTTGGTTCAGCCCGCCAATCGGCCAAAGGAGTCCGGTGCCCGACGCACGGCGATACGACACGTTGCTCGCCAAAGGCGAGGACCGCAAGCAGCGGATACTCGACGTCGCGCAACGGCTGCTCACGCACAACGGCTGGCGCAGCACCACCCTCGCCCAGATCGCCGGCGAGGCCGGGGTCACCCCCGCAGGATTGCTGCATCACTTCGAGTCCAAAGTGCAGCTGCTGCACGCCGTCCTCGACGCGCGTGATCTCGACGACGACCTCCATGCCGACCGGACCGGGGACCTCTTCGCCCAGATCGCCCAGGTCGCCGACCGGTTCAACCGGGCACCCGAACTGGTCGGAACGTTCACCGTGCTGCTGGTCGAAAACATCCTTCCCGACGCTCCGCTGCACGACCGGATGCTGGCCCGGCATCGCGCCGCGACCGACATCGTTGCCGACCTGATCCGCCGCGGGCAGGCGGATGGCCGGTACCGCAGAGACCTAGACCCCGCCGTCAAGGCAGTGGAAATACTCGCCTTCGTCCACGGAATGGAAACCACATGGTTGCTCGATCCATCGATACCGCTAACCGAGGTGTTCAAGCAGTACGCCGAGACTCTGGCGCGGGACTTCGCCCCGTAGAAGAGCGGCGCGAGGACATGAGATATCGGCTCGACGTCGTCGCCGCCACCGTCGTCGACGTGGTGCGATTCGCCGGCGGCTGGCTTTTCGACCGGGCGATGGCTGGGTGGGACGTCACCGTGCTCCTGGCGGACCTGGCCGACAACGCCGACGACCGGCCGCTGCAGATCCTTGGCGCCCAGGTGATCGACCTGGAAGAGGCGTTGGCGTCGGTGCAGTCTCGTCCTCGTCCCCAGGCCCTGGCGGCGGCGGCGGACTTGTTCGGCTGCGACCCGCGGGTCCGGCAAGGGGTGTTGCAGGCCCTTGATCACGGCGTCACCGAGGTCACGCTGTGGGGGGAGACCTGGCCGGCCGAGCTCGACGACAGCGTCGGCCTGGTGCAGCACCGGCTGAGCATGGCCGCCCACACGTTCAAAGCCCAGGCCCTGGCCGCCGCCGCGGTGCCGCACGGCTCGATCGGTCACGCGGAGACCTTCCGCAGCGGGCTCCTGGCCTGGCCATCGGTCGCCGCGGATCTGGTTCCCGCCGGCTAACGCCGCACACCGCGCCTCGCACCCTCGGCGACGGCCGACCCTCGTTGACGACCAACCAGGCCGTGTGGAAATGTAATACTCATCTGCGAGAGGCGCGTTCTCACTAGCCGAGATTCAAGGAGCAGGAGATGACGAACGAATTCTCCGAGTTGGACTTCTTCCGCGGCAGCGAGCTCATCGAAGACCCGTACCCCTACTACGAGGCGCTGCGCCGGCAGTGCCCCGTCACGCGGGAGAGCCATCACGACGTCACCATGATCACCGGTTGGGACGAGGCGTGCGCGGTGCTCAACGACGCCGAGACGTGGTCCTCATGCATCTCCGTCACCGGCCCGTTTCCCGGCTTTCCGGTGCCGCTGGAAGGCGACGACGTCACCGAACTGATCGAGAAACACCGCGACGAATTGCCGTTCAGCGACCAGCTGCCGACCCTCGATCCCCCTACCCACACCAACCACCGCTCGCTGCTGATGCGGCTGATCACCCCGAAGCGCCTCAAGGAGAACGAGGACGCCATGTGGGTGCTCGCCGACCAGGTGCTCGACACATTCCTGGCACCCGGCCACGGCGAATTCATCAAGGGCTTTGCAGGACCGTTCACGCTGCTGGTCATCGCCGACCTGCTCGGCGTGCCCGAGGAGGATCGCGACAAGTTCATCAAGGGCATCCGCGACCACTCGGGTGGCGGGGTCGGGGGCACCAAGGGCTCGCTGGCGCACAGCCCGCTGGAATTCCTCTACGGTCTCTTCTCCGACTACGTCATCGACCGCCGGCGCGACCCCCGCGACGATGTGCTGACCGGCCTGGCCACCGCCACCTACCCGGACGGCTCGACCCCCGACGTCGAAGACGTGGCGCGGGTGGCCAGCAACGTCTTCTCCGCGGGCCAGGAGACCACCGTCCGGCTGCTGGGTGCCGCCCTGCAGACGCTTGGGGAGCGGCCCGACATCCAGGCGCAGTTGCGCAAGGACCGCAGCCTGATCCCCAACTTCATCGAGGAGTCGTTGCGCCACGAGAGCCCGGTCAAGGGCGACTTCCGATTGAATCGGGTACCCGCCAACGTCGGTGGTGTGGACCTGCCCGCGGGCACCACCGTCATGGTTGTCCAAGCGGCCGCCAACCGTGATCCCCGCCGGTTCGACGACCCCACCACCTTCGACCCGGCCCGCAAGAACGCCCGCCAGCACATCTCGTTCGGGCGCGGCATCCACAGCTGCCCCGGCGCGCCGCTGGCGCGCGCCGAAACCCGGGTGGCGATCGAGCGCCTGCTCGACCGGACGTCTGACATCAGGATCAACGAAGACCTGCACGGCCCGGCGAATGACCGCCGCTACCAATACGTTCCGACGTACATCCTGCGCGGCCTGACGGAACTGCACCTGGAGTTCACCCCGGCATGAAAGTCACAGTCGACGACCAGCGCTGTCGCGGTCACGGCGTCTGCACGACGCTGTGCCCGGAAGTGTTCAGCCTCACCGACGACGGCTACGCGGAGGCGATAACCTCCGATGTCCCAACGGAATTCGAAGCGGCCACCCAAGAGGCGATCGAGTGCTGCCCCGAACAGGCCATCAGCAAGATCTAAGGAGATTCAGTGGCGAAAGGGTACGTCATTCTTACCGAGGCCATTAAGGACCCGGAGGGCATGAAAGCCTATGGGCGGGCGGCCGGTTCGGCGATGGCCGGGGCCACCATTCTGGCGGTGGACACCGCTCCCGAGGTGATCGAGGGCACCTGGCACGGCGACCAGACCGTCGTGCTGGAGTTCGAATCGGTGGACGCGGCCCGCGAGTGGTACGAGTCCGAGGGCTACCAACAGGCGGCGAAACTGCGGCAGGCGGCGGCCGACTGCAACGCCGTCATCCTGTCCGGATTCTGATCGCTACTCGCCCACAATCGAGATGGCCTGCCGCGGGCACTGACGAACGGCCTCACGCACGTCCGTCTCATTCTCCGGGGTGACCTCTTCCTGCAAGACGCTCAGCATGTCGTCATCGCCGAGGAGGAAGATCTCCGGATTGATGCCCATGCAGACACCGTTGCTCTCGCAGAGCTCCCAATCGACTTCGATTTTCTTGGTCACGCCGACCCCCTCACCGAAGTACCTTGACGGGCACGTTCTTCCAGCCCGCCACATTCTGCATGGTGACCCGTGTGCAGCCCGCCCAGTCCACCTCGTAGCGCGGCATGAATTCGAGGAGCCGCTCCAGCGCGATCCTGCTTTCCATGCGGGCCAGCGCGGCGCCAAGGCAGCTGTGGATTCCGTACCCGAGCCCGAGGTGCTGGGCCTCGGTCTGGTCACGCTCGATGTCAAACGTGTCGGCGTCGGTGAAGGCCTCGGGATCGCGGTTCGCCGCTGCGCCACAGAGGAACACCGGCTTGCCCGGAGGGATCACGCCACCACTGACATGAGCCTCCCTGAGCGTGTAGCGGACGTTGTACTGCACCGGTCCCTCGTAGCGCAGCAGCTCTTCCACCGCGCCGGGGATCTTGTCGCGATCCTCCTGTAGCTTCTGCCACTGGTCGGGGTGACGGGCGAAGATCACGGCCGCGTTGCCGAGCAGCTTGGTGACGGTCTCGGCGCCCGCCCCGCCGAGAAGGGTCGCGAAGCCCGTGATCTCGATGTCGTCGAGCTTGCGGGGCTGACCATTCTCGCCCGGGATCTCGGCCGCGATCAGCCGGCTGATCATGTCGTCCTGCGGGTCCGCGCGCCGTTCCTGGATCAGGCCGAAGTAGTACATCGCCGTGTCGATGTTGGCCTGCATGCCGGCTTCGCTGGTCTCGATCTGCCCGGGTTCGCGGGACAGGCTGGTGTCGATCCAGTGGCGCACCTGCTGACGGTATTCCTCCGGCACCCCCGCCATCCGGGTGATGACTTCCACGGGGAATGGCCCGGAGAAGTCCTGGACCACGTCGAAGTTGTCCGGGTCGGCGGCGCCCAGGTACTTGTCGATCACCTCGATGACGGTCTCGCGCTGCGATTGGATCGCCCGCGGAGTGAACGCCTTGTTGAGCAGGCTACGCATGTGGCGATGTTCGGGCGGATCCATGAAGATGATCGACTTCTGCTCGGGGGGGAGGCCTTTGCGCACCATCGCCAGATCGCAGCCGCGCGCCGAGGAGTACGTCTCGAAGTCCTTGAATGCCGCCGCGACGTCCTCGTGGCGGGTCAACGCGTAGAAGTCCTCTTTTTCGTCGTAGTACAGCGGCGCGTCCTCGCGCATCCGTCGATAGACGTCGAACGGGTTGTTGAAGTAGTCCTCGGAATACGGATCGAAGACGACCTTCGGTTTTGTCACTGAATCCTCCTCAGCGGCGAGGGCGGGCTGAAACCTTTACAGCGGAGTCGTTCACTGTAACGGTAACGGTAATACCTTCGTGACGAACCGGAAAGACCGAAACACGGGTATCTCAACCCCTCTTCGCGACGTTCATGGCCCTGATGGCGTCATCGAGTGCGCCCAGGTCGCTGCAGAGTTCATCGCTGATGTTGCGCACCACCGTCACGTCCTTGCTGACGAATTCGCCGGCGACCTCAATGAACGACTCGACGGAGCCGCCCGCCGCCACCAGGTTCAAGACGCGGCTGCTCGCGCTGCCGTGCGCCAGGGCGGTCAGCAGCGTCGACTCCGGCACGCCCAGCTGCTGGCCCAGCCTGATCGATTCCGCGAGCAGCCCGATATGCCCCGCGAACAAGGCGTTGTTGACCAGCTTCACCCTTTGTCCGGTTCCGGCGGGCCCGACGTGCAAGACGGGATCGCCGTAGCAGCTCAGCACCGGCCGCGTCCGGGTCACCGCCTCGTCGGTGCCACCCACGAAGAGGGTGAGCCGGCCGGCCGCGATGTCGTGCGGGCCCCCGCTGACCGCCGCATCGACGACGTCGACGCCGTCGGCGCGTGCGGCCAGGGCTTCGATTGTCTTCGGACTGGCGGTGGTGTGCACCACCAGCGCCGAACCGGGCGGCATGGCGGAGAGCAACCCGCCGTCCAGGCATACCTCGCGCACCTGTTCATCGCTGAACACGCAGAGCACCACGACATCGGCCCGAGCGCCGGCCGCTGCCACCCCGTGGACCGCCCGGGCGCCGAGCTGCTCGAGATCGCCCCGCCGGTCCTCGGTCCGGCCCACAGCCCGGACGTCGTGTCCGGCCGCTATCAGCCGGGTCACCATCGGGCGGCCCATCCGGCCCGCGCCGATGAAACCGACTCTCACCGCGGATGGCCCATGAGGATCAGGGCGGCGTCGGCCGCATCCAGCACGGCGCCGCCGTTTGCCCCGGCTCGATCGGCCAAGTCGACCACCAGGCGAACGTCCTTTTGCAGCAGCGTCCCGGCGACTCCGGCAAGCCGGTCCAACCCGCCGATGCCGCCAAGGGCGTTGAGCGCGAAGCTATTCCCGCTGCTGCGAGAGACGACTTCGGTAAGGCGGTCCGGGTCGACGCCGAGCGCCGAGGCCAGCGACAGCGCGGTGGCCGCAGTGGCCAGGTGGGCGGTGAACATCAGATTGTTGAGCAGCTTGGTGGTTTGACCGGAACCCAGCTCGCCGAGGTGGACGATCGGATCGGCATAGGTGGCGAAGACCGGGCGGCAACGCTCGACGACGTCCGCGTCGCCCCCGACCATCACCAGGAGGCGCCCTTCGGACGCCGCCCCGCCACCACCGCTCACGGGCGCGTCGATCACCGAAATTCCCTTGGTTGCAGCCTCATTCGCCAGTTCGCGGCAGGTGTTGGGATGCACGGTGCTGTGCACGGCGATCACCCCACCCGGCTCCATCGCCGCCAACAGCCCGCGCTCACCGCTCGCGATCTCGTCGATGTCGGCGTCGCCCACCACGCATAGGCAGACCAGATCACTGGCCGCGGCGAGCGCGGCCGGCGATTCGGCGATCTTCGCGTCGATGTCGGCGAACGGCTCGAGGGTTGCGGGTCTGCGCGCCCACAGCGTCGTCTGGTAGCCGGCCTCGATGATCCGCCGTGCCATCGGGCCGCCCTGGCTGCCCAGGCCGATGAATCCGACTCTCATCCGGCCTCCAGGTCGCCTTCTGTGTCAACGGGATTCGCGCGGACGGCCACGCAGTCGTCGGCGAACGCGAAAACTTTTTCGTGGTACGCGGGCGCGGTATGGCCGAGGCTCATGTTGTGTCCCGCGTCGGGCTGGTGATGCACGGTGAACCGTGGCGAGCCGGAGAACAGCTCCTCGATCTCGGCCATCGCGGAAGCGTCGTTCTGCCAGACCCTTTCGTGCTCGGCGATGCTGAAGTGCACCGGGACCCGCACGGCGGGGGCGAGCGCCGGAAAGTCTTGGCGGGCCCAGTTGGACACCATCTGGTCCTCGTAAGATGGCGCGGTCGGAGAGACCGTGACCCCGGTGAGGACCTCGGGCGGATAGAGATGCTCCGGATGCCACAGCAGCTCGCGCAGGCCGGCCGGGCGTCGTTCGCGCGTCGCGGTTTTCAGGATGTCCCGGGCCGCCGGGTGATAACGCCGGCCCGTGCCGGCCAGTTCGATGCCCAGCAGGTCGCCTCCCCGCTCGTCGGCGCCCATTCGCATCACGAGTTCACACCCGCCGGAATGGCCCATCAGGAACAAGCCCGCACCGCGCGGTCGGTCCCCGAGGATGCGATCCACCGCCCCGTAGGCAAGGTTGATCCGCTGTTCGGGCAGGGCCATCGCCTCCGGGTAGGGCGCGGAGCTGCCGTAGCCGGGCCGATCGAGCGCCACCACGGTGAATCCGGCTGCGGCGCCGGTACGTAGCAGGGACAACGACGGGTGACCCGGGCAATCGAAATAGATCGCGGTGGTGCCTCCGCCGTGGATGGCCACGATGACGGCCTTGGGATCGGGGGCTTCGGCGATCAGGGCCGACATCGGCACGCCATCGACGATCACCAGCCTGGGCCGGGGGGCGCTCATGCGTCGGCCCGCAGCAGCAGCACTCCGCTGGGTGTAAGGCCGCCGCTGCTTACCACGCCAACCCGGGCGTCGGCGACCTGGCGGTCGCCGGCCTCCCCGCGCAACTGGCTGACGGCCTCGTGGACCAGGCCCATGCCGTGGGTGCGGCCGTGCGAAAGCTGGCCGCCGTGCGTGTTGAGCGGCAGCTGGCCGTCGCGGGCGATGTTCTTGCCGCCGTCGAGGAAATCTTTGGCCTCGCCGATCCCGCAGAACCCCAGCGCCTCGATCCAGGACAGGCAGTTCATGGTGAAGCCGTCGTAGAGCTCGGCCACGTCGACGTCGGCGGGCCGCAGCGAGGTGCGGGTCCACACGTGCGCGGCCTGGCCCAGCACCTGCGGCTCATGGGTCAAAGTGCTTTGGTCCCAGTCGATTCGCTCGACGATCTGCGTACCCACCGCCTCCACCAGCACCGGGGGCTTGGCGAGGTCGCGGGCGGCGTCGATGGCGGAGACGATCACCGCTATGGCGCCGTCGCAGGGCACGTCGCAGTCATACAGGCCGAAGGGTGTGGTGATCGGACGCGCGTTCAGATAGTCGTCCATCGTCATGGGGGTTCGGTAGATGGCAGTGGGGTTGAGCTCGGCGTTGGCCCGCTGGTTCAACGCGATCCAGCCCAGCGTCTCCTTGGTGGTGCCGTAACGGTGAAAGTGCCGCTGCGCGTTCATGGCCAGCGTGTGGGCCGCCGACGTGGCGCCGAACGGCATCTGCCAGCCCGGCATCCGGCCTCCCGAGGGCCTGATCTTGCCCTGCTTCATCAGTTCGCCGTTGGTGGCCTCCCATAGCGTGCGGAAGCACAGCACGTGACGCGCCAGACCGCCGGCGACCGCAAGCATCGCGGCGATCAACGATCCGCCGGGGCCGAATGTCTCCATGGCGCCGTTGTGCCATGTCGGCCGAATGCCGAGGGCCGCCTCGAGAGCGGTGACGCCGCCCTCCCCGAATCCGCCGACATTGATCGCGCCGGGGTAAGTGGATAGTCCGTCGATGTCTGCGTACGTCAGGCCGGCGTCGGCGATCGCCGCTTCGCAGGCTTGCACCGTCAGCGCCAGCGGCAACTGCATCAAACGGCGTCCGATCGGTGACATGCCGATCCCGGTGAGCGCGACCTTGTCCTCGAACTTCTCGGCGGTCAGCATCGGCCGGACGTGTTCGCCGAAGCGCTCGGGCGCGATTTCGTCGTCCGGCAGCGGACCGCGCTCGCCATTGGCGCCTCCCGCTTGCGAGGGCCGAAACAGCGGAAACCACACATCCTCGGCCTGCTCGAAGACGACCTCCACCTGCTGGCCGAGCTCGAGCTGATCGGGTTCGCACTCCACGATGTTGGTGGTCAATCGCACGCGGGGGTCCTCGGCAATCGCGACCTGGGCGACCACGTAGGGCGCCGGCAGCCCGGGCAGACTGAACCGCTCATTGATGGTGAAGCCGGCCAGCGTCGCCTTGCCGGAGACCGCCCGCACGCCCATGTCGCGGGATCGGCAGTACCGGCACACCGGTGCCGGCGGATGGATCAGAGACTGGCAAGCATTGCAGTTCTGCAGGCGCAGCTTCCCGTCGGCGCCCGAGGTCCAGAAGAATTCGTTTTCCTGCGTCATCAGGGGCAGCGGGCGTCCCGGTGCAGACACGTCACCTCCGCGAGTCGAACGGTCCCCGAATGCAACCTGGTAGGCCCGTTATACGAATCGGAGAATTACGTTATCACTCGCACGCAAGGGTGATCGAGATGGGATTGGTCAGACCGGGACCCAAACGCCGCCTACGTAAATGCCCCACTGATGAAAGCCGACACTCCACATCGGGGACTCCGACGTCCACCATGGCTGTGGCGGAGGCGGCGGCACAGCCTGCCCGGCGAATGAGGGCGCGTACGCCGGCGGGCGTGTGTACCACGCCGGTGACGCCGGCGGCGGTTTGCACTCGAAGGTCACCGGATTGAACGACATGTTGTGATCGCACTGCGCCGAGCTGATTCCCGGCGTCGCGATCACCGCGACCGCCATCGCCACGAAGCCGACCGCCACGACGGCGGTCAGACGACGAACAAACCATCTCATGGTGGGCCTCCCAGTGGGGCCATCCTGACCTTGGCGGGTATCAGCTTATTCCCTTGAAACCGTCGTGACCAGGTAAGAACATCGGGCGCGACGGATTCCGAACAGACCTCTCCTGCCGTCTTCCTTCGGCCGGGAGTTATGCTGCCAACCGGCATATCAAGTACTTCACATTCGGGAGGGCTGATTGCTCGACGCAGAAAAGATCCTGATCACCGGGGCGACGGGCAAGATCGCGTTTCCCATCGCGCGCGCTCTGGCGGCTTCCAACGAGGTGTGGGGCGCCGCGCGCCTCAAAGACCCCGCCGACCGCAAGAGGCTCGTCGACGCCGGCATCAAACCTGTCCCGCTGGACATCGGCGCGGGTGACTTCTCCGACCTTCCAGAGGATTTCACCTACGTCTTTCACGCTGCGGTGGACACCGGCGCGGGCGACTGGAACCGCTGCGTCGAAACGAATGCGCACATGTCCGGCGAACTGCTGTACCACTGCCGCGCCGCAAAGGGCTTCGTCTTCTGTTCAACCGGCTCGATCTACGCGTACCAGGGGCAGCGACCGTTGGCCGAAACCGATCCGCCGGGAGTCCCGCTGCGCGCCAACTACAGCTTCTCCAAGGTCGCGGCGGAGTCGGTGTGCACCTGGATCGCCAGGCATTATCGAATCCCGTTGACCATCATCCGGATCTGCTCAACCTACGGGCCGCAGGGCGGCGCTCCCGCCGATCGCCTCGATGCCATGTTGGCGCGCAAACCGATTCGGCTGCATCCCGATAAGCCGAACAACTACAACCCCCTCTACGAGGACGACTACGTGGAACTGGGCATCCGCGCGATGGAGGTCGGCGCGGTGCCGCCGGTCGTGGTGAACTGGGCCGGTAGCGAAACGGTCAGCGTCGAGGATTACTGCATGTTCATGGGGCAGTTGACCGGTGTCGAGCCGATCTTCGAGTACACGACCGACGCGCACACGCCGCTGTGGCCGGATGTCACCCGCATGCACGAGGTGCTCGGCCACACGAAAGTGCCCTGGCGCGAGGGCTTCCGGCGCATGATCGAGGCCCGGCACCCCGAAATCGCGCTGCCCGAATACGACTCGACGAGATCTTGAGGACACCCGTGATGCAGCTTCCGGGCACGCCATCGGACGCGGTCGCCGAAGTCCTCGCCGCCGGGCGCGGAGAGATCTCCACGTTGTTCGTGTCCATGGCGACTCGCCATCCCGACGGTCTGGATGCCGAGTACCTGCGCTGGCACACCCTGGACCACCGACCGGAGCAACACCGGTTGGCGGCGGTGCGCGCTTCGTTGCGGTTGGTGTCGACGCCGGCCTGCCGCTCCGCGCGGCCGATCAGCGGTGGGCCGTTGGACGGGGTCGACCACGTGATGACGTACTTTTTCACCGACCGGGCCGGGCTGCGCGGGTTCAACGAACTGTCCTCGGCACTCGGAAACGCCGGGCGCAAGCTCCCGCTGCTGCCACCGGTGGAGCGCGGCGTCTATGAGGTGCGGGCCAAGGCGGCCGCGCCCCGGGTCAAGGTGGGGTCGGACGTCCTGCCCTGGCTGCCCGCGCGGGGGGTCTTCCTGCTAGTCGAGCGGGGATCGGCACCGGCGAACACGCTCGTGGAAGTGCCCGGCGTCGCCGGCGTATGGTCCGCGGTATCACGGCAGGTCGACGCGCATCTGGCGAACGCTCAAGCGGGCCAGGCCATTACGTATTGCTTCCTCGATGACGATCCCGTCGCCGTGGGGGAACGCCTGCGGCCGGTGCTGTCGGCGCGCTGGGAGGAGCCGGGTGTCGAACCGTTGTTCGCCGCAGCGTTTTTCGCGGTGGTGCCGTTTGAGTGGGACCGGTATGTGCCGTAGGCGATGGGCCACATGCGCTTTGGCATGACGGTCGGCTCCCACTGTCACGGACCATGCGGTGCGCATCGTTCCTTGGGCAAGGACAGGCCGCATCCAGACGGCGGACCAGGAGTACCTCTGATCAGGGGGTCAACGGGTGAAGCCCCACTCCGCCTCGTTCTCCTCGGTTTTGAGGCGCTCGGCCGGATCGTCCGCGTCGGCGAGCGGCGCTTGCGGGGTGGGGTATGTGCGCTCACCGATCTCGGCGATGGCGTGCACCGGACAGTCCATCAGGGCGCGCATGACGGCGTCACGATCCGCCTCCGTCACGGTGCCATCGCCGATGAGGGAGGCGTAACCCCAATCGTCGAGCGAAAAGTATCCGGGCGCGTACTTCGCGCAGATGCCGAAGCCGTCGCAGACGGTGCGGTCCAGGCGGATTTTCATGCCAGCCTCACAACTTCCGCCTCGTAGGGACGGTCGGCGCGGAACATGCCCCGGACGCAGTCCTGGCACGTGCCGCCGAGATGTGCGGCGACTTCGTCCGGGAACTGACTGAGCAGGCTGGCGGCCACGTTGGTGGCGGCGTCCAGCGTTGCGCACGCGCCGCGCCCGCGCAGCAGCACCGACCAGCGGCGCAACCGGTCGACGTCTTCGGTCGTCGCGGCTCCGTCACGCAGCGCGCCGGCGACGGCGGCCATCGCCGCCGTCCCGTTGAAGCACGAGCCGCATTGCCCGGCGTTTTCGCGGTCGAAGTAGGCCAGCACCGACGCCGCGACCGCGACGGGGCAGTCGTCGGTGATCACCGAGATCGCGCCACAACCCAAACCGCTGCCGAGTCGCCGCATCGTCTCGTGGTCCAAAGTTGTTTCGAGCACGGCGCGGTTGAGCAGGCCGGCGAAGTAGCCGCCCATCAAAGCCCCACGCACCTGTTCAGGTGAAACACCGTGCAATGCAAGCATTTCCGGGAACGGCAAGCCCTGCGGAAGTTCATAGAGAACGGCCGGGCGGGCCGCCCCGGTGATGGTGGCCAGGAAGGTGCCCGGGGACAGCGATGTGCCCTGTGAGCGGAACGCCGCCGAGCCGTGGCGCTGCAGGTAAGGCAGATTGGCCAGGGTCTCGACATTGCTCACCAGTGTCGGGCGATCATCGACGCCGGATTCGAATGGGCGCGGCGGCTTGTCTGTCGGCTTGGCCGGGCCGCCGTTGATCGCGCGGACGGCGGCGGTTTCCTCCCCTGCCACGTATCCGGGCTGCACGGTCAACATGCCGACCGTGACGCCGCCGAGGGCGTCGGGATCGAGTTCGCCGAGGGCGGTTTCGACGCTGTGCGCCGATTCCGGGTCGGACACGTAGACGTACGCGCGGTCGGCGCCAACGATCGCGGCGGCCAGCCCCAGCCCGTCCAGGATCAGGTGCGGGCGATTGCGCAGCAGCCAGCGGTCCTTGATCGAAGCCGGTTCGCCCTCTTCGCCATTCGCGACAACCACGGCGCCGCCGGCAATGCGCCCGTTATCGCGCACCGCGCGCAACTTGACCGCGAGCGGGAAGGCCGCACCACCGCGGCCGACCAGCCCGCTGCCTTCGACCTCGCTCAGCAATGCATCGGCGTCGGCAAGCGGGCGATACCCGCCGAGTCGTCGATACGCGGTGAGGTTCTCGCGGGCTTGGCCGGTTCGTTCGAAGAGCAGCCGGGGTTCAACGCCCGGGAAGGTCACGGTGGTGATGGTCATGGACTGGGCGGTGTTCACGGCCGGCCTGTCATCGTCTTAGTTAGGCTTGCGCACATGCGAACTGCGGTGGTGCGCGTCAATGTCGACCCGGAGAGCGTTTGCACGGTACCGCAGCTACGAGACGGCATGGCAGCGCTCCTCGGGCTTGCGCGTGAGGCGGGTGCAGACGTGGTCGAGAACGACCTCGCGGCGATGCCCGCCGGACGCCGCGAAGTCGAATTGCTGATCGCGGCCGAAGACGTCGACGCGGCGAGAGATTTGGCGATCCACCTGTGCGGCAGGGTGTTCGCCGCCGAACCGGTTCCAGGAGTCGTCACCTTCATCAGCCGGGGGACCGACGACGACGCCCACGGTGTGTTGTCCGGCTTCGGGCTCACCGCTGACATCGAGCGGACGCCCGGGGACGACGGTTTCGACATCGTGTACGTAACGCTGCGTGAGAAGGACCTCGAACGCATTCCCGAGAGCCGGGTCCACACGGCTCTCGAGGCGTCGCTCAACTGCGAGGTTCACATTCGCACCGTGTAGGGACATCACGAACCCAGGAACTCGAGGATCGCGGGCGCCGCCTGCACCCAAGTATCGAACATGTTGAAGTGCTGCACCCGCCCCGCCGCGCGGTCCTCGGACGCACGCTCCCACGCATCCTCCGGCCACGGGGGGTCGATGAGCTTCGATCCCTTGATCAAGCAACTGACCTCCAGCGACGTCCGCTTCGGATGATCCATGTCGTTCTCGCCACCACGAATGATCAAGGTGGGCACCTTGATCCGGTCGAACATCTCGTCCTCGACGCCGGGGATCGTCTGCCCCGGCTTGGAGACGAACGCATTGAGCCAGCGCAGCATCACCTTGAGGAACTCGTCGGAGTCGAAGTCGAGGAACCGCTGCTTGTTGTCGGGGTTCTCCTCGATGCGGTCGCGCCATTCCTGCACCTTCACCACGCTGTCCATGCCGGTGCCGCGCACCGCGAGGATGCTCGGGATGATGTAGAAGGAACCGAGCACGAAGGTGCCGTAGATGCCACCGACGATGTTCCACACGACGAGCTTGGTGACCATCTCGGGGTAGAGCATCGTGGTGAGCATGGAATCCCTTGCGCCGCCGGAGCCGCCGGCCAGAATGCAGCGCTCGAAGCCCAGCCCGGTCACCAGCTTGTGCAGCGTCTCGGCGCGCATGTGTGATTCACTCTGACCGTAGAACTGCACATCGGAAGCACCGCAGTTCGGCCGGTCCCACAGCAGCACGCGGTAGCCCCCGGCGGCGAGCGCGTCGGCAAGCGGACGCAGGCCCTCGATCTCCTTGCTGAACCGGCCGCCCGGCGTCAGGGCAATGAGATCGCCTGAGTCACCGAGGATTTCGTAGACAACATTTCCCCCATTGATCTCGATTGAAGACACCCGATTCTCCTGTAGTTAGGCCTGCACCACAACGTCGTTGCCGACGACGCGCACCGGATAGGTCCGGATACTCCATTCGGGCTTGACGGCGGTTGTGCCGGTCGCCAGCTCGAAACCCCATTGGTGCCAAGGGCAATAGATGTACTCCAGGTCGCGCACCATGACGGAGTCGCCCGGAGCGGTTTCGTCGACGATCGTGCGTCCCCTTGCGCGGCCCGAACAGAGCGGACCGCCTTGGTGCGGGCAGTAATTCGCGATGGCATAGAAGCTGCCGTTGACGTTGTATACGCCGACGCCGTGCCGCCCGATGGGCACCAACTTGTGCTTGCCCGGCGGGATCTCGTCCACGGTCGCAACAACATGCTCACGGCCCTGGGCGAGACGGGGCTCCGGCCGTTTGGTTGCCCCGTCTTGTTCCAAGGTCAATTCAGAGCACCCGGGTCTGACCCTCGAGGACCGGAACGGTCTCGGGCAGGTGGTAGGTGGCGATGCCGTTCTTGTACATCACCGCGTCGCGGGCAGCTTTGGGAAGGTGCTTGACCAGCCAGCGGGGATCATCGAACGTCCAGTGCGGGTAGTCCGAGGAGAAGAGCAAAATCTTCTCGCACTCCATCCATTCCAGCGCGCGGGTCAACTCGGTCTTGTCTTCGGGATAGTCAAGCGGCTGGGTGGTGAACTTGATTTGGTCCTTGACGTACTCCGACGGCTTGCGTTTGATGTCGACCCACGACTTGCGTGCCTCGTAGATCGAATCCATGCGCCACATCAGCGGCAGGATCCAGGTGAACGCGTGCTCGACGAACACGATCCGCAGCGTCGGGAACCGGTCGAACACGCCGTCGAAGATAAGGCTCATCACCTGGTTGGCGGCCAGCAGCGAGTAGGTCACCATGAAGTCGTGGTTGTAGCTAGGAAATCCCACCGGCGGGATCGGTAGCTCGTCGAACTGGCTGCGCGACAGGTGACAGCTCACGGTGATGTCGTGCTTCGTGGCGGCCGCCCAAATCGGGTCGTATTTCGGGTGACCCCAAGACGGCCGCGGCTCGGCCTTGATCAGAATCTGGGCCATGTAGGGGTGCCCGGCCCACTTCTCGATCTCGCGCACGGACTCTGCCGGCTCCTCGATGGCGCAACAAATCGAACCGCGCCAGCGCTGGTGCCAGTTGTTGTGGCTGTCCAGCCAGTGATTGGCCTGCCAGTCGTTCAACGCGCTCGACATCGCGTGCTGCGCTTCGGGCAGGCGGGCCGGGTAGGCGGCCGGTTCGAGGATCGCGATGTCCGAGCCGGCCTCCATGATCAGCTGGCGAAACGCCATATCGGGGTCGCTGCAAGGGAATTCGCCGTTGGCGGGGAAGGAGTCCACCCGCATCGCGTAGGAGTGGGCGTAGTCTGGGGCGTCGTAGTAAATCTGCTCACCCACGGTGCGGGTGAGGAAGTATTTGCTGCGCCATGGCTCGGGGATGTACGGCAGGAGCTCTCCGCGCTTGGGCGCCGGGTGGACATCTGAGTCGACGCATCGGACGGCTATGCGCTCGGCAGCGGGAACCCGCTCCTGCGAATGGGTCAACGTCATCTGAAACTCCTCGGTATCAGGTCGTACTTCTACTGTGCGCCCACCCCGGCGGGAATGTCTATGTTGTAGAGCTGCGCCGCGTTGCGCCAGCACAGCTTCTCGCGCTGTTCGGCAGAGAGGGCACGGGGAAGCTTCTTGATATCGCCGCACTGCCAGTGTGGATAGCTGGAGCCGAACATCACCATGTCGTCCTTGCCGGTGAAGCCGAACCATTCGCCGGCGAACTCGGTGTCACCGGGACCGTCGAGACTGCCCTGAACGAAATACACGTGACCGGGCAGGTAGTCGCTGGGGATCCGCGGTGCCCACGGTGTCTGTTCAAGGTGCGGCCGGCCGAACGTGTCCATCCGCCAGATGAACGGCGTCACGAAGTCCGCCGCGCCGTCGCCCCAGACGAATTTCAGGCCGTCGAAGCGCTCGAACACTCCCTCGGCGATCAGGTTCATCAGGTGATAGACGTAGTTCAGCGCCATGAAGCTGACGTACTGCTCGTAGGTGCGGGTGTTCCCGTTGGGCGTCGGCGGAAAGGCGATGCCCGACCCGACTTCGATGTGCGCGGCAACGGGAAGCCCGGCGTCGACCGCGGCTTCCCACAGCGGCCAGAACTGTGGCTTGCCGTAGAGCTCGCGGGATTGCAGCGGCACACCGATCTGGACCACCCGAGGGTGCCCACGCCACCTCTCGATCTCCCGCAGCGCGCCGGCGATGTCATCGGGGTTCACCCGGATGGTGCCGCGGAACCGCTCGCCGAACTCGCTGGACTCCAACCAGTCCGACACCATCATTTCGTTGTGCGCGGCGTGCAGCGCGCTGCCCAGGTGCCGGTCCGGCATGATGCCGCGGGCCATCGGGTGCAGGACCGCAATGTCGACCCCGCGTTTCGAAAAGAGCTCATTGGCAACGAAATCCGGATCGGAACCGGGGTACTGACGGTCCGGGCCCTCGGTATTGGGCGCGTACTCACCGCCCGGAGCGCCGTACCAGTCCATCTCGTAATCGGGGAAGCCTCGGCTCTTGAACGGCTCACGAAGGGTCTTCCGCAGCGCCTTGTTGGAGGGAAAGAAGATGTGCACGCTCGCGTCGATGAGCGGTGTGCTTGTTCCGTCAGCGTGTTCGATCACGAAAGCCATCCTTCGACTCGGGCGCGCAGAGCGAACCCAGTCGGGTCATATGATAGATAACCTAACATTCTTCTCGGGGGCCAATCAACGGGTTTCCGGTAAGCGTTTCGTTTAAGGAACGTCCCTGGTAGAGAGCGCTTTCGCGGTCGTCGTGCAAGTACGGTTCTTAAATAGCGATAATACCATTCTCCCGTTCCTGGATGAGAGCCATTCGCCTCTATCCAGGGGGAGCGGCCGGCTAGGCCGGCGACCGGCCCACGATCACGCCGGCTGCCTTCTCGAGCGGTTTGATCAGCGTCGTGAAGTCCGAGTCGGGGCCCTGGTCATCGGCGGTCGTCTCCCAGAGGCGGGCGATCGTTGTGGCGACGTCCGTTGGCACGCCAAGCGCTTCCGCTTCCTCGAGGTACAGACGCACGTCCTTGACCATCAGGCCGGTCGCGAAGCCGTAATCGAAAGTCCGGGGGAGGATCGAGCGGGGGAATTTGTCCCGGCTCGCGCTCGTCGCACCCGAGCCGGCGTTGAGCACCTCGATCATCACACTGGGGTCGAGACCGGCCTTGACGCCCATCACGACGACCTCGGCGGTCGCGGCCAACACGTTGGCGGCCAAGATGTTGTTGGCGAGTTTCATCGTCTGCGCCGACCCCGGTTTGTCTCCGACATAGAAGGGCCGGCCGATCGCCTCGAGCGCGGTTCGGATGACGTCGAATTCGTCGCGCGGCCCCGACACCATGACCGCGAGTGCGCCCTTCTCCGCCCCGCTGACGCCGCCGCTGACCGGGCTGTCGATCGCGACGATGTCCCGCTCGGCAAGTCGGTCAAAGATCTGCCTTGCCGTGCGGCTGCCGACGGTGGACAGGTCGACATAGCGCTTGATTCTTGCGCCCTCGATCACGCCGGCCGTACCCGTCGCCACCTCGAGTGAGGCGATCGGCGTCGGGAGGCTGGCCATGACGGTTTCGGTGCGGTCGGCAACCTCTCTCGCCGATGCCGCGGGGCGCGCCCCCAGGGCGACGATGCGCTCGAGCGCCGCGGCACGCGTGTCGAAGGCGACGACATCGTGGCCTCGCTCAATCAAGCGGCGCGCCACGGGAAAACCCATGTTTCCCAGCCCGATGAATCCGACCTCCATGCCCGGCCCTAGCCCTCATCCAGTTCGGCGAACGCCTCGCGCGCGATGCGAAAGCTGTCGACCGCGGCCGGCACGCCCGCGTAGATGGCCACCTGCAGGAAGACCTCGCGGATCTCGTCGCGGGTGACGCCATTTGTCAGCGCCGCCTTGACGTGCGTGCGTAATTCGTTGGGCCGGTTCAGTACCGAGATCATCGCCAGGTTGAGCATGCTGCGCGTTTTCCGGGGCAGCTCCTCGCGACCCCAAATCGCGCCCCAGCAGTATTCGGTGACGAGATCCTGCAGAGGCCGGGTGAAGTCGTCCGCATCGGCGAGGGCCCGGTTGACGTAGTCCTCGCCGAGCACGTCGGAGCGGATGTGCAGCCCCCGCTGGTAGGTTTCGCGATCCAATGGTCTTCTCCTTCGTCGTGGAGGCGTTGGCGCTTGCAATCGCCCTGAGCGCAGTCTCGCATCGCGACTCTTCCGCGCGGTCTACAGTCGAGGGTCGATGAACGATCTGAGATCGTCATCGGGCGCATGCTTGACACGAGCCGCAATTCGCCAGGATCGAGTCCGCTTGTGCCGCAACGCAATTGCCAGGGAGAAGTCATGACGGGAGCAAGCGACGACGTCTGGGAAGTGATGTCGACCGCGCGGACGATCCGACGGTTCATCGACGAGCCCGTCGACGATGCGACCCTGGCGCGATGCCTCGAAGCGGCCAGGTGGGCCCCGTCGGGCGCCAACGCGCAGGGCTGGCGCTTCGTCGTGCTGCGGTCACCCGAGCTGCGCGCCGTGGTGGCCAAAGCGGCGGCCCACGCCCTGGAAGTGATCGAGCCCGTCTACGGAATGAGCCGCCCCGCCGACGACGACAACAGCCGGCGTGCCCGCACCTATCGCGCGACCTACGAGTTGCACGACCGGGCCGGTGAGTTCACCTCCGTCCTGTTCGCCCAACAGCACTACCCGACCGCGTCCGAACTTCTGCTCGGCGGATCGATCTTTCCGGCCATGCAGAACTTTCTGCTGGCCGCGCGCGCCCAGGGCCTGGGTGCGTGCCTGACCAGCTGGGCGTCCTATGGCGGCGAGCGGCTGCTGCGTGAGGCGATCGGGGTGCCGGACGACTGGCTGGTGGCCGGCCACGTCGTGGTCGGCTGGCCGAAGGGCAAGCACGGGCCGCTGCGCCGCCGCCCGCTCACGGACTTCGTGGCGCTCGACCGCTGGGATCGGCCCCCCGACGGCCTGACCGCGGCCGTCTAGAGCGAGGAACCCGCTCGTCCCACGGGCACCCCGTAACCGGTTTCCGAGATTATTACTTCCGCGTGCGAGAATGATATTCTCGCAGCGTCGGTGATGACAGGAGGCGGCCTTCATGCTGTTGGAGTTCGATGCCGATCAGCGGCTGTGGCAGAAGACCGTTCGCGACGCCGTCGCCAAGCAATGCCCACCCTCGCTGGTGCGCGGCGTGGCCGAGGACGGCGTCGACCCCACCCCGTTGTGGAAGTCGTACGTCGATCAGGGCTGGACCGAGCTGAACGATCCAGAAAGCGCCGTCGAACTGGCCATCGTCATCGAGGAAATGGGGCGCGCGACCGACCCCACCCCATTCCTGGCGACGATGACCCAGTACGCGCCGTTGGCGGCCGAACAGTTCGACCCGCACGAGTCGGGCACCGCCGTGTACACCGGGGTGGCGGCACACCGCGACGCCGAGGGTTGGGTGCTGGACGGCACGGCCCGCCATGTCCTCGACGGCGACCGTGTCGACCGCCTCGCGGTGGTCACCGACGCCGGGGTGTTCATCATCTGGGCCAACCAGGTGTCGGCGCGGCGCGCCGCCGTCTTCGACCCCGTCCTTCACGTCGCCGACCTGTCGTTCAACGAAGTCCGCGTGCCGGACACCGCCCGGCTCACCGTCGACTCCGAACGCGCACACCACATCGCCCTGACGGGCATGGCGATCACCATGGTCGGTGCCTGCCAACGCATCCTCGATCTGGTGCTCGAACACGTCGGCAGCCGCCAGCAATTCGGTGTGCCGATCGGCTCGTTTCAGGCCGTCCAGCACAAGGCCGCCGACATGCACGTCGCGGTGGAACGCGCCCGTGCGCTGGCATACTTCGCGGCGCTGACCATCGCGGCCGACGATCCTCGCCGCCGGCTCGCGGCAGCGATGGCCAAGGCGTCGGCGGGGGAGTGCCAGTCGCTGGTGTTCCGGCACGGTTTACAGCTTCACGGCGCAATGGGATTCACGTGGGAGAACGATCTGCAGTTCGCGCTGAAGCGAGCCAAAGCCGGTGAACTGATGCTCGGCGGCGCCGCCGAGCACCGGGCGCGGATCGCGGAGGAATACCGTGCAGCTGACTTTTGACTCCGATGTCGAGGAGTTCCGGGCGGAGTTCGCGGCCTTCCTCGACGAGAACCTGCCTCCCGCGAGCGAAACGCTCGAGCGGCCTCGGTCGGTCTCCCACATGCCGCAGTGGGCACGCGACTGGCAGCGGATGCTGTTCGACAACGGCTGGCTGCTGCCGAGCCAGCCACCGGAATTCGGTGGTCGCAACGCGACGGTCATTCAGCAGTTCGTCTATCTTGAAGAGCTCAGCCGCCGGCGGATCTACCACAGCTTCAATCCGCAAGGTGTGAACATCGTTGGGGCTTCGCTGTTGTCGTTCGGCAGCGACGAACAGAAGCGGCGCTGGGCCGTGCCGATCCTGCGGGCCGAGATCACCGCATCACTCGGGATGAGTGAGCCCAGCGCGGGTTCCGACCTGGCGTCGTTGCGCACCCGCGCGGTGCTGGACGGCGATCACTTCGTGGTCAACGGCCAGAAGGTGTGGACCTCGGGCGCCCATGACGCCGACGTCCTGCTGACATTTGTGCGTACCAATCCAGATGCGCCGAAGCACAAGGGAATCAGCGTGCTGATCATCCCCACCGACACCCCGGGCCTCGTGCGCCGGCCGTTCCCGTCGATCTGCGGTGCCGACGATCTGGATTTCAACGAAGTGTTCTTCACCGACGTCCGGGTACCGGCGGAGAACCTGGTCGGTGAGCTCGACCAGGGCTGGCGGGTCGCCAACGGATCGCTGGGGCATGAACGCACGATGATGTGGCTGGGCTTCGCCGATCGACTCGACAACATGATCGACGACTTCCATCCCAGCAACGAGGTTGAGCGGGACCAGTACGCCAGCACGATCATGGACAAACAGGCGTTGCGGCTGCTCGGTTCGGTGGCGCTGGCCCGCGCGTCGCGCGGCGAAGATGACGTGGCGGCAATCTCGGTGCTCAAGCTGCTCGGGTCCGAGGCCGAGTTGCGTGGCATGGAGCTTGCACTGACGTCGGCGGGCTCCGAGGGGCTCGTTCACCCGGGCCTGACCGGGCCGTACGCGCACATGAACCTCGACCACTATTTCGCCAGCTGGTTCGAGCGCTACGCCCGCAGCTTTTCCGGGACGATCGCCGGGGGCACCTCGGAAATCCAGCGCAACATCATCGCCCAACGGGTGCTCGGCCTGCCGCGGGGATGAGTTCCCTTGACCTGCAGCCTCGCTAGACCGGGTCGAACTTGGTGATCAGCCAATTGCCGTTGACGCGGGTCAAACTCACCAGCACGCTGCTGGAAGCCATCGCGGGCTCGGGATTGTCCTTGCTCGTGGTGCTCTGGTCGACCAAGACCAGCACGACGGCGGAATTCGGATGTAGTTCCTGGACCGCTGCCCCCAACACACGAGCGCTGGTTTTCAGCGACTTCTGTTTGGCCGCCGGGGCCACAATCTGTTCGGTGAACTGGTTGTAGTAGGACAAGAAGTCCCCGGATAGGTGGGACTTGGCTGCGGCGAAGTCTTTGTCGAGCGAGTCGGGCGAGTAGGACAGCAACGCGACCGTTCCGTCGGACGCTGAACTGACGACCGCGCTCGCGACGCTGGGGTCGGTCTGTTTGTCCGGCCGGTACTGCTTGAAGTACAGCCACGCCGCCGTGGCACCGGAGATCAGCAGGAGCAAAATCAGAACGGCAGGAACGACTTTCACCTTGCGCCGCGCGCGCCCACTGCGTTCGGCCCGCTCCGAAAGGTCGTCGGCACCGTCGATGCGGCGGTCAGCCTGGCTCATGGAACGAACTCCAGTTTGGACATCTTGTACTGCCCACCCTCGTCGGTGACGGTCACCTTGAGCCGCCAATTGCGTGGTTCGTCTTTGGCCCCCGCGGCGTTGGTGATCCGCGATGACGCCGCGACGAGTACCAACGCGGAATTCCCATCGATGGATTGCACGGCCGCCGCGTTCACACTCCCCTGGGTGACCACTTTGGACTGCTCGACGACGGTCGTGAAATCTTTTGCGCGCTGCTGGAAGTCGTCCCGGAACTGGCCGGTCGAGCTGTCGATCACCCGCTGGACGTCCTCCTTGGCCCTGTTGAAGTCCATGGAAAACATGTTGACGACACCTTGTCGGGCCCCCGCGACGAAGTTGGCGGTGCGCTGGTTGCGCTCGGTGGTTTCGTGGCGTTCCCACATCATGTATCCGCTGGCCGCGACGAAGGCGCAGATGAGGACGATGACGGCCGCCTTCCATGCCACGGACAACGGTGGCAATCGCACGCGACGCCGGGAGCGGCCCGACTCGGATTCCGAATCCGCCTTATCGCGGGCTTCGTCGGAGACTTTCTCCTCAGTCTCCGCTGCGGCGGTGTCGGTGACGCCGTCTTTGGTCTCCGCTTCGGCGGTGTCGGTGATGTCCTCGTCGGCGTCCGGGGCTTCCTCGGCGGTCTTTGCCTCGGCCTCTTTCTCGGCTTGGGCCTGCGCCTCGCGGCGGAGCCGGGCGGCACGAGCCCGGGCGCGGGCTGCGGCGGCCAGCGCTTCGGCCTCGGCTGCTTCGGCCTCGGCTTCCTCGAGCAACGCCATCGCGTCGGCCTTCGATTTGGCCGAGTCTTGCGGCGGTTCCTTCGCCTCAGCCATCGTGGTTGCCGCCCGTCGCCCTCATGATCGACTGACTCCTGTGCCTCTCACGCGGCTACCATCGCACGAGCGAGAACGGCCAGCTGTTGGTGCCCCCCGGTCCGCCACCGCAACCCGTGTCGAACGTCGAGTCGACCTGACCCGCCAGCGTCACCGCATCCCACGAGTAAACGTCATGCGAGGGAAAGAACTGGACCACGCAGCGCACGCCGTCGGGCACGTCAACCGCCATGGTGTAGCGGCCGTTGGATAGGTGCGCTTCTGACTTCCAGGGCGCCGCCTGCCCATTGGGTTGCGGAACCCCTTGCACGGTGAGGCATTCCGGTCCCTGATCGTATCTGCACGGTCGAATCGCAAAAATCCAGACGTGGCCGGGATCCCGGCTGGTGTCCAGCCTGTAGTTGCCGATCTGCATGTCCGCGTGGGCGGTGGGCGTAAGAGTCAGCGCGGCCGTCGCAAGCGCAAGGCTCGCTGCGAAAGTCTTCACCGATGCGTCTCCCGTCTCTGCGCACGCGCCTGGCCTGAATATAGAGCGCGGCCACGCTGAACAGGCGTACTCGGAAAAATTGGAGCGGTCAATGGTCGGCTTTCTCCTGCATGGCGACGCTGGACCGCGAGCGGCTCAGTCGATGACGGCGGCTTCCTTGCGTTCGGTGATCGGTCTGGCGAGTTCTTGCTCGTCACAAATGCGCTGCAGCTTCTCCAGCGTCTCGTCCAGACCGGCGCCGATCCTTCGGCCGGGGCTGAAGGTGGCCGGCAACTTGCGCATGCCCTGGATGACGCCGATGGTCTCGTAGTGGACGGTGCCTTCGGGATCACATCGGTAGTCGGGCATCCGATCGAGCACCGCGGTGAGCATGGATTTGAACACCGTGCGCGCCACGTTCGACCCGGCGCACCGATGGACGCCCAGGCCGAAGCTGAAGTGGCGGTTACCTTTACGGCCCAACACGATGTCGTCCGGGTCGTGGAATACCGCTGGATCGCGATTGGCCATCGCCCACGAGATCCACAGCCGCTCACCCTCCTTGAACTGCGTGCCGTCGAGCTCGACATCGTCGGAGAATGTCCGGCCATCGCCGGGGGCGGGGGTGAAGTAGCGCAGGAATTCCTCGGTGGCGGGGTCGAGCAGCGTTTTGCGCTCGTTGCTGAGCAGTTTCCGCTGTTCGGGATGCTCGGAAAGCCACTCCAGCGAGTGGGCGGTCAGGGCCGTCGTGGTGTCGAAGCCGCCGCCGATGACCAAGCCGAGGTTTCCCAGAATTTCCAGGTCCGGCGCCGGCTCCCCGTCAATGCGCATCTGCAGCAGGGCATTCACGATTCCCGGCCTCGGATTCTCCCGGATCTCGAGCATGTTGTTCACCATGTCGAGGCCCATCTGCTTGTGCATCTCGGTGACGCGCTCGATGTCGGGGGAGTGTTCGGGCGTGTACACCGCGGCGTGGACCGGCTCGCTGTACATGTTCCACTTCTCCAGCGGGATGCCCATCATCGCCAACGTCAGGACGGCCGGAACGATGTTGGCCAGGTCGTCGACGAAGTCGATGCTGCCGCCCTCGATCTTTTCGTCAAGGCAGGCGCGCGTCACGTCGTCGATGAACGGCTCCCATCGCTTGACCGCCGCCGGCGACAGGTAAGGGTTGAGCACGGTGCGGTAAATGCGGTGCTCGGGGTCGTCCATCTCCAGGATGCCGCCCCGCACCACGCTGACCCGGCTGGCGGTGGGGATCGAAATACCTTTGTAGCCACGGCGTTCGCCGTTGATGTCGTGGTCGTTGGAGACGGCCGGGCAGCGGGCCAGCTCGAAGACCTCGTGGCTGCCCGCCGCGACCCAATGCCCACCGTAGGTGTCACTCCACGCCATCGGGCACTTGGCGTGCATCTCCTTGGTGATCGACTTGAACTGCGACCGGTACTCGGGGGAATGCCGATCGAAGTTGTACCGGTTCTTTTTGCGGCCGCTGTCGCTGACGACGTCGTCGACACTCAAAGCTCTGTCTCCCTAAGTATTTCGTCGGTCAGTACCCGATGCCGGACTCAGGCGTCGTCGGTGATGACGATGGCCTGCTCCGGGCAGGATTGGGCGGCTTCACGCACCTGGTCCTGCCGGTCTGCGGGGACCACTTCGTCGATTGCAGAAGAACTGCCGTCGATGTCGCTGAGCTGAAACGACTCCGGCGCGATCATCGCGCACAAGGTGTGGCCCTGGCATCGTTCCGAATCCACCCAAACCTTCACGGGGCTGTCTCCTCTCACCTGATCTGGTTGCCGGGCACCGCTGACGAATAGCCACCGCTCAGGTGTTGCGACCGCCGTTGACGCCCAAGAGCTGACCGGTGATGTAGCCGGCTTCGTCGGACACCAGGAAAGCGCATGCCGCCGCGATGTCTTCCGGCTTACCCATCCGGCGCACCGGGGTCCGCGCGATGGTCTCGTCGATGTCCCCCAGGAATCCGTTCTTCGCCGCGGCGCGCAGCATCGGGGTGTCGATGAAGCCAGGCGGCACGGCGTTGACGGTGATGCCGCTGGGGCCGTACTCGAGCGCCAGGGATTTGGTGAGCCCGTTGACCGCGGACTTGGCCGCCACGTAGTGGCTCATATAGGGCGCGCCGGAATGCGTGCTGGACGAAGAGATATTGACGATCCGTCCCCACTTCGCCTCGATCATGTCGGGCAAGACCGCCTGAATGGTGTGGAAGACGCCGTTGAGGTTGACGTCGATCACCCGTTGCCAGTCCTCGAACGTGATGTTGTTGAAGCGCTTGAATCCGTCCAGGCCCGCGGCGTTGACGAGAACGGTGATCGGCCCGAGCTTCGCTCGGATCGCCGCGAAGGCCTCGTCCACCTGCGATCGGTCGGTGACGTCCGCCGTGAAGGAATGGTCGGCGTCCGACGGCCGGAGGTCGATCGTGGCGACGTCGAGACCGTCGGCGCGCAACCGTTGCGCGACGGCAAGGCCGATGCCGGATCCGCCACCGGTGACCACCGCAGTCTTCACGTTGAGGCCTCTACTCCAGGGGTGACCGTCTCAGTCACAAAGAATCTCGCTTACAATTATGAGAACCCTACTCTCACGCCGGAGTGTGGTGCAACACACTCTGGAAACCCTGTTCGGCCTGCGTCAAACTACTCAACGCGGCGGCTTGCCGACGTACGGGTTGCTGGTCAGCGGCCCGCTCTCATTCCTGAGAGTTTCTTGAATTATCGAGACTCGAATGTAAGATTCGCCGGGGAAGAGAATCAAATTATCGTGACCGTCACCACATTAGGGGGTACGGAATGCCTGCCCAGGACACGGCAGAGCCCGCCACTGCGACTGCGGCGACCATCGCGGATGCCGCGCCTGGGTCAACCGCCGACCGCCGACTGTTGATCGGCGGCCGGCTGGTCACCACCGACAAATCCTTCCCGTCGATCAATCCCGCCACCGGCGCTGTCATCGGGCACGCTCCGGATGCCGGAGTCGAGGAGGCCGAAGCGGCGATCGTCGCGGCCCGGCGTGCGTTCGACACCACCAGTTGGCCCACCGACGTTGCGTTGCGGATCCGCTGCCTCGACCAACTGCATCGGGCACTGATCGAACACGCCGATGAGCTGCGTGAACTGACCATCGCCGAAGTGGGCGCCACCCGAGCGCTGACCCAGGGCGCCCAGCTCGACGAGCCGATCGGCATCGTGCGCTTCTACGCGGATCTGCTTCGCAGCTACGAATTCTCCGAAGACCTCGGCGAGAAAGAATCGCGGGGCATGCTCCACCACCGCTGGGTGGAAAAGGAAGCCGCCGGGGTGGTCGCCGCGATCATCGCCTACAACTACCCAAATCAGCTGGCGCTGGCGAAGCTGGCCCCCGCGCTGGCAGCCGGGTGCACCGTGGTCCTCAAGGGCGCGCCGGACACACCGTTGATCACGCTGGCGCTCGGTGAGCTGATCGCCAATCACACCGACATACCCGACGGCGTGGTCAATGTGCTCAGCTCCTCGGGCCCCGAGGCGGGCGAGGCGCTGACCACGAGTCCCGACGTCGACGTCGTCACCTTCACCGGGTCGACCGCGGTGGGGCGCAAGATCATGGCCGCCGCGAGCGAAACGGTCAAGCGCGTCTTCCTGGAACTGGGCGGCAAGTCGGCCGCCATCGTGCTCGACGATGCCGACTTCGCCGGCGCGGCCATGTTCGCGGCGTTCAGCATGGTGACCCACGCGGGGCAGGGGTGCGCGCTGACCTCCCGGCTGCTGGTGCCCAGGTCGCATCACGACGAGATCGTCGGGCTGATCGCAGAGAACTTCGCCAAGGTCCGACACGGCGACCCGGCCGATCCGAAGACCTACATGGGCCCACTCATCAACGAGCGTCAGCGGGACAAGGTCGACGGCATGGTGCAGCGGGCCGTCGCCGCAGGCGCGACCCTGGTCACCGGTGGCCAGCCGTTGGAGCCGGGCTACTTCTATGCACCGACGCTGCTGACCAACGTCGATCCCGACAGCGAGATCGCCCAGGAGGAGGTCTTCGGGCCGGTCCTCGTCGTCATCGCATTCGACGATGACGACGACGCGGTGCGCATCGCCAACAACTCGATCTACGGTCTGGCCGGCGCCGTCTTCAGCGGCGACCAGGACCGGGCGCTCGCGGTGGCGCGCCGGATCCGGACCGGCTCCTTCTCGATCAACGGCGGCAACTACTTCGGCGCGGACAGCCCGTTCGGGGGCTTCAAGCAGTCGGGGGTGGGCCGCGAGATGGGTGTGGCCGGGTTGGAGGAATTCTTGGAACGCAAAACTTATGCAGTCCCGGCGGTGCAGGGGGCCCCGGCGTGAGGCCGCTCGAGGGCATCCGCGTCCTGGAAGTCGCCATGTACGGGTTCGTCCCGTCGGCGGGTGCGGTGCTCGCCGAATGGGGTGCCGACGTGGTCAAAGTCGAGCATGCGGTGACCGGCGATCCGCAGCGAGGGCTGCGACAGACCGGCATGCTGCGCGTCGAAGGTGACCCCAACCCCAACATCGAGCACGCAAACCGCGGCAAGCGCAGCATCGGGCTGGACATGTCGGTGCCCGAGGGCAAGGAGGTGCTCTACGAGCTGGCTCGCCGATCGGATGTGTTCCTCACCAGCTTCCTGCCCGGCGCCCGTCAGAAGTTCGGGATCGACGTCGACGACATTCGGGCGGTGAACCCGAAGATCATCTACGCGCGCGGAAGCGCGCTCGGCCCGCGGGGCGAAGAGTCGGTCAAGGGCGGCTACGACATGACCGCGTTCTGGTGCCGCGCCGGAACCGCAGCGACCATCACTCCCGCCGGCATGCCGGGAATGATCGCGCCGCCCGGTCCGGCGTACGGCGACACCATCTCGGGCACCAACCTCGCCGGTGGCATTGCGGCGGCGCTGCTCAAACGGGAGCGCACCGGCGAGCCGTCCGTGGTCGATGTGTCGCTGCTCGGTAGCGGCCTTTGGTCGATGGGGCATACGGTCGCGCTGACGAACCATCTGGGCCAGCGGCTTGAAGCGCCGCCGCCCGGGGTGCACGGCGCTCCCAACAATCCTTTGGTCGGGCTTTACACGACGTCCGACGGCCGCTATATCTCCTTCGTGATGATGCAGCCCACCAAGTTTTGGGCCGACGTCTGCCGGCATGTTGACCTGCCGGAGTTGGCCGAGGACCCGCGTTTCGAAACGGTGGAGAAGATCGCCGCCAACACGGCGGAAGCGGTGGAGATCCTCACCAAGGTCATCGCAACCCGCACGCTGGAAGAGTGGAGTGAACGCTTCGCCACGCTCGCCGGTCCGTGGGCGCCCGTACAGGACACCCTGCAAGCCGCCAAAGACGCCCAGATCCGGGCCAACGAGTACATCGTGCAGGCAGGTGAGCTCGAGTTGGTCGCCAACCCGGTCCAGTTCGACGTCGCGGCCCCACAGACAGGGCCGGCGCCGGGCTTCGCCGAACAGACCGACGACATCTTGATGGAACTCGGACTCGACTGGGACCGCATCATCGAACTCAAGACGGCCGGCGCCGTCACCTAGAGCCGGAGGATCCCCCGATGTTTGTGCCGACCGTCGTGTCCGTTGCGCCTCAGTCGCCCTGGCTAAGCGGTGTGCTGATGGGTTGTCGGATAACGGTTATGCGTTTTCCGTTCCACCCGGACTCGGCATGAGTCATAATCGCCGGACGCTTCAAGACACGGGGCCCCACGTTTTGAAGCGTCTACTCACGCAACAGAACGGAGGTCCTGGCGTGAGGATGGACAGCGCTGTCATGCTCGAGGCATATGCCGGATTCCGGCCGCCCACAGGGCCTTTCGACGTCTCCAACACGCCCCCGTGGCCGTCGGTTCAGCCAAATCTACAACAGTCAGTACGCGAGAACAAGACTGCCAGTCTCGTAACCCGGGAAAGAGTCTGAGGCCGATGGCGACCAAGGGAGCTGACCACTGGTCAGCGGGATTGCCCCAGCTGAAACTGAAATGGGACATGTCGGGGCCCATGCAGGCCGTCGGAGCGTTGTTCGCAATGTCGGCGGATGCGGTCAAGTTCGCCTTCCGCCGGCCGTTCCAGTGGCGGGAGTTCCTGGAGCAGTCCTGGTTCGTCGCGCGGGTGGCGTTGGCTCCCACCTTGTTGGTAGCCATCCCGTTCACCGTCCTCGTCAGCTTCACGCTCAACATCCTCTTGCGCGAACTGGGCGCGGCGGATCTATCTGGTGCGGGCGCCGCGTTCGGTGCGGTCACCCAGCTCGGACCGTTGGTCACGGTTTTGATCGTGGCGGGTGCGGGTGCTACGGCAATGTGTGCGGACCTGGGAGCACGCACGATTCGTGAAGAAATCGACGCGATGGAGGTACTGGGCATCAACCCGGTGCAACGGTTGGTCACACCGCGCATGCTGGCTTCGGGATTGGTCGCCTTCTTGCTCAACAGCCTCGTCGTGATCATCGGCGTCCTTGGCGGCTACGTCTTTTCGGTGTTTGTGCAAGACGTCAACCCGGGTGCGTTCGCCGCGGGCATCACTTTGCTCACCGGCGTGCCCGAGGTAATCATCTCGTGCGTCAAGGCGGCGCTTTTCGGCCTCATCGCCGGCTTGGTGGCCTGCTATCGGGGTCTGTCGATCACCGGCGGGGGCGCGAAGGCCGTTGGCAACGCAGTGAACGAAACCGTGGTGTATGCCTTCATGTCCCTGTTCGTCGTCAACGTGGTCGTCACCGCGATCGGCATCAAGATGACGGCGAAGTAGGGGCTACCCATGGCGCTGAGGGCCACATATCCGCGATTGATCCGCCAATTCGAGAGGCCGGTCGCCTCGTTGGGCCGGATCGGCGACCACACCCTGTTCTACGGGAAAGCGCTCGCCGGCATACCCTTCGCCGCTACCCGTTACACGCGCGAAGTTATTCGGCTGGTGGCCGAGATCAGCATGGGCGCGGGCACTTTGGCGATGATCGGCGGAACCGTTGTGATCGTCGGCTTCCTGACGCTGGCGGCGGGCGGCACCCTGGCGATTCAGGGTTACACCTCGCTGGGCAACATCGGCATCGAGGCGCTGACGGGCTTTCTGGCCGCGTTCATCAACGTGCGTATCGCGGCACCGGTGGTCGCCGGGATCGGTCTGGCGGCCACCTTCGGCGCCGGGGTGACCGCCCAGCTGGGGGCCATGCGGATCAACGAAGAAGTCGATGCGTTGGAAAGCATGGCCATTCGGCCCGTCGCCTATTTGGTCAGCACCAGGATCCTGGCCGGAATGATGGCCATCACGCCGCTGTACAGCATCGCCGTCATTCTGTCGTTCGTGGCCAGTCAGTTCACCACGACGTTCTTACTCGGACAGTCGCAGGGCCTTTACCAGCACTACTTCAACACCTTCCTGAACCCGATCGACTTGCTGTGGTCGTTCCTGCAGGCCGTCCTGATGGCGCTCACGATCCTGCTGATCCACACCTACTACGGCTATTTCGCTTCGGGGGGACCGGCAGGTGTCGGCAACGCGACCGGTAACGCAGTGCGCACCTCGCTCATCGTCGTGGTGTCGGTAACGCTGTTGGTCTCGCTAGCTATCTACGGTACGAACGGCAACTTCAACCTGTCCGGTTAGCGAAGGAGGTGGAACGGTAGTGACGCAGAGTGTGCCAGCGGGTCGCGCGGCCGCCGGGCGACCTCCGCGCGCCGGCCATGCCCGGCCCGCCGGGCGAAGCTATCTGGCGCCCTTGCTCGGGTTGGCGACTGTCGTCATCATTGGCTTGATTTTCGCCGTGGCAGTGGGTCTGTTTCAGGGCTCCTTCACCGAATCCGTGCCGGTGACCGTGATCTCGCAACGCGCCGGTCTGGTCATGAACCCGGATGCCAAGGTCAAGCTGCGCGGCGTGCAGGTGGGCAAGGTCGCGTCGGTCGAACCGCTGCCCGACGGCCAAGCGGCCATCCACTTGGCGATGGACCCGTCGCAATTGCGCTTCATCCCCGGCAACGTGCTGGTCGACATCGCGTCATCGACGGTATTCGGCGCGAAATCCGTCCTGCTGGTAGAACCGGCGCAACCCTCGGCTCAGCGGCTACACGCCGGCCAGACGCTGCAGGGCCAGCACGTCATGGTCGAAATCAACACGGTGTTCCAGCAGTTGGTGTCTGTCCTGTCGCACATCGACCCGCCGAAGCTCAACGAGTCGCTGGGTGCGCTCGCCCAAGCGTTCAGTGGGCGGGGTCCACAGCTTGGTCAGGCGCTGAGCGACCTGGATTCGTTCTTGGCCAGGCTGGAGCCGAGCCTTCCGGCATTCAGGCATGACCTCTCGGTCTTGCCGGTGGTGTCCAACGCCTACGCCGACGCGGCACCGAACCTTGTCAAGACCGCGGCGAACGCGACCCGGATCAGCAAGACGATCGTCGACGAGCAGCGCAACCTCGATGCATTGCTGATCAGCGCGATCGGCTTGGCCGACATCGGCAACGACGTTTTGTCGACGAACCGCGAACCGCTGACGAACGTGTTGCACCTGCTGGTGCCGACCACCGACCTCACAAACGAGTACCACGAGGTATTCACCTGCGGCTTCGGCGGCATGATCAACGTCGCACACGGTCCGCCGCTGTCGGAACCGAGCATCAACATCTCGGCGAGCCTCACGTGGGGCGGCGAACGTTATCGCTATCCGACGAACCTGCCGAAGGTTGCGGCGACGGGCGGCCCCCAGTGCATGGGTCTGCCGAACCTGCCGTTCAACACGAATCCGAAGCAGCTGATTGCAGATATCGGCGCCAACCCGGCGGGATACGGAAACCCACAGCTGCTGATCAACTCCGACCTCCTCAAACAGCTGTTGTACGGGCCGATCGCCGGCCCGCCACGCAACTCCGCCATGGTTGGAATGCCCGGATGAGAACGCGCGCCACGCTGATCAAGTTCGCCATCTTCGCGGTCGTGATGGCGATGCTGACCGCCTTCCTGTTCTTCATCTTCGGCCAATATCGGACGGGTGCCACGAACGGGTATTCGGCGGTGTTCTCCGACGTGTCGCGGCTCAAGGCGGGGCAGTCGGTACGGGTCGCCGGTATTCGGGTCGGCACCGTCAATAGCGTTTCGCTGCAGCCGGACAAGAAAGTGGTCGTGCAGTTCGACGCCGACCGCAACGTCGTCCTCACCGAGGGCACCAGGGCGGCGGTGCGCTACCTGAACTTGGTGGGCGATCGCTACCTCGAACTCGTCGACGGTCCGGGCTCGACAAAGCACCTGCCGGCCGGCGGTCAGATTCCCGTCAACCGCACAGCGCCGGCGCTCGACCTCGATCTGCTCCTCGGCGGACTGAAACCCGTTACCCAGGGCCTGAATGCGCGTGACGTCAACGCGCTGACATCAGGATTGTTGCAGGTCTTCCAGGGGCAGGGCGGGACTCTCGATTCCCTGTTCGTCAAGACGACGTCGTTTTCAAACGCCTTGGCGGACAACGATCAAACCGTGCGGCAACTGATCGACAACCTCAACATCGTGATCGGCACGATCTCCAAGGACGGCACCAAGTTCTCCGGCGCTATCGATCGCCTCGAGCGGCTTGTCAGCGGGCTGTCAGACGACCGCAACACCATCAGCTCCGCCATCGACGCCCTCGACAGGGGAACCGCCTCGCTGGCGGATCTGCTGAGCAGTGCCCGGCCTTCGCTGTCCGGCACCATCGATCAGCTGAGTCGGCTGGCGCCGATTCTCGACAACGACAAGGACCGCCTCGACGCCGCCATCGGGAAGGCGCCAAGGAACTACCGCAAGCTGGTTCGACTCGGCGTGGCCGGCGCCACCATCCCGTATTACCTGTGCCAGTTGGAGCTTCGTGGCACGGATCTTCAGGGCAAGACGGTGAAGGCTCCCATATTTAGGTCAGACGCTGGAAGGTGCACGGAACCCTGATGCTCAAGTATCGCGGAGCTGGGCTCGTCAAGGCCGGACTCATCGGCGTCGTACTGGCGGTGATGGTCATCCTCGTCGGCCTGTCGCCCGACCGTTTCATTTCGTGGGCGACGATGGTCAGGTACCAGGCGCTGTTTACGGAAGCCGGCGGCCTTGCGACGGGCAACCCCGTGATCGTGTCGGGCGTGAAGGTCGGCACGGTGTCGGATGTGAAGCTGCGCCACGGCGATGCGCTGGTCACGTTCGCGATGAAGGGCAACGTCCTGCTCGGGTCGGAGACGTCCGCGCACATCCGCACCGGCACGCTGTTGGGTGAGCGGATGCTGACGGTGGAGTCCGCGGGCAGCGGCACGATGCATCCGATGGCTCTCATTCCCGTCTCGCGCACGTCGTCGCCGTACTCACTGACGGAAGCGGTCAGCGATTTGACGACCGACACCGCCGGAACCAACACCACGGCGCTGAACCAGTCGTTGGACACTCTGTCGGCGACGCTCGACCAGATCGCCCCGCAGATGGGGCCGGCCTTCGACGCACTCACCCGGTTGTCGCGCAGCCTCAACAGCCGCAACAAGAACCTGGGCGAGCTGTTCAAGAGCGCCGGCGACGTCACCGGGATCCTCTCCGAACGCAGTCAGCAGGTCAACAAGCTCATCCTCAACTCCGACTCGCTGCTCCAAGTGCTGGTGGCGCGGCGACAAGAGATCGTGGACCTCCTGGCGAACACGTCGGCGGTGGCCAAACAGCTGACGGCATTGGTGCACGAAAATGAAAGCAAGTTGGCACCGACGCTGGAGAAGCTGAATTCGGTGAACGCGATGCTGGAGAAGAACCGCGACAACATCGGAAAAGCGCTGCAGGGCCTCAAGAAATTCCAGGTCACGGTCGGTGAGGGCATCTCCAGTATGTACGCTTATCAGGCGTTCGTCCCGAACTTCCTTGTCCCGCAACTCTTCCAACCGATCTTCGACTACCTGTGGGGATTCCGCACCTTCGACACCTCGAAGGGTCCTGGCCACCCGTCGCCGATACCGCGGGCGCTGACGCCCTGGCCGTACAACGGCATCCCGGTGTGCCCCGGGTGCACCTTGGGCGGCAGGATCGGAGGGTCGCAATGATTGCTCGGATTCCCCGCAAAAGGGTGGCCACCCTGGGGGCGGTCGTCCTGGTCTGCCTCATCGCTGCCGGCGCAGCCGTGCTCGTCCGTAACACGTTCTTCGGCCCGAAGACGATCACCGCCTACTTCACCACGGCCACCGCGATCTATCCCAATGACGAGGTGCGGGTGTCGGGTGTCAAAGTCGGCAACATCAAATCCATTCAGCCGCAAGGCACACAGGCCAAGATGACCCTCAAGGTCGACCGCGATGTACCCATTCCGGCCGACGCAAAGGCGGTGATCGTCGCCTCGAACCTGGTGTCCGCCCGCTACGTCCAACTCTCGCCCGCGTATCGAGACACTGGGCCGGTCATGCGCGACGGGGCAGTCATACCGGTCGAACGGACCGCGGTGCCGGTCGAGTGGGACGAGGTCAAAGCCCAGTTGATGCGGCTGGCAACGGATTTGGGGCCCAAAAGTGGGGTATCGGGCACGTCGGTGGGCCGGTTCATCGACAGCGCCGCGAATGCGCTCGACGGCAACGGCGACAAGCTGCGGCAAACCCTCGGTCAGCTGTCCGGGGTGGGCCGCATCCTCGCCAACGGTAGCGGCAACATCGTCGACATCATCAAGAACCTGCAGACCTTCGTCGGTGCGCTGCGCGACAGCAACGTGCAGATCGTGCAGTTCAACGACCGCCTGGCCACCCTCACCAGCGTGGTCGACGACAGCAAGTCCGAGCTGGACGCGGCGCTGACCGATCTGTCGACGGCGGTCGGCGAGGTGCAGCGTTTCATCGCCGGGACACGCAACCAGACCAGTGAGCAGATTGCCCGGCTGGCCGACGTGACGCAGAACCTAGTCGATCACCACATGGATCTGGAAAACATCCTGCACGCAGCGCCGAACGCGCTCGGCAACTTCTTCAACGACTACAACGCCGATACCGGAACCATCGTGGGCGGGTTCGGGATCATGAACTTCGCGAACCCGACGTGGGGCGGTCAGCTACTGCTGTCCTTCCCGGGTTGCGACCAAATCGGCGCGATCGAGAACGTCACCGCGGTTGAATCGGGGAAGCTGTGTGCCCTGTTCCTCGGACCCGGCCTGCGACTGCTGAACTTCAACAATCTGCCGATCCCCATCAATATCTTCCTGCAGAAGTCGATAGATCCCTCCAAGATCCTCTACACCGAACCGCGGCTGGCGCCCGGCGGCGAGGGCCCGAAACCCGGACCACCCGAGATCCCGCCCGCGGTGTCGGCCTACACCGGCTTGCCCGGCGATCCGGTTGGACCGCCGGGGGCGGTGCCGCCGGCACGGATTCCGGGCGCAGCGATGCCGCTGCCGCCCCCGCCGTCCACCCCGATGCCACCACCGCCCCCGGCGGAACCGAGTCTGTCAAACATGCTGCTGCCGGGCGAAGGGCCGCAACAATGATCGCCCGGGTAGCGGCGCGGCGGGTGTTGGCCATCGGCTGTTGCGTGGCGGTGACGTCGACGGGATGCGCATTCCACGGCCTGAATTCGCTACCGCTGCCCGGCGCGGTCGGACGCGGGCCGGGAGCCACCATTTACCACGTCGAACTCCCGAATGTCGGTACGATGGAGTCGAATTCGCCGGTGATGATCGACGATGTCGTAGTCGGCAGTGTCGGCGCGATGAAGGTGCACGGCTGGCACGCCGACGTCGAGATCTCGGTGAAGCGCGATGTCGTCGTGCCGGCCAACGTGGTAGCCACGGTCGGCCAGACCAGCCTGCTGGGGTCGATGCATGTGGAGCTCAACACGCCGCTCGGCCAGCCGGGAAGCGGACGGTTGCAGCCGGGCGCCACCATCCCGCTCAGTCGGTCATCGGCCTATCCGTCGACAGAGCAGACGCTTTCGTCGCTGGGAGCGGTCGTCAATGGCGGGGGGCTGGGACAGATCGGGGAGATCATCCACAATTTCTCCGCCGCCCTGTCCGGGCGAGAGGGCGCAGTACGTGACCTGATCACTCGCCTCGACACGTTCGTCGGAACGCTGGACGATCAGCGGGACAACCTCGTCGACTCCATCCAGGCGCTGAACCGGCTTGCCGGCACATTCGCCGACCAGCGCGACGTTCTCACCCAGGCGCTGCAGAAGATTCCGCCCGCTCTCGATGTGCTGATCAAGGAGCGCCCACGGCTCACTGCCGCCCTGGACAAACTTCGCGTCTTCAGCAACACCGCCACCCGGTTGATCAACGACTCGCAGGCCGACCTGGTCAAGAATCTGGAAAACCTGGAGCCGACGATAAAGGCGCTCTCCGACGTCGGGCCGGAGCTGGGCATGGCGATCGCGGCCGCATTCGTGTTCCCGTTCACCCAGAACTTCGTCGACCGAGCGGTCCGGGGCGACTACTTCAACCTGCACGTCGATTTGGACCTGTCGATTCCGCGGCTCAAGCGAGGACTGATGCTGGGAACCCACTGGGGGCAGCTGGACCAGCCGTTGGTACCGGCGCCCGGGGACCCGTATTACCTGCAATACACCCACGATCCGATGCATGACCCCGTGAGGCCACCGTGGGTCGACCCGGCGAGCCTTCCGCCGCTGCCCGGACCTCCGCCGGGCGCGGCCCCGCTGCCCGGGCCTCCGCCGGCTGCGGCCCCGTTGCCCGGGCCTCCGCCTGGTGCGGCACCGACGCCTGACGCTGGTCTTGCTCAAACGGCACCCCCCGCAGAGGCGCCTGCGACGGGAGCGGGTGGATAGATGCTGACTCGCTTCGTTCGGATCCAGCTGGCGGTCTTCGCGATCGCCGGGACCATTGGCGTGATCGCGATGGTCCTCTTCTACGTCCAAGCGCCGACCCTGCTGGGCATCGGACGGATGACGGTGACGCTGGAGCTGCCGGCCACCGGCGGCCTGTACCGGTTTTCCAACGTGACCTACCGTGGGGTTCAGCTCGGTAAGGTCACCTCGGTGGGCCTGACGCCGACCGGCGCGAAAGCGACACTGTCGCTTAGCACTTCACCGAAGGTTCCCGCGGACCTGACAGCGGAGGTGCTCAGTGTCTCCGCGGTGGGTGAACAGTACGTGGACTTGCGGCCCAAAACCGATTCGCCGCCCTACCTGCACGACGGTTCGGTAATCTCCGTGCGCGACAGCAGGATTCCGCAGCCGGTCGGGCCGATGCTCGACCAGCTCAACGCCTTGGTCCAAAGCATCCCGAAGACGAAACTCGGCCAACTGCTCGACGAGTCCTTCCAGGGCTTCAACGGCACCGGTTACGACCTGGGATCCCTGATCGATTCATCACAGACATTGTCCCGCGATGCCAATGGCGTAGTCGATCGCACCCGAGCCCTGACCGAAGACACCGGGCCGCTACTGGACACCCAGGCGCAGACCACCGATTCGATCAGGACGTGGGCACGTAGCCTCGCCGGCATCTCGGATGTGCTGGTGAACAACGATTCTCACTTCCGGACCATCCTGCAAAACGGCCCTGAGGCTGCCAACGAAGCGTCCCGGCTGCTCGAACAAGTCAAACCGACGCTGCCGGTGCTGCTTGCCAACCTGACCACCATCGGGCAGATCGGCGTCACCTACCACCCCTCCCTGGAGCAGCTGCTGGTGTTGCTGCCGTCTGCGGTTGCTATCGAGCAGGCCGCCGCGGCGCCGAACCATCCCGAGGGAACGGCCCAGGGCGACTTCGCACTCACGATCGACGATCCGCCAATTTGCACGGTCGGGTTCATGCCACCCAACACGTGGCGATCCCCGGACGACCTCACCGACATCGACACACCGGACGGGTTGTATTGCAAACTCCCGCAGGATTCACCGATCGGGGTTCGCGGTGCCCGCAACTACCCCTGCATGGGCCACCCGGGCAAGCGCGCACCCACCGTCGAAATCTGCAACAGCGACAAACCGTACATGCCGCTGGCGATGCGTCAGCACGTCCTCGGTCCCTATCCGCTGGATCCGAATCTGCTCTCCCAGGGCGTCCCACCCGACGACCGGATCACCTCCAACGACAGGATTTTCGGCCCCGTGGAGGGAACGCCGTTGCCGCCGGGGGCGGTGCCGCGCGGTACACCGGCGGGGCCGCGGGGAGAGAATCCACCACCGGGGACGGTTGGGGCGGCGGTACCGCCCGTGCCGTCGTCGGGACCACCTCCGCTGGCGCCCATGTCGAGAATGTCGGCTGACCTTCCGCCCATAGCGCCGCTCGACGTCCCTGCGACCGGCGAACTTCCCCCGCCACCCGCCGCACCCACTCCTCCCGACGCTGCACCGCCCGCCGACGCGGCCGGCGGCGGAGGGCCGCAGGCTGCGCCAAGCTCATTCGGTGGTGGAGCGGGCAAGCCGGTGCCGTCCGTCACCATCGCCCGGTACGACCCGCATACGGGCCGTTATGTCGGTCCGGACGGGAAGTTGTACCAGCAGTCGGATCTCGTTGCCCCGAAAGCGCCCAAGACGTGGCAGGACATGCTTCCCACCTGAGGCTTGCCGGGGAAGTAAAGCTACGAACGTCCGGTCAGCTCAGCTTGTCCAGGCGCAGCGGCATCGCGATATCAAGCCACTGGTTTTGGCCGCAGGCACCGGACGGGCCGATCGTCTTGTCCTTTCCGGAGTAGGTCGACGACCCGAGTTGATATCCGCCGTACTCGTTGACCGGATAGAAATAGAAGGTCTGCTGTCCGGGGAATGCGGTACCGTCCTCGCACCGCTCCCAGTTGGGCACTTCGCGTTTGACCTTCCACATCTCCCCGTCATTCATATAGACAGGCGCGCTCCATCCCTGGTCGCTGGTCACCGTGCCGTGGCATTCCTGAAAGGTGACGCACGTCGAGCTGATCGTCCATGTCTGAACGACCGTCGGCTCGCCGAAGTACTGGTCATTCCTCTGGGCCCAATCGCCGATGGACGTGGCGCGGAACGTCCCGTTCACGGCCACTTCTTCCTTGGTTGTCGCCCGCGCAATGGATGCCGTGCCCACACCACCGACTACGGTGGCAGCGACCAGCGTTGCGGTGGTGAGTGTTCGAACTGATCGCATCAGGTGCTCCTCGATCCGCTTCAACTAACCGCCGTTATTAATGCGGTATCAACATTGCTTGCGGCTTTTCGTGCAATGAGATTAACACCGCTTCGGCTCCGACAAAATGGCGATCGAACCAAAATGGAAAGCGGTCACGACAGCGGATCCAACTCCGAGATCAGCCAGGAACCCTTGACTTTCGTCAACGTCACCCGGGCGCCGTTCCCGGTTGTCTGCGGTTCTGGCTTTTCCTTGCTTGTGGCGGTCTGGTTGATGAACACCAGCACCACAGCTGAATTCGGGTGCAACTCCATAACAGCGGCCCGAACCACCTTGGCTGTCGCCGTGACGCGCTTCTGCTGTGCCAGCGCGGCGATCTGTTCGGTGAACTTGGTGTAGTAGGCGAGAAAATTACCGGTGAGATATGACTTCGCCTTGCTGAAATCGCGGTTCAGGTTGTCGGGAGCGTACGACAGCACCGCCACGGAACCCTCTGATGCCGCCTGGATAGCCCGGTGCGCCGCCGCGTCGCCGACCTGTTGATCCGGCCGGTAGAGATGGAAGTACGCACCCGCGGCGACGCCCATCGCGCTAACGACCAACACGGTCGCAACCATCGAACGCCACCTCGCCACACACCGGCGGATCCAGCGCTTGATCGTGACCGGTCCGTTGGTGCGAGCCGGTCCCGGGGAAGCGGGCGGTCCCGTGCTCTCGTCGGCGGGCGGAGTTTCCACGCCGTCAATCGCTGTATCGGTGCTTTCCAGCGGCGAGCCAGGCTCGACAGTCATGACAGGAAATCAACTTTCGACATCTTGAGCTGGCCGCCCGCGCGGTCCATCTTGACGCTGAGCCGAAATAAGGCCGGTGGCGGTTTGGCGTTATCCGGCCCAGTGGCATCGGTTTTCGCCGCCACGAGCACGACTCCCGAATTGTCGCCCAACGACTCGACGGCGACGGCTTCCACGGTGACCTTGCTGCCGACCCTCGTATCCTCTGCCTTCTTGACCATGAGGAGTGACATCGCCGACAGTTGGCTGTTGAGGTCGCCGGTCGAGGCATCGACCATGCGCTGGACATCCCTCTTGGCATGATCGGGGTCAATGGACATCAGCGCCGTGACCCCTTGCCGGGCTGCGGCAGTGAACTCCGCCGCGAGCCGTTGTTTGTGCACGATGGCGCGGTGCTGGGACACCATGTAACCGCTCGCCGCGAGGGAAGCGGACGCGAGCGCGATGCCGACGCCGACGGCTACGGTCTTCCGCCTAGGGCGTCGCAGCCACCGCGGCCGCCTGGGACGCCGCGGCAACCGTAGTCGGGGCCGGGTCGACTTTGCGGGCCGCTGCTCGGCATCTTGGGAAGCGGCGTGGTCGTCCGCGTCCCCGGGTTCGGCTGCCCCACGCAGCCTGGACAGGCGTGCCCGAGCCGCCTCGGCGCGCGCTTCAGCCTTGGCAACTTCGTCTTCTGGGTCGGCGTCCGAGACGGAACCTATCGCTCCGTAGGCGACCCCTGAGCGCGACTGTGTTCCTTCGGGATCGGTCGCGTCCGCCGGTTCATCACACTGGTCGGCGTCGGGCCCCTCCGGATCGTGCACGGAGAAGCAGCTTATCACTTCGGCCCGGCCTCAACTGCGTCATCGGCCGCCGCCATGGTGCCTCCCACATGCGGAAATGCGCGTTTGCCGGGGAGCGGGACGGCGCCCCGCCGGGGCGGCCCGGCGCCGACGCTGTTCGGTCCGGGTGATCTTCTCCAACCAGGAGAATTTTCTTTTCAGGTGTGGCAAAGTGATCGGGTGCGATTCCTCGTGGCGATGGCTGCCGCGTTGGTCGGCGCCGGTGTGCTGGCGGCGCCGCCGTCCTCGGCCGGGCCGACTGTTTGTGACTACCCCGCCTGCACCCCGGGCATCATGCCGCATCAGGTTCTAGGGGCGCCGTGTGACAACACCACCTACTACGCCTTCGGTGTCGCCGACGGTTACGTTTCGTTCGCCTCGGAGCCCGGACGTCTGATGTTCTGCGGCTCGCCGAGGAAATACCAGCCGCGTTGGTTCCGGTCACCTCCGATGGCGGGAGTCAAGGACGAAGGCTCCGACTGCCAGAATTACCAGAACTACGTCGCGCAGGCGCCCGATGGCCTGTTCCTGATCTGTTTTGCCCACGACGGTGTTATGACTTGGATCCGCGCCGACACGTAGTGCGCTGGTCAGTCGGGGGCTTCCCGGGGCAGACCTAGCAGGCGCCGGCTCAAGTCGGTAACCCTGGCGAGCAATGTGCCGTCGTCGATGTCGGCAACCAGCGGATGCATGACAGCGGTGGCGAGCGCGCCGGAGAACATGGCCGCCTCGATCCGCCCGTCCAGACCCGCATCGCTCAGCAGCACCCGGTACAGGCGGTCCATGAAGAGCTGAAACGGCTTGTGCTCGGCCAGCAATCGAACGACCACGGGATCGAATTGCAGCGTGCGCACCAACCGGCGGTCGCGAACGGCCATCTCAATCACACGTACCAACAAGGCATCTCGCGCTTGAGTCCCGTCGCCGTATGCTTCGGCCTCCTCGAGTGCCGGCTCGAGCCGGCCGAGCTCGCGCTCGGTCACGGCGATGACGATCTGCTCTTTGGTCCGGAATTGGTGGTAGACCGCGGCTTTCGTTATACCGACGGCGTCCGCGATCATCTGCAGCGACGTAGCGCTGACACCGTGTGTGGCGAACAGATCCAACGCGGCATCGAGTACTCGCGTCCGGGCCGCGCTGTGCTCGATCAGCCAGAATTGTCCACCGGTGACCGGCCGCCTTGCTGTTCCCACGCACCGAGACTAGACGACGCTATTGACCCGAAGCTAGCCGATCGGCTAGCTTCGCTGACTAGCCCTAAAGGTGACGGATCTCGTGCGGGAGGGAGCGCTGATGTCCGACGTCGACGGTGGCGATGCACAAGGCGGGGGGTTGACGCGGGCCGCGCTGCGCCGGACCGACGGCGAGCTGATCCTGCTCTGGACGTTGCCAGTGGCGCTGCTCCTATGGATCGCCTCGTTTTTCCTGTTTCCGGGCTTCAATCCGCCGATGTCACCCACGATGCCGGCGGAACAGGTTGCCGCGTTTTATCGCGATCCGGCGCACCTCCCGGAGATCCGGTACAGCATGATCCTGTTCAACTGGTTCGGCGTGTGCCTGGTGCCGATCCTGGCTCTGATCGTCCTGCAGATCCGCCGAATGGCCCATCGCACACCGATCTTCTCCTACGCGATGCTGGGTTGCGTGGCCGGCGGCCCGACTCTTTTCCTCGTCGCGAACGTCTGCTGGTTGCTGGCCGCCTTCCGCCCGGGACGCAGCCCGGAGCTGACCCAGCTACTCAATGATTTCGGCTGGATGACCTTCACCATCCTGGTCCCGTTCTTGATCGGGCAAAGCGTAATCCTCGCCCTCGCAATCTACTTCGACGATCAACCGCGTCCGGTCTTCAACCGCTGGGTGGCCCACTTCAACCTGCTGGTGGCGGTCGCGCTGGTGCCCGCGGCCTTCGTCGGTATCTCACTGACCGGCCCGCTGGCGTGGGACGGCTTCCTGTCCTTCTGGGTGAAAAACGTTGCCATTGCGGTCTGGATCGTGGTGATGGGCGTGGTGTTGGGGCAAGCCATCTATCGGGAACGCGCCGAAAACCCAGGGCATCCAGATGAACTGGTCAACGCGTGAGCAGCGTGACCGCGCCGCCGAAGTCTCCGGCGCCGCCGCCCCACGGCCTACCGCATCAACGAATCGCATGGCATCTGCGGCACAATCCCAAGCGCGAACTCTGGTTGGCGTGGTGGACGATGATCGTGTTCTACAACGTCTTCTTCCCGATGTTCTTCATCGTGGCGCAAGTCCAGCCGCCACCGCAGCCCACATGGGACCTCGCGACGCAGGTCCACTGGTTCTCTGAACGCCACCTCGGCATACCTTTTGGCTTCGGCGTCATCTTCGCCATCAGCGGCATGATCGCGATCAACAATGCCCTCATGGCGTACTCGATGCGACGTATGTCCGTCAGCCGCGCGTTCGGCTATTCGTATCTGATCATCTATTCGCTCAGTGCGGTTCCCGGGATGCTCCTGCTCTGCATCGCGTTGATCGTCGGGACCCTTCGACCGGAGCGTGACCCCGAAGCGATCGGATGGCTCTACGACTTCGCCTTCTTGTCCTTCGACGGGACCATGGGGGTGTTCCTGATCGGCTCGCTGATCTGGATGGTCGCAATTCTGCTCGACAAGAATCGGGTGTTCCCCAAGTGGTTCGGCTATCTCAACCTATGCAACGCGCTGACCGAGGTTGTCGTGTCACCGTGCTGGATCTTCCAGCGGGGTGTGTTGGCCTGGAATGGTCAGATAGCCTGGTGGTTGGACATGGTCGTGTTCGGCGTCTACCAGGTCACCTTCATTGTCATGCTCTTTCAAATGATCCGCCGCGAGGACTTCGGCACCGGGCCGCTGCCCGAGCTGCCGGGGACACGGAAAGCCGGGCACGCCGGTGTCAGGGCCGCGGCCTGATGTCTGAACTCAGGGAAGCGACCCAAGGTGCCCGATTCGTGCCGGGTCAACCCGACATGTGGGCCTTCGTGTTGTTCGAAACACTGGTGTTCACCGGATATTTCGGCTTCTACCTGTTCTACCGCGCCCGTAGCCCCGAGCTCTTCCTGCACGCGCAAGCCCACCTCGACCTACGCGTCGGGGTTGTCAACACCCTTGTCTTGCTGCTGAGCTCCTGGTCGGTGGCGCGTTGTGTCCAGTCGGCGCGGGCCGGCGCCCACCGCGCGGCGTTGCGAGAGGTGTTCATCACGGCCGCATTCGCCGCGGTTTTCCTCTTCTTCAAGGTCTTCGAGTGGGCCCGCTTGGTGCGCATGGGCAATGGATTGGAAAGCAACGACTTCTTCACCTACTACTTTTTTCTCACCGGTATCCACTTCGTGCACTTGCTGATCGGCTTCGTCGCCCTCGGCGTCATCGTCTACCAGCTTCGTGAAAAGGCACGAAAGACCCATGAGTCAACCGAATCTCAGCGGCTCGTCGAGACCTGCGCTACCTATTGGCACACCGTTGATTTCCTGTGGGTGTTGATTTTTGCGCTGCTCTACGTGGTGAGGTGATCGGAATCAAATTCAACAAACGACTGCTGGCGGTGTGGACGATCCTGGCGGCCCTCACCCTCGGCTACCTGTGGATAGACCACTCCGCGGGAGGCCGGGGCGGCGCGCTGAAGTCCAGTGCGGTGGTCACGTCGAGCGTCATCGTGATCGCACTTGTCAAGGTGCGCATCATCTTTCGTGAGTTCATGGAGGTGCGAAACGCTCCGGTGCTGCTGTGCCGGCTTACCGACGGGTGGGTCGTGCTGATGGCCGCCGCCCTGCTCGGCTGCTACTTCGTCGGCATGACGCTTTGACTCAGCCCACGGACGCGATCGCGTCCGCGGTGGTGAATTTCAGGTGCAGTTCGCTCAGGCCTCGCAAGATATAGGTCGGCTCGTAGGTGTAGCGACGTTCGGCTGCCGTCCCGTGATGGACTTCGTTGATTTCGATGTGTGGCATCCGGTCCAGGATCCGTTCGATCGAGACACGCCCCTCGACGCGGGCGAGCGGCCCACCGGGACACGAGTGCACGCCACGCGCGAACGCCATGTGTTCGCGGACGTTCTTGCGGTGCAGGTCGAACTCGTGCGGGTTATCGAACCGGCGCGGGTCGCGGTTGGCGGCGCCCGGTAGCACCATCACCACGGTGCCGGCGGGGATCTCGACACCGCCGATGCTCGTTGCCCTGCGGGCCAAACGCGAATCGCTCTTGACGGGGCTGTCCATGCGCAGCGATTCCTCGATGAACGCGGGGATCAGGCTGCGGTCCTCGCGCAGCTGTTGCTGGATGTCGGGCCGATCGCCGAGAACCTGCAGGGCGGCGCTGAGCAGCTTGGCAGTGGTCTCCTGTCCGGCGGCGAAGAGGAACGTTGCCGAGCGGACCACCTCGATGACCGGGGGCGTCGAGCCGTCCGGATACTTCGCTTCCGCCAGGAACGTCAGCACGTCGCCGCGCGGCTCGCGCCGCCGATCCTCGATGTATCTGCAGAACTTGTCGTCGAGCCACTCCAGCGGGTTGATCCCGACCGACTCGTGATCCAACGCGCCGACCCGCGCCTCGGGGCGATCGGCGCCCAGAACCTTGCGGAACTCCTTGTGGTCGGATTCCGGCACGCCGAGTAGATCGGCGATCACCAGCGTGGCGAACGGCTTTGAGTATTCGGCGATGAACTCGCACTCGCCGTTGTGCAGGAACTCGTCGAGCTGGCGGTCGGCGAGCCGCCACATGAACTCCTCGTTCTGCTTCAGCCGGCTCGGAGTCAGCAGCTTGGCCAGCACGGAGCGGGCCCGAGTGTGGTCCGGCGGATCCATGGTGACCATGTGCTCGTTCATCGGGAAAGAGCTGCGGTGCGCATCGATCTGGGGACCGATGTCGTCGCCTTCGGGCGTAAAGGGGAGCGGTGGGAACGGCCCGCCAAGCGCGACGATGTTGGAGAACGTCTCCGGATCCTTGTAGACCTCGGTGGCTTCTTCGTAGCCGGTGACCGCGACGACGCCATAGTGCGGCAGCCGCAGCACGGGGTTCTGACTGCGCAGGTAGTCGAAGTAAGGGTGCGGATCTGGGACCAGTGACGGATCGGTGAAGAAGTCGATCGACTCGTAGTCACTCATCGGATTGCGTCTCCCCAGGGCTGGATTACCGGCTGTGTTCGGCGGCAGGTTGTCGCGCCGCCCGATTTCGAGAACCGAACTGTGCTGAGCACCTGCTTAGCATGGCGGTAATGTCAGGGTCAAGATCGCAACGCCGCGCCGCGATACGATCCGTGTGGTCGATACGGGATGGCACACAGTACGGAGCAGGGACATGACATCGGCTCGCAGGATCGGAGCGCCGGACGCGAAGAATCGCGGCCTGCTGCTCGACGCGGCCGAACAGCTGATGCTCGAAGAGGGCTACGCCGCCGTGACCTCGCGTCGCCTCGCCGGCAAGGCCGGACTGAAGCCGCAGTTGGTGCACTATTACTTCCGCACCATGGAGGACCTGTTCCTCGAAGTCTTCCGGCGCCGTGCAGAGGAGGGCCTGCGGTTTCAGGCCACAGCGCTGCAGTCGCCTCAGCCGTTGTGGGCGCTGTGGAGATTCGGCACCGACCCGGGATTCACCCGCATCTCCATGGAATTCATGGCGCTGGCGAACCATCGCAAGGAGATGCGAGCCGAAATCGCTTACTACGCCGAGCGTTTCCGTGAGGAACAGCGCGAAGCGGTGGCGGCCGCGCTGCAACGCTACGGCGAGGACACCTCGGAGATGCCGCCGGTGGTCTGGACGGTGCTGATGACCAGCCTGTCGCGGATGCTGGTTCTCGAGCAGGCTATCGGCATGTCCGGCGGGCACGCCGAGACCATGGCGCTGGTCGAGAGTCACCTGCGCCGCCTGGAAGGCGAGCCGCAACCCATCGCGGGTATGCCGCGTGCCTGGGTGGTTCACCAGTTGCGCAGCGAACAGAGCACGCCCTTGGGGCCGTCCTTGGATACGACGACGGCGCCGTCGACCGCCAGATCGCAGTGAAGCCCCGGCGTGCCGGGCTCGGTGCCCGTGCTCGCCACGACCATCGCGTAATCGTTGGGGTTCGACATGTCCAAATCGAAGCTCCACGCTTTGCCCGGGGCGAGGTCGATATCGACATGCGGCGTGAACGAGTAGGGGTTGTGGCTGTAATCGGAGAATTTCTCCGGCTGGTGATCCAGGTAGTAGATGTCGGTGTAGATCGGATTCTGCGCGGTGACCGTGTACGTGACGTGATGCATGACCGGATCGGCCACGGCGTGGCCGGCACTCGCGAGTGAACCGGTCGCACCCGCCAGCACCGCCGACAAAGTCACGGCGCCCACACCCAATCGTCTGACCGTCATTTCGCTCCTCCGGCCGCCCGTCGCGCACTCGTGGTGCGGTTCATCACCCGCTCTGCGGCCCGCCAGTGTGCGTCGGCAACCCACAGCCGTGCGAAGGATGCTATCGCTTCGTCCGCCGAAACTCCGCTGATCACGCGCTTTATCTCGGTCGCCGGGTGGCGAGCCAGCGACCTCGCGATGGATTGCCATCCTTCGTCGAACGAGGCGCGGGGGAACACGCGGTCCACCAAACCGATTCGCTCGGCCTCGTCCGCGGTGAGGGCGGTACCGGTGCCGGCCAACAACAGTGCCCGGCTCTTTCCGACGAGCTCGGCCAACCGCTCGGCGCCGCCCCAGGCCGGCATGATCTCGAGCTCCACCTGATTGAAGGCGATCTTGATGTCGTCGGCTGCCAGCCGGATGTCGGCGGCGACCGCGACCTCGGCGCCACCGCCGAAGGCGTGGCCGTTCAGCGCGGCGATCACCGGGGCCGGGAAGCTGGCCAGTTGGTCGCAAATCGCGCGCATCCGCTTGGCCATCGCCGCGGCATCCTCTTCGGTCCGCAGCGCGCGCAGCTCTTTGAGGTCACCGCCGGATACGAAAGCCCGATCGCCCGCCCCCTTGATGACCAGGGTCTTGGCGCCCGCCGCGGCGTCCAACGCCTTCTCCAGCTGCTGCATGGTGTCCAGCGCGATGGCATTGCGCGCGTGCGGCCGATCGATCGTCAGCACCGCCAACCCGTCGTCGATCTCCAGGTCCACCATGCGTTATCGCTCCTTGGACGAGAACAGCCGATATTGGCATTCTCTCGGTGCGAGAATAACATCGTCGCCGCAGGCCGAAGAGCTATCGTCAGCGAAGACAGGGGCGCCCATGCGGGATCGAATTGCGGCAATGCTCGCGGCGTCACTCGCCGTCAGCATGCTCGGCGCATGCACCCCGCGGCCGCCGACCCAAATCTCCAGCACTGCCTCCGTGACCGTCAACGGAAGCGACACGAAGTTCAACGTCGTCAAATGCAGTCAGAGGGAGTGGACCCGGACGATCGACATCGGCGGCGACTTCGCCGGAGCTAATGTCGTCGTCGACGAGCGAGCCGAACCGGCTTCCGCCGAGTCCGTCCACATCCGCAATGTGGGCAACTTCACCGGCATGTACTCGCGTGAGGGCGAGGGTGATGCGGACATGAGTCTGAGCGGCGGCAGGTTCACCATCACCGGCACCGCACACGGCTCCAAGGCCGACAAACCCACCGAACCCACCACGGCCACCTTCAAAATCGTCATCGCTTGCTGATCCGCCCCTTGGCGAACCAGGGGGTACGTTGCGGTTCGACGCCTGCAGAGAATACAATTCTCGTAAATTGCGAAGGAGGATTTCATGGGCCAGTTGTCGCACCGGGAGGACGTCCCGTTTCCGATCTTTGACGCGGATAACCATCTCTACGAGCCGCCGGAGGCGCTGACCAAGTTCCTGCCCAAGGAGTACAAGGACTTCGTCCAGTACGTGCAGATCAACGGCCGCACCAAGATCGCGATCCGTGGCCACATCAGCAACTACATTCCCAACCCGACCTTCGAGGTCGTCGCCCGGCCGGGCGCGTGGGAGGAGTACTTCAAGTACGGCAACCCGGACGGCAAGAGCAAGCGCGAGCTGTTCGGTGAGCCGATGCGCGCGATCCCGGCGTTCTTCGAGCCCGGCCCGCGCCTGGAAAAGATGAACGAGCTGGGCCTGGACCGCACGCTGATGTTCCCGACGCTGGCCAGCCTGCTCGAGGAACGGCTGCGCGACGACCCGGTCGCCATCCACGTCCTGATCCATGCGCTGAACGAATGGCTGGATGAGGTCTGGGGCTTCAACTACCAGAATCGGATCTTCACCACCCCGGTCATCACCCTGCCGATCGTCGACAAGGCGATCGAGGAGCTGGAGTGGGCGGTCAAGCGCGGTGCCCGCTGCATCCTGGTCCGCCCGGCTCCCGTCCCCGGCTTCCGCGGTCCGCGGTCGTTCGCGGTGCCCGAGTTCGACCCGTTCTGGGAGCGGGTCGTCGAGCACGACGTGCTGGTCGGCATGCACTCCAGCGACAGCGGCTACTCCCGGTACACCTCCGAATGGGACGGCGCCGAGCAGGAGATGCTGCCGTTCCAGACCAATGCGATGGGCATCCTCAACGAGTGGCGGCCGATCCAGGACGCGGTGGGCTCGTGGGTGATCCACGGCGCGCTCTACCGCCACCCGAAGCTGAAGGTGGCGATCGTCGAGGCCGGTTCGAAGTGGATGACCCCGTTGCTGGACGGCCTGGCCGAGGTCTACCGCAAGGCCCCGGAAGTTTTCCCGAGCGACCCCGTCGAGATGGTCAAGAGCCGCATTCACGTCAGCCCGTTCTTCGAGGACGGCATCGACGACCTGGTCAACCTCGTCGGCGTGGACCGGGTGCTGTACGGCTCGGACTGGCCGCACCCAGAAGGGCTGGCCGAGCCGACCTTCTACGTCAACGCGCTGTCGCACCTGTCCGTCGACGACCAGGCAAAGATCATGGGCGGCAACCTCGGTCGACTCGTCACGGTGTGACGTCGGCCAATCGGGACTGGCAGACCATCCCCGAGATGGTCTTGAGCGCGGCGGACCGCTTCGGCGACGCGGAAGCGATCGTGGACGGTCCGCTGCGCTTCACATTCTCCGACGTGGTGGAGCGAATCCGTTGCACCGCAGGCGCATTCGCCGAACTCGGGGTGGGCAAGGGCGACCGCGTCGCCATCTGGGCGCCCAATTCGGCGGAGTGGATAATCGCGGCTTTTGGGCTGCTCACCGCCGGCGGCGTGCTGGTTCCGGTCAACACCCGGTTCAAGGCCGACGAAGCCGGCGACATCATCACCCGCAGCAAGGCGAAGGCCGTCCTGGTCCAGAAGGGCTTTCTCGGGCAGGACTACACCGCGCCCGCCGGGATACCGGTCATCGATATGAAATCCGGTTTCCTTTCCGGCGGCTCGCCGTTCGAATGCGCGGTGAGCGGCACCGACATCGCCGACGTCATCTTCACCTCGGGCACGACCGGCCGCCCGAAGGGCGCCATGATGAATCATCGCCAGACACTGCGGATGTACGAGGAGTGGGCGACGCTCGCGGACCTGCGCCAGGGTGACCGCTATTTGCAGATCAACCCGTATTTCCACACGTTCGGCCTGAAAGCCGGGCTCATCACGTCGTTTCTCCGCGGTGCGACCATGCTGCCGGTCGCGGTTTTCGACGTCGACACGGTGGTGAATCTCATTGAGCGCGAACGCGTCACGATGCTGCCCGGTCCGCCGACGCTGTACCACTCGTTGCTGACGATCGGCGACAAAACCAAGCTGTCGACGCTGCGCGCCGGCGTGACCGGCGCCGCCGACATCCCCGTCGAGCTGGTCCGGCGCATCCATGACGAGCTGCCGTTCCAGACGTTGATGACCGGGTACGGACTGACCGAGGCGGGCAACGTCACCCTGTCCCGGCCCGGTGATTCGTTTGAGGACGTGGCCACCACGGCCGGGCTGCCGTGCGAGGGCGTCGAGGTGCGCATCGCCGACGACGGCGAGGTGCTGGTCCGCGGCTACGGCGTCATGCAGGGCTACCTGGACGACCCGGCGGCTACTGCCGAGGCGATCGACACGGACGGTTGGTTGCACACCGGCGATTTGGGCCGCCTCGACGCGGCGGGGCGGCTGCGGATCGACGGGCGTAAAAAGGACATGTTCATTGTGGGCGGGTTCAACGCCTACCCGGCGGAGATCGAGGGCTACCTGCTGGAGCATCCGGCCGTGGCGCAAGCCGCGGTCATCGGGGTCCCCGATGACCGGCTCGGCCAGGTGGGCAAGGCCTTCGTGGTGGCGAAAACACAGGTGTCCGAGGATGACCTGCTGATATGGTGCCGAGAGCGGATGGCTGGATTCAAAGCGCCGAGATCCATCCAGTTTCTCGTCGAGCTGCCGCTCAATGCCACCGGGAAAGTGATGAAGGATCAACTCCGTTGAGTGACGGCGACATTCATTCGATGGTGATCGCGTCGGACTACCGCGTTCCGGATCCCAGCCGGGTATGGCCGCTGCTCGAGCGCAGGAAGGCGGCGCTGTCCGACATCGGCGCCCACCACGTCCTGGTCTACACCTCGACGCATGACTACGGCCGCGTGTTGGTGATGATCGGGGTCCACAGCCGCGAGCCGATCGTGGAGCTCCTGCGCTCGCGGGTCTTCTTCGATTGGTTCGACGCGGCCGGCGTCGACGACATTCCGGCGGTCTTCGCCGGCGAGATCGTCGACAGGTTCGTCCCGGCGCCCACCGCGACCCCGGACGCGCCGGGCGTCGTCGTCGCCACGATCGCCTCGGTCCACGATGTGGCGGCCCTGACCGCCGAAGTCGCGTCGGCCACAGACAGATTCGTCGCGGCCGGGATCCGTAAGACCTGGATCTTCCAGGCCTTCGACGACGAGCACGAGGTGCTGATCATGTCGGAGCTGCCCGACGAAGAGAGCGCGCGGCGATGGATCGAGCATCCCGATGCCGCGGCCGAGTGGATGTCGGGCGCCGGAATGGGGCCCTACCCACCGATATTCGTCGGCCGATTCACCAACATGATGCGCATCGAGGCGGACTGAGCGGCCACCCGGAAATGTTCGTGTGCCTGTGCAACGGGGTCACCAGCCAAACCGTGACCGAGGCGGTCGAAGCCGGGGCGTGTACAACCAAGGATGTCGCCCAGGCCTGCGGGGCGGGCGCCGACTGCGGCCGCTGCCGGCGCACCGTCCAGGCGATCCTGCGCTCGGCGGACCCGAACGGCGCACCCACACCCTCTTGACCCGGCGGCCCTAGCGGCGAACGCTGCCGTCCGGCGATGTCGGCTGGACGAGTTCGACGAGCAGCGGCGGGATTTCGAGCCGCGGCAGGACCACCTCGACGAGCACCATGCTGTCGCGGTGCTGCGCGGCCGCCGTCAAGGCGTCATCGAGCTCGCCGTAGGTCCGCACCCGAAACGCCAGGTGATCGGCGACCCCCAGTGCGTTGGGAATGTCCGTCCACTTCCAATTCACGATGTCGTTGTAGGGCGCCGTCTCTCCGTGGATCGCCCGTTCCACGGTGTAGCCGTCGTTGTTGACCACCACGATGACCGGAGACAGCCCCTCCCGCGAGAAGGTGCCGAGCTCTTGGACGGTCAGTTGCGCGGCGCCGTCGCCGATCAGCAGCACAGTCCGGCGGTCCGGATGTGCCACCCCGGCGCCCAGCGCGGCGGGCAGCGTGTAACCGATTGAGCCCCAAAGGGGTTGGCCGATGAATGTGACGCCCTGGGGCAGGCGGTGGTCGGCCATGCCGTAGAAGGAGGTGCCCTGGTCGGCGAGGACGACGTTGCCCGGTGTGAGGGCTGTGCAGAGGCGGTCCCACAGCATCTCTTGCGTCAGCGGTTGATCGCGCGGCGGGGGCGGGGGCAGATCATCGGCGGGCGGCGCCGCCACCGGCCGCGACGTGATCGGGCGCCGGGTCAGGATGGTCGACAGCGCCTCCAGCGCGGCGCCCATCTCCAGCGGCGCGAAGACCTCGCCGGCCACACTACTTTGGTACTGCCCGACATCGATGGTCCGCGCCGGGTCGATCCGCTGGCTGAAGAAACCGCTGACCATGTCGGTGAACACCACGCCGGCGGTCACCAGCACCGGTGCCTCCTCGATCGCGGTGCGCACCGCCGGGACGCTGGCCGAACCGGCGTAGATCCCAAGGTAGTTGGGCGAGCTTTCGTCCAGCAGGCTCTTCCCCCACATCAGCGTGGCGTAGGGCACCACGTCGGCCGCCAGCAGCGCCTCGAGTTCCTTGACCACCTGCAACCGGTGCACCAGCAAGTCGGCCAGCACGGTCAGCTGGTGGTCGGCGATGAGCTCGGAGGCGGCCTCGGCGAACAGGGACAACGCGCGCGGGCTGGTGCCACCGGCGTAGCGGGGCAGCGGATCACCGGGCGGCTCGGTGGGGAAGCGGGCCACATCGGTGGACAGCAGGATGTACCCGGGCCGCTTCTGCTCGCGCACCTCCGAGAGCACCCGGTCGATCTCCCGGCGGGCGTTCGCGGGCATGAGGTTGGCCTGGGCGCAGGTGATCTCGCGGCTGACCCGGAAGAAGTGCTCGAAATCGCCGTCACCGAGCGAGTGGTGCAGCGCGCGCCGGGTGCCCTGCGCGTCTTTGGACGGCCCGCCGACGATGTGCACCACGGGCACCTGTTCGGCATAGCTGCCCGCGATCGCGTTGGCCGCGGACAGTTCGCCCACGCCGAAAGTCGTTACCACGGCCGACATTCCGCGCAGCCGACCGTACCCGTCGGCGGCGTAGCCGGCGTTCAGCTCGTTGGCGTTGCCCACCCAGCGGATGGTGGGGTGGGCGACGATGTGGTCGAGGAATTCCAGGTTGTAGTCGCCGGGAACGCCGAAGATCTCGGTGACGCCGAGTTCGGCGAGGCGGTCCAACAGGTAGTCGCCGACGGTGTAGACGGGCTCGGTCGCTGCCTCAGGCACAAGCACGACGGTACCTCGGCCGAATCCGTTCCGGGCGGGTCGTCGTTTCAGTATCGTGCGGGCCATGGCACTCAAGGAATCCCGCGACATCGTCATCGAAGCCAGTCCGGAGGAGATTCTGGACGTCATCGCCGATTTCGAGGCGATGCCCGAATGGTCCGAACCCCATCAGAGTGCGGAGGTCCTCTCGACCGGCGACGACGGGCGGCCCAGCCAAGTGAAGATGAAGGTGAAGGTCGCCGGGATCACCGACGAACAGGTGGTGGCCTACACCTGGTCGGACGACGCGGTGAGCTGGACGCTGGTGAGCTCCTCGCAGCAGAAGGCGCAGGACGGCAAGTACACCCTGATACCGCAGGGCGAGGCGACCCTGGTCAAGTTCGAGCTTCTTGCGGACCCGAATGTGCCGCTGCCCGGCTTCGTCCTGAAACGGGCCGTCAAGGGGACGATCGACTCCGCGACCAAGGCGCTGCGCGAGCAGGTGCTGAAAGTGAAGAAGGGCAAATAATCGCGGTGGGCGGCGGCGGGCCCCTCGCCGGGGTGAAAGTGATCGAGCTCGGCGGCATCGGGCCGGGGCCGCACGCGGGAATGATGCTCGCCGACCTCGGGGCGGACGTGGTTCGGGTGCGGCGCCCCGGCGGCCTCACCATGCCGCCCGAGGACCGCGATCTGCTGCATCGCGGGAAGCGGATCGTTGACCTCGACGTCAAGACGCAGCCGCAGGCGCTGCTGGATCTCGCCGCCAAAGCCGACGTGCTGCTGGACTGTTTCCGGCCGGGCACCTGCGAGCGACTCGGCATCGGCCCCGACGAGTGCGCGGCGGTCAATCCGCGACTGATCTTCGCGCGGATCACCGGCTGGGGGCAGGACGGGCCGCTGGCCCAGACGGCGGGGCACGACATCAATTACCTGTCGCGGACCGGCGCGCTCTCGGCACTGGGCTACGCTGACCGGCCGCCGATGCCGCCGCTGAACCTGGTGGCCGACTTCGGTGGCGGTTCGATGCTGGTGCTGCTCGGCGTCGCGGTCGCCCTGTACGAGCGTGAACGTTCGGGCCAGGGGCAGGTCATCGACGCGGCGATGGTGGACGGCGTCAGCCTGCTCGCCCAGATGATGTGGACGATGAAGTCGACCGGGGCGCTGCGTGACCGGCGCGAGTCGTTCCTGCTCGACGGCGGTGCCCCGTTCTACCGCTGCTACGAGACCTCCGACGGCAAGTACCTGGCCGTCGGCGCCATCGAGCCGCAATTTTTCGCGGCGCTGCTGACCGGCCTCGGCCTGTCGCCCGAGGAGGTGCCCGGCCAGCTCGACATCGGTTCCTACCCGCAGATGTACGAGGTCTTCGCGAAACGGTTCGGCAGCCGGACCCGTGACGAGTGGACGACCATCTTCGCCGGCACCGATGCGTGCGTCACTCCGGTGCTGACGTGGAGCGAGGCGGCGGCCGACGAACACTTGCGGACGCGGTCCACGGTGATCACCGCCCACGGCGTCGATCAGGCGGCGCCCGGTCCGCGCTTCTCGCGCACCCCGGCCGCACCGGTGGGTCGGCCACCGGCGGCCACCACGCCCCTCGCCGAAATCGACTGGTAGCCAGCCTGTTACGCCGAACCATTCCGCGCCGGGGCCGGCATTGCTAGGTTGAGCGCAGTGGCCGTAAAAGCATCACGGGAATTTGTCGTCGACGCGCCGCCAGAAGTGGTCATGGAGGCGCTGACCGATGTCGGCGTGCTGGCATCGTGGTCACCGCTCCATAAACACATCGAAGTGATCGACCGTTATCCCGACGGTCGGCCCCACCATGTGAAAACCACGATCAAGATTCTCGGGCTCGTCGACAAGGAGATCCTGGAATATCACTGGGGTCCCGATTGGGTCGTCTATGACGCCAAAGGGACTTCCCAGCAGCACGGTCAGCACGTCGAGTACAACCTCAAACCCGAAGGTCTCGACAAGACCCGGGTGCGCTTCGACGTCACGGTCGAGCCCGGCCGGCCGATGCCCGCCTTCATTGTCCGGCGGGCCAGCGAAAGCGTTCTTGACTCATCGGTAAAGGGCTTGTGCGAATTGGTAAAGCACTTCAGAGGTTCGACGGAGCCGGAATAGTCAACGGCTCGCGGGTTTGCCTTCGTCAGCGGCTGAGCGGTTGCTAACTTATTAGCAGTGGCCGTTCAAGCATCGTCGGAAATCGTCATTGACGCGCCTCCGGAAGTGATCATGGAGGCGCTGGCCGACATGGACGCCGTGCCGTCATGGTCGTCGGTGCACAAGCGGGTCGAAGTCGTCGACAAGCACCCCGACGGCCGACCGCACCACGTGAAGGTCACCATCGCGGTGACCGGCATCCACGACACGGAACTGCTCGAATACCACTGGGGGCCGGACTGGATGGTGTGGGACGCCGAGAAGACTGCCCAGCAACGTGGCCAGCACGGGGAGTACACCCTGACCAGGGAGGGCTACGACAAGACCAGGGTGCGGTTCGCCATCACCGTCGAACCATTTGCCCCGCTGCCCGAGTTCTGGGTCAACCGGGCCCGCAAGAAGATCCTCGATTCCGCGCTGGAGGGGCTGCGCAAGCGCGTGGTCGAGGGCTTCGGCTCGACCGGGTAGCCGGCCCGTCACCGCAAGGCGGCCAGCCGCCTGATCGCCTCGTCAAGGGTGTCTTCGCGTTTGCAGAAGGTGAACCGCACCAAGTGATTCCACACGTCAGGATGTGAGCCCGCCGGATCGCAGAAAGGCGACAGCGGAATGGCCGCCACCCCGACCTTTTCCGGTAGCGCCGCGCAGAACGCTGTGCTGTCGTCGTAGCCCAGGGGGCGGGGGTCGGCGCACAGGAAGTAGGTGCCGGCGCTGTCGTGCACCTCGAAGCCGATCTCGGACAGCCCGGCGGCCAGCCGATCGCGGCGGGCCTGCAAAGAGCTGCAGAGCCCGGCCACCCACGCGTCCTCGGTGTCGAGCGCGAGAGCCACCGCGGGCTGGAACGGCGCGCCGCCGACGTAGCTCAGGTACTGCTTGGCCGCACGCACCCCGGCGATGAGTTCTGCTGGGCCGCAAGCCCATCCGATTTTCCAGCCGGTACAGTTGAACATCTTGGCCGCGCTGGAGATGGTGATCGTCCGCTCGGCCATGCCGTCGAAGCCGGCCAACGGCAGATGCCGGTGGTCCCCGAACACCAGGTGCTCGTAGACCTCGTCGGTGATCACCAAGAGGTCGGCGGCGACGGCGACCTCGGCGATGGCGGCCAGCTCGGCCGCGCTGAGCACCGTGCCGGTCGGGTTGTGCGGTGAGTTGACGATCAGCGCACGGGTCCGTGGTGTCACCGCCCGGCGCAGGGCGTCGGCGTCCAAGGCAAAGCCACGACCATGGGGCACCAGGGGCACGGCCACCCGGTGCGCGCCGGCCATCGCCAGCACCGGCGAGTAGGAGTCGTAGAACGGCTCGATCAGCAGGACCTCCGAGCCGGGCTCGATCAGGCCCAGCACCGCGGACGCGATGGCCTCGGTCGCCCCGACCGTCACCAGCACTTCGGTGTCGGGGTCGTATTCGATGCCGAAATGCCGCTGCCGCTGGGCGGCGATGGCGTGCCGCAGCGGTGCGACGCCGATGCCGGGCGGGTACTGGTTGTTTCCCTCGGCGATGGCGTCTTGGGCGGCCTTCAACATGGCCGCGGGCCCGTCCTCATCGGGGAAACCCTGGCCGAGGTTGACCGCGCCGACCCGAGCGGCCAGCGCCGACATCTCGGCGAACACCGTCGTCGCGTACGGACGCAGTCGCGACACCGTCATGCTGGTCGAGCTTAGGGGGCTTCGGTGCTCGAACGTCACGCCAGTGTGGCGCTCGCCGTCCAGCGTCACGCCGGCGTGTCCCCTGCAAGCGGGGGTTCCCCGGCTCGGCTCACTGACCAGCGGCGATCGGCCCAACCAACAGGTTGGCCGGGCACTTTGTTAGGGTGCGGTATCTGGACCTACCTTTAATACGGATCCGAAACCCACTTGCGAAGAGGAACTCGACATGTCCGAAGAAGCCTTCATCTATGAGGCCATCCGCACCCCGCGCGGCAAGCAAAGAAACGGTTCGCTGAACGAGGTCAAGCCGGTGAACCTGGTCGTCGGGCTGGTCGACGAGCTGCGCCGGCGCAACCCCGACCTCGACGAGAGCCTGATCAGCGACCTGATCCTCGGCGTCGTGTCCCCGGTCGGTGACCAGGGCGGCGACATCGCCCGGACCGCGGCGCTGGTGGCTGGCCTGCCCGAGACCACCGGTGGGGTGCAGCTCAACCGGTTCTGCGCCTCGGGGCTGGAAGCTGTCAACATCGCCGCGCAAAAGGTGCGCTCCGGCTGGGACGACCTTGTGCTGGCCGGCGGTGTCGAGTCGATGAGCCGCGTCCCGATGGGCTCCGACGGCGGCGCCTGGGCGCTCGACCCGGAGACCAACTACCGGATCGGCTTCGTGCCGCAGGGCATCGGCGCCGACCTGATCGCCACCATCGAGGGCTTCTCCCGCGACGACGTCGACGCCTACGCGCTGCGCTCGCAGCAGAAGGCCGCCGAGGCCTGGTCGGGCGGCTACTTCGCCAAGTCGGTGGTGCCGGTGCGCGACCAGAACGGTCTGGTCATCCTCGACCACGACGAGCACATGCGGCCCGACACCACAATGGAGGGCCTGGCCAAGCTGAAGACCGCGTTCGACGGCATCGGCGAAATGGGCGGCTTCGACGACGTCGCGCTGCAGAAGTACCACTACGTCGAGAAGATCAACCACGTCCACACCGGGGGCAACAGCTCCGGCATCGTCGACGGCGCCGCGCTGGTGCTGGTCGGCTCGGAGGCCGCCGGAAAGTCGCAGGGCCTGACCCCACGGGCACGCATCGTCGCCACCGCGACCAGTGGTTCCGACCCGGTCATCATGCTGACCGGCCCGACCCCGGCCACCCAGAAGGTCCTCGACCGTGCGGGACTGACCGTCGACGACATCGACCTGTTCGAACTGAACGAGGCGTTCGCGTCGGTGGTGCTGAAGTTCCAGAAGGACCTCAACATTCCCGACGAGAAACTGAACGTCAACGGTGGCGCCATCGCGATGGGCCACCCGCTGGGCGCCACCGGCGCCATGATCACCGGCACCATGGTCGACGAGCTCGAGCGCCGCAACGCGCGACGCGCGCTGATCACGCTGTGCATCGGCGGCGGCATGGGTGTCGCCACCATCATCGAGAGGGTTTAGGACCATGGCAGAGAACACAATCCAGTGGGATAAGGATGCCGACGGCATCGTCACGCTGACGCTTGACGACCCGACCGGGTCGGCGAACGTGATGAACGAGCACTACAAGGAGTCGATGCACAAAGCCGTCGAACGCCTTGTCGCGGAGAAGGATTCGGTCACCGGCGTGGTGATCACGAGCGCAAAGAAGACGTTCTTCGCCGGCGGCGATCTCAAGAGCATGATCAACGCCGGCCCGGAGAACGCCGGCGACGTCTTCACCGAGGTCGAGGACATCAAGCGCGACCTGCGGGCGCTGGAGACCCTGGGCAAGCCGGTGGTGGCCGCCATCAACGGCGCCGCGCTCGGCGGCGGCCTGGAGATCGCGCTGGCCTGTCACCACCGCATCGCCGCGGACGTCAAGGGCCTCGTTGTGGGTCTGCCCGAGGTGACGCTGGGCCTGCTGCCCGGCGGGGGCGGCGTGGCGCGCACGGTGCGGATGTTCGGCATCCAGAACGCGTTCATGAACATCCTGTCGCAGGGCACTCGCTTCAAGCCGGACAAGGCCAAGGAAATCGGGCTGATCGACGAGCTCGTCGGCTCCGCCGAGGAACTGGTGCCCGCCGCCAAGGCGTGGATCAAGGCGAACCCCGACTCGCACACGCAGCCGTGGGATGCCAAGGGCTACAAGATGCCCGGCGGCACCCCGTCGAGCCCCGGGCTGGCCGGCATCCTGCCGTCGTTCCCTGCGCTGCTCAAGAAGCAGCTCAAGGGTGCGCCGATGCCGGCGCCGCGAGCCATCCTGGACGCGGCCGTCGAGGGTGCGCAGGTGGACTTCGACACCGCCACCCGCATCGAGAGCCGCTACTTCACCTCTCTGGTCACCGGCCAGGTCGCCAAGAACATGATCCAGGCGTTCTTCTTCGACCTGCAGCACATCAACGGCGGCGGCTCGCGGCCCGACGGCATCGAGCCGGTCAAGATCAACAAGATCGGTGTGCTGGGCGCGGGCATGATGGGCGCCGGGATCGCCTACGTATCCGCCAAGGCCGGGTTCGACGTGGTGCTCAAGGACGTCAGCCTCGAGGCCGCACAGAAGGGCAAGGGTTACTCGGAAAAGCTTGAGGCCAAGGCGCTTCAGCGTGGTAAGACCACCGAGGAGAAGAGCAAGGCGCTGCTGGACCGCATCACGCCGTCGGCCGACCCCGCGGACTTCAAGGGCGTCGACTTCGTGATCGAGGCGGTGTTCGAGAGCCAGGAACTGAAGCACAAGGTGTTCCAGGAGATCGAGGACATCGTCGAGCCGAACGCGCTGCTCGGGTCCAACACCTCGACGCTGCCGATCACCGGTCTGGCGACCGGCGTCAAGCGGCAGGAGGACTTCATCGGGATTCACTTCTTCTCACCGGTCGACAAGATGCCGCTGGTCGAAATCATCAAGGGCGAGAAGACTTCTGACGAGGCGCTGGCCCGCGTGTTCGACTACACGCTGGCCATCGGCAAGACCCCGATCGTGGTCAACGACAGCCGCGGCTTCTTCACCAGCCGCGTCATCGGTACCTTCGTCAACGAGGCCTTGGCGATGCTCGGTGAGGGCGTCGAACCCGCCAGCATCGAGCACGCCGGCTCGCAGGCCGGCTACCCGGCCCCGCCGCTGCAGCTGTCCGACGAGCTGAACCTCGAACTGATGCACAAGATCGCGGCCGCCACCCGTAAGGGCGTCGAGGACGCGGGCGGTAACTACGAGCCGCACCCGGCCGAGGCCGTCGTGGAGAAGATGATCGAGATCGGCCGCCCGTCGCGGCTGAAGGGCGCGGGCTTCTACGAGTACGTCGACGGCAAGCGCACCGGGCTGTGGCCGGGCCTGCGGGAGACGTTCAAGTCCGGTTCGTCGGAGCCGCCGCTGCAGGACATGATCGACCGGATGCTGTTCGCCGAGGCGCTCGAGACGCAGAAGTGCCTCGACGAGGGCGTGTTGACATCGACGGCCGACGCCAACATCGGGTCGATCATGGGCATCGGCTTCCCGCCGTACACCGGTGGTAGCGCGCAGTTCATCGTCGGCTACGAGGGCGCGGGCGGTACGGGCAAGGAAGCCTTCGTGGCCCGTGCCCGCGAACTGGCCGCCAAGTACGGCGACCGCTTCCTGCCGCCGGACTCGCTGACCTAAGGTTCCCTAGTCGCAAAGCCCCCGAAGCGGTTGTCTTCGGGGGCTTTTGCGTGGGCTGGCACGCCCCGGAGCGCACGCGAGACATAGACCGTTGCGAGGGCGTACGGCGTGTCGTCGCACCTGGTTATGTGTCGCGACGCTGAAAGAGGTAGTACCGCGCCGGCGTCTTCTCGGCGCGGTCCAGCTCGCGCTCGTCGCCGGCCGACAGCATCGTCCAGGTGGGCGCGAAGCGTCGTTCCATCTCGGTGTGGTCGATGCCGCGCACTCCCACCCTGCCCCCGGGAACGAATGCGACGATCAGCAGTCGCGCGTCGCGGGCCGCCACGGCGCTGATCTCCCGGACATAGGCCGCGCGGTCGTCGTCGCTCATGTTGTGCAGGCAACCGTTGTCGACGATCAGCTCGAAGTTCGAGCCGATGCCGGCCCGGCTCAACTGTGTGACGTCGGCCTGGACGAAGTCGACCGCCGCGCCGGCGGCCCCGGCCTTGGCGCGTGCCCGCTCGAGGGGCTTGGCGACGAAGTCGACCGCGGTGACCTTCCAGCCGTGCTGGGCGAGATAGATCGAGCAGTCACCGGTTCCGCACCCGAGTTCGAGGGCCGAGCCCGGCGGGAGCGCAGGTGTGTCGGCCGTTCCCTCGACCAGGTTCCGCACGCTCTGCGCGAGCGGGTGACCGTCCCAGGGAGTGAAGCCGATGCGGTAGAAGATCCGAAACAGCGTCTGCTTGGAAGCCATACCTCACCCTAAGCGGGATCGCCGCGGGGTTACGTGGAGGCGGCGGCGATTCGGCGCCATTGCTCGCGCGGGAAGGCCTTCGGGTCGGCCAGCAGCACCTGGACGCACACGTGGTCGGCGCCGGCCGAACGATGCTCGGCGACCCTGCGCATGATCGCGTCTTCGTCGCCCCACGCGATGATGGCGTCGAAGAGCCGATCGCTGACCTGCGCCAGGTCTTCTTCGGAGAACCCGGTGCGCAGCAGGTTGTTGGCGTAGTTGGGCAACGCCAAATACGCTCGCAGCCAGTCGGTTCCGATGCGTCGCGCCTCGTCGGCGCTTTCCGTCAGGATCACCGTCTGTTCCGGCAGCAGCAGGGGGCCGTCGCCCAATGTCGAACGGGCAGAGGCGGTGTGCTCGGGGGTGACCAGGTAGGGGTGGGCCCCGCGGGCACGGGTCGCGGCCAGGGTAAGCATCTTCGGGCCGAGCGCGGCGAGAACCCGACTTTCGGCCGGTACGGGACGTGGGGCGGCATCCAGCCCGTCCAGGAACGCCGCCGTGGCCGCCAGCGGTTTGCGGTACCGCCCGGGTTGGCCCGCGTCGATCAGCGGTGCGTGGCTGACGCCGATGCCCAGCAGGAAGCGGTCCCCGTGCTCGGCGGTCAACGTCACATAGGACTCAGCGACGTCGCCGGGCGCATGCATCCACAGGTTGAGGATTCCGGTGGCGATCACGGTCCGCTTGGTCGCGGCGAGCAAATTGCCGACCGCGTCGAAGACCGGCCCGCCGACGTCGGGTATCCACAGCGCCGGAAAGCCCAATTCGTCCAATTCCGCTGCCGCCTCGGCGGATTCAGACGGATCGCCATATCGCAGTTGACTGCTCCAGATTCCCACACCGGCTAGTTCCATCGGCGGTCTTTCCTTTCGTTCGCTTGCAGGTCGGTCGCGCTGTAGTCGGGCACCGGCATCGAATCGTGCATCCGGACACCATTGGCGTTCAGCTTCGCCAGTGATCGCGAAAGCGACGCGGGTAGCAGCGAGACCAGCCGGGCGCCACGGGTCAATGCCCACACCCCGAGTCGCGAGCCGGGGATGATGCCCTTGGCGGCGCCGCGCGCGAAGGCCCGGCTGCGATGCACCGGTTCACGCATCTGCAATTCATAGGCCGCGAACGCGCGCAGGTGGTCGCCGTCCGCCGCGGCGAGCTCCCCGGCCAGCACGTAGGCGCCGAGCACGGCAAGGCTGGTGCTGCCGCCCACCGCGGGGCCGGGGCAGTATCCCGCGTCGCCGACGAGGGTCACCCGCCGCCGGGACCATCGGTCCAGCCGCAGTTGGCTGATCGAATCGAAGTAGAAAGCGGGCGTGTCGTCGAGTTCGCCCAGCCAGCCGTCCACCTGCTCGTGCATGTCGGCGAAAGTGTCGCGCAGGATTGCCTTCTGCCGCAGCGCATCCCGATGGTCGTAGTCGAGCTCTTGCTTCGTGCGGAACAGGAAGACGGCGCGCGCGTCGTCCAGGTGCTCGGCGGTGTAGATGGCCGCGAGGCGGCCCACGCCGACGTGGCAGGTCATCTCGCCGCGGCCGGCCAGCGCCTTGGGCGCCGATGCCACCGCCAGATAGCCGCCGAGGAATCGGGTGAGGTTGGCTTCGTCGCCGAAGGTCAGCTGCCGGACGTTGGAGTGCAGCCCGTCGGCGCCGACGACGACGTCGAACCGGCGGGCGGGGGCATGCTCGAACGTCACCTCGCCGTCGTGGTCGATCGAGGTGATCGAGTCCTCGAACAGGTACTCGACGTCATCGCGACCGGCGGCGTAATAGATTTCGCTGAGGTCGTCGCGCATGATCTCCACGTGCCGGTCGGACGTGGCGGCGTAGATCTTGGTGAGGTCGATCTCGATGGGCCGCGCCCGGCCTTCCCGATGCATGGTCATGCGGTTCGTTCCGGTGGCGAGCGCCTCGATCTGAGGCAGGACACCCATGTCCGCCGAAATCTCCATAGCGGGACGGAACAGGTCGACGGCGTGGCCGCCGGTCTTACGTAGGGTGGGCGCGCGCTCGACGACGGTGACGTCGAAGCCGCGACGGGTCAGCCAGTAGGCCAGCACCGGGCCGGCGATGCTGGCGCCGGAGACCAGTACGCGCACGGCGACCTCCCGCTTGCTTGTCGATGGGTAAGCCTAGCGGGGGTCTGGGGAAGGGCTGCCCGCGGCAGTGGGGGGAATTGCCTTCTGCGACGTGGTGGTCGGCGGCGGGTTAGAGTCCGTTGCTATGCGCTTCGGTCTCTTCATCCCGCAAGGCTGGCGAATGGATCTGGTCGACATCGAACCGGAGAAGCACTGGGCGGTGATGCGCGACCTGGCTGTCTACGCCGACAGCAGCGCGTGGGATTCGCTGTGGGTCTACGACCATTTCCACACCGTCCCGCTGCCGACGGGTGAGGCCACGCACGAGGCGTGGTCGCTGATGGCCGCATACGGCGCCGTCACGTCGCGGATCAAACTCGGCCAGATGTGCACCGCGATGAGCTACCGCAATCCGGTGTACCTGGCCAAGGTCGCGGCGACCGCCGACATCATCTCCGGTGGGCGGATCCAGATGGGCATCGGCGGCGGCTGGTACGAACATGAGTGGCGCGCTTACGGTTACGGTTTCCCGTCGGCCGGTGTGCGGCTGGCCCGGTTGGACGAGGGCGTACAGATCATGCGTGATGCCTGGCGCGACGGCAAGGTCAGCTTCGACGGCAAGCACTACCAGGTGGACGGCGCCATCGTCTCCCCTAAGCCCCTGCAGGACAACGGGATTCCGCTGTGGATCGCCGGTGGCGGTGAGAAGGTGACCTTGCGCATCGCCGCGAAATACGCGCAGTACACCAACTTCGCGCCCGAGCCCGAGGCGTTCGCGCACAAGTCGGAAGTGCTGGCGCGGCACTGTCAGCAGGTGGGCACCGACTTCGATGCCATTGTGCGGTCGGCCAACGTCAACGCGGTCGTCGGGACCTCCGACGCCGACGTCAAGGACAGGTTGCGGCGCGTCCGCGACCGCGTCGTCCGGTACGTGCCCGAGGCGGCCGCCGACGCGATGCTGGCCGCCGGCAGCGGACCCGATTCGGCAACGGGCACAACGGAACAGGTGATCGAGCGGATCGCCAAGCTCCGCGACCTCGGGTGCGAATACGCCATCTGTTATTTCCCGGAGGCCGCGTACGACCGTTCCGGCATCGAGTTGTTCGAGCGCGAGGTGATTCCCGCGCTCAGCTAGCCGTCAGATGTCGGAGGTGGCGTACCTCTTCTTGACGGGAGGCTCGGCCAGCAGCGGCGGCAGGTCGGTGAGACGGCCTTCGCCGGCGCGAAACGCGCGATAGGCCTCGTCCTGCTCGACCGTGTCCCACAGTTCGTAGATCAGCCAGTGGGTTTCGTCGTCCTCGTCGACGAGCACATCGGTACCCAGGTTCCCGGCAAACGCCCGGGTGTCTTGCAAAGCCCGGCCCATGACGTCGCGCGCCTGCGGCACCGCGTCGGGCTTGAATTTCAGTTCGAGTATCACCGTGACTGGCATGGTCGTCTCCTCGGTTGCGGCGGCGATCCCAACATATCTGCCCGGCGAGGCCAAGAATGAGAATGCGGTTTCCACTTTTCGGAAAGCTGTTATACGGTTCAGTGAGCAACATTCTGTCGGCACACCGTGGACGCTTCTGGAGGATCCCCCGATGCAAAAGGCGCTCGCACCCGAGATCTCGACCTGGCCCGACGAGAGCCCACAGCTGATCGGCAGCCGGTGCGGCAGCTGCGGCGCCACCACCTTTCCGGTGCAGCAATGGTGCCCGCGCTGCAGCCTTGGCGAGATGACCGACGTGTTGCTGCCGCGCCGCGGAACCCTCGTCGCCTGGACCACGCAGGGCTTCCCGCCGGGCGCGCCCTATGCCGGCCCGACCGGCAAGGACTTCGTTCCGTTCGGCGTCGGGTTGGTCCAGCTCGATGACGTCATCCGCGTCGAAGGGCGGTTGACGGAGAACGACCCGGCCAAGCTGCAGTTCGGCCAGGAGGTCGAGCTCACCATGATTCCGCTGACCACCGACGACGAGGGCGCCGAAATCATGACGTTCGCGTTCCAGCCGGTCGCATAAGGAGCTGAGATGACCAACGATGTCGCCATCATCGGCGTGGGCCTGCATCCGTTCGGCAGGTTCGACAAGACCGCGATGCAGATGGGCGCCGAGGCGATTCAGTCGGCGCTGAGCGACGCCGGAGTGGACTGGAAGGACATCCAGTTCGGTTTCGGCGGCAGCCACGAGGTGTCCAACCCCGACGCGGTGACTCGCCTGGTCGGTCTCACCGGCATCACGTTCACCAACGTGTTCAACGCGTGCGCCACCGCGGCCAGCGCCATCCAGCAGACCGCCGACACCATCCGGCTGGGCAAGTACGACATCGGCATCGCCATCGGGCTGGACAAGCACCCGCGCGGCGCGTTCACCGACGACCCCGCCAAGCTGGCGCTGCCGCAGTGGTATGCCCAGAACGGGCAGTTCGTCACCACCAAGTTCTTCGGGATGAAGGCCAACAAATACCTGCACGACCACAACATTTCGCAGGCCACCCTGGCCAAGGTGGCGGCAAAGAACTTTCGCAACGGCGCGCTGAACCCGAATGCGTTCCGGCGCAAGCCGATTTCCGAGGAAGAGATTCTCAATTCGGCCGTGCTCAACTACCCGTTGACCCAATACATGTTCTGTGCGCCCGACGAGGGGGCCGCGGCGGTGATCATGTGCCGCGCCGACATGGCGCACAAGTTCACCGACAAGCCGGTGTACGTGCGAGCCTGCGAGATCCGCACCCGCCGCTACGGCGCCTACGAAGTGCATGCCACCTTCGCGCCGCTCGACGAGGACGTCTCCCCGACGGTCTACGCGGCCAAGGCGGCCTACGAGGCGGCCGGCATCGGCCCCGAGGACGTCGACGTCGCCCAGCTCCAGGACACCGACGCCGGCAACGAGGTCATCCACATGGCCGAGACGGGGCTGTGCGCCGACGGTGAGCAGGAGAAGCTGCTGGCCGACGGCGCCACCGAGATCCACGGCTCGATGCCGGTCAACACCGACGGGGGGTTGATCGCCAACGGCGAGCCGATCGGCGCGTCGGGGCTACGGCAGATGCACGAACTGGTGCGTCAGCTGCGCGGTGAGGCGGGCGAGCGTCAGGTGCCGGGCAACCCGCGCGTCGGCCTGGCCCAGGTGTATGGGGCGCCCGGCACCGCGTCGGCGACCATCCTGTCGCTCTGAATCGGGCGGCAGCTGCGCCGGGACCATGCGTGCGTCCCCGGAATTGATATCGCGGGTGATATCAATTCCAGAAGCGTCACATGGTTCGGGAGAGCGCCGGCTCGATGGCCTACGCGACGTATTCGGGCAACGCGATGTCGTCAAGGAATTCACTCCGCACGATGCGGTCGGCCAGTGGCTCCATGTTCAGCAGTTTGGACGCCTGATTGCGCATCCACAGACCCAGCGCCGTCTTTGGTGTGAACGTCGCGGCGAATCCTCGCGCCGACCGCTGCCTGGCCTCCACGATCGGACGCAGCCGACGCTCATAGCGACGAAACGCATCCCCGTGATCGGCCCCGGCGCGACTGAGCTCGCCCGCCAGTGTGTAGGCCTCCACCATTGCCAGACCCGTCCCCTCGCCAGCCAGCAGCGAGACCGCGCCCGCGGCGTCGCCGATGAGCGCGACCCGGCCGTCCGACCAACCGTCCATGACGATCTGGCTGACGCGGTCGAAGTACACATCGGCGGCCTCATCAAGTCTGCGCAGTATTTCCGGGCATTCCCACCCGGCGTTGCCGAAGACTTGACGCAGGGTCTTCTTGACCTGTGACGCATCCTGCGGATCGGGACCGCTCATGTGTTCGGGCCTGAAGATGAAGAGGAACATCGTTTTGTCGTCGCGCATTGCGAATCGGGCGACCATGCGACCCGGCATGGTGTAGGCGAGGTAGACGAGTTCGTCACGGGGCTGATAGCCCTCGGCTTCGAACGCCGCGACTCGGTAGCCCAGGTCCTTCTCAAATCTGGATTGCGGCCCAAATGCCAAGTCCCGCACGGGCGAATGGATGCCACCCGCGCCGACGAGCAGGTCGAATTGCCGCGACGCGCCGTGCTCGAGTGTCACCCGCACGCCGGCGTCGTCTTGCTCGACAGCCGAAACGCTCTCCCCGAACAGGGTTTCGGCTTGATCGTCGATGGAGCGATAGATCATGGCCGCCAGATCACCCCGGGGTACCGTGGCGAACCGGCCGTCGAGGTTGCGCTTGAATGCTTCGGCCGAAAAGCCGCCCACCCTGCGCGAGTTCCGATCGACGAGTCGGACCTCGCGCACCGCGTAGCCAGCGGCGTGCAGCTCGGCGGTGAGCCCCATGCGTTCGGCAACGGCATACCCGCCGCCCCAAAAATCCACCACGTAGCCGCCGGTGCGGAGGCGCGGCGCCTTCTCGATCAGGGTTGGTTCGTGCCCGTAGCGTGCCAGCCAATATGCAAGTGTGGGGCCGGCGATGCCGGCGCCGACTATCGCGATCTTCACTTGCGACCTCCGTATAAGGGGTGACGTCCTGATTATCATAGCACTATGCAATAGTTGCAATAGGACATATAAGTTACTGTGCGGGGCGATCGGAGAGGAGACGGCTGTGCTGATGGAACTTTCGGGCATGCCCGCGGGCATCCAGGCGCTGGAGGCCGTCGGCACATTGACCGCGGCGGATTACGAACGGGTCTTTGCGCCGATGATCGAACGGGCGGCGCGCGCAGGGGGCCGGATGCGGCTCCTGTACCAGTTCGGCCCGGGCTTCCAGCGCATCACGGCGGGTGCGCTGTTGGCGGACGCGCGGCTCGGAGCGCGTTATGTGCGGTTGATCGACGGGTGTGCTGTCGTGAGTGATATCGGCTGGATTCGTGCACCAAGCCGCGCCATCGCCGCCTGGATGCCATGCCCACTTCGGCTATACGACGACGACGAACGCGATGACGCCGTCGGATGGCTGACATCGCTACCGGAACGCGCCGACGGGTCGGGCCGCGATTTGGCCAAGGCCTACATCGGCGGGGGTGGCGCGGCTCTGGTGAGCCTGGGCGGGTTAGTCCTTTTGAAGAATGTCAGAAGCCGCAATAGAACTCGGTGATCACGGGGCATCGAAACAAGATGACCCGGCCATGATCTAGATCGCCGGGCCCAGTAGATCGTCCGCGTCGCGGATGATGTAGCCGTAGCCCTGCTCGGCCAGGAAACGCTGCCGGTGCGCGGCGTACTCGGCGTCCAGGCTGTCGCGCGCCACCACGGAGTAGAAGATGGCGCCACCACCGTCGGCCTTCGGCCGCAGCAGCCGCCCCAGCCGCTGCGCCTCCTCCTGGCGTGAGCCGAACGTTCCCGAAACCTGTACCGCCACAGAGGCTTCCGGCAAATCGATGGAGAAGTTGGCGACCTTGGACACCACCAGCGTCGACACCTCGCCGCGGCGGAAAGCGTCGAACAGTTCTTCGCGGTCCTTGGTTCGGGTCGACCCCTGGATCACCGGGGCGTTCAGCTCGGCGCCCAGCTCGTCGAGCTGGTCGAGGTAGGCGCCGATCACCAGGGTCTGCTCGCCGGGATGCTTGTCCAGGATCGACTTCACCACGGCGATTTTCGAATGCGCGGTTGAGCAAACCTTGTAGCGCTCTTCGGGTTCCGACGTGGCATAGATCATGCGCTCGTTGTCGGTCATGGTGACGCGCACCTCGACGCACTCGGCCGGGGCGATCCAGCCCTGGGCCTCGATGTCCTTCCACGGCGCGTCATAGCGCTTGGGGCCGATCAGCGAGAACACGTCGCCCTCGCGGCCGTCTTCCCGGACCAGTGTGGCGGTCAGCCCGAGGCGGCGCTTGGACTGCAGGTCGGCGGTCATCCGGAACACCGGCGCCGGCAGCAGGTGGACCTCGTCGTAGATGATCAGCCCCCAGTCGCGGCTGTCGAAGAGTTCCAGGTGCCGGTACTCGCCCTTGGTGCGACGCGTGACCATCTGATAGGTCGAGATGGTGACGGGCCGAATTTCCTTGCGCTCCCCGGAATATTCGCCGATCTCGTCCTCGGTCAGCGAGGTGCGCGCCACCAGCTCGCGCTTCCATTGCCGCGCCGCGACGATGTTGGTGACCAGGATCAGGGTCGTCGCGCTGGCCTTTGCCATCGCGGCCGCGCCAACCAGCGTCTTGCCGGCCCCGCACGGAAGGACCACTACCCCGGACCCGCCGGACCAGAACGAATCGGTGGCCATCTGCTGGTAGTCGCGCAGGTGCCAGCCCTCCTGCGCCAGGCTGATCGGGTGTGCTTCGCCGTCGACGTAGCCCGCGAGATCCTCTGCGGGCCAACCGATCTTGAGCAGCATCTGCTTGACGCGGCCACGCTCGCTGGGGTGGACGACGACGGTGTCGTCGTCGATCCGGGCGCCGAGCATGGGTGCGATCTTCTTGTTGCGCAGCACTTCCTCGAGCACCGCCCGGTCCAGGCTCACCAGCATCAGGCCGTGCGCCGGGTGTTTGATCAGCTGCAGGCGGCCGTAGCGGGCCATGGTGTCGACGATGTCGACCAGCAACGGCTGGGGCACCGCGTAGCGCGAGAAGCTGACCAGCGCGTCGACGACCTGTTCGGCGTCGTGGCCGGCGGCGCGGGCGTTCCACAGCGCCAACGGTGTCATGCGGTAGGTGTGCACGTGCTCGGGCGCCCGTTCCAGCTCGGCGAACGGCGCGATGGCGGCACGCGCCGCGCCGGCCAGCTCGTGGTCGACTTCGAGCAGCACCGTCTTATCGGACTGCACAATCAACGGGCCGTCAGTCAATGGCGCCGCTCCTTTTCATCGCTTCGTCTTGATCGTCGCAGGCGCGAGTCATGTCATCATTATCGGCCGTCGGCCGACACCACCGACGTGATGCGGTGGATGGCAAAGTCGCGCAGTCGCGCCGACGCCGAGTCGAAGGCCGTCAGCTGACCGCCCCGAACGGTGATTGGCGACACAACCCGCTGGGTGGCGACGCCCGCGGCATCCAAATAACCGATCACCAAGGTGTCTTGTTCCCTCGCCGCGCGCTGCAACAACGACATGGTGACCGCTGGGTCGGCGCGATTGTTGCCGAACGGCGCGGCGGTCACCTTCCGCAGCACCGACACCACCGCGTTCAGGCTCTCGCTGTTGGGCCGCGGCATCGGTCGGTAGGGCCGCCGCTGTTGCGGCGTGGCCACCCGGGCGCCCCGGGGACGGACGTCGACGATGGCGCCGGTGGAGTCCTCGGCCGCCGGCGCGAAGCCCGCCGCGCGCAGCGCGACCAGCACCTCGCTGATCGGCGCAGGAGACACCGCGACCGTCGGGGCCAGGGCACGCAGTTGCACCCGTTCGGTGGCGGGCGCGGACACGGCCTGGGCCAGCAGCGCCGGGTCCTCGCACCGCACGAACGAGGCTGCCATACCGATCCGCAGCTGGCCATGCCGGCGCGCGACATCATCGATGAGGTAAGTAAGGCCCTGTGGGACAGGTGTTTTGGAGTGCTTGGCGAACAGGGCATGCATCCAGTCGCGGGTCTTCCCGACGTCGAGCGCATGCCGGATCGTCTGTTCGCTGATGCGATACACCATCGCGGTACCGGCCGACTCGACGGTGGCCACCGCGGCAAGCTGCTCGGCGAGGTCGCGTTGCAGTGGGCCCGGCACCACCACGGTCAGGTCGGCCTGGACCAGGAAATAATCGATCGGTTTGGGCAGGGCCCGCGCCATGCCGTCGATAGCGGTCTGGGAGTCGGCGCCCTCGCCCAGCAGGGCGCGGCCGGGGGTGCTCAGCGCTCCCCGCCCCACCAGACCCAGCGAGTGGCTCTCGGCCAGCAGATCACCCACCGGCCCGGGCTGCAGCCGCTTCGCCCAGCGGGGGCGCCGCCAGATGAGTGCCGCCGACGCTTCGACCGCGCTGACACCGGCGCCCGGCGGCAACTGGGCCAGCGTGCTCAGCAACAGCCGGCGATCCAGCGGCGCCGCCGTCGAGTACAGCGCATCCGTAAGGGCGCCATAGGGTTTGGCGTCAGGTCCGCGGCTTCCGATCAGGGCCGGCCGGCTCGGCAGGTCCAGCCAGCTACTGGCCAGCAACTGCCAGCGCTCGGCGGTGGACAGCGCGGTGAACCGGTCGACGGCCACCGTCGGTGCCCAGTACGGTCCGTCACCCGTTGCCGGTTCCGGATCGGGCATTCCGCTGGCGATCAAGCCGGCCGCGGCCGCCACCTCGAGAATCAGGCCCAGCCGGGACTCGTCGATGCCGGTCACCTTGCTGAGCCGTTTGACATCACGAATTCCCAGTCCGCCGCTGCGCAGCTCGGAAATCGGTGTGGCGGCGAGCGTTTCGATCAGCACGTCGAGTTCTCGCAGCAGGTCGATGGTGGCCCCGGCCGCCGCCGCGTCAACGTCGTCGGTGGTGGTGGTCGACGTCACCGGATCGGGCGCCGTCAGCTGCATGGGACCGGGCTGTTCGCCGCGCAGCACCTGCCCGACGTGGCGGGGCAAGATCACCGTCTCGGCGTCGATGCGTCGCAACAGCCCCATCGCCAGCAGCTGGGGCACCGGCCGGTCCGCGGGTGCGCCGGGCGCGGCGTCACGGGTGCGGCCCATCGGGGAACCCTCCAGAAGCTTTTCCAGCACGTCGAGCTGAGCCTGGCTCAGGCCGTCGATGAGGTCGGCGATCTCCTCGCCGCTGCGCGAGGCGTCCTCGAGGGTGACCTGGCCCGGGTGCCACGGCAGGGCCGTGCCGGCGTCGGGTGCCACGCGGAGCGCGGCGTCGCCCCACACCAGCGCGCGCTCCCGGAGATCGTCCAACGCCTCGACCACGTCGGCCTCGGGGGCACGCTCACCGATCAGCGCCAGCAGTTTCGGCGTCGGCGCCGGCGCGGCATCGGCCTGCAGCACCAACAGCGCGTCGAGCACCGCCAGCCGCAGGTAATCGAGGTCGTCGGTGGCGGCCTTCACCGACTGACGGGCCTGAGCGCGCGCGGCGAGCGCGGCGATGCTGCCGGGCGGGGGCTGGGCGAGGTCCGGCCGCAGCTCTAGCAGTCGGATCAGCCGCTCGTCGGGCAAGTCGGCCAACCACGACCCCAGCGGAATATCCGGGGTGTTGTCGGTCATTGCTGACCAGCGTAAAACAGTCGGCGGGTCGCAAGCAGGCAACGAAGGAGCGGTCGAACTGGCGGTCTTGCGGGACGCGCGCGAGAGCGACCTGTCAGAATGGATGGCGTGGCTGACACTGCTGAGGCTAAAGCGCGCAAAACCAGGTATGTCGACAACGGCTGGCCGACGACGGACCACGACGACCACGCGGTGAGCGAACTCGCGACCGACCGGACGGGTGCGTTGTCGCCCTTCGGCGAGCTGGCGTTTCCGCTGCCCTCCACTGACCTGCCCTACCTGCACCCGGTCACCGTCGTTAACCGGTAGGCGCCAGGATGGCTAGCGCCTCTGAGGCCGCCAAGCCCGCGGCGACCTGGGCGTCGGGAGAATCCCCCTCGGGCGCGCTGTCACATCTGGACGATCGTGGGGCGGCGCACATGGTCGATGTCAGCGGCAAGGGAGCCACCAAGCGAACCGCCGTCGCCGCGGGTTCCTTGCATACGTCGCCGCACGTGGTGGAGCTGATCTCGGCCGGGGGCCTGCCCAAGGGCGACGCGTTGGCGACGGCCCGGGTGGCGGGCATTCTGGCGGCCAAGCGCACCAGTGACCTGATCCCGCTCTGCCACCAGTTGGCGCTCACCGGGGTCGACGTCGATTTCACCGTAGGGGAGTCGGACATCGAGATCACGGCAACGGTACGCAGCACCGACCGCACGGGTGTGGAGATGGAGGCGCTGACCGCCGTCAGTGTGGCCGGTCTGACGCTCTACGACATGATCAAAGCAGTTGACCCCGCCGCGCGCATCGATGACATTCGGGTGCTGCGCAAGGAAGGCGGCAAAACCGGAACGTGGGTGCGGTGATGAGCGCCCGATCCGCCCGCATCATCATTGCCTCGACCCGCGCGTCGGCCGGGGTGTACGACGATCGGTGCGGGCCGATCATCGCCGAATGGCTTGGACAGCGTGGATTTTCGTGCGCCGAGCCGGAGGTGGTCGCCGATGGTGAGCCGGTCGGCGCGGCCCTGCGCAAGGCAGTCGACGACGGCGTCGACGTCATCATCACTTCCGGGGGCACCGGCATTTCGCCCAGCGACAGCACGCCCGATCAGACGGTGGCGGTGCTGGACTACATGATCCCGGGGCTGGCCGACGCCATCCGCCGGTCCGGCCTGCCGAAGGTGCCGACGTCGGTGCTGTCACGCGGTGTGTGTGGCGTGGCGGGAGGGACCCTCATCGTCAACCTGCCGGGTTCGCCCGGCGGCGTGCGCGACGGCCTGGGCGTGCTCGCCGATGTGATCGACCATGCGCTCGATCAGCTCGCCGGTGGAGACCACCAGCGATGACGCTCGTCGTCCGCGCGGCCATGACCGATCATCCGATCGTGCTGGCCGAGCACGAAGAGCTCGTGGGCCATCAGTCGGCCGGCGCCATCGTCGGCTTCGTCGGCATGATTCGCGACCATGACGGCGGCCGGCGGGTGGTGCGGCTGGAGTACTCCGCGCATCCGTCGGCCGAACAGGTGATGGCGGAGGTCGTGGCCGATGTCGCGGAGCAGTCGAGCGGGGTGCGCGCCGTGGCGGCCAGCCACCGGACCGGGGTGCTGCGCATCGGGGAGGCGGCGCTGGTGGCCGCGGTCGCTGCCGACCATCGACAGGAGGCCTTCGCCACCTGCGCGCTTCTGGTCGACACCATCAAGGCGCGGCTACCGGTGTGGAAGCACCAGTTCTTCGACGACGGAACCGAAGAGTGGGTGGGCTCGGCGTAACGCCGCAGCGGTTGGAATGCCGGCACGCCCCGAAGCGAAAACGTTCGAGGCGTGCCGGGCAGTCTGACGGGCGGAACTCAGGCGGACGGCTGCGCGATAGCGTCCAGCGCGTCGTTGCCCTGAATGTCCTGCGCCCGAATGGCCTCCCACAGCTGCTTCGTGTAGCCCACCGTGGAAACCTGCTGCGGCATGTTGGCCGGCACGAAACCGCGGAAGTCGTTGTCAACGACGGGCGCGTCCGCCGGGGGTGCCGGCGGCAGGTCCGCCGGAGGCGCGGGCGGCACGTCGGCGGGAGGCGCCGGCGGCATGGCGTCGGCCGGGGGCGCAGGCGGCAGGTCCGCCGGGGGCCCGGGCGGCACGTCGGCCGGGGGCGCGGGCGGCAGGTCCGCCGGGGGCGCCGGCTGGTCGAATCCCGTCAGCTGCACCGGCGCGGGGGGCGGCGGGGCGTCTGGCGGGGGAGCCAGCGGTGCCGGCTGGCCGTTGAGTCCGGGCGCGTCGAGCGGAGCGTCGAGGGCGGCGGGCGCCGGAACTTCGCGGGGCGTCGGGCTCGACAGCGGGCCACCGCACACGGGCCACGCGCCGCGGCCCTGAGTGGCCAGCACGCGCTCGGCGACGGCGATCTGCTGGTCCCTGGTGGCCAATTCGGCCGACGGCGCGTACTGGCCGCCGCCGTGCGAGGCCCAGGTGCTCGAGCTGAACTGCACGCCACCGTGGTAGCCGTTGCCGGTGTTGATTCCCCAGTTGCCGCCCGACTCACAACGGGCTACCTGGTCCCATTCGCCGTCGGTGGCCGCGGCCGCCTGGCCGGCCAGGGCGATGCTGCCGCCACCGAGGACCGCGCCGGTGACGGCGATCTTGGCGACGCTGATGTTTGACGTGCTGGGCTTACGGTGACGTCCACTCATAGGCCGTGAAGGATCCTCTCGTGTCACGCGCCTGCGAGGTCAGCTGTCGGGTTCGGGTTGGAGAGGCCACCCGGCCGTCATCGAACTCAGTGCATATCCACTGCGAAACGACGTCGGCTTCACCCCAAGGGGCCGCATGCGGCCCCGGTCCGATCACGGTGGACCGGTGGGTCCCCCGCCTCCATCCACGTAGGTCGGTGGGCCCCTGCCTATTGGATGGAGCTCGGCGCGATAGGGAGGGGAGGTCCGCCAATTCGGTTGTCTTGGCGAGCCTTCGGAGAAACGTAGCGGTTTCTGTTGGTCCCGTCACGTTGGGCGACACCCGGCGTTTCCCCCTCGGCCATGTGCGAAAACCCGAGGAACACGCGGCATCCACGCAGGTCACCACGCCCGATATCGGAGCGTGATTGCGCCGTTATCATTCCGTTACGTGATGCATTTCACAGTTTTAGCCGCCGGCGAAGGGCGGTAGAACGTCGATCGTGTTGCCGGCGCGTAACGCCGCGGTCTCGTCGCGGACCGCGACCCCGTCGCACAAGTAGGAGCATCTGCTCAACACGTCGGCGAGTCGAGAGCCCCGGACGGTGAGGCGCCCGACCAGGTCGGCCACCGTCGTTCCCGGGCGCACCACCAGCGTCTCCGACTCGGCCCCAGCGGCCGCCCGCGCGGCCGCGAAATAGCGCACGGTCACCTGAATCCCGTCTTGCTGGACGGCGGCCTGACCCATCGGGCTAGCCACCGATCGCACTCATCGGACGGTCGGGCTGGATGAAGTTCGGGTCGTTGATGCCGTGACCGGCCGGCTTGCCCCACATCGCGACGCGCCACGCGGTCTCGATCGCGTCGTCGGACGCACCGCTGCGCAGCAGGGTTCGCAGATCGGTTTCCACGGCCGAGAACAGGCAACTGCGGACCTGGCCATCAGCCGTGAGGCGGGTGCGGTCACACGCCGAGCAGAACGCGTGGGAAACCGACGCGATCACACCAAACTTGCCGCTCGGCGTGCCTGGGCCGGTGTCGACCAGCCACAGCTCGGCGGGCGCCGATCCGCGCGGCGCCGGGTCCGGACGGAGCCGAAAGTGCGGGCGCAGCGCGTCGAGCACATCGTCGGCGCTCAGCGCCGCGCCCCGGCGCCACTGGTGGCCGGCATCCAGCGGCATCTGCTCGATGACCCGCAATTGGTAGCCGTAATCGAGGCAGAACCGCAGCAGCGCGACGACGTCCTCGCGACCGGTGACGGGGTCGAGCACGGCGTTCACCTTGACCGGCGTCAAGCCCGCGTCGTGGGCGGCGGTCAGGCCGGCGAGCACATCGTCGAGCCGGTCCCGTCGGGTGATCGCCGCGAAATGGTCGGGATCCACGGTGTCCATCGAGACGTTGACGCGATTCAGGCCTGCCCGGGCGAGCGCGGCGGCCCGCCGCGCCAGTCCGACGCCGTTGGTGGTCAGGGAAATCTCGGGGCGCGGTCGCAGGCCGGCCGCCGCCGCGACCACCTCTTCGAGGTGCCGCACCAACAGTGGCTCGCCGCCGGTGAACCGCACGCTGGTCACACCCAAGCGGGTGACGGCGATGCGCATCAGCCGCGCCAGCTCATCGGAGCGGAGTAGGTGCTCACCGGGCAACCAGTCCAGGCCCTCCGCCGGCATGCAGTACGTGCAACGCAGGTTGCAGCGGTCGGTCAGCGAGACGCGCAGGTCGGTGGCGACGCGCCCGTAGGTGTCCACCAATGGGCCCGCGGTCGGCGCGCCCCGCGCGGCGTCACCGTCGGTGCGGCCCGGCACCGTCGGCAGACCCAAAGCGGTCGCCGTCATGCGACCACCCCCGGGTAGAGCGACGGCGAACTGACCGGGACGATCTGCTTGCCCAGGGGCATCAATGAAACCGGGATCAGTTTGAGGTTGGCCAACGCGAGCGGGATGCCGACGATGGTGACCGCCATCGCCAGCGCGCTGACCAGGTGACCGATCGCCAGCCATAGGCCGAACAACAGCACCCAGATGACGTTGCCGATGAGGGCCCCCGTTCCGGCAGTCGGTTTGTCGACGATCGTGCGGCCGAACGGCCACAACGCGTACGAGGCGATGCGCAGCGACGCGAAGCCGAAGGGGATGGTGATGATCAGCAGGAAGCTGACGAGAGCCGCAACCACGTATCCGGCGGCCATCCACAGGCCGCCGAACACGAGCCAGATGATGTTCAGGATCAGGCGCATATCTCCTCCACCGGTAATGCCCAGCGTACCGAGTAGGCAATAACGGGGGTGCTCGCGAGGCAAGCACCCGAGTAGGATCTACAGACCAAACGGCGTCCTGCGCAGGCGGGACGCTTATTGTGTTGGCCATTCTATTGATCCGTTAGACAAGCAGGTGAGACCAGTGCCGACCGGCAAGGTTAAGTGGTACGACGCCGACAAGGGGTTTGGGTTCCTGTCGCAAGAGGACGGCGAAGACGTGTACGTCCGCTCGTCGGCGTTGCCCGCTGGGGTCGAGGGGCTCAAAGCGGGCCAGCGCGTGGAGTTCGGCATCGCCTCCGGGCGACGCGGGCCTCAGGCGCTGAGCCTCAAGCTGATTGAGCCGCCGCCCAGCCTCACCAAGGCCCAGGGCCGCCGCGATGCGCCCGCCGAGCACAAACACAGCCCGGATGAGCTGCACGGCATGGTCGAGGACATGATCACGCTGCTGGAGGGCGCCGTGCAGCCCGAGTTGCGCAAGGGCCGCTACCCGGACCGCAAGACGGCCCGACGGGTTTCCGAGGTGGTGCGGGCGGTCGCCCGGGAGCTCGACGCCTAGCTGGTCACCGCCGCGCGCCAAGAGTGCCGCCCGCTTGCGCAGAAGGGGTGATGAAGTGCCGGTCACGGGGTACTCCCACCTCGCCACGGTCGTCGAGCAAGGAGGCTGCGATGGCACAACAAGCGCACGTCACCGAGGAGCAAGCCAGGGCACTGGCCGAGGAGTCTCGCGAAACCGGTTGGGATAAGCCATCTTTCGCAAAAGAGCTGTTCCTCGGCCGTTTTCCGTTGGAGCTCATCCATCCCTTTCCCAAACCATCCGATGCCGACGAGGCGCGCACCCGCGCGTTTCTCGACAAGTTGCGCGACTTCGTTCGCAGCGTTGACGGCAGCGTCATCGAACGCGACGCGCAAATTCCCGACGAGTACGTGAAGGGTCTAGCCGAGCTGGGCTGTTTCGGCATGAAAATCCCGTCGGAATACGGCGGCCTGAACATGTCACAAGTGGCCTACAACCGGGCGCTGATGATGGTTTCCTCCGTTCATCCCAGCCTCGGTGCGCTGTTGTCGGCCCACCAGTCGATCGGGGTGCCGGAGCCGCTCAAACTCGCCGGAACCCCGGAGCAGAAGAAGAAGTTCTTGCCCCGGTGTGCCGCGGGCGCCATATCGGCGTTTCTGCTGACCGAACCGGACGTGGGCTCCGATCCGGCCCGGCTGGCCTCAACAGCGACACCCGTCGAAGACGGGACCGCCTACGAGCTCGACGGCGTGAAGTTGTGGACCACCAACGGCGTGGTCGCCGAACTGCTGGTCGTGATGGCCCGGGTGCCCCGCAGCGATGGGCACCGCGGTGGCATCAGCGCTTTCGTCGTCGAGGCCGATTCGCCCGGGATCACCGTGGAGCGGCGCAACAAATTCATGGGGTTGCGCGGCATCGAGAATGGAGTGACCAGGCTGCACCGCGTTCGGGTGCCGAGCGAAAACCTGATCGGCCGCGAGGGCGACGGATTGAAGATCGCGCTGACCACGCTTAACGCCGGGCGGCTGTCGATCCCCGCGATGGCGACAGGGGGTTCCAAATGGGCGCTGAAGATCGCGCGCGAGTGGGCAGGGGAGCGCGTGCAATGGGGCAAGCCGCTGGCCGAGCACGAAGCGGTGGCCCACAAGATCTCGTTCATCGCCGCGACCACCTACGCGCTCGATGCCGTGCTCGAGTTGTCCGGGCAGATGGCCGACGAAGGGCGCAACGACATCAGGATCGAGGCGGCCTTGGCCAAGCTGTGGTCCAGCGAGATGGCGTGCATCATCGCCGACGAGGTCATGCAGATCCGGGGCGGTCGCGGCTACGAGACGGCGGAGTCCCTGGCCGCGCGCGGCGAACGGGCGGTGCCCGTCGAGCAGATACTGCGGGACCTGCGGATCAACCGCATCTTCGAAGGATCCAGCGAAATCATGAAGCTGCTCATCGCCCGGGAGGCGGTCGACGCCCACCTGTCCGCGGCGGGCGATCTCGCCAAACCTGACACCGGTTTGCGGCAGAAAGCCGCGGCGGCCGTCGGCGCCAGCGGGTTCTACGCAAAGTGGTTGCCCCAGCTCGTTTTTGGAGAAGGACAGCGCCCCAGGGCTTACAGCGAATTCGGACCGCTGGCGTCGCACCTGCGGTTCGTCGAACGCTCCAGCCGCAAGCTGGCCCGCAACACCTTCTACGGGATGGCGCGCTGGCAGGCCAAACTGGAGCAGCGCCAGGGGTTCCTCGGGCGCATCGTCGACATCGGTGCGGAGCTGTTCGCGATGTCCGCGGCCTGCGTGCGGGCCGAGGCCCAGCGCGCCGTGGACCCGACGGTCGGTCAACAGGCCTACGAGCTGGCCGATACCTTTTGCCGGCAGGCCGCCCTGCGGGTCGAGGCGCTGTTCGACGCGTTGTGGACCAATACCGACGACTGCGATGTCCGGCTGACGCGCGAGGTGGTTCAGAGCCGCTACACCTGGCTCGAGGACGGCATCATCGACCAGTCGGAGGGAACCGGCCCGTGGATCGCCCACTGGGAGCAGGGCGCATCAACCGAGACGAACCTGGCTCGGCGATTTCTGGGTTCCTAGCCGACATTCGAACGAGACAAGGGAGATATGGCCGCCTACGTTGCCGGAAAAGGTGACTTCAACCGCGACACCAACTACATCACCACCCGCGTCACGGCCGACGGACGCGACGGCTACCCGGTGGAGCCCGGCAGGTACCGGCTGGTCGTCGCCCGCGCGTGTCCGTGGGCCAACCGCGCCATCATCGTCCGGCGGTTGCTGGGATTGGAAAGCGTTCTCTCCATTGGGTTTTGCGGCCCGACCCACGACGAACGCAGTTGGACGTTCGATCTCGATCCCGGGGGCGTCGACCCCGTGCTGAAGATCCAGCGGCTACAGGACGCCTACTTCAAGCGCTTCCCCGACTACCCGAAAGGCATCACGGTCCCCGCCATCGTCGACGTCCCGTCCGGTGCGGTCGTCACAAATGATTTCGCGCAGATGACCGTGGATTTCTCGACGGAATGGACCGAGTACCACCGCGACGGTGCACCCGAGCTGTACCCCGAGCGGCTGCGCGCCGAGATCGACGAGGTGAACAAGCGGGTCTACACCGAGATCAACAACGGCGTGTATCGGTGTGGCTTCGCCGGCTCACAAGCGGCCTATGACGCGGCGTACGATCGGCTGTTCGCCGCGTTGGATTGGGTCAGCGACCGCCTGGCCGATCAGCGATATCTGGTGGGCGACACCATAACTGAAGCCGACGTGCGGCTGTTCACCACACTCGCCCGCTTCGACCCGGTCTACCACGGGCACTTCAAGTGCAACCGAAGCAAACTGAGCGAGATGCCGGTGCTGTGGGCGTATGCGCGCGACCTGTTCCAGACGCCTGGGTTCGGCGACACCATCGATTTCGTTCAGATCAAGCAGCACTACTACATCGTGCACGCCGACATCAACCCCACCGGCATCGTGCCCAAGGGGCCGGACCTGACGGGCTGGCTGTCGCCGCATGGTCGAGAAGCCTTGGGCGGCAAGCCGTTCGGGGATGGGACGCCTCCCGGGCCACCGGTCGAAGGGGAGCGGGTGCCCGCCGGGCACGGCGCCTGACCAGGCTGGGGGCCTGGCGTCGGCGCTCAATAGTTGAGGCGCACTGACCATTCCGCGTGCGGCACGTCGCGCAGCTCACCGGCCGGGTCCACCACGAGGGTCAGCAACTGCACGACTATCCCGACCAGCCGCCCGCGATGCGGGTCGGCCGGGGGGATGGTGACCGCGAAGCGGGTGTTCGGCCGAAAGATGGTGCTGGTGGTGTTGGTGGGGTCCTCGTACACCTGCAGCAACCGCCAGGGCGCCCGATAGATCGCGTCGGGCACCGAGAGCTGCACCGGGTAGCGCTCACTGACCTTCAGCTCGCCCTGGGCTTGGGGCGTGTCACATTGGTCGAGGTTGAGCACGCTGCAGTACAGGTAGGGCCCCACCCTCGTGAGGTGGCCGTGTGAATACGCGCTGATCTCCGGGCGCTGCGGACCGGACGGGCGGGCCAGCAACCAGGTGCCGACCCCGACGGCCACGCACAACAGAATCATCAGGCCGGCGAGCAGCACGGCCACGCCGCGTTTCACTCAGGCACCACCGCCGGGCTGCCGCGGCGCACGCCCTCTTGCTCGACCATGACCGGCCTATTACCTCCGAGGCCCGGAATCAGTGAATTCCCTTGGAAGCTGACCAGCGTCTGCGCCAACCCCAGGATGAGTATCGCAGTGACCGCGGTGAAGCCAACCCACAGCTCCGTGTAGACCAAGACGCCCACGGCGCCACCCAGCACCCAGGCCAGCTGCAGCGTCGACTCCGATCGCCCGAATCCCGAGGCCCGCGATTCCTCGGGCAGGTCGTTTTGCAGCGAGGCGTCCAGCGAGGCCTTCGCGATGGCGCTGGAGCCCGACGTGACCAGGGTGGCAATCACGGCGGCCGCCAGGGTGCCCGCCACCGACGCGGCCAGCGCGACGGCCGAGACCGCCAGCGTGCAGCGGACCACCAGGACCGCCGGCCGGCCCAGCTGCAAGCGTGCGGCGGCGAAGTTTCCGGCGAAGTTGCCGATGCCGGCCGCTGCCCCGATCATGCCCAGCATGCCCAGCTGAACCCAGCCGTTGGCTTGGTGCGCTTTGGCGACGAACGCCGGGTACAAGAACAGGAAGCCGACCATGACCTTGATGGTGCAGTTGCCCCACAACGAGGTAATGATGTTGCGGCCCAGCGGTTGTCGCAGTGTTCCGCTGACTCTCTTGACTTCCTCGGGCCAGGTCCGCCGCTGCGGTTCGCTGTCCTGGCGGTAGCTCAAAGTGGCCGGCACCTCGCCCGCCGTCACCTCGACCCAGCGCGGGATGCGCATCGACAGCGCCGCCCCGGCGATGGTGACCGCGATGACGACGAACAACGCGCCGGGCAGTTTGAACAGGTGGGTGCAGACGAACTCGATGCCGGCCGCGATTGCCCCGCCGGCGATGGTGCCGCCCAGCAGACCGAACACCGTCAGCCGTGAGTTCACCCGCACCAGGTCGATGGTCGGCGGCATGACCCGCGGCGTGACGGCGCTGCGCAGCACGCTGAACGACTTGGAGAACACCATCATGGCCAGCGCGCACGGGTAGAGCACCCACGACGGGTAGCTCCCGCTGGCGCCGTCGTAATTCGTGATCAGCACCAGCGCCAAGGCCGTCCGCAAAACGAACGATCCGGCGAGCGCGACCCGCCGACCGTGCTGCAGCCGGTCCAGCGCCGGGCCGATGAGCGGCGCGACGACCGCGAACGGCGCGATGGTGATCAGCAGATACAACGCGACCCGGCCCTTGCTTTCTCCGGTGGCCGCGGCGAAGAACAACGTGTTGGCCAGCGCCACCGCCATCGCGGCGTCCACTGCGAAGTTGGCCACCACCGGCCAGGTGAGTGCGGTCAGACCGGATTTGTCTGCGCCGTCGGCGGTGGCGGCGCGCTGCACCATCCAATACATCCGCGAACCCATCTCGCGGCTTCGCTGCGCCGCGGCGCGCGTGACGGTGATCCGTTCGCCGGCGGCGGCCCGTGGTGGCGCGCTATCGCTTCGATCGGGTTCCGGGGGCTGGCCGATAGGCGGAAGGTAGCGATTGGCGCTCGGCATCGGCTGTGGGCGGCGCGTTCGGCGATGGTCGGTGTCATCGGCGGGGTAATTGGCCATGCCCGGGTGTTGGTTGGAAGCCCCATTGCGGGGCCGGCGGCCGGGAGTGGGGGCCACGCGGCCCGGATCGTCACGCCGCCGTCCAGACACGTTCCGATTCTCCCCTATGCCGACGACATGCGTCTGCAGGTAACGGGGCGTGGCACGCCAACCTAGTATTGGATACGCAATGCAGGAAGGGGACAGCGTGACCGGGTCCATCGAGGAATCCGCCGTGGCTACCGTGGCCGAGTGGCCCGAGGGGCTGGCGGCCATGCTTACGGGCGCGGTAGACCAGGCCAGGGCCGCCGTCGTGGAGTTCAGCGGGGCGGAGGCAGTCGGCGATTACCTGGGCGTCAGCTACGAGGATCCGGCCGCCGCGACCCACCGGTTCCTGGCGCATCTACCCGGTTATCAGGGCTGGCAATGGGCTGTCGTCGTGGCCGCATATCCCGGTGCCGACCACGCCACCGTCAGCGAAGTGGTGCTGATCCCGGGTCCGACGGCGTTGCTCGCGCCGCACTGGGTTCCGTGGGATCAGCGGGTGCGTCCAGGGGACCTGAGCCCCGGTGACCTCCTGGCGCCCGTGGCCGACGATCCGCGGTTGGTGCCCGGCTACGCGGCCAGCGGTGACGCGCAGGTCGACGAGACCGCCGCAGAGGTCGGGCTGGGCCGGCGCTGGGTGATGAGCACCCTTGGCCGCGCGGAGGCGGCCGAACGGTGGCACACCGGCGACCACGGGCCCGACTCCCCGATGGCGCGGTCCACCAAGCGGGTGTGCCGCGACTGCGGTTTCTTCCTGCCGTTGGCGGGATCGCTCGGCGCGATGTTCGGCGTGTGCGGCAACGAACTGTCGGCCGACGGGCAGATCGTCGACAAGCAGTACGGTTGCGGCGCGCATTCGGATACGCCCGCCCCGGCCGGTACGGGTTCGCCCGCGTACGAGCCATACGACGACGGCGTGCTCGACGTCGTCGAGGCGCCGCCCGAGCCGTCCGAGCCGTCCGAGCCGGCAGAGGCATCCGAGGCACAGTCGGAACCCACGGAGTCGCCGACCCAGCCGCCGGAATCCCAAACCGTGGAGGCCCAGCCGGGCGGCAGCGCGGATGTCGAAGTGTCGGCGTCAGCACCCGAGGCGGCGGCACCCGAGGCGGCGGAGTCCGGCGCCGACATAGCGGAGTCGCAGCCCGAGGCGCCGCAGTCGCAGCAGCCCGACACAGCGGAGTCCCAGCCCGAGGCGGAGTCGCAGCCCGGGGCGGACTAGCCCTTTTCGGCGGCGGCCTTGATCTTGGCCAACGAGGTGTTCATCCCGTCCACCAATTCGCGTTCGAAGTTGGTGGTCCCGCCGAGCAGGGCATTCACCGTCAGATTGGAAATCGCGGTCACGCCGTTCTCGGCGTGACGGCTTTCGATCACCCGGGTGCCCTCGCCGGTGGGTTGGAGCTCGTAGCTCCAGATCGTGTGGTTGGCGTTGACCCGGAACGCAAGCTTGGTCTCGGGGATGACCTCGACGACCGTGCAAGTGGTCGGCCAGTACATGCGGTTACGGCGATTGATGTTGAGGCTGCGCATGCCCTGGCGCAGCGGACCGAAGGTCTTCATCCAACGGCACTGGGGGCTCCACTCCGGCATCCGCCGGAGATCGGAGATCAACCCCCACACCGTGGAGACCGGTGCGTCAATATCGATTTGCGCTTGCAGTAGTGGGGCTACCATCGATCCTCCCGGGTCGGTGCTGGTTGCGAAATCTAGTCGTGATCGAAATAGTTTTCGAGTCCGTCTTGTGCGCCCCGTGCGCCGCGGCGGGCCGCGGCGAGTTGCAACACGAAGATGCTCGTCCCGAGCACTCCGACGCCGAGCCCGGCCAGTGTCAGGGGGCGCCAGCTCTGCAGGGCGGGCACGAGAAACGCGGCGGCCGCCGCGACCAGCCAGCCGAGCGCGCCGAGTGCGACGAACGGCCAGGCGTTGAGGAGTGCGGGCGGCAGCGGCGGCGCCTCGCGGTACTGGCCGGGTTCGACAGACATCGCGATTAACATAGCCGCCGGTGCGGTCCGCCGGTACCACCCCCATGCGCGGGAAGGCCGAGCGAAAATGCCTGGGCCGCGGGTCAAGCGGTTCGACGATGACCGATCCGCGCAGCGCTACGGACCAAAGTCCGTGGTTCACCGGTTCGTATCCCGATTTCTGGAGGTTGCGTGTAACCTCGCGCCATGCCTGACAGCGATGCGCGGCTGGCCAGCGATCTGTCGCTGGCGGTCATGCGGCTGGCCCGCCAACTCCGGTTCCGGAACCCGTCGTCGCCGGTGTCGTTGTCCCAGCTGTCCGCGCTGGCCACGCTGGCTAACGAGGGCCCCATGACGCCCGGCGCGCTGGCGATTCGCGAACGGGTCCGGCCGCCGTCGATGACACGGGTGATCGCGTCGCTGGCCGACATGGGCCTGGTGGACCGTGCCCCGCATCCCGTCGACGGCCGGCAGGTGCTGGTCTCGGTTTCGCACGCCGGCGCCGAGCTGGTCAAGGCGACCCGGCGCGCCCGCCAGGAGTGGCTGGCCAAACGGCTGGCCACGCTGGACAGCCAGCAACGTGACACTCTGCGCAACGCGGCCGACCTGATGCTGGCCTTGGTCGACGAAGGCCCGTGAGCGACGGAACGCATGCCCTGAACGTCCAGGACGTGGACGATCCCGACGACCCCCGGCTCGACGATTTCCGCGACCTGAACAGTGTCGATCGTCGACCCGATCTGCCGTCCGGCAAAGGTTTGGTGATCGCCGAAGGCGTGCTGGTCGTTCAGCGCATGCTCGCCTCCCGATTCATTCCGCATGCCCTCTTGGGGACGGACCGCCGGCTCGCCGAACTCGCCGACGACCTGGCGGCTAGTGCCGTGCCGTTCTACCGGGCCTCCGCCGACGTCATGGCGCAAGTGGTGGGCTTTCACCTCAATCGCGGCGTGCTGGCGGCGGCCCGCAGGGTGCCGGAACCCAGCGTGGCCGAACTGGTCGAGCGCGCGCGGACGGTCGCCGTGCTCGAGGGCGTCAACGATCACGAGAACCTGGGCTCGATCTTCCGCAACGCCGCCGGATTGGGCGTGGACGCGGTGGTGTTCGGCAGCGGCTGCGCCGACCCGCTCTACCGGCGCGCCGTCCGGGTGTCCATGGGGCACGCCTTGCTCGTCCCGTATGCGCGGGCGACGGAGTGGCCCGCGGAGCTGGTAATGCTGAAAGAGAACGGATTTCGGCTGCTGGCGATGACCCCGGACAGCAAGGCGTGCGCCCTGCCGGAGGCCATGGCGGCCGCGCACGACCAGCGCATCGCGGTGGCCGTGGGCGCCGAGGGGCCGGGGCTTACGCCGGCGACCCTGCGCTTGAGCGATGTGCGGGTGCGCATCCCGATGTCGCGCGGCACCGACTCCCTCAACGTCGCGACTGCGGCCGCTTTGGCGTTCTACGAACGGGCTAGGCTCGGCTCGTGACCGACGATTCCGTGCCCTGGGCAACGGGTTTGACGGTCGCCGGGTTCGTCGCCGCAGTGACCGGGGCCGCCATTGTGGTGCTGACTTTGGGACTGATAAGGGTGCATCCGCTCCTGGCGGTCGGTCTCAACGTCGTCGCCGCCGGCGGGCTGGCGCCCACGCTGTGGGGATGGCGGCACAAGCTGGTGCTGCGCTGGTTCCTGCTGGGCGCGGGAATCGGTGTCGCCGGCGGTTGGTTGACGCTGATCGCGCTGACGCTGCGCGGTAGCGGCTAGCGGCTAGTGGCGATCGCGAGCGCGGCGTAGCCGGGCGCGGCGGGTCGCCGCGATCAAACTAGCGCTGTCCGCCCGAGCGCACGCCGAGCAGCACATCCTCCCAGGCCGGGATGACCGGCTTACCCCGACGGGTGTGTACCGGTTGCTCCTGCGGCGCGGGTTGCTCTTGCGGTTCGGGGGCGGCGGGCTTCGCCGGCTCCTCGAACGAGACGTGGGCGACCCGCGCGAGCGGCCGCAGCGGGCGGTCGAAGTTCGGGTCCACCAGTTCTTTGGCCGCATCGTCGACAGCCGTGACCGTTCCGCCGTGGGCGCCCGGGGCGAAGCAGAAGTGCGCGATGTTGTCGGACCGGCCAGCCTTCCACGCAAGCTGCACCGTCCAGCGGCTGTCTTCGTTGCGCCACGCATCCCAACTGAGCCGGTCGGGTTCCAGACCGCGCGTCACGAGTGCCGTGCTCACGGTTTCCAGGAGGGTGAGCACCGCGGGGCCGTCGGCGAGCACCGGATGCGCGGCCGTTGCCAACTCGGCGGCGCGGGCACGTTCCAGCAGCACCGGGTGTGCGAACCGCCGGACCCGCGAGACGTCGGAGCCCGACGCCGCGGCAACCTGCTCGACGGACGCACCGGCCCGGATCTTGGCCTGAATCTCTTTGGGGCTCAGCATGTTGGTGACCTGGATGTCGAGGAGCGGTTGGTTCGGGGGCGCGGCCTCGCCGCGCACGGCGGCCTTCAGCTGATCGTCGATGGCGAGCTTCAACGGTTCGCCGGCGTCGCCGGCCTCACAGATGATGTGTTTGCCGTCGGCATCGACCCCAACCATTTTGAGTTCCCGCATGGCTTCTCCTCGCAGGCTCCGTGCGCAGGTCGATGGACCCATCTCGTGCGCACTCTAGTGCGCCAACGTCCACAAGCGGTGCTGACACGCTGGGCGGTTGCGTGCTGATTGCGGGGGAGTTACAGCCGCTCGACCACCCAGTCGATGCATTGCGTCAGAGCGCTGACGTCGTCGGGCTCGACTGCCGGGAACATCCCGACGCGCAACTGGTTGCGGCCGAGTTTGCGGTACGGCTCGATGTCGACGATGCCGTTCGCCCGCAAAACCTTCGCGACGGCCGCCGCGTCAACATCGTCGACGAAATCGATGGTGCCCACCACCTGAGACCGCAGCGCGGGGTCGGCGACGAACGGCGTGGTGTACGGCCGCTCCTCTGCCCAGGAGTACAACCGCTGCGAGGAGTCGGCCGTGCGCTTGACGGCCCACTCCAGCCCGCCGTTGCCCAGCATCCAGTCGAGCTGCTCGGCCATCAGCGCCAGGGTGCCGATCGCCGGGGTGTTGTACGTCTGGTTCTTCAGGCTGTTGTCCACGGCGATCGGCAGTGACAGAAAGTCGGGAACCCAGCGGCCGGACGCGGCGATGGACTCGACCCGCGCCAGCGCGGCCGGGCTCATGACGGCAAGCCACAGGCCGCCATCGCTGGCGAAATTCTTCTGCGGCGAGAAGTAGTAGGCATCGGTGTCGGTGATCTCCACCGGCAAGCCGCCCGCGCCGCTGGTGGCGTCGATGACTACCAGGGCCTCGCCGGAGTCGGCGGGACGGCGAATGGGCACCGCCACCCCGGTCGAGGTCTCGTTGTGAGCCCAGGCGATCACGTCGACCGAGGGATCGCTCTGCGGCTCGGGCGCGCTGCCGGCATCCGCCTTGATGACGATGGGTTCGCCGACGAAGGGGTTATTGGCGACCGCCGAGGTGAACTTCGAGCTGAACTCTCCGAAGGACAGGTGCAGCGACCGCTTGTCAATCAACCCGAACGCCGCGGCGTCCCAGAACGCCGTCGCGCCGCCATTGCCGAGGATGACCTCGTAACCGTCTGGCACGGAGAACAGCTCGGCCACCCCCGACCGGACTCGGCCCACCAAATTCTTGACGGGTGCCTGCCGGTGCGATGTGCCGAACAGCGGGGCCGCGGTGGTCGCCAGGGCCTGCAACTGTTCGGGCCGGACCTTGGAAGGACCGCATCCGAAGCGGCCGTCGCGGGGTTTGATGTCAGCGGGAACCTCGAGCTGGTCAGCCATGCTCATCAGGGTAGTGAGCGGGCGTGACGCCCGGCACGGCGGTCCGGCTGCCGACGCCGCGGGCCACGGCAAAACGCCTGGCCGCGCGGCTCGCTGGGTTTCACGCGCTGTGACGCGGGGCACATCAAAGCGCTGACCACTGGTCAGCCCACAGCGCCGACAAGGGGCCTAGAAGATATGCGGTACCTGCGGTACTGTCTGGACACAGCACGTCCTAATGTAAACCTCGCTGGGGAGGCTTGGATATGGCCAGGACACGCATGGTTCGACGTTGGCGCCGCAACATGGAAGTGCGCGACGACACCGAGTACGTCAACACGCTCGCCACTCTGTCCGAGGGGTCGGTGCGCCGAAATTTCAACCCGTACACAGACATCGACTGGGATTCGGCCGAATTCGCCGTCACGGAGAACGACGCTCGGTGGATATTGCCAGGGACCGACCCGTTGGGACGGCATCCCTGGTACCTGGCGCAGTCCGACGAGCGCAAGATCAAGATCGGGATGTGGCGCCAGGCCAACGTCGCCAAGGTCGGCCTGCACTTCGAGTCGATCCTGATCCGCGGTCTGATGAACTACACGTTCTGGGTGCCGAACGGGTCCCCGGAATACCGGTACTGCCTGCACGAATCGGTCGAAGAGTGCAACCACACCATGATGTTTCAGGAGATGGTCAACCGGATCGGCGCCGACGTCCCGGGCATGCCCCGGGCGCTCAAGTGGCTCTCGCCGCTGGTGCCGCTGGTGGCCGGTCCGCTGCCGGTCGCGTTCTTCATCGGGGTGCTCGCGGGCGAGGAACCGATCGATCACACGCAGAAAAACGTTCTGCGCGAAGGAAAGTCGCTGCATCCCATCATGGAGCGGGTGATGGCCATCCACGTGGCCGAGGAAGCGCGCCACATCTCCTTCGCTCACGAGTTCTTACGCAGGCGGGTGCCGGAGCTGACCAAGCGCCAGCGGTTCTGGACCGCGCTGTACCTGCCGCTGACGATGAAGACCTTGTGCCGGGCAATCGTGGTGCCGCCCAAGGCGTTCTGGCAGGATTTCGACATTCCGCGCGAGGTCAAGAAGGAACTCTTCTTCCGGTCGCCGGAGTCACGAAAGTGGCTGAGCGACATGTTCGGTGACGTTCGGATGCTGGCCCATGACACCGGGTTGATGGAGACGCGCTCGGCGCGGCTCATGTGGCGGCTGTGCAAGATCGACGGCAAGCCGTCGCGCTACCGCAGCGAGCCGCAACGCCAGCACCTGGCCGCGGCGCCGGCAGCCTAGGACCGCGCGGGTAATCGTTTATGCCGCATGTTATTACCCAGTCGTGCTGTAACGACGGGTCCTGCGTTTTCGCGTGCCCGGTGAACTGCATTCACCCCACGCCCGATGAGCCGGGCTTCGCCACCTCGGAGATGCTCTACATCGATCCGGTGGCCTGCGTCGACTGCGGTGCGTGCGTGAGCGCCTGCCCCGTCGGCGCCATCGCGCCGGACGGCCGGCTGGATACCAAGCAGCTGCCGTTCGTCGAGATCAACGCATCCTTCTACCCCGAGCGGCCCGAGGGTGAGAAGGTGCCGCCCACGTCGAAGCTGGCCCCGGTGATTCCGGCCGCCCAGGTGCGCGCCCGCCGCCGGCCGCTGACCGTGGCCATCGTGGGATCCGGGCCGGCGGCCATGTATGCCGCCGACGAACTGCTCACCCAGCATGGGGTGCAGGTCAACGTCTTTGAGAAGCTGCCCACGCCCTATGGACTGGTGCGTGCCGGGGTGGCGCCCGATCATCAGAACACCAAACGGGTCACTCGGTTGTTCGACCGGGTCACCGGTCATCGCCGCTTTCGGTTCTACCTCAACGTCGAGGTCGGCAGGCACCTGAGCCACGCCGACCTGCTGGCCCACCACCATGCCGTGATGTACGCCGTCGGCGCCCCCGACGACCGTCGGCTGGAGATCGAGGGCATGGGGCTCCCGGGTACCGGAACCGCTACCGAATTGGTCGCGTGGATCAACGGGCATCCCGACTTTGCCGATCTGCCAGTCGATCTCAGCCACGAGCGGGTGGTGATCGTCGGCAACGGAAACGTCGCGCTCGACGTGGCCCGTGTGCTCACGGCGAACCCTGACGACCTGGCCCGCACCGACATCTCCGATCGCGCATTGGCGGCGTTTCGCGCTTCCGCCGTCCGCGAAGTGGTGATCGCCGCCCGCCGCGGCCCCGCCCAGTCGGCATTCACCTTGCCCGAACTCGTCGGGCTCACGGGCTCATCCGACGTCGTGCTCAGCGCTGCCGACCACGAGTTGGTGGCGGCCGATCTCGCGGCCGCCACGGACGGCTTGACGAGGCGCAAGCTGGAAATCCTGAGCACACTCGGTGACGATTCGGGGCCGCCCCGCAATTCCGGGGGCCCGCGTATCCGGCTGGCCTATCGGCTCACCCCGAACCGTGTGCTTGGTGATGAGCGCGTCACGGGGGTGGAGTTCGCCGTCACCGGAACCGGCGAGCTGTGCCGACTGGACGCAGGTCTGCTGCTGACATCGATTGGCTACCGCGGCATGCCGATTCGCGACCTGCCGTTCGACCAGGCGACCGCGGTGGTCCCCAACGACGGCGGCCGCGTGGTCGATCCCGACTATGGGGCGCCGGTCTCGGGGGCATACGTCGCGGGCTGGATCAAGCGGGGGCCCAGCGGTTTCATCGGCACGAACAAGTCGTGCTCCCTGCAAACCGTTCAGGCCCTGGTAGCCGATTTCAACGCCGGCCACCTGAGCGATCCGGTGGCTGAGCCGGAGGCGCTGGCCAAGCTGGTGCACGCCCGGCAGCCTCACGCCGTCGATGCCCGCGGCTGGCGAGCCATCGACGCCGCCGAGATCGCGCGGGGCAGCGCCGACGGTCGGCCGCGGAACAAGTTCACCGAGGTGGCCGACATGCTCGCCGCCGCTGCCGCCGCCGAGCCCGCGCCGCCGCCGCGACGCGGGCTGCTGGACCGCCTGCTCGGCTAGCCGGCGCCCTGCCCGGCCATCGCGGCCTGAATTTCGTCGTAGCCGACCTCGCGTACCGGCTGACCCATCGACCAATGGTGGCCGAACGGGTCGGCGACCACGCCGTAGCGGTCACCCCAAAACTGGTCGTCCAAGGGAGCGACCACGGTGGCGCCCGCGTCCAGCGCCCGCTGGAACTTGGCGTCGACGTCGGTGACGGTCAGGTGGATGGTGACCGGGGTGCCGCCCAATGACTTGGGCGTCATCGATTTGCCGCCGCACATCTCGGGGAAATCGTCGTTGAGCATGACCAGAAAGCCGTTGATGCGCACGGCGGCGTGGATGAGTTTTCCGTCGGGCCGGGGCACACGCCCCAGCTCCTCGGCGCCGAAAGCCTTGACGTAGAAGTCAATTGCGGCGGCGGCGTCGTCCACCACCAGGTGCGGGGACAGGGCGGGTTCGATGTTGAGCGCCATTGTGGTTCTCCTTGTTGTCGGTTCCCAGGCCGGCCCGAACCGGGCAGGCTCGCGAGTTATGACTGCGCCCGCGACGAAAACTCATCGCGGCGACATTCATTTAATCGCCGGGCACCGACAACCGGCCCCGCCTCAGGCGTTGGTGAGGCTGCGGTCCCAACCCTCGACCGATTCCGGGCTGCGGGGGCCCGGTCCGACATAAATGGCCGACGGGCGCACCAGCTTGCCGAGCCGCTTCTGCTCGAGGATGTGCGCGCACCAGCCGGCGGTGCGTCCGCAGGTGAACATCGCCGGCATCATGTTGGCCTGCACCTGCGCGAAGTCGAGGATCACCGCCGCCCAGAACTCGACGTTGGTCTCGATGGCCCGGTCCGGACGTCGCTCGCGCAGCTCGGCCAGGGCGGCCTGCTCCAGGGCGACCGCGACCTCGTGGCGCGGAGCCTTCAGCCGCTCCGCGGTCGCGCGCAGCACCCGCGCGCGCGGGTCCTCGGCGCGGTAGACGCGGTGTCCGAAGCCCATCAGCTTGTCGCCGCTGTCCAGGATCTTCTTGACCAGCCCGCGGGCGTCACCGGTGCGCTCCACCTCTTCGATCATCGGCAGGACCCGCGCCGGCGCGCCGCCGTGCAGCGGCCCGCTCATGGCCCCGATCGCCCCGGACAACGCCGCGGCCACGTCGGCGCCGGTCGAGGCGATCACCCGCGCGGTGAACGTCGAGGCGTTCATGCCGTGCTCGGCGGCCGAGACCCAGTAGGCGTCGATCGCCTCGACGTGCCTGGGGTCCGGCTCGCCCTGCCAGCGGGTCATGAAACGGGCTGTGACGGTGTCGCATTCATCGATCACCCGCTGCGGTACCGCGGGCTGATAGATGCCGCGGGCGGACTGCGCGACGTAGGACAGTGCCATCACCGATGCCCGGGCCAGCTGATCGCGGGCGGTTGCGTCGTCGGTATCGAGCAGGGGCCGATACCCCCAGATCGGGGCCAGCATCGCCAAACCCGCCTGCACGTCGACGCGCACGTCACCGGTGTGGATGGGCAGCGGGAACGGCTCGGCGGGCGGCAATCCGTGGCCGAACTTACCGTCGACCAGCAGGGCCCACACGTCGCCGAAAGTGACCTGCTGATCCACCAGGTCCTGGATGTCGACACCGCGGTAGCGCAGCGCGCCGCCGTCTTTATCCGGTTCGGCGATCTCGGTGGTGAAGGCGACGACGCCCTCGAGGCCGGGGACGAAGTCTTCGGGGACCACAGTCATGCGAAAATTCTCGCACCCCACGTTCGGGCCGACGCTACCGGCCGGTAGCAAGCCCCGGTAGCGTTGGCGCGATGGCAGGACCAGACTCCGAGCGCCTGCAGAGGATGCGCGTGGAATACGGATCGGCGGAGAAGGACGGCAGTCCCGATCTCGACGCGGACTGGCTCGACGACGGTTGGGTTGCCTTGTTGCGCAAATGGATCGATGAAGCCGAGCGGTCCGGTGTCGCCGAACCGAACGCCATGGTGCTGGCCACCGTCGCCGACGGCAGGCCGACGAGCCGATCGGTGTTGTGCAAGAGCGTCGACGAGTCCGGGATCACATTTTTCACCAACTATGACTCGGCCAAGGGCGCCGATCTCGCGGCGACGCCGTACGCGTCGGTGACATTTCCCTGGTACCAGCTGGGCCGGCAGGTTCACCTCCGCGGACCGGTGAGCAAGGTCACGCCGGAGGCCACCGGGGACTACTGGTCCAAGCGGCCCCGCGGCTCCCAGCTTGGCGCGTGGGCATCGCACCAGTCCCGTCCGATCGCGTCGCGCGCGGCGCTGCTCGACCAGCTGGCCGAGGTCACCGCGGGCTTCGCCGACCGCGAGCAGATTCCGGTGCCACCGGGGTGGGGCGGCTATCTGCTTGCTCCGGAGTCGGTCGAATTCTGGCAGGGCCGGGAGAACCGGTTGCATAACCGGATCCGGGTCGCCGGCGCTCACGTCGAGCGCCTCCAGCCCTAGCCCGCCCCGGGGGTCGGTGCGCCGGGACAGACCCGACCCCGGGCAGGCATGCGAACGCGACAACGACTACCTTCACCTATAAGCACCTAGTCAGGGCAGCCATACCAGCCAGAGCGCAAAGGGGTTCTCGTGGCCGACACCGACGACACCGCAACTCTGAAGTACCCGGGGGGCGAGATCGACCTGGAGATCGTTCGCGCCACCGAAGGTGCGGACGGGATTGCCCTCGGTTCCCTGTTGTCCAAAACCGGGCACACCACCTTCGACAACGGCTTCGTCAACACCGCCGCGTGCAAGAGCGCGATCACCTACATCGACGGTGACGCCGGGATTCTGCGGTACCGCGGCTACCCGATCGAGCAGCTCGCCGAGAAGTCGACCTTCATCGAAGTGAGCTACCTGCTGATCTACGGCGAGCTGCCGGACAAGGACCAGCTCGCCGAGTTCACCAAGCGGATCCAGCTGCACACCATGCTGCACGAGGACCTCAAGCGCTTCTTCGACGGCTTCCCCCGCAACGCACACCCCATGCCGGTGCTGTCCAGCGTGGTGAACGCGCTGAGCGCCTACTATCCCGACGCGCTCGACCCGATGGACAACAACCAGGTCGAGCTGTCGACGATCCGCCTGCTCGCGAAATTGCCCACCATCGCCGCGTACGCCTACAAGAAGTCCGTCGGCCAGCCGTTCCTCTACCCGGACAACAAGCTGACGCTGGTGGAGAACTTCCTGCGAATGACGTTCGGGCTGCCCGCAGAGCCCTATCAAGCCGACCCCGAGGTGGTCCGGGCGCTGGACATGCTGCTCATCCTGCACGCCGACCACGAGCAGAACTGCTCGACGTCGACGGTGCGGCTGGTGGGGTCGTCGCGGGCCAACCTGTTCACCTCGATCTCCGGCGGCATCAACGCGCTGTGGGGGCCGCTGCACGGCGGAGCCAACCAGGCGGTGCTCGAGATGCTCGAGCAGATCCGCGAAAGTGGCGACGACGTCAGCGAGTTCGTCCGCAAGGTGAAGAACCGCGAAGAGGGCGTCAAGCTGATGGGCTTCGGCCACCGGGTCTACAAGAACTACGACCCCCGCGCCCGCATCGTCAAGGAACAGGCCGACAAGATCCTGGCCAAGCTCGGCGGCGACCCGCTGCTGGAGATCGCCAAGGAATTGGAAGAGGCGGCGCTGACCGACGACTACTTCATCGAGCGCAAGCTGTACCCGAACGTCGACTTCTACACCGGGCTGATCTACCGGGCCCTCGGCTTCCCCGTCCGGATGTTCACCGTGCTGTTCGCGTTGGGCCGGCTGCCCGGTTGGGTCGCGCACTGGCGTGAGATGCACGACGAGGGTGACAGCAAGATCGGCCGCCCGCGCCAGATTTACACCGGCTACACCGAGCGCGACTACACCACCATCGACGCGCGCTAGTGGCGATCGCGAGCGCGGCGTAGCCGGGCGCTGCGGGTCGCCACCGATGAGCTAGTGGCGATCGCGAGCGCGGCGTAGCCGGGCGCTGCGGGTCGCCACCGATCAGGTCATCAGCAGAGCGAGGCCAATACCGCCATGGCGGCGTTGTGCCCGCCGATGCCCGACACTGCGCCGCCGCGGCGGGCACCGGAGCCGCACAACATGATCCGCTCGTGGGAGGTCGCCACCCCCCATTGTCGTGCGGGCGTGTTCAGCGGGTCGTCGTCGTCCGCGAACGGCCACGACAGGCCGCCGTGGAAGATGTTGCCGGCCGTCATCCCGAGCGTGCGGTGCAAGTCCAGGGTGGTCGTCGTCTCGATGCACGGCCGGCCCTGAGCGTCGCTCATCAACACGTCCTGAATGGGTTCGGCCAGAACGGAATTCAGTGACGCCAGTACCGACTCGGTCAGCCGGTCACGCAGGGCGCCGGAGTAGCTGCCGTCGAACAACGAGTGCGGGGTGTGCAGACCGAACACCGTCATCGTGTGGGCGCCCGATTCGCGCAGGTCGGCCGACAAGATGCTCGGGTCGGTCAGCGAATGGCAATAGGCTTCGCACGGTAGCGGATTCGGGATATTCCCGTTGGCCGCGCGCGAATATCCGGCGTCCAGTTGGGTCCAGGTCTCGTTCACATGGAACGTCCCGGCGAAGGCCTGTTCGGGGCTGACGCCGTCGTCACGCAATCGGGGCAGTCGCCGCAGCACCATGTTCACCTTGACCTGCGCGCCCTGGGCGGGGGTCGGCGGCCGTTCGCCGAGCAGGCCTGCCAAGACCGCGGGTGTGACGCCGGCGAGGACGAACCGGCCCTTTATCAGGTGGTCCTCGTCGCCGGTGCGGTAGCGCACCAGGCCGTCGGGTTCGACGTTGTAAACCTCTGCGCCAGTGATGATTTCGGCACCGTGGCCGACGGCGGCCGTTGCCAGGGCATCGGTCAGTGCGCCCATCCCGCCGACGGGAACATCCCAGTCGCCGGTGCCGCCGCCCAGCACGTGATAGAGGAAGCAGACGTTCTGGATCAGCGACGGGTCGTCAAGGCGCGCGAACGTTCCGATCAGCGCGTCGGTCGCGATCACACCGCGGACCACGTCGTTGCGTACGGCGGCGGTGATGGCATGCCCGATCGGCTCGTCGATCATCGCGTGCCACGCGGCCGCCGCCTCGGGGTCACCGCTTCCCGAGACATGGAGGCGGGCCTGCTCGCGGGTGCGCAGCGGTTCCAGCAGTGTCGGCCATAGCCGTTGGGTCACCAGTCGGCAGCGTCGGTAGAAGGAGGCGAACCCCTGCTCATCGGGGCCGGCGCCGATCGCGGCGAACGTGTCGCCGGCAGCACCGATCAACAGCCCACTGCGGCCATCGGCGTCGGGGTCGGGCGTGTACGAGGAATACTGCCGCCGGGCCAGCCGCACCGCCGCACCCAGGTCGGCGACGATGCGGGACGGCAACAAGCTGACCAGGTAGGAGTAGCGGGAGAGCCGGACGCCGACACCGTCGAAGGCCTGCGCCGAAACCGCGGCACCGCCGATGTGACCCTGCCGCTCCAGCAACCGCACCCGAAGGCCCGCGCGAGCCAGGTACGACGCCGCGACCAGGCCGTTGTGACCGCCACCAATCACTATGGCGTCCAAGGCACCGCCATCTGCCGCGTGATGGCTCAGTTCAGGTAGCCCTCCACCTCGCCCGGCGGACGAACCTCGGCCTCCCGGGGGTCACCGCCGGTTTCACGCAGCGCCCGCCGCTGTCGCAGCAGGTCCCAACACTGGTCCAGCTCGACCTCCAGCCGGCGCAGGCGGTCGTGTTCCTCCGATTCGGCGATGTCGCGGTGTTGCAGCTGCTCCCGCAGGGCTTTCTCCTGTGCGACCAGGTCGCGGATGTGTGCCAGGGTTTCGTTGTCGGTCGGTTTCTTGCCGTTGGCCATCGCTCCAGTGTGCCCGACCGGGCGTGGGCCGAATCGCTAGGTTGCCCATCGCCCGCCGGGCGCGCAGCACAGGCCAACGAACCGACGGAGGCGAAACCCTTGTGCCATAGCCGATTCAGAGCCTGCCACGACGAAGATCCCGACGGTGTCGCTCGCGCTCCGGCACCCGAAGCGCTAGCTCGGGCCGGGGAGGCGCAGCACCAGGCGGGCGCCGCCAAGCGGGCTGCTTTCCAGTGCAGCGGTTCCGCCGTGCAGGTGGGCCTGTTGGGCCACCAACGCCAGCCCCAGGCCCGACCCGGAATGGGAGGCGGTCGACCCGCGGGAGAACCGTTCGAACACCACCTGGCGTTCGTCTTCGGGCACGCCGCTGCCGTTGTCGTCGATGGCGATCTCCACCCCGGCGCGCGAGCTGACCGCCGAGAGGAGGACCCGGGTCGCGCCGCCGTGCTTGACGGCGTTGGCGATCGCGTTGTCCACCGCCAGGCGCAGTCCGGCCGGTAATCCGACGATGATGCACGTCGGCGACGGCACCAGTGACACGTCGAGGTCGGGGTAGATGCGCATCGCGTCGTGGGCGGCGCGGTCAAGCAGCTCGGTGATGTCGACCGGCACCTGATCGTCGGATGTCGACAGTTCGCCCTGGGCGAGCCGCTCCAGGGCGCTCAGGGTGGCCTCGATCCGCGACTGGGTGCGGATGACGTCGCTCAGCACCTCTTTGCGTTGGTCGTCGGGCATGTCCAGGGTGGCCAGCACCTCGAGGTTCGTGCGCATCGCCGTCAAGGGCGTGCGCAGCTCGTGCGACGACACGGCGGCGAAGTCGCGGGCCGACGCCAGCGCCTCCTTGGTCCGGATCTGCTCATCCCAGATGCGCTGCAGCATGCCCCGCATGGCCTCGGCGATCTCGACGGCCTCGGTGGCGCCGTGCACCTCGACCCGCGGTGCCTCGTCGCCGGCATCGATCGATTGGGTCTGCTGCGCCAGCTGCTTGAACGGGCGCACCGCGAACGCGGCCAGCAACCAGGCGAACACAGCCGCCGCGCCAATGGCGAAGCCACAGATCAGCAGTACTCGCCGGTGCAGATTGTTGGTTTCGGCGAGCGTCGCGTCATACGTCGCACCCACGGCCAGCGACGTGGGCTCCGGCGCGGGAATCTCCACCGTCCGCACCCGGTAGCGCACGCCTTTGACGTAAGCGTCGGCGTAATCGACGTCCAGCTTGGGCAGCGTCACATAGGAGTTCGACTTGACCTGGTCGCCGCGGCGGACCGTCATGATGGCGTCGTTGTCGTTGGGGGAGCGCGGGATTTCGTCGAGGCCGCGCGGCAGGAAAGGGATGGCGAATCCCGCGGCCTCGTCGAGGCGGCGGTCCAGCCGTTCCTTGCGGTCGTTGGTGATGCCCACCCAGACGACGATCCCGACGATGAGCACGGGAATGGCGGCGCCGATGGCGGTCGCGACCACGACCCGGGCGCGCAGCGAAGGCGTACGGGTCAGGATGCGGGATAGAAAGTTCATGGGGCCCGCCTGGTTACTGCATACGCAGCACGAACCCTACTCCGCGGACGGTGTGCAGCAGCCGGGGACCGCCATTGGCCTCCAGCTTGCGGCGCAGGTACCCGATGAACACGTCGACGACGTTGGTGTCGGCGGCGAAGTCGTAACCCCACACCAGTTCCAGCAACTGCGCGCGGGACAGGACCGCGGTCTTGTGCTCGGCCAACACCGCCAGCAGGTCGAACTCCCGCTTGGTCAGGTCGACGTCGACGCCGTTGACGCGGGCGCGCCGGCCGGGGATGTCCACCTCGAGCGGGCCCACCGTGATGGTTTCCGAGGAGGAGGTGGCGGTCGCGCCGCGACGGCGAAGCAGCGCCTTCACCCGCGCGACAAGCTCGGCCAACACGAACGGTTTGACCAAGTAGTCGTCGGCGCCGGCCTCGAGTCCGGCGACCCGGTCGTCGACCGAGCTGCGGGCGGACAGCACGCAGACCGGGACGTCGTTGTCCATCGCCCTGAGCGCGGTGACGACGCTGACGCCGTCCAGCACCGGCATGTTGATGTCGAGCACGATCGCGTCCGGCCGGGTCTCGGTGGCGCTGCGCAAGGCTTCGGCGCCGTCGACCGCGGTCGACACCTCGAATCCGGACAGCCGCAGGCCGCGTTCCAGCGACGCGAGCACATCAGAGTCGTCGTCGACGACCAAGACGCGGGGTGAGATGCCACCAGTGTCCATGCCGCCCATCTTGCCTGATTGTTGATCGCGGCGGTGCCCTGGCCGGGCCGTCGATGCCTAAAAGGTTACGTTTTCGACGCTGGGCCGCGACTGCCCGTTGGGATGGGCGGGTCACCCCGAGATCGGTTGGTGTGACGCGGCATTCGCGTCCGGGGCGATTTGTGTCCGATTGATGTTGCCCCCGTGAGGGTTTGGGTCATTCCGTGGAGAGTCCGCTCAGCCGCACCGCCAGCTGCCGGCGCACCGCGGGAACCCCTGCGGCCTGGCGCATTCCCGTGTTGCGCAGGGGGCGCAACGGGCGCGGCAGGGTCGCGACCCGGGTCAGCCGTCCAGTCAGTTTCAGCACCCGCTCGGCGCGGCGGCGCTGCGCGGTGCTGTAGGCATCCAGCGCGGCGTCCGGGCCGTCCCCCAGAACCTCGGCGAGCGCCCCGGCCAGCGCCACTGCGTCGGTGATCCCGAGGTTCATGCCCTGGCCCCCGGCCGGGCTGTGCACGTGCGCCGCGTCGCCGGCCAGCAGCAGTCGGCCGGAGCGGTACGTGTCGGCGACGCGGTGGTGGATGTGGAACCGCGACCCCCAGACCAGCTCGGTGACGACCGTCTGCCCCGGCCCGAAGCCCCGGGTGTCCAGGAGTGCCTGCACAAATTCCGCCGACGGCAGCTGCGGCGCGTCGGCGGTCGGCGCGACGACACGGAAAATGTCGCCGGGCAGCGGGGCCAGCACCGTCAGGCCGTCTTTGGCGTAGAACAGGATCACCTCGTTGCGGGGCGCTTCGCCGGTCACTCGCACGTCGGCGAGCGTGAAAGCCTCGGCGAATTCCCCACCGGTGAAGCCGATTCCGGCTTGCGTCCGGACCGTGCTGTTCATGCCGTCCGACCCGACGGCGTAGGCGGCCCTGATGGTGTCGCCGTCGTCGAATGTGGCCGTCACGCTGGTGGCGTCCTGGCTGATGCGGCTCAGTGTCTTGGGGCGGACCACGTCGCCGCCCAACTCCTGGAGCCGCTCGAGCAGCAGCCGCTCGGTGTCGGCCTGGGACAGCATCAGGGTGTAGGGATGGTCCGTCGGCAGCTCGCTGAAGTCGACGGGGATCAGGATGCGCCGGCCCTCCCGCATGGTGAATCGCGGCGCGATCAGCCCCGCCTTGACCATGCGCCGGGCCACGTCGAGCTCCTCGAGCACCTCGAGGGTGCGGGCGTTGACGGCGGCGGCGCGGGACGTGTTCGCGCCCTCGGCCAACTTGTCGACCACCACTACCCGAATTCCGCGGCTGAGCAGTGTGGCGGCGAGCGTGAGGCCGGTGGGGCCCGCGCCTACCACCAGGACATCGGTGTCTTTCATGGTCCGCTCCTCTCCCTGGTGAGTTAAGTCAACGCTTGTTGGCATACCTCCATGCTTGCGCGCCGCTGGCGCAATGTCAACAGTTGTTGGCCTACACTCGTTGGCATGAGAAGGTCGTCGGAGGAGACCAAGGCGGTGATTCTGGCGGCGGCCCGCGAGCGGTTCGGCGCGGCCGGCTTTCAGGGCGCGACCATTCGGGCGATCGCCGCCGACGCGGGCATCGATCCCGCGATGGTCATGCGGTACTACGGCAGCAAGGACAAGCTGTTCGCCGCGGCGGCCGAGTTCGACTTGCGGTTTCCCGACCTCGCCTCGACCGACCCGGCGCAGGTCGGGCGGTCGCTTGTCCGGCACTTTCTCGAACGCTGGGAGGGCGACGAGGCGCTCGTCATCCTGCTGCGGTCCAGCGCCACCAACGGCGAAGCGGCCCAACGGATGCAGGAAATCTTCGGAAGCCAGATCCAGCCGCTGGTGGCTTCCTTCGTGCCGCCGCAAGATTCCGCTGTGCGGGCAGGGCTGATCGCGACCCAGATCCTGGGGATGGCGTTGTGCCGCTTCGTGTTACGGCTACCCCCGATCGTGGAGATGACCCGCGACGAGATCGTCGACTGGCTCGGCCCGACCATTCAGCGCTACCTCGGGCTGCCGGACGGCTGACTCGCGAGACGTAAACCACGGTGACGTTTTGCGGCGTGTCGTGTGCGTGGCTTACGTGTCGTGAAGCGCTCGGCGAAATGTCAGGGCAATCCGATGCGGCGGTAGCGCTGCAAGCGGGCCGTCAACCGTTCGCCCGCGGGGAGCGCCCGCAGCGTGTGCACCTCGGCGGCGATGGCGCGCGAGAGTCGCTGGCAGAACTCGACCGGCTCGTCGGCGGCGTCGGGATGCTCCGGCACGACGGCGTCGACGATGCCCGACGCCAGCAGGTCGGCCGACCGGATGCCTTGCGCCGCGGCAAGTTCGGCGGCGTGGGCGGTGTCTCGGAAGACGATCGCACTGGCGCCTTCGGGCGGGAGCGGCGCCAGCCAAGCGTGCAGCGCGGCCAGCACCCGATCGGCGGGCACCATCGCCAGCGCCGGCCCGCCGCTGCCCTGGCCGAGCAGCACCGACACCGTCGGGGTATCGAGGGTCACCAGCTCGGCCAGGCACTGGGCGATCTGGCCGGCCAGCCCGCCCTGTTCGGCCTCGGCCGACAGCGCGGGACCGGCGGTGTCGATCACCAGCACCAGCGGAAGGCGCAGCTCGGCGGCCAGCGCCATGCCGCGCCGGGCCTCGCGCAGCGACGCGGGCCCCACCGTCCCGCCCGTCACCCGCTGCTGTCCGAGCACCACCGCGGGCTGACCGGCGAAACGGGCCAGCGCTAGCAGGGTCGTCGCCGCTTCTCCCTGCCCCGTGCCCGACAGCAGTACCCGATCGGTGGCGCCGTGGCGTAGCAGCAGCCCGACACCCGGCCGGTCGGGGCGGCGGGACGCCACCACCGAGTCCCACGCCGGCACGTCGGGGAGCGGTTCGGCCGGCGCCGCCGCCGGTAGGGGATCGGGTGGGTCGGCGATGACGGTCAGCGCGCGATCCAGCGTCCGGCGCAGCTCGCCAACCGGGACGACCCCGTCGATCACGCCGTGGCGCTGCAGGTTCTCCGCCGTCTGGACGCCTTCGGGGAACGGTTCGCCGTAGAGCAGCTGGTACACCCGGGGCCCGAGGAAGCCGATCATCGCGTCCGGTTCGGCGACGGTGACATGGCCGAGCGAACCCCACGACGCGAACACCCCGCCGGTGGTGGGATTGCGCAGGTAGACCAGGTAGGGCAGGTGGGCCTGCTTGTGCAGGCGGACGGCGGCGGCGATCTTCACCATCTGCAGGAAGGCGACGGTGCCCTCCTGCATGCGGGTGCCGCCGGAGCTCGGCGAGGCCAGCAGCGGCAGGCCTTCGGCGGTCGCTCGCTGCACCGCGGCGGTGATCCGTTCGGCCGCGGCCACCCCGATCGAGCCGCCGAGGAAGCCGAACTCGCAGACCACCACCGCGACCCGGCGTCCGTAGATGCGTCCCTCGCCGGTCAGCACCGATTCGTCCAGGCCGGTGGCCGCCCGCGCGTCGGCCAGCTCTCGCGCGTAGGCCTCGCTGACCGGCACCGCGAGCGGCTCGCTGTCCCACCGGATGAAGGAGCCCTCGTCCAGCACCGCGTCGCGCAGCTGAGCAGCCGTGATACGACTCACGACACGAGGCTATATAGGGTGGCTGCCATGATCGGTGTTACCCAGGCCGAAGCCGTGCTGACGATTGAGCTGCAGCGGCCCGAGCGCCGCAACGCGCTGAATTCCCAGCTCGTCGAGGAGCTGCGGGAGGCGTTCCAGAAGGCGAGCGACGGCTCCGTCCGTGCCATCGTGCTGACCGGCCAGGGCACCGCGTTCTGCGCCGGCGCCGACCTGAGCGGCGACGCGTTTGCCGCCGACTATCCGGACCGGCTCATCGAGCTGCACAAGGTGATGGATACCACGCTGATCCCGGTGATCGCCGCCATCAACGGCCCCGCCATCGGCGCGGGCCTGCAGCTGGCCATGCAGTGCGATCTGCGGGTCGTCGCACCGGACGCGTTCTTCCAGTTCCCGACATCGAAATACGGTCTGGCGCTTGATAACTGGAGCATCCGCCGGTTGTCTTCGCTGGTCGGGCACGGGCGAGCCCGCGCGATGCTGCTGGCCGCGGAGAAGCTGACCGCCGACGCCGCGCTGCAGACCGGAATGGCCAACCGCATCGGAACGCTGGCCGACGCCCAAGCGTGGGCCGCCGAGATCGCCGGCCTGGCACCGCTGGCGATTCAGCATGCCAAGCGCGTGCTGAACGACGACGGCGCCATCGAGGAGGCCGGGCCGGTGCACAAGGAGCTGTTCGACAGGGCGTGGGGCAGCCAGGACGTCATCGAGGCCCAGGTCGCCCGCATCGAGAAGCGACCGCCGAAGTTCCAGGGGGCCTGACCGTCATGCTGCGGGGGGCGCTGCGACTGGCCGCCGGCACGGCTTCGCTGGTGGCCGGCAGCTGGGTGGTGCGGGCGCTGCACGGCGCACCGGCGGCCCTCGGCGCCCACCCCGCCGCGATCAGGGCGATGGCGGAGCGGTCACCGAACTACCGCGACGGCGCGTTCGTCAACCTCGACCCCGCCTCCAATTTCATGATGGATCGCGAAGAACTGCGGCTCGTCGCCTGGGAGCTCATCGGCAGTCGGGGCGTGAGCCGGCCTTCGGCGCCAATCCCGTTGGCCGCTCCCGCGATCTTCGACGGTGACCCCGGCCGGCTCGCCGTCAGCTGGTTCGGTCACTCGACGGCGCTGCTGGAGATCGACGGTTACCGGGTGCTCACCGACCCGGTCTGGAGCGACCGGTGCTCACCGTCGGACATCGTCGGACCGCAGCGGCTGCACCCGCCGCCGGTGCAACTGGAAGGGCTGCCCGCCGTCGACGCGGTGGTGATCAGCCATGACCACTACGACCACCTCGATATGGACACGGTGACGGCGCTGGCCCGCACGCAGCGGGCCCCGTTCTTCGTGCCGCTCGGTGTCGGCGCTCACCTGCGCGCGTGGGGGATGCCGGAGCACCGCATCGTCGAGCTCGACTGGCATCAGAGCGGCCTGGTCGACGAGCTGACCGTGACTTGCCTGCCGGCGCGGCACTTTTCGGGTCGCTTCCTGGATCGCAATACCACGCTGTGGGCGTCGTGGACATTCATCGGTCCGAATCATCGCGCCTACTTCGGCGGCGACACCGGCTACACCAAGAGCTTCGCGCAGATCGGCGCCGACCATGGGCCGTTCGACCTGACGCTGTTGCCCATCGGCGCCTACAACACCGCGTGGCCCGACGTCCACATGAACCCCGAGGAAGCGGTACGGGCGCACCTGGACCTCACAGGTGACGGACTGCTAGTGCCGATTCATTGGGGCACATTCCGGCTGGCCCCCCACCCGTGGGCCGAGCCGGTTGAACGCCTGCTCGCCGCCGCGGAACCGGAACACGTCAAAGTTGCGGTCCCCGCCCCCGGCCAACGCATCGATCCCGCGGCGCCGCCGAAATCGAACCCCTGGTGGCGGCTCTGATTCAGGGGTCCGCCAACCTCCCCACGCTAAAGTTCCGCCATGACGAAACGCGCGGCCGCGGCCGTTGCCACGGTGCTGCTCGGCCTGACCGGATGCGGGCCCGCCCAACCGGTATCCAGCCCGCCCGCGCTCTCTGACGCGCCGCCCAACGAGGTGTCGGGTCTCGCGATCCCCGCCGGCCGCGTCGACGAAGCGGTCGCCAAGGTCGACGGCCTCGTCGGCGACCTGATGAAGAGTACCGGCGTCCCGGGCATGGCCGTGGCCATCGTCCACGGCGGAAAGGTGCTGTACGTCAAGGGGTTCGGCATCAAGGATGTGAGCAAGGGGCAGGGCCAGGACAACAAGGTGGACGCCGACACCGTTTTCCAGTTGGCTTCGGTGTCCAAGTCGGTCGGCTCGACGGTGGTCGCGCACGAAGTCAGTGACAACGTCGTCGCATGGGACACCCCGGTGGCGTCGAAGCTACCGTGGTTCACGCTGAGCGATCCCTACGTCACGGGCCACGTCACCGTCGCCGACCTGTATTCGCATCGCTCCGGGCTGCCCGACCATGCCGGTGACAAACTCGAAGACTTGGGCTACGACCGTCGGCAGACCCTCGAACGGCTGAAGTACTTGCCGTTGGCTCCGTTTCGAACCAGCTACGCCTACACCAACTATGGGGTAACCGCGGCGGCCGAGGCGGTGGCCGCCGCGGCGGGCAAGTCATGGGAGGACCTGTCCAACGAGGTGCTCTACCGCCCCCTGGGGATGACATCGACCAGTTCGCGGTTCGCCGACTTCGTCGCACGACCCAACCATGCGGTCAACCACATCAAGATCGCCGACAGATGGGAGGCCCGATTCCAGCGGGACCCCGATCCACAGTCACCCGCGGGCGGGGTGAGCTCGTCGGTGAACGACATGGCCCACTGGCTGATGATGTTGCTGGGCAACGGAACGTACAACGGACAGCGGATCGCGTCGCCGGAAGCCCTGCTGGCCGCCACCAGCCCGCAGACGGTTTCGGTGCCCGCGAAGACGCCCAAGGCGCGCTCGGGGTTCTACGGATACGGCTTCAACGCGTCGGTCGACTCGTCGGGCCGCACCGAATACAGTCATTCCGGCGCTTTCGATTTGGGGGCGGCGACAAACTTCGTGGTGATGCCCTCGGAGGACTTGGGCATCATCGCGCTGACGAATGGCGCGCCCTATGGCATCCCGGAGACGTTGACCGCCGAATTCATGGATGTTGTCCAGTACGGCCAGATTCGTGAGGACTGGGGGGCTCTGTACCGGAAGGCGATCGGCTGGCTGAACAACCCGGAGGGGTCGCTGGTCGGCAAGCAGCCGCCGGCCAACCCCGCGCCGGCCAGGCCGCTCAGCGACTACGCGGGCGTGTATGCCAGCGACTACTGGGGCCCGGCCGTCGTCACCGAACACGACGGCTCCCTGCAGCTGGCGATGGGCCCCAAGAACCGGACGGTCACGCTGACGCACTGGGACGGCGACACCTTCACCTTCGGTCTGACCGACGAAAACGCCCCGCCCGGAACGATTTCCAAGGCCACCTTCGCGGGACGGACGCTCAACCTGGAGTACTACGACTCGGACAAGCTGGGAACGTTCACCCGATGATCGCCGGTCTGACCGATGCCGAGGTGGCGCAGCGGGTCGCCGAGGGCAAGAGCAACGCGGTCCGCGAACGCGCCACCCGCAGCATCGCCGACATCGTGCGGGCCAACGTCTTCACCCGGATCAACGCGATCCTGGGGGTGTTGCTGCTGATCGTGCTGGCGACGGGCTCGCTGATCAACGGGATGTTCGGCCTGCTCATCATCGCCAACAGCGTCATCGGCATGGTCCAAGAGATTCGTGCCAAACGAACGCTGGATGCGCTCGCCATCGTCGGGCAGGCGAAACCGTTGGTGCGCAGGCAATCCGGGACGCGCACGCTGTTGCCCTCCGAGGTGGTGCTCGACGACATCATCGAACTCGGGCCCGGGGACCAAGTCGTCGTCGACGGCCAGATCGTCGAAGAGGCGAATCTGGAGGTCGACGAGTCGTTGCTGACCGGCGAGGCCGACCCGATGGCCAAGGCCACCGGTGATGCGGTCATGTCGGGCAGCTTCGTCGTCGCCGGCGCGGGCGCCTACCGCGCCACCAAGGTCGGGCCGGAGGCCTACGCCGCCAAGCTCGCCGAAGAGGCCAGTAAGTTCACGTTGGTCAAATCCGAACTGCGCAACGGGATCAACCGGATCCTGCAGTTCATCACCTACCTGTTGGTGCCGGCCGGCCTGCTGACGATCTACACCCAGTTCTTCACCACGCACGCGGGCTGGCGGCAGTCCGTGCTCCGGACCGTGGGTGCATTGGTCCCGATGGTGCCCGAAGGCCTGGTCTTGCTGACGTCGGTCGCGTTCGCCGTCGGGGTGGTCCGGCTCGGGCAGCGCCGGTGTCTCGTGCAGGAGCTGCCCGCGATCGAGGGACTCGCCCGGGTCGATGTGGTCTGCGCGGACAAGACGGGCACCCTGACCGAGAACGGCATGCGTGTCGCGGGTGTCGAGGAACTCGAAGCGGCACAGCGGCACAGGGTCACCGACGCCCTGGCGGCGTTGGCCGCCGCCGACCCGCGCCCCAATGCGAGCATGCAGGCGATCGCCGAGAGCTATGGGCGTCCACCCGGCTGGATCGCCACGGCCACCGCGCCGTTCAAGTCGGCCACCAAGTGGAGCGGGGTGTCCTTCGGGGATAACGGCAACTGGGTGATCGGAGCGCCGGATGTGCTGCTCGATCCGGCGTCGGCGGCGGCCGAACAGGCCGAGCGGATCGGCGCGCAGGGTTTGCGGGTGCTGCTGGTCGGCACCGGCGACGTCGCCGTCGACCATCCGGACGCGCCGGGCCGCGTCACCCCCGTCGCGCTGGTGGTGCTCGAGCAGCGGGTGCGCCCCGATGCCGCGGACACACTGAATTATTTTGCCGGGCAGGGTGTTTCGGTCAAGGTCATTTCCGGCGACAACGCGGTGTCGGTCGGCGCCGTCGCCGACAAGCTCGGGCTGCGCGGGGAGACGATGGACGCGCGGCGGCTGCCGGCGGAGCCCGCGCAATTGGCCGACACGCTGGACGCCTACACCACGTTCGGCCGGGTGCGGCCCGACCAGAAGCGGGCGATGGTGCACGCCCTGCAATCGCACGGGCATACGGTCGCGATGACCGGTGACGGCGTCAACGACGTGCTGGCGCTCAAGGATGCCGACATCGGTGTCGCGATGGGTGCCGGCAGCCCGGCGTCGCGCGCGGTCGCGCAGATCGTGTTGCTGGACAACAGGTTTGCCACCCTGCCGTATGTCGTCGGCGAGGGCCGGCGGGTGATCGGCAACATCGAGCGGGTCGCCAACCTGTTCTTGACCAAGACCGTCTACTCGGTGTTGCTGGCGCTGCTGGTCGGCATCGAATGCCTGTTCGCCAAACCGCTCAAAGCCGATCCCTTGCTGTACCCGTTTCAGCCGATACACGTCACCATCGCGGCGTGGTTCACCATCGGGATCCCGTCGTTCATCCTGTCGCTCGCCCCCAATAACGAACGCGCCTACCCGGGCTTCGTGCGGCGGGTGCTGAGCTCGGCGCTGCCCTCCGGGCTCATCGTCGGCACCGCGACTTTCGGGTCCTACCTGTTGGCCTATCACGGCCGGCACGCGACGTTCCAGCAACAGGCGCAGGCGTCGACCGCGGCCCTAATCACGCTGCTGATGACGGCGCTGTGGGTGCTCGCGGTGGTCGCGCGCCCCTACCAGTGGTGGCGGGTCGCGCTGGTGCTCGGCTCCGGCCTGGCCTACGTGGTGATCTTCAGCATCCCGCTGGCCCGCCGGGCGTTTCTGCTCGATCCCTCCGATGTCGTGGTGACGTCGACCGCAGTGGGAATCGGCCTACTGGGCGCCGGCGCCATCGAGGCGATGTGGTGGATCCGGGCGCGGGTGCTGGGCGTGCAGCCGCGACTGTGGCGCTAACGGGCGCCAAGTAGGATTTCGGCGGGGAAAGGACGGGTACATGGGATTCCTGGACAAGGCCAAAGACCTTTTGTCGCAGAATGCCGACAAGGTCGGAACCGCGATCGACAAGGCCGGCGAATTCGTCGACGAGAAGACGCAGGGCAAGTACTCCGACACCATCCACAAAGTGCAAGAAGAGGCCAAGAAAGCGGCCGGGACCGCGGCTAAAGGCGACGACCAGAACTGAGCTCATGGCGAAACTCTCCGGATCCATCGACGTCCCGCTGCCACCCGAGGTGGCCTGGAAGCATGCCTCCGACCTATCCCGGTTTAAGGATTGGCTGACCATCCACCGGGTATGGCGCAGCAAACTGCCCGACGACATCGACAAGGGCACCGTCGTGGAGTCGATCGTCGAAGTCAAGGGCATGTACAACCGGATCAGGTGGACGGTCGTGCGCTACAAGCCGCCGGAAGGCATGACGCTCAACGGTGACGGCGTCGGCGGCGTCAAGGTCAAGCTGATGGCCAAAGTTCAGCCCGCGGAAGAGGGCTCGGTCGTCAGCTTCGACGTCCACCTCGGTGGCCCCGCCCTGTTCGGGCCGATCGGCATGATCGTCGCCGCCGCGCTGCGTGGCGACATCGACATGTCGCTGCAGAACTTCGTCACGGTATTCACCCGCCCCGACCCCGGGATGAACGGCTCTGGCGGTCGTCGCTGACCGACGGGCGCCACGCGAGCGTGACGGCGCCGAGGTCGGTCCCACGTCGGCTAATCTCGCTTGCATGACTCGCCGGCTGCGCCCTGGTTGGCTGGTGGCGCTCTTCGCGTTGGTGATTTCGGCCAGCGCGTGGCTGCCGTGGTTGACGACGGCGGTCAACGGCGGGGGCTGGGCAAACGCCATCGGAGGCGCCCACGGGAACTTGGAACTGCCGCGGGGGTTCGGCGCGGGCCAGCTCATCGTGCTGCTTTCCTCCGCGCTGTTGGTCACCGGGGCGATGGTGGGCCGCGGATTGTCGGTCAGGCTTGCTTCGGTTGGCGCGCTGGTGATTTCGCTGCTGATCGTCGCGCTGACGGCGTGGTACTACAAGCTCAACGTGAATCCGCCGGTATCGGCCCAATATGGCCTGTACGTCGGCGCGGTCGCGGCTGTCTGTGCGGTGGTCTGCTCGATTGCGGCGGTCATCGCGGCCCTGGCTTCCGGTCGGTCCGGCCGCTGAGGCCTCAGGGCGACGGGAACTCGTGCGTTCCCGAGGCCGAGCTGTCGCTCGGCTCGTTGACGCCGAACACGAAGGGCGCGAACACGATTTCGCGACCGTCCGGGTCGCGGTACGTGACGGCACCCGTCGCCGCCCAGTACGGATGCTGTTCGACGGGTTCGATGCCCGCCGCTTGCAGCCGGGCGATCGCCGTCTGTTGCGCCTGCTGGTCGGGGAAGTACAGGCACAGCTGTTCGTGGTGGTCCACGGCGACGGGCTCGACGGATTCCACGATCTCCAGGGTCAGGTTCCAGCTGGGCAGTCCGAAGATGGCGCCGTTGCTGCCGTAGCTCTCGCCGAAGGTCTCGAAGAGCGGCAAGCCCACCAGGTCGCGGTAGAACCGCACCGTCTCGTGGAAGTTCGCCGACCGGCGCGCGAAACGTAAGCCGCCGATCGACGCCAGTTGCATCGGCCAGTGCGTGGTGCGGCGGGGATTCTGGGCGCCCATCACAACCCGACCGCGCTTGCCGCCGACTCGGCGGTATCCCAGCGCCGCAGCTGGTGGCCGGGCGCCCAGGTCGAATGGGTTCCGCTCGAAATGCGCTCCGGCAGTTGGAGTTTGCACACCGGGCCATCAGCGATCCGGGCGGCGTCGAAGATCACGCAATAGGAGGCGTCGGTGTTCATGTCTGTGGTGAGGGTGACCAGGTAACCGTCGTCCTCGCCGGTGGCTCCGACCCGTGGCGCCATTGCCGTTTCGCTTCCATAGACGCCGTCGCCGAAGCGGAATTCCTGTTGGTTTCCGGTGCGCAGGTCGTGTTTGACCAGCCCGTCGAACAAGAACCAGCCCGGCTTGCCGGTGGCGGCATAGGCGTAGCGGTAGTCGCCTGCGGCGTAGTCCGGGTTGATGGTGCCGAACTCGGTGATGGACTCCGAAAGCCGCTCCTCCCGTACCGCCCCGGTGGCGAGGTTGAAACGCCAACGGTGCAGCCGCGACTGCAGGCGATCGAGCGCCAGGAACCGAAAAAGCTTGTCCCACTTCGATCCACCGGTGTCAGCTGGCGAAGGATCGCCCTCGAAGAAGCCGTCGAGCACAATCTCGTCGCCGTCCTCGTAGGCGTTGACGAAGTGCAGCACGAATGTCGGGTCCGCTTCGAACCATCGGATGTCGCCGGTTCCACCCCGACGGGGCAGAACCGCAAACCGCGACGGGATGTCGGGATGAAAGCGCGGCACGTGCACGTCGTGCTCGAGAAGGGCGGGATCCCAGAACAACGGAAAGTCGTTGAGAATCACGTAGTTTTCGGTGAACGCCATGTCGTGCGGCAAGCGCGGCCCGGGCAGCGGGATGTCGACGTAGTGGACCAACTCGCTGTTGTCGTCGACCACGCCGTAGCGCATGTACGGCTCTCGCTTGCTGTAGTTGAAGAACAGCAACTCACCGGTTTTGCCGTCCACCTTCGGGTGCGCGGACACACCCCAGTCGGTCGGAAAGCGCCCGCTCCAGCTCTCCTTGCCCAGCGTTTCGCCCGAGTACGGATTGACCCGGTACAGGTCGCCGCACTGGTAGAAGCTGGTCAGTGCAACGCCCCGATGCACGATGACGTCGGTGCTCGACGCGTCCTTCATCCGGGTACGGGCGCCCCAGCCGTCCTCGCGCTTGGCCAGTTGCACCGGTTCGGCCAGCCCCGCCCAGAGCGGTCCGCCGGCTTCGTTTTCCGCCACGAAGCCGTCCGTGCGAACAAAGCGGTTGCGGTAGAAGGCTTTTCCGTCGCGGAAGCCGACCATGTGCAGCATGGCGTCGCCGTCGAACGGGTGATAGGTCTTCAGCGCAGGGTGCAGCGGGTTTTCGGTGTTGCGCAGGTAGATGCCATCCAGGTCGCGCGGGATTTCCCCCTCGACGGCGGTGAGGTCGTCGGCGTCCCACTCGGTGGTCTGGGGACGCCACGGTCCGGTCCGGTACGGGTGGTCGTCGTCTTCGGGCAGGGTGGACAGGAATTTGCCGACGATCTCAACATCCATGTCACACGCTTTCTGCCGTGCTGACAACGAAACTCACCGTGGTGGCGGTGCTGCCGCCGAAGTTGAGGGTGCCGAATGTCTTGGCGCCCTCGACCTGATACTCCCCGGCCGCGCCGCTGACCTGCTTGGCCGCATCGAGCAGCATGCGCACGCCGGAGGCTCCGACCGGATGGCCGCCGCCGATCAGTCCGCCGCTGGGGTTGATCGGCAGCCGGCCGCCGATCTCGATCTCACCGTTTTCGATGGCCTTCCACGACTCTCCGGGGCCGGTCAGCCCGATGTGGTCGATGGCCAGATACTCGCTGGGGGTGAAGCAGTCGTGCACCTCGTAGCCGTCGAGGTGGTCCAAGGTCAGGCGGGCGCGGCCCAGCGCGTCGCGCACCGCGGCCCGCACATGGGGAAGGACGTAAGGGTTATCGACGGCTCGGTCCAGTTTCTGCCGCAGACCCAGTCCCACCGTCCGGTGTCCCCAGCCCTCAATGCGGCCGATGGGGCGCGCATCGGGGTGGTCGCGCAGATAGGCGTCGCCGACCAAAACCAATCCCGCTGCGCCGTCGGTCATTTGGCTGCAGTCGAAGCGCCGTAACCGGCCCTCGGTGATTGGGTTGGTTGTGTCGTCGTCCGTAATGGGGTCGGGGACGGTCCACGTGCGGGTCTGGGCGTTGGGGTTGCGCCGCGCTTTGGCGAAGTTCAGCTGCGCGATCGCCCGCAGGTGTGCGTCGTCCAGGCCGTAGCGCCGGTCGTATTCGTCGGCGACTTCGGCGAACATCGACGGCCACAGGTAACGGGCGTCGGCGCCCTCGTGGCCTGTCCACGCGGCCGCACCCAGGTGCTGGGCCGCGGTGTCGCCGGGCACCGTCTTCTCGAGCTCGATCCCCACCACCAGTGCGGTGTCATAGGCGCCCGAGCGCAGGTCGGCCATCGCCGACAGCGTCGCGATGCTGCCGGACGCGCACGCCGCCTCGTGCCGGGAGGCCGGAGTGTCCCAGAGGTCGGCGCAAACCGTGGCCGGCATCGCCCCAAGGTGGCCCTGGCCGGCGAACATCTCCCCGAAGGCGTTCGCGACGTGGACCACTTGGATGTCGGCTGCGTTGACCTTGGCAGAGGCGAGCGTGCCCTCGACGACCTCCGCGGTGAGGTCGGCGAAGTCGCGGCCCTCCTTGGTGAGGTTGCGGGCGAAATCGGTTTGCCAGCCGCCCAGGATCCACACACCCGCCGAGTCATCCATACGCCGCACGGTACTCCTGGAAAACCTCGTCGTTCAGGCGTATCGCGGGCGGTCGCGGTCGAAAAGGTGCCCGAAATGAGGGCGGCCCCGTCGGCTCTCGGGCTGAACCGACGGGACCTAGGCGTACGCGAAGGCCGGCCGACGCGTTCGCCTCTCATGGAACATTGCCCCGTACGGCGGCAGACAAACATGCGGACTCAACCTGATCGCGTGAGGGCGAAAACATTTTGAGGTCTTCGGGTTTCTCGCCGGCGTCTCGCACCCGGGTTTGTGGGCCGCACCCGTCACCGCGAATCGGGCGCGTGCGGACGTGCCCGTCCCCTTGGGCGACGGCCGGGTTGGCTGATCGCTGCGACGCGGGCCAACACTCGCGCGGCGCCTTCCGCGGCGGATGCCACGGGCGGGAGCCGTCCGGGCGGAAGGGCCGCGCCGGCCATCGCTGGGGAGCGGGTGACCAGGACCGTGGTGCCCGCCCGGCGGGTTTCGACGCGGTCACGGATGCGTACCTATCGCCGCATCACTAGTCACAACAGTCGCACTAATCACTATCGTCACATGAGCCAACTACGGACGTCAATGCGGTGTCCCCGCAGCTCGAAAGGTGTTACATGTCGGCGATTCTTCGAAGTGTGTCGCTATCGATGGCGTCGGCGGCCGCTGTCGGACTCGTCTACGTGGTCGGCCCGGCGCCGACGGCCAATGCCACCCCGTGCGGAGCGCCGGAAGCGAATGTGGAGCCGCCCGCCGCGCCGCCGGCGATGCCTGCACCCCAGCCGGTCGTTCAACCGCCCACCGGGCGCAGACCCACCCACACGAACGACCAGGCGCCGCTGCCCAAGTTGGGACCGCTGATCTCCTCATTCCTCAAGCCGGCGATCCCTCGACAGGTCGCGCCGATGAGACCGCAAGCGGAGGTCCTTCCGCCCGGGCCGAATCCTCCCGTCCCCGGTCTGCCGCAACCGCCCAACGCCGGTCAGCTGCAGCCCAACGCGGCCCCGGTCCCGCCGCCGCAGCCGCCGGCGGAGGCGCCGCCCGTCTCGATTGCCGGGGCGCCCACGTCGCTCGTCGACTGGGTGACCGGACCCGACGGCCCGAACAAGACCCTGCAGCGTTTCAGCATCTCCGGCACCGACCTCGGTATCGCTTGGGACAACGGGGATCCCGTGAACCGTCAGGTCCTGATGGCCTTCGGCGACACCTTCGGCTACTGCAAAGTCAAGGGTCAGCAGTGGCGCTACAACACGCTGTTCCGCAGCTCGGACCGGGATCTGTCACACGGAATCCACATCGCGGACGGCATCCCCAACGACCGGTACTCCGGTTCACCCGTGTGGGCGACGAGCCTGTCCAAGCAGGTCGTCAACACCATCCACAAGGCAGGCCACGAGACGGGGATCATTCCGACGGCCGGCATCTCGATCGGCAGAACGCAGTACATGAGCTACATGTCGATCCGGCAGTGGGGCCGAGACGGCGAATGGAGTACGAACTACTCGGCGATCGCGCGGTCCAACGACAACGGCCAGAACTGGGGAATCTTCCCCACCTCGATCCGCACGGCCTCCGCGGACGCCATTCCGGGAGCCGGGTTCACCCCCGGCAATGAAAATTTCCAAATGGGTGCCTTCATGAAAGGCAACGACGGTTACCTGTATCAATTCGGGACCCCGTCGGGACGGGGCGGTGCGGCATTCCTGTCGCGGGTGCCGCCGGGTCAGTTGCCCGACATCACCAAGTACCAGTACTGGAACGGCGACAACGGCGGCCGCTGGGTGCCCAACAACCCGGGCGCGGCGACGCCGATCTTCCCGGGACCGGTGGGCGAAATGTCGGCCCAATACAACAGCTATCTCAAGCAATACCTGGTGCTCTACACCAACGGTGGCAGCAACGACGTGGTCGCACGCACCGCGCCGACGCCGCAGGGGCCGTGGAGCCCCGAGCAACCGCTCGTGTCGGCGTTCTCTATGCCCGGCGGCATCTATGCGCCGATGATTCACCCCTGGTCGTCGGGGCGGGACCTGTACTTCAACCTGTCGCTGTGGTCGGCATACGACGTGATGCTGATGCACACCGTCTTGCCCTAATCGTGATCGTGTCGCACCCCGAATAGTCGGTAAAGATGTCGCACCCTGAATGAAGCGGGGACCTAGCGAGAGAGGAGATCGACGATGATCACTTTCGAGAACCCGGCCACGTCGACTGCCGCTAAGCCGCGGCGGCCAGACATCGAGGTCCGCATCGAGGGCGTGCGCCGCCGCGACGGCGCCGTCCGGCTCGGCATCATGCTCGACGGGCGGATGGCAACATAACCCAGCGCGACGGCGCCGGCCGCAACGGCCGGGGCAATATGTACGCGTGAGTTGGGCGAAGCGTGAAGCAAAGGCGCTTGCGGACATGACACTGACGGGCGACGCGCTGCTTGCTGAGCTCGAAGACTACATCCGCGTGCACCATCCGCTTTTGACGGATGTTCGGCTGGAGCGGGCAACCGCCACCGAGGAGTACGACACCGGCGCCCAACCGCCTCAACGCTGGTACGACGTGATCTATCTGGCCGACGACGGCGAAGGTTACGGAGTCAGACCTTAACTAGACGACACAGCGCTCGGCTCTTCGTTGGGATGCTTAGAGTTAGCGCTTTGGATGCTCGATGGCGACTGCGCTTTCGACCCCGCGGTCCCTGCGTAGCGAGAGGATTTTGCCGCATCCGGGCCATATCCGGCGGCCGGCCCCCTGGCTCCCGGCGCTGCGCGGGGATACCCAGCATTTTATTGAGCGTGTAGTCGGCGATCCGGACTGAGGTCCAATTTTCTCGAAGGATTCGACGGGCAAATGCCCGAATTGAGGGCCGGTCTTTTCCGGGCAACTGCCTCGAAACTGAGAATTCTCCCCAGGTCCGCCGAACCTTATGCCGACGACGATCGTATTTATGAGTAACACATGCCGCTATCTCGTCCGACGACCGAGGGAGAGGGTGATGGGAGACAGGCATCACGATCCGACCGATCATTTTCGGACCACGCAACCGCACGCTGGCATGACGATGAAGGACAACCTGTTATGGCCGGGGCTCATCCTGGTCACCGTCGGGGTGTCCGGGATGATAAGCACTGCGGCAGTCGCGGCCTACGGACATTACGAATGGCTCGCGATCACGGTGTTGGTCGCCGTACTCGGCACGACCGCCGGAGCGCTATGGTGCGTCGTCGAGCTTCGTCGCGTGGCTCGTATTGACGAGCAGGTACGTCGACGACGCCCGCGGTCCCGGGGCCAGCGCCCTGCCAGCTCGGAGCTGAACCGCAACTTAGTAAGAGAGTTGAGCGATTTGAACGTGTGATGCTCCCTTGAGGGGCACCGGATTTCGAATCGCAAACGACGAATAAACATCGGCTGATTTAGGTGGCAGCGAAAATAGCGTCTGACGTGCCCCCGGCAGGATTCGAACCTGCGACACCGGCTTTAGGAGAGCCGTGCTCTATCCCCTGAGCTACGAGGGCGAGGGACGTCTTTGAATGCCTGACTACAACGTAGCTGGGCGGGTTCAGCGGCGTCCTGGTGCCATTCCGGGCGATTGGCCTAGTCGTCCTGATCTGGCGGGTGTGAGTGTAGCTGGTATGGCGATAACTACGTGGCGTACAGAGGTGAACGGACGCCCGAGGGCGAGCGTTCATGCCGGCTGGCGTTAGGCGGTTCGCTCCCCACAAAGCTCATGGGCCTACTGGTTGAACGATGCTCCCACCGGAATCCGCTCCGGTGCGCCGCGAGTGATGGTGCGGCCGCGGAAGAAACCCGGGGCGATCGCCCACCAGGCCAGCATCAGGATCACTCCGAGCACCAGCGCCCCGATACCGACCGCCGCGACGGCGCCGAACCCAAGGATCGTGATGTGGTGGCCCTCGTCATCGGTCAACCACTCGGGCCTGGCGTACTGGATGAGCCCGTAGACGAAAACGAGCAGTAAGACCACGCCGCCCAGCAACGGGACGGCGCCGCGCATCACAAAATCCCGCACGGACGCGGTAAGGGTATGGCGGTAGTACCAGGCGCACGCAAACCCGGTAAGCCCGTAGTAGAACGCGATCATCAACCCGACCGATCCGATCAGCGCGGCCAGCAGGTTCTCGCTGACGAGTGTGAACAGCACGTAGAAGAGGACGGAGACCCCGCCGGCCGCGAGTGTGGATGTGGTCGGCGTCAGGTAGCGGGGGTGGGTCTTCGCGAACGAGTTCGGCAGCGCCTGGTACGCCCCCATCGACAGGGTGGTGCGCGTTGTCTTCAAGATCGTCGTCTGCGTTGACGCGGAGGCCGACGTCAGGATCGATGCCGCCAGCAACAGCAGTGCAACCTTCCCGAAGACGCCGTTGCCGAACAGTTCCGGACCGATGGATGCAAACACGTCTTTCGAGTTGTGCGGGTTGCCCAGCCCGATGCCCGCCGTCCCGACACCGGCGAACGCCACGGCCGACACGGTCACCAGGGTGTAGGTCGCCAACAGCAGGAAAGTCGAGATGACGGCGGCGCGGCCAGGCGTGCGGCCGGGGTCGTTGGACTCCTCGTTGCAAGACACGGCGGTGTCCCAGCCCCAGTACATGAAGATTGCCATCAGAATTGCGGGGGCGGCGGTCGTCCCGAAATCAAGACCGCCCGGCCAGAACCAGGACAGCGACGGATGCAGCGAAAAGGCCTGGGCGTCACGGGTATACGTTTTGAGCAGCGCGACCATCGAGAAGGCAACCAGCACCACGATTTGAATGGACAGCAGGGCGTACAGCAGTCTGGCCGACGCCGCGATGCCGCGATAACAGATATACGTCATCACGACAATCCAGAAGACGCCCGCGGCCGTCGACCAGAGCCTGCTGTTGGCCAGGTCCGCAACCGAATGCCACCCCATATCGCCGACCAACCTGAACGAGTACTTCCCGGCGATATCCACCAGGTTGGCCATCACAATCACTTCTGCGGCGATGATGCCCCAGCCGCCGAGCCATCCGACGACAGGTCCAAATGCTCGCGACGCCCATTTGAACGTGGTGCCACAATCCGGTTCGGCCTCGTTGAGTTCTCGATAGGCGACGGCGATCAGGTAGATCGGGATGAATGAAAGGAGAACAATCGCCGGGGCTTTGACGCCGGCGAGCTGCCCACCACCACTGGCCACGATGAGACCCAGTGTCGCGGCAAGGCTGTAGGCGGGCGCCATTGACGCCAGGCCGACCACGACGCCGGAGACCAGGCCGAGCGCGCCACCCCTGAGGCCTTTGCTCTTGACGGCAGTCGCCGCGGCCTCGCTATCCGGGCCGGCCGTGGCCCCACTTTTGCTCATCGCACACCTCTGCTCGAGCATTCCGAGACGAAAACGGCGTCGAGGAGCCGCCGCGCCTACCGTCGCGCTGCAGCGACTATTGCCATCTGAGATCTTCGTCGAGTTGTTGGGCTCGTTCGTCGAGTTCGGCTGCGGGGCCGGTATCAATGGTGACCTCTTGCCAGTACGCCGGACTGTAGAGGTGAATGTCTTTGCCGCTGTTGACCCTCAGCACGCCGCCCGTGAGTACTGCATAGGTGGCGCCGTCCGGATATTCGTCGTCGTCCCGGCCGCAAATCTGGATCCACATTTTCATGCCAAAAACCCTCCGCGTCCGCCGATCGAATTCTCGAGGCTACCGCTGCGGCGGCGAGCTGGGGAGCCGGAGGTCCTGAGCGGCACCAGCTGTGGAAGTTCCTCGCCAAGGAGTGCCGCCAACGGAGGTAGGACTTACTCTTCCTCGTCGATGATGTGCATGGCGGCCTCCTCGGCGGACGCCGCGCCCCCGCTGATTCCGACATCCGTGGCGAACAGCTCCTCGTCGGCATCTTCGCCAAAACCCAAGTCCGGCGCGATAAGCCGGCCGGCTCGTGCGCTGCCCACCTCGCGCCGCTGGGGGAATTCGCACTCGCGTTCGGATGCATCGGAGCGTTGCTGCTCGGCTTCGTCGAGCGGGACATTGATGCGCGCTGCCGGGTCCGGCTCTTCCTCCGCCAGGAGCTGATCCATGGTCTCGCCCGGGCCGAATGCGCCTCGTCCGTAAGGCCGCTCGGGTGGCGAATAGCCCTCGTCGAGGACGTCCTCCACACCGCGATCTATCAGGGTGTCCTCTGGCTGAAGCTGGTTGTCGTCCTCGACGCTGTATTCGCCGGCCGCAGGGCCGGTCTCATAGTGGAAAGTCACGATTTGCCTGCCATGTGTTCGCCGTTCCTCGATACGTGTTCTGCCGCAATATATGTCTCGTCGAGCGATAGGGCCCGAAGTTCCATCCAAAACACCCTCAGCTGAGCCGCTCGATCTCGTCGGCCGAGTCGGTCAACGCCGCGGCGAGTTCGCGCGCGGCGATCCCGTCCAGCGCATCCAGGTGGCGGGCATGCACGGCGATCCACCGCCGCGTCGAGCCGTCGACCTGCTGTCGACCATAGATCTGAACGCGCGCCCGCCCACCTCGCCGAGTGGTGCCCTCAAAGTCGCGAAACCAGTTCCTGTCGAGCTGCCAGTCGAAGGTGCGAACCGCACCGTCGGGGGGCGCGATCGTGTCGAAAGGCATCCCAGCGGACACATTCTTGGTCGCCCACTGCCGCGCCATGTCCAGCAGCGTCTGCGGTTCGTCGCGTTCGAGGCGCTCGAGCTGAGCGATCTGCGCAGCGGTGAGCTGGTCGGCCACGTCGCGCCAGGTTTGGGCGGTGTCGTCAGATGTGGTCATGCTCTGCAGTCTGCGCGGCTGACCCGTTGCCGGCGAGGGTCGAAAGTCATGTCTTGAGTCCACCTTTGTCGGGTGGATTCGGTCTGGCAGCGGCCCTCGCGGGGTGGGTTTCCGCGGGCCGCGCTGTGTCAGCTTGCGGTTCAATGCCTTTACCCAATTCGCGATGCCGTTGGCGCCGCTGTTTCGAGCTCACCGCTGACCGGATGAAGGGTTCGTGCGCGTCGGTCCGGGCACCGGGCACGTCCCGAATCACGCTACGCGGCAACGGATGTCCTCAAACGACAGCCCGCGACTGGCCAAGACGCGGAGAATGGCAACCGGGATCGTTACTTCGGGAAGGGAGGAAGCAATGGCCGCAGACCCACAATGCGCCCGCTGCAAACAAACCATCGGACCGGGATGGCTCTACCTGACTGCACATCGCCGCGGCCAGGCCGCGCCGGCCGATGACGACGCGGTACTGATCCATCTACCCGACGAGTGCCCGCGGGCCGGGGAGCACGTGCCGCCGAGCTAGACGTCGGAGCCGTTGGACTAAGGATTCGCGGTGAGAGCTGCCGGGCTCAGGTGTTCGATGAACCAGTCGCGGGCCAGCATCGCGGCCCGCTCGAGCGTCCCAGGTTCTTCGAAGAGATGGGTGGCGCCCCGCACGACGGCGAGTTCGCACTTGCCGGGGATTGCGGCCCGCGCTTGCCGATTCAATTCCAGCACCACGTCGTCGTTGCCCCCCACGATCAGCAGCGTCGGCGCGTAAACCCTGGCCAAGAACGGGCCCGCCAGATCAGGCCGCCCGCCCCGGGACACCACCGCCGCGACGTTTACCCGCGGGTCGGTGGCAGCGACCAGGGCAGCGCCCGCGCCGGTGCTGGCACCGAAGTAACCGACCGGCAGGGCGGCGGTGTCTTGCTGGCGGCTCAGCCAGCCGGTCACATCGACCAGTCGTCGCGCCAAAAGCTCAATGTCGAACACGTTGGCGCGATTTCGTTCCTCTTCCGGGGTGAGCAGGTCGAACAGCAGCGTGGCGAGACCCGCGCCGTTCAGCACGTCGGCCACGTAGCGGTTACGGGGGCTGTGCCGGCTGCTCCCACTGCCGTGCGCGAACAGCACAACGCCGACCGGATCTTCGGGAATCGTCAGATGTCCGGCCACCACCACCGATCCGGCGCTGACCCTGACTTCCTCGTCGCGTAAGGGCGGGTCGTCCGCGGCGGCGTCGGCGACCGGCCCGCGAGAACCGTCGCGGGCGCGGTCGAGGAGCGCGACCACCTCGTCGTCGGAGGTCTGGGTGAAGTTGCGGTAGCCCTGGCCCACGGCGAAGAAGAACTCGGGCGTATGTAAACAAACCACGTCGTCGGCGTACCCGGCGAATCGTTCGAAGACATCGCGTCCGCCGATCGGAACGGCCAGCACAACCCTGCTCGCGCCCTGGGCGCGAGCAACTTCGCAGGCGGCTCTGGCCGTCGCGCCGGTCGCGACGCCGTCATCGACGATCACCGCGGTCCGTCCCGCCAACGGGATCCGGTCGTGCCCGCTGCGGAATTTTTCCGAGCGACGAGCCAGCTCGGCCCGCTGCTTCGCCTCGACGGCGGCCACTTCGTCCGCGGACAACCTGGCCTCGCGCAGCACGGCGTCGTTGATCACCCGCACCCCGCCCTCGCCGATCGCACCGAAGGCCAATTCGGGCTGGAACGGGACCCCGAGCTTGCGCACCACCAGTACGTCGAGCGGGGCCTGCAGGGCCTTCGCGACCTCGAAGGCCACCGGCACACCGCCGCGTGGGAGGCCCAGCACCAGAACATCGTGACCGCGCAACGATTCCAGGCTTTTGCCCAGCTCTCGTCCGGCGTCAACACGATCGTCGAAGAGTCTCGAATCGCCGCGCAGCGAAGCCAGCCGTTGCCCCAGTGAGCGCCCCCGATCGCCACCGCGGTCCCTCAGTGTCATCCCCCGAGTGTGTCGCGACCCGCCGGTGCGTCGAAGGGCCGGAAGGCCACTTACCGGGGGACCAACGCCTCCTGACTGCTCGCCGAGGTCACCGCGCGGCCGCAGCTAAACCAGTCAGCGCAGTTCCGCGATTACCTTTGCGAAGTTGTCGACGTGGTTGTCCTGGACGGTGATGAACGTGACTCCGTACTTCTCCCGGTACTCCAGCAGCGTGTCGGCCATCTCGCGGGGTGAGCCCGTCAGCACGGAGTGCATTGCCAGGATCTCCTCGTCGGACAACCCGGCCGCGTAGCGGCGGGTCATCGTCAGGTCGGGCATGCTCTCGCCCTCCGCCGGGACCGCCGTGACGGCGAGGTTCAATTCGAGCGCGTCGAATCGGTCACCGGCGGCGTTGCGGACGAACTCGACGCGTTCGGTCAGCGGGTCGTCGGCCTCTTTCACCCTCGAACCGGTCAGCCCGATGATGTCGGCGTGCTGGGCGGCGATGGTCAGCACCCGGTCGCCGTTGCCGGCGATCAGGATCGGTGTCGTCGGGTGATGCTCCTTCAGATATTTCGTCATGTGGTTGAGGTAGTCCACCCGGGCGCCGGCACTTGGATAGGGGAGCTCTGCGGCGTCGAACTCTTCCTTGACATACCCGGTGCCGAGCCCGATTTCGAGGCGGCCGTTACTGAGCTTGTCCAAGTCGCCCAGGTCCCGGCTGAGCAGGGCGGGCTTGTAGAAGGCGGCGTTGAGCACATACATGCTCAGCTTGAGTTTGTCGGTGACCATGGCGGCCGCGGTCAGTGCCGGAATCGGGGCAACCGCACCGAGATGGTCTGGCACGCAAAGCACATCGAATCCGATGTCTTCTGCCTGCTTCACCTTGTCGACGAAAGCTGCGCGCGACTTGATGAAGCGCATGCTCATTCCAAAGCGAAATTCCTTGGCCACCAACAACTCCGTTCAACAGATGAGGACAATTACCAACAACGTGCCGCTTCCGCCAATGCCTGGATCAGCGCCGTGGTGACCGGCGACAGGCCGTCTTCGCCGGGCAGTGGGCTGCGCGGGCTCAGGCCGCGGACGCGGGGAGACAGCTCCAGCTGGGTCCCGCCGTCGCGCACGCGGTTCACCGGGTTGCCCGGATGCAGACCGCGCAACTCCGGCGGGATGTCCTCGAGTTCGGTGACCACCCGATACCCGTTCAATTGAATGTGGCGGGCCAGGTGTGCGGCCAGCGCGCGGTTGCAGCCGCCGGCCAGCAATTGCGTGCTGCGCCCGATGCGGCCGTAGCCGTGCAGCGACACCGCAACGTCGACATGGTCGAGGAATTCGGCGAGCCGTGGCGACTCGGCCGGGTCGAACATCGCCGACGGCAGATGGTGCGGGTAGCGGTCGGGATGACGCAGCACATACACCGAGGCGTGCGCGGCGTCGGCGGCATGTTCGGCGATCACGTCGGTCATCTCTTCCAGCCCGCCGCCGTGGATGGCCAGAAAGCCGAAACGCGAACGCAATTGGCTGGCCTCACTTATGCCGGGCTCGCTCAGCAACGCTGAAAGTGATTGCGGCGCGGGCCCTGACGGCGGCACCCGGCGAGGCCAGTGCGACGGATCCCAGCGCCGCAAGAAGTCGATCCAGCGCTGCGGCAACCCGTGCTGCACGGCGCCGTCGATGATCTTGGGCAGGTAGCCCGGTCGGGGCGGGCCCGGTGTCACCCGATGGTCGATGTACACCCAGGCCGGCGACGACCCGTCGTCGGTGTGCACGGTCAGCCGGTCTCGCCGGTAGCGCACCGGCACGCCCTCGGCGCTGTCCAGGGTGGCCAGGTCACCATCGGAGATCTGCCAGACCACGCCATGCACCTGTGTGCCGGTGCACGCTTCGACCGTGGCCACGCCGCGCTGGTTGATCAGCCAGTCGTGATCGGAGAGGACCGCCGGCCGCGGATCGGCGGCGTCCGGACACCGCAGCGCCATCTGCCTGACGCACAGGTTCGACCCGTATGCGAAGTAGGCGTGCCGGCGGGCCGGCATTTAGCCGGTCACCGTCAGCCAGATGAGTACCACGTTAAGCAGACTAATCATTACGCCGACGGCCCAGCCAACAATCGTCGTGACGGGATGATTGGTGTCGCTGCCCATCAGATCGCGGTCGCTGGTCAGCTTCACCAGCGGAAGGACCGCAAACGGTATCCCGAACGACAGCACCACCTGGGAGAGCACCAGCGCCCGGGTGGGGTCGAACCCGACCGCGAGGATCACCAGGGCGGGACACACGGTGACCAAGCGGCGCACCAGCATCGGGATCCGACGGTGCAGCAGGCCCTGCATGATCATGGCGCCCGCGTAGGCGCCCACCGACGACGACGCCAGCCCGGACGCCAGCAACCCGATTGCGAACAGCACCGCGATGGCTGCGCCCAGGGTGTTGTGAATCGCGGAGTAGGCGCCCTCGATGGACGCGTTGATGTCGCGGTGCTGCAGGTTGATCGCGGCGACCAACAGCATCGCGGCGTTCACCGTTCCCGCGACGGCCATCGCCAGGACGACATCCAGCCGGGTGACCCGCAGCAGCAGGCGTCGTGCGGCGCCCTCGGCGGGATGCCCGTGTCGATCGAGGACCAGCCCGGAATGCATGTACACGGCGTGCGGCATCACGGTGGCGCCCAGGATGGCGGCCGCCAGCAGCACGCTTTCGGTGCCCTGGAATCTCGGCAGCAGCCCGCCCAGCACGGCGTCCGGCGGAGGCGTCTTCACGAAGAAGCTGGCCGCGAAGCCGATGGCGATGACGAGCAGCAGTCCGGTGATGACGCGCTCGAAGATGATCTGCCCGCGCCGGTCCTGGATCGCCAGCAGCAGCAGGGACACCAGCCCGGTGATGACGCCGCCGAGCAGGAGCGGCAAATCGAACAGAATCCGCAAGGCGATTGCCCCGCCGACGATTTCGGCCATATCGGTTGCGATCGCCACCAGTTCGGCCTGGACCCAGTAGACCAGCCGGACCCGACGACTCATTCGCTTGCCGATGGCCGCGGGTAACGATCGTCCGGTCACCAGGCCGAGCTTGGCCGACAGATACTGCACGAGACCGGCGAGCGCATTGGCCACCACGATGACCCACAGCAGCAGGTATCCGAACTTCGCGCCGGAGCTGACGTTGGCGGCGACGTTGCCCGGATCGACATAGGCGATCGCGGCGACGAAGGCAGGCCCGAGCAGATACCAACTGCTTTTCAGCGAGTCCTGGCTGCTCTGCGTCAAGTGTCGCCCTCGATTCACACGTCCGAATAAGAAAGTGAGGTTAGCCGAAGACTCCAGACGGACCCGGAGGCCACCCACCATTCGGGCAGGAGCGGTCAATGGCGCCGGCGCTTCATGCCGCGCCGCCGATCAGCCCGGGAGGTAAAGGCCCTTGCCGGTGATCAGGGGCAGGTCCAGCGTCGTCACGATTCCCGGCGGGGCGGCCACCACCGCGGGGATCGCGTTGACCACCCGCATCGCGGTGGCGACCAGCCCGGCGTGGTTGTGGTCGCCCTTGCGGCTGCTCAGGCAGACATCCATCGCGTAGGAGGGTTCGCCGGTGATCTCGATGCGGTACGACCCGCCGTGCTGGGCGGGCTGCGGCCAGTCCGGGCACAAATCCTCGCGCAGCCGGGTGACGTGTTCGAGGACGACGACGGGGTCGCCGTTGACCATGCCGAACACCTCGAACCGCAGCGCCGCGGCGCTGCCCTTGGGGATGTGCCCGGAGGCGATGTCGAAGTCCTCCGGCGCCGGCACGCGCACGTACTCCTGCGCGACCGAGTCGAGCGAAATCCCCAGGCCGGCCGCCAGCTGCCGAACCACCGATCCCCACGCCAGGCTGAGCACGCCGGGCTGCAGCAGCATGGGGATGTCGTCGAGCGGCTTCCCGAATCCCATCACGTCGAACATGACCGCGGCGCTGTCATAGGTGGCGTAATCGACGATCTCCATACAGCGAATCTGCTGGATGTTCTGACAGGTGCCGGCCAGCGCCAGCGGCAGCAGGTCGTTGGCGAAGCCGGGATCGATCCCATTGACGAATACGCTCGAATTCCCTTCGCGCGCAGCATCTTCGATGGGCTTGATGAGCTCTTCGGGAATCACTTGCCACGGGTACTGCAAGAAGACCGGGCCGCTCCCGACGACGTTGATGCCGGCGGCCAGGACGCGCCGGTAGTCTTCCAGCGCCTCGGGCAACCGGTTGTCCGCCAACGCGTTGTAGACGGCGCACTGCGGTCCGGTGGCGAGCACGGCGTCCAGGTCGGTGCTGGCCAGCACGCCGGTCGAATCGGGAAGCCCGGCAAGCTCCGCCGCGTCCTTGCCGGCCTTGGCGTCCGAGGACACCCAGACGCCCCTGAGCTCGAACTCGGGATTGGTGATGAGCGCTCGCAGCGCGTGGACGCCGACATTGCCGGTGCCCAATTGAACGACGGGGATTGCCATGGCGGGCTCCTTAGCGGTCGGGGGTCACAGGTCCGGGACGGGGATGTCGAGGTTGGGGTAGGTGAGGCCGCCGTCGACCTCCAGCGTCTTGCCGGTCAGGAAGCTGCCCGCCGGAGACGCCAAATAGACTGCGGCGGCGGCGATGTCGACGGGATCACCGAGTCGGCGCATGGGCGTGGCCTTTTCCATCGGCGCGCGCAGCTCGTCGTTGGACGCGACGACATCCAGCGCGGAGGTGAGGATCGATCCCGGTGCGATCGCATTGACCCGGATGCGTGGGCAAAGGTCCAGGGCGGTCAGCCGGGTGTAGTGGGACAGCGCGGCCTTGGCGGTGCCGTAGGCGGCGAAGCCGCGTCCGGCGAGCCGGCCCATGGTCGAGGTGATGTTGATGACGCTGCCGCCCCCGGAGTGCTCGAGCATGAGGGGTACCGCCGCAACGGTCAGCGCGTGGGCGGTGGCGACGTTGAAGGTGAATGCGTCCTTGAGGTCCTTGGTCGAGGTGGTCAGCAGCGTGTTGGGCATGGTGCCGCCGACGTTGTTGACGACGATGTCTAGTTTCCCGAAAGCCTCGACGGCCTGGCCGGCCAGCTGCGCGGTCACCTCGGGGTGGGACAGATCGGCGGCGACGATGTGCGCCCGCCGACCGGCCGCGCGGACCTGTTCTGCGACGCCTTCTAGTTGCGATTCCGTTCGCGAGGCGATCAGGACGTCGGCGCCGGCCTCAGCGAAAGCCAGTGCGATAGCCGCCCCGAGGCCGCGGCCGGCACCGGTGATGACGGCGACTTTGTCGTCGAGACGAAATCTGTCAAGGATCATTGCGGCCTCTCTTCGCCCAAGTTGTCAGCCGACACGGTAGCAAGCCTCGCCGTCTCGGATGCGGCATTTCTGGAACAGGTTCTACTTTTGCATATCGACGGGGCGATGTAACGCCCCGCGTCCGCTTCCGGGCCCGTTGGAACGGGTAACCGCGCCGCGTCTCGCGTCCACTGCGAGAACATACGGGCGGCGCTAGCCTTAGTGCTGACCGTTTGTCGGCGCGCAGCGGCTACTGAATGGTGGCGATCATGTTTGAGCTTTCCCGATGGGGATCGTATTGGGGCTGAATCGATTTGGCGCCACGCTAAGTGTCCTGACCGTCGTCGCCCTGGCGTTGTCGAGTTGCGGAAGCAATGACAACGGGGGTGGGCCGGGCGCGCCGCCCGGCAAGGTGAGCTGCGGCGGGAAGAACACGCTGAAGGCCAGCGGGTCGACCGCCCAGGCCAACGCGATGACCCGCTTCATCAAGGCATTCGAGCAGGCCTGCCCCGGCCAGACGCTGAACTACACGCCCAACGGCTCCGGAGCGGGTATTGGCGAATTCACCGGGAACCAAACGGATTTCGCCGGCTCGGACTCACCGTTGGCTCCCATCGAATACTTCGCCGCGCGGCAGCGCTGTGGTTCGCCGGCGTGGAATTTGCCGGTGGTGTTCGGGCCGATCGCGATCACCTACAACGTCACGGGCGTGACTTCGCTGAATCTGGACGGCCCGACGGCCGCGAAAGTGTTCAAGGGCGCCATCACGTCCTGGAACGACCCGGCGATTGCGGTGCTGAACCCCGGCGTCGCGTTGCCCGCCGAGCCGATTCGGGTGATCTTCCGCAACGACCAGTCCGGTACGACGGACAATTTCCAGAAGTACCTGGACTCGGCCGCCAACGGCGCCTGGGACAAGGGCATCGGGAAGACGTTCAACGGCGGTGTCGGTGAGGGGGCCAAGGGCAACGACGGCACGTCGGCGGCGGTCAAGGCCACCGAGGGATCCATCGCCTACAACGAATGGTCGTTTGCCCAGGCGCAGAAACTCAGCATGGCCAAGATCGTCACATCGGCCGGCCCGGATGCCGTGGCGATCAGCGCCGCCTCGGTCGGCAAGACGATCGCCGGTGCCGACTTCGTCGAGGAGGGCAACGACTTGGTCGTCGACACCTTCTCCTTCTACAAGCCGACCCAACCCGGCTCGTATCCGATCGTGCTCGCGACATATGAGATCGTCTGCTCGAAATATCCGGATCCCCAGGTCGCTGCTGCCGTGAAGGCGTTCCTGCAGAGCACCGTCGGTGCGGGGCAGAACGGCCTGGCGGACAACGGCTACATTCCCGTTCCGGAATCCTTCAAGGCCCGGTTGTCGGCGGCGATCGACGCCATTTCGTGAGCCTCCCCGCAGCTGCACGCGGCCGCCCGCAAGCCGCCTTGGCCAGCGACAATCGGCCGACAGCAATTTGCCCAACGTTAACCTTCTTGCTGTTAGCTTCGTTGCTGCGAGAGACGCTGGTCGCCGCGCAGCGGCTGGAATAACGCCGGCAATCATGTTTCATCCCTACCGTTAGGAAGTGACTTGAAACTCAACCGATTCGGTGTCGCGATGAGCGTTGTGACCGCTGGTGCGCTGGCGTTGTCGGGGTGCGGAAGTGACAACAACGCCGGTCGCGGAAGCGCCACGAGCGGTTCGTCGTCGGGCAAGGTCGCCTGTGGCGGAAAGAAGACCTTGAAGTCCAGCGGGTCAACCGCGCAGGCCAACGCGATGACGCGCTTCGTCAACGCCTTCGAGCAAGCCTGCTCCGGTCAGACGTTGAATTACACCGCCAATGGCTCGGGCGCGGGAATCAGTGAATTCAACGGCAACCAAACCGATTTCGGCGGATCGGACTCGCCACTTGCTGCCAAGGAGTACGCGGCGGCGCAGCAGCGTTGCGGCTCACCGGCATGGAATCTGCCGGTGGTGTTCGGTCCGATCGCCATCACCTACAACGTCAAGGGCCTGACTTCGCTGAGCCTCGACGGCCCGACGGCGGCGAAGATCTTCAACGGCGCCATCACGACGTGGAATGACCCGGCCATTGCGGCGCTCAACTCCGGTGCGACCTTGCCCGCCGAGCCGATTCACGTGGTGTTCCGCAACGACGAATCCGGCACCACGGACAACTTCCAGAAGTACCTCGACGCCGCCTCCAACGGCGCGTGGGGCAAGGGCGCCGGAAAGACGTTCAAGGGCGGCGTCGGTGAGGGGGCCAAGGGCAACGACGGCACGTCGGCGGCGATCAAGGCCACCGAGGGATCCATCACCTACAACGAATGGTCGTTCGCTCAGGCGCAGAAACTGGACATGGCCAAGGTCGTCACGTCCGCCGGTCCCGACGCGGTCGCGATCAGCTCCGACTCGGTCGGCAAGACGATTTCCGGGGCCAAGATCAGCGGGCAGGGCAACGACCTGGTGCTCGACACGCTCTCCTTCTACAAGCCGACCCAACCCGGGTCGTACCCGATCGTGCTCGCCACATATGAGATCGTCTGCTCGAAGTATCCCGATTCGCAGGTCGGCACCGCGGTGAAGGCGTTCCTGCAAAGTACGATCGGTGCGGGGCAGAGTGGCCTCGCCGACAATGGGTACATCCCCATCCCGGATTCGTTCAAGTCCAGGCTGTCGGCTTCGATCAACGCCATCACGTGATTTGAGGTGGTCGTGACCCGAGGAGCGGTAGCCAGCCCGTCGACTCCGAAAAAACCCGAGCTCAAGGCGCTGGGCGCGCCGTCAGCTCGGCGGGGTGACCGGCTGTTCAAGCTGACGGCTGCCGCTGCCGGTTCGACGATCGTGGTCGCGATCCTGCTGATCGCGGTGTTCCTGCTGATCCGTGCCGTTCCGTCGTTGCGGGTCAACCACGCGAACTTCTTCACCAGCGCCCAGTTCAGCACCACGGATCCGGGGAAGCTGGCCTTCGGGATTCGTGACCTGTTGATGGTTACGGTGCTCAGTTCGCTCACCGCGCTGGTGGTGGCGGTGCCGGTCGCGGTCGGGATCGCGGTCTTCCTTACCCAATACGCGCCCAAGCGGCTGGCGCGCCCGTTCGGCGCGATCGTCGACCTGCTAGCCGCGGTGCCCTCGATCATCTTCGGGTTGTGGGGCATCTTCGTGCTGGCGCCCCGGATCGAGCCGGTCGCGGCATTCCTCAATCGCAACCTGGGCTGGTTGTTTCTGTTCAAGCAGGGCAACGTCTCGCTGGCCGGTGGCGGCACCATCTTCACCGCGGGCATCGTGCTCTCGGCGATGATCCTGCCGATCATCACGTCGGTCTCCCGGGAAGTGTTCCGGCAGACCCCGCAGATCCAGATGGAAGCGGCGCAAGCGCTTGGTGCCACCAAGTGGGAGGTGGTGCGGATGACCGTGCTGCCGTTCGGCCGCAGCGGCGTTATCGCGGCGTCCATGTTGGGGTTGGGCCGGGCACTCGGCGAGACGGTGGCGGTCCTGATCATTTTGCGCTCCGCCGCACGTCCGGGAAATTGGTCGCTGTTCGACGGCGGCTACACGTTCGCCTCGAAGATCGCCTCCGCGGCAGCAGAATTCAGTGAACCGTTGCCCACCGGGGCCTACATCGCCGCGGGATTCGCGTTGTTCGTCTTGACGTTCGTCGTCAACGCGCTCGCGCGTGCCATCGCCGGCGGGAAGGTCAACGGATGACGGCCAGCGTGTTCGACCGGCCGGTCAAAACCCAGGCGTTCCGGCCCGTCAGCATCCGGCGCCGGCTCACGAACAGCGCGGCCACCGTGTTCTTCGTCGCCTCGTTCCTCATCGCGCTGGTGCCGCTGGTCTGGGTGCTGTCGGTCGTGGTGGCCCGGGGTTGGTACGCGGTCACCCGAACGGGTTGGTGGACCCACTCGCTGCACGGGATTTTGCCGGAGCAGTTTGCCGGCGGCATCTATCACGCGCTGTACGGAACCGTCGTGCAGGCCGGCGTCGCCGCCCTGTTGTCCGTACCGCTGGGGCTGATGACCGCCGTCTTCCTGGTGGAATACGGCTCCGGGCGGCTGGTGCGGCTCACGACGTTCATGGTCGACGTACTCGCCGGGGTGCCCTCCATCGTGGCGGCGCTGTTCATCTTCAGCCTCTGGATCGCCACCCTGGGATTCCAGCAGAGCTCGTTCGCCGTGTCGCTGGCGCTGGTCTTGTTGATGCTGCCGGTGGTGGTGCGGTCTGCCGAGGAGATGCTCAGGCTGGTGCCCGACGATCTGCGCGAAGCCAGCTACGCGCTCGGGGTTCCCAAGTGGAAGACCATCATGCGGATCGTGTTCCCGATCGCGATGCCCGGCATCGTCTCCGGCGTCTTGCTGTCCGTCGCGCGGGTCATCGGCGAAACCGCCCCGGTGCTGGTGCTGGTCGGCTACAGCCGGTCGATCAACGTCGACATCTTCCACGGCAACATGGCCTCGCTCCCGCTGCTGATCTACACCGAACTCACCAATCCCGAACACGCCGGTTTCCTGCGCATCTGGGGTGCGGCGCTGAGCCTGATCATCATCGTCGCCGTGATCAACCTGATCGCGGCGGCGACCCGGTTCCTGGCGACCCGCCGGCGCTGACCACGCAGCGGTTCCGCGTCAGGATTTCGATGCGGCCTTCTTGGCTGGCGCCTTCTTCGCCGGTGTCTTCTTCGCGGTGGTCTTCTTGGCGGCCGTTTTCTTGGCCGGGGCCTTCTTCGCGGGAGCCTTCCCGTTACCGGAGCGCGCCTTCACGCTGGCTTCCAGCTTGGCCAACAGGTCGGAGACGTCCTCGGTCTCGTCGAGTTCCTTCGGTTGCTCCTCGGTGGTAAAGGCTTCGCCGCCTTCGAGTTTCGCGTCGATGAGCTCCTGCAGCTGCTCCTGGTAGGTGTCGTGGTAGCGGTCCGGATTGAAGTCTTCGGCCATCGCCTCCACCACCTGACCGGCCATCTTGAGCTCCGCCGGCTTGATCTCGACTTCCTTGTCCAGCACCGGAAAGTCGGGGTCGCGGATTTCGTCGGGCCACAGCAGGGTGTGCACCATCATCACGTCGCGCTTGCCGAAGTCCTTGACCCGCAAGGCTGCCAGCCGCGTCTTGTTGCGCAGCGTAAAGTGCACGATCGCCATCCGATCGGTCTCGGCGAGCGTCTTTGCCAGCAGCACATAGGATTTCGACGACTTGGAATCCGGCTCCAGGAAGTAGCTACGGTCGAACAGCATGGGGTCGACCTCTTCGGCGGGAACGAATTCCAGCACCTCGATCTCGCGGCTGCGTTCTTCGGGCAGGGTGGAGATGTCGTCGTCGGTGATGATGACCATCTGCCCGTCGTCGGATTCGAACGCCCGGGCGATGTCGCGGTATTCGACGACCTCGCCGTCCACCTCGCACACGCGTTGGTATCGGATGCGGCCGTTGTCCTTGGCGTGCACCTGATGGAACTTGATGTCGTGGTCCTGGGTGGCGCTGTACACCTTGACCGGGACGTTGACCAGCCCGAACGCGATCGAGCCCTTCCAGATGGAGCGCATGTAAGTCAGTATGCCCATACTGTTCGCCGGCTAACAGGACGCGGGGCCGTTGCGCCGCAGCTCGTGACCGCATCGAAGCCTGCCGAGAAGCTACGGCCGGTTTGCCCGGTCCCGCAGGTCGGCGCGATAGGGGAGGTCCGCCCCGGCGCGGCCCACGGTCACGGACGACGAAAGGCTGGCGGCCTCGAGCGCTTCCGCGAGGACACTGATCGGGATGTTGCGCAGGGCGGCCCGGCGGTCGGCGCCCAATAAGTTCATCCCCCAGAGCGCATCGAGCAGGCCTACCGCGAAGGCGTCACCTGCGCCGACGGTGTCCACCACCCGGACGGGCCTGGCGGCCGCGCGTGCCTCGCCGGCCGAGCACACGGCCAGCGAGCCGCGGGCGCCCATCGTCACCGCCACGATCGCCGGTCCCGACGCCAGCCAGCTTCGAGCGGTCTGCTCCGGTTCGTGATCGGGGTCGATCCAGCGCAGGTCCTCGTCGCTGACCTTGACGACGTCGCTGAGCTCCACCAGACGTGCGATGCGGGCGCGCGCCACGGCCGGGTCGTCGATCAGCGACGGCCGCACGTTCGGGTCGAAGGTGACCGTAGCCGAGACGCGGTAGGTCTCGATCAGCGCCGCGACCGCCAGGCAGCCCGGCTCCCGCACGGCGGCGATGGATCCGGCGTGGACGAACAGCGGTAGCCGAACTTCTGGGGTGCCGGAGAGTCGCCAGTCCAGATCGAACACGTAGTCAGCCGACCCGTCCTCGGCGAGAGTCGCTACCGCCGTCGGTGTCCGGATAGCCGAAATGCTGCCCGGGACAAGCTGTGCGCCAGCAGTTTTCACGTAGTCGACGATGCGCCGGCCATAGGGGTCGTCGGCGATGTGGGTCAGGAAGTCGACGTCGCGGCCCAGCCGGGCGAGTCCGACGGCGACGTTGAGCGGACTGCCACCGACGTGCTCGTCGCCGTCGACGATGTCGATCAGTGACTCGCCGATCACCAGCCCGCGGGTCATCGCACCAAAGCCTCCAGCGTCGCCCGAGCTCCCTTGCTGTGCAACGAATCCAGCGCCCAGCAATACGCCTCGACAAACCGCGGTTGGTGGGCCAGATCGCAGAACACGGCGGTCACCTCAATGAACGCGGTGGGATTCTGGTGTTGCGACCGGGCGATCGGGATGAGCGAATCCGCGAGCTGGTCCACCACCTCGTAGGGCTTACCCCATTCGTCGGTGCCCTCGGCGTAGCGCGCCCAGCTGGCCGCCGCCGCGGCCGCCAGGCGAACCGGCCCGTCGGTGGCCAGGTTGTCGCAGATGACGGGAAACAGCCATTTCGGGATGCGGTCCGACGAGTAGGCGCAGAGGCGCGCGACGGTGTCGCGCACGGCCGGGTTGGCGAACCGCTCGACCAGCGTGCGGCCGTATTCGTGCAAATCGATTCCCGGCACCGGCGGCAGGGTGGGGATGGCCTCGGTGTCGAAGTAAGAGAGTAAGAATTCGGCGAATAGGGGATCGCGTGCCGCCTCGTGGACGAACTGGAAGCCGCACAGATGGGCGAAGTAGGCCAGGCACTGATGCCCCGCGTTGAGCAGCCGCAGCTTCATCAGCTCGTACGGGCGCACGTCGTCGACCATCAGCACCCCCGCTTGTTCCAGCGGCGGCCGACCATCGGCGAAGTCGTCTTCGATTACCCAGGCGGTGAAGGGTTCGGCAACCACCGGCCACCGGTCGTCGACGCCGAAGTCGCGCCGTACTTCCGCGGCCATCTCCAAAGTCGTTGCCGGAGTGATGCGGTCAACCATCGAACTAGGGAACCGGGCGTGTTCCGCCACCCACTCGGCCAACGCGGGATCTCTGCGTTCGGCACTGGCCAGCACGGTACGCCTGGCGACTTCACCGTTGTTCTCGATGTTGTCGCAGGAGACCACGGTCGGCGCGGGGACTCCTCGATCGCGCCGCCTGGCGAGCGCCTCGGTGATCAACGCGAACGCCGGCCCATCGGGATCGCGGTACCCGCCCTCGGTGATGGTCAGCGAGATGATCCGGGTCGATGCCGCGGCGAGCACCTCTAACGCTGATTCCGGATCGTCCGGGGCGTAGCGGTAGTCAACGATCGACCCGATGACTTGGGCATCCCGGCTGCCGTTGGGATTCTCCAAGATCAACGTGTACAGCCCGTCCTGACCGTTGAGGACGTCGCGCATGGTCCAGTCGGCGGGCATCACCCCGACGCCGCAGATGCCCCAGTTGTGTGCCAGGCCCTGCTGCATCAGCAGGTTGAGGTAGGCAGCCTGATGCGCGCGGTGAAAATGACCGGCACCGATATGCGCAATACCGACGGTCACGCTGCCGCGGTCATAGTTCGGCGCCTCGATCGGCAGTTCGGAAAGCGACGCATTGTTCAGGTTGATCGCGCTAGCCACCATTGGCCAACTCCTCACCGGGCCACAGCCCGGATCGTTACCGGGCTCGCAGCACCTCTCGACGGTATGACGGCCGCGGGCCGAAGCGCAGTCGCGGACCAGTCGATGCCCTACGCGAGGGGGGAACCTCCGGTCGGCACCGCCGACAACAGCAGGACATCGGCAAGCGCACGCCACGAATCGGTTATTGCGACTGCGCCGGCATCGATCAATTCCGCTCGGCGGCAATCCCGTTCGTCAGGTAACACGAACATCAGGTTGCCCACGGTGGCGAAGCCGGCCGCGACCGCGGAACTCACGCCGGCCACGGAGTCTTCGATGGCCAGCCCTTGTTCCGCTGCGACGCCCATGACCTCGCCGGAATGCAGATACACCGCCGGGTCGGGTTTGCTTGTCGGCACCGGAAGTGAGTCCTCCGCACTGAAAGTCACGGCCTCCGGTATCAGCGAGTCGATGCCGGTGGCGGCGAAGCAGGCACGCAGACGCTTGGTGGCGCTGGAGCTGACGGCCGCCAGCGCGTAGTGCGGTGCGAGGTCTCGCAGCGGTTCCAGTACCTGCGGGTCGGGGGTCAGCGTGACAGCGAGATGAGCGGTGACCCGTTCGCGCTCTTCGAGCACCCACTGCTCGAGTTCGTCGGCGGACAACGCGTTGCCCTTCGCCAGGTCACCGTCTAAGGCGACCACCGCTGCGGGAAGGCCGTCGGCCAGCGCTGGGTCGAGCGGCAGTTGGCATTGGACCGCCAGGCCCAGAGCCATTGCGCGGAAGTTCTTCCCGACGGCCCGCTTACGCAACTCCTCCGAGTCGAGCGGAGCGGTCACCCCGAACCTGGCCAGGAAGCGATTCATCACCTCGGTCGACGCTTCGAACGCCGGCCTCTCCGAAGCGAACAGGTTGTCATCGGCGTCACACAGCAAAGTCGTGATCGGCGCCGGGTCGAACGTGCGCACAAAGGTCAGCTCATCGGTCATCGTGCCACCAACTCTCGCTCGTCGTTGCGCATCGCGTCACGCAGCGTGGGCACCACGCCGCGCGTGTCGATTTGCGCGATCATCTCGCCGAGGCGCTCCGCAAAACCGGGAACCGCGCGCAGCTCGGCGAACATCGCATGCCGCAGCAGCGGATCAGGGTTGTTGCCCGCCATGTTGGCCAACTTAGCCACCGGTATCGCCTGCGAGTCGTCGAGGCGGAGCTTGCGGCCGTGGAGGTCGTGGCCGCGCATATACCTGGCCCATCCGGCAACGGCCAACATCAGCAGCGTGTGCGGTCGACCCTGCGCGATCGCCTCCTGCAGGGAGGGCAGCACAAACGAGGTGATTTTGCTCGTTCCCCGCCGGGCCAGCCGCGACAATTGGTCGCTCATACGGGGATTGCCGAGCCGATCGAGCAAGGTGGCCCGGTATTCGGGGGTGTTCATCCCGGGGATTGCGGGCAGCAGCGGTTGAATTTCGTCGCGCAGCAGCCTCTCGACGTAATCGAAGAGGACGCGGTCCCGCATCGCTTCGTCGGTGCGCTGGTAACCGGCCAGCGTGGCCAGGCACGCGAGCGCGATATGGGTTCCGTTGAGAAGACGTGTCTTGATCAGCTTGTGGTCGCTGACATCGGCAACGAACTCGGCACCGACCTCCTCGAGCGGCGGCCGCCCGTTGCTGAACGAATCCTCGATCACCCATTGGCGATACGGCTCGGTCACGACCGGACACCTGTCGGCCACGCCGAACGTCTGCTCGACGAATTTGCGCTCCGAGTTCGAGGTTTGCGGGGTGATGCGATCGACCATGGTCGACGGGAACGCGACGTGCTTTTCGATCCAGCGGGCAAGCCCCGGATCCTTGCACGCGGCGAACGACACCAGCGCGGTTCTCGCCGGTCGGGTGTCGCCGGGAATGTTGTCGCAGCAGAGCACGGTGAACGGCGCGAAGCCCGCGCGGCGGCGCCGATCGAGAGCTTCGGCCAGATATCCCCATGCGGTGGCGTAGCCATCGGACGCGACCAGGTCGGCGCGCACGTCGGGGTGGTTCACGTCGAACTCGTCGGTGATCGGATCCAGGAAGTATCCGTTGTCCGTGATGGTCAGGCTGACGATTCGGGTTTGGGGATCGGCCAGGGCGGCACGGACCGCGGCGCCGTCATTCGGTGCGTAATGGACGGAGCCGATCGATCCGACCACGCGGGCGGTCTGGCCGTCATGGCCGCGCTGCACGACGGTGTAAAGCCCGTCCTGTGCCGACAGCAAGTCTTTGGCGGCGGGGGAGTGCAGGCTGACGCCGGTAACACCCCAACGATGCGAAATGCCTGAGCGGGCAAGGTCGTCGAAGTAAACGGCCTGATGTGCGCGGTGGAAGTTGCCCGCGCCGATGTGCACGACACCGCGTTGCAGGGCCGACCTCTCGTAAGTGGGTATTGCGATTCGCTGGGAGTGCAGTTGCAGGGTGGCATTGCTGAGGGGGACGCCGCCTTCTGGACGCCGGGACAATATGCGCATCGGTACTCCGTGCCCGGAGTGCCCGCGGGTCTAACGCCTTCGTAATCGATGTCACATAAATTTACGTTTGAGACATAATCCGTGGTGGGAAGCCATGATCGCTGCTCAAACGCGTAAGTTGACACCATGGCACCGCGGGTGAAGCTCACCAACGCCGACAAGGTGCTCTACCCCGCCACCGGCACCACCAAGCGGGACGTCTTCGACTACTACACCCGGATCGCCGAGGTGATGATCCCGCACATCGCGGGGCGCCCGGCCACCCGCAAACGCTGGCCCAATGGCGTCGAACAGGATTCGTTCTTCGAGAAGCAACTGGCTTCGTCGGCGCCGGACTGGCTGCCGCGCGCGAGCGTCACGCACCGGTCCGGAACCACGACGTATCCGATCATCGACAGCCCCGAAGGACTGGCCTGGATCGCGCAACAAGCAGCGCTGGAAGTGCACGTGCCGCAATGGCGGTTCGTCGCCGAGTGGACCCGAAGCAAAGCGGAAGAGCTCAAGCCCGGTCCCGCAACCCGATTGGTGTTCGACCTCGATCCCGGTGAAGGCGTGACCATGGGCCAGCTCGCCGAGGTGGCCCATGCCGTGCGCGATCTCATTGGCGGAATCGGGCTGACCCTGTTTCCGCTCACCAGCGGCAGCAAAGGCCTGCACCTCTACGCGCCGCTGGCGGAGCCGGTGAGCAGCAAGGGGGCGACGGTGTTGGCGAAACGGGTTGCCCAGCAACTGGAAAAGTCGATGCCCAAGCTGGTCACGTCGACCATGACCCGGAGCCTGCGCGCGGGGAAGGTGTTCCTGGACTGGAGCCAGAACAACGGGGCGAAGACGACCATCGCGCCGTATTCGTTGCGCGGGCGCGAACATCCCACGGTCGCGGCGCCGCGCACCTGGGAGGAACTCGCCGCCCCGGCGGCGCTGAGTCAATTGCGCTACGACGAGGTGCTGGACCGGGTGGCGCGTGACGGCGATCTGCTGGCGGCGCTGGACAACGACGTCGCCGTCCCGGACCGGTTGACCAAGTACCGCAGCATGCGGGACGCGTCGAAAACTCCGGAGCCGGTTCCCCGGACGAAACCGACCACGGGCCAAGGCAATTCCTTCGTCATCCAGGAACACCATGCCCGCCGGCTGCACTACGACTTCCGGCTGGAGAAAGACGGCGTGCTGGTGTCGTGGGCGGTGCCGAAGAACCTGCCCGAAACCACCTCGGTGAACCACCTGGCGGTGCACACCGAGGATCATCCCCTGGAGTACGGCAGCTTCGAGGGCAACATCCCCAAGGGGGAGTACGGGGCCGGGAAGGTGATCATCTGGGACTCCGGGACTTATGAGGCGGAGAAATTTCTCGACGACGAGGTCATCGTCAATCTGCATGGCAGCAAGGTTTCCGGCCGCTATGCGCTGATCCAGACCAACGGTGACCAGTGGCTGGCGCACCGGATGAAAGACCAGAAGGTCTTCGACTTCGACGGAATAGCGCCCATGCTCGCCACCCACGGCTCGGTGTCGGCGTGCAAGGCGGGCCAGTGGGCCTTCGAAGGCAAATGGGACGGCTACCGGCTGCTGGTCGAAATCGACCACGGCGCCCTGCGGGTAAGGTCGCGGCGCGGCCGCGAGGTTACCAACGAATATCCCCAATTAGGTTCGCTCGCAGCAGATCTCGCCGATCATCACGTGGTGCTCGACGGGGAGGCCGTCGTCTTGGACGCCGCCGGGGTGCCGAGCTTTCACGCGATGCAGAACCGCGGCCGCGGCAGCCGAGTGGAATTCTGGGCGTTCGATGTGCTGTATCTCGACGGTCGTTCGCTGCTGAGGGCCCGCTACCAGGACCGCCGAAAGTTGTTGGAAACTCTCGCGAGCGGCAGTGACCTCATCGTCCCCGAGCTGTTGCCGGGCGATGGGAAACAGGCGCTGGAGCACTCGGGCAAGCACGGGTGGGAGGGCGTGGTCGCCAAGAAGCGCGACTCCACCTATCAGCCGGGGCGACGCTCGGCGTCCTGGATCAAGGACAAGCATTGGAACACCCAGGAAGTCGTCATCGGCGGCTGGAAGGCGGGAGAGGGCGGCCGCAGCAGCGGCATCGGCTCGCTGCTGATGGGCATTCCCACCGACAACGGCCTGCATTTCGCCGGGCGGGTCGGCACCGGGTTCACCGAACGTGACCTGGCGAACCTGAAGAAGACCCTGGCGCCGCTGCACACCGACCAATCCCCCTTCACCCCACCGCTTCCCCGCAGCGAGGCCAGGGGCGTGACCTACGTCGAGCCGGTGCTGGTGGGGGAGGTGCGCTACAGCGAGTGGACCCCCGATGACCGGTTACGCCAATCGAGCTGGCGCGGACTGCGGCCGGACAAGGAACCGAGTGAGGTGGTGCGCGAATGAAATGGGTGACCTACCTGGATGCCAACGGTGAACGCACCGGGGTGCTCTCCGGTGACGCCATCCACGCGATGCCGGCCGGCGTGACGCTGCTCGGCCTGATCGGCCGTGGCGCCGACGGGTTGCGTGCGGCCGGCGAGGAGGCGCTGCGCGCACCGGCGGCGGCCGTGTCGGTGGGGACGGTGCGGCTCTTGGCCCCGATCCCACGGCCGCCGTCCATCCGCGACTCGTTGTGTTTTCTGGACCACATGCGCAACTGCCAGGCCGCGCTCGGCGCCGGGCGAACGCTCGCTGACACCTGGTACCGGATACCGGCGTTCTACTTCGCCTGTCCGGCAACGGTTCTGGGGCCCTACGACGACGCCCCCACCGCGCCCGGGAGTGCTTGGCAGGACTTCGAATTGGAGATCGCCGCGGTCATCGGAACCGGTGGGCGGGACCTCTCGGTCGAGGAAGCCGAACGCGCCATCATCGGCTACACCATCTTCAACGACTGGTCCGCGCGTGACCTCCAACAAATGGAAAGCCAACTCGGCATTGGGCAGGGCAAGGGCAAAGACAGCGGCGTCACGCTGGGCCCGTACTTGGTGACGCCAGACGAGCTCGAGCCCTACCGGCGGGACGGCAGGCTCGACCTGCGGGTGACCGCCCTGGTCAACGACGCCGTGATCGGGTCGGGATCGACCGCCCAAATGGATTGGACCTTCGGCGAAGTCATCTCCTACGCGTCGCGCGGCGTGACGCTCGTCCCCGGCGACGTCATCGGCTCCGGCACCGTGCCGACCTGCACGCTGGTCGAGCACCTGAACCCGACGGCGCTGGACTCGTTCCCCGGCTGGCTGCACGACGGCGACGTCGTCACGCTCCAGGTCCAGGGGCTCGGCGAGACCCGGCAAACCGTGCGCGCCAGCGGCGCACCGCACCCCCTGGCGGCCCGGGCCAACCCGGACGCGGCGCCCGCCCCGCGGCGGGTGAACCGGGCACCCGCGAAGGTGCCCTACACCCGCGGCCTGCACGAGGTCGCCGACCGGGTATGGGCGTGGACGCTGCCGGACGGCGGCTACGGGTGGAGCAACGCCGGGCTGGTCGCCGGCGAGGGGGCGTCCCTGCTCGTCGACACCCTGTTCGACCTGGCGCTGACGCGCGAAATGCTCACCGCGATGCGGGATATCACCTCGTCGGCGCCCATCACCGACACGGTGATCACCCACTCGAACGGTGACCACACCCACGGCAACCAACTGCTCGACGCCTCGGTGCGGATCATCGCCGCACAGGGTACCGCCGACGAGATCGCGCACGGGATGGCGCCCGAGATGCTGGCGATGGCGCAGACCGCGAACCTCGGGCCGGTTGCCACCCCTTACACGCGAGACCGCTTCGGGTACTTCGACTTCAGCGGAATCACGGTGCGCAACGCGGATCAGACGTTCGACCGTGAGCTGACCATCGAGGTGGGTGGGCGGCGCATCGACCTGCTGAACCTGGGGCCCGCGCATACCGCCGCGGATTCGGTGGTCCACGTACCCGACGCGGGGGTCCTCTTCGGTGGCGACCTGCTGTTCATCGGCTGTACCCCGATTGTGTGGGCCGGCCCGATCGCCAACTGGATCGCCGCGTGCGACGCGATGATCGCGCTCGACGCGCCGACAGTGGTGCCCGGCCATGGCCCCGTCAGCGACCCGGACGGAATCCGTGCGGTCCGTGGATATCTCGCGCACGTCTCCGAACAAGCTGAGGCCGCCTACCGCCGCGGGCTGTCGTGGTCCGAAGCGGCCGACACCATCGACCTCGGTGAGTATGCGACCTGGCTGGACGCGGAGCGCGTGGTCGTCAACGTTTACCAGCGCTACCGCGAACTGGACCCCGATACCCCGCAGCTGGAGGTCATGGCCCTGCTGGTGATGCAGGCCGAGTGGCTGGCCAAGCGGGGCTAGAGCCGCACGGCCCGGACGAATTTGATCGTGGTCGCCGGGACCTGCTCGGCCGCCGGCCCCAACTCCGGCAACCCGGCGGCGGTGAACAGATCGGTGAGCCTGGATTCGGTTGTTTCCCAACCATTCTCGTGCAGATACGCCGCGACGTCGGTGTGCTCGCCCGGATACGTCAAGCTGGTCAGGTCCATCTCGAGCCCCCACCGTCGCCAGCCCTCGGTCATCAGCCGCGCTTGTTCCTGGGCCGCCGGCGAGGTGCCGGTCACGGTGCCGTAGTCGGCGGCGAACCGGCTGCCCTCGGCGGACAGCGGGATGATGGAGTCCAGCAGCCGAATCTCGGCCTCCGGCGGGAGCCACCCGATGAGCACGCCTTCGGCGAGCCAGGCCGTGGGATGGGCCGGATCAAAACCCTGCTCCTGCAGCGCCGCCGGCCAGTCCTCGCGCAGATCGATCCCCACCTCGCGAAGCTTGGCGGTGGGGGCCGCCCCGATCTCGGACATCGTCGCCGCCTTGAACGCGATCACCTCGGGCTGATCGATTTCGTACACCGTCGTGCCGATCGGCCAGCGCAGCCGGTATGCGCGGGAATCCAGTCCCGAAGCCACGATCACCACCTGCAGCAGCCCCGCTTGGCCGGCCGCTGCGAAATAATCATCGAAGTACCGGGCGCGGGCGGCGAACGTGTCGACCATCCGATGAAATCCGACGCTCTGCCCGAGCTCGTCGGAATCCAGTTCGCCGCTGGCGAGCCTGGTGAACACGTCCAATCCCACGGCACGCACCAGCGGCTCGGCGAAGTCGTCGGTGACGACCGGCTGCGGACGCTTGCTCGCGGCGGCCCTGGCGGCGGCGACCATGGTTGCCGTCGCTCCCACGCTGTTGGCCAAGTCCCAGCTGTCACCTTCGGTTCGTGCCATGGTTTCTCCTTCGATGTGGCGGCCAAACCACGGTATGCCCCGCCGGTGAATATCGCGTCGCTTACGGTTCTCGCATGCCCGCAGTGGAATTGGAAACCCTCGAAGGCGACATCGCCCGCATCGTCTTGAATCGCGCGGAGCGCCTGAACGCCATCGACGGATCGCTGATCGACGGCGTGGAGCGTGCTTTGGACGTCCTCGCCGGCGGCGACTTCAGGGCCGCGATCCTGACCGGCGCCGGCCGCGGATTCTGCGCCGGGGCCGACTTGAGCGGCACCGGAGAACCGTGGACCACGCCCAGGCCGTCGACCCCGCCGTTCAAGGTCAACTACGACTCCCAGGTCCGCCTGGCCGAGCTGTTCACCCGGATCTATGAGCTGCCCATCCCGGTGATCGCCGCCGTCAACGGCGTGGCCGTCGGGGGAGGGCTGGCGTTCGCACTGGTCTCCGACATCCGTGTCGCTTCCGACCAGGCCCGATTCTCCTCGGCGTTCATCAAGGCGGGCTTCTCGTCGATGGACATGGGCACCAGCTATCTGCTGCCGAAGATCGTCGGCGCGGGCGTGGCGCGCGAACTCATGCTGACCGGCCGCATCATCGACGCGGCCGAGGCCTACCGCATCAAGCTGGTGCACGAGGTGGTGGCCCCGGACGAGCTGATGACGGCCGCGCTGAAGGTGGCCCGGTCGATCGCCGAGAACAACGCCTACGGCGTCTGGCAGACCAAGATCGGGCTCAACGCGGCACTGGACGCGCCGAGCTTGCGGCATGCAATCGAGATCGAGAACCGCACCCAGATCCTCAGCGGTTTCACCAGCAACCCGGCCGAGGCGGCCAAGGCGCACCGCGAGAAGCGGGCTCCGAAGTGGGATCCGCTGTGACCGCCGCTTAGACCTTCGCGATGACGTTCTCGGCGAACATCTCGAGGTTGCGGATCTTGTTCTCCAGCGGCTCGGTGTCCTTGCCCTTGATGTAGGGAATGCGGAATCCGACGATGGCGTCGGTGACGCCCTTGTCTTCGAGCCGTTTGATGCCGTCCACGGTGTACGCGTCGGCCGAGATGACGTGGATCTGGAACGGCCCGGTCTTGCCGGCATCTTCGCGATACCGCTTGAGCTTGGCAATGAGCCCGTCGAGTTCTTCCGGGTCACCGCCGCCGTGCATCCAGCCGTCCAGCCGGGCCGCGCGGCGCAACGCGGCGTCCGCATGCCCGCCGATCAGGACCGGGATCGGCTCGGTGGGAGCCGGCGTCATCTTGGTCTTCGGGATGTCGTAGAACTCGCCGTGGAATTCGAAGTAGTCGCCGCTGGTAAGCCCCTGAATGATTTCGATGCATTCGTCCATGCGCTTGCCGCGCTTGGCGAACGGGACACCCAGCAGTTCGTAGTCCTCCGGCCATGGGCTGGTGCCGACACCGAAGCCCACCCGGTTGTTGGTCAGCGCGGCCAACGAACCGATCTGCTTGGCCACCAGCGCCGGCGGCCGGATGGGCAGCTTGAGGACGAAGAAGTTGAAGTGCAGCTTCGTCGTCACCGCCCCCAATGCCGCTGTCAGCACGAAGGTTTCGATGAACTCCTTGCCGTCCAGGAACTCGCGATCACCGTCGGGGGTGTACGGGTACTTCGAGTCGGATTCGAAGGGGTAGGCGATGCTGTCGGCGATCGTCATGGCGTGGTACCCGGCCGCCTCGGCCGCCTGGGCCAGCGGGATGTAATACCTGTAGTCGGTCATCGCCTCCGCGTAGGTGAACCGCACGTCATCTGCCTTCCTGAACCGGGTCGTCACACGAGATTAGAACGTGTTCTAGTTCTACCCGTGCCCGGGTTCCCAGCACAATAAGGCTTCAGAGCTGGTTTTCGGGCCCGATGACCGCCCACACCGTCTTGCCGGCCGCGGTGGGCGTGCTGCCCCACGCGCGTGACAACGCGTCGACGATCGCCAGGCCGGACACGTCGATGCCGTTCGTCGGCGACGGCAGCCGCACGGCCGCGGCGCGGCTGCTGTCGGACACCGCGATCGTGGCCGTCGCGCCATGGCTCTCGATCCGCATTGCGGGGAAGCTCGCGGTGTGTTCCAGCACGTTCTCGACGAACACGTTGACCACCACCAACGCGACCGGGATGAGTGTTGATTGCGACCAGGCGGTGAGCCATTCGCGGACCAGGCGACGCGATTCACGCAGGCTGGTCAGGTCGGCGGGCAGCTGGGCGTCGGCGCGGCGCACGGCGCGCCGGCTCTGCTGACCCAGCGCCTTCATCGCCGCCTTCTCGGTCGAGTAGACCGGCATGAAGTAGGCGACGCCGCTGCGGGTGATCGCCTCGCGTGTCCCGCGGTGCGCGCATACCAGCACGATCGGAACGTTGGGGTTGCCGCGAACCTGCCAGTGCGCGCCGATGAAGGTCGACCACGCCAATTCGGCGAGCACCTTGAGCGCGGAGATGTTGACGATGACGGCCGCGGGCTCGCCCAGTGTGGCCTGCAGGATGTGGTCGCGGAGCGCCGAGGAGTTGGTGGTGTCGAGCACGCCGTCGACGGTCAAAATCGCCACCGATTGATCCGTCCGCGTCGCGACGGCCAGCGAGCTGGGGGACTCAGCTACCGAGCTCACCACCGCAACCCCTTCGCCTTCGCGGGCCCAGGAAGTCGAGGCGCACGGGTTCCCGGCGGTGTCCGAAACGGAGGCGACGTCGCAATCCGGCTTTTCAGCTGGGTCTTGTCGTCCGGTTTCATCGCTGCTCCTCGAATTTCTGCCGGGCCAACTGCTTGAGTATCCGCCCTCGGCGGCAAAAGTCTAATTCGGGTCGACCGGGTTGGACGCCGCCAGAAATCGCAGCCCACCGGGGCCGCGGCCGGGGCACACGCCATCGGCGGCCCGGCATGAGTGAGGCGCGTGCTCGTCCCCACCCGTTCGAGGCCCCCGCCTCTACCGCGCCGAACACATTGTTCGATTCGCTGCGCTGCACGCGCATCCCCCGGGTTTACCACCTACCGCGGACCCCCAAACGCGGCATTGTGTTCGAAAAATCGCGCGACAAGCAGCGGAAAACCGTCGATCAGTTGGGGGCGTACGGCGGGGCGCCCACTCCGGCGACCGAGTGCGTCCCCCACGGCGTCTGTTCGACGATGCGCGCGGCGGCGCTGCGCCGGCCCACGGTCAACGTCGCGGTCCGCGCTTGCCTGAGCGCCTCGTCCGTCAGCGGCCGCGATGGCGAACCGAATACCGTTCCCTGCCAGTGGTAGCGGCCGTCGATCGGGTCGAGGTGGCCGGTGAGCCGGACCCGCACCGGATGGCTGGCGCCGCCGATTTCCAGCGTCGCCGCACCGTCATAGGTGTCGCCACGCTCGGGCGCGGCGGCCGACAGGTCGAACGCGGATGCCACCGGAGGAGCCTGGTCGGGTGTGAGCTGGGCCCGCTCGTTGAACACCCCCAGGCTGCTGGCGCGCACCTCGATGCGGGTGCTGCCCGTGCGCTCCATCAGCCGCAGGCAGTCGGCGATGTAGCGTTCCTGCGCGTCGGTGTCGGGCCCGGTGATGAAGAAGTAGTTGGGGAAGCCGCGAACCGCCACGCCGTAGAAGGGCTCCATGCCGTCGTGCCAGGCCTGCCGGATGGTCATCCCGCCGGCACCGATCAGCGTGCGATCGGCCGGCTCTTCGGGGATGGAGAAGCCGGTGCCGTAGACGATGGCGTCGACGCGGTGCTCGGCGCCATCGCTGGTGCGGATGCTCGATGCGGTCACCGCCTCGATCGCCGACCCGGCCAGCTTGACGCGAGGGCGCGCGGCGGTTGGCCGGATGCGGTGACGCAGCCAGCGCGTGGCCCGGGTTGGCCACAGTGGGAGTTCGGTGACCACCCGGCGGGGCGAGTGGGCGAAGACGGTGACGGACGCCGCCGCCTCGATCAGCCGGCCGAGGTGGTGACCGGCGGCGGTGTCGGTGCCGACCACCGCGATGCGCTTACCGGACGGATCGAAGTCGGGGTCCCAGGCAGCCGCGTGAAACGACGCGCCCAGGAAGTGGTCGCGGCCCGCGATGTTCGGCAGCCAGGGAACGAAGGACGCCTCATCGGCGGCGATGACGGCACGCGCCCGCACATCCCCGCCCGCGGCCGTCGTCAGCAGCCAGCAATCCGTGACGTCGTCGAACCTTGCCTGGAGCGCCGACGCCGGCCCGTCCAGGACCACATAGTCGGTGACGCCGGCCCCCGACAATGCCGCGCTTGCGCCGGCGTGCGCACCCAAGATGGCTACGGGATGGCGGGGCTCGCGAAGGCCGCGCGGCCGCGTCACAGAAATCTGCTGCGCTTCCAGCCGCGGCGGGCGATGGGACCCAGCAGACCCACCTCGGACAGGAACGCCGCCAGCGGGGCGAAACCGGCGACCTGCGTCTCACGGCGATGCGGGCTGGTCCGTGCGATTCGTCGCGCCCTCTTCGGGTCCAGGCCCGTGCGCGCATACGGGATCGGGTTGCTGAACAAGTAGTTGAAGAAGTACCCGCCCAGCCCGTTGATGTTGGCCATGAACCAGCGGTTCATCCGGGGCATTTCGGCCACGCGTTTGCGGGCGCCGTCGCGGGCGAACTGGATGTGGCGCGCTTCCTCGGTGACGTGAATGCGCATGAGCCGCTGGATGATCGGCTGCAATTCCGGGTCGTCCATCATCTGCCGCTGCAATGAGTCGAAGATTTCCTCGCCGATCAGCGCGGCCACCCACAGCATCGAGCCGCGCTGAAACGCCAGCGGAAGCGCGTTGATGATCATCCGGTGAAACAGCCTGGGTCGCACCGGCTTTGCGCCGATGCGCTCGATGGCCTTGCCGAACATGACCATGTGGCGGGTCTCGTCACCCAGTTCGGTGAGCTTGTAATGGGTCGACCGGCTCGTGGGGTCCTCGTGCAGGATCGTCCGCAGCAGTGATTGATTGAGCATGTTCTCGAACCAGATGCCCGCCGAGAGCGTGTTGACCAACTCCTGGCGGGACAGCTCGATCTGCTGCTCGCGGGTCATCTCGTCCCACATCGGGGTGCCGTACAGCGACACCAACCGCGGCGGCAGGAAGAACTTGTCCGGATCCAGCGGGGCGTCCCAGTCGATGTCGACGATCGGTTCGTAGGACTTTTTCACCGAGCCCCTGAGCAGCCGCTCCGAGAACTCTTCACGACTCGGCCCACCTGGTTTCACCGCGGAAGTCATGGTGCTGGCGTCCCTTCATTGGGTGCTTCAGACGGTACCAATGGTACTGGGTACTTTTGGTCCCGACTAGGCCCTTGCGGTTTCGATTCGGCAATCTGATGCAAGCAACGAGGAGGGTTTTTTGGGCCGGCATATCCACGTCATCGGCATCGGCGCCGGCGACCCTGACTACGTGACGGTTCAGGCGATCGAGGCGCTCAACGACACCCAGGTGTTTTTCGCGATGGACAAAGGCGAGGCGAAAAGCGACCTGGTGGCGCTGCGGCGCGAGATCTGCGCCCGGTTCATCCGCGAGCCGGGCTACCGCTTCGTCGAGCTGCCCGACCCCAAACGGTCGGCCGACTCCGACTACCGCGACGCCGTCTCGGACTGGCATGCGGCACGGGCCCGGGTCTGGGCGGCCGCGATCGCCGCCGAGTTGGGCCGCGACGGCGTCGGCGCCTTCCTGGCCTGGGGCGACCCGTCGCTGTACGACAGCACGCTGCGCATCCTGGAGGCCATCAAGACCGATGCGGCCGGGCTCGAGTTCACGTTCGACGTCATCCCCGGCATCACCGCGGTACAGGCGCTGACGGCTCGACACCGCATCCCGCTCAACGACGTCGGGGAACCGGTCCTCATCACCACCGGCAGGAAGTTGCGCGCGCACGGCCTGGACGGATCGGCGGTCGTGATGCTCGACGCCGAGTGCTCCTTTCAGGTGTGCCCGCCCGACACCCGCATCTGGTGGGGCGCCTACCTGGGCACCGGCGACGAGCTGCTGGTGGCGGGCACCGTCGGAGAGGTCGCCACGCGCATCGGGGCGCTGCGGGCCGAGGCGCGTGCGCGGCACGGCTGGATCATGGACACCTATTTACTCAGACCGGCAGACTGAAGGGCGTGCCCGAACTGCCCGAGGTCGAAGCCCTGGCCGACCATCTGCGCCGCCATGCCGTCGGCCTGACGATCGGCCGCGTCGACGTCGGCGCGCTCTCCGTCCTGAAAACCTTCGACCCGCCACTCAGCGTGCTGCACGGCCAACCCGTGACGGGGGCTCACCGGTGGGGCAAGTACCTGGGGTTGCAGGCTGGAGAGCTGTACTTGATCACTCACCTGTCCCGGGCGGGCTGGTTGCGGTGGTCCGACAAGCTGGCCGCGGCGCCACTTCGGCCCGGCAAGGGCCCGATCGCGCTGCGCGTGCACCTGGGCACGCCCGGCGAGGCGCCCGGCTTCGACCTGACCGAGGCCGGCACCCAGAAGCGGCTGGCCGTGTGGCTCGTCGACGATCCGCAGTCGGTGCCCGGCATCGCCGCCCTCGGCCCCGACGCGCTGGAGCTCAGCGTCGACGATCTTGCCGGGCTGTTGGCCGGCAACACCGGGCGGATCAAGACGGTCATCACCGATCAGAAGGTGATCGCCGGCATCGGCAACGCGTACAGCGACGAAATCCTGCACGTCGCGAAGATCTCGCCGTTCGCCACCGCGGGCAAGCTGACCGATGAGCAGCTCACCACGCTGCACGACGCGATGGTGTCCGTCCTGCGCGACGCGGTGAGCCGGTCCGTGGGCCAGGGGGCGGCCACGCTCAAAGGCGAGAAACGCTCCGGCCTACGGGTGCATGCCCGCGCCGGCATGCCCTGTCCGGTGTGCGGGGACACCGTGCGTGAAGTTTCCTTCGCGGACAAGTCTTTTCAATACTGTCCGACGTGCCAGACCGGCGGCAAAGTGCTCGCCGACCGGCGGATGTCACGGCTGCTCAAGTAGGCGGCGGCCCGCGACTTGACACCTGTCGATATGCTGCCCGGATGACTCGTCAGAAGATCCTCATCACGGGTGCCAGTTCCGGCCTGGGCGCCGGCATGGCGCGAGCGTTCGCCGCCAAGGGCCGCGACCTGGCATTGTGCGCGCGGCGCACCGACCGGCTGGACGAGCTGAAAGCCGAACTGTCACAACAGTACCCGGGCATCAAGATCGCTGTGGCGGCGCTGGACGTCAACGACCACGAGCAGGTGCCGAAGGTCTTCGGCGAACTCAGCGACGAGCTCGGCGGCATCGACCGCGTCATCGTCAACGCCGGCATCGGCAAGGGCGCGAAGCTCGGCTCGGGCAAGGTATGGGCCAACAAGGCGACCCTCGAGACCAACCTGGTGGCCGCGCTGGTGCAGATCGAGACGGCGTTGGAGATGTTCAACAACACCGGTTCCGGCCATCTGGTGCTCATCTCGTCGGTGCTCGGCAACAAGGGCGTGCCGGGTGTCAAGGCCGCCTACGCTGCAAGCAAGGCCGGGTTGAGTTCGCTGGGTGAATCCCTGCGCGCCGAATATGCCAAGGGCCCCATCAAGGTTTCGGTCATCGAACCCGGCTACATCGAGTCGGAGATGACGGCCAAGTCGAACAGCACAATGTTGATGGTGGACAACGAGACCGGCGTCAACGCGCTCGTCGCCGCCATGGAACGTGAGCCCGGCCGGGCGGCGGTGCCGTGGTGGCCGTGGGCGCCGCTGGTGCAGGTGATGCGGGTGCTCCCGCCCCCGCTCACCAAGTGGTTCGCCTGAGTCAGTGCGGCACCGGCGTGTAATGTTCTGCGTCGCTGGTGAATTCGGGCTTGCCGTAGGTCGCCAGCCGTAGCTTGAGGAGCCCGATGACGTAGGCGTCGGTGATTTCCCGAAGCACGCGGATGCGGCTGGCGTGGCTCACGGCGGTGAAACGCCCGATGATGAAGGGCGCGGTGAGGGCGACCCGGATGAGGTCCGTCGGCCCCATTGAGACGCCCATGGCCTCGGCGATCTCTCGATTCCCATTGCAGAAGGTGCGAACGAAAGTGAGCTTGCTGAAACTCTTTTCGACCGCTTCGGCGCAACGGTCGAACAGCGTCGTGTCGGGGCGCAAATAGGCCGCCATCGTGCCGCGGACGAGTTCTTGGCAGATGCTGTCGAATCCGTCGCGCAGCAGTGCCGAGCGCGCGTGCATGACGTGGATGATGTCGGCCGGTTCGGCCGGCAACAGCTCTTCTGGCAGGCCGAGCAAAAAGCAGCGATACCTGGCGAATTCGACGACGGCGCGCTCTTCGGCGGTGAACTCTGTCCGGCCCTGTTGGCGCGCCTTGCGGGCCAGCAGGTACTGGCCGATCATTCCGGCCGGCATCTGGTCGACCTGCGGCACGGGCATGCCGTACACGGCGGCATCCCACTTGTCGGATTTCTTGAGGGCGTTGTAGCGGACCATCGAGTGCATCAGCCGGACCATGGCGGCCGCCTCGAAACCGGGGCCGAAACGGTCCAGCGCACCGGGCAGGGTGGTGACGGCGAAGAAACTCGCGGTCTCGTTTACCCGCCGGGCGGCCCGCTTGCCCGAGAGTGCGCCGGTGAGCGCCATCGGCAGCGCGGCGTAGGTGTTGGTGAAGGTCGCGATGAAGGCCCCTCGCGTGATGAAGGGGGCCAGCAGCGCTGCGGGGATCCGCTCTTGGCGGGCGCCCTCACGGACCAGGTCGAAGTCGATCCACTCCGGAGTGGCCTCCATGGCGGCGATGAACGAAACCAGCTCCGGGGGCGCGTCGGACACCGCCTCGACGCCCTCCCGGCAGGCCGTCTTGAGCATGTCGATCAGCTGGACGGCGCTGTGCGAAGCCATCAGTGCCGCATAGGGATCGGCGACGACGTCGCCGAGCAGGGTGGCCGTGCTCATCAACTCGACCACGCGGTCGTCTTCCAGGATCGGTGCGCGGTCGGCGATCCAGGCGGGCAGGGCCGAGTCGACGCCGGGCTCGGTGGCCAGACGATCCGGCTGCCGGTCGAAGTCGAAGTCTCCATACAGGTCGGGCTGCAATGCGCGCTGGCTGCGGACTCGCTCGGCGAGTTCGGGGTAGTACGTGACCATCGCTGCCTCCCATTAACTAACAGTTCGTGAGTAAATACTCACAAGTTGTTAGTTATGCTGTCAAGCATGAGTGCGGGCAACCCTAAGCGGCGCATGACCGCCGAAGGTCGGCGCGAGCAGATCCTCGGCGTCACGCACGCGATCGTCGACGCCGAGGGGTTCCACGCGGCCACACCCAATCGCATCGCCGAGGCGGCCGGCATCAATCGGTCGTTGATCTATCAGCTGTTCGGCGACCCGGCGGGACTGTTCGTCGCGCTGATCGACCGTGAGGCGGCCCGCGCCGGCGCCCAGTTCGCCGAGGCGGTCTCCGGGTTGGATGCCGTCTCCGAGGACCAGTCGCTTGTGGTTGCCTTCGACGGCGTGCTGGCCGCGGTCGACGCCCACCCGGCAACGTGGCGGCTGTTCCTGTTTCCGCCGCAGGGTGCTCCCCCGGAGTTGTATGCGCGGCTGGCTGAATCGCAGGCCGTCGTGTTGGAGTTCTTCGTCGCCGAACTGCTGCGCACCAATCCCGGAGTGCACGACCCCGAGTACACCGCGCGGATCCTGCACGCCGCCGGACGCGAACTGCTGCAGCTGCACCTCAGTGAGCCGCAGACCGCGACCGTAGAACGCTTGCGCACCTTCGTGCGCCGACTCGGGTCGGACGTCATGAGCCGGACCGGCTGAGGGCTACTAGCTGGTGCGCCCGCGTTCGGTCCGGTAGCGGCGCACCAGCGCGTCGGTCGAGCTGTCGGACTGCGGAGCCGGCGAGCCGTCGGACGTGATCACGGGGAGCAGCGCTTTCGCCTGCGTCTTGCCCAGCTCCACGCCCCACTGGTCGAACGAGTCGATGCCCCAGATGGCGCCCTCGGTGAAGACCTGATGCTCGTAGAGCGCGATCAACTGGCCCAGCACTGACGGCGTTAGCCGGTCGGCCAGGATCGAGGTCGACGGCCGGTTGCCGGGCATCACCTTGTGCGGCACGATGTCGGCCGGCGTGCCTTCGGCGGCAATCTCCTCGGCGGTCTTACCGAACGCCAACACTTGGGTCTGGGCGAAGAAGTTGCTCATCAGCAAGTCGTGCATGCTGCCGGTGCCCTCGACGGTGGGCAGGTCGTCCAGAGGCTGGCTGAAGCCGATGAAGTCGGCCGGCACCAGCCGGGTGCCCTGATGCAGCAATTGGTAGAAGGCATGCTGGCCGTTGGTTCCCGGCTCGCCCCAAAAGATTTCGCCGGTGTCGGTGGTGACCGGAGTGCCGTCGGCGCGCGTCGACTTACCATTCGATTCCATCGTCAGCTGTTGTAGATAGGCCGCGAATCGCGCCAAGTCGTTGGAGTAGGGCAGCACCGCGCGCGACTGGGCACCCATGAAGTTGGAGTACCACAGCCCGATCAGCCCGAGCAGCGCCGGCGCGTTGGACTCCAGCGGGGCGGTCTTGAAATGCCGGTCCACGATGTGGAATCCGGACAGAAAATCGGCGAAGGCCTCCTTGCCGATCGCGGCCATCACCGAGAGGCCGATCGCCGAATCGACGGAATACCGTCCCCCGACCCAGTCCCAGAAGCCGAACATGTTGTCGGTGTTGATGCCGAAGTCGTCGGCCAGGCGCTTGTTGGTGGAGACCGCCACGAAATGCTTGGAGACCGCGGCGTCGCCGAGCGCGTCGGTCAGCCAGCGGCGCGCGGCGGTCGCGTTGGTCAGGGTTTCCAGCGTGGAGAACGTCTTGGAGGCGACGATGAAAAGCGTTGTGGCGGGGTCCAAGTCGGCCAGCGTGGCGATGAGGTCGGCCGGGTCGACGTTGGAGGCGAAGCGTGCGGAAATCCCGGCGTCGGCGTAGTGGCGTAGCGCCTGATAGACCATCACCGGCCCCAGATCCGATCCGCCGATGCCGATGTTGACCACCGTGCTGATTCTTTTCCCGGTGGCCCCGGTCCATTCACCATTGCGTAACCGGTCGGTGAAGTCGCCCATCCGGTCGAGCACGGCGTGCACGTCCTCGACGACGTTGTGGCCGTCGACGATCAGTTCGGCGTCCCGGGGCAGTCGCAGCGCGGTGTGCAATACCGCCCGGTCCTCGGAGACGTTGATGTGCGCGCCGGCGAACATCTGGTCGCGGCGCTCTTCGAGGTTAGCCGTGCGCGCCAGATCGACCAGCAGCCGCAGCGTCTCTCGCGTGACGCGGTGTTTGCTGTAGTCGATGTAGAGGTCGCCGACCGATACGGTGAGTTCGCGGCCGCGGTCGGGATCCTCGTCGAAGAACTGGCGCAGATGGGTCGCGCCGATTTGTTCGTGATGCCTGCGCAGGGCGTCCCACGCTGGGGTGACGGTGATGTCGGGGAGGCTTTGCACGGAGGTCATAGTTCGACCCTAGTGACGGTCGCAAGCGCCGCGTAGCGGGGCGCGGCGGGCCGTCACCGTTGGGCTAGTGACGGTCGCAAGCGCCGCGTAGCGGGGCGGGGGACGGGCCGTCACCGTCGGGGCGGCCGGTGCGCCGCGGCCCAGCCCGGGTGCGACGGGTCAGTGACCGAGCCGGCCCCTGCCCAACCTCAGCAGCAGGATCGCCAGGTCCTTGCCGTCGGGACCGAGCTCGCTGTAGCGCTCGATCACCTTCATCTCGCGACTGTGCACGAGCCGCGTGCCGCCGGATGCCATCCGGACCTTGCCGATCGCCTGAGAGACCTCGGTGCGGCGCTTCACCGCGGCCAGGATCTCGGCGTCCAACCGGTCGATCTCGTGACGCAAGTCGTCGATACTCAACTCTTCGGCGGCCGTCTGTGGGGTTTCCACCGTCTCAACCTTCATCTCTGCTGACTCCGCATTCTCGGGATGTGGGGGTTGTGGTCTCATCCGGTTTCGGGCCTCACAAAAGAGACGAGCCCCGGTCTCCGGAAGCGGACCACGGGGCTCTGACGAAAGCAGCTAGACCACGGGGACCGCTAATCGGTACCCGTAGAAAAATCGGCGGCAGTTCGGGGTGCGAGGCCGCCGACGGCGCTGCGTGTTGAGCACCAAACGAGTGTGCCACTAAAATCGGCTCTCGCGCAAAAAGGCGTTCGTGAGCTGGCCATTACCCGGTCGACGTCCGCGTGAGACTTGCCGGTGTTCGGTTGCGGTGACCGCCAACCCCGGGTCTGCTTGCCGGGTACGGAATCCATTAACAGGGCGCGAAATTCGGTGTTATAGGAGATTGCGCGAGATTGACGGCGGCGCAAACTCGGGCCGCGATTATGCGCGGCTTTTTTACTCGAGTCTAATTAGTCGCCATTTGAAATCGGGGCGCATTTGTCTGCGAAACACGCCTTTCGCCGCCCCGTTTTTGCCGGGCGGAGGGCGGTCGGGGCACTAGCCTGTTGTCACGCCTGGGCGCGTTGCGTCGGTGGGCGGCGGTAAGTTTGGACCAACATGAGTGTGTACGCAACCGATGCCAACCTGGCCTCCGAAGCAGATCAGTTGCTCGAAGGCCTCAACCCGCAACAGCGCCAGGCGGTGGTGCACGAGGGCTCGCCGCTGCTGATCGTGGCAGGGGCCGGCTCCGGCAAGACCGCCGTGTTGACGCGCCGCATCGCCTATCTGATCGCGGCGCGCGGCGCGGGGGTCGGCCAGATCCTGGCCATCACCTTCACCAACAAGGCCGCGGCCGAGATGCGCGAACGGGTGGTGCGGTTGGTCGGCAACCGGGCCCGCGCCATGTGGGTGTCCACCTTTCACTCGACGTGTGTGCGGATCCTGCGCAACCAGGCGTCGTTGATCGAAGGCCTCAATTCCAACTTCTCGATCTACGACGCCGACGATTCCCGCCGCCTGCTGCAGATGATCGGTCGCGACATGGGGCTCGACATCAAGCGCTACTCGCCCCGGCTGCTGGCCAACGCCATCTCCAACCTGAAGAACGAGCTGATCGACCCCGCTGAGGCGGTGGCGAAACTGACGGACGACTCCGACGACCTGACGCGCACCGTGGCGTCCGTGTACGGCGAATACCAGCGGCGGCTGCGCGCGGCAAACGCGCTGGACTTCGACGACCTGATCGGCGAGACCGTCGCGGTGCTGCGGGCCTTTCCGCAGATCGCCCAGCACTACCGGCGGCGGTTCCGTCATGTCCTGGTCGACGAGTATCAGGACACCAACCATGCGCAGTACGTGCTGGTGCGGGAACTGGTCGGTCACGACGCGACGGGATCGCCCGACGATGTGCCGCCGGCGGAATTGTGCGTGGTGGGTGACGCCGATCAGTCGATCTATGCGTTCCGCGGCGCCACCATCCGCAACATCGAGGACTTCGAGCGCGACTATCCGGACGCGATAACCATTCTGCTGGAACAGAATTACCGCTCCACGCAGAACATCTTGTCGGCGGCCAACTCGGTGATCGCGCGCAACTCCGGGCGGCGGGACAAACGGCTGTGGACCGACGCCGGCGCCGGCGAATTGATCGTCGGCTACGTCGCGGACAACGAGCATGACGAGGCCAGGTTCGTGGCCGAGGAGATCGACGCGCTCGCCGACCGGGGTGAGATCACCTACAACGACGTGGCCGTGTTCTATCGCACCAACAATTCGTCGCGGTCGTTCGAAGAGGTGTTCATCCGCGCCGGCATTCCCTACAAAGTCGTTGGGGGAGTGCGGTTCTACGAGCGCAAAGAGATTCGCGACATCGTCGCCTATCTGCGGGTGCTGGACAACCCCGGCGACGCGGTCAGCATGCGGCGCATCCTCAACACCCCGCGCCGGGGCATCGGGGATCGGGCCGAGGCGTGCGTGGCGGTGTACGCGGAGAACACCGGCGCGAGTTTCGCCGACGCGCTGGTGGCCGCGGCCGAAGGCAAAGTGCCGATGCTCAATTCGCGCGCGGAGAAGGCGATCGCCGGTTTCGTCGAGCTGCTCGACGAGCTCAGGGGCCGCCTCGACGAGGATCTCGGCGATCTGGTCGAGTCGGTGCTCGAACGTACCGGTTACCGGCGGGAGCTGGAATCCTCCACCGATCCGCAAGATCTGGCCCGCTTGGACAACCTCAACGAACTTGTCAGTGTGGCACACGAATTCAGCACTGACCGGGCCAACGCCGCCGCGCTGGGCGAGTCGTTACAGACCCCCGACGACGAAGACGTGCCGGACACCGGCGTGCTCGCGGAATTCCTGGAGCGCGTCTCGCTGGTTTCCGACAGTGACGAGATCCCCGAGAACGACGCCGGCATGGTCACTTTGATGACGCTGCACACCGCGAAGGGACTGGAATTTCCGGTGGTGTTCGTTACCGGCTGGGAGGACGGCATGTTCCCGCACATGCGGGCGCTGGACGACCCGACCGAACTGTCCGAGGAGCGGCGGCTGGCCTACGTCGGCATCACCCGCGCCCGTCAGCGGCTGTATCTGAGCAGGGCCATCGTCCGGTCCTCCTGGGGGCAGCCGATGCTCAACCCGGAGTCGCGCTTCCTGCGGGAGGTTCCGCAGGAACTCATCGAGTGGCGGCGCACTGCGCCGGCCCCGTCGTTCAGCGCGCCGGTGAGCGGCGCCGGCCGGTTCGGTGCGCCACGCGCGGCCCCGACCCGCTCGGGTGCCGGCAAGCGCCCGTTGCTGGTGCTCGAGCCCGGCGACCGGGTGACTCACGACAAGTACGGGCTTGGCCGCGTCGAAGAGGTGTCCGGCGTCGGCGAATCGGCCATGTCTCTCATCGACTTCGGCAGCGCCGGGCGGGTGAAGCTGATGCACAACCACGCCCCGATCAGCAAGCTCTAACCGCATGGCGTCTGCGGACCATTTGGCGACTCGGGATTTTGATATCGCTGGTGGTATCGGATTTGAAAGTCGCCTAATGGTCGGGCGCCGGGCCGGCACCCGCTTCGGCGCGGGTCAGGCTTCCAGCCAGCGTCTGGTTCGCGGGTGCATCGCCAGCACCACGCTGGCGATCGGGAGCAGCGGCAGCAGGTGCACTATCCACGCGACGCGGGCACCGGCGATGAACACCCCCAGGTAGGTCAGCACAGCGACCACGGCGCCGGCCACGATGAGGTAACGCCCAAAAGGCCGGCGCTGCAGCAACATGATCACGCCGGAAACGGTGGTCGTGGCGAACACCAGGGTCAGAAACGCGACGGCGATGCAAAAGAGACGATCGGTTCGCCACCAGCCGGCGATCAGGTCGGTCGCCACCACCGACGTGGCCCACCCGCTGATGATGCTGACGGCGCAGGCGGCGACGGCCGTCCGGTCACTCGGCTCACCCGAAGTGGCTTGGCGTCCCGCGCGAGCGGCGCCCTGGTACGGCGGTGGCTGCGGGGGGATGAGGCTGGTCGGGGATTCCGGTGTTATCGGGATCGGCCCGGTCGGTGCGCGGCGGATGATCCGCGTCTTGGAGTCCGACGGCGACGTGGACTCGGGCGGCTGCGGACCGGGAGGTGGTTGATTCGGCGCGGTCACCTCAACCAGCGTAGTTACCGACCATAAGACCCCGCTTAGCCAGCCACGGGACGGGGTCGATCCGTTCGGTGCCGCCCTGGAGCACCTCGAAATGCAGGTGCGGGCCGGTGGAATTGCCGCGGTTGCCCATGGTGGCGATCTGGTCCCCGGCCATCACGCGCTGGCCGACGCTGACCAGCGTCGTGTTGACGTGGCCGTAGAGCGTGACCGTGCCGTCGGCGTGGCGGAGCTTGACCAACGCCCCGTAACCGGCGGCCGGCCCGGAGTCGATGACGACGCCGTCGGACACCGCGTAGATCGGTGTGCCGATCGAGTTGGCCAGGTCGATGCCGGCGTGCAGCACGCCCCAGCGGTAACCGAAATTCGAGGTGAAGATGCCCTTCGTCGGCATCACATAGAGCGGCTGCTGCAATCGCGCCTCACGCTGAGCGCGATCGTTGGCGTAGGCGACGCCCTTGGCGAGCTCCTGGTTGTGCAGGGCGGCGGTCGCCGCCGGCTCGAGCGCGACCACCTGGGGGCCGCGGATGGTGTTGCTGTTGCCCGATCCGCCGGTGAGCGCCGACGCGTTCGCGGTCAGCACGGCCTCGGTCTTGGGGGTGTCGGCATGGCTGGTGGCGGTGTGGGCCGCCGCGGCGGCCGCGCCGGCCGCCATCGCCGAGATCAGCAGGCGGCCCCGGGCCGCGCTGGTCGGTTCCTTGCGATGCTGCCCGCCGCGTCGTGCCACACCGACGACGTCGTGCGCGCGACCGATGCGGGGCTCGGCGGCGGACCTGACGATCACCCGCGGCAGCACCTCGGTGACCGGGGCGGCCAGCCACAGCGGGGCCGGGTCGTCGGCCTCGTTCAGGTCGTCGAGTTCGGGGGCCAGCAAGACCTGCGCTTCGTTGTCGAAGGTCGAGTCGTTGCTGTAGTCGAGGTCGCCGAGATCCCTGACCTCTTCGCGCCAATCCAGATCATCGAAGTCGAAGCCGTCGAGCGGGAGGATCTCGGTGACCTCGTTGCGATGGGGCTCAATCCCTCGGCCGCCGGCCGCGCGACCAACCCGCACCACACCTGCTGTTTCAGCAGTAGAAGGAGCCAAACGATGCTGGGGCAAGCTGAAATGTCCTCGTATCGTGACCATACCGTTATCTGGACCCTAGGACGGTATCCGCTGACGTGCGGAGCTGGCAACCTCGTCGCGCAATCCGATTGAAATTGTGATTTGGGTCACGAACGGGGTACGCCGCGATGTCGTGAGCTGTGCCACATCGCCCGACGCGCCGGTAAAGGCCGGTAGGAGGGTCGATACAGTTCGTCCGTGCGAGTTGCCGAACGCGGCACCGCCCACCAAGAGGCCTAGTAGTTGAGTCGAGCGAAGACAGAGAGACCATGGACCTTTTCGAGTATCAAGCAAAAGAATTGTTCGCCAAGCACAACGTACCGACTACGCCGGGGCGGGTGACCGACACCGCCGAGGGCGCTCGGGAGATCGCCACCGAAATCGGCCGTCCGGTGATGGTCAAGGCGCAGGTGAAGGTCGGCGGGCGCGGCAAAGCTGGTGGCGTCAAGTACGCGGCGACGCCCGAGGACGCTTACGAACACGCCAAGAACATCCTCGGCCTCGACATCAAGGGTCACGTCGTCAAGAAGCTGCTGGTCGCCGAGGCCAGCGACATCGCCGAGGAGTACTACATCTCCTTCCTGCTGGATCGGGCCAACCGGACCTACCTGGCCATGTGCTCGGTCGAGGGCGGCATGGAAATCGAGGAGGTCGCCGCCACCAAGCCCGAGCGGCTGGCCAAGGTTGCGGTGGACGCCGTCGACGGGGTCGACCTGGAGACCGCGCGTTCCATCGCCGAGCAGGGCCACTTGCCGGCCGAGGTGCTCGACGCGGCCGCGGTGACCATCAACAAGCTGTGGGAGCTCTTCGTCGCCGAGGACGCCACGCTGGTCGAGGTCAACCCGCTGGTGCGCGACCCGAAAGACCAAATCCTGGCGCTGGACGGCAAAATCACGCTCGATGCGAATGCCGACTTCCGCCACCCCGAGCACGCGGAATTCGAAGACCGTGCCTCGACCGACCCGCTTGAGCTCAAGGCCAAAGAGCACGACCTCAACTACGTGAAGCTGGACGGCCAGGTCGGCATCATCGGTAACGGCGCGGGCCTGGTGATGTCCACGCTCGACGTCGTCGCGTACGCGGGCGAAAAGCACAACGGCGTCAAGCCGGCTAACTTCCTGGACATCGGCGGTGGCGCATCGGCCGAAGTCATGGCCGCGGGGCTGGACGTCATTCTGACCGACGAGCAGGTCAAGAGCGTCTTCGTGAACGTGTTCGGGGGCATCACCTCGTGCGACGCCGTCGCCAACGGAATCGTGACGGCGCTGAACATGCTCGGTGACGAGGCCAATAAGCCGCTCGTCGTCCGCCTCGACGGCAACAACGTCGACGAGGGTCGCCGCATCCTCGCCCAAGCCAACCACCCGCTGGTGATCCAGGCCGAGACCATGGACGCCGGCGCCGACAAAGCCGCCGAGCTGGCGAACAAGTAAGGGAGCCAAGCAATGTCGATCTTCCTGAACAAGGACTCGAAGGTCATCGTCCAGGGCATCACCGGCGGCGAGGGCACCAAGCACACCGCACTCATGCTCAAAGCCGGCACTCAGGTGGTGGGCGGGGTGAACGCCCGCAAGGCGGGCACCACCGTCTCGCACGTCGACCCCGTCGGCAAGGACGTCGAACTCCCGGTGTTCGGCACGGTCGCGGAAGCGATCAAGGAGACCGGCGCCAACGTGTCCGTCGTCTTCGTGCCGCCGAAATTCGCCAAGGACGCGATCATCGAGGCCATCGACGCCGAGATCCCGCTGCTGGTGGTCATCACCGAGGGAATTCCGGTGCAGGACACCGCATACGCGTGGGCCTACAACCTGGACAAGGGTCACAAGACGCGCATCATCGGGCCGAACTGCCCCGGCATCATCACCCCGGGCGAGGCGCTGGCGGGCATCACGCCCGCCAACATCAGCGGCCCCGGGCCCGTCGGGCTGGTCTCCAAGTCCGGCACCCTGACCTACCAAATGATGTACGAGCTGCGCGATTTCGGCTTCTCCACCTCGATCGGCATCGGCGGGGACCCGGTCATCGGCACCACCCACATCGACGCCATCGAGGCCTTCGAGAAGGACCCCGACACCAAGGTCATCGTGATGATCGGTGAGATCGGTGGCGACGCCGAGGAGCGCGCGGCCGACTACATCAAGGCCAACGTCTCCAAGCCGGTTGTCGGCTACGTCGCGGGATTCACTGCGCCGGAAGGCAAGACGATGGGCCACGCGGGCGCGATCGTGTCCGGCTCGTCGGGCACCGCGGCCGCCAAGAAGGAGGCCTTGGAGGCGGCCGGCGTCAAGGTGGGCAAGACGCCGTCGGAGACCGCGGCGCTGGCCAGGGAGATCCTGCAGAGCCTGTAGCGGTCGTGGTGATCGCGAGCGCGGCATAGCCGGGTGAAGCGGGTCGCCACCATCGAACCGCCGTGGCGACCCCCGATTAGGCCGGGAGACGGACCTGCGGTAGATAGTTGGTCTATGAATCTCGACCCGAACACCCCCGTCGTCGTCGGTGTGGGGCAGGCCGCCGAACGCATCGACGACCCGAACTACCGCGGGATGTCGCCGGTCGAGCTGGCCGCCGCTGCGGCCCGGGCCGCCGTCGGCGACTGCGGCGTCGAGGACGCCGCGTCGGCCATCGACACCGTGGCCGGCGTCCGGCAGTTCGAGATCTCCGGTGTCATCAACGCCCCGCTGGGACGGTCGAACAACTACCCGCGATCCGTGGCCAACCGCATCGGTGCGGCGCCCGCTCGCGCGATCCTCGAGATCGTCGGCGGCCAGGGGCCGCAGCGCCTGATCAGCGAGCTGGCGGCGGAGATCGCGGCGGGCCGCTCCCGGGTCGCGATGGTGTTCGGTTCGGATGCCACCTCGACGCTGCGCTACTTCGCGAAAGCCGAAGCCAAGCCCGACTTCACCGAGACGGTCGACGGGGACTTGGAAGACCGGGGCCAGGGCATCGAGAAGCTTGTCTCGCGCTACACCGTCATGCACGGGCTGACCAGCGCGCCGATCCAGTACGCGCTGCTGGAAAACGCACGGCGGGCCGGGACCGGCCTGGGCCCGGCGGAATACCGGCGGCGGATGGGCGAGCTGTTCGCGCCGTTCACCAAGATCGCCGCCAGCAATCCGTTCGCCGCCGCGCCGGTGGAGCGCACGGTCGACGAACTGATCACCGTGACCGACCGCAACCGGATGATCGCGGAGCCGTACCCGCGCCTGATGGTCGCCCGCGACCAGGTGAACCAGGGCGCGGCCGCGCTGCTGATGTCGGTCGACGCGGCGCGTCGTCTCGGGGTGCCCGAGGAGAACTGGGTGTACCTGCACGGCCACGCCGATATCGAGGAACAGGCGCTGCTCGAGCGGCCCGATCTCGGGCATGCGCCGTCGCACGTGCTGGCGGTGCGTGAGGCGCTGGCGATGGCCGGCATCGGCATCGACGACGTCGCCGCCTTCGATCTGTACAGCTGCTTTCCGGTGCCGGTGTTCAACATCTGCGACGGCATGGGCATCGCGCCCGACGATCCGCGCGGCCTGACCCTAACCGGCGGGCTGCCGTTCTTCGGAGGCGCGGGCAACAACTATTCGATGCATGCCGTCGCCGAGACCGTCGCGCAAATGCGAAGGGCACCAGGGGAATTCGGACTGGTGGGCGCCAACGGTGGCATCCTGAGCAAGTATTCGGTCGGCGTGTACTCCACCACCCCGGCGGAGTGGAAGCCCGACCGCAGCGCGCAGGCGCAGGCTCAGGTCGCCGACTGGCCGACCTTGTCGGTGACCGAGCACGCCGACGGCGCCGGCACCGTCGAGACCTACACGGTACGGCGCGACGATGGCCGCCCGACCGGGATCATCGTCGGCCGACTCGACGACGGCAGCCGGTTCCTGTCCACCACCGAGGACGACGACTTGATCGCGCTGCTGATCGACGGCGACCCACTCGGGAACTCGGTGCGGGTGCGCTCCTTCGACTACGGCAACCGCTGCACGCTGGCCTGAGGTTCGGATCCTTCCGCGACACTGAAACCACGCACACGACACGCCGCGGACGGCCGCCGTCGTTTACGTCTCGCCGTACGAAGGGGTCTCAGACGAGGGCGGCCAGCTTGCCGGCTAGCCGCTCGACGTAGGCGGCGATCTCGTCCTCGGGGCGGTCGGGGAGGCCGAACAGCACCTCGGTCACCCCGAGCTCGGCCCATTTGGCGAGCTTCTCGGGAATCGGCTTGAAGTCGAGCGCGACGATCTGCGGGGCGCCGTCGCGGCCGGCGGCCGCCCAGGTGTCCTGCAGTAACTTCACCGGTTCGTCGATGTCGAAGTCGCGCGGGGTGGTGATCCAGCCGTCGGCGCTGCGGGCGATCCACTTGAAGTTCTTCTCGTTACCGGCAGCCCCGACCAGCACGGGAATGTGCGGCTGCACGGGCTTGGGCCACGCCCAGCTCGGCCCGAACTTGACGAACTCGCCGTCGTAGGCCGCTTCCTCCTTGGTCCACAGCTCCCGCATGGCTTCGATGTATTCGCGCAGCATGGTGCGGCGCCTCGCGGGCGGCACGCCGTGATCGGCGAGCTCGTCGGTGTTCCACCCGAACCCGACGCCGAGGCTGACGCGTCCGCCGGACAAATGGTCGAGGGTGGCAATGCTTTTCGCCAGCGTGATCGGGTCGTGTTCGACGGGCAGCGCCACCGCGGTGGACAGCCGCACCCGTGACGTGACGGCGCACGCCGCGCCCAGGCTTACCCATGGGTCTAGCGTCCGCATGTAGCGGTCGTCGGGCAGCGACGCGTCGCCCGTCGTCGGGTGCGCCGCCTCGCGCTTGATCGGGATGTGGGTGTGTTCCGGCACGTAAAAGGTCGTGAAGCCGTGTTCGTCGGCAAGCTTCGCGGCCGACGCCGGAGAGATGCCACGGTCGCTGGTAAAAAGCACAAGCCCGTAATCCATGGAGAGAATTAGAACGTGTTCTACCTGCGCTGAGCAAGCTGCCGTCGTGGCGGCACGGATCGGCGCCCAAGCCGGTGGCCACGGCACCGGCGTTCCGAAGTGCGCTAGCGTGGTTGATCGATCGCGTCGCAACGCAACCGCCGGGCACGGCGTTTATGGAACGGCGCGCCCGCAAGCACAGCGTCGCGACGCAACTGTGGCGCCCGCAAAGGCACTTCAAGGCACTGGAAGCAACAGGAGGAGCCATGACCTACTCGCCCGGTAGCCCCGGATATCAGCCCGCATCACCCGGGGGCTCCTACTCAGGCGCCACGCCGTCGTTCACCAAGGACGACGACGGCACGACGAAGCTCCCGCTCTACCTGAACATCGCGGTGGTCGTGCTCGGCCTGGCGGTGTATCTGCTGAACTTCGGGCCGACGTTCACCATCGGCTCCGAGCTCGGCCCGGGCGTCGGCGGCCGGGCGGGTGACGCTGGTACAGCGGTCATCGTCGCGGTGCTGGCCACGCTGCTTGCGGGGCTGAGCCTGCTGCCCAAGGCCAAGAGCTACGCCGGAGTCGTCGCGGTCATCGCGGTCCTCGGTGCGCTGCTGGCCGTCACCGAGACGATCAACCTGCCGGCCGGCGTCGCGATCGGCTGGGCGATGTGGCCCCTGGTGGCGTGCAGCGTGCTCCAGGCGATCGCCGCTGTCGTGGTCGTCCTGCTGGAGGCGGGCGTCATCACGGCGCCGGCGCCGCGGCCCAAGTACGACCCCTACGCCCAGTACGGCCAATACGGCCAGTACGGGCAGTACGGGCAGCAGCCCTACTACGGTCAGCCTGGCCAGCAGCAGCCGCAGCACCCCGGATACGGGTCGCAGTACGGCGGTTATCCCGCCAGCCAGGCCCCGACCCAAAGCGCGGTTCCGACCGGCGGTTTCGGTGCCCAGCCGCAGTCCGGGCCCCAAGCGACCGCGCAACAAGGACCGTCCACGCCGCCCACCGGCTTCCCCAGCTTCAGTCCGCCGCCCGCGGCCGGCTCGGGCTCCGAGGGTTCGGCGCCCAACTACTCCAACCAGGGCGGGGGCCAGCAGCCGTACGGGCAGGAGCAGCAGCCGCCCTCGTCGCCGTCTGGTCCAGCGCCCTCCTAACCGTGCGCCCTCGCGCCTAGTCGGGACGTACGCCGCAGAGTGAAAAGGGTGTCGGAAGGCGCGGACAACCGGCCAGCGGGTGCTCGCCAGGCGCGTGACCTCGTCCGAGTCGCGTTCGGCCCGGCAGTGGTGGCCTTGGTCATCATCGCCGCGGTCACGCTGCTGCAGTTGTTGATCGCCAACAGCGACATGACCGGCGCGCTGGGCGCGACCGCCAGCATGTGGCTGGGCGTGCACCAGGTGCCGATCTCGATCGGCGGCCGCGAACTGGGCGTGATGCCGCTGCTGCCGGTGCTGCTCATGATCTGGGCGACCGCGCGCAGCACGGCGCGGGCGATCTCTCCGTATTCCTCATGGTTGGTCGTCCGCTGGGTGGTCGCGTCGGCGCTGGGCGGTCCCTTGCTGATCGCGGCGATCGCCCTGGCCGTCATCCACGACGCGTCGTCGGTGATCACCGAGCTGCAGACGCCCAGCGCTCTGCGCGCCTTCACCAGCGTGCTCGTCGTGCATGCCCTCGGCGCCGCGATCGGTGTGTGGTCCCGGGTGGGGAGAAGGGCGTTGGCGGCGTCGTCCCTGCCGTTTTGGCTCGGCGATGCCCTGCGCGCCGCGTCGGCCGGTGTCCTGGCGTTGCTCGGACTTTCCGGCTTGGTCACCGCGGCGTCGCTGGTGGTGCATTGGGCGACGATGCAAGACCTCTACGGGATCACCGATTCGATATTCGGACAGTTCAGCCTCACGGTGCTGTCAATGTTGTACGCGCCCAACGTCATCGTCGGCACCTCGGCGATGGCGGTCGGATCCAGCGCCCACCTCGGCTTCGCGACGTTCAGTTCGTTCACCGTCTTCGGCGGCGACATTCCGGCGCTGCCGATCCTGGCCGCCGCCCCCCACCCGCCGCTCGGGCCGGCGTGGGTCGCCCTGCTCATCATCGGCGCGTCGTCCGGGGTGGCGGTCGGGCAACAGTGCGCTCGTCGGGCGCTCCCGCTGATTCCGGCGACGGCCAAGCTTCTCGTCGCCTCCGTCGCGGGGGCGTTGGCGATGTCCCTGCTCGCATACGGCGGCAGCGGCCGGCTGGGAAACTTCGGTGATGTCGGCGTCGACCAGGGCGCCTTGCTCATCGGGGTGTTCTTCTGGTTCTCGGTCGTCGGCGGGATCACCCTGGTGATGAGCGGCGGCGTCCGGGCCCGGCCCCGGCGACCCAAGCCCGCGCCCGCCGCGGCCGAAGAACCGGCGGACTTTGCCGGAGCCTTCGACGAGGCGGACGACGAACCGCCGCCGGATCTCGCCGATCCCGACGAGTTCGCCGCGCACGACACGCTGGACAGCGACGACGAGGCGGTGGGCGACGACAGCGCGCCGCCCCCCGACGAAGCGCGGCCGACCGCGACCGACCGCGAGCCCGGCGAGTAGCTCCCACTAGGCTCTCTGCTTGTGGCCGAACCGCTCCATGTGCCCCCGAGCGCGCCGGCGCGGGTGGTGGTACTGGCATCGGGAACCGGATCGCTGCTGAGCTCCCTGCTCGACGCCGCCGTCGCCGACTACCCCGCCCGCGTGGTCGCGGTCGGCGCCGATCGCGAGTGCCTGGCCACCGAGATCGCCGCGAGGGCATCGCTGCCGACGTTCACCGCCCGGCTCGGCGATCACCCCGACCGCGCCGCCTGGGATGCGGCCGTCACCGAAGCCACCGCCGCGCACTCGCCCGATCTGGTGGTGTCGGCGGGCTTCATGAAAATACTTGGGCCCCAGTTCCTCTCGCGATTCTACGGCCGGATCATCAATACCCATCCGGCTTTGTTGCCGGCGTTTCCCGGCGCGCACGGCGTGGCCGATGCGTTGGCCTACGGCGTCAAGGTCACAGGTTGTACGGTGCACCTGGTGGACGCCGGGACGGACACCGGGCCGATCCTGGCGCAGCAATCCGTGCCGGTGCTCGACGGCGACACCGAAGACGCCCTGCATGAACGCATCAAGGTCACCGAACGGAAGCTCCTGGTGGACGTGGTGGCCGAGATCGCGACCGGCGGCCTGACCCTGGTCGGAAGAACAGCGACGATCGGACGAAAGGCGACCAAGCGATGAGCACCGACGAATGGCCGGAGACGGCGAAAAGGCCGATCCGGCGCGCGTTGATCAGCGTCTACGACAAGACCGGGCTCGTCGAACTCGCCACGGGGTTGGCGGACGCGGGCGTCGAGATCGTCTCGACCGGGTCGACGGCGAAGACCGTTGCCGAAAAAGGGATTCCGGTCACGCGGGTCGAGGAGCTGACCGGCTTCCCCGAGGTGCTCGACGGGCGGGTCAAGACGCTGCACCCGCGGGTACATGCCGGCCTGCTCGCCGATCTCCGCAAACCCGAGCACGCCGCGGCGCTCGAGAAACTTGGCGTTGCGGCGTTCGAACTCGTCGTGGTCAACCTGTACCCGTTCAGCGAGACCGTCGACTCCGGCGCCAGCATCGACGAATGCGTCGAGCAGATCGACATCGGTGGGCCGTCGATGGTCCGCGCGGCCGCAAAAAACCATCCCAGCGTGGCGGTGATCACCGACCCGCGCGGCTATGACGGCGTGCTCGCCGCCGTGCGACACGGCGGCTTCACCCTCGCCGAGCGCAAAAAGCTGGCGGCGCTGGCGTTTCAGCACACCGCCGAATACGACATCGCCGTGGCGGGCTGGATGGAGTCGACGCTGGCACCCGAGCACCCGCCGACGGCGTTCCCCAAGTGGCTGGGGCGCAGCTGGAACCGCTCGACGATGCTGCGCTACGGCGAGAACCCGCACCAGCAGGCGGCGCTCTACAGCGACCCCGCCGCCTGGCCGGGACTGGCGCAAGCCGAGCAGCTGCACGGAAAAGAGATGTCGTACAACAACTTCACCGACGCGGATGCGGCCTGGCGGGCCGCCTTTGACCACGAACAGATCTGCGTTGCAATCATCAAGCACGCCAACCCATGTGGGATCGCCATCTCGTCGGAATCGGTGGCCGACGCGCACCGCAAGGCCCACGAATGCGATCCGCTGAGCGCCTTCGGCGGCGTCATCGCGGCCAACACCGAAGTTAGTCTCGAGATGGCCGAGTATGTGAGCACCATCTTCACCGAGGTCATCATCGCGCCGGCGTACGCGCCGGAGGCTTTGGAAGCCTTGACGCGCAAGAAGAACATCCGGGTGCTGGTGGCATCCGAACCGCTGACCGGCGGCACCGAGCTGCGGCCGATCAGCGGTGGGCTGCTGGTGCAGCAACGTGACGAGCTCGACGCGCACGGTGACAACCCGGCGAATTGGACTCTGGCGACGGGATCACCCGCCGATCCCGCCACGCTGACCGACCTGGTCTTCGCGTGGCGGGCGTGCCGGGCGGTCAAGTCGAACGCCATCGTGATCGCCGGCGGCGGCGCGACCATCGGCGTCGGCATGGGACAGGTGAACCGGGTGGACGCCGCCCGGCTGGCCGTCGAGCGCGGCGGCGATCGAGTCAGAGCTGTCGGCGGCGCCGTGGCCGCATCGGACGCGTTCTTTCCGTTCCCCGACGGACTCGAGACGCTGACCGCCGCCGGGGTGAAAGCGATCGTGCACCCCGGTGGGTCGGTGCGTGACGACGAGGTGACCGCGGCGGCGGCCAGCGCCGGCGTCACGTTGTACCTCACCGGGGCTCGGCACTTCGCTCACTGAACGCTCAGCGCGTGGGGCCATTACCCACCGCGTAGCGTGGAGTGGTGCCATCACCCAGCAATCTGCCCCGCACCGTCGGCGAACTGCGTGCCGCCGGCCATCGTGAACGGGGAGTCAAACAGGAAATCCGGGAAAACCTGCTGACCGCGTTGGCGGAGGGCGATGAGGTCTGGCCGGGAATCCTGGGTTTTGAGGACACCGTCCTACCCCAACTGGAGCGGGCGCTCATCGCCGGGCACGACTTCGTCCTGCTCGGCGAACGTGGTCAGGGCAAGACCAGGCTCCTGCGCGCGCTGACCGGGCTGCTTGACGAGTGGACGCCAGTGATCGCGGGGGCGGAACTGGGCGAGCATCCCTATTCGCCGATCACGCCGGAGTCGATCCGCAAGGCCGCCACCCTGGGCGACGACCTGCCGATCGAGTGGAAGCACCGCAGCGAGCGCTACACCGAGAAGCTGGCAACCCCCGACACCAGCGTCGCGGATCTCGTCGGTGACATCGACCCGATCAAGGTTGCGGAGGGCCGCAGCCTCGGGGACCCGGAAACCATCGCCTACGGCCTGATCCCCCGCGCACACCGCGGCATCGTCGCGGTCAACGAGCTTCCCGACCTCGCCGAGCGCATCCAGGTGTCGATGCTCAACGTGATGGAGGAGCGCGACATTCAGGTCCGTGGCTACACGCTGCGCCTGCCGCTGGACGTATTGGTGGTCGCCAGCGCCAACCCCGAGGACTACACCAACCGCGGCCGCATCATCACCCCGCTCAAAGACCGGTTCGGTGCGGAGATCCGCACCCACTACCCGCTGGAACTCGAGGCGGAGGTGGGCGTGATCGTGCAGGAGGCGCACCTGTCCGCGCAGGTGCCCGACTACCTGATGCAGGTGATCGCCCGGTTCGCCCGGTACCTGCGGGAGTCCAACTCCGTCGACCAACGCTCCGGGGTGTCGGCGCGGTTCGCGATCGCCGCGGCCGAAACTGTCGCGGCCGCCGCCCGGCACCGCGGCGCGATGCTGGGGGAGACCGATCCGGTGGCCCGGGTGGTCGACCTGGGCACGGTGATCGACGTCCTGCGCGGCAAGCTGGAATTCGAGTCCGGCGAGGAAGGCCGCGAGCAGGCCGTGCTCGAACACCTGCTGCGCCGCGCGACGGCCGACACCGCATCGCGGGTGCTCGGCGGGATCGACGTCGGATCTTTGGTGTCGGCGGTCGAGGGCGGCTCGGCGGTCACGACGGGTGAGCGGGTGTCGGCCAAGGACGTGCTGGCCGCGGTTCCGGCCCTGCCGGTGGTGGAGAAGATCGCCGCCAAGGTCAACGCCCAGTCGGAGGGAGAGCGCGCCGCGGCGCTCGAACTCGCGCTGGAGGCCTTGTACCTGGCCAAGCGGATCGACAAGGTATCCGGGGAGGGCCAAACCGTCTATGGCTAGAGGCCATTCGTCGCGATACTCGGCGTACACCGGCGGGCCGGACCCGCTGGCCCCGCCGGTGGATCTGCGCGAGGCCCTCGAGCAGATCGGGCAGGACGTCATGGCCGGCACGTCGCCGCGCCGCGCGCTGTCCGAGTTGCTGCGCCGCGGCACCAAGGACATGCCCGGCGCCGACCGGTTGGCGGCCGAGGCGAACCGGCGCCGACGGGAACTGTTGCGCCGCAACAATTTAGACGGCACGTTGCAGGAGATCAAGAAGCTGCTCGACGAGGCCGTGCTCGCCGAACGCAAAGAACTGGCCCGCGCACTCGACGACGACGCCCGATTCGGCGAACTGCAGCTCGACGCCCTGCCGGCGTCGCCGGCCAAGGCCGTTCAGGAGCTCTCCGACTACAACTGGCGCAGCAACGAGGCCCGCGAGAAGTACGACCAGATCAAGGATCTCCTCGGCCGCGAGATGCTGGATCAGCGGTTCGCCGGCATGAAGGAGGCGCTCCAGGGCGCCACCGACGAGGACCGCCAGCGCGTCAACGAAATGCTGAACGACCTCAACGAGCTGCTGGACAAGCATGCCCGCGGTGAGGACAGCCAGCAGGACTTTGAAGAATTCATGGACAAGCACGGCGAGTTCTTCCCGGAGAACCCGCGCAATGTCGACGAGCTGTTGGACTCCCTGGCCAAGCGCGCCGCCGCCGCGCAACGCTTCCGCAACAGCCTGAGCCCGGACCAGCGTGCTGAGTTGGATGCCTTGGCGCAGCAGGCATTCGGGTCACCCTCGCTGATGCAGGCGCTGAACCGGCTGGACGCGCATCTGCAGGCAGCTCGGCCGGGGGAGGACTGGACAGGGTCCGAACAGTTCTCCGGCGACAACCCCTTCGGGATGGGCGAGGGCACCCAGGCGCTGGCCGACATCGCCGAGCTCGAGCAGCTGGCCGAGCAGCTCTCGCAAAGCTATCCGGGCGCCACGATGGACGACGTCGATCTCGACGCGCTGGCACGCCAACTCGGCGACCAGGCCGCCGTCGACGCCCGCACGCTCGCCGAATTGGAGCGCGCACTAGTCAATCAGGGATTCCTGGACCGGGGTTCCGACGGACAGTGGCGCCTCTCGCCGAAGGCGATGCGCAGGCTCGGCGAGACGGCGCTACGCGATGTGGCGCAACAGCTTTCCGGCCGGCGCGGGGAGCGCGACCATCGGCGCGCGGGAGCGGCCGGCGAACTCACCGGCGCCACCCGGCCGTGGCAGTTCGGCGACACCGAGCCGTGGAACATTTCCCGCACGCTGACCAATGCCGTACTGCGGCAGGCGGGAACGGCCACGCCGGACGGCGCCGTCGGACAGCTGAAGATCACCGTCGACGACGTCGAGGTCTCCGAGACCGAGACGCGCACGCGGGCGGCGGTGGCGCTGCTGGTCGACACCTCGTTCTCCATGGTGATGGAGAACCGTTGGCTGCCGATGAAGCAGACGGCGCTGGCCCTCAACCATCTCGTGTGCACCCGGTTTCGCTCGGATGCCTTGCAAATCATCGCGTTTGGCCGCTACGCCCGGACGGTGACCGCGGCCGAGCTCACCGGTCTCGAGGGCGTCTATGAGCAGGGCACCAACCTGCATCACGCCCTGGCGCTGGCCGGCCGTCACCTACGGCGGCATCCCAACGCGCAGCCCGTCGTGCTGGTGGTGACCGATGGTGAGCCCACCGCACACCTGGAGGACTTCGACGGCGACGGCTCGACCGTCTTCTTCGACTACCCCCCGCACCCGCGGACCATCGCCCACACCGTGCGCGGGTTCGACGAAATGGCCCGCCTCGGCGCGCAGATCACCATCTTCCGGCTGGGCAGCGACCCCGGGCTGGCCCGGTTCATCGACCAGGTCGCCCGGCGCGTCGAGGGGCGTGTCGTGGTGCCCGATCTCGACGGCCTGGGCGCGGCCGTGGTGGGCGATTACCTCCGGTCCCGCCGCCGCTAGCCCCCAACGGATAGCTGCTCACTCGACCGGGTACACGGAGCGAGAAGGAGGAGATGCATGAGCAAGGTTCCAACGATCGAACTCAATGATGGTGTCGGCATTCCGCAGCTGGGCTTCGGCGTGTTTCAGATCAAGCCCGACGAGACCGCTGCGGCGGTCAAGACGGCGCTCGACATCGGCTACCGGCACATCGACACCGCCGAAATGTACGGCAACGAAAAGGAAGTTGGACAAGGCATCCGCGACGCCGGTCTCGACCGCGGCGACGTGTTCGTCACCAGCAAGCTCAACAACGGATTTCACAAACCCGACGACGCGCGCCGCGCCTTCGACCGAACGCTGAAGGCGCTGGACTCCGACTACGTCGACCTGTTCCTCATCCACTGGCCGCTGCCCACCCTCTACGACGGCGACTTCGTCTCGACCTGGAAGGTGTTCGAAGAGTTCGCCCGCGACGGGCGCGCCCACAGCATCGGCGTCTCGAATTTCCAAGTCGCACACCTGGCGCGGCTCGCCACCGAAACCGACACCGTGCCGTCGGTCAACCAGATCGAGCTTCACCCGTACTTCGGGAACAAAGAGGTCCGCGCGTATGGGCGCGAGCATGGCATCGCCACCGAGGCGTGGGCACCGATCGCGCAGGGCAAGGTGCTCGACGATCCGGTGATCAACCGCATCGCCGAGGCGCGGGGCAAATCGGCGGCGCAGGTGGTGCTGCGCTGGCACATTCAGCGCGGCGACATCGTCTTCCCCAAGTCGGTGACCCCGGAACGGGTCAAAGAGAACTTCCAGCTCTTCGACTTCGAGTTGGATGATTCCGACATGGACGCGATCTCAGCCCTGGACAAGGGTGAAGCGGGTAGGAACGGGCCCAACCCCGATAAGTTCGACTACGTGCCCGGCTGACGCTAGCCGCGAGGCCTGCGGGCCTTGCGAATGATGCCGACGGCACCCCACAGGGAGAAGCCGCGGATGTTCACCTTCGGTGCGCCGGGGGTGCCCTGGCCGAGGACGCTGCGGTCGAAGTTGCCCATGACGCCGCGGCCGTGAATCTCGACGTTGACTTCGGGCGGCAGCAAAATCTTTGTCGCCCCCATGATCGACATCGCATGGATGTCGACCTCGGTCGAGGTGAAGTCGGCGTAGCGCAGATCCACCACGCCGTTGCCCCACAACGCGAAGGTGGTCAGCTTCTTGGGCACGTTCCACCGGCCCCGCCGCTCGAAGCCGCTCAACAGGGCCAGCAGCAGAGTGGACGGCGCCGGGTTGGGCTTGCCGCCCCGGCGCGGGTTGATCGGCGAACCCGGCAGATCGGCCCGGAGCTGGTCCAGCTCCTCGTACGTGGTCGCCGCATAGGCCCTGGTCAACCGGTCTTCGTAGTCCTTCATCTGCAGCCGGCCCTGCTCGGCCGCGTACGCCAGCAACTGTGCGAGCTGGATGCGATCAGTGTCGGCAGCGCGCGACGATTCGTCGCGCGTGTCCTTCGCATCGCGTTGCGCAGAGTTGCTCATCACCCACGAGCCTACGACGTCCGGCTATTGCCGCAAGAGGATTGGTCAAACTGCAACCTTGCCCCGCGCCGGCCGGTTCGGCCGGCGGCGTTTGTTTGACACCTGGCTAACTCGTCCAGCTCGGGGCGCGCTTCTGCAGAAACGCCATCATGCCCTCGCGGGCTTCGTCGGATACGAAAAGCCGGGCCGATTCCTCGGCGAGCCGCTCGGCGTCGCGGTCGAACCCTTCCAGTACCGCCGCCGTGGTCAGCGCCTTGGACGCCGCCAGCCCCTGGGGCGAACCGCGGCCCACATCGGCGAGCAGCTTCGCCACCGCGGCATCGACGTCCTCGGCCGCCATGGTGATCAGCCCGATGTCCGCCGCTATGCCGGCGTCGAATGTCTCGCCGGTCAGGTAGTAGCGCGCCGCGGCCCGCGGCGACAGTTTCGGCAGCAGCGTCAGCGAGATGATCGCCGGTGCGACGCCGATCCGGGCCTCGGTCAGGGCGAAGGTGCTGCGGGGGCCCGCGACGGCGATGTCGCAGGCACCGACCAAGCCGAACCCGCCCGCGCGCACGTGTCCGTCGATGGCGGCGATCACCGGCAGCGGCGAGGAGACAATGGCCTTCAGCAGCGTGGTCATCTCCCGGGCGCGCGCCACCGCCATGTCGAAGGGGTCGCCCCCGGCGGCCTCGCTCAAATCGGCACCGGCGCAGAACGTGCCGCCGGTGTGACCGAGCACCACCGCTCGCACCGCCGGATCCGCCTGCGCCTCGCGCAGGCCCTGGTGCAGTTGGGTGACCAACGCGGTCGAGAGCGCGTTGCGGTTGTGGGGCGAGTTCAGCGTCAGCCGCGCGAACGGGCCGCCGGTATCGGCGGGCCCTGCGTATTCGACCAGCGTTTCCATCAGTAGCTTCGGGGCAGGCCCAGCGACGTCTGCGCCACGAAGTTGAGCACCATTTCCCGGCTCACCGGGGCGATCCGCCCGAGCCGGGCCGAGGCGAGCATGGCGGCGACACCGTACTCCTTGGTCAACCCGTTGCCGCCCATCGACTGCACCGCCTGGTCGACCGAACGGGTAGCCGCCTCGGCCGCAGCGTATTTAGCCATGTTGGCGGCCTCGGCCGCGCCCGCGTCATCGCCGCTGTCGTAGAGGGCGGCGGCCTTCTGCATCATCAACTTGGCCAGCTGCACCTCGATGTGGCACTGGGCCAACGGGTGCGAGAGCCCTTGGTGCGCACCGATCGGCGTGCCCCAAACCTGGCGGGTCTTGACGTAGTCGGCGGCCCTGTCGAGGGCGAACCGTCCCATCCCGACCGAGCTGGCGGCGCCCATGATTCGCTCGGGGTTCAGGCCGGCGAAGAGCTGCGCGATCGCCGCGTCCTCGGAACCGACCAGCGCGTCGGCCGGCAGCCGGACGTCGTCGAGGAAGACCTGGAACTGCCGCTCGGGGCTGATCAGCTCCATTTCGATTGGCGTATACGAGAATCCGGGGGCATCGGTGGGCACCACAAACAGTGCCGGCCGCAGCTTGCCGGTCTTGGCCTCCTCGGTGCGGCCGACCACCAGGACCGCCTGCGCCTGGTCGATACCGGAGATGTACACCTTCTGGCCCTTGAGGATCCAGTCGCCGCCATCGCGCCGGGCGGTGGTGGTGATCTTGTGCGAATTGGAGCCGGCGTCCGGCTCGGTGATCGCGAAGGCCATGGTCAGGGTTCCGTCGGCGATGCCGGGAATCCAGCGCTTCTTCTGTTCTTCGGTGCCGAACTTGCTGATGATGGTGCCGTTGATCGCCGGCGACACGACCATCAGCAGCAACGCGCTGCCCGCCGCCGCCATTTCCTCCATCACCAGTGACAGCTCGTACATGCCGGCGCCGCCACCGCCGTATTCCTCGGGCAGGTTCACCCCGAGGAAGCCGAGCTTGCCCGCCTCCGACCACAATTCGTCGGTGTGCTCGTGCGCGCGCGCCTTCTTGAGGTAGTACTCGCTGCCGTAGTTGGCGGCCCATGCGGCGACCGACTTACGCAGGGCCTGCCGCTCCTCGCTCTCGATGAAGCTGGTGTCGGTCATTTACGAATCTCCTTCTGCTTGGGGCGCTTCCACCCTTGCCAGGACGGCGCCCACCTCGACTTGCTGACCGGTATCGACGTTGAGCTCGGCGAGCACTCCGTCGGAGGGTGCGGTGATGGTGTGTTCCATCTTCATCGCCTCCAGCCAGATCAGTGGCTGCCCGGCGGTGACGGTGTCGCCGACCGCTGCGGCGAGGCGGATGACGTTGCCGGGCATGGGCGCTACCAGGGAACCCTTTTCGACGGTCGAACCCGGCTCCGGGAACCGCGGCAGCGCGACCAGGTGAACGGGGCCGCGCGCCGAGTCGACGTAAACGTCGTCACCGTATCGCGCGACCGCGAAGGTGTGCGCCACCCCGTCGTCCGCGAGGGTGACCCGATCCGCCGCGGCGGAAACCAGCTGCACCGCCGCGTCATTCGGCAGTGTCAATCCGGTTCTGGTGAACCGGTATTCGACGTTTTGCTCGGTGTCACTGTCGTCGCGATAGGTCTTGACCTGATAGCCGGACGTCAGGTTTCGCCAGCCGCTGGGGACGGCTCCGAGGACGCGCGCCGCCGCGCGATTATGGGCCGCCTCGGCCAGCGCGGCGGCGATCGCGGACAGCCGGACGACCGCGGCGTCGGCCAGCGGCGCCGATAGCTTGTCCAGGCCGTGCGTGTCGAAAAACGCTGTGTCGGTGGCACCCTCGAGGAATGCGGGGTGCCGCAGCACGTTGACCAGCAGCTCACGGTTGGTGCGCACGCCATGCAGGCCGGCGCGGGCCAGCGCGTCGGCGAGCACCAGCGCCGCCTGCCGGCGGGTCGGGGCGTAGGAGATGACCTTGGCCAGCATCGGGTCGTAGTGGATCGACACCGTGAAACCGTCGAGGATGCCCGAATCGAGGCGGATTCCGGTCCGGTGGCCGAGTGAGGCGAACTCGGTCCGAACCGCCGGTACGTCGATCCTGTGCATCACGCCGGCCTGGGGTTGCCAGCCGCGTGCCGGGTCCTCGGCGTAGAGCCGGGCCTCGATCGAATGCCCCTGGGCGGCGGGGGGTTCGGCATCGAGCCGGCCGCCCTCGGCGATCATGAGCTGCAGTTCGACGAGGTCGAGCCCGGTGGTCTCCTCGGTCACCGGATGCTCGACCTGCAGCCTGGTGTTCATCTCCAGGAAGTAGAACTCTCCGTCGTCGTCGGCGAGGAACTCCACCGTCCCGGCGCCGGTGTAACCGATCGCGCTCGCCGCCAGCCGCGCCGCTTCGAACAGCTTGGCCCGCATGCCCGGGGTGCGCTCCACCAGCGGCGAGGGGGCCTCCTCGATGACCTTCTGATGCCGGCGCTGAATCGAGCATTCCCGTTCCCCGACGGCCCAGACGGTGCCGTGGGTGTCGGCCATGACCTGAACCTCGATGTGATGCCCGGTCGGCAGGTAGCGCTCGCAGAAGACGGTCGGGTCACCGAACGCCGACTGCGCCTCGCGCCGGGCCGCCTCGACTTCGCCGGCGAGAGAGGACAATTCGCGGACCACCCGCATCCCGCGGCCGCCGCCGCCCGCGGATGCCTTGACCAGGACGGGCAGCTGCGCCTCGGTGACCGCGTCGGGGTCGAGTTCGTCGAGCACCGGAACCCCGGCGGCGGCCATCAGTTTCTTGGCCTCGATCTTGGAACCCATCGCCCGTACCGCGTCCACCGGCGGCCCGACCCACGTCAGGCCAGCGCCCTGCACGGCGGCGGCGAAATCGGCGTTCTCCGAGAGGAACCCGTAGCCGGGATGCACCGCGTCGGCACCCGCCGCGCGGGCCGCGGCGATGATCGCCTCGGCGTTCAGATAGTCGTTGGTCTTGGACAACCGCACCTGCGCGTCGGCCTCGGCCACGTGCGGCGAGGCGGCGTCGGGGTCGGTGTAGACGGCGACCGTGCCCAGGCCCAGTCGGCGGCAGGTGGCGAACACCCGCCGGGCGATCTCGCCTCGGTTGGTGACCAGCACTCGAGTGACCATGGGACTCACATCCGGAAGACGCCGAAGTTCGACGTCCCCTCGATCGGGCCATTGGCGATGGCGGACAAACACATTCCCAGCACCGTGCGGGTGTCGCGCGGGTCGATCACGCCGTCGTCGTAAAGCATTCCGGACAACACCAGCGGCAGTGACTCGGCCTCGATCTGCCCTTCGACCGCCGCGCGCATCGCGGCGTCTGCTTCCTCGTCGACCTGCTGGCCGCGGGCCTCGGCGGCGGCGCGGGCCACGATGGACAAGACGCCCGCAAGCTGGGCGCCACCCATCACCGCCGATTTGGCGCTGGGCCACGCGAACAGGAACCGGGGGTCGTAAGCCCGGCCGCACATGCCGTAATGGCCGGCGCCATAGGAGGCGCCGATCAACAGCGAGATGTGCGGGACGGTTGAGTTGGAGACGGCGTTGATCATCATCGATCCGTGCTTGATCATCCCGCCTTCTTCGTAGTCCTTGCCCACCATGTAGCCGGTGGTGTTGTGCAGGAACAACAGTGGAGTGTTCGAGCGGTTGGCCAGCTGAATGAACTGGGTGGCCTTTTGCGATTCCTCGCTGAACAGGACCCCGCGCGCGTTGGCCAGGATACCCAACGGGTAGCCGTGCAGCCGGGCCCATCCCGTCACCAGCGACGAGCCGTACATGGCCTTGAATTCATCGAATTCCGAGCCATCCACGATGCGGGCGATCACCTCGCGCGGGTCGAACGGGACGCGCAGGTCCGCGGGCACGATGCCGATGAGCTCCTCGGCGTCGAACAGCGGCTCGGTCACAGGCCCCGGTGCCGGACCCTGCTTGACCCAGTTCAGCCGGGCCACGATGCGGCGGCCGATGCGGATCGCATCGAGCTCGTCGGCGGCGAAGTAGTCGGCCAAACCCGAGATGCGGGCGTGCATTTCGGCACCGCCCAGCGACTCGTCGTCGGATTCTTCGCCGGTGGCCATCTTCACCAGCGGGGGACCGGCGAGGAACACCTTCGAACGTTCCTTGATCATCACGACGTGATCGGACATGCCCGGAATGTAGGCGCCACCGGCGGTGGAGTTGCCGAAAACCAGGGCGATTGTAGGGATCCCGGCCGCCGACAGGCGGGTCAAGTCCCGGAACATCTGCCCGCCGGGAATGAAGATTTCTTTCTGGGTGGGCAGGTCCGCCCCGCCGGATTCCACCAGCGAAATGACGGGCAGCCGGTTCTCGAATGCGATCTGGTTGGCCCGCAGTATCTTTTTCAGGGTCCATGGGTTGCTGGTGCCGCCCTTGACCGTCGGGTCGTTGGCGACGATCAGGCATTCCACACCGGAGACCACGCCTATCCCGGTGACCGTGCTGGCGCCGACTGTGAACGCGCTGCCCCACGCGGCTAGCGGGCTGAGCTCCAGGAACGGGGAGTCGGGGTCGACGAGCAGCTCGATGCGTTCCCGCGCGGTCAGCTTGCCGCGGGCGTGGTGGCGCTCGACGTACTTGGGGCCGCCGCCCGCAAGCGCTTTGGCGAGTTCGGCGTCGATCTCCTCGAGCCTGGAGGTTGCCGTCGACGCCGCGTCGGCGTAGGCGGGGGAGTTGGGATCGAGCGTGGACTGGAGGCTCGTCATGACTGGAATCCCAGGGTCTTGGCTGCAAGTGAGGTCAGGATTTCGGTCGTCCCGCCGCCGATGCCCAGGATCCGCATGTCCCGGTACTGGCGTTCGACTTCGGATTCGGCCATGTAGCCCATGCCGCCGAACAGCTGGACGGCCTGGTTGGCCACCCATTCGCCGGCCTCGACGGCGGTGTTCTTGGCAAAACACACCTCGGCGATCAGGTTGGTCTCGCCGGCCAGCTGACGCTCGACCACGTGGTGAGAGTAGACCCGGGCGACGTCGATGCGCCGGGCCATCTCGGCCAGCGTGTTCTGCACCGATTGCCGCGAGATCAGCGGGCGGCCGAAGGTCTCCCGGTCGCGGCACCACTGCAGCGTCAGGTCCAGGCACCGCTGTGCGCTCGAATAGGCCTGTGCGGCAAGGCCGATGCGCTCGGCGACGAACGCCTGCGCGATCTGCAGAAATCCGCTGTTCTCGACGCCGACCAGGTTGGCCGCCGGCACCCGCGCGTCGACGAAGGACAGCTCGGCGGTGTCCGAGGACCGCCAGCCCATCTTGGCCAGCTTGCGGCTCACCTCGAAACCCGGTGTGCCCTTCTCGATCACGAGCAACGAAACACCGGCCGCGCCGGCGCCGCCGGTGCGCACCGCGGTGACGACATAGTCGGCGCGGACGCCCGAGGTGATGTAGGTCTTGGCCCCGTTGACCACATAATGGTCCCCGTCGAGCACCGCCGAGGTTCGTAGGTGCCCGACGTCCGAGCCGCCGCCGGGCTCGGTGATGGCGAGCGCGCCGATCTTGTCGCCCGCCAACGTCGGCCGCACGAACTCCTCGATCAGCCGCTGATCGCCGGAGGCGATCATGTGCGGCACCGCGATGCCGCAGGTGAACAACGAGGCGAAGACTCCACCCGGAGCGCCGGCCTGATGCACCTCTTCGCAGATGATCACCGCGTCCGCGCCGTCACCACCGCCGCCGCCGACCGCCTCGGGGAAGCCCGCGCCCAGCAGGCCGGCCGCCCCGGCGCGCCGGTGCAAGTCGCGCGGCAACTCGCCGATACGCTCCCACTCGTCGGCGTGTGGCAGGATCTCGCGTTCGGTGAAGGAGCGCACCGTCTTTCGCAACTGTTCGCGCTCGGGCGTCGTCCACAGATTCATAGCAGCCTTTCGGGGATGTCGACATGCCGGCCGCGCAGCCATTCGCCCAGCCCTTTGGCCTGCGGATCGAAACGGGCCTGATATGCAACGCCCTGGCCCAGGATGCCGTCGATGACGAAGTTGACCGCGCGCAGGTTCGGCAGCACGTGGCGGGTGACCTCGAACTCCGCCGCTTCGGGCAGCAGCTCCTTGAGCAGCTCGACGGTCAGCGTGTTGGCCAGCCAGCGCCACTGGTCGTCGGTGCGGACCCAGACTCCGACGTTGGCCGAGCCGCCCTTGTCGCCGCTGCGGGCCCCGGCGATGCGGCCAAGCGGCGCCCTGCGCACCGGCCCGGCGGCAAGCGGCTCGGGCAACGCCGGGGCATCGGCGGGTGCCAACTCCAAAGTGTCGGTGGCGCAGGGGATGTCGGTGCGGGTGCCGTCGGCGTGCACCGCGACGTGCGGCACCTCGTTGGCGTCGACGTAGCCGGCGGTGAACACGCCGTAGACCTGGCCGTCGCCGGGTGGGGCGGTCACGTGAAAACCGGGATAGCTGGCGAGCGCCAATTCGACGGCGGCCGAGGAGAACTGGCGCCCGACGTTCGCGGGATCGGGGTCGCGGACCACGCAGTGCAGGAGCGCGCTGGCGGCTTCCTCGGTGTCGGCGTCGGTGTGGTCGGTGCGGGCGAGCGACCACTGCAGCTCGGCGGGCTTGACGGTCAGCGCGGCCTCGAGCTGCCGGCGCACCAGGTCGGCCTTGGCCTCGATGTCCAGGCCGGTCAGCACGAAGGTCATGGAGTTGCGGAATCCGCCGATGCTGTTCAGCGACACCTTGTAGGTGGGCGGCGGCGGTTCGCCGAGCACGCCGCTGATGCGCACCCGGTCGGGGCCTTCGGCGGACAGCTCCACGGTGTCCATCCGGGCGGTGACGTCGGGGTTGGCGTAGCGCGCGCCGGTGATCTCGTAGAGCAGCTGCGCGGTGACGGTGTCGACGCTGACCAGCCCGCCGGTGCCGGGGTGCTTGGTGATCACCGACGAGCCGTCGGCGTGGACCTCGGCCAGCGGGAAGCCGGCGTGGGTCAGGTCGGGCACCTCCGTGAAGAAGGAGTAGTTGCCGCCGGCGGCCTGCACGCCGCACTCGATGACGTGGCCGGCGACCACGGCGCCGGCGAGCCGGTCGTAGTCGGTGCGGCCCCAGCCGAAGTGCGCGGCGGCGGCCCCGACGATCACCGAGGCGTCGGTCACCCGTCCGGTGACGACCACGTCGGCGCCCTCACCCAGGCAGTCGACGATGCCCCAGGCGCCCAGGTAGGCGTTCGCGGTCAGGGGTGTGCCCAGCCCCAGGTCCGCGGCGCGCGCCAGCAGGTCGTCGCCTTCGACGTGGGCGACCCTCGCCGGGATGCCGAGGCGCTCGGCCAGGGCGCGTATCGCGTCCGCCAGCCCGGCCGGGTTGAGGCCGCCGGCGTTGGCAACGATGCGGACGCCCCGGTCACGGGCCTCGCCCAGGCAGTCCTCGAGTTGGGTCAGGAACGTCTTGGCGTAGCCGCGCTCGGGATGCTTCATGCGGTCGCGGCCCAGGATCAGCATGGTCAGTTCGGCCAGGTAGTCGCCGGTGAGATAGTCCACGTCACCGCCGGTGAGCATCTCGCGCATCGCCGACAGCCGGTCGCCGTAGAACCCGGAGCAGTTCGCGATCCGGACAGCGTTGGGGCCAGGAGCAGAGGCCATGCAGTCCTCCAATCTGCGTTTCACCGGTGAGCGCAAACCAACCAACCAACCGGTAGGTTAGCGGGTCGCGCCGGTGTCACGTCAAGGACGCCCACTCGGCCCCGGCGGCGAGATTGCCGTCGTGGTCGTCGACACACCGGGATCACGGCCATCACGGCAATCTCGGCGCCGGTGGGCGTCGTTTTGGTGAGCAGCAGGCCACCGACTATCCTGATGGCAATCGTCGCACGTTCGGCCCCATGGGCCACGCCGCGCGACAAGCCCCCGACACGAGGAGTTAGGCCCGACCATGGCCGTACCCAAGCGCAGGATGTCGCGCGCGAACACCCGAAGCCGTCGCGCGCAGTGGAAGGCCACCAAGACGGAGCTCGTCGGCGTGACGGTCGCAGGCCAGAAGCACAAGGTGCCCCGCCGGCTGCTCAAGGCCGCCCGTCTCGGTCTGATCGACCTGGACCGGCGTTAGTTAATCTCGGCAAACACCCGGCGCGCCTCTCAGCCCGCTCTCAGGCGTCGGGACGACACTAGGCCCGTGCGGATACTGGTCGTCGACGACGATCGCGCAGTGCGTGAGTCGCTGCGTCGGTCGCTTTCCTTCAATGGCTACTCGGTCGAGTTGGCCCATGACGGGCTGGAGGCGCTCGACATGATCGCCAGCGACCGTCCCGACGCGCTCGTGCTCGATGTGATGATGCCGCGGCTGGACGGCCTCGAGGTGTGCCGTCAGCTGCGCAGCACCGGCGACGACCTGCCGATCCTGGTGCTCACCGCCCGCGATTCGGTCTCCGAGCGGGTCGCCGGGTTGGACGCAGGCGCGGATGACTACCTGCCGAAGCCGTTCGCCCTGGAGGAGCTGTTGGCCCGGATGCGGGCGCTGCTGCGCCGCACCAAGCCGGATGACGATGACGCCGAATCGGTGGCCATGCAGTTCTCCGACCTGACGCTGGACCCGGTGACCCGGGAAGTGACTCGTGGGCAGCGCCAAATCAGCCTGACGCGTACCGAATTCGCCTTGCTCGAAATGTTGATCGCCAATCCGCGCCGCGTGCTCACCCGCAGCCGGATCCTCGAGGAGGTGTGGGGATTCGACTTCCCCACCTCCGGCAACGCGCTGGAGGTCTACGTCGGCTATCTCCGCCGCAAGACCGAGGCCGACGGCGAGCCACGACTGATCCACACGGTGCGCGGCGTGGGCTACGTCCTTCGGGAGACGCCGCCGTGACGACTCACCTGCAACGATGATCCGGTACCAACGACCGCAACGCGTACCGCTGCGTGCCACCAGCTCGTTGTCGCTGCGGTGGCGCGTCATGCTGCTGGCGATGTCGATGGTGGCGATGGTCGTGGTGCTGATGGCATTCGCCGTGTATGCGGTGATTTCGGCTGCGCTGTACAGCGATATCGACAACCAGCTGCAAAGCCGTGCGCAGCTGTTGATCGCGAGCGGTTCACTGGCCGCCGACCCCGGAAAGGCCATCGAAGGCACCGCCTATTCGGACGTCAACGCGATGCTGGTGAACCCGGGTCACTCGATCTACACGGCGCAGCAGCCGGGCCAGACGCTGCCGGTCGGCGCGCCGGAAAAGGCGGTGATCCGCGGTGATCTGTTCATGTCCCGCCGCACCGCCTCGGATCAGCGCGTCCTTGCCATCCACCTGCCCAACGGTTGTTCGCTGCTGATCTCCAAGAGCCTCAAACCCACCGAGGCGGTGATGACCAAGCTGCGCTGGGTGCTGTTGATCGTCGGCGGCGTCGGCGTCGCGGTCGCCGCGGTGGCGGGCGGCATGGTCACCAGGGCGGGGCTACGTCCGGTGGCCCGCCTCACCGAAGCGGCCGAACGGGTGGCGCGCACCGACGACCTGCGGCCCATTCCGGTGTTCGGTAGCGACGAATTAGCCAGGCTCACCGAGGCATTCAACTTGATGCTGCGGGCGCTGGCCGAGTCCCGCGAGCGGCAGGCGCGGCTGGTCACCGACGCCGGACACGAATTGCGCACCCCGCTGACGTCGCTGCGCACCAACGTCGAGCTGCTGATGGCATCGATGGAACCCGGGGCGCCGCGGCTGCCCGACCAGGAGATGGTCGAGCTCCGCGCCGACGTACTGGCGCAGATCGAGGAATTGTCCACGCTGGTGGGCGATCTGGTGGACCTCACTCGGGACGATGCCGGTCAGGTGGTGCACGAACCGGTCGACATGTCCGAGGTGGTCGATCGCAGCCTGGAGCGAGTCAGGCGGCGCCGCAACGACATTCACTTCAACGTCGACATCACGCCCTGGCAGATGTACGGCGACGCCGCGGGGCTGTCACGCGCGGTGCTCAACCTCTTGGACAACGCGGCCAAGTGGAGCCCACCGGGCGGGCGTGTCGGCATCACCATGCGACAACTCGACGCGTCGCACGCAGAGTTGGTGGTGTCCGACCACGGGCCCGGCATTCCGCCGCACGAACGCCGGCTGGTGTTCGAGCGGTTCTACCGTTCAACGACCGCACGCGCCATGCCCGGCTCGGGGCTTGGTCTGGCGATCGTCAAAAAGGTCGTGCTGAATCACGGTGGATTGCTTCGTGTCGAGGACACCGTGCCCGGCGGACAGCCGCCGGGAACCTCGTTTTATGTGCTGCTGCCCGGTCGGCGGATGCCCCCGTCGCGGTATCCGACACCCGCCGCGGGTAATTCCGAGGAAGAGTCCGGCACCGACGCCACGGTCCCCGCGGCCGGGGCCCGGTCGAACTCTCGGGAACCCGCGAACGTTATCTCAGTGGACTCTCAGTCCGCGCGGGCAAGGTAGGTCTGCAGCTACTGTTGAAGAACCCAGTCGAGCCGACGAGCCGATACTGAGATAGAGGAAGTGCGACCTAGCGACATGACGAATGACCCGAGGTATTCGCCACCGCCGCAGCAGCCGGGATATCGTCCCGCGCCGAATCAGCCTGCGCCCACCCCGACCCACCCGGGGACCTCTGCTTACGGCCAGGGGCATCAGCAGCCGTATAGCCAGCCATTCGACTGGCGGCATCAATCGCAGACCCACCAATTCCGGCAGCCCTACGACCCGTACAACGGCACCGGTCCGGGCCGGACGCCGGGGGGAACCGGGGCAGGCCCCCTGCCCGGGGCCACCGGGACCGGACCGATTCCCGGCATGATGCCGCCGATGCTGCCGCCGGGCCCCCAAAAGCGGTCCCGCGCAGGACTGTTGACCGTAGGCGCATTGGCCATCGCGGTGGTGTCGGCGGGCATCGGCGGGGCCGCGGCGACGGCCGTCGAGCTGGGCACGCACACCACCAGCGGCAATGGGCGCAGCGTCATCGGCGCGCCCACCGTCCCGGCGGCGAACATGCCGCCGGGCAGCGTCGAACAGGTCGCCTCCAAGGTGGTGCCCAGCGTCGTCATGCTGGAGACGGATCTGGGCCGCCAGTCCGAAGAGGGCTCCGGCATCATCCTTTCCGCCGACGGGCTGATCCTGACCAACAACCACGTTGTCGCGGCGGCCGCGGGGCCGCCGAAGGGCCCCGCGGCTCCCCCCGGCGGCCCGCCCGGAGGCCCCGGTGGCGGACCCGGCGGTCCGGCCCCCAAGACCACGGTGACCTTCGCCGACGGCCGCACCGCACCCTTCACGGTCCTGGGCGCCGATCCCACCAGCGACATCGCCGTGATCCGCGTGCAGGGCGTCTCCGGCCTCACCCCGATCTCCCTGGGCTCCTCATCGGACCTCCGCGTCGGCCAACCGGTGGTGGCCATCGGGTCGCCGCTCGGTCTGTCGGGCACGGTGACCACCGGGATCGTCAGTGCGCTGAATCGGCCGGTGTCCACCACGGGTGAGTCGGGCAACCAGAACACCGTGCTCGACGCGATCCAGACCGACGCCGCCATCAACCCGGGTAACTCCGGCGGCGCGCTGGTCAACATGAACGGCCAGCTGGTGGGCGTGAACTCGGCCATCGCCACCCTGGGTGCCGACTCGCCGGATGCCCAGAGCGGTTCGATCGGGCTCGGCTTCGCGATCCCGGTCGATCAGGCCAAGCGCATCGCCGACGAGCTGATCAGCAGCGGCAAGGCGTCCCACGCCTCGCTCGGCGTGCAGGTGACGAACGACAAGGGCTCCCCGGGCGCCAAGGTCGTCGACGTCGTGCCGGGGGGTGCGGCCTCGAGCGCCGGCGTGCCCAAGAATGTGGTCGTCACCAAGGTCGACGATCGTCCGATCAGCAGCGCTGACGCCCTGGTCGCGGCCGTGCGGTCCAAGGCGCCCGGCGACAAGATCTCGCTGACCTTCCAGGATCCCGCTGGTGGCAGCCGTACCGTGCCGGTGACCCTGGGGAAGGCGGATCAGTAATGCGAGTCGAAGAACCCTCGGCGGCGGGATTGTCGGAGCTCGGTTATACCGTGGCACCCATGGAAACGGGTGCGGAGTTGGTAGTCGGCCGGGCCCTGGTCGTGGTGGTCGACGATCGCACCGCCCACGGGGACGAGGACCACAGCGGGCCGCTGGTAACCGAACTGCTGACCGAGGCCGGATTCGTCGTCGACGGTGTGGTTGCGGTCGCGGCGGACGAGGTCGAGATTCGCAACGCGCTCAACACCGCGGTGATTGGCGGCGTGGACCTGGTGGTCTCCGTCGGCGGTACGGGTGTCACGCCGCGCGACGTCACCCCGGAGGCCACCCGCGAAATCCTGGACCGGGAAATCCTCGGCATTGCCGAAGCCGTTCGGGGCTCGGGGCTGTCCGCGGGGATCATCGACGCCGGACTGTCACGCGGCCTGGCCGGGGTGTCCGGAAGCACTTTGGTGGTGAACCTGGCCGGTTCCCGGTACGCGGTGCGCGACGGAATGGCGACGCTGAACCCGCTGGCCGCTCAAATCATCGGGCAGCTGTCGAGCCTGGAGATCTGACCGCTTAGGTCTGTGACTCGGCGTCGGCGCGCGGGCCGTGCTCGGGTGGGGGCGTTGTGGTCGTGCCGCCGTGCTTGCCCGACGAATCTCCGTTGGTCTGGGCGAGCAGGTCCCGGATTTCGGTGAGCAGAACGACCTGGGCGTCGTCCGCCTGCTCGACCTCACCGCGCTTACGCAGCGTGTTGTACGGCAGCACGACGAAGAAGTAAACGACCGCGGCGATGAGCACGAAGTTGATCGCGGCCGACAGCAGGATGTTCAGGTCGATGGTCTGGCCGCCGCCGATGCTGATCTTCAAGGCGCCGACGTTGGATTGCTGTTTGACGCCGATCCGGTTGATCAGCGGCGCGATGATGCTGTCGGTGAACTTCGTGACCAGTGCGGTGAAGGCAGTACCGATGACCACCGCGACGGCCAGGTCGACGATGTTGCCCCGCGAGAGAAACTCCTTGAACCCTTTGAACATTGAGATGTCCTTCCTGGGATTGGACAGAGTTTGCTGTCGGGTGCGTAGCCGACGGCGGCGAGGCACTCAGTGCAGGGTGAGGGTCACCGCCTGACCCAGCGCCGAGCCCGCCACCGTGTTCGCCACGCGGGCCGGCAGCGCAACTAACACTACGCGGTCACCGTCCGCGCCCTGGACCTTTGGCTTGGCCGACACGAGCACCACGACGGCGTCGGTGGCCACCACCTTCGGAGCGGCCTGGGGAGTCTCCGGTGAGCCGGTTGTCGGTGCGGCCAGCACGTCGACGACGTCGCCGACGCGGACGAGGTCGATCAGGGCGCCGTCCGCCAGCCGTAGCGGCACGATGCGGGCGCCGGGCCCCGCCTTCGACGCGATCGCGGCTTCGGCCAGCCGGCTACCCAATAGCCGAACATCGGTGAGCACCTCGCCGCGCCTCGCCGGGCCGGCCAACGTCGAACCGGCCACGGCGCTGACGTCGGCCAGTGACCCATCGGGAACGGTTGAGGCCAAACGTTTTTCGAGACGAACGTCGGCGGGGGTCAGCGCGGCACCCGGCCGCAGGTCGTGATCGGCCACCACCACCTCGGCATAGTCACCGGCCGGGTCGGAGCGCAACGCCGCCAGGGCGGCCAGCACGACGAGCCCGCCGGCGGCGACACGCCGCGCCAGCACGGTCTTGGTCCAATCCGGACGCAGCATCAAGAGGCGGCCGAACAGGCTTGGATTCAGCGATGATTCGCCCACGCCGCGAACGTAAGCGCAACGCGGTCACGGCGCATGCCGGCGGCAAATGCGTTTGTGGATAACCCGTTAGTTCGAGGCAGCGGCGGCGGACGCCGTGGAGGCGCTGCTCGACTTCTCGCCCGAGCCGGATTTCTCGCTCGATCCGGACTTGTCAGCGGATCCCGAGGTCGACCCGGAGTCGCTCGACGAGGACCCGTTGGTAGAACTCGTGGACTTCTTGCCGGAGTCGCGGCTGTCGGTGCGGTAGAAGCCGCTGCCCTTGAACACCACGCCCACGGAGTTGAAGCGCTTACGCAGCCGCCCGGAGCAGCTCTTGCAGGTGGTCAGCGCATCGTCGGTGAAGGCCTGCACGATGTCGAAGCGATCGTCGCACTCGGTGCACTGATAGCTGTAAGTCGGCACAAAAACCTCCGGATGATTGCAAAGTCTGTTAGCACTCTAGCGTCTCAAGTGCTAGAACCGCCACGTGACGCCGCTCATTCCCGATCTGTTACCCCAGATTGAGTGGTATCAGTCCTACCCGCGGCGTGAGCGCATCGGTCATCGGTATGTCGTGCGGGTCGGCAGGCAACTCGTCCACCAACTCCGCGTCGCGCACGAGCGCGATCAGCCGGGCGTGGGGGTCGCGGCCGGGCAGGGAGCGGTCGTAGAAACCACGACCCCGGCCTAACCGCACCCCGGAGCGGTCGACGGCCAGCGACGGCACCAGGATCAGGGTCGCCTCCGCGATCGCCGATGCCGGCAGCCACGGCTCCGGAGGCTCCAGCAATCCCCACCGCGCCGATGTCAACGTGCCGGGCCGGTATTCGCCCCAGCGCAACGGCAGCGGCGCGTTGTCGGCGGTGGTGCGCGCAACCGGCAGCAGCACCCGCCCGGCCAGCCGCCGCAACACGTCCACCATGTCGATCGAGCCGGGCTCGGCGCCGACCGGCACGTATGCGCAGACCGTGCTGCCGCTGCTCACGAAGTTTTCCGCGGCCTCCAGTCGCTCGCACAACATGCGCGCCTCGTCGGCCCGAACGGCGTCGGCAACGCGGCGCCGGGCCGCCTGCAACTGTCCCCGCAACACGGCCTTGCCGGTGGTCGCCATGCCTCAACCATTGCAGCCGGGTGTTCGGCCGCGCCACATCGACTCGGCAAACCGTGTTCGGGTTATCGTGTGAACAATGTCAAGCCCAAAAGTGGTGGTCCCACACACGGCGATCGTGCCCGCTGCCGGTCTTGGTACCCGCTTCCTGCCCGCGACGAAAACGGTTCCCAAGGAGCTGCTGCCGGTCGTCGATACCCCGGGCATCGAGCTGGTCGCCGCCGAGGCGGCTGAGGCGGGCGCCGACCGCCTGGTGATCATCACCTCCGCGGGCAAGGACGGCGTCGTCGCGCACTTCGTCGAGGACCTGGTCCTTGAGGGCACGCTGGAGGCCCGCGGCAAGAAGGCGATGCTCGACAAGGTGCGTCGCGCGCCGCAGCTGATCAAGGTCGAGTCCGTGGTGCAGGCCGAGCCGCTGGGCCTGGGGCACGCCATCAGCTGCGTGGAGCCCGCGCTGACGTCCGACGACGACGCCGTGATGGTGCTGCTGCCCGACGACCTGGTGCTGCCGACCGGCGTGCTGGAGACGATGGCGAAGGTGCGGGCGGACCACGGCGGCACGGTGTTGTGCGCCATCGAGGTGACGCCCGAGGAGATCAGCGCCTACGGTGTTTTCGATGTCGAGCCGGTGCCCGGCGACGACAACCCCGACGTGCTGAAGGTCAACGGCATGGTCGAGAAGCCCAAGCGCGAGGACGCCCCGTCGATGTTGGCCGCGGCGGGCCGCTACGTGCTCGACCGCGCCGTCTTCGACGCGTTGCGCCGCGTCGACCGTGGGGTGGGCGGCGAAGTGCAGCTGACCGATGCGATCGCCCTGCTCATTTCGGAGGGCCACCCCGTGCATGTCGTCGTGCATCACGGATCCCGACACGACTTGGGAAATCCCGGCGGCTACCTCAAGGCTGCGGTTGACTTTGCATTGGATCGTGACGACTACGGCCCGGATTTGCGGCGATGGTTGGTGGCGCGGTTAGGCCTGGCCGAGAAGTAGCCGGCCGATGCGCCCGCCCCAAGAAGGCGCCCGTCTAGGGCAGAGAGGCGCGCTGTGCGTTCTGTGGAGGAGCAGCAGGCCCGGATAACGGCCGCCGCGGTGGCTCCGCGGCCGATCCGGGTGGCCATCGCCGAGGCGCAGGGGCTGATGTGCGCCGAGGAAGTAGTCACCGAGCGCCCCATGCCCGGGTTCGATCAGGCCGCGATCGACGGTTACGCGGTGCGCAGCGTCGACGTGCTGGGCATCGGCGAAGTGGGCGCCGACAGTCTGGGTGAGCCGCCCGGCGATGCGGAGCTCGACGAAGACCGGCGCGAGGGCCTGGTCCTGCCCGTGATGGGAACCGTCGAGGCCGGTGCGCGCACGCCCAGCCGCCTGCAGCCCCGCCAGGCCGCCCGCGTCCACACCGGGGCCCCGCTACCCACGCTGGCCGACGCCGTCATCCCGTTGCGCTGGACCGATGGCGGCAGCTCGCGGGTGCGGATACTGCGCGGGGCGCCATCCGGCGCGTACGTGCGCCGCACCGGGGACGATGTGCAGCCCGGTGACGTCGCGGTGCGTGCCGGCACGGTCATCGGCGCGGCCCAGGTCGGCCTGCTGGCGGCGGTCGGGCGCGAACGGGTGCTGGTGCATCCGCGGCCGCGGGTGACGGTGGTGGCCGTCGGCGGCGAACTGGTCGACATCTCGCGCACCCCCGGCAACGGCCAGGTGTACGACGTCAATTCCTACGCGTTGGCGGCGGCAGCCCGCGATGCCGGCGCGGAGGTCAACCGCATCGGCATCGTCAGCGGCGACCCCGGCGAATTCCGCGAAGTCATCGAGGGCCAGATCAACCGGGCGGAGGTGGTGGTGATCGCCGGTGGCGTCGGGGGCGCGGCGGCCGAGCCGGTGCGGTCGGTCCTCTCCGAGCTCGGGGAGATGGAAGTCGTCCGCGTCGCGATGCATCCCGGGTCCGTCCAGGGATTCGGGCAGCTGGGCCGCGACGGTGTCCCGACCTTCCTGCTGCCCGCCAACCCGGTCAGCGCCCTGGTGGTCTTCGAGGTGATGGTGCGGCCGCTGATCCGGCTTTCCCTGGGCAAGCGCCAGCCGATGCGCCGGATCGTGCAAGCCCGCACCTTGTCGCCGATCACGTCGGTTGCCGGGCGCAAGGGCTACCTGCGCGGCCAGCTGATGCGCGACCAGGAGACCGGTGAATATCTGGTGCAGGCGCTGGGCGGGGCCCCGGGGGCGTCCTCGCACCTGCTGGCCACCCTCGCCGAAGCGAACTGCCTCGTGGTGGTGCCCAGCGGCGCCGAACAAATCCGCACCGGCGAGATCGTCGACGTCGCCTTCTTGGCTCAGCGCGGTTAAGTGCAACGACTCCGCGCGCTCGTGAACCTGTTGCGTACCAACGCCCGTCATCCGGGTTGGCCGCTGGACGTCGGGCCGTTGCGCGTCCCGGCGGGGGTGGTCCGGTTGCGGGCGGTGCGGATGCGCGACGGCGCCCAGTGGAGCCGCATCCGGTTGGCCGACCGCGCGCACCTCGAGCCGTGGGAGCCCAGCGCGGAGGGCGACTGGACGACCCGGCACACGGTCGCCGCGTGGCCGGCGCTGTGCTCCGGCCTGCGGGCCGAGGCTCGTGCGGGCCGCATGTTGCCCTACGTCATCGAGCTCAATGGGCAGTTCTGTGGCCAGCTGACCATCGGCAACGTCACCCATGGGGCGCTGCGGTCGGCGTGGATCGGCTACTGGGTGCCGCGGTCGGCGACCGGTGGCGGGGTGGCCACGGCGGCGTTGGCGCTGGGCCTGGACCATTGCTTCGGCCCGGTGATGTTGCACCGCGTGGAGGCCACGGTGCGGCCCGAAAACGCCGCCAGCCGGGCCGTATTGGCGAAAGTCGGGTTCCGCCAGGAGGGGCTGTTGCAGCGCTACCTCGAGGTGGACAAGGCGTGGCGGGACCATCTGCTGATGGCCATCACGGCCGAAGAGGTGTCCGGATCGGTGACCTCGACCCTGGTCCGGGGCGGGCACGCCAGCTGGGCCTGACCGCCCCGAGTGGCGGCCCGCTATGTGGCTACCGCGACACGAGTGACTCGTGGTGCTTGTGAGAGGCAAATTACAGGTGTGTAATTGTCCTGGTCACAAAAGACCCGGCCGCGCTGGCCCCGGTGGGCCCGGCGGGGATCGGAACCGAAGAGAGCAGGTCGTCATGCCAAGCATTCCGCAGTCACTGTTGTGGATTTCGCTCGTAGTGCTCTGGCTGTTCGTCTTGGTGCCGATGTTGGTCAGCAAACGCGACGCCGTGCGGCGCACCAGCGACGTGGCCCTGGCGACCCGGGTCCTCAACGGTGGCGGGAACTCGCGCCTGATCAAACGCAGCGCTCCGGCCGCCGGTCACCGCAGCGACCCCGACTGGAAGCCGCCGGAAGAGTCGGCCGAAACCGAGCTCGACGAGGACCGCGACCTCGCCGAGGATGAGGACGAAGAGCACGGAGACGAACACGACACCGACGAGCTGCGCCAGTTGCGCCCGGTGGTCATGAAGGTCGCGGCTCCCGAGCTCACCGAGCCCGACTATCTCGACGTCGACGTCGTCGAGGACTCGCAGGCGCTCCCGGTGGGCGTGGCGGTCGAGGAGGCCGAGGCCGGCGAGGACGACGAGGATTCCGACACCGACGTGGTCGCCCACAGCGGCGAGGAGGACGACGACGGCTACGAATACGTCGAGGACTCTTCGGGTCTGGAGCCGGAGGCCGAATCCGACGACGAGGAAATGCCGGCGCCGGCCCCCCGGAACGCCTCGCGCCGCCGCCGGTTCGACACCCAGACCGCGGCCGCGGTCAGCGCCCGCAAGTTCGCCTTCCGCAAGCGGGTGCTGATGGTGATGGCCGTCGTCCTGGTGGGCACGGCCACCGCCGCGTTCAAGATTTCGCCGAGCGCCTGGTGGGCGTGCGGCACCGCCACCGCCGTGACGCTCCTGTACCTGGCGTACCTGCGCCGCCAGACCCGCATCGAGGAGAGGGTGCGCCGCCGCCGCATGCAGCGGATGGCGCGGGCGCGGATGGGCGTGGAGAACGCCTACGACCGCGACTACGACGTGGTCCCATCGCGGCTGCGGCGCCCCGGCGCGGTGGTCCTGGAAATCGACGACGAGGACCCGATCTTCGAGCACCTGGACTACGCGATGCCGATGCGGAACTTCGGTTGGCCCCGGGACCTGCCGCGCGCCGTCGGCGAGTAGTGCCGGCAGTTCGGCGGTTCGCGGCGCGGCTGGTAGCCTGCTAGCGGTCAGGGGCTATGGCGCAGTTGGTAGCGCGACTCGTTCGCATCGAGTAGGTCAGGGGTTCGAATCCCCTTAGCTCCACAGAGTTTGAGCAGGTCAGGCGCTTGCCGCCCGCGAGGGAACTTCCGCCGTCCGCAGAGCGTCCGCAGCGGCTTGGATAGCCGCATCGAGACGGTCCGCAACTTCATCCAGGTCCTCATCGAACAGGTCGGCATAAGTGTCGAGTCATTGATGCCTTCCCCGTGGCCGAGTATCCGTTGCACGGCTTTCACGTTGGCCCGCTCACGTACCGCGAGGCTGGCTGCCGTGTGGCGTAGATCGTGCGGAGTGATGGTTGGGAACCTGTCGTCCGCCGCCTGACACTTCCGGACAGCGGGACGGAACACACGCGTTCGCCGGTTTGAGTTCCGCAGGACGCCGCCCGAAGGCGTTGGACGCCTCGAAAACGGCTCTCGCGCAACGTATGCATGCCGCCGGGAGTCCGCTAACACAATTGCGGCGACTCTTGGTGTCAGCACGGCCACGATTTACCGGGTACTCGCCGACTAATCCGACTGGCCCATCGCGGGCGGTGAGCCGTCTTACTGCGGATCCCGAACACGCGAATATGAGGCGGTTGCTGGCGGGCCACGCGGCGCGGTCCTTCGCAGCTGCTGCTGCGAGCCACCATACCGACATATCTCAGAAAAACGTATGACCGTAGGAGGTAGCCTATAACTCTAGCTGGGCAAATATCAGAGATCATTGACGAGCAGGAGATGAAGGTCATACGCTTATTGCGAGAATGTCCAAACGATGTCTGCCAAGTCCTCCGCGGAAGTTGAGACAACGATGAATGTGAACAGCGCCGCTCCCAGCGTCTTCGACGCTGGCCTCCCCACGTTCAGCTACGACCTCACCGCCACTCCGCATGACATCCGCGAAGATGTCCGAGCTGCGCAATCGTGTGCGCCCATCGCCATCGGGCCGCTCGGCCCGGAAATCCTGTCCTACGATATGGCTCGAGATATCCTGCGCGACAACAGGTTCCGCATGCCACCCGGCATCACGCTGGCAGCGCAGGGCGTCACCTCAGGTCCGTTATACGACAAGATGATGAGCAGTCTTCTTGGTCTCGAAGGCCCGCCACACACTCGCTTACGCAAGCTGGTTTCGAGGGCGTTCACTCCCCGCGCGACGTCACGCCTCAAGGACACAATTCATGAGGTGGTGAACGGGCTGATCGATCGAGTGGTAGACGCCGGTCGGTGCGACGTCGTGACCGACATCGCGCGGCCCTACCCCACCCCGATCATGTGCGCGCTGATCGGAGCGCCGCAGCAGGACTGGGAGCAGTTCTCGCAATGGACCGACGAAATCTTCAAGGCCTTCAACTTTCAGCCCGACGCCACTTTCGATGAATCCGCAATCATGCGGTCTTGGAGCGAACTGGACGCCTACGTCGATGACATGGTCGGCGCACGCCGGAACCATCTAACCGATGATCTGCTTTCTGAGCTTATCCGAGCCGAAAGCGACGGCGACCGGCTGAATCTCGACGAACTGCGCATGCTGGTGGCCGGCTTCTTGATGGCGGGAACGGACACGACGCGACATCAACTGGCCGCGTCGGTGCAGGTGCTGTGCGAGCATCCGGATCAATGGGCGAAACTGGGCGACCAGCCCGAGCTTGCGATGCAGGCGGTCGAGGAGAGCATGCGCCACTCACCGGCGGTCTGTATCGCGCCGAGAGCCGCCACCGAGGATGCCGAGTTTGGCGGTTACACGTTCCCGGCGGGGACCTTCGTACTGGTGAACACCTTTGCAGCCAACCGCGATCCAGCCATCTACGACGATGCTGACCGCTTCGACATCGCACGCAAGGAGGCACCCGCAATTCTGACCTTCGGCGGAGGTGCGCACTACTGCCTCGGGGCGAACCTTGCACGTCGGGAATTGGCGGAGGCACTCACAATCCTCACCCGACGTCTCACCGCACCCCATCGCATCGCGCCGGCCCCGTGGAAATCTCTGCTGGGAATGACAGGCCCCACATCACTTGAGATCGAGTTCGAGGCCGAGAGGCTCGTGACGGCGGGTGCGTAGTCGCGGCTGGGCGGGCGCCACACCCGCCTCGGACGAGGAGGCAATCGCCCGCATTCTGAATGCGGTCGACGAGGTGATCGCTGAGCACGGTTCGGCATTACGCCTGGCCGACGTCGCCCGCAGGCTCGGAGTCACTCGTCAGACGGTGTACCGCTACTTTCCGAACGCCGACGCGCTGCTCATCGCCAGCGCAATGCGTTCGGTCAACGGGTTCATCGATCAAGTTCTTGACCATGTCGGTGGCCTCAACGACCCGGTTCCTGCGGTAGTCGAGATCATTTCGTTCGCAGTCGAGAAACTCACCGGCGATCCGCAGTTGGAGAGCCTGCTCGCCAAACCGCCAGGGGGCGAAGCTGCCACCTCGCTCACCTCCGATACGGCAATCACTTTCTGCTTGTCGGCCTTCCATCGCCTCGATGTCGATTGGAAGCTTCACGGCTTCGACTCCACCGCGCTTACACAACTCGCCGAAATGACCTTACGCACAGTTCAGTCCCTTCTGACCGATCCTGGGCAACCGCCACGCGAAGGACTCGCGCTACGCCGCTTCGTTGCTCAATGGCTAGGCCCAGCAATCCTCCATCCACGAATGACGTCGCTGTCGATCCACGGACACGACGCAACATTCCGATAGGGGTGGGGGGGTGCCACTCGGCCTTCCTCCTGAAAGCCTGGAACGGCCAGCGCCTTCTGTCTTTACCCGCCGACGCCGTCAACGCTGTGGCGTGCCAGTTTACGTCGTGGCCAACGCCGTCGATGGCCGCAAACGCCCTAGTTCACACGTTCGCATCGAGTGGGTCAGGGGTTCGAATCCCCTTAGTCCCAAAGGATTTGGGCAGGTCAGGCACGCTCGGCGCCGATCCGATCTATTTCTTGTCGCGGGGCAGCCGGCAGCCGGTGTAGCCGGCGACGACAAGGTTTCCCCGGTATCCGACTTTGATGAAGATCCCGGTGGGGCCGTAGAACCCCACATCGTGGTTCCCGGGGCTGTTCTGCATCACCTGCAGCTCGGTGGCGTCGAGCTTGGCGGCCGCCTGTTTGGCGGTCTCTTGGATCGTCGCCCACTGTTGCTCGGAGACTGGCACGTTGGGGGCAACGGCGTCGGGGAGGAAGTACCGCTTGCCGTCGGTTTGCTCGTACGGTCGCTCGCAATTGTCGCCCGAGCCCTCGTGCGGTGTCTCCCACGTGATTGAGGGGATCAATTTACTTGCGGCGGCGGTGATCTCGTTCATCGCGGCCTGCACCTGGGTTTGGGTGTCCTCGAACGAGGGCAGGGACTTGAGCACCTGGAGGGCCTTGGTCGCGTCGTTGGGTGGGGTAGGCGCGTAGGGGTGGTTCACGTGGCATCCTCCTGCGGCTAGTGCGATTGCGGCCATGGCGATGCACGAAATGCCGTGGCGTTGCAGGTTCCGGGGGCTGGTCTGGTAATTGCTCACTTCGTGGGAACCGCCTTATCTCCGAGTCCGGCGAGGACGGCCGCGACGTTGTAGTTGGTCGTTCTGAGCCCGCCGCCGTCGGGGAAGCGGGGGTAGTCGCTGTGGCCGTGCGCGTCTTGAAGGGTGAGGGTGCCGCCGTGGCCGTCAGGCACGGTGGCGGAACCGGTGGCCAGGTGGGTGAAGTTGGGGTTGGTCGCCGGGTTCGGGCCGAAGTGGCCGGCGCCGGAGGCGTCCGCCGCGCCCAGGACACTTGTAGCGAGGTCTCGGAAGGGCGGAGGCAGGAACGGGGCGACGTCGTGGGCGATGGCGGGGCCGTCGTACGTCCACTGGATCGGGTCGTCGGGCGTTTCCATGGTGAACACATCCCCGGGCTGCAGGTGGAGTTGTTGCGGTGTGGAGGCTTCGATGCCGGGGGAGCCGTAGAACAGCGCCCGCGACACCCCGTGATCGCCGGGCTCTTGCAGGGCAAGGCCGGTGGTCAGTGAGCCGTAGGAGTGTCCTATCGCCGTGAGGTCGGCGGGGCCGCCGTGGTGGGCGGCCTGGATCCCGTCGTAGAAGCCGGCCAGGTCATGGGCACCGGCTCTGGCGACGGCGTCGTGGCTGACGTCCCACCCGCCGGCGAGCGATCTGCCGATGTCGTCGAAGCCCGCCACCTGCGGTGGGTCATAACCGATCCACGCGACGGCCGAGACGGTGTCGTGTTCGTGCCCAGGGGTCAGGCTCAATTGGCGGAGCGCTTCCTTTCTCGCGTCGGTCGCCTCGGACACCATGCCCCCGATGGCGCCGTGAACGGTGGTGTTCAAGCCGGGCGCGGTGACCGATACGTGGGTGGCCGTGTCGGGGTCTCCGACCGCGATCGCGGCGCGGGCCTGCTTGCCGGTTTTGGTGTCGAGCAGCATGAGCTTGCGATCGGGGCTCGCTTTGACGGTTCTGTCGACGGCTTGCAGGTCGGGCAGGTACTTGGCCCCGTCCCGGGCGGCATCGTATTGGCGTTGCCACGCCTCGTAGGCGAGGCGGTCGTCGAAGATCGCCCCCGGCTCGTTCGGCGGCGGAATGTTCTTGCCCGCTGCCCAATCGGGATGCTGGGCCTTCAGCGCGTCGGCCTGTGCAGCGGCCGCCTGAGCGCGGCCCAGTTCGTCGGCCAGGTCGAGCCGGTTGTAATGGTCCCGGTCCACCGTGGGCATCCCATTGTGATTTCCGATCAATGGGTTCCGTTGGTACTCCCGGTCTTTCTGCGCCGGCGTAAGAGTGTTCCAGACGTCCGCAAATTGCTTGGGGTCATCCGGCAGGTCCGGTACCGGCGACAGCGGACCCTCGACCGCCTGGATGCCCGACTGGTCGTATCCGTCGCCGTGCAGGGCGCCCAGTGACCTCTGCAGCGTGTTGGAGTAGCCGTCGCGGATCGACTGCAGCTGGTGCAGAGCATCCCTGGTCTCGTCGGCGGCGTCGGCGCGGGCGTCTTTGATCAACGACTCCAGCTGGGAACGACTGCTCGGGTCGAGTTTGGGGTCCTCCAGATCCTTTATCGCCGCGCCGATGAGCTTGTCGAGCAGCTGTAACTGCCGTTCCAGCGCGGCGATTTGGGCGGCGCCGGCCTTCTGAGCCTCGGCCAGGGCGGCCGCGATGTTCTCCAGGTCGACCCCAATCTTGGGCAGCTTCAGGGATTGCGCCCCAAGCGATTTGACCGTCCGCTGCACCTCGGCCGAGTCGTTGATCGGGTGGTCGCCGTTCTGGTGGTTCCAGGCTCCGTCGAATCGGTTACGGGCTTGGTCGAACGCATGGTCCGCCTCGGCGGTGCACACGCCGGCCTGGTGGAAGGCGTCCGCCAATTGAGAAATCTCGAACGGGTTCCCGGCCTGCAGACTCCGGTTGATCGCCCACGGGTCACCGCCGGCCTGGCCGATCAGATCGGCAACGTTGAGCCAGACCAGCTGCATCGCACCGCCAGAAAGTTCGCCATTCGTTCCCCGGACAGGCTGATGACGTTACTCCCCGAATTGGGATCCCGTGTTCAAGCACTCAACTCGTCACGGGTGGGCGACGAGATACGTTTCGTTGTCCAGGTCGGCGGTCAGTTCGTCGACGTTGAAGGGGCGGTCGAGCCGGGCGTGCAACGCCTTCGGGTCGATCAGGAGGCTGATCTCGGCGGTCTGGCGAGCGAACATTCGTCCAATGAGTGGATAGAGGCGCCGCATCATCGCCCGCTCCCCGGCGGTGCAGCGTGACGCGCAGTAGCCGACGTGTCCGATCTCGTCCGTCAGGATCTCGCTGTACAGCAGTTCTATTCGCTCGGCGACTTCCGGTTCGTCCGCGAATAGCTTGATGCCGGCGCGGCGTAGTTCGTCGAACATGATGCAGCCCGCCATCTCAGCGGCTCCGACGAAGGCAAAGCTCAGCCGTTCGGGGAGGAACACGCCGGTCTTCACGAACTGGCGCATCACGAATGGCGGGGGAACGACTTGAAAGGTCAGATCGAAGATGTCGAGCGCGTACGCGAGCAGCCGCGTGTGGTAGTGCTCTTCGAGTTCGAGGTAGACGTTCTCGGGCGGCAGGTTCTGATCGCTGTTGCGGCCGTAGGTTTCGCCGAGTCCGACGCCGAACCTCTCAGCCTGGTTCAGTTTGGCCGTTGCCAGCAGGAACAGCATCTTCGGATCCAGCCCGGCTTCCGGTCGCCGCCGGCGCAGGTTGCGAAGGAAGGTGTCTCGGTCGGCGGGGTGGGCTGACCGGACGGGGTTGGCCTCGAGATCGTTGAAGAACTGCTCGCGATTGGCCAACCGCCTGTTGAGCAGGTCGGCTTCGCCGTCACGGCGGGCCAGAAAATCTCGGTATCCTTCGATGCCGTTCATCGTTTCTCCATTCCTTTGACAATCGTTGTCACGTAACGGCTTAACTGCGCAGGATCGTGTGTTCCGGTGGCCAGCAGGGCGAAGAGTCCGGTGAGAAAGAAGGTCCCGAGTTCCGCGGCGTCTACCTCGGCCGAGACTTGTCCCGCGGATTGCGCCCGGCTGATGAGGCCCACCAGAAACCGTGCGAGCGGGTGTTGCGCGAACTCGTCTTCGACCGGCCGGGACGACGAGAAATGTAGGCCGAGCATGTCGCGGAAAACCGCTGCGCCCAAACGCTTTTCGGCATCGAGGACGTGGGTGACGAGTTGCGAGAGGATCGACGACAGGTCGCCGTTGGAGGCGCCAAGTTCGCTGATGATCCGCGTTTCCTCGCTGCGCTCCAACTCGGCGAGAACGTGCTCCTTCGTCGGGAAGTGGAAGTAGAACGTTCCCCGCACCACGCCCGCCGCGGCGGCGATGGCGCTCACGTCGGCAGCGGCCAGCCCGCGCTGGGCAATCTCAGCCAGCGCGGCGTCGAACAAGCGTGCCCGGGTTTCGAGCCGCCGAGCCTCCCGGACGCCCCGCGCCGATGTTGCGGCTTCGGTAGGGGCCTGTGACTCCATCGCTGCACGGTACGACAGTTGCTGACGCTCGTCAATGACGGCCGTCAACGAATCGAGGGGGCGATCGAGGAGCCTGGACGCCTGTCATTAGCGGCCGGCTGATTCACCCTTCGGTGAAGCCGGGAGCAAAAAACCGCTGCAGTACTTTTCGTTCGACGCGGCTGCTCGCGAGTGGCCAGTACGTCAGGGAGAGCACCACACGCACGATCCACTGTGCCGCCTCCGGGTCGTCAGTGATTCCCGTGAGTTCGGCGGCAAGATGACTGAGCACCGCCGAGGAATGCAACTCGCCCCAGTCAGGGGAGATGCCGGGGCTAATCATCAGTCGCCGCAGTGGATTTGACCTGATCTCTTCGAGCGCGACGGTGACAGCGATGATGACGCGTTCGGGGCCAATCAGCCCCTCGACGGCACCGCGAACGGTGTCGACGATCCCCGCTGACAGGCGGATCAGCACCGCGTCTCGTATCTGGGTCTTGCCGCCCGCGTAGCGGTAGATGGTGGCTCGCGAGCAGTGGACCCGCGTCGCCAGGGTGTTGATGTCGAAAGCATCTAGCCCCTCGTGAAGCACGAGGTCGGTTGCCGCGGCGTAGATACGTTCAGCCGCCGCGGCCCGGCGATCGCCACCAACGACCCAGTCGTCTCGGGCCACGGCCTCCACCCCCTTGAGTCGTTGGACGTATATCTTCTCAGAATTGAGACGATCTTGGCGATACCTTTCACCGTCGTCGCAGTTCATGTCGCCCTAGTGAGACGACGCGGCCAGCAGGCGGGTGTCCGGGATTGCAACTTCGTCGACCACGATTGACTCCGCAGGTCTTCGCCGCTCAGCGTTGAGGAATGACATCGAGAGACGGTGGTCTTGGCCTGGCGCTATTCGACGACGAGTTCATCCAGAACCCGCATCCGCTCTACGAGCGGATGCATCAGGCCGGACATGTCCATCGCATCGGAGCTTCGGACTTCTACGCGGTGAGCAGTTGGGCTGGTGTGAGCGAGGCGGTCACACGCTGCGCCGATTTCTCGTCGAACCTGACCGCGACGATGATGTATCAGCCCGGAGGAGCGGTCGCAGCTTTGCCGATGGGAGAACTCGGCGGACCCACCCAAGCATTGGCCACCGCTGACGAGCCGGTCCACTCCGTGCATCGGAAGGCGTTGCTGCCACAACTCGCGGCGAAGCGCATCCGCGCCTTCGAACCATTCATCGCCGAGACCGCAGCGCGGATCTGGGATGCCCGGGCGCGAGACGGACGCATCGAATGGATGAGCGCAATGGCGAACCGGCTGCCGATGATGATAGTCGGCAGGATCATCGGCGTTCCCGACGCGGACATCGACAAGCTCATCCAGTGGGGTTACTCCGCGACCCAAGTGGTCGAAGGGCTGGTCACCCAAGATCAGCTGGACGCCGCGGGCATCGCGGTGATGGAACTCGGCGGCTACATCACCGAACGGTTCCAGGACGCGGCCGGCAACCGGCAAGACAATCTGCTGGGTGATCTCGCTACCGCCTGTGCTTCCGGCGATTTGGACGACTTAGCGGCACTCGCCATGATGATCACACTGTTCAGTGCGGGCGGTGAGTCCACGGCTTCCCTGATCGGTTCTGCCGCTTGGGTTTTAGCGACTCGGCCGGATATCCAGCGGCAGCTGCGCGATCGGCCGGACGCGGTCGGGGCGTTCCTGGAAGAGGTGCTGCGCTACGAACCGCCCTTCCGTGGTCACTACCGGCACGTCGTCAACGACACCGAACTATGCGGCGCCGAACTGCCGGCGGGTTCGCGGCTGATTCTGTTGTGGGGAGCCGCCAATAGGGACCCCTCGCACTTCGACAACCCAGCAGAGTTTCGGCTCGACCGGCCTGCGGGGAAGGGCCACATCAGCTTTGGGAAGGGAATCCACTTCTGCGTCGGAGCCGCCCTCGCAAGGTTGGAGGCGACCATCGTGCTGGGCCACCTCCTCGAGCGGACCTCGAACGTCACGGCCGCCGCCGTCGGAAGGTGGCTCCCCAGTCTGCTGGTGCGCCGCCTCGAACGACTGGAACTCGCGTACGCGTAACCGGCGCGTCGAGCGGGCCCGCGGTTGCACACCACTTGAGGCGGGTACTGATCCTTTCGGACGAGCCGCGAACCCGAAAGGACCGAATGGCGACGCGCGAGGACAACGCCCCCGACGGCCTGCTGCAAGAACTTCTGTGGGCCTACGGGCCGTGCGGCCAGGAGGCCGACGTACGCGCCGTGTGTGCCCGCGAACTGCGACCCGCCGTCGACGACATGTGGACCGACGATGCCGGCAATTTGATCGGGTACATCGCCGCCGACCCTCCCGCCGACGGCGTTGGGCGCGCGCACCGGCACCGGGTGTCCTCGGCGGCCGAACCCGGCGTGGCGACGCGGGTTATGGCGCACATGGATGAACTGTCCATGCTGGTCAAGCGGGTGGAATCGGACGGCACGCTGCACCTGACCCAGCTGGGCACGATGTATCCCGGCAACTTCGGCCTCGGGCCGGTCGCCGTGCTCGGCCAGCACGAGACGCTGACCGCGGTGCTCACGCTCGGTTCCGAGCACACCACGCAGGAGAGCCAGCGGATCTGGCAGACCAAGCCCGACCAGGGCGACAAGGCCCTGGACTGGGATCACGTCTACGTCTTCACCGGCCTGAGCACCGACGAGCTCGAAGTCGCCGGCGTGCGCCCGGGTACCCGGGTGTGCGTCGATCGCAGCAAGAGGACGCTGGTCGAGTTCGGCGGCTACCTGGGCTGCTACTTCCTCGACGACCGGGCCGCGGTGACCGCCCTGCTGCGCGCGGCCGCCCAGCTGCGCGAACGCGGCCAGCGGCCCGTCGACGACGTCTACCTCGTGTTCACCACCAACGAGGAGATCGGCGGCGTGGGCGGCACCTACGCCAGCGGGTCGCTGCCCGGCACCCTCACCCTCGCGCTGGAGGTGGGCCCCACCGAGCAGGAGTACGGCACCACCGTCACCGGCGGCCCGATCGTCGGCTATAGCGACGCTTTGTGCGTCTACGACAAAGACGTCGCCGACCGGCTGATGAGCATCGCCACCGAGCTGGGTCTGTCGCCCCAGGCCGCCGTGCTGGGCGCGTTCGAATCCGACGCGTCGCACTCGAAGGCCAACGGGCTGACACCGCGCGCGGGCCTGCTGTGCGTGCCCACGCTGAGCACGCATGGTTACGAAGTCATACCCCGCCGCGCGATCGACGACATGGCGGCCGTCATCGCCCAGTTCGTCCTGCAGCCCGGTGCGCATGCGCGCGACGAAGATTAATACGGTCCCAAAATTTGCCTGAACATTGCTTAAGAGGCGCGTGGCGGCCCCCGGCGCGCCGGAATACCGGTCCTACGGTCGACGGATGAACGTTGACTACTACCTGCAAAAGGTGCCGGTTGAGTCGGTGCGGCCAGGGTTCTCGCTCGCCATCGATCAGGGTGGTGATTATCGCCTGTTCCGGGTCGAATGCACGCAGATGACGCAGCGCAGCGGGCAGCCGGTGCTGTTCACCCTGGCGTCGGAGCCCATCGACGGCGGCGACCCCTGGGTGCTGGAATGCGCGGCGGGCACCCCCGTCGTCCGGGTCCTCGGCGTGTGCAAGGTGGCCTCCTAGTCCCCTCAGCCCGGCTTTGCGGCGGCGACGAACTGCAGCGCCCGCTGGGTCTGTTGCTCGACATCGACCAGCCCGGCCGTGCAGAACAGGTCGACGAAGGCGTGCCGGTCGAACATGGTGAGCCCGATGACGCGGGCGCCGGCGGTCATCGCATGCCGGACCGGCGGCAGGTCCGGGACGTAGCTGGTGAGGACCGCGATGCGGCCCCCGGGCTTGAGCACCCGCACCATTTCGCGGGCCACGCGGAACGGCTCAGGCATCAGGTACAGGGCCCCGAAGCAGCAGACCGCGTCGAATGTCGCGTCGGCGAACGGCAACGCGCGGGCGTCTCCGCGGACATAGCAGGTGCGCGGGGTGCTGTTGTCCAGGACGGCGCGCGTCAGCATCGGCTCGGAGATGTCGAAACCGACGGCGAGGCCGCCATCCGGTAGCTGTTCCGCCAGCGATCCGGTGAAATTGCCTGGGCCGCAGGCGACGTCGAGCAATCGTCCCGCGGTCGACAGCCGCAACGCCGTGGCCGCGCGCCGCTGCTCGGCGCCGGTGGTGACGCCGCTGGCCGCATAGAACGCGGCCGGGCGCCACAGCCGCTCGTAGACCGTCGCGACGAGGGGGCTGTTCATGGCGCGCTGCGCGAACGTCGGGGCCGGGGAACTCGTCGATTCGCCCAATACGTCGAGGAAACCGTGCCGCGGTTCCGCGGCCTCGGTGAGCAGACCACGGGTCAATTCGACTGCATCCTGGCTCATTTCATCGCTTTCGTGAAGGCTTGGACGGGTTGGCATAATCCGCAGGTGAATCCCGATTTTTCTGCCGATCCGGCTGTTACGCTAGGGCTCTTCGTGAGAGGCGATGCATTGGGGCCTCGCGCAGGCAACGGATGGGGTTAGGACGTGGCGCACTTTTCGCTGACGATCGCGGGACGCGCGTCGGCAGGCTGAGCGGAGTACGTCGACAGTGAATCACCTGCCCCGGCCCCGAATCCGCGCACGTGCCCCGCTGCGGATTTCATTCGCGGGGGGCGGCACGGACGTACCGCCATTCCCGACCACCGAAGGCGGCTGCGTCCTTTCCGCGACCATCGATCGGTACGCGCAGGGATCGCTGTCCCCGCGCACCGATCGGCGGGTCACGATCGAGTCGGTGGACTTCAAGACCACCCACGAAATGACGCTCGACAGCGAGATCCTCTACGACGGCAGCCTGGATCTGATCAAGGCTGCGGTGCGCAGGTTCGGCAAGGAGGGCACGGAGGGCTACGACCTGGTGCTGCGTTCGAGCGCTCCGCCGGGATCGGGTTTGGGCTCGTCGTCGACGATGATGGTCGCGCTGACCGGCCTGCTCGCCGAGCACTACGGCGTGCCGATGGGCGAATACGAGACCGCGCAGCTGGCCTGTGCCATCGAGCGTGAGGACCTGGGCATCACGGGTGGCATGCAGGACCTGTACGCGGCGACGTTCGGGGGATTCAACTTCATCGAGTTCACCGACCGGGTGATCGTCAACCCGCTGCGCATCCGCGAGGAGACCGCGTTCGAGCTGGAACTGAGCCTGCTGCTGTGCTTTACGGGCATCACGCGGGACTCCGCCCGGGTGATCGAGGACCAAACCAGGCGCGCCACCACCGGCGCCGACGACACCCTGGCCGGGCTCCGGGCACAGAAGGAGCTGGCCGTTGCCATGAAGGCCGCCCTGCTGACGAACAAGCTGAACGATTTCGGCGCCCTGCTGGGTGAGGCCTGGACCCAGAAGAAGCGCATGTCCCCGTACATCACCAATGCGCGCATCGACGAGCTCTACGACCTGGCCCTGCGCAACGGTGCCCTCGGCGGCAAGATCACCGGGGCGGGTGGCGGCGGTTACATCCTGCTGTTCTGCGACTTCGCGAAAAAGCACCGCCTGATCGAAAGCCTCGAGTCGGCCGGGGCCACCATCACCGAATTCGCTTTCGAGAGCAAGGGATTGACCACATGGCAGGCATGAGCCGCTCGGATGTCGTCACGCCAAGCGTCGAGGTGGTCCAGGAGCGGCTGGCCGACACCATCGCGGTCAAGCAGCAGATGCTGTCGGGCGCCATCGCCGAGCAGACCGTCGAGATCGCAAGGCTGATGATCGAGTCGTTGCGAGCCGGCGGAAAGGTGATCTTTTTCGGCAACGGCGGGTCCGCCCAAGACGCGGGGCATCTGGCCGCAGAGTTGATGGGGCGCTTCGCTTTTGACCGTCCCGGTCTCGCCGCGTTCAGCCTGCCGGACGCCACGGCGGCGATGACGGCGATCGGCAACGACTACTCCTATGACGAGGTGTTTGCCCGTCAGGTGCTCGCCGCCGGCCGCGCGGGGGATGTCGTGGTCGGCCTCACCACGTCGGGCAACTCACCGAATGTCGTTCGTGCGCTCGAGGCGGCCGCCGATGCCGGGATGACGACGGTGGCGCTCACCGGTGCGCGCGGGGGAAAGGTGGCCGATGTGGCCGAGTTCTGCATCCGGGTACCGAGCGACAACACCGGACGGGTCCAGGAGGCCTGCCTGCACCTGGGCCACTCGATCTGCGAGATGGTCGAAGCGGCGTTGTTTCCCCGGCCCTGCTGAGACCGTCGCGACTGATGCCCGATCTGCGGAAAGTGAGCACTGTCTTCCTGGATCGGGACGGGACCCTCAACGTCAAGGCCGCCGACGGGGAGTACATCCGGTCCCCCGAAGAGCTGGTGTTGTTGCCGGGCGCCGCCCGGGCGGTGGCCGCCCTGAACGCGGCCGGTCTGCGCACCATCCTGGTGACCAATCAGCGTTGGCTATCGGAGCCGGCCGCGGACGCGGCGCGTTTCGCCGCCGTCCACGACCGCCTGGAACAACTCCTGGCGGCCGAAGGCGCCCGCCTCGACGCCGCGTACCACTGCCCGCACGCCGCGGCCAGCTGCGACTGCCGCAAGCCGGGTGCGGGCATGTTGGTGCGCGCGGCACACGAGCATGGTTTCGCCCTGGCCGAGGCGGTGATGATCGGCGACAGCGAGAGCGATGTGGAGGCGGGCCGAGCGGCCGGCACGGCGACCGTCCTGCTCCGCGCCGGTGACACAGAGGCGGCGGGCGCCGACGTGGTGGTCGATGACCTCGCCGCCGCCGTGCGACTCATCTTGAGCGCCAAGGAATCTAGTCTCGCCTGAACCGTTGGGCCGCAGAGCGAATCACCAACGCCAGCGCGAACGGTAGATCGTCCCGCAGGTACCGGCGGGCAAGGCGGCGCGGCTCGAGCGCCAGCCGGTGCACCCACTCGAATCCGAGCCGTTGCAGCATGGGGGAGGCCCGGCGGACGACCCCGGCGGTCATCGCGATGCCGCCGCCGCAGGCGAGGCACCAGGTATGGGGGAGCTCTTGGCGCACCAGCTCGATGAGGCGTTCCTGCCTGGGGAAGCCCAAACCCACGAAGACCAGATCGGGTGCGCTGGCCGCGACGGCGGCGACCGCCCGCCGCGCCCCGTCCTCCGTGTCGTCGAAGCCGAACGGCGGCGACAGGGTGCCGGCGATGCGAAGGTCGGCGGACCGCGCCACGAGCGCCCCGGCCGCCCGCTCCGGCACCCCTTCGGCGCCGCCCAGGAGGTACACCGACTTCCCGTCGGCGGCCGCCGCGGCACTCAACGGAAAGATCAACGACGAGCCGGCGACCCGCTCGGGCAGCCGGTCGCCCTTGGCCCGCGCCGCCCACACCAGCGGCATCCCGTCGGCGACGACGAGGGATGCCCGGGCTATCAGTTCGGCCAGCTCGGGGCCGCGTGCGGCCGCCCGGGCCACATCGACGTTCACCGGGACGATCGAGCCGCCGCGGCCGGCCGCCCACGCTTCGCGCACGACGTCGACGACCTGTTCTTCGGTCAGGGCGTCGAACCAGAGACCGCCGACCTCGATCTTGTCCGGGCCCGCGCTCACCCGAACATCATGCCCCGCGGCATCACCCTGGCGAAGCGTCCGCCCGCGCATCCTTGCCGCGGCCGGAACCCAGCCCATAACCTGGGCAACATCCGACCGCGGCCGGGATTGTCGGGCCTGGCGCGGTAGACGACGGCAACGCAGGCGGGCAGGTCATGGCACAGCGGTCACCGCGATGCGCAGACCCACGGCGCGACGGTGGGATCGGCGGGCTATCGCAGTGGCCTTGACCGGGGCGCGAGCGGACGAGCTGGCGACGATGGACATCTTCGAGGGATGTCCCGCCTCCGATCTGGTGCCGTTGGCCGCCTCGCTGCAACCGCTGCGCGCCACGGCCGGCCAGGTGCTGATGCAGCAGGGCGAAGAAGCGGTCTCCTTTTTGCTCATCTCGTCGGGCATCGTCGAGATCACCCACGTCGGCGACGACGCCGTGGTCATCGTCGAACACGCGTTCCCGGGCATGCTCATCGGTGAGATCGCCCTGCTTCGCCACATCCCGCGGACCGCGACGGTCACCACCGCCGGGCCGCTGACCGGATGGATCGGCGACAACGACGCCTTCGCCCGCATGGTCCACATACCCGGGGTCATGGAGCGTCTGCTGCGCACGGTGCGCCAGCGTCTCGCCGCGTTCATCACGCCGATCCCGGTCCGGGTCCGCGACGGAACGCATCTGATGCTGCGACCGGTCCTGCCCGGTGACAGCGAGCGGACCGTGCACGGACACATCGAATTCTCCAGCGAGACGCTGTACCGGCGCTTCATGACGCCGCGCCTTCCCACACCGGCGTTGATGCACTACCTCTCGGAGGTCGACTACGTCGACCACTTCGTCTGGGTGGTGATCGACGGGAAGGACCCGGTGGCCGACGCGCGATTCGTGCGCGACGAAGGTGACCGCAGCGTCGCCGAGATCGCCTTCACCGTCGCCGACGCCTACCAGGGACGTGGGATCGGCACGTTCCTGATCAACGCGCTGTCCATCGCGGCCCGGGTCGCCGGGGTCGAAAAGTTCTCCGCGCGAATGCTTTCCGACAATCTGCCGATGCGCACAATCATGGACCACTACGGAGCGGTCTGGCAGCGCGAAGACGTCGGCGTCATCACCACCGTCATCGACGTGCCCGAGCGGCGCGGCCACGGGTTTCGGCATGACGTGGCTGCAAAGATCGAGCACGTCGCCCGCCAGATGATCGAGGTGGTCGGCTGAGCCCGCTCGTTGTGCTATCAACGGGCATGCGGCCGTTCCGGTTTGGCCCGGTGACAACTTCCGCGATCGTGCTGCTGGTGGCGGCGTGCGCTCACGCTCCGGCGCCCACACCGTCGCGGGCGCCCGCCAAGGCGCCGCCGCCGACGGCGGTCAACCCCGCCAACATCAAACGGGTGGTTCGCGACCTGCCGCCCGGTTACGAGGCGACCACGGGCATTCCCAGCGGAGCCTCCCCGGGAGTGATCTGGAGCCTGGGGCCCGACACGTCGGATAGCAAGGCGAGGCCGCCCCAGTGCGGGACCCTTGCCGACCCCGGGAGCGGACGCGACCAGTCGGCGCAGGGCGTGTCCGGTTCGGGCAGCGGCGGCATCGTCGACGCGGTGGTGGTGGCTTTGCCGGTGCCGGTTGACCTGCCCGGCGAGGTCGTCGCAGCGTGTGGCCAGTGGACGATGACCGCCGGGCGCACCACGGCAAGCGTGCACCTCGTCGACGCCCCGCACATCGATGGCGCCCAAACCGTCGGGATGGTGGCCGACGTCAAGTCGGCCGTCGAGTCGGGCACCGAGATCGATTCGCGCACATACACATTCACCGCCTACCTGGGCAACTTCTACGCGTTCACCACATTGACCACCGACCCGGGTTCGGTGGTGGCCGCACTGCCGCCGCAGTTCGCCGCCGATCTGCTCGTCAAAACGGTGTCCACGTTGCGCAGCTGACGCATCGGCCTTGGGTAGATTGGCCACGGTGTTCAAGCTGGCGTTCACAGTCGCGGTGGTGGGTGTGCTCGCCGGCTGCTCATCGGGGGTCACCTCGGCCAAGGTCGACATCAAGAAGGTCTCCGAGGTCAAGTCGAGCTTCGGGCCCGACTACAAGGTCACCGACATCGGTGAACGGGGGATCGATCCCAAGGTGTTGTCCGGCCGCAAGCTCCCCGACGGGCTGACGTTCGACCCCGCCAATTGCGCGAAAGCGGCGGCGGGGCCGGAAATGCCGTCGGACCTGCAGGGCAACATGGCCGCGATCTCTGCCGAGGGCAAGGGCAACCGGTTCGTGGTCATAGCCGTGGAGACCTCAAAAGCCTTGCCCTTCAACGACCCCGGTAAGGACTGCGCCAAGGTGGCGTTTTCCGGTCCGCAACTGCGGGGTGGCCTCGAGGTGGTCGACGCGCCGCAGATCGACGGAACCCACACGCTGGGGGTGCACCGCGTCCTGCAGGCGCTGGTCGCGGGTGGCCCCCGCACGGGCGAGCTCTACGACTACTCCGCCCAATTCGGCGATTACCAGGTGATCGTCACCGCCAATCCGCTGGTCATCCCCGGGCAGCCGGTCGCCCCGGTCGACACGCAACGCGCCCGCGATCTGCTCGTCAGCGCGGTGAAGGCGGTCCGCAGCTAGCGCGATGACGGTGAGCGCCGGAACGGCGCGAACAAGGAATCGCGCAATTGGACCTAGCGCGATGACGGTGAGCGCCGGAACGGCGCGAACAAGGAATCGCGCAATTGACCTAGCGCACGCCGCGGGGTCGGAACTGGATGCTGACGCGCGGGCCCACCGATGCCGACGTCTTGGGCACGGCGTGCTCCCAGGTGCGTTGACACGATCCGCCCATCACCAGCAGATCCCCGTGCGCCTGCGGCAGCCGCAACGACGGGCCCTTAGCAGGACGTGCGCGCCGGCGCATGGCGAAGGTACGGGTGGCACCCAGGCTGATGATCGCGACCATGGTGTCCTCGGAGCTGCTGCGACCGATGGTGTCGCCGTGCCAGGCGACGCTGTCGGAGCCGTCGCGGTAGCAGCACAACCCGACCGTGGTGAAGGGCTCGCCGAGCTCGCCCGCGTAGATGTCGTTGAGCCGGCGCCGCAGCCGGGTCAGCAACGGATGGGGCGGCTCGTCGACGGTGAGGTCGTGAAAGCTGACCAGCCGCGGCACGTCGACCACCCGGTCATACATCTGGCGGCGTTCCTCCCGCCAGGGCACGGCCGATAGCAGGCCTTCGAGCAGGTCGTCGGCATCGGTGAGCCAGCCCGCGCGGATCTCGATAAAGGCGCCGTCACCGAGTTCTCTGCGCTCGGTGTGCTGGAACAGGGAGCCTTGTACCGCCATCTCCACGACGCCGAGTCTATCGCACATCCGTTCGATGAAGAGGGGACGGCGGCGTGAGCGGCTACCGTTTTCACTGTGGGTGTGGTTGAGCTGGGCACCAATTCCGAGGTGGGCACGCTGCGGGTCGTCATCCTGCACCGCCCCGGCGGCGAGCTGCGTCGCCTCAATCCGCGCAACATGGACCAGTTGCTCTTCGACGGGTTGCCCTGGGTCGCCCGCGCGCAAGACGAACACGACAAGTTCGCCGAGCTGCTGCGTTCCCGCGGCGTGCAGGTGCTGCTGTTGTCGGACCTGCTGGCCGAGGCGCTGACCCACAGCGGGGCCGCGCGGATGCAGGGCGTCGCCGCCGCGGTCGACGCGCGCCGGCTCGGAGTGCCGCTGGCGCAATCTCTTTCGGCGTACCTACGGGGACTGGACGCGGGCAGGCTGGCCCAGGTGCTGATGGCCGGCATGACGTTCAACGAATTGCCATCGGACATCCGCACCGACGTGTCGTTGGTGCTGCGCATGCACCACGGGGCCGACTTCGTCATCGAGCCACTGCCCAACCTGGTGTTCACCCGTGACTCGTCGATTTGGATCGGCCCCCGGGTGGTCATCCCCACGCTGGCGCTGCGCGCCCGGGTGCGCGAGGCGTCGTTGACCGATCTCATCTACGCCCATCACCCACGGTTCACCGGGGTGCGGCGCGCCTACGAGTCGCGCACCGCTCCGGTCGAGGGAGGTGACGTGCTAATGCTCGCCCCCGGAGTGGTCGCGGTCGGCGTGGGCGAGCGCACCACCCCGGCCGGTGCGGAAGCGTTGGCCCGCAGCCTTTTCGACGACGACCTCGCACACAAGGTGCTGGCCGTGCCGATCGCCCAGCGGCGCGCGCAGATGCACCTGGACACGGTGTGCACGATGGTCGACACCGACACCGTGGTGATGTACGCCAACGTCGTCGACACGCTTTCGGCGTTCACGATCGAGCGCACCCCGGACGGCGTTGCCATCAGCGACGAAGCGCCGTTTCTGGAGGCCGCCGCCAAGGCGATGGAGATCGACCAGCTCCGCGTCATCGACACGGGCTTGGACCCCGTCATCGCCGAACGGGAACAGTGGGACGACGGCAACAACACGTTGGCGTTGGCGCCAGGCGTCGTCGTCGCCTACGAGCGCAACGCGCAGACCAATGCCCGCCTGCAGGACGCGGGCATCGAGGTGCTGACCATCGCGGGGTCCGAGTTGGGCACCGGCCGCGGCGGCCCCCGCTGCATGTCCTGCCCGGTCGCCCGCGACCCGCTTTAACGTCGAGATTGCCGCGCACGCCCTACCGCCAGCTGGGCAGCCAGATCTCCATGTCCCAGGTCTGCTGCGAAATCGGCAGGCCGGTGAGTACCGGGAAGAGCCAGGCGAAGTTGGTGACCACCAACGCGACGTAGCAGCAGACGGCGATCAGCCCGAGCGTGCGTCGTTCCGAGCTGAGCCCGCGGGCGCGGCCCGGCTGATAGAGGATGTCCCCACAAATCAGCGCGATCCCCATCACCAGGAACGGCGCCATCGTCGCCGCGTAGAAGAAGTACATCTGGCGGTCGATGTCGGCGAACCAGGGCAGCCACCCGGCGCAATACCCGGTGAGCACAACGGCGTAACGCCAGTCGCGCCGGACGAAGGTGCGCCAGGCCGCATATAGGAGAACAGGCACCGCCAACCACCACATGGCCGGAGTGCCCACCAGCATCTCCGCCTTGACGCACGACTGCGCGCCGCACCCGGAGACGTTCTGCTGATCGATCGCGTACAGCACCGGCCGCAACGACATCGGCCAGCTCCACGGCTTGGACTCCCACGGGTGGTAGTTCCCGGCGGCGTTCGTCAGGCTTTTATGAAAATCGAAAGCCTTGACGGTGTAGTGCCATAGCGAGCGGATGGCGTCGGGCAGCGGCACCACCGAGTGGGGGCCGATCGACTGGCCCACCTCGTGCCGATCGATCGCCGTCTCGGACGCGAACCACGGCGCGTAACTGGCCAGGTACACCGCGAACGGGACGAGCGCGAGCGCGTACGCGGTGGGGATCAGGTCACGCCGCAAAACGCCCCGCCACGGGTTGGGCACCTGGTACTGGCGCCGCGCCGCCACGTCGAACGCCAACGACATCGCGCCGAAGAACACCACGAAATACAGCCCGGACCACTTTGTCCCGCAAGCCAACCCGAGCAGGACGCCCGCCAGGAAGCGCCACCAGCGCACCCCCAGCCGCGGGCCCCACACCGTCTCGGCGGCGCGCCCCTCAAGCAGCGCGACGTGCATGCGCTGACGCACCTGATCCCGGTCGACGATCAGCGCGCCGAACGCCGCGACCACGAAGAAGGTGAGGATGCCGTCGAGCAGCGCGGTCCGCGCGGCAACGAAGCTGACACCGTCGCAGATCACCAGCACGCCGGCGATGGCGCCGACCAGCGTTGAGCGGCTGATCCGCCGGACGGTCCGCATCACCAAAACCACCAGCACCACACCGAGCAGGGCGCCGGTGAACCGCCAGCCGACGCCGTTGTACCCGAAGATCGCCTCGCCGATCGCGATCAGCTGCTTGCCGACCGGCGGATGGACCACCAAGCCGAACCCGGGGTTGTCCTCCACCCCGTGGTTGTGCAGCGCCTGCCAGGCCTGCGGCGCGTAATGCTTCTCGTCGAAGACGGGTGTGCCGGCATCGGTCGGCGAACCCAGATTGAGGAATCGGGTGATCGCCGCCAGTACGGCGATCACGCCCGTGACGACCCAGCCGCGGATTTGATCGGTGGGCCCGAAGTCGGCCACCGGAACCATCGGACCCGGGCTGACGACGGGCACGACACGCTCCGGGCCGGCATCTTCTACGTTCAAGGACGCTTCGCGGGGCGGGGCGGACATCGGTGTCGATCGTAGGCTGTCCGTCATGACCACTGGCCGCCTGTTGCTGGGCGCGACCCCGTTGGGCCAGCCGTCGGACGCCTCGCCCCGCCTGATCGCCGCCCTCGCCGGCGCGGACGTGGTGGCGGCCGAGGACACCCGCCGGGTGCGCACGCTGGCGAAAGCGCTGGACGTCGTCATTTCCGGCCGGGTGATCAGCCTGTTCGATCGGGTCGAGGCGGCCCGGGTGGACTCGCTGATCGCCGCCCTCAAGGCGGGCGCGACGGTGCTGGTGGTCAGCGATGCCGGGATGCCGCTGATCAGCGACCCCGGCTTCCGGCTGGTTGCGGCGTGCGTGGAGGCCGACCTTCCGCTGACCTGTCTCCCCGGCCCGTCGGCGGTGATGACCGCGCTCGCCCTGTCCGGCCTGCCGGCGGAGAAGTTCTGTTTCGAGGGCTTCACCCCGCGCAAGAAGGCCGCGCGGCGGACCTGGCTGGACTCGTTGGCCGACGAGCGGCGCACGTGCGTGTTCTTCGAATCGCCGCGCCGGTTGGCCGCGTGTCTGCGCGACGCCGTCGACCGACTCGGCGGTGACCGTCGCGCGGCGATCTGCCGGGAACTGACCAAGGTGCACGAGGAGGTGGTGCGCGGATCGCTCGACGAGCTGGCGGCGTGGGCGGACGACGGGGTGCTTGGCGAGATCACCGTCGTGCTGGCCGGCGCCACCCCACGCGCCGACCTGCCGTCGCTGGTGGCACAGGTGGAGGAGCTGGTCGCCGACGGCGCGCGCGTCAAGGACGCCTGCGGTGAGGTGGCCGACGCGAATCCGGGCGTGCGCTCGCGCCAGCTCTACGACGCGGTCCTGCAGTCGCGCCGCGCGTGAGGGTCAGCCGGCCGAGAACGCGGCGGCGATGCGCGGCTGCCCGACAATGGGGGACGCCTTGTGCAGGCATTCGGCCCATTCGGCGTCGGGATCGGAGTCGGCGGTGATTCCCCCGCCGACGCCGAGCACGGCGCCACCCGCGGGGTCGAACTCGACCGTACGGATGGCGACGTTCAGCTCGCACCCGGCCACGGGGGATGCCAAACCGATTGTGCCGCAATATATTCCGCGACGATGCGGTTCCCATTGCGAGAGCAGTTGGCGGGCCCGGTGTTTGGGTGTCCCGGTGACCGAGGCCGGCGGGAAGGCGGCGTCGAGCAGCGCCGACGTCGGCAGTTCGACGGGAACCCGCGCCGACACGGTGGACACCAGGTGCCACACGCCGGGGGCGCGCCGGACCACCAACAACTCGGGCACGGTCACGGTGCCGACGAGCGCCACCCGGCCGAGGTCGTTGCGCACCAGGTCCACGATCATGATGTTTTCGGCCACCTCTTTCGCCGACGCCCGCAGCGCCGACGGCCAGGCGTCCAGGGGCAGGGTGCCTTTGATCGGGCTGGACGTCACGAGCGTGCCGCGCCGCCGCAGGAAGAGCTCCGGGGACAGCGACGCCACCGCGCCCCACGGCCCGGCGAGATACGCCGCCCGCGCCGGGGAGGTGCGGGCGATGCCGTCGGCGAAGAAGTCCAGCGGGGCGCCCGAGACCGTACCGGTGAAGTGCGTGCACACGCACGCCTGGTAGACCTCGCCGGCGCGGATGGCCTCCAGGCAGTTCAGCACCCCGTCGCGGTGAGCCGCCCGATCGGCGGGCCCCCAGTCGATCCGGCAGTCGCGCCCCGGTGGCGGCGCCGTCGCCAGCGCGGCCGCCAGCCAGTCCGGCATCGGCGCGCCGGACAGGCTTTCGTACCACCACCGCCCGTCCCGGTCGCGGCGCAGGACGCAGTCGGTCCAACCGCCCGCGGCTTCGGGGATCCGGTTCGGCCCGCCCTCGGCGCCGGGATCGGGATAGGAGAGGTAGCCGATCCAGCCGCCGCCCACCGCTTGCGAGTCGACCGTTTGCGAGTCGAGCTGGACCGCGAAGGCGGCGCCGGGATCGACCGGCTGCGCCGGCACGCTCGGGGCGATCACCGCCAGCGCGCCGAACCAGTCGCCGGTCAGCGCGGCCGGCGGCGGCAGCCCGAGGCGTGCCGTGGCGTCGCCCACGGCGCGCAGCACCTGGGGTGCGGCGCCAAGGTCGCCGAGCCGGTCGATACGCACCGCCCTAGCTTGACAGAAGTGCGGTCACCTAGCCGCGGCTGACGTCACGGGCGGTCGCCAGCGCCACCAGCTTGTCCGGGTTGCGCGTCACGTAGAAGTTGGTGATCTTGTCGTCGGCGATTTCCAGCGTGATCACCCCTTCGAGGTGATCGCCGAGGTAGAGCAGCACGGCCGGCGCGCTGTTGCACGTCACCATGTCGACGCGGAACTCCGCGAGCTCCGTCGCCTTGCGGATCAGGCCGACGATGGCCCGGGCCACCCGATCGGCGCCTACCACCGGCCGGCGCGCCGCGGACACCTTGCCGCCGCTGTCCGCCGTCCAGGTGGCGTCGGGCGCGAGCATCGTCATCAGCGTCTCCACGTCGCCGCTGGCGGCCGTCGCGAGGAACTGGGCGGTGATCTGCTCGTTGCGTTGCGGGTCCGTCGCGTCGAACCTCTTCCGCCGCGCCCGTACGTGCTCACGCGCCCGGTGCGCCACCTGCCGGACCGTCGGCGCCGGCTTGCCCACCGCCTCGGCGATCTCGCCGTAGTCGAAGCCGAACACCTCGCGCAATACGAACACCGCCCGCTCGTCGGGGCTCAGCGTCTCCAGCAGAACCAGCATCGCCATCGAAATCGATTCCGCCAGAACGACATCGGTGGAGGGATCCTGCTCGTCGAGCAGCAGCGGCTCGGGCAGCCACGGCCCCACGTAGTCCTCGCGGCGACGCGCGTCGGCGCGCAGCGCGTTGAGCGCCTGGCGGGTCACCAGCTGGGCCAGATACGACTTGGTGTCGCGCACCGTCGACAGGTCGACCGCCGCCCACCGCAGATAGCTGTCCTGCAGCACGTCGTCGGCTTCGGTGGCTGAGCCCAGCATCTCGTAGGCGATGGTGAACAGCAGCGGCCGCAGCACGGTGAACCTTTCCGCGTGCTCACTGCCGGCCGGTGGGCGCGTCATCGCAGGGCGATCTCGGCCGGTGCCTGCGCGGGCCTCTTGCCGCCCTTGAGCCAGAGGTAGGAGCCGGGCTTGGCGGCCTCGCGCCGGATGGCCCATAGCGTTCCCTTGCAGATGGCCTCTTTGATGGACGCGCCCGTCCGGCCGCCCAGCGCCATGTTCACCGGGGTGTCGTCGGTGCGCGACAGCTGCACCGTGCCGTAGGTGCGGCCGAGGCTGATGCACTGACCGACGAACGCCTGGCTAAGCGGGGCCGGGGCGGTTCCGGCGATGCGGCTGAGCACGGTGTTGGCGGCTTGCGCGCCCAACGGCCCGGCGGCCTGGCAACTCATCCGCAGGGGCTGTCCCGACGGCGCGGCCGCGTCCCCCGCCGCGACGACGTAGGGATTGTCCACACTGGTCAGCGTCTCGTCGGTGAGCAGCCGGCCCACCGCGTCCGTGCTCAGCCCGCTGCGCGCGGCCAGGTCCGGCACGGCGAATCCGGCCGTCCAGATGGTCGCCGCGCTCGGCAGCACAGCGCCGTCGGCGAGCACCACCGCGTCCCAGCGCACCTCGGTCACCACCGCGGACTCCAGCACGTTGACGCCGAAGCCGCGCAGGCGCTTGGCGACCGAGCGCCGGCCCCGCTTGCTCAGCGACGGCCCGAGCGCGGCGCCGCACACCAGGGTCACTTGGCGGCCCTGTTCGGCCAGCTCGGCAGCGGTTTCGATTCCGGTCAGGCCGCCGCCGACGACCGTGACGGGCGCGGCCAGCGGCAGGTCGACGAGCGCATAGCGCAACCGCTGCGCGCTTTCCAGGTCGGCCACGGCGTACGCGAAGTCCGCGAATCCGGGCACCGCCACCGGTGTCGCGCCGGTGCTGCCGACCGCGTAGATCAGGTAGTCGTAGTCGAGCTCGGCGCCCGAGGACAGCAGGACCCGCCGCGCGGTGGCCTCGATGCGGTCGACGGTGTCGACGACCAATCGGATGCCCTCGCCCAGCAACGTGGCGTAGTCGGCGGTCGCGGCGCCGGTGTCGGTGACCAACTGATGCAGGCGGATTCGCTCCACGAAGACCGGGCGGGAGTTCACCAGGGTGATGTCGATGTCCGGACGTTGACGTAGATGGTTCGCGGCCAGTGTTCCGGCGTATCCGCCTCCGACCACGACGACATGAATTTTCTGGGCGGCCACCTCGGTCATTGCTGTCTCCTGTTCTCACGGGCCTGATGCCCTCGAGACACCGCAGGCCGGCCGAGCGTGACAGGCCCGCCCACATTGTGACGCGTCTCACGGGAGCCGCTTCCGGGGCAGGGCCGCACTGCGTCGGACCCGGGGCGGCCCGGGCCGTGCGTGTTAGGCTGCGCTACGCCAATTCGTGACCTGCCCCGCGTCGGATACACGCACCGGAAAACCCAGGCAGTATGGGGCCACTTCAGTGGGCACCGGTGTGTGTTGGGAGAAGCAAGCGTGAAGACGAGGAAGAGCGCGCTGGCCGCTGTCGTGTGCACGGCGATGGTGCTGAGCGGATGCGGTGGCAAAAGCGATCCCGGCCCACTGTCCGCGATGGTCAGTCCGGCCATTCCGCCCACCGCTCAGGAAATCCCAAACCCGCTGCGCGGCCAGTACGAAGAAGGCTTGAATCCGCTTTTCCCGCAAGGCAATTCCGCGCAGCAGCGGTACGCTGCCTGGCCCGCTTCGGATGACGCCAGCTTGCGGGTTTCGTGGCGGCAGTTGCAGCCGGTCGACCCGCGCACGCTGCCCGCCGACGCTCCCGACGACCGCAAGTTCGACTTCAGCGTGATCGACGACACGCTGGCGAAACTCGGCAGCCGAAACATGAGGCTGACCCTTGGCGTGTACGCCTACAAATCCTGTTGCGAAGATTCCTATCCGGACAACACCAACATCGCGATTCCGGACTGGATCCGCCCCGCGGCCACCAGCTATCCCGCAACGCCGAACGGTTCCGGACCCCGTGTGGCACAGGTGGTCCCGAATTGGAACGACGCCGGCTACCTGAACGGTTTCGGGCAGTTGCTCGCCGCGCTCGGGCGGCGCTACGACGGCGATGAGCGCCTCAGCGTGTTCGAGTTCTCCGGATACGGTGATTTCGGCAAGACCAGCCTCGCGTACGTGCGTGACGCGCTCGGTGCCCCCGGGCCGGCGCCGGACGAGAGCATGCCGAAGTTGGGCTATTACAGCCAGTTCCGTGATCAGAGCATCACCAAAGCGTCCATCGGGCAACTGGTCGCGGCGAACGTCGGCGCGTTCCCCCACACCCAACTGGTGGTCACCGCCGAGAATCCGGAGATCGTCCGCGAGTTGTTCGCCGACGACGTGACCAAAAAACTGTCCGCACCGGTCGGCGTCCGCGCGGATTGTCTTGGGGTGCAGTCCCCCCTGCCGGAATGGGCCGAGTCCAGCGACTCGCACTACGTGCGGTTCAATGACGCCGCCGTCAACACGATCAAGCAGCGGCTCACCTCGGCGCTGGTGATCAGCCAGTGGTGCCGGTTGCCGAACGGGACCGACCCGCGGTCGTACTACGAGAAGGCCCTGCACGACGTCGTCAGGTATCACGTCTCGATGACGGCGAGCGCCGACTTCCCCGACCGGGATGCGACGTCGGCGATGGACCCCAAGCTCTATCTCCTCTGGGCCAAGGCGAACACCTCCGCCGGTTACCGGTATTCGGTGGAGGCCAAGCCGGGATCGCAGTCCATCCGGGACAAGGTGGCTTCCATCTCGGTCGTCTGGACCAACTACGGCTCGGCGGCGGCCACCGAGCAATGGGCGCCCGGTTACAAGCTGGTCGATTTCTCGGGAGCGGTGGTCCGCTCCATTCCGGCGACGGTCAATCTCAAGACGCTGTCGCACGACGACTCCAGCCAGTCACGCGAGGAGGCGGTTCCCGAGTCGTCGACCGAGTCGGTGCGCGTCGACGTGACGGGCCTGGCGCCCGGGCACTACACGCTGCGCGCGTCCGTGGAATGGCAGCAGCACAAGCCGGGCGCCTCGCACGTGGTGAACTACGCGCCGATGGCGCTGGCCCGCGACGGCCGCGACGGTTCCGGCCTGTATCCGATCGCCACGCTCGACATCGCGAGCGACGCCTCCACCGCCGGTCAATGACGCGCAGCGGCCCGCAAGGAGCGCCTTTGTCACCGTCTACCAGCGCCGCACAAGTTGCTCGTTAGCCCGGATGAAGCGGGTATTGCGTGATACGTTTTTGCTGACTGAAACCGATCGTGACCTGCCCGGGTCCGCGTAAACACGGGATACGCATCGAGACCGTCCCCCGCCCGGCTGGGATGCATGCCCGTATCGGAGGAGACCGTGCCGCGCAGCCTGGACCTGGTCGTCACCTCCGTCGCCACGCAGCTGATGGAAGCCACCGCAGCCACGGCCACCCTGGTGAGCCAAAAGGTGCTCGCGCAACTCGTCGAGCAGTTCGACGTGGACGCCAGCTTCTTGCGACACCTCGACCCGCAGACCCGGGCCTCGGCGCTGGTCGCCGAGTGGCCACCCCGGCCGGACGCCGCGGATCCGGATCCGACGGCCTTCGCCCAGTTGGACATCGCGGAGTCGGTCCTCGCACAGTGCGGGCACGGCCGCAAACCGGTGGTGATCCGGCCGGCGCAGTCGAAACGCTATGTTCGGCGCCGGCTGGGCGGCGCCAAAGTGGCCGCCTCGCCCTCGGTGGCGGCCGCACCGCTGGTCTCGGGTGAGACCACCACCGGCTTGCTCGGCTTCGTCAAGTTCGGCGCCCGCAAGTGGGAGCAAGACGAGATCAACACGCTCGAGGCCGTCGCCGCGCTGTTCGCGCAGGTGCAAGCGCGCATCGCGGCCGAAGAAAAGCTCCGCTATCTCGCCGAGCACGACGATCTGACCGGCCTGTACAACCGCCGTGCCCTGGTCGCGCACCTGACCGAACGGCTGTTGGCGGGACGCCCCGGGCCCATCGCGGTGCTGTACCTCGACCTCGACCGGCTCAAGCCGATCAACGACTACCTCGGCCACACCGCCGGTGACTGGTTCATCCGGGTCTTCGCGCAACGCATCCGGATCTGCGCTCCCAACAGCACGATCGCCCGGCTGGGCGGGGACGAGTTCGTCGTCGTGCCCGACCAGCCGATGGCGCCGGAAGCCGCCGAGTCGTTCGCCCGTCGCCTCTCGGCGATGCTGTGCGAGCGCCTGGCCATCGGCGGCCACGTGATCAGCCGGACGGTCAGCATCGGGCTCGCGGTGGGTGTTCCGGGGCTGGACAACTGCACCGACCTGCTCCGCCGGGCCGACGAGGCCGTGCTGACGGCGAAACGCGGTGGCGGTAACCAGATTGCGGTGTCCACCGATGACATGTCCCTCAAACGCGCGTTCCGCAACGACATCGAGCTGCATCTGCAGGGCGACATCGGCAGCGAGGCGTTGCTGCTGCACTACCTGCCGGAGGTCGACCTGTCGACGGGCGCCATCGTGGGCGCGGAGGCGCTGGTGCGGTGGCGGCACCCGATTTGGGGGCTGCTGCTGCCGGATTCGTTCATCGGGATCGCCGAATCGACCAACCTGGCGATGGAGTTGGGCCGCTGGGTGCTGCGCAACGCATGCGCCGAGTTCAGTCGCTGGCAGGCCAACGGTGTCGGCCGGGAGGCCGTCATGCGGGTCAACGTGTCGCCCATCCAGCTCATCAGCCGCGGCTTCGTGCGCGGCGTCGCCGACACCATAGACGAGTTCGGCATCGGAGCCGGCTCGGTGTGCCTGGAAATCACCGAACGCGCCGTGGTCCACGACATCGATACCACTCGAAAAACCCTGGCGGAGCTCAAGGAAGTCGGGGTCCAGCTGGCCATCGACGACTTCGGCACCGGTTATGCGGTGTTGTCGCATCTGAAATCCCTGCCGGTCGACATGCTCAAGATCGACACCGGATTCGTGCGGGATCTGGGCAACAACGCCGGTGATCTGGCGATCGTTCGCGCGATCATCGGGCTGGCCGAGGCGTTCGGCCTGGAAGTGGTGGCCGAGGGAGTTGAAACACCGGACGCGGCAATGATTTTGATGCAGCACGGGTGTCGCCGGGCGCAGGGTTTTTTGCTGTCGCGCCCCGTCCCCGGCGACGAGATGGAAGCGCTGCTGGCCGCGCGGTGGCTGCCGATGCCGTTTTTGGCCGACCTCAAGGCGTTGCCGACGAGCGCCATCTAGCATCGCACCGATGGTCCGAAAACTGAGGAAGTGGACGGCGGTGATCGTCGCGTGCTCGGCGCTCGTGCTGAGCGGATGCGGTGGCCACAGCGCCCCCGATCCGCTGTCCGCCGTGATCAGTCCCGCCATCCCGCTCAGCGTGCAGGAGGTAGCGAATCCGCTGCGCGGGCAGTACGAAGACCTGATGATGCCGCTTTTCCCGCAAGGCAATTCCGCGCAGCAGCGGTATCCGGCGTGGCCGGCCTCGTACGACGGCAGCTTGCGCGTTTCGTGGCGGCAGCTGCAGCCCACCGACCCGAACACGCTGCCCGCCGACGCGCCCGACGATCGCAAGTTCGACTTCAGCGTGATCGACGACGCGCTGGCGAAGCTCGCGAGCAGGAACATGCGGCTCACGCTTCGCGTGTTCGCCTACAACTCCTGTTGCGACGCCACCTATGCGAACAACACGAACATCGCCATCCCGGACTGGATGCGCTCCGCGTCCACCAGCTACACGGGGCCGCAACGATACTGGTGGACACCCGGGGTGGCGCACGTGGTGCCGAACTGGAATGACCCCGCGTACCTGAACGCCTTCGGGCAGCTGCTCGCCGCGCTCGGTCGCCGCTATGACGGCGACGAGCGGCTCAGCGTTTTCGAGTTCTCCGGCTACGGGGACTTCAGCGAGAATCACATCGCCTATCTGCGCGACACGCTGGGGGCACCGGGTCCCTCTCCGGAAGAGAGCATCGCAAAGCTCGGTTACTACAGCCAGTTTCGTGATCAGAGCATCACCAAAGCGGCCATCGGACAGCTCGTCGCTGCGAACGTGAACGCGTTCCCCCATACGCGATTAGTGACCACCGCCCTGAATCCCGAGATCGTTCGCGAGCTGCTCGCCGACGATGTCACCAAGAAGGTGTCCGCGCCGGTGGGCATCCGCTCGGATTGCCTCGGCGTGTACGCGCCGTTGCCCGTGTGGGCGGAGTCGGATGGCTCGTACTACGTGCACACGAAAGATCCGGTCGTCGGCCAGCTGAAAGACCGGTTGGCCTCGGCATTGGTGATCACCGAATGGTGCCAGCTGCCCGACGGGACGACTGCGCGGTCGTACTACGAGAAGGGCCTGCGCGACGTCGTGAAGTACCACGTGTCGATGACGTCGAGTTTCAACTTCCCGGCCGTGGATTCGAACACCCCGATGGACCCGGCGTTGTACCTGCTGTGGGCACAAGCCAACGTGTCGGCCGGCTATCGCTACTCCGTGGAAGCGCGGCCGGGATCGGAATCGTTTCGCGATCGCGTGGCGACCATATCGGTGGTTTGGACCAACTACGGCAGCGCCGGGGCGGTGGAGAAATGGGTGCCCAGCTACCGGCTGGTGGATTTCTCCGGCGCGGTGGTCCGCACGCTGCCGACAGCCGTGGCCCTGCACAAACTGGTCCCCTCAGGGGAGAACTCGGGTAATCAACCTGTCCCGGCGTCGTTCACCGAATCGGTGACCGTCGACCTGGCGGGGTTGGCGCCTGGGCACTACACGCTGCGCGCATCCGTGGATTGGCAACAGCACAAGCCGGACGCGTCGCATGTGGTGAACTATCCACCCATGCGGCTGGCCCGCTCCGGACGCGATGAATCCGGGGGGTATCCGCTCGCGACCCTCGACATCCCGCGCGAGGCGCTGACTTCCGCCCCGCGCCAATGATCGTGGGCGCCAGCAAATGCTTCCAAGCGGGGGGCGAGAACGGGTTGCGATTAGGACGATGCTGCGTGGCGAGTGCTGCATAATGTGCACTGGGCTTTGCGCGGCGGGTGTAAGGCAAATCAATTCGACGCTATTGGCGTGGCGTCGCCCCAGAGAGGTTAGTGGATGGATTTCCGCACCTTTGTCCGGACCCTCCTCACGCATTGGAAACTCGCCTTGGGGGCATTGCTGGCGTGCACAATCGGCGCTGCGGCGGTCACGGCATTGCAGACGAAGCACTACCAGTCGACGGCCACCATCCTCATTTCCTTTCCCGGTGCCACCGACCTCACCGAGTTGTACAACGGCACGCTGACCGCGCAGGAACGGTTGTCGTCCTACGCGCAGATCGCGGGCGGCCGGACGGTGGCGGAGCGCGCGGTCAACCAGCTGCAAGCCCCGATCAGTGCGGACGCCCTGGTGACCCAAACTCAGGTGAAATACACCGCCAAGTCCCAGCTTTTCACGATCACCGTCAAGGACACCGACCCGAACCGCGCCGCGGCCCTGGCGGGAGCGATGGCCGATCAGTTCGCCGCGCTGGTGCCGACGCTCGGCGCGACCACGGGTCCGAACGGCCGGCCCGTGCCGGTGACGCCCGGTTCGCGGCCCGACGTCGGCGAGCCGAATCCACCCGCGGCCCCACCGTCGGAAACGCCCGGCCAACCGGCGGCCAAGCCCATGCCGGTGGCGAGGGCGCGGGTGGTGGAAGCGCCGCGCGTGCCCGATCACCCCGTGACGCCGGTGCCGGTGCGCAACATGGCGATGGGATTTGTCGCCGGAATCCTGCTGGCCATCGCGGTGGCGGTGGCCCGCGAGGCCAGCGATCGCACTGTGCGATCCCGGGAGAAGCTGGAACAGCTTTCGGGCCTGCCGACTTTGGCCGAGCTGCCCGGCAGGCGCGGGAACACCCCGCGGTTCGGCGTCGACTCCGCCCTCGACGACGCCGTGCGGGGCTTGCGCGCCCGGCTGCTCAGGGCGATCGGCCCCGACGCCCGCCGAGTGCTGGTGGCGGCGCCGTTCGGTGGGGAGGGGACCACGACCACGGCACTGAACCTGTCGCTGGCCCTCGCCGAGGTCGGCGAGGACGTCCTGCTCGTCGAGGGCGATACTCGCCGGCACGTGATCGCCGGTCTGCTGCGGGTCGAGTCGGGGGAGGGGCTGGCCAACGCGCTGGCCAGCCCCGAGATCGCCGCGGAAGCCGTGAAGCCGACGCCGATCGCCAAGCTGTTCATCCTCGCGTCCCGGTCCGCCCGCCGCGAGACCCCGCCCTGCAGCGCGTTTCTGCCGGAGGTGATCGACAGGGTGATGCTGGACTTGTCGTCAAGCTTCGACCGGATCGTGGTCGACGGGCCGCCGGTGCTGGCGACGCCGGACAGCGGCCTGCTGGCGGGCGCCGTGTCGGCCACGGTCCTCGTGGTGCGGGCGCGCCGGACCACCGTGGACGAGCTCAACGACGCGCTGACCGCCTTGCGCTCGGCCGGTGCACAGGTGGTCGGCACCGTGCTGACCGACGCCCGGCCGTCCCTGCACATCAGGGCCGCGGCCAAGACCTATCGGGCGAAGGTCGGCGGGCCGGCGTGATTCCCTACCTGCCCGGTCGCCCCCGCCTGGCAGTAGACGGTGTCCTGCTGACGGTATTCCTGTTCGGCTGCTTCGTCTTTGGCGTGCTCGCGGTGCGCCGAACCACCGAGGGAGTGTTGCTCATCGCCGCAACGTTCTGCCTGGTTGTCTACTGGGTGAAGCGCGAGGGGCTGGCGGGGGTGACGCTGTTTCTGGCGTTCGCGGCGCTGCCGGAGGGATTGCACATCGGCAAAGTGATTGGGCCGGTGGCGATCTACGCGTACCAGGTAGCCGCGGTGCTGGCGACCGGCTATCTCCTCCCGATCGTCAGACCGCGGTTCAAGGATTTCCTGCTGCCGGGGATGTTCGTGCTGACGGTCGTGTATTTCACTGTGGTCGGGTTTCAGATGGGGCATGACGCCACGATGGTGCTACACGAATCGACGACTTTGATCGAGATGGTCATCGGGTTCGTGCTGGCGCTGTTGATCGTGTACGGCGGCTACCTGAAGTTCTGCATGCGCGTGATGGTCGTGACGCTGTGGTTCTCGGCGGCGATGGCGATCTTCAGTTCGTTGCATGCCATCCGGCTGGCCGGCCGGGCCGAAAGCCTGGAGGGCGCGACGGGCGCAGGTCAAGCCCTCCGCATCGTCCTATCCACCCAGACGCCGGCCACCGCAGCGCTCACCGCGCTGGTCGCCGCGTCGATTATCGGTCGCGTCCGGCCGATGACGTTCCTGGCCTTCGGCCCGCCGGCGCTGATCATTTCGCTGCTGGCCTTCTCGCGGAACACGCTGATCGCCGTGGCGGTGGGCGCGACCGTCGCCTTCTTCGCCAACTTCGGCTGGCGGGCCCTGCGGCGTACGGCCGCCGTGGCCGCTGTCAGCGCGGGTGTGGCCGCGCTGATATTGCCGGCGTCGCTGTTCCTGCTGCAGCAGTCGGAGGCGGGGTCGTGGCTCAGCGACCAGTTCACCGCGTTCAATCAGCGGGTGTTCGGCGGGGTTTCGGCCAGTGCGCTCGCCACCGACGAATCGACACTGGACCGGCTGCGGGAAGTCGCGCGGCTCAACGCCGCGATCGCCCAGGCGCCGGTGTTCGGCCACGGCCTGGGTTACGCCTACCAGTTGCCGTCCGGCAACGATCCGAAGGCCTTCGCCTGGACGCTGGGCCCCACCTACTCCCACCTCTTCTACCAATGGTGGCTGGCCAAGGCCGGGGCCGTGGGCATGGCGGCGTTCGCCTGGATCGCGTTGACACCGATTGTCCGGGCGCTGCGCTGCGCGACGATGCCGGCGAAGATCAGCGCGGCGGTCTGCGCCGGTCTGCTCGCGATATCCGCGGTCTGGCCATTGCCCGAAATGCCCATGGACGCACTGGCTTTGGGGCTGGCCCTCGGAACGGCCATGGGATTCGCCGGTCTACGGCACAGGAACTCCGAAGCGGACCAGGCGGACGCCGACGCGGCGCCGGCGCTGGCCGCTGCCGGCGGAAAATGATTGCGGTCACTCACGTCGGGCCCGACATGTACAGCTTCGGCGGCACGCAGTCCGTGATACGAGTCATCCGCGACAACAGGATCGGTGCCGACGAAATTCGCGTCCTGTCGACGTGGAACGGGCGCCACCACGCCAAGAATCTGTGGCTCACCGCGCGCGCGGGGGCCGCGCTGGCCCGGGCGCCGCGCGGGGGCGTCGTGCACTTCCATATGTCGAACGGCGGCGCCTGGCTGCGCGAAGGGCCGCTGATCCGCCTCGCGCGGGCGCGTGGCTTCCGGGTCGTCGTGACCATCCACGGCTCCGACTTTCCGCAATTCTCCCGGTCGCACCCCCATTTCGTGGGCTCGACGCTGAGGAAGGCGGACCATCTCATCGTCTTGTCGGAGGAAGCGCGTGCCGCCGCGAGATGGGTTGCGCCCGCGGTGCCGGTGTCGATCGTGGCCAACCCGGTCGTCATCGATCGAGACGCGCCCGGGGCCGGCTCGACACCGCCCGTCGTGCTTTTCGCCGGCACCATTGGTCGCCGCAAGGGCGTCGACACGCTGGTCTCGGCCTGGCGGCTGCTGCTGGCCGAGGGCATCGAAGGGCGTTGCCGCATAGTCGGTGTCGTCGACGACTACACGCCGCCGCCAACCGAGCGTCTCAGCGTCGAGCCCCCGGTACATCCGGACCGGGTCCGCGAGCTACTCCGGTCGGTCCGCGTGGTGACGCTGCCGTCGTTCTCCGAGGCAATGCCGATGATCCTGACCGAGGCCCTCGCCGGCGGGCGGCCGTTCGTGGCGACTCCGGTCGGTGGCACGCCGGAGATCGCCTCGGACGCGGGCATGCTCGTCCCCGCCGGTGACGCGTCCGCGTTGGCGGCGGCGATCGGCCGGTACCTGCGTGACCCGGAGCTGGCCGAGCGTGACGGGCGTCGCGGTCAGGAACACATCGCGGCGACACGGAGCCCGCGGATCATCGACGCGGAGCTGCGCCGGATTTACGAGGGCTGCGGTGTTAGAGCAAGTTGAGCTCGAGGGGTCGCAGCTGAGAGTGAGCGCTGTGGGCTTCGGATGCGGCGGTCTGATGCAGTCGCCGTCCCGCCGGGAACGGATGGCCGTGCTGGGCGCCGCGGTGCACAGCGGCATCACGCACTTCGACACCGCACGGATGTATGGCCTGGGCAGGGCGGAGGCGGAACTGGGGGCGTTCCTGCGGACGGTCCCGCGCGACACCGTCACCGTCGCAACCAAATTCGGCATCGACGTCGGGGGGATGGCGAGGCGCCTCGGCCGGTTTCAGGCTCCGGCGCGGGCACTGCTGCGCAAGGCGCCGGCGCTGCGGCGCGCCGTCAAGCGGCAGCAGGCGACACCCGAAACCGCCCGCGTGTACGACGCGGTCACCGCGGCCCGCAGCCTCGACGAGAGTCTCGTGGCGCTGGGCATCGATTACGTGGACATCCTGTTCGTTCACGGCCCACGGCCGGGGGACACCGTGGCCCGCGGTGAACTTCGCGAATTCTTTGAACGTGCCCGCCAGCAGGGCAAGATACGCGCCTGGGGTGTCTCACAGGACGAGGGGCTCGACACGGACTTCGCCGCGTCCTTCGCGCCGGAAGGGGTGAGCCAGGTGCGCGCCGACCTGTTCCATCCGCCGCCGCGCCCAGCGGATCTCGCATTCGGCGTGTTGCAACGTTCGTACGCGGCACTCTCGAACGCGTTGCGGGCCGACGCGGAGTTGGCGCGACGCTGGCGCCAGACCCTCCAGCTCGATCCGCTCGCTCCCGGGGCGCTGTCCAAGCTGATCCTCGGCTCCTCGGCCGTCGCAACGGGTTGCCGCGCAATCCTTTACAGCACCACCGACCCCCTCCGGGTCGCCGAAGCGGCCGGTGCGGTCTCGGCGCCGCCGGAACCGGAGACCCTGGAGCGGTTCCTCGCTCTGGTGGCGGAGGTGCGTGGGGGTGCTGCCGCGTGATCCGTGGCCCCCGGGAGTTCGCCCCGAACATGACGATCCGGACCGACGTTGTGGTCGTCGGGGCCGGTGCGATCGGCATTGCGACGGCGCTGGAACTCGCGCGATCCGGTGTCCAGGTGGCGTTGATCGAGAGCGGGCTGGAAGGCAAAGACGAAGCGGCCCAGGAGTTGTCGGCACTGGATTCCCGGCAGGACGACGATCTCCATGCGCGCAGTGAGCTCATGATCCGTCGGCAGGTTGGCGGGACCACGGCGCTCTGGGGTGGCCGCTGCGTCAAGTTCGACCCCATCGACTTCGAGGACCGCCCGCTCACCGCGCAGGCGCCCTGGCCGATCCGATACGACGACGTCGAGCCCTACCTGCAGCGTGCCTGTGATTGGGCGGCGTGTGGTCGGGCGGCATTCAACGCGCGGGAGATTCCGGAGCTTGCGCAGCGGGAACTGATCGCCGGGCTGCCCGACGGCGACGTGCGCACAACCGATCTCGAGCGCTGGGCACTACCAACGCGTTTCGGCCGCGAGTACCGGGCGGCGCTGCACGATGCGTCCGCCCTGACCGTGTGGACCGGCCTTACCTGCACCGAGATCGTGACGGCACCCGCCGGTGACTCCGTTGACCACCTCGTGGTCAAGACGCTCGACGGCCGGGAGGGGAGCGTGGTCGCCGCGGATTACGTCATCGCGACCGGTGGTTTGGAGGCGACCCGCCTGCTGCTCGCCTCGGACCGCCATCACCCGGCGGGTCTGGGAAACGCGGGCGGCCACCTCGGGCGCTGGTACATGTCGCACGTCGAAGGCCGGGTCGCGCGCGTGCAATTCACCACCGATCAGGTCAGCTACGCCTACGAGCGGGACGGCGACGGGGTGTACGTGCGCCGGCGCTTCACCCTCGATCCGGGTCTGCAGCGCGACGCCGGGTTGCCGAATGCCGCCGTGTGGCTGGTCAATCCGCCGATCAGCGACCCGGGGCATGGAAGCGGCATCCTTTCCGGCGTCTATCTCACCCTGATCTCCCCGATCGGCCGCTTCCTGCTCGCGGAGGCCATCCGTGCGAAGCACACCCAAACCGACGGTCCGCCGCGGATCCTCGCGCACCTGCGCAACATCGTGCGGGACCTGTTCCCGTCGATCCGGTTTGCGATCACGTTCTCCTATGCCCGCTTCGTCCGCAGGGGCCGCAAGGCGCCGGGCTTTTTCGTGAAGAGCGCGGACAATCGATATCTGCTGCACTACCACGGCGAGCATCTTCCGCATTGGGAGAGCCGCGTCGAGCTTGCCGACGACCGCGACGCCCTCGGCATGCGCAGGATCCGCACTCATATCCACTTCTCCGACGACGACTACCAAAGCGTGCGCAGGGCCATCGCCGCGATCGATGAACACCTCCGCCGCCACGGCGCCGGGCGCGTGGAGTGGCTGACCGACGACGTCGAGGGCGCGGTGCGCGTGTTCTTGGCCGGGCACGCCGGCTACCACCAGGCCGGAACGACGCGCATGTCGCACACTCCCGATGGCGGCGTCGTCGACCCAGATTTGCAGGTTCACGGCGTGCGCGGGCTGTACGTGGCGAGCACGTCTGTCCTGCCGACGTCGAGCCAGGCCAACCCGACCCTGTTGGGCATTGCGTTGGGTGTCCGGCTCGCCGATCACCTTAAGAAGGCTCGAATGGCCTGTGAGCGTTCAGATCCCAGGACGGCGTAGGCAGGTCAGCGCCGACTGGCCAGCACCCGGGCGATGACATCCAAAAAGCGCTCCGCGACGATGTCGACGTCGCAATGCTGCGCGTAGTAGCGCGCCGCCTCGGCGCCGCGCTGCGCCGCGACCGACGGGTCGGCCAGCAGGTCGAAGGCGGCGGCGAGCCCGGCGACATCGTCGACACCGATCGGGGGACAGCCGGGAGGCTGGTACTCGGGCAGACCACCGGACGTTGACACGATCGGCATCACACCCAGCTGCATGGAGAGCACCTGCACGCCGCTTTGCGACGCGCGCCGATAATGCGAGACCGAACCTTTCGCGGCGGCCAGGATCGGAATGACGTCGGCGTAGCGGTAGCTGCCGTTGCGCCAGCGCGTGTGTTTGGGCAGGGCGGCGGGGTCCAGGGGCCCGTCGCCGATGAGCACCAGGTTGTCACCGCGCCAGCCGCCGCCGACGATATGGCGCTGCCACGCCTCGAGCACGACGTCGACGTTCTTGTACGGGTTGAGCCGGCCGAACATGACGAAATCCCGGCGTCCCTCGGGGCCCACGAATGGTGGAACGCGTTGCGGGTCAATATCACTGGCGAGCGGCACGACATACACGGGGGTGCCCGCGACGTCGCGGCGCGCCGCGACGGCTGCCGCGACGTACTGGCTGTAGGTGATGGTGGCCGCCGAGCGGGCGCCCCACCGGTCGAACACCGCGCGTTCGTAGGACGGGACCCGTTCGTCGGGGTCGTGCGGCCGGTCGTCGTGCACCACCTGGATGCGGGGAACCTGCCCGGCCAACGCGATCCAGCGGGGATCGCGGACGATCTCGGCGATCACGACGTCGGGTCGAAACTCACGGATCCGGCGCCACGCCTTGAAGGTCGGGACCCAAGTCGCGGCGCTTTTGAACCGCGGATCGAGCACCAGCTCGTACTCACGGGCGGCGTCCGACTCGGGGTGCCGGTCGGAGGTCACCAGCAACACGTCGGCTCCGCGCCGCAGCAGCCCCTCGGCCTGCACCCGCACCGCCGGCCGTGTCCAGGGCGAAAGCCAAAGCACCCGGGGCGATTTCATTGCTCGTTGTCGGCCTTCAGGAAGACGTCGGCGTCGGTCCACATCCGGGTCTGAAGTGCGCGTCGCGGCAGGCCCTCGAGGAGGCCGGTGATGCGGGGCGAGGCCAGCAGCCGCCAGGCCAGCGGATTGATTTCCGCCCGGGTCCAAATGTGCAGCCCCATGCCCCCGAGCTGCCACCACCGCGTTTTGGAGGTGTGGAACTGCATGCCTAATTGCTTTCCGATGAACGCCAACGTCGATCTCTGATAGAAGGTGATGTGCTGGCCGGTGGCAAAGGCGTAGTACATCCATTCCTCCGGCGGCGGGGGCCGGCCGTCGAAGAGTTCGGTCGTAAACACGATGGAGTCGGTGCCCGTGGTCTCCAGCAATTCGGCAACGAATCCGACCGGGTCGGCGAGATGCTCCATCACCTCGAAGGCGGTGACCACCGTGTACGGCGGGCCCGGACCCGCGTCCGCCTCGAAGCCTTGCGCGGTCAGGTTGGGGGAGTGCTTGTCGGTCCAGTAATAGTCGAAGCCGATGTCCCGCATCAGGCGGGTGAAAACACCGTAGCCCCCGGCCGCGTCGAGAAACCGGCCGCGGCGATCGAAGAAGAAGTACAGCAGCACCGACATCGCCCGTGCAAGATACTGATTGCGCCACAGCATGGTGGTGTCCGCCGCCGCGATGGGGCTGGCATAGGCCTCGTCCAGCCAATGCGGCTCTTCGGTCTGCAGACCGCCGCAGTTGTCGCAGAGGTAGTACTTGCAGTCGTATTTGGCGAGGATCTGGTGAGTGAACGCCAGACTGGTGCTCGAATTGCAGATGCGGCAGAACATGCCTATCAAACCCTCCCGAGCATGACCCGCGCCTTGAGCAAACACCGGGACAATGGAGAACCTACGGCACCTTCGACGCTATCGGCAAGCAAATCACCGCCGAATTTCGGCGCGGACGGGCGTTGTGCAGCACCGCTATTCACCGAATGCCGGGAATAGTCGCCCGGGGCCGTGATAGCTTTGGTCTCCGATGGCCAGAAGCGCTACACCGCCGCCGAAAGAGACGCTCCGGCAGAAGGTCCGGCGCATTCTCGGCAGTGAAACGCGGGACCAGCTCAAGGATCTGATCCTTTTCGATCATTCCCAGTCGCTGAAGGCGAACCATCCCAACCCGCTCAACCGCGCGGGCAAGAAGTGTTTTTCGGCGACCGATGAGGACGGAATAACGCTGGAGATCCTGCGCCGTATCGGCCGGCTCGACGGCGGTGTCTTCGCGGAGTTCGGTGTGGGCGACGGGACGGAGAACAACACCCTGATCCTTGCGGCCCTGGGCTGGAAGGGCTTCTGGATCGGGGGACAGGACCTGGCCGTGGCCGTCGAGAACCACCCGCGGTTCGCCTACGAGAAGGCGTGGATAACCGCGGACAATATCGTTGCGCTGGGCCGGTCCTGCCTGCAGAGGATCGACGCCGCGGGGGTCGACGTGGTTTCCCTCGACCTGGACGGCAACGACATCTACCTGGTCGAGAAACTCCTGGCCGATGGCATCCGTCCCAAACTCTTCATCGTCGAATACAACGGGAAGTTCCCCCCGCCGGTGAAGTTTCAGATCGCCTACGATCCCGAGCACGTGTGGCAGTCCGACGACTATTTCGGGGCGTCACTGAGCAGTTATGCCGAGCTGTTCGCCCGCTTCGACTACCGCCTGGTCTGCTGCAACTCCCACTCCGGTTCCGACGCGTTCTTCATCGACACCGCCCTGTCCGAGTACTTCGCCGATGTGCCGACGGACATCGAACAGCTTTACGTGGAGCCCAGGTATTTCCTGTACAGCGGGTTCGGACAGCACAAGACGTCGCCCCGCACCGTGGCCAAGATCCTCCGATACGAGCGGTAGGGCGTTGCGCGAGAGTAATTTTCTCCGGCGCGCATTCACAGCACCGCGTTGATCGCGTCGAGGTAGGCGTCGGCCATCGCCTCCACGGTGTAGTGCTTGCGCATCCGCTCGAAGCCTCGTCGCCCGACCGACGGCAATGCGTCCGGGTCCGCCAGGATTCGGGTCAGGCTCTCCCGCCATCCCGCCACCGACACGGGCTCGACCAGAAATCCCGCCCTGCCGAAATCGAGCATCTCCGGCACGGCGCAAATCGCCGACGCCGCAACGGGAACCGCCCGGGCCATCGCCTCGAGAATCACCAACGGAAATGCCTCGGACCGGCTCGGGACGCACAGCAGGTCCGCGTCGGCCAGCGCGGGCCCGGGTCCGGCCGACCATCCCCGCCACTGCACCCGATCGCACAACCCGGCCGGGGTAAGCGCCTGCAACCTCTCGCGATCCGGGCCGTCACCGAAAATCGAAAGCCGCCAAGGCATATCGGGCAGGTCGCCGAGCGCCTCGATCAGCAGGTGCGGGTTTTTGTGCTCGACGATGCGCGAGAGCATGACCAAGTGCAGCGGCTCACCGGCGGTGCGGACCCGGGGCGCCGGGTCACCGGCGAGGGCGACGCCGTTGGGCGCAACGAAGTGCCGTCCCGATAGCCGGTGCTGGGCCACCAGCATGTCCCAATGCCGTTGGGCCAGCACGATGAAGCCGTCGGCGCGGCGCATGGCGGCGGTCAGCGGCCGCGAGTAGATGGGCCGGTCCTCCTCGGGCGGGACATGCGGGGCCACCAACCAGCGTCGGCCGGCCGCGCCCGCACGCCACAGTGTGGCGAATCCCGCCTCCGTGTTGGTGTCGGCGGTGACGAGCACCGCCGGGCCTTCGGGGATATCGACGACGGGCGCCCACCAGGGCTGGCGTACCACGCGCACGGTGTCCGGAATCTCGGAGACCATTGGGCCGAACCGTTGCACGCAGACGATGGTGACCGAGTAACCCCGGCGATCCAACTCCGTTGCCAGCAACGCCTTTTGCCTTTCGGCACCGCCGTAGACCAGGCGGTTTGTGGTGATCACGATCGCGGGCAGGTCCTTGCGGCGGCCGGCGTGAGCGGTCCGCCGTGACCGCCGCAGCACGGTGGTACCGGCCAGATACGCGTCCGCGTGGTGCACGCTGTGCTGATGCTCGAGCAGCAGCGCGGTATCGGCTCGCGCCAGATCCCGCTCGCGGCGGCGCTCGGCGGCGGTGCCCTCGTCGTCGCCGAGACCGGAGCGGTCGACGCCGATCTCATCGGCCAGGTGCATCCGCCAGCCCGCCGCGCGGGCCCGCGCCTGCCAGTCCGCCGCCGCTTCGAAGCCGAGAAACTCTTCGTCGAAGCCGCCGACGGTGTTCCAGGCCGCGCGGCTGATCGCCAGACAGGTGGCATCCAATTCGCCGTCCACACCTCGTGATTCGGCCGGTTGGCGGGCATAACGGCGTGAAATCGGTGAGCCGCGCCGCTTGCCCGCGGCCAGCTCGCGAACCAGGGTTCGGCGGCGCGTTGCGATGTCCCACGGCCTCCAGCCGGGTGCAGTGTCGTCGCGCGCCATCGGCGAAACCGCGGCCACCCGCGGCTGGCGCAGCAACTCGCGGGTGCGGGTCAACGCCCCCAGCAGGCGGCCTCTGGCGTCGAGCAGCAGCAGATCCGCGTCGCTCGGCGCACGCTCCACCAGGGCGTTGAAGGCCTCGGCGAAGCTGATTTTCGCCGTGCCCGACACCCAGTGGACGCGCGGGTGTCGGGCGGCCAGTTCCGTACGGTCGCCGGGTTCGTAGACATAGACGTGCAGCCCGGGCAGCTGCTCGGCGACGGCGGCGAGGCACCTCTCGAGTGTGTCGTGGCCGCAACCGGCCACGATCAGCACGGCGATCGACCGGATGGGCGGCAGCGCGGCCGCGCCGCCGACCGGGCTCTTCAGATATTGCCGGTCCAATTCACCCTTCATGCCGCCAGCTGATTTCGGCGCAAGGAGGCCAAGTCCGACCAGCGCAGCGGGCCGGCCGCGGCGCTGGTGGCCAGGTAGACAACGGCGGCGATCGCGAGGACGAGAACCACGTGGTGACCCCGGAGCAACAGCACCACCGCGACGCTGGCTCCCGTCGGTATCAGCACCCGCAGCAAGAACATCACGGGCGTACGGTAACCGCAGTGCCGGCGCAGCCACCAGCTGCTGACCGCCAGGTTGAAGAGCTCCGTGCACACCAGCGCGATGCCGGGGCCGACGGCGCCGAACCGCCCGGCGAGCGCGACGTTGAGCGCGACGTTGAGCGCGAGGGTGGCGACCGTCAGCCAGAGCAAGACCCGCTGGTGATGGCTGGCGACCAAACCCTGGCCCAGCGTGCCGCTGACGAATCGCAGGGCCGCCGCGACGAACAGCAACGCCAGCGTCGGCGTCCCGCGGGCGACGAACGCCTTGTCGCCGAACAATCCGATCAACGGTCCGGCCAACAGCGCGCCGACAACCGCGACGGGGACCGCCACGAAGTACATCAGCTCCACGCTGCGGCGCAGGAAGGCGGCGAACGCGGCGACGTCACGCGAGAACAGCTCGGTCGCCGTCGACAGCGTCGACTTGAGGAAGACCAGCGACACCACGATCGTGTTGAACGCGATCGTGAAGGCCAACCCGTACACGCCCACCTCGGAGTGGGTGCTCAGCAGGGACAGGATCACCCCGTCGGCGCGGCAGTACAGAAGTCCGACGACCAGAAAGCCCATCAACGGCAGGCTTTCCCGCAACAGATCTGCGGCCTCCCGCGGCGCGAAGACCGGGCGCACCGAAATCTGCCGCATCGCCGCGGTGCCCTGGATCACCAATTGCAGGGCGGGCGGAATCAGTTGCGCGACAGCGAACCAGATGACGTCCGCCCGCGCCGCGACCAGGCAGGCGACCATGGCCAGCGCGGCCAGACGGCCGGCGACGTCGGAGATGGCCACCGCGGAGAACCGGACGGTGGCCAAGAACACCGGCTCGAACCGCGTCGTCATGGTCTGCATCAGCAGCGCGCCGGACAGCACAACGAGCATCACTCGGACGTCGGCGTCGTGATAGATGAGCAAGCCGGACCCGGCCGCCAACAACGCCAGCGGAACGCAATAGATCAGGGCCATGCCGCTGTTGACGCGCACCAGACGCTCGAGGTCACCTTGGCCGGAGGTCACGCGTCGCACGATCACGGTCGCGATACCGAGATCGGCCATGCTGGTCCACACGGCGATGAAGAGCACCGCGATGGAGAGCTGGCCGTAGCGGCCCGGACCCAGATAACGCGCCGTCATCGCCACCGAGACCACCGAGGCCAGCATCCCCAGTGCCCGGCAGATCAGTTGAATCGAGAACGCGTGAGCCATCCGCGAGAGCGGTACCGATGGGACGACCGCACCAGGGGTCGTCGGCTCAGTCATGACTCCCTAGTATGCGCCGTGACTGGTGAGAACGGCCTTAATCGTCTTGGCGATGATCATGAGATCACCCGACATCGACCAGTTGTCGACATAGGACAGGTCCAACCGCACCGACTCTTCCCAGGACAGGTCGGATCGGCCGCTCACTTGCCACAATCCGCTGACGCCCGGCCTCACCAGCAGCCGCCGCTTGACGTCACCGTCGTAGTTCTCGACTTCGCGCCGCAACGGTGGGCGTGGCCCGACGACGCTCATCTCGCCTTTGAGCACGTTGATGAACTGCGGCAGCTCGTCGATGCTGAACCTGCGCAGAATCCTGCCGACGGGAGTGACGCGCGGGTCCTGGCGCATCTTGAACAGCATGCCGCCGGCGCCTTCGTTCAGCGCCAATAGGTGCTCGACCTGTGTGTCAGCACCGTCGATCATGGTCCGGAACTTGAGCATTCTGAAGGGCTTACCGTCGATGCCGATCCGTTCGGATTGGTAGAACACCGGACCCTTGCTGGTGAGCTTGACGGCGATAGCCGCTGCGATGAGAATGGGCGCTGTCCCGATGAGGGCCGCCAGCGAGAAGAGGAAATCGAAGACCTGCTTCTGAAAGCGTTGCGTCCCTTCGTATTGCGGCTTCTCGACATGCAGCAACGGCATGCCGGCGGTGGGCCGAAGGGTCAACCGCGTCTCCGCCACGTCCATCACCCCGGGCGACACCACGACGTCGACGTCCATCGTCTCCAACTGCCACATCAGCTCTCGGATGCCGTGCATCCCAAAGTGATCCGTCTGGGTGACCGCCACGGTGTCCGCGCCGCAGCGCTGAATCGCGGCCACCGCGTCGGTGACGTCACCGAGAATCGGCACCGCGCGGCCACTGAGGGTGAGGGTATTGCCCCGCGGTCTCCCGTAGCCGGGAATGCAGACACCGACCACGACGTAACCGTCGAGCGGGTTGCGCGCCAGTTCGTGGGCAAGGTGGGAAACCGCCTGGCGGTCCCCGATCGCCAGGACCGTCGTCTGGCATTGGCCGTTCGCGCGCATCTGGCGGATGTGCTTGCGCCACAGGCTGCGACTCCCCAGCAAGCCCATGGTACCGACGGGAAGCGCGATGGCGAGATAACCGCGGGCCAGGTCGACCTTTGCGAGCAAAGTCACCATCGCGATGATTCCGAACGTCCAGAATGACGCGCTGCCGATGCGCCGGTACTCGTCGATGCCGGCACCGATGACTCGCGGTGAGCGCGTTTGGAATACCGCCAGCGATGACAGCCACAGCGCCGCGAACAGGAATGACAACATCGTCATCACGACGTCCGAGTAACCCGAGGTGTTGGCGATTTCGCCGAATCGGACGTACTGCGCGAGCAACACCGACGCGCACACGATCACGGTGTCGCTGATGCGCAGGTGCTGCGAATACTGGTGCTGCCAGCGCCGGACGGCATTCCCCGCGGGGGAGGGCGCCGGAGCGGCGGTGATGGGTAAAGCGCTGGTTTGGTGGCGAGCCGACGGCATCATGCCGGCAGGCCCCCGCTTGTGCGGCCCCGGTTCGGCGTGCACGACATCCACCAATTCCCGGGTCATCAACGGCTTAGACATGACGCTGCCCTCTCGATTGGCGTGAAGGTCGGCGTTCGCGATGGCCAACTGGCGTCTCGCTCGGAGATGACCGTGACCGGCAGCGGCCACACAACCCCGAATTCCGGGTCGTTCCAGTGGAATCCCTGCTCGTCGGACGGCGCCCGCTCACCACTGATGTGGTAGCTGACCTCGGTGTCGTCGATCAGAGTTTGGAAGCCGTGCGCGACAAACGGCGGCAGGAACAGCGCCCGGTAGTTGTCCGCGCTCAGCTCGACCATCACGTGGTCGCCGTAGGTCTGCGACCCGGGGCGGATGTCCACCGCAACGGCGGCGATCGCGCCGCGGGTGCAGCGGACCAGTTGGGTTTGGGCGTACGGCGGCACTCGATGGTGCAGGCCCCGCACGGTGCCACGGGTGTAGTTGAAGAAGATATTCGTCTGGGTGACATCGAAAGTTAGCCCGCGGCTGGCGAATTCGTCGGCGCAGAAGGAACGGGAGGAGAAGCCGCGGTGGTCGCGTTGCGGTTCGAGGTCAACGATCGTCACGCCGGCGATCTGGGTGGGCGTGTACTTCACTCACCGCTCCTTCCGTAACGAGTGCTTGGTCGGTTCATGTGTTGGCCTATGCGTATCCACCGGACGGCGGGCGTGTCATCACGGTGGGGATGACCCCGTACCGGGGCCCAAGGTTCTTGCCCGACGCGGCGGCCAGGCGCGGCAGCGACCCCATGATGCTGGGCGGGGTATTGGCACCAGCGAGACTGATGGTCGGCAAAGCGGAAGCGGCGCTGTGCGCCGCCGGGATCACGCTGGTCCAACTGGCCGGCACCGCCAGCGGGCCCAGCGAGGCCGCGCTGCCCAGGCTGCCGATCACGCCGGATCCGAGCGAGCTTGCCGCGCCCGCGCCCGCGCTTGCCGCGCCCGCGGCGGCGCTCGCGGCCCCCGAGGCGGCAGCGCCCGCAGCGTTGGTGGCCGCCATCGCGCCGCTCGCCAAGCCCTGCCCGGTTTGAGCCATGCCGAGGATGGATGACATGCCGTACAGCGGGGTCGCTGCGGCCATGAAGTAGGTGGGAAGGGAGCTGGGGAGGCTGGATACGAGGCTCGACATGAGCGACGAACTGGCCGAGTTGGTCACGGTGCTCGCGGTCCCGGCACCAGCGTCGCTGAGGGTGCTGGCGATCATCGGCGACGAAAGCCCGTGCAGGGCGTTGGGCACCGATGACACCACGTTCGAGAGCGAAGTATGGGTCGCCGTCAACGTTTCGGCCTGGGCGAGGGCGCTGCTCTGGCTGGCCACCCCCGCCGGGTTGGTGACGTCCGGCGGCGGGCTGAACGGGGTGACCTCGCACGCGGTGGCCGAACCCGCGGCGTACGCGTACATGGCCGTGGCGTCCTGCGCCCACATCTCGCCGTATTCGGCCTCGGTGGCCGCGATCGCCGCCGAGTTCTGGCCGAAGAAGTTGGTGGCGATCAGCGTCGCGAGCTGGACCCGGTTAGCGGTGACGGCAGGGGGAGGAACGGTCATCGCGAAGGCGGCTTCGTAGATCTCGATGGCGAGCCTGGCTTGACCCGCCGCCTCGGCCGCCCGCGCGGCCGCGCCGGCGGTCCACGCCATGTAGGGAGCGAAGGCGGACGCCATGGTCAACGACGAGGGACCCATCCAGCGTCCGGTCGTCAATCCCGCGATCACCGACCGGTAACAGCTTGCGGCGGAATGCAATTCGGCGGCCAGGCCGTCCCAGGCCACCGAGGCGGCCACCAGCGAGACGGGACCGGGACCGGCATACATCCGCGCGGAGTTGAACTCCGGGGGAAACGCGCCGAAATCGATCACTTCAGGCCCTGCCCTGATCGGCGGCCCCGCTCGCCGCGCGCGAAGCCCCGCTGACTCCAGAAGGAGGCAGATCGGCTTCGGCGGTGGGCGCACCATACTGCAGCACCGGCATTCCGCAACCAAACATACTTAAAGTATGGAATAAGACCATGCGGCTAGCGAAGAGTATTTCGCCTGCGGTGGCGAAGGCACTTAGTCCTTTCCCTGGTGGTCCACCTGTTGACGCTGCCCGCGCACGTGGCCTCGTGGTCACGACCGGCATCTACGTCTCCTCACAACCTGCAGGTGGCCCGGGACGGGGCGTATTGGCTGCTCAAGTGCCTGAATCGTGGGTTTGGGGCGTTCCAGGCTACAAACTGACAAACTGATAATAGCGTATAAAACATACTAATAGTTTGTAAAGCTACTGTGATCAGTACTACAGGTATTTACGGGACCGTCAAGTCGGGCGCCTCCGGCTGCTAATCTCAGAAACGGCCCAAATACTGCCCGGGGGTGGCCGGTCGGTTTCGCTTCAGACCGCCGAAGAACCGAGGTGTATGCCCTGCTCATCAACCTGATGGCGATCGACCAGGTCAGGGTCGCAACCCCCGACGAGGACGCTCGCGTTGTCCGGCCCGACGTGGGAGGCCCCGGCATTCCTGCCGGGTTCACGCCTTCACATGAGGGCCGCGTCTGCGCGGCCGATGAGAACTGAGCTCGGTTCCCGATGACGACCCACTCGACCGACGGACGCGCCGACGCGACGCGGCGACAGATTCTGCGGGCCGCTTCCCATCAGTTCGCGCGCCGGCCGTATCACGACGTCGGTCTCGACGACATCCTGGCCGAGGCTCGGCTGACCAAAGGCGCGATGTATTTCCACTTCAAGTCGAAACACGCCCTGGCGGTGGAGCTCATCGACAAGGAGATCGCCGCGGCCACCGTAGCGGTGGAAGACCTGTTGACGAGGGGGCTTTCGGGCCTGGAAACCCTCATCGACTTCTCGTACCTGATCGCGGTTCAAGACATCAAGACGGATCTGGTCAGGGCCGGCCTGAATTTGATCGAGTCGGTCGGGCAGCCGGAGGGTCTGCAGGACACGTTGCTGAGCGGATGGGTGGAAGCCCTGTCGGGGGTCGTCCAGCAGGCCATCGACGAGGGCGACATCGGCGAGAACTGCGATCCCCACGACGTCGGCCGCCTGATGGTGTCCCTGCATATGGGGCTGCGGAAAACCAGCAATCTGGACGACCCGGAAAGATTCCTGCTCGACCTGGAGAAATGCTGGATCCTCATCCTGGGCGGCATCCTGCAACCGGACCGAACCGATTACTTCCGCCAATTCCTAAGGCGGCGTGCGGCGCTCGCCGTCAACGCCAGTTCGACCGAAGAGGATTCGCCGTAACAGCAGCGAGGCCGGCCGGACGGCACGCTCGCGGTGGCCGCGGCTGCTAATCTTGGACGTCTTGCCGGTCGATGTGAGACCAGAGTGACGGCGTTCTCGCATTCATCGCGGATCTGGAGGAGCAATACGATGCCGCGCCAGGTCCGATCCGAAGCCACTCGGCGCAAGATTCTCGATGCCGCGATCGAGGTGTTCGGCGAAGTCGGATATGCGGCCGCGGGGTGGGGGGCGATCATCGAGCGGACGGGCATGACCAAGGGCGCCCTGTATCACCACTTTGATTCGAAGGAATCGCTGGCTTCGGACATCCTCAAGGAGGGCTCCGACGCTCTTCTCGCCGCTTTCCGGAACGTGTGTGGGTCGTCATCGCCGGGGCTGGAGAACCTATTGCACGGCGCCTTCACCATCGTCGAAGTGCTGAATTCGGACAAGATGGTTCGCACCGCCGAGCAATTGGCCTCTGCCTTAAGCGGATTGAACGAGGCCGCCGCAGTCTTCTACGCCGACCTGGCAGCGAAGATCGCTGAGGAGGCCAGGAGAGCGATCAGCGAAGGAGACCTTCGCCAGGATGTCGACCCCGAAGTGCTCTCCGAGTTCCTCGTCGGGGCGATGTTCGGAACGCGGTTGGTGTCCAATGCGATAGCGCGTCATGACGCGAACAGGGGCGTCGGCGTCGACATCGCCGGGCGCCTGCGCCAGATATTGGAACTCCTGCTGCCCGGCACCGTCACGGAAGCGTCACTCCCTTACTTCCAGCAATTCCTCGGTCGCGAAATGATGCGCCATGCCCCGGCCGTTGCCGCCCGCACCGACGCCCCCACGGAGGCCTGATCGGCTGGAGCTCCGCGTGCCGAAGGTCGGGCCGGATGTGCCACACCCTCTTTCGCGGTCCTGTAGACGGTGATTCGGTAAGTGGGGCTTGACGCGCATCCAACGATGCATACTGTTTCGGTGATGTACCCGAGACGTCTGGGCAAAGCGGTTGCGCTGGCCGCTGTGGCTGGATTTTTGGTGATCAGCGCCCCGGCATCGTGGGGTGCGCCCGGCGACCCGGCTACGGCGGCCGACTCGCCGACCCTGTCGCTGACCGACATCGGGTCCGCCCCCACCCTGGAGTTCTGGGGTTTGACGAGCAGCCAGCAGCTGACCGTGCCCGTGCTGCACGGGCTGACACCCACAGCGGTGAACACCACCGTCGAGCTTCCGATCAACATGCGGTCGGGGTTGATCACCGTGACGCAGGGCGAGCGCACCATTGCGCGACTGAACCTGCCCTCCGCCGATCAGACGCCGCTCGTCATTCCGCTGGCCGGAGCGGAAGTCAACGACAACTGGCTGACGGTGACACTGCGCTCCTACCTGGTGCCGCTCGACGGGTATTGCTTGTACCCCGAAAGCCCGCTGCGCCTGACCAACGGATCGATCACCTACACGGGGGTCGAACTGCCGCCCACCACGGTGGCGCATTTCCTGCCACCGGTGCTGCGGAAGCTGTCCATCTTTCTGCCGCAATCGCCATCCGCTAACGAGTCCGACACCGCCATTCAACTGGCCGCGTCCGTGGCCAGCCACTACGGCAGGCAAACCCCCGAGATTTCCGTGACGCCGTTGCCCGAAGGACAGGCGGCGCCGCCGACGCCGCCGCAAGCGCTGGAACGTCAGATCGTCGTCAAAGAGGGCCCCGACAACGGGCTTTCCCTGCAGGGCGCCGCCGGTGTGCCGTGGCTATTGATGTCGGGTCCGCTCGGCCAGTCCGACGAATCGAACACTGCCGTGCTGTTCAACGACGTGTCGCAGCTGGCCCTGTCTTCCAAGGCGGCGGTGGAACAACTGAAGCCCAGCTTGCAGCAGCCCGGCAACAGCGTCGCGCTGCGCGAATTGGGGCAGCCCGCCGTCAATGCGACGTCGCTACAACCGCGGCTGTCGATTGGACTGGACCAGACCAGGTTCGGCAGATCCGTGCACGACCTGCGAGTGCATCTCCAGGGCTCCTACACCCCGACACCGGGCAATGTCGCCGGCCAGATTGCCGTGGCGGTCGGCCCGGAGACCATCGACCACTGGCCGACCGACGGCCATGGCACCATCGACCGCTGGGTCGACGTGCCGGACCGACTCCTGCAGCGGTACACCAGCCTTGACCTGGTTCTCGACGTCGCGGCCAACGTCGGACATTGCGGTGACTTCTACACTGCCGGGCCCGGCAATCAGCTCCTCACGTTGAACATCAACGGCGACAGCACGATACAGAGCAGTCCCGCCGCACCGCCGGTGCCGGACGGCTTTCAGTCGGTGCCACAGTCATTGATGCCCCGGGTGCAGGTGGGCATCGAGCCGCACTCGTTGATCGACACCGTGCGGGCGATCAATCTCGTGGTGGGCCTACAGCGAATAAGCTCCGTGCCGATCTACACCACGGTCACGAGTGTGCAGCAGGCGATCGACTCGTCGGATCCCGCGATATTGATTTCCGCCGACGGGTGGAACCACTCCAATGTTGTGCTGCCGGTGTCCGCGGGGCCCAGCGGGCCGATCACCGTCAACGCCGTCCAATCCGACGGTAAGCCAGCCAAGCTCGCTTTGGACCCGAATCTTCGGTTTGCCTCTCTCCAAACGGTTTTCGACCGGGGCAGGTCCCTGTTGGTGGCGACTTCGAACGGCGCGCCGGCGCAGCTCGACGAGCTGCTCCGATGGCTCAACGCCGATAACAAGCGCTGGCAACGACTCAAAGGCGTCGCAGTGGTGTCCGCACCGGGGGGACAGGACCCGGTGACCGTCGAACACTCGCCCATGGCCAGTCCGGCCGCGGGGTCGCAGAGCCACTCCGATCTCGGCTGGTTGTGGTGGTTCGGCGCAGGCTGGATCGCCGTAGCCATCGTCGGCGCAGGCGTGATCGTGTGGCGCACCAGGCGCGAATCATGGCGGCGCCGCTAGCGTTTGGCGCCTGATGGCACGAGTGAGAGACTTGGCGGCGCGCCCGGCCGTCAAGAACGTGGCGGCCGGACTGCTCTGCGCCGCCGGCGTGCCGGCGTTCGCGCGCCGGCGGCACCGCGATGCGGTCGCCATCGTGATGTTCCACGGAGTGGAAGACGAACCGCTTTCACCGGTCTGCCGGCACGTGCTCGGCTCGGCGCTATACCGCCGTCAATTGGAGTACATCCGTAGGTATTTCAACGTTCTTCCGCTGGAGGAGGCGCTCGATCGGCTTGCCGAAGGGACGTTGCCACCGCGCGCGCTGGCGATCACGTTCGACGACGGCACCCGCAACCTCGCCACGCACGCGGTCCCGGTGCTGCGCGAGCTGGGACTGCCCGCGGCGGTGTTCGTGGCGACCGGCTCGATGGACAGCGGCGAAACCTTGTGGCCCGACCGGCTTTGGCTCGCGATCGCCCGCACCGCCGCGAACGAGATCGACCTAGCCGCATTGGGACGCGGTGTTTGCTCGCTCGACGGCAGCGCTAACCGCGGCAACGCCTACGCCGCCGCGGTTGAGGGATTGAAAGACCTGGCCGACGGGGACCGCATCGCGGCCCTGGACGGGATTCTCGGTGCCCTAGGGCACCGCGACGACGGCGACGGGGGTCCGTTCCGGATGCTCACCTGGGACGAAGCGCGGGCCATGGTCGGCGACGGCCTGGTGACGCTGCATCCGCACTCGGTGACCCACCCGATCCTGGCCCGCTGCGACGACGACAAGGTCGAGCGGGAGATCGCTGCTTCCTGCGCGGCGCTCGAACGCGAGATCGGTTGTGCGGCCAGGGTCTTCGCTTACCCCAACGGCCGACCGCAGGATTTCGACAACCGGGCCAAGGATGTGCTGCGTCGTCGCGGCATCCGCTGGGCGTTGTCCACCACGGCGGGCTTCGCGGATCGCCGGTGCGACCCGCTGGCGTTGCCGCGCCTGGCGGTGGCCAGCGACGCCTCGTTCGGCCACTTCCGGCTGATGGTCTCCGGCGGCCTGCCGGGCCACTACCCGCGACGGCGCGAGACGGCCGCCGCGACCAGCTGCTGAAGGGCTAGCGGTCGTCTTGCCACAACTGCTCGGTCAGATCCTGGAATGCCGCGAGGACGAATTGGTCGTCGGCTCGCATCGCTGCCGACTTGCTCATCAGGGCCCGCACGACCGAGCCGTCCTTGTGCGCCAGTTCGACGACCATGTTCGCCAGGGAGTGAACGACCGATAACAACGATTCCGAGGCCGGTGCCTGATGGAAGATCTGATGGAACCGGAGCGACAAGACCTCCTCGGGCTCGTAGCCCATCATCTCGGCGAACGCGGCGTTGGAAAACAAGATGGCGCCGTCATGTTCGATGGCCAGGACGGGAATCGGGATCCGCTCGAGCACAACAAGTGCCGGCAGCTGCTTCAAGGTCGTCATCGGCGAATCCTCATGTTGCCGATTACGTCGTCGCTCCACCGGCCGATTATGGCGCATAACATAGGCTATACACGAGGTCTTCGCCCAGATGAGCGCGCAGAACATGGCGGGCCGTCCTGTTTGGGCACTCGATTCGGAAAGCTGCGACGGCGTCTGGAGCCGGCGTGACCGCCTCACCTCGTCCGTGTGCTGGCGTCGCAGAACCCGCTGATCAGCATGTCGACCCGGCCGGCGTGCTGGTCCGGGCGCAACCGGCCGCTGCGGTCGAGGGTGACCAGGCCGTGCAGGGCGGCCCACACCACCTCGGTCAGCGTGTCGGGGTCCCGTGTGCCCGCGACCATATCGACCGCCGCCCGCAGTTCGGCGAAGGCCGCGGTCAGCTCGGCAGGGGTGTCCGCGGCGGCGAACCGCAGCGTTGTCGTGCGGGTGAACATCGCGTCGAAGAGTGCGGGATTGTCACGGGCGAACCCGATGAACGAGTGGGCGACTCGGGCCAGTGCGTCCCGGCCGTCGGTGGCGCCCTGTCGCGCGGTGCGGAGCGCGTCCGCGAGTTCGCCGAATCCCTCGACGGCGACCGACGCCGCGATGTCTTCCATGCCCGAGAAGTGTTTGTAGAGCACCGGTTGGCTGTATTCGATCTCGGCGGACAGCCGGCGGGTGGTGACGGCGTCCCAACCTTCTTGTTCGGCCAGCTTGCGCGCCGTGGCGGTGATCAGCCGACGGCGGGCGGCCCGTTCGCGTGCCCTGCGGTCTTCGATAGCCATACGCCCATGCTAGCGCCGATATGAGCGCTAGCGTTGCTATTGGCACGAACGTGAGTGCGAGTTGGTATTGCTGACAGCGGCCGGAGCCGGGGCGGCTAGTCGACTTGGTAGCGCGGGAAGACGCCGGTCGGCGCCGGCAGTGCCGTGCCGGGGGCCAGCCGGGTGCCGATGGCGTCGAAGCTGCGCCGCTCGGGCGGTTGGCCGAGCAGATCGAGTAGCTTGCCCCCCGAGCCGGGCATCACCGGCTGAATCAACAGCGCCGCGATGCGAACCGCTTCGCACGTGGTGTAAAGCACTGTCGCGAATCGCTTCTGGTCCGCTTCCGATTCGCTCTTGCGCAGCACCCACGGCTGCTGAGCCGAGAAGTATCTGTTAGCCGCGCCCAGCATCAGCCAGATCGCCTCCAGCGCCAGATGCATTGCCTGACTGTCGAATTCGGCGCGAACACGATCGAGCAGGCCGTCGGCGATGTCGAGCAGGTCGGTGTCGTCGGCGGTGAATTCGCCGGGGACCGGCACCACTCCGTCCAGATTCTTGGCCACCATGGACAGCGACCGTTGGGCCAGATTGCCCAGCTCGTTGGCCAGATCGGTGTTGATCCGGGTGATGATGGCGTCTTCGCTGTAGCTGCCGTCCTGGCCGAACGGGACCTCCCGCAACAGGAAGTAGCGGAGCTGGTCCACGCCAAAGGTATCGATCAGGGCAACGGGGTCAACGATATTGCCCACCGATTTGCTCATCTTCTCGCCACGGTTAAGCAGGAACCCGTGCGCGAAAACCCTTCGCGGTAACTCGATCCCGGCGGACATCAGAAACGCCGGCCAGTAGACGGTGTGGAAACGGATGATGTCCTTGCCGATCATGTGCAGATCGGCGGGCCAGTAGCGCCGGAACAAATCCGACTGGGTGTCGGGGTAGCCCACCCCGGTCAGGTAATTGGTCAGCGCGTCGACCCAGACGTACATGACGTGGTCGGGATGATCGGGCACCTTCACGCCCCAGTCGAATGAGGTGCGCGAGATCGACAGGTCGCGCAGGCCGCCGGAGACGAAGCTGACCACTTCGTTGCGCCGTACCTCGGGGGCGATGAAATCCGGGTTCGCGTCATAGTGGGCCAACAATCTGTCGGCATACGCCGACAACCGGAAGAAATAGGTCTGCTCCTCGGTCCAGGTCACCGGCGTGCCGGTCTCGACGGCGACCCGGGTCCCATTGACCAGGGCGGTCTCGGATTCGACGAAGAAACGCTCGTCGCGCACCGAGTACCAGCCGGAGTAGCTGTCCAAGTAGATGTCGCCCGCCGCCTCCATCCGCCGCCAGATCGCCTTGGACGCTTCGTGATGGTCGGCGTCGGTGGTCCGGATGAACCGGTCGAAGGAGATTTTCAGCTTCTCCTGCAGCCGTTGGAACGCGTCGGAGTTGCGCCGCGCGAGCTCGGCGGTCGGTACGCCTTCCGCGGCCGCCGTCTCGACCATTTTCAGGCCGTGCTCGTCGGTGCCGGTCAGGAAACGCACGTCGAAGCCGTCGAGTCGCTTGAACCGGGCGATGGCGTCGGTGGCGATGTACTCGTAGGCATGCCCGACGTGCGGATCGCCGTTGGGATACGTGATCGCGGTCGTGACGTAGAAGGGCCTCATCGAGAGTCCACCTTATTGTGTGCGCGTGAGCTCCAACCGACGAGAACGAGAAGCCCCGCCCGCGCCGGAACCGCTGGCACCCCTGGTCGACGCCCACACCCACCTCGACGCCTGCGGTGCGCGCGACGCGGAGGACGTGCGCGCCATCGTGGACCGCGCCGCGGCGGTCGGGGTGAGGGCGGTGGTCAGCATCGCCGACGACCTGGACTCGGCGCGGTGGGTGACCCGGGCCGCCGAATGGGATCCGCGGGTGTATGCCGCGGTGGCCCTGCATCCGACCCGCACCGACGCGCTGGACGACGACGCGCGCGCCGAGATCGAGCGGCTGGTGGCGCATCCCAGGGTGGTGGCCGTCGGCGAGACCGGCCTGGACCTGTATTGGCCCGGGCGCCTGGACGGTTGCGCGGCCCCGGAGACGCAGCGGGAAGCCTTCGCATGGCATATCGACCTGGCCAAGCGGTGCGGGAAACCCCTGATGATCCACAACCGGGACGCCGACGCCGAGGTGCTGGACGTGCTGGCGGCCGAGGGCGCCCCCGACGCCGTGATCTTCCACTGCTTCTCGTCGGATGCCGCGATGGCCCGCCGCTGCGTGGACGCCGGATGGTGGCTCAGCCTGTCCGGGACGGCGAGCTTCCGCAACGCCCGCGACCTGCGGGAAGCCGTTCCGTTGATACCGCTGGAACAGCTGCTGGTGGAAACCGATGCGCCGTTCCTGACGCCGCACCCCTACCGCGGGGCGCCGAACGAGCCGTACTGCCTTCCTTATACTGTGCGAGCGGTCGCAGAACTGGTCGGTCGTCCAGCCGAAGAGCTGGCACAGGCCACCACGAACAACGCGAGGCGGGTCTACGGACTGGACCACGGTTAACACGCCGAACTTGGCGATTCCGTAAGCAAACTCGCGCCGGAGTTGCTCAACATTGGCCGGTTCGTTACCGTCTTGTGATCGAAAGGGTAGGGCCTACGGGCCCTTATTTGTCGCTTGGTGCTGATTAGGTCGTTGGAGAGCTTGCTGTGGTCGGGATAGACGCGCGTTGACTGTATTAACAAAACTTCATCAGACCCCATCTCCGATGTTGCGGCTCGTTGTCGGAGGACTGCTAATAGTTCTGGCATTCGCCGGTGGGTACGCGGTCTCCGCGGCTAAGACCGTGACGCTGACCGTCGACGGGATCGCGATGCGGGTGACGACCATGAAGTCGCGGGTGATCGACATCGTCCAAGAGAACGGCTTCGCCGTCGACGAGCGCGACGACCTGTACCCCGCCGGAGACGTCAAGGTGCACGACGCCGCCAACATCGTGCTGCGGCGCAGCCGGCCGCTGCAGATCTCGCTGGACGGCCACGACACCAGGCAGGTGTGGACGACGGCGTCGACCGTCGACGAGGCGCTGGCCCAACTCGCCATGACCGACACCGCACCCGCGGCGGCCTCCCGCGGCAGCCGGGTCCCGCTGGCCGGGATGGCGCTGCCCGTCGTCAGCGCGAAGACGGTCCGCATCAACGACGGCGGCGCGACCCGCACGGTCCACCTGCCGGCACCGAACGTCGGGGGGCTGCTCAGCGCCGCCGGCGCGCCGCTCCTCGAGGGGGATCAGGCGGTGCCCAACGCGGCGTCGCCCATCGTCGACGGCATGGAAATCCAGGTGACCCGTAACCGGATCCAGCGGGTTACCGAGCGGATGCCGTTGCCGCCGAATGCCCGTCGGGTCGAGGACCCGGACATGAACATGAGTCGCCAGGTGGTCGAAGACCCGGGCGCCCCGGGCACCCAGGACGTCACGTTCGCGGTGGCCACGGTCAACGGGGTCGAGACCGGCCGGTTGCCGATCGCCAACACCGTGATCACCCCGGCCCGTGAGGCCGTGGTGCGGGTGGGCACCCGGCCCGGCACCGATGTGCCACCGGTCACCAACGGATCCATCTGGGACGCGATCGCGGGCTGCGAGGCCGGCGGGAACTGGGCGATCAACACCGGCAACGGCTACTACGGCGGTGTCCAGTTCGACCAGGGCACCTGGGAGCGCAACGGCGGGCTGCGGTTCGCTTCGCGCGCCGACCTGGCCACCCGCGAAGAACAGATCACCATCGCCGAGGTGACCCGAGAGCGCCAGGGTTGGGGCGCGTGGCCGGTGTGCAGCGGAAGAGCTGGTGCCAACTGACCATCCGGCTGCTCGGTCGCACCGAGATCAGGCGGCTTGCCAAAGAACTTGACCTTCGCCCACGGAAATCCCTCGGGCAAAACTTCGTCCACGACGCCAACACGGTCCGCCGGATCGTCTCGACTTCCGGGATCGGCCGTTCCGACCACGTCCTCGAGGTGGGCCCCGGACTGGGCTCACTCACGCTGGCCCTGCTCGACCGCGGCGCCACCGTCACCGCCGTCGAGATCGACCCGGTGCTGGCCGATCGGCTGCCGCAAACCGTCGCCGAGCACTCGCGCAGCGAAATCAACCGGCTCACCGTGCTCAACCGCGACGTCCTGACACTTCGGAATGACGAGTTGGCCGCCCAGCCCAACGCCGTCGTCGCCAACCTGCCTTACAACGTCGCGGTGCCGGCGATCTTGCATCTGCTCGCCGAATTCCCGTCCATTCAGACCGTGACCGTCATGGTGCAGGCGGAGGTAGCCGAACGGCTGGCCGCCGATCCGGGTGGCAAGGAATACGGCGTGCCAAGCGTCAAGGTCCGCTTCTTCGGCGCGGTTCGGCGCTGCGGCATGGTGTCGCCGACGGTCTTCTGGCCGATTCCGCGCGTCTATTCCGGGCTGGTTCGCATCGACCGCCACGCCACCCCGCGGTGGCCCACCGACGAAGCCTTCCGGCGTCAGGTATTCCAGCTGGTGGACATCGCGTTCGCGCAGCGGCGCAAGACGACTCGCAACGCGTTCGCGGAGTGGGCCGGCTCGGGCAACGAGTCGGCGAACAGGCTGTTGGCCGCCAGCATCGACCCGGCCCGTCGCGGTGAGACCCTGTCCATTGAGGACTTTGTGCGGCTGTTGAGGCGATCGGCCGACCCGGCCGACACCACCGCCACCGCCGGGCCGCCCGCGGCCGAACAGCAGCATTCCCCGAGCTGATTGCGGCGCCGCTGCGTGTAGTTGACCGGCGGCAGCGATAGTCTGCTGCGGTGTCCGCATCTGACGGCAATACCGCCGCCCAGTGGGTGCCCACCGGGTCGGTCACCGTTCGGGTGCCCGGAAAGGTCAACCTCTATCTGGCGGTCGGCGACCGCCGCGAAGATGGCTATCACGAGCTCACCACCGTTTTCCAGGCCATCTCCCTGCTCGACGAGGTGACGGTCCGCAACGCCGACGTGCTGTCGCTCGAGCTCGTCGGCGAGGGCGCCGACACACTGCCCACCGACGAACGCAACCTCGCCTGGCAGGCCGCCGAACTGATGGCCGAACACGTCGGCCGGGCGCCCGACGTGTCGATCATGATCGACAAATCCATTCCGGTGGCCGGCGGGATGGCCGGCGGCAGTGCCGATGCGGCCGCGGTGCTGGTCGCGATGAACTCGCTGTGGGAGCTCAACGTGCCCCGGCGCGACCTGCGCATGCTTGCCGCACGGCTGGGTAGCGACGTGCCCTTCGCCCTGCACGGCGGCACCGCGCTGGGCACCGGCCGCGGCGAGGAGTTGGCCACCGTGTTGTCGCGCAACACCTTCCACTGGGTGTTGGCCTTCGCCGACGGCGAGTTGCTGACCCCGGCGGTGTTCGTCGAGCTGGACCGGCTGCGGGAGGCGGGGGACCCGCCGCGGCTTGCCGGCCCGGGCCCGGTGCTGGCGGCCTTGGCCGCGGGCGACCCGGAACAGCTGGCGTCACTGCTGGGCAACGAGATGCAGGCGGCCGCGGTGAGCCTGAATCCGAAGCTGCGCCGGACCCTGCACGCCGGGGTCGAGGCCGGTGCGCTGGCGAGCATCGTGTCCGGCTCGGGCCCGACATGCGCCTTCCTGTGCGCCTCGGCCGCCTCGGCGGTCGACGTGGGCGCCCAGCTGTCCGGGGCGGGCGTCTGCCGCACGGTACGGGTCGCCAGTGGGCCGGTCGTGGGGGCGCGTGTGGTGCCGACGCCCACCGAAGTGTGAAAAACAACCCAAAATTTGCATTCGTTTGGGCTGTTCCCTAAGAGGAGTTTAAGATATGCGCGGTGACGAGTCGCGCTGAGCAAGATCACTCATTATCGTCGTCCGCCGGGGTCTCCGGCGGGCGACTGATGCTTCGGGCCCACCGGCGGTTTTCGGGCCCGCTTCGCGCTTATGCGCCGGCCGAACGGCAGGTAGCCGACTCATCGCCGATTCGAGACCTAACCGCTGCCCGACTGTGTTTGCGCGCCTGTTCCGAAGCGTTACCCAGTGGGCGGAATATGAAATCCCGGGCGTTGCGCCAAGCGCCGGAATCGAGGAGGTTTGCGTGAGCAGGTTTACCGCGAAGATGTATCGCAATGCCCGGAACGCGACGACGGGCATGGTCACCGGTGAACCGCACGAACCGGTCCGGCACACCTGGGGCGAGGTCCACGAACGCGCCCGTCGCATCGCGGGCGGCCTGGCCGCCGCCGACATCGGCCTGGGCGACGCGGTCGGCGTGCTCGCCGGCTTCCCGGTGGAGATCGCCCCGACGGCCCAGGGCCTGTGGATGCGCGGGGCCAGCCTGACCATGCTGCACCAGCCCACGCCGCGCACCGACCTGGTCGTGTGGGCCGAGGACACCATGACCGTCATCGGCATGATCGAGGCCAAGGCCGTCATCGTCTCCGAGCCCTTCCTGATGGCCATCCCGGTGCTCGAGGAGAAGGGCGTCAAGGTCCTCACCGTCGCCGACCTGCTGGCCTCGGAGCCGATCGACCCGATCGAGGTCGGCGAGGACGACCTGGCGCTGATGCAGCTGACGTCCGGATCGACCGGATCGCCCAAGGCCGTGCAGATCACCCACCGCAACATCCACTCCAACGCCGAGGCCATGTTCATCGGCGCCCAGTACGACGTCGACAAGGACGTCATGGTCAGCTGGCTGCCTTGCTTCCACGACATGGGCATGGTCGGCTTCCTCACCATCCCGATGTACTTCGGCGCGGAGCTGGTCAAGGTCACGCCGATGGACTTCCTGCGCGACACGCTGCTGTGGGCCAAGCTGATCGACAAGTACAAGGGCACCATGACCGCGGCGCCCAACTTCGCCTACGCGCTGCTGGCCAAGCGGCTGCGCCGCAACGCCAAGCCCGGCGATTTCGACCTGTCCACCCTGCGTTTCGCGCTCTCGGGTGCCGAGCCCGTCGAACCCGCCGACGTGGAGGACCTGCTCGACGCCGGCAAGCCGTACGGGCTGCGGCCGTCGGCGATCCTGCCGGCCTACGGGATGGCCGAGACCACGCTGGCCGTGTCGTTCTCGGAGTGCGACGCTGGTCTGGTCGTCGACGAGGTCGACGCCGACTTGCTTGCCGCCCTGCGCCGCGCCGTGCCCGCCACCAAGGGCAACACCCGCAGGCTGGCCACACTGGGCCCGCTCCTGCAGGACCTCGAGGCGCGCATCATCGACGAGAACGGTGACGTGATGCCGCCGCGCGGCGTCGGTGTCATCGAGCTGCGCGGGGAGTCGCTGACGCCCGGCTACCTGACCATGGGCGGTTTCATCCCGGCGCAGGACGAAAACGGCTGGTATGACACCGGCGACCTCGGCTACATGACCGAGGACGGTCACGTCGTGGTGTGCGGCCGCGTCAAGGACGTCATCATCATGGCGGGCCGCAATATCTACCCCACCGACATCGAGCGGGCCGCCAGCCGCGTCGAGGGGGTGCGGCCCGGTTGCGCCGTCGCGGTGCGCCTGGACGCCGGCCACTCACGCGAGACGTTCGCCGTCGCGGTCGAGTCCAACGCCTGGCAGGACCCCGCCGAGGTGCGCCGCATCGAGCACCAGGTCGCCCGCGAGGTGGTGGCCGAGGTCGACATGCGGCCGCGCAACGTCGTGGTGCTCGGGCCGGGCACCATCCCGAAGACACCGTCGGGCAAGCTGCGCCGGTCCCACTCCGCCACCCTGGTCACCTAGGCCGCGCCGACCGCCCACACGGCGGGACGTTTACCAGGCGTGGACCTGGTTCTGCGCCGGCTCCAGCCCCAGCTCGATGAGCAACTCGGTGGCGTCCGCGGCGTGCTCGCAAATGGTGGGGACCTCGCCGCGCTCGGCGGCGGTGAAGTTCTCCAACACGAACGCCGCCGGGTCTTTGCGTCCCGGCGGTCGGCCGATCCCGATGCGGACCCGCTGAAACTCCTTGGTGCCCAGCGCGGACGCCACCGAGCGCAGCCCGTTGTGGCCGCCCTCGCCGCCGCCGATCTTGAGCCGGATGCGGCCGAAGTCGAGGTCGAGGTCGTCGTGCACGACGACGATGTCAGCCGGCGTCACCGAGTAGAACTTCGCCAACGGCCCGATCTGGCGGCCGGACTCGTTCATGTAGCAGCGCGGCTTGGCCACCAACACCGAGTGCCCCGCCAGCCGGCCGCTGACCACCTCGGCGCCGGAACGCTTGTGCACCTTGAACTTTGAGCCGAGCCGTTCGGCGAGCAGGTCGGCGACCATGAACCCGAGGTTGTGCCGGGTGCGGGCGTAGTTGTCTCCTGGATTGCCGAGGCCGACCACCAGCAACGGCTCGGCCACGTTGCGGTCCGCCTACTCGGACTCGTCCGCGGCGGCCTCGGTCTCGCCCGCTTCCTCTTCCGCGGGGGCCGCTTCGGCTTCGGCGACCTCGCCCGCACCCTCTTCCTCGAGGTCCTCGGCGGTCGGCGCGGTGACCACGTTCACCACCAGCATCTCGGGGTCGGAGATCAGGTTGACGCCCCGCGGCAGGGCGATCTGCCCGGCGGTGAACTGCGTGCCCGGCTCGGCGTCCTCGACCGACACCGTCACGTGCTCGGGAATCGACATGGCGTCGGCCTCGATCTCGATGGTGTTGGTGTCCTGGGTGACCAGGGTGCCGGGAACGGCGTCGCCCTCGACGACGACGTTGACCTCGACGACGACCTTCTCGCCGCGGCGCACTGCGAGAAGGTCGGCGTGCTGGATGGTGCGGCGGATCGGGTGGATGTCGAGCGCCTTGGTCAGCGCCAGCTGTTCCTTGCCTTCGATGTCGAGGGTCAGCACCGCGTTGGTGCCCGCGTGGCGCAGCACGGCCGCGAAGTCGTGGCCGGGCAGCTCGAGGTGCTGCGGGTCGGCGCCGTGGCCGTAGAGCACGGCGGGAATCTTGCCTTCGCGGCGGGCCCGGCGGGACGCACCCTTGCCGGTCTCGGTTCGCACCGTGGCGGTGAGTTGGTTGCCTGCGGATTTGGCCATCGTGTCGCTCCTGTGTGCTCAATGCCTGAGTGTGGGGGCACGGCCGGGGTCGCGACAGTTCGTCGGTCTCCGTCGATAACGGTGCTGGCTGGCCAGCCACCCTCGCCGTGACGCCCGGTCAGGTTAGCGCATCCGCACCTCAGAGCGGAAATTTGGTGCCGGTGAGCTGCTCAGACAGCTTCCACAGCGCCGCCGCCATCGCCGGGTCCTGCGCCCGACGGCTGCGCCCGACCGGTTGGGTGCGACCGGTCTGACCGAACCGCGGGCCGACGAACGTATCGCCCGGCAGGTCCTGCGAGGCCGCGTACAGCGTTTGCCGGGCGCCGAAGTCGGCGTCGGTGGCCACCACCCGGGTGACGGCCGACATCAGCGCGTCGCCCAGCTTGCGGCCCGAGGCGCCTTGCAGGTTGGTGTGCGAGTAGCCCGGGTGGGCGGCCAGTGCGCGCAGCGTCGAACCGGCCGCGTCCAGGCGTCGCTGCAGCTCGCTGGTGAACAGCAGGTTCGCGAGCTTGGACTGGCTGTAGGCCAGCCAGGGCGAGTATCGCCGCCGCTCCCAGTTCAGGTCGTCGAGGCTGATCCGCCCCGGCCAGTGCGCCATCGACGACACCGTGACCACCCGGTCGGTGAGCTTGGGCAGCAGTAGGTTGGTCAGGGCGAAGTGGCCGAGGTGGTTGGTGCCGATCTGGCTCTCGAACCCATCGACGGTCCGGGCGTACGGGGCGGCCATGATGCCCGCGTTGTTGATCAGCACGTCGACCTTGTCGACGCCGTCGGCGAACTCCCGCACCGACGACAGATTCTGCAAGTCGAGTGCGCGCACCTCGACCGGGCCGGTGTGCGAACCCCGGATCTGCAGCGCGGCCTTCTCGCCCTTGCGAACGTCGCGGACCGCCATGACGAGCGTGGCGCCACGCCGCGCCAGCTCGCGGGCGGTCACCGCGCCGAGCCCGCTGTTGGCTCCGGTGACGATCACGGTGCGCCCGGCGAACGACGGCAGGTCTGCGGCGGTCCAGTTGGTCATGGCTGACGAGCCTAATAGGACTCCCTCAGTGCCCGGTGTCGAACTCCAGCGGCACCGTGGTCGGCCCGGTGATGCCGGTGATGGCCCTCCACCGCGCGGGGCCGGCTGCGCGGGGATTGGGCATGCGCTGGGTGATGACGCGAAGCGCCTCTGTCAGTTCCAAGCGCGCCAGGTGGGCGCCGAGGCAGTAGTGCACGCCGCCGCCGAAGGTGAGCATGGGCGCGGCGCCCTCGCGGGTGATGTCGAGGTGCTCCGGGCGGTCGTAGACACTCGGGTCGCGGTTGGCCGCGGCGGTGTTGGCCAGCACGAGCGTGCCTGCGGGGATGCGAATACCGGCCAGGTCGACGTCTTCGGCGGCCCGCCGGATGGTGCCGAGAATGATCGGCCAGTAACGCATCAGTTCGTGAACCGCGTTGGCCGCCAGCTCGGGACGCCGGGCGAGCAACGCCCATTGGTCGGGGTGTGCGCAGAGCGCCTGCACCGCCGCCGCGAGCTGGTTGCGCGTGGTGTCGGTGCCGGCCCCCAGCAGCGTGCCGCACAGCATGAGTAGATCGTCGTGGGTGAGCCGGTCGCCGTCGTCCTCGGCGCGGATGAGGTCTGAGACGAGGTCGTCGGTCAGTGATGCGCGCCGGCGGGCGATCAGGTCTTCGAGGTAGGCGTCGAGCTGGTCCCAGGCGGCCAGGATCGCCGGACCGTCCTCGGCGACGTTCCAGTCGAACAGTTTCTTGATGTCGTCGGTCCAGTCGGAGAACAGCTGCCAGTCCTCGGGCGGCGCACCGAGCAGGGCGCAGATGATCGGGGTGGGGTAGCGGCGGGAGATGTCGGAGACGACGTCGCAGTGCCCGACCTCGGTCAGCGGATCGACCAAGCCGTTGATCACCTCGACGATCAGCGAACGCAGCCGCTCGGCACCACGCGGCGCGAACGCCTTGGATACCAGCCGGCGCAGCCGGTGGTGCTGGGCACCGTCGAGTCCGAGGATGTTGGCGGTCGCCCTGTCCCATAACGGGCCGGAGGTGACGCCTTGCAGGTCGAGTCCGAGGCCGTGGGCGGTGATGAAGCGAGGATCCCGCAGCACCTGGTGGACCACTTCGTAGCCCAGTACCTCCGGCCCACGCGGCCCCATGGCGATCGGGGACTGCTCACGGGCGGCGGCGATGGCGCGGTGCGCCTCGTCGGGATCGGTGAGGTGGTCATAGCAAAAGAAGGGCACCCCGGCGTCGAACACGCTCGGGCACTCGCTGGTTTGGACGGTGGTCATGGCGGTCTCCTCGGTCGGCGTTGAGTCGACTATCGGGGAGCGGGAGACGAAGACCATCCGCCGCAGCGCGTAAATGTGCGCCCGGGGGGTCGTAGATCCCGGTGCTGGTCGATGCTGCACTGCGCGCTATGGCCGATGTTTTGCCTCGCCGAGGACGCGATCCTGGCTAGCATGAGCCAAAGTGTGAAGAAACCTCCGCTAACCTGGAGCGATTTTGGCGTGAGCGATTTGCTGCCGACCGGAACGGTGACGTTGCTGTTGGCCGATGTCGAGGGCTCGACGCGGCTATGGGAAACCCAGCCCGCGCAGATGACCGATGCGCTCGCTCGGCTGAACACGGCTGTGAACGAATCGGTCGCCCTTCATGACGGGGTGCGGCCGCTCGAACAGGGCGAGGGTGACAGCTTTGTGGCCGCGTTCGCCCGGGCGTCCGACGCGGTGGCATGCGCGCTGGAGCTGCAGCGGGCCCCATTGGCGCCGATCCAGGTGCGCATCGGGATACATACCGGCGAAATACAGTTGCGCGACGACACCAACTACGCGGGCCCCACCATCAACCGCACGGCGCGACTGCGCGACCTTGCCCACGGCGGGCAGACGGTGTTGTCGAGCGCGACCGAATCGTTGATTGTCGATCGGCTACCCGACGGTGTGTGGCTGGCCGACTTGGGCAGTTATCCGCTGCGTGATCTGCCACGCCCCGAACGCGTCGTGCAACTGTGCCACGCGGATTTGCGCAACGACTTCCCGCCGCTTCGGGTCCGCCAGATCGCGGTGTCGCACAACCTGCCGGCCCAGCTGACGACTTTTGTTGGGCGCCAGGCACAGGTGACGGAGTTGCGTCAGTTGGTGGTCGAGAACCGGCTGGTGACCTTGACCGGTGCCGGAGGAGCGGGCAAGACCCGTCTTGGGATGGAACTCACCTCACTGCTGACGCGCGAGTTTTATGACGGGGTGTGGTACATCGACCTGGCACCGATCACCAATTCGGCGGTAGCACCGGTGACCGTGGCCCGTAGCCTAGGCCTGCCCGATCAGCCGGGTCGCTCCACGATGGAGTTGCTGCAGCGGTTCTTCAGCGAAAAAAAGATGCTGCTGCTGCTCGACAATTGTGAGCACTTGCTGGACGCGTGCGGGACGCTGGTCATCGAATTGCTCGCGGCCTGCCCGCAGCTGACGGTCTTGGCCACGAGCCGTGAGCCTCTCGGCGTGCCCGGCGAGTTGAGCTGGCGTGTTCCGTCGTTGAATGTTGCCGACGAGGCCGTGGAACTATTCGCCGACCGTGCTCGGCGGGCCCGCCCCGAATTCGCCATAACCGCGGACAACACCGCGGTGGTCGAAGAGATCTGCCGGCGGCTGGACGGTATGCCGTTGGCGATCGAGCTGGCCGCCGCGCGGGTTCGTGCGTTGTCGCCGGCGCAGATCGCGGACAGTCTGCACGATCGATTCCGGCTGCTGACGGGGGGTGCGCGTACCGCGGTGCGTCGCCAACAGACACTCTGGGCCTCCGTGGACTGGTCGCATGCGCTGCTCACCGAACCGGAGCGGGTCTTGTTTCGCCGGCTCGCGGCGTTCGCCGGAGGGTTCGACCTGGACGCCGCCCAGGCGGTCGGCGCCGACAGCGAAGTGGAGCGTTACCAACTGGTGGACCAACTCAGCCTGCTGGTCGACAAATCACTGGTGGTCGCCGACGACACCGGCGACGGGATGCGGTATCGGTTGTTGGAGACGGTGCGCCAATATGCGCAGGAAAAGCTCGGCGAGTCCGGCGAGGCCGACGAGGTGCGCACCCGTCACCGCGATTACTACACCGCGACCGCGGCCAAGTTGGAGTCGTGCCGCGATGCCGACGACGAGTTGCTGTTGGTCTGGGCGCAAACCGAGATCGACAACCTGCGGGCGGCATTCATGTGGAGCCGCGAGAATTCCGAACTCGAGACGGCGCTGCGACTGGTGTCGACGCTGCAGCGGGTCTGGATAGCTTGCGGTCGTTTCCGTGAAGGGCTGGCTGCGTTCGAGTTGGTGTTGAGCGACGACCGCTGCTCGGAGGTCGAATCGGCGGTGTGGATCGGCGCGGTGGCCGATCAGAGCACGCTCACTGGGTGGGCGGTCGTCCCCGCCAATGAGGATCGGGCAAGGGACGCCCTGGCTGCCGCGCGCGAACTCGAAGACCCGGCGCTGCTCGCTCGGGTCCTGATGGGGTGCGCGACCGTCGCCTTCTATAACCCGGAGCTGGCCGACTGCTACCTTGCCGAGGCCACGGAACTGGCCCGCGCGGCCGGTGATCGCTGGATCCTGTGCCAAATTCTCAGTTACCGAGCAACCACGGGCTCCTTGGCAGGTGAACCGACCGGCGCGCGCGCCGCGGCCGAGGAAGGGCGTGACATCGCCGACGCGCTAGGCTTCGGGTTTTTCTCGCGTCACTCCCGAGCGTGGCTCTGCATCTCGCTGATGATGCAGGGAAACCTGGGCTACGCGGCTCGGGTCGCAGCTGACCTGGTCGAAGAGGCCGAAGCGGCCGGGGACAAGCCGATGAAAGTCTTCGGCGACGTGGCTCGAACCGTGGTCCTCACTCACCAAGGACAGGCGGTTTCCGCTCAAACGGCGATCGAATCCGCCCGAGTCATCGGCGAGGCGCTGGGTGGTCAGTGGGCGGACACGGTGAGTGCGGTCTCCGCGCAGGCCGCGCTGGCGGCCGGCGACGCCGCCCGAGCCTGGGACGCCGCAAAAGGGGCATGGCAACACACCGTGCCCGCGCGCGAAGTGTTCATCAGAAGCATCAATCCATTGGCAGAGGCCGCACTGGCGTGCGGTGATTTGATCAGTGCACGCAGCTGGGCCGACGACTGCGTCGGCGTGGCACCAGGCTGGCACCAAGTGGTCGCGTGCACCGTTCGCGCTTTTGTCGCGATCGAGCAAGGTGAGCCGGACCAGGCCGAGCGTGATGTTCACGAAGCCCTTGTGGCCGCCACTCGTTCCCGGGGATATATGCGCGTGGCAGACACACTGGAGTGCCTGGCCCGCCTGGCGGCCGAAGGTGGCAATCACGCATATGCGGCGCGCCTGTTAGGCGCATCGGACGGCATCCGGCAGCGGATGGGGCATGCCCGGTACCCGATGTATGAACCCGGCTACGGCAGTACGGTGGCGACGGCCCGCAACGGTTTGGGCGAGAACGATTTTGGCCTGATGTGGGCTGAAGGTGCGGCGCTGTCCGCCGAGGAGGCCATCGCCTTCGCGCGCCGCGGACGGGGCGAGCGTAAACGGCCTGCGAGTGGTTGGGCTTCGCTGACGCCTATGGAAAGCGATGTTGTGCGTCTGGTCCGGGAAGGCTTGGGCAACAAGGAGATCGGCACACGGCTGTTCATCTCACCGCGCACGGTGCAGACGCACCTGACCCACGTCTACGCCAAGCTCGGCATCGCCTCGCGGGTCCAGCTCGTCCAGTTGTCGCTCGGAGGCGGGCAAAACACGGAGTCATTCGCGCAGTGATCGATGTGACCGAAGTGGCGCAGACGTGGCCAGTCACTTCGCCGCGACGACAAATCCTCGCATGATCGCCTCGATGTCGGTCGACTGCGCGACCGCCTCGTTGGCCAGGCCGGTAATGGTCAGCTGAACCAGGTATCGCTGCTTGGCGGGCGGGGAACCGGTGGCGATGACGATCCGGTTGAAGCTGTGCAGCCGTGTGCCATCCAAGTCGTAGCTGCCCTGAATCATCGACGAGGGGAAGCCGTTGTAGGGCGTCGTCGAGGCGTCCAGCTGCTTGAAGTCCTCGAACAATTGGGCGTCGTCGTTGCCGTGCTGGATCACCTGGGCGGCATCGAAGTCGCCGTGCAGGAGGAACACCACGAGTCTGGCGGTCGGATACTTGCCGCCCTTGGAGATCATCAGCGTCTTCGGGGAGATGTGCGGATTGTTCGCCACCGACCAGCCCGGGGGCGTCGGTATCGACACCGTCAGGTCGGGCAGGTTGCCCGGCGCGACTTGCTCGCCGGTCACGCCGATGTTCTGCAGATATTGCGACAGCGGCACGGGCTTGGCCACCCGTGTCGTGGTGGTCGTGGTTGTCGGCGTCGTGGACCAGATCGATTGATAGTCAGGCGTTTTCGGACTGCACGCCACCGCTGGCAGCGTCAGCGCAATGGCCGCGGCCGCGCAGGCACGTCTCACAGAATCTCGCGGACCGTGTCGACCGGCCGAGCCAGCCGGGTGCCCTTCTGCGTGACGACGAACGGTCGTTCGATCAGGATCGGGTGTTCGACCATGGCGTCGAGCAACTGGTCGTCGGTCGCATCGGCGAGATTGAGCTCGGAGTACAGCGATTCCCGCTTGCGCACCGCGGTGCGCACGTCGATCCCGGCGTCGTTGATCATCTGCACCAGTTCGTCGCGCGACGGCGGGTCCTTCAAGTACTCGACGATGGTCGGCTCGAACCCACTGTCGCGCAAGAGATCCAACGTGTTTCGCGAGGTGCTGCACCGGGGATTGTGGTAGATGACCGCCTCGCCTGGCCGTGCAGCCACTAGGCGTCCCCGTCGAATAGCCCCGTGACGGAGCCGTTTTCGAAGACGGCGCGAATGGTGCTGGCCAACAGCGGCGCGATGGACAGGACGGTGAGCTGGGGGAAGCGCTTCTCCTCGCCGATCGGCAGCGTGTTGGTGACGATCACCTCGCGAGCACCCGAGGCCGCGAGCCGCTCGGCGGCCGGGTCGGACAGCACGCCGTGGGTGGCCGCGATGATGACGTCGGCGGCGCCGTCATCGCGCAACAGCTGCACAGCGCCGGCAATGGTGCCGCCGGTGTCGATCATGTCGTCGATCAGCACGCAGGTCCTGCCCTGCACCTCGCCGACGACGCGGTTGGACACCACCTGGTTGGGCACCCGAGGATCCCGGGTCTTGTGGATGAAGGCCAGCGGGACGCCACCCAATGCGTCGGCCCACTTCTCGGCGATGCGCACCCGGCCCGAGTCTGGGGAGACGACCACCATGTTTCCGTCCGGGTAGTTGTCCCGGATGTATCCGGTGAGCAGGTTCTGCCCGCGCATGTGGTCGACCGGGCCGTCGAAGAAACCCTGGATCTGGTCGGTGTGCAGGTCCACGGTCACGATCCGATCGGCGCCCGCCGTCTTGAGCAGGTCGGCGACCAGTCGCGCCGAGATCGGTTCGCGGCCGCGATGCTTCTTGTCCTGGCGGGCGTAGGGGTAGAACGGCATGACGGCGGTGATCCGCTTGGCGCTGCCCCGCTTGAGCGCGTCGATCATGATCAGCTGTTCCATCAGCCAGTCGTTCACCGGCGCCGGGGCCGACTGCAGGACGAACGCGTCGCACCCGCGGACCGACTCGTTGAACCGGACGAAGATCTCGCCGTTGGCGAACTCCCGCGCCGTCTGAGCGGTGACGTGGACGTCGAGCTCCTTTGCCACCTGCTCGGCCAACTCCGGGTGCGCACGGCCGGAGAAGAGCATCAGGTTTTTGCGGTTGTCGGTCCAGTCGTGGCTCAACGCGCTGCCCTCGCCGTTCGGATCAGAAGTGGATGGCCAATCGTACGTAGCGAATGGTACGGAAATGTGGCCGGGTTACCAGATACCAAAGTCACGATGTCGATTCGGGCTCGGATGTGTCGCCGGTGGCCCCGGCTGGTTTTCGGGTCGCCTTTTCGGCCGCTTCGGCGGCCGCGCTGCCCGGCCGTTTGCGCTGCACCCAGCCCTCGATGTTGCGTTGCGGTCCGGCGGACACCGCCAGTGCGCCCGGGGGGACGTCGTCGCGGACCACGGTTCCCGCGCCGGTGTATGCCCCGTCCCCGACCGTCACCGGGGCGACGAACATGGTGTCCGACCCGGTGCGTACGTGCGAGCCGATCGTGGTGCGCCGCTTGTTGGTGCCGTCGTAGTTGACGAAGACGCTGGACGCTCCGATGTTGCTGTGCTCGCCGATGTCGGCGTCGCCGACGTAGGTCAGGTGCGGAACTTTCGTGCCGGTGCCGATCGTCGAGTTCTTGGTCTCGACGAACGCGCCGAGCTTGCCGTCGTCGCCCAACGCCGTCCCGGGCCGCAGGTAGGTGAAGGGGCCGACCGTGGCGCCGGCGCCGATGGCCGACGAGGTGCCGTGGGTGCGCACCACCGATGCACCGTCGCCGACGGTGACGTCGGTGAGCGTGGTGTCGGGGCCGACGACGCAGTGGCCGCCGAGCTGGGTGCGGCCCAGCAGCTGGGTGCCGGGGTGGAGGACGGTGTCGCGGCCGATCGTGACGTCGACGTCGATCCAGGTGGTCGCGGGGTCGACGATGGTCACCCCGGCCATCTGGTGGGCGGCGACGATCCGCCGGTTGAGTTCGGCGCCCAGTTGCGCGAGCTGGACGCGGTTGTTGACGCCGGCGACCAGGGCGCTGTCGTCGACGCGCTGGGCGTGGACGGCCTGCCCGTCGCCGCGCAGGATCGAGATGACGTCGGTCAAATACAGCTCCTGCTGGGCGTTGTTGGAGCTCAGCCGGCTCAGCGCGGAGCGCAGCGCCGCGACGTCGAAGGCGTAGACGCCGGCGTTGACCTCGCGGATTTCACGCTGGAAGGGTGTCGCGTCGGCGTGTTCCACGATCGCGGTGACCTCGTTGTCCTGGGTGCGCAGGATGCGGCCGTACCCGGTGGGGTCGGCGAGCGTCGTGGTGAGCACGGTCGCGGCGGCCGATCCCGCGTTGTGGGTCGCGATCAGGTCGGCCACGGTGTCGGAGTCCAGCAGCGGCGTATCGCCGGAGGTCACGACGACCACGCCGGCGTAGTCCTCGGGCAGCGCGGACAGGCCGCACAGCACCGCGTGGCCGGTACCGAGCGGGCGGTCCTGCAGGGAGACCTCGATGCCGCGCCCCAGGTCGTCGGCCCACTCGGCGACGAGCGGGGAGATGCGCTGGTGGTCGTGGCCCAGGACCACCACCAGGTGTTGCGGCGCGACCTTGGTGATCGCGTGCAGCAGGTGGGACAGCATGCTGCGACCGGCGATCGTGTGCAGCACCTTGGGGGTGTCCGACCGCATCCGGGTGCCGGGCCCGGCCGCGAGCACCAGGACCGCGGTATCACCACGAGACGCCATCAACTTCTCCTCAACCCCGGCGTGCGCTCTGGCACGACGACACGCCGTCAAGCGTGGCACTTCACCTGATGTTGACGCAAAGACCGCGGCCTGGGCGATCACTCATGTCCACTCGCCGACTGTGGGGCCCAAAGTATGGAAACCGCCGCCTCGAATCGGGCATAGGTCCCACACTCGACGAGCCAAGCTCCGTCGCCAGGACTCGAACCTGAACTATCTGAACCAAAATCAGAGGTGCTGCCGATTACACCACGACGGATTGCAAGCCTTCTGGGCCCGCGCCACCAACAGACTTTAGACGGTGCGCGGGCCGATCGCGGCGCCGAGGGAAAGACGGGCGGTTCGGTGCGGGCGACGCTATACGCTGATTGACGTGGCTGTTCTCGATAAGGAGCCGGACAAAGAGGCCCGCGCGCCGCGCGCCCGGATGACCGGTACCGAGCGCCGACAACAACTCATCGGCATCGCGCGCTCGCTGTTCGCCGAACGCGGTTATGAGGGCACCTCCATCGAGGAGATCGCGTTGCGCGCCAACGTGTCCAAGCCTGTCGTCTACGAGCACTTCGGCGGCAAGGAGGGGCTGTACGCCGTGGTCGTCGACCGCGAGATGTCGGCGCTGCTGGACGGCATCACGTCGTCGTTGACCAACAACCGGTCCCGGGTGCGGGTCGAGCGAGTCGCGCTGGCGCTGCTCACGTACGTCGAAGAGCGCACCGACGGCTTCCGCATCATGATCCGCGACTCACCGGCCGCGATCAGCTCGGGCACCTACTCCAGCCTGCTCAACGACGCCGTCAACCAGGTCAGCTCCATCCTGGCCGGCGACTTCGCCCGTCGCGGCCTGGATCCTGAGCTGGCGCCGCTGTACGCCCAGGCGCTGGTGGGCTCGGTCTCGATGACGGCCCAGTGGTGGCTCGATACGCGTGAGCCCAAGAAAGAAGTGGTCGCGGCGCACCTGGTCAACCTGATGTGGAACGGGCTGACCCATCTGGAAGCCGACCCCCGGCTGCAGGACGACGGTTAGCCGCGGTCGCGGGCCGCCAGATCGGCGATCGTTTCGCGGCGGACCAGTTCGCGGGCCCGGCCGTTGCTCACGCCGACCACGGCCGGGCGGCCGACCAGGTTGTAGTTCGACGCCATGCTGTGGCCCGCCCGGGTTCCACCACGACGCTCGGGCGGGGGAAGTGCTCGGCGGCGCAGGCCTCGTCCAGCGCGTCCTCGATGACGCGGGCCAGCTCGTCGAGGTCCAGCTCGGCGTCGCCCGCGACGTAGGGGACGGCGTGCCCGCCCCCGAGGTTGAGTTCGGTGAGGATGACGCCGTGCCGGGCCCGGATGTCGGCCATGGCGGCGATCAGCCGGTGAATCGCCTCGCCGTAGAGCGCCGGGTCGGTGACCTGCGAGCCGATGTGGCAGTGCAGCCCGACCAGGTCGAGGATCGGGTGGGCCAGCGCCCGCCTCACGGCGTCGGCGGCGTGGCCGCCGGCGAGAGTGAACCCGAACTTCTGGTCGCTGATACCCGTGGTGACCGCTCGGTGTCCGTGGATGTCGATGTCCGGGGTGACCCTGATGAGCACCGGCTGACGCGGGCGGGCCACGCCCGCGAGGTAGGCGATCTCCATGCACGAATCCACCACGATCCGCCCCACCCCGGCGCGGACCGCGTCGCGCAACTCGTCGGGCGATTTCGCGTTGCCGTGCATGATGATCCGCGCCGGGGCGATTCCACCGGCGAGGGCGACGGCCAGCTCACCGCTTGACCAGACGTCGATACCGAGGCCCTCTTCGCGGACCCACCGGGCCATCGCGGTGGTCAGCAGCGACTTTCCGGCGTACACCACCTGGATGCCGCGCAGCGCCTTGCGGTAGCGGCGGGCGCGGCGCCGGAAGTCGGTTTCGTCGAGCACGTAGGCCGGGGTTCCGAACTCGTCGGCGATATCGGCCAGGGGCACACCGCCGACGCTGAGCCTGCCCTCCTCGTCGGGGTGGGCGGTGACGGGCCAGAGCGCGGGATCGAACCGCGGGGGAGCCGCGTGGCCCAGGGACGGCAGGATGTCCAGCAATGTCATGAGTCCAACGTGCGCCCGCGTCGGGTCGGGGGCCGTCTTCCTAACGATCCCTTGACGGCGCCGGGGTCAAAATTGACGAATTCTGGCGCCCCTAGAATGGATTCATCATGACCGCACCGGGGCCTGCTCGCCCAGAACCCCCGATCGCGGGGCTCGTTGAATTGGCGCTCACCGCGCCGACCTTCCAGCAACTGATCGAAAGCGCGGCAGAGCGACCGGCCGAGCTGCACCTGGTGGGTCCAGCCAGCGCACGGCTTTTCGTCGCCAGCGCGCTGGAGCGGTTGGGTCCTCTGCTGGTAGTCACCGCGACCGGGCGTGAAGCCGATGACCTGACCGCCGAACTGCGCGGCGTCTTCGGCGACGCCGTGGCGGCCTTCCCGTCCTGGGAGACCCTGCCGCACGAGCGGCTCTCTCCGGGCGTCGACACCGTCGGCGCCCGGCTCACGGTGCTGCGCCGGCTGGCCCACCCCGACGACACCCGGTTGGGTCCACCACTGCGCGCCGTGGTGACCGCCGTGCGCTCACTGCTGCAGCCGATGACGCCGCAGCTGGGCCTGCTCGAGCCAGTGACATTCAGCGTCGGCCAGGAGATCGCCTTCGAGGAGGTCGTCGCCCGGCTGGTCGAGCTGGCCTACACGCGGGTCGACATGGTCGGCCGGCGCGGCGAATTCGCCGTGCGCGGCGGGATTCTCGACGTCTTCCCGCCGACCGCCGAGCATCCGGTGCGCATCGAGTTCTGGGGCGACGAGGTCAGCGAGATGCGGATGTTCTCGGTCGCCGACCAGCGCTCCATACCCGAGATCGAGGTCGAGACGGTCATCGCGGTGGCCTGCCGCGAACTGCTGCTGACCGACGACGTGCGGGAGCGGGCCGCCGCGCTGGCCGCCCGGCATTCCGGGGCCGAGCCCGCCATCACCGGCAGCGTCACCGACATGCTGGCCAAGCTGGGCGAGGGCATCGCGGTCGACGGCATGGAGGCGCTGCTGCCGGTCCTGCGGCCCGGCGAACACGCGCTGCTGACCGACCAACTGGCCGAGGGGACTCCGGTGCTGCTGTGTGACCCCGAAAAAGTGCGCACCCGGGCCGCCGACCTGATCAAGACCGGCAGCGAGTTCCTCGAGGCGTCGTGGTCCGTCGCGGCGCTGGGCACCGACGCCCCCGTCGACGTCGCGCAGTTCGGCGGGTCGGGGTTCGCCGAGCTGGACGACGTGCACGCCGCGGCGGTGCGCTCGGGTCATCCCTGGTGGACGTTGAGCCAGTTGTCCGACGAGTCGGCGGTGGAGCTGGAGATCCGGGCGGCGCCGTCGGCCCGCGGGCATCAGCACGACATCGACGGCATCTTCGCCATGCTGCGCGCGCACGTATCGACCGGCGGGTACGCCGCGGTAGTCGCCCCGGGCGCCGGCACCGCCCATCGTGTCGTCGAGCGGCTGGCCGACTCCGACACCCCCGCGGCGATGCTGGAACCGGGCGCGGCCGACACCACACTCAAACCGGGGATCGTCAGCGTCCTCAAGGGCCCGCTGCACGACGGCGTCGTCATCCCGGGCGCCAACCTGGTCGTCATCACCGAGACCGACCTGACCGGCAGCCGGGCCACCGCCGTCGAGGGCAAGCGGCTGGCGGCCAAGCGCCGCAACACCGTCGATCCGCTGGCGCTGACGGCCGGGGACCTGGTGGTTCACGACCAGCACGGCATCGGCCGGTTCGTCGAGATGACGGAACGCACGGTCGGCGGCGCCCGGCGCGAGTACCTGGTGCTGGAGTACGCATCCAGCAAGCGGGGCGGCGGGTCGGACAAGCTGTACGTCCCGATGGACTCGCTGGACCAGCTGTCCCGGTACGTCGGCGGGCAGGCGCCCGCGCTGAGCAAGCTGGGCGGCAGCGACTGGGCCAACACCAAGACCAAGGCCCGCCGCGCCGTGCGCGAGATCGCCGGCGAGCTCGTCGCGCTGTACGCGAAACGGCAGGCCAGCGCCGGGCACGCCTTCGCGCCGGACACCCCGTGGCAGGCCGAGATGGAGGACGCGTTCGGCTTCACCGAGACCGTCGACCAGCTCACCGCCATCACCGAGGTCAAGGCCGACATGGAGAAGCCGATCCCGATGGACCGGGTGATCTGCGGGGACGTCGGCTACGGCAAGACCGAGATCGCGGTGCGCGCGGCCTTCAAGGCCGTCCAGGACGGCAAGCAGGTCGCCGTGCTGGTGCCCACCACGCTGCTGGCCGACCAGCACCTGCAGACGTTCACCGATCGAATGGCCGGCTTCCCGGTGACCGTCAAGGGGCTCTCCCGGTTCACCGACAACGCCGAGTCCCGCGCCGTGATCGAGGGCCTGGCAGACGGGTCGGTGGACGTGGTGATCGGCACGCACCGGCTGCTACAGACCGGGGTGCGCTGGAAGGACCTGGGCCTGGTCGTTGTCGACGAGGAGCAGCGGTTCGGCGTCGAACACAAGGAGTACATCAAGTCGCTGCGCACCCACGTCGACGTGCTGACCATGAGCGCCACCCCGATCCCACGCACGCTGGAGATGAGTCTGGCGGGGATCCGCGAGATGTCGACCATCCTGACCCCGCCCGAAGAGCGCTATCCCGTGCTGACCTACGTCGGGCCGCACGACGACAAGCAGGTGGCGGCCGCCTTGCGGCGCGAGCTGCTGCGCGACGGGCAGGTCTTCTACGTGCACAACCGGGTGAGCTCCATCGACCGGACGGCGGCCCGGATCCGCGAGCTGGTGCCCGAGGCGCGGGTGGTCGTCGCGCACGGGCAGATGCCCGAGGAGCGGCTGGAACGCACCGTGCAGGGGTTCTGGAACCGCGAGTACGACATCCTGGTGTGCACGACGATCGTGGAGACCGGGCTGGACATCTCCAACGCCAACACGCTGATCGTCGAGCGCGCCGACACCTTCGGGCTTTCGCAGCTGCACCAGCTGCGCGGCCGGGTGGGGCGCAGCCGCGAGCGCGGGTACGCCTACTTCCTGTACCCGCAGCACGCGCCGCTGACCGAGACGGCCTACGACCGGCTGGCGACCATCGCGCAGAACAACGAGCTGGGCGCGGGCATGGCGGTCGCGTTGAAAGACCTCGAAATCCGTGGCGCCGGCAACGTGCTGGGCGTCGAGCAATCCGGGCACGTCGCCGGGGTCGGGTTCGACCTGTACGTGCGGCTGGTGGGAGAGGCCGTGGAGGCCTACCGAGCGGCCGCCGACGGCCAGACCGTCACCACCGCCGAGGAACCCAAGGATGTGCGGATCGACCTGCCTGTGGACGCCCACCTGCCGCCGGACTACATCGCCAGCGACCGGCTGCGGCTGGAGGCCTATCGGCGGCTGGCCGCCGCGGGCTCGGACAGCGAGATCGCGGCCGTGATTGAGGAACTCGTCGACCGCTATGGTGCGTTGCCCGAACCGGCCCTGCGCCTGGTGGCGGTCGCGCGGTTGCGGCTGCTGTGCCGCGGCGCCGGCATCACCGAGGTGTCGGCCCCGTCGGCGGCGACCGTGCGGCTGTCGCCGATAACGCTGCCCGATTCGGCCCAGGTGCGCCTCAAGCGGATGTATCCGGCCGCGAGCTACCGCGCCACGACTTCCACGGTGCAGGTGCCCATCCCGCGGGACGGGGGCGTCGGTGCGGCACGCATCCGCGACGTGGAGTTGGCGCAGATGGTGGCCAACCTGGTGACGGCGCTGCAAGGTAAACCCCAGACGGATATTGATATAACGAGTTCACCTGCAGCGATGGCCAGTGAGGAGCGGCAAGCGCGATGATCCGCGCCGGCGACGATACAAAGCGATGCGATGGGGTGGGGGCACCACCCGCTGGCGGGGGAGAGCGGCGCCCATGATCGTCGTCTTGTTCGACCCCCGCCGCCCGTCGCTGGTGCCGGTCGAGGCCATCGAACACCTCAGCGGTGAGGTGCAGTACACCGAGGAGATGCCCGTCGCGGTGCCGTGGTCGCTGCCCGCGGCGCGTCCGGTGCATGCCGGGGACCCCGATGATCCAGCGCCGGTGCTGCTGTCGTCGGACCCCGAGCATCCCGCCGTCACCGCCCGGCTGGCGGCCGGCGCCCGGTTGATCTCCGCGCCGGAGACACCGCGCGGCGAACGACTGGTCGACGTGGTGGCCATGATGGACAAACTGCGCACAGCCGGACCGTGGGAGAGCGAGCAGACTCACGACTCGTTGCGCAGGTTTCTGCTCGAGGAGACCTACGAACTGTTGGACGCGGTCCGCAGCGGCAGCGCAGATCAGCTGCGCGAAGAACTCGGCGACGTGTTGCTGCAGGTGCTCTTTCACGCGCGCATCGCAGAGGACGCCCCGCAACTTCCCTTCACCATCGATGACGTCGCCGTCACGCTGATGCGAAAGTTGGGCAATCGGGTTCCGGGTGTGCTTGCGGGTCAGACCATTTCGCTCGAAGAGCAATTGGCCCAATGGGAAGAGCGCAAGGCGGCCGAAAAGCCGCGCAAATACGTGATGGACGAGGTGCATACCGGGCAGCCGGCGCTGGCGTTGGCTCAGAAGGTGATTCAGCGTGCCGAGAAGGCCGGCCTGCCCGCCGATCTCATCCCCGCCGAGATCACCTCCATCTCGGTGTCGGCCGATGGTGACGCGGAAAGCGCGCTGCGCACGGCGGTTCTGGAGTTCGTGGACACGGTCCGCGCAGTCGAGCGGGCGATCGCCGCGACGCGCCGCGGCGCGGGTGTTCCGGAGGAATTCGACGTCGCCCCGCTCGGCGAGGTCACCGAAGACGAGTGGCGTGAGCACTGGCCGTCGGACGAGGTGGTCGACGAGTCTGCGGCGGATGCGGTTGCCGACGACGCCTGAGGGCTCAAGCTGCGCGTCGGCTAATCGATAGTTTGCCGAAATCGTGCGCCGGCCGCCCCGATAGGGCCGGGCAGCACCGCAACCCGTGGGACGATGGTTGTGCGGAAGTTGGTGCCGGGGAGTCGAGGGAGCTTTAACCAGCATGGTGTCGCCGAGGCGTTGGTTGCGCGCGGCCGCCGTGATAGGCGCGACCGCGATGCTGCTGGCCTCCAGTTGCACGTGGCAGCTCAGCCTGTTCATCCCGGAGGGCGTCCCGCCGCCTGCCGGGGCTCCGGTGCCGCCGGTGGACACGCACGCCAGCGGTCGGCCCGCGGACCAGCTGCGGGCCTGGGCCGAACAGCGCTCCCCGACCCTGGAGATCCCGGTGATCGCGCTGGAGGCCTACGCGTACGCGGCCCGGGTTGCCGAGGTGGAGAACCCGAAGTGCCATATCGCGTGGACCACGTTGGCGGGCATCGGGCAGGTCGAGAGCCATCACGGCACCTATCGCGGCGCGCGGCTGGCCCCCAACGGTGACGTGAGCCCCCCCATTCGCGGAGTCCGCCTGGATGGCAGTGGCGGCACCCTGCGCATCGTCGACAGCGAGGAACCGGTGACGGACGACGATGGGGTGGTGCGGGCCATGGGGCCGATGCAGTTCATCCCCGAGACCTGGCGGTTGTACGGCGTCGACGCGCACAACGACGGCCGCGTCAGCCCGGACAACATCGACGACGCCGCGCTCGCGGCCGCGGGTTATCTGTGTTGGCGGGGAAAGGATTTAGGGACGCCGCGCGGCTGGATAACCGCGCTGCGGGCCTACAACAACTCCGGCGTCTACGCGCGCGCGGTGCGCGACTGGGCGACCGCTTATGCGGCGGGTCACCCGCTGTAGCAGGATGTATCAGGCCCTACGCTAACGGCGGCGAGGCCGGCACCAGCTACGACGCAAGGAGAAACTCAGTGCCGATTATCGAGCAGGTCGGAGCCCGCGAGATCCTCGATTCCCGCGGTAACCCGACGGTCGAGGTCGAGATTGCCCTGATCGACGGGACCTTTGCGCGCGCGGCGGTGCCGTCCGGCGCGTCGACCGGCGAGCACGAGGCTCACGAGTTGCGCGACGGCGGTGAGCGTTACGGCGGCAAAGGCGTGCAAAAGGCGGTGCAAGCCGTTCTCGACGAGATCGGCCCGGCGGTGATCGGGCTCAACGCCGACGACCAGCGGTTAGTGGACCAGGCGCTGGTCGACCTGGACGGCACCCCCGACAAGTCCCGGCTGGGCGCCAACGCAATCCTGGGCGTCTCGCTGGCCGTCGCCAAAGCGGCCGCCGACTCCGCCGAGCTGCCGCTGTTCCGCTATGTCGGCGGACCCAACGCCCACATCCTGCCGGTGCCGATGATGAACATCGTCAACGGCGGTGCGCACGCGCACACCGCTGTCGACATCCAGGAGTTCATGGTGGCGCCGATCGGCGCCCCCAGCTTCAATGAGGCGCTGCGCTGGGGCGCCGAGGTGTACCACTCACTCAAATCGGTGCTGCAAAAGCAGGGGTTGAGCACCGCCCTGGGCGACGAGGGCGGCTTCGCCCCGGACGTGGCCCACACCAAAGCGGCCCTGGACCTGATCTGCCAGGGCATCGAGTCGGCGGGTCTGAAACTCGGTACCGATGTGGCGCTGGCCATCGATGCGGCGGCCACCGAATTCCACAACGAGGGCACCGGGTACATCTTCGAGGGCAGCACCCGCAGCGCCGAGCACATGGCGGAGTTCTACGCCGACCTGCTCGGCTCCTACCCGCTGATCTCCATCGAAGACCCGCTCTCCGAAGACGATTGGGACGGTTGGGCGGCGCTGACGGCGGCGATCGGCGACCGCGTGCAAATCGTCGGCGACGACATCTTCGTAACCAATCCCGAGCGCCTGGAAGAAGGCATCGAAAAGGGTGTGGCAAACGCGTTGCTGGTCAAGGTGAACCAGATCGGCACGCTGACCGAGACCCTCGACGCGGTCGCGCTGGCGCACCACAGCGGGTACCGCACGATGATGAGCCATCGCAGCGGCGAGACCGAAGACACCACGATCGCCGATCTGGCGGTGGCCGTCGGCAGCGGGCAGATCAAGACCGGCGCACCCGCCCGCAGTGAGCGTGTCGCCAAGTACAACCAGCTGCTGCGGATCGAGGAAGCGCTGGGCGACGCCGCCCGTTACGCCGGCGATCTGGCGTTCCCGCGGTATGCCCCGGAGGCCAAATAGCTTGCCCGCCAAGCCGGATCCGAAACGGCGCTCCCCGGCATCGCGCCCGGGGAAGGCCGGGGATTCGGTTCGGCGCCGCCGCACGGCCAAGCCGTCTTCCAAGCCGTCCCAAACCGCGAAGCAGCCCAGCGCGCGGTCGGTCGAGCATGTCGTCGAGCCCATCAAGCGACAGGCGGTCGAATCGGTGGAACAGCGGTCCGAGCAGCGGCTGGGTTTCACCGCGCGGCGGGCGGCGGTGCTCGCCGCTGTCGTCTGCGTGCTGACGCTCACCATCGCCGGTCCGGTGCGGACCTACTTTGCACAGCGCACGGAGATGAATCAGTTGATGGCAAGCGAAGCCGCGTTGCGCGCTCAGATCGCCGAACTCGAGCAGAAGAAGGCCAAACTCGGTGATCCGGCCTACATCGCCGCGCAGGCGCGCGAGCGGCTCGGCTTCGTGAAGCCGGGCGACATCCCGTTCCAGGTCCAGCTGCCCGCGACCGCGGCGACACCTTCCGAGCCGGGAAACCAGACGGCGAAACCCGCCAACAGCGATCCCTGGTACACGTCGCTCTGGCACACCATCGCCGACGCGCCACACCTGCCGCCGGCCAATGTTCCCCCGGCCGAAGTCCCGCCCGCCCCATCGGAACCGGGCCCAGCCGGTCCCGTTCCGCCGGGCCCATCGAACCCCACGGCGCCCGGTGGTTGATCGTGCCGACCTGGAGGCCGTGGCGCGTCAGCTCGGGCGTGAGCCGCGCGGCGTGCTCGAGATTGCTTACCGCTGCCCCAACGGCGAGCCCGGCGTGGTGAAGACCGCACCGAAACTTCCTGACGGCACGCCGTTTCCGACGCTGTACTACCTGACACATCCGGTGTTGACCGCGGCCGCGAGCAGGCTGGAAACGACAGGCTTGATGCGTGAGATGACCGAGCGGCTGCGGCGTGACCCGGAACTGGCAGCCGCGTACCGGCGAGCCCACGAGTCGTATCTGGCCGAACGGGACGCGATCGAGCCGCTGGGCACAACGTTTTCCGGTGGCGGAATGCCGGACCGGGTCAAGTGCCTGCACGTGCTGATCGCGCACTCGCTGGCCAAGGGGCCCGGTTGCAATCCACTCGGTGACGAGGCGCTGGCGATCCTGGCCCCCGAGCCGGCAATGGCGGGTGTTTTGCCGGCGGGCCAATGGTGAGCAGGCTCGCCGGAATCGACTGCGGCACCAACTCGATTCGTTTGTTGATCGCCGATGTGACCGATGGCCGGCTGCGCGACGTGCATCGCGAGACCCGAATCGTGCGGCTGGGGCAGGGCGTGGATGCGACGGGCGAGTTCGCGCCGGAGGCGATCGCCCGAACCCGCGGCGCTTTGACCGATTACGCGTCGCTGCTCGAGCGTCACGGCGTCGAGCGGGTGCGGATGGTGGCCACGTCGGCGGCGCGCGACGTCGCCAATCGTGATGTCTTCTTTGCGATGACGGCCGACGTGCTGGGCGCTGTGGTGCCGGGCGCGGAGGCGGAGGTGATCACCGGCGCCGAAGAGGCGGCGCTTTCCTTCCGTGGAGCCGTAGGCGAATTAGACCCTGCTGCAGGGCCTTTCGTGGTCGTCGACCTGGGCGGCGGCTCTACCGAGATCGCAGTCGGCGGCGAGGCGGTGGTGGGTAGCTACTCGGCCGACATCGGTTGCGTCCGGCTGACCGAACGCTGCCTGCATTCGGACCCGCCGACGCCCGACGAGGTGGAGGCGGCCCGCGCGGTGGTGCGCGAACGTCTTGAGGTCGCGCTTGGCGTGGTGCCGGTGGAGGGGGCGCGGACCTGGGTCGGGCTGGCCGGGACGATGACCACGCTGTCCGCGCTGGCCCACAACATGACGACGTATGACTCTGCGGCCATTCATCTTTCGCGAGTACCCGGCGGCGATCTGCTGGCGGTGTGCGAGCGGTTGATCGCGATGTCCCGATCCGAACGTGCGGCGCTGCCACCGATGCACGAGGGGCGTGCCGACGTGATCGGCGGGGGTGCGATCGTGGTCGAGGAGTTGGCGCGCGAGTTGCGCGCCCGCGCCGGCATCGATGAGTTGACCGTCAGCGAGCACGACATCCTGGACGGCATCGTGCTGTCGATCGCGGAGTAAGTCACAGCCGCCACTTGCGTCTCTGCGCCGGAAGAACTTGACGATTTGCCCGCCTCACAGCGACAAGGCCGGGGGTCATACCGGTATGCAATGGTGCGGCGATGAATCTTCAGGGAATCGAACTGCGTTATGTGCTCACGACGTACATCGCTCACAATGGGCCAGCGACCATCGGCGAAATGATCGAAGCTCTCGGCCGGCAGGGTTTTCAAGTCCCCGGTAGGGCCTCGAAGGTCATTTCGGACGCCTTGCGTTGGGAGATCGGCCGAGACAGGGTGCGTCGCGTCGGCCGCGGCCGGTACGGACCGAGGTCCATCCCACGCTCCACTGAACACCGAATCCATCAGCGCGTGCTGGCTCTGCGTGAGGCGGCGCGCTGTCGCTATGAGGCGGGCAAATCGTCGAGTCCTCCGACGCGGGGGCGCAAGTGACAGATGTGACCACCGCCCACGGCGCTGTACAAACTCACGCCTCGAACCGATACCCCATGCCCGACTCGGTCAACAGATGCTTGGGATGCGACGGGTCGTCCTCGAGTTTGCGTCGCAGCTGCGCCAAATACACTCGCAGATAATGTGTTTCGGTGGCGTACGCCGGGCCCCATACCTCTTTGAGGAGCTCTTCGCGGCCGACCAGCTTGCCGCGATTGCGGACCAGCACTTCGAGCATCCCCCATTCGGTCGGGGTGAGATGGACCTCGGCGTTGTTCTTGGTGACCTTCTTGGCGGCCAGATCGACGGTGAACGCCTCCGTCTCGATCACCGGCTGCTCCAGCTCGGACGCCGCGGCATTGCGCCGGACGGCCGCCCGCAGCCGGGCTAAAAACTCGTCCATCCCAAAGGGTTTCGTGACATAGTCGTCGGCCCCGGCGTCGAGGGCCTCCACCTTGTCCGACGAGTCGGTACGCGCCGACAACACAATCACCGGTGCGGTGAGCCAGCCGCGCAGGCCGGCCAGCACGTCGATACCGGAGATGTCGGGCAGGCCCAGGTCGAGGATCACCACGTCGGGTTTGTGCTCGGCGGCTGCCCGCAGCGCGCCCGCACCGCTCGAGGCGGTGATCACTTCGTATCCCCGCACGGACAGGTTGATGCGCAGCGCCCGCAGGATCTGCGGCTCGTCGTCGATCACCAACACCCGGGTCATCGCTCACCCATCGGTTCCGGGGCAGCCAACTCCACCGTCACGGTCAGCCCTCCGCCCGGAGTGTCACCGGCCGCGATGGTGCCGCCCATCGCTTCGACGAAGCCCCGCGCAACCGACATGCCCAGACCCACCCCCGTGCTGTTGTCCTGATCACCGAGGCGCTGGAACGCTTCGAAGATCTGCTCCTCTGCCCCGTGCGGAATGCCGGGACCCTCGTCGATGACGTTGATCAAAACCCGATCGCCCACGCGCCCCGCGTTGACCCGAACCACACAGTTGGGCGCGTATCGCAGCGCATTGTCAATCAGGTTGGCGAGGACGCGTTCCAGCAGCCCCGCGTCGGCCAGGGCCACGGCGTCGCCCACATCGACCTTGACCCGATCGATGGCGGATCGGTAGAAGCCCGTGGCGCCCTTACCGATGCTGATCAGCGCCCGTTGCACCGTTTCCTCCAGGTAGATCCGGCGCAGGTCGGGGTGCACCACGCCGGCGGCCAGGCGCGACGAATCAAGCAGGTTTCCGACCAATGCGGTCAGCTGATCGATCGACTCCTCGATGGTCGCCAGCAGTTCCGCCGTGTCGGCGGGCGAAAAGGCGACGTCCTCCGCACGCAGGCTGGACACCGCGACCTTGGCCGCCGCCAGCGGCGTCCGCAAATCGTGGCTGACCGCCGACAACAGGGAGCGCCGCAGCTCGTCGGCCCGCACGATCGCCTCGGCCCGGCTGGCTTCCTCGGCCAGCTCGCGCTGCCGGATCAGACCCGCGGCCTGCTTGGCCACCGCGCTCAGCACCCGGCGGTCGCGCGCCGAAAGCTTCCTGCCCGCCAGCAGCATCCAGAACTCGTCGTCGCCGACCTCGATCGCGGTGTCGGCGGAATCGACGGTGGCACAAGGATCCTTGCCCACGCAGGCGACGACGTCGGCCTTGCTGCCGCCGGCGCGGTCCTCCGCGCTGGGTTCGCGCAGCATGCTGACCGCGCGTTGCGAGTAGGTCTCGCGGACACGCTCGAGCAGCGTCTCGAGATCAGCACCGCGCAACACCGAGCCCGCGAACAGGATCAGGAGCTCGGCCTCCTGGGAGGCGCGACGGGCTTCCCGCGTCCGTTTGGTCGCACCGTCGACCAGCACCGCGACCGCGACCGCGACCAGCAGCAGCACCAGTTCGGTGACGGCGGCATCGGGTTCGGCGATGGTGAAGGTGTGCCGGGGGGCGGTCAGGAAGTAGTTCAGCAACAGGCTGGACAGCACCGCCGAGACTACTGCCGGGGCAACGCCTCCCAGCAGTCCGACCAGCAGCACTCCGACGAAGAACAGTGCGCTGTCGCCGCTGGTGCCCAGATATGGGTCGAGCGCTGTCACGATGACCGCGCAGATGGCCGACGGCACGATGATGGCCGCCAGCCATGACGCCACCCGCCGCTCGTTGGGCGCCAGTGACGCGGCGCGAAAGCCGCGTTTGGATTCCTCGTGGGTGACCAGGTGCACGTCGATCTTGCCCGACTGCTCGACGATCCTCGCGCCGATCCCCTCCTCGAAGAGCCGCGTCCACCGCGACCGCCGCGAGGTGCCGATCACCAGCTGGGTGGCGTTCATCTCGCGGGCGAACTCGAGTAGGGCAGTGGCCACGTCATCACCGACTACGGTATGCAGCGAGGCGTCCAGACTGCTCGCCAGCTCACGGATCTTGGCCATCCGCGCCTCCGACAGGCCGGCCAGGCCGTCACCGCGGATGACGTGCACCACCATCAACTCGGCGCTGGACTTCGACGCGATCCGGGATGCCCGTCGCACCAACGTCTCCGACTCCGGGCCGCCGGTAACCGCCACCACGACCCGCTCCCGGGCCTCCCAAATCTCGGTGATCTTGTTCTCGGCCCGATATTTGGCCAGCGCCATGTCGACCTGATCGGCCAGCCAGAGCAGCGCCAGTTCTCTTAACGCGGTGAGGTTTCCGCGGCGGAAGTAATTGGACAGCGCCGCATCGATGCGCTCGGACGCGTACACGTTGCCGTGAGAGAGCCTGCGGCGCAATGCCTCCGGTGTGATGTCGATCAGCTCAACCTGCGAGGCCTGCCGAACGATGGAGTCCGGGATGGTCTCTTTTTGTTCGATGCCGGTGATTTGGGCGACGACGTCGTTGAGACTTTCCAGATGCTGGACATTGACGGTGGAGATCACCGTGATCCCGGCGTCGAGCAGTTCCTCGACATCCTGCCAGCGCTTGGCGTTCTTGCTGCCTGGCGTATTGGTGTGCGCGAGCTCGTCGACGAGGACGACTTGGGGTCTGCGCGCCAGGACGGCCGGAACGTCGAGTTCGGGGAAGGTGCCGCCGCGGTATTCGATGTAGCGGGGCGGGACGAACTCGATGCCCTCAAGCAGCTCAGCGGTTTTCGCCCTGCCGTGCGTCTCGATCACGCCGGCCACGAGGTCGGTACCGCGTTCGAGCCTGCGATGAGCCTCGCCGAGCATCGCGTACGTCTTGCCCACCCCCGGAGCTGAGCCGAGGTAAATCCGCAGCTCGCCGCGCTTGGGACGGTGGTCAACGACACTCACGTCAACCATCATCCCCCTATCGCGCTAGCTCGAGACCGGATATTTGTGATCGAGTGTCAGGTTGAGTTGCAACACATTGACGCAAGGTCCACCGAAAAAACCAAGGGTGCGGCCGCTTGTGTACTGGGCTACCACCGCACGTATCTGATCCAGACTGACGTGCCGGGCCTTGGCCACCCTGGGCAATTGGATGGCAGCGTAGGCAGGCGAGATATTCGGGTCGAGACCGCTGCCGCTGGCGGTGACGGCGTCGGCGGGCACGGCGGGGTCTGCCGGTGCGGCGCCACGGATGGGCACCATCTGGCCGATCGAGTAGTCCTCGCCGTACTTTGCGCATTCGACGCGGACACCCTCGTAGAGCGTCAGGAACGGTGCCGGCGTCGTCTGGCACGGCTCGTTGACGCTGACCACCCGGGTGGGATGGACGACGTTTCCGCGCGCGTCACGGGGTCCGATCACCGACAGCACCGCACCCACACCGCCGCCGGTGCAGAACGGTCGCGATCCGTCCACACCTTCGAGCTGGCCCACGGCCGTGCTGCGCGCACAGACCGTTGTCAGCAGGCTCGGCTTGAATCCCGCATCCGACGCAGACTTTCCGGCCGTCACCTGTGACGGGTCGGCGGGTGTGTCGACGATGCTCTCCGGCCCGAGGTTGCTCGCGCTCGACGAGAGCGGGTCATACCCGGTGCCCGCCGCCGAGGGCCGGCTCTGGAAGTACTGCGGCATCGGGTTGCCGTCCTTGTCGGTGAACAGCTGACCGATGAGCCGGCTGCCCACCGGCTTGCCGTTGGCGGTGAGAATCGACCCTTCCGCCTTATCGCGTAGCCCGGGCAGCTGCGCGACTAGCCAGATGGCTAACGGGTAGGCGAGACCGGTGATGACGGTCAGCACCAGCAGCGCGCGCAAGGCCGCCCAGTGCATGCGGGCGAAATTCGAGAAGCTCATGTCAGGACATCCCCGGGACGAATTGGATGATCAGGTCGATCAGCTTGATTCCGACGAACGGGGCGACGATGCCGCCCAGGCCGTAGATATACAGGTTGCGGCTCAACAGCTTTGACGCACTGCTCGGTGTGTAGCGGACGCCGCGCAGCGACAACGGGATCAACGCCACGATCACCAGCGCGTTGAAGATCACCGCGGACAGGATCGCCGACTGTGGGCTGTGCAGCCGCATGATGTTGATCGTGTCCAGCCCGGGGAAGAGCGCGACGAACATGGCCGGGATGATCGCGAAATACTTTGCGATGTCGTTGGCGATCGAGAAGGTGGTCAACGCGCCGCGGGTGATCAGCAGCTGCTTGCCGATCTCGACGATTTCGATGAGCTTGGTGGGGTCGGAGTCGAGGTCGACCATGTTGCCCGCCTCTTTGGCGGCTGACGTACCGGTGTTCATCGCCACGCCCACGTCGGCCTGAGCCAGCGCCGGAGCATCGTTGGTGCCGTCGCCGGTCATCGCGACCAGCTTGCCGCCCTCCTGCTCGCGCTTGATCAGCTCGAGTTTGTCCTCGGGCGTCGCCTCGGCGAGGAAGTCATCGACGCCGGCCTCATCGGCGATCGCCCTGGCGGTCAAGGGATTATCGCCGGTGATCATCACCGTCCGAATGCCCATCCTGCGCATCTCGTCGAATCGATCACGCATGCCTTGCTTCACGACGTCCTTGAGGTGGATGACACCCAGGACCGCCGCCTCCCCATCGCGACTCTCCCCGACGACCAGCGGGGTGCCGCCGCCGGCGGAGATGCCGTCGACGAGCTCGCCGAGCTGCTGGGGAACCTTGCCGCCTTGGCCGCGTACCCATTCCGCGACGGAGCTGGCCGCGCCCTTGCGCAGTTGGTGTCCGTCGACGTCTACGCCCGACATCCGGGTGGCCGCGGAGAAACTCACCCATCGGGCGTGCGAGAGTTCACCGGGAGTGCGGGCACGCAGCCCGAAGTGCTGTTTGGCGTACACGACGATCGAGCGTCCCTCTGGTGTTTCGTCGGCAAGGCTGGACAACTGCGCGGCATCGGCCAGTTGTTCATTGGTGACGCCGTCAAGGGGGACGAAGGCGGCGGCCTGCCGATTGCCGAGGGTGATGGTCCCGGTTTTGTCGAGTAGCAACGTGTTGACGTCGCCGGCGGCTTCGACCGCGCGTCCGGACATGGCGAGCACGTTGCGTTGCACCAGCCGGTCCATGCCCGCGATGCCGATCGCGGAAAGCAGCGCGCCGATGGTCGTCGGGATCAGGCAGACCAGCAATGACACCATCACGATCCCGGTGACGCCATTCGCGTTGAGCGCCTGGGTGTCTGGGACGCCGGGATTGTTCATCTTCGAATAGATCGCCAACGGCTGCAGGGTGGCGACGGCGAAAACGAAGATGATCGTCAACGCGGCCAACAGAATGTTGAGCGCGATCTCGTTGGGGGTCTTCTGCCGGTTGGCGCCCTCGACGAGCGCGATCATCCGGTCGATGAAGCTCTCCCCGGGCTTTTGGGTGATCCGCACGACGATGCGGTCGCTGAGCACGGTGGTTCCGCCGGTGACCGCCGAGCGGTCACCACCGGACTCGCGGATTACCGGTGCGGACTCACCGGTGATAGCCGACTCGTCCACGGAGGCAATGCCTTCGACGACGTCGCCGTCACCCGGGATGACCTGGCCCGCCTCGACCACGACGACGTCACCCTGCTGAAGGAGCGGCGCGGCGACCTCTTCCTCCACGGCCGGGGCGCCCGGCCGGTAGTCCTTGAGTCGTCGCGCCAACGTCTGACTCTTGGCGCGGCGCAGCGTTTCCGCCTGGGCCTTGCCGCGGCCTTCGGCGACCGCCTCCGCGAGGTTGGCGAAAAAGACGGTGAGCCATAGCCACACCACGATCAACCATGCGAACCAGGTCGGGTTGATGATCGCCAGCGCGGTGCTCCAGGTGGCGCCGATCTCGACGATGAACATGACCGGGTTGCGCCACAAGGTATGCGGGTTGAGTTTGCGCAGCGCATCGGGCGTCGACTTCCACAGCATCCTCGGATCGAGGAGGCCGCCCTGCACGCGTTTGGTGCTTGTGTGCTCCGTCGGCTGGGTCTCCTCAGCCGGGTCGACGGTCGTCGCGGTCATCAGTGAATTCCTTCAGCGAGAGGTCCGAGCGCCAGCATGGGAAGGAAGGTGAGGGCGACGAGAATCAGGGTCACCCCGGCGACCATTCCCACAAATTGTGGCCGATGGGTGGGCAGCGTCCCGGCCGATGCCGGTGTCTGACCCTGCTTGGCCAGCGAGCCGGCCAGCGCCAGCACGAGCACGATCGGCAGGAATCTGCCGAAGACCATCGCCAGGCCGAGCGCGGTGTTGTACCAGTTGGTGTTGACGCTGATCCCGGCGAATGCCGACCCGTTGTTGTTGGCCGCGGAGGTGAACGCGTACAGCACCTCCGACAACCCGTGCGGTCCGGAGTTCAGCATGCCGGCGCGTTCGCCCGGCAGCGCCATCGCGATTGCGGTTCCGGTCAACACGATCAGCGGCGTAACCAGGAAATAGCTTGCCGCGAGCTTGATTTCGCGTGGATTGATCTTCTTGCCGAGATACTCGGGGGTACGGCCGACCATCAGCCCCGCGACGAACACGGTGATCACCGCCAGGATCAGCATGCCGTACAGGCCGGACCCGGTGCCGCCGGGTGCGACCTCGCCGAGCTGCATGTTGAACATGGTCATCATGCCGCCGAGGCTGGTGTAGGAATCGTGGAAGGAGTCGACGGCACCGGTGGAAGTGAGCGTCGTCGAGTCGGCGAACACCGCGGAGTTGGCGACGCCGAACCGTTGCTCGACCCCCTCCATTGCCGAGCCGACCGCGGTCGGCACCGTGCCGTGGTGCCGCAGCTGGAACCACATCATGAAGGTCACGCTGATCGCGTACAGCGAAGCCATGACCGATGCGATCGCATATCCCTGCTTCTTGCTGCCCACCATGCGCCCAAAGGTGCGTGGCAGCGAGAAGCTGATCACCAGCAATAAGAAGATCTCCAGCCAGTTGGTCCACGCGGTCGGGTTCTCAAACGGGTGGGCGGAATTCGCGTTGTAGAAGCCGCCGCCGTTGGTGCCCAGTTCCTTGATGGCCTCCTGGCTGGCCACCGGGCCGCCGGTGATCGTCTGCTGCGCCCCGTTGAGGGCGGTGACGACCTGGTCGTTCAAGTGGAAGTTCTGAATCGCACCCCCCGCGATCAGTAGGAGCGCGCCCAGGGTCGCGATGGGCAGCAGAATCCGCAGCGTTCCGCGCACCAGGTCGACCCAGAAGTTCCCCAGTTCGCCTGTGCGCGTGCGGGCGAACCCCCGCACCAGCGCGATCGCCACGGCCATGCCGACGGCGGCGGAAACGAAGTTCTGCACCGCGAGACCGGCCATCTGCACGAGGTGGCCCTGGGTCGATTCGCCGGAATAGGCCTGCCAGTTGGTGTTGGTGACGAAGCTGACGGCGGTGTTCCACGCCAGCGCCGGGGTCATCTTGGTGGCCGGATCATGCAGATGCAGCGGCAATGTGCCTTGCACGAGCTGGAATACGAATAGAAAGAGGATGCTGATCGATGAGAACGCCAGCACACTGCGCGCGTAGGCGCCCCACGTTTGCTCCGAGCGCGCGTCAACCCCGATCAGGCGGTAGATGACCCGCTCGGCGTAACCGTCCTTCGCCGATGTGTAGACCCGATACATGTAGTCGCCCAAGGGCACATGCGCCGCGACCAGCGCCACGACGAGGACGATGAGGAAGATGACTCCTGCTGTCGTTGTGCTCACTAGAACCTTTCCGGGAACAGCAAGGCGCACGCGAGAAACAGCGCGAGGATGACGGAAAGCACTAAGCCGACGATGTTTTCGTAGTTCACAGCCGCTCGACCAACTTCTGCACCAGGCCTAGTAAGGCGAACACCGCCACCGTGAGCACGACGAACGCCACTACACCCATTTCGAGCCCATCTTGTCTCCGTTCCGCCCGATTACGTGCATACGAATGGGCCTCGTCAAGGCGGCCACAGCGCTATCTCGGAGGCATGGTCAGCTTGAAGTTAGCTGGCTCCGCGGGGCTAGGGCCTTTGGTTGACACTTTCCTAACGGCGCCGCGGAGCGCCTTTACGGTTTCTTAACGCCCGCAAGCGCGCGCAAATCCGTGCGACTATCCGGCCTCGGCGCCCGGACCGTCGATCATCGGGATCCGTACCCGGAAAACCGTTCTGCCCTCGCTGGATTCGGCGGTTACCGAGCCGTGGTGGGCCTTGACGATCGAATTAACGATGGCCAGGCCGAGCCCGGTGCCCGAGCTGTGGAGCCTGGAGTTGTCCGCCCGGGCAAACCGTTCGAACAGGCGGGGGAGAAGGTCCGGGTCGATGCCAGGGCCGTCGTCGGCGACGGTCAGTTCCACGCACGGCGCCTCGGGCCCGTCGCGGTGGCAGGTGATCCCGGTGGTGACGGTGACCCCGGGCGGGGTGTGCACCCGGGCGTTGTGGAGCAGGTTGCTGACGAGCTGATGCAGCCGCGCATGATCCCCGCGAACCCACACCGGCTCGTCGGGGAGGTCTTTGACCCAACGGTGCGTCGGCGCTGCGACCGCCGCGTCGTTGACGGCGTTGACGACGAGGTCGGCCAGGTCGACGTCCTCGCTTTGCAGGTCTTGTCCTTCGCCCAGGCGGGAGAGCAGTAGCAGCTCGTCGACAAGCAGCGTCATGCGCCGCGCTTCGGACTCGATGCGAGCCAGCGCGTATTCGGTGGTCGGCGGCAGCTCCGAGCTGTCTTGGCGGGTGAGTTCGGCGTATCCCTGAATCGCCGCCAGGGGGGTCCGCAGCTCGTGGCTGGCGTCGGTGATGAATTGCCGCATCCGCAGGTCGGATTCGGCGCGCTGCGCCAGCGCACTATCGACGTTGTCCAGCAACCGGTTCAAGGTGTGGCCGACGATGCCGACCTCGTTCTGCTGGTTGGTGTCCTTCGGCCGCACCCGGACGCTGATTCGGTGGTCGTCGTCGGTCAGCGGCATGGCGGCGACCTCCGCCGCGATGCCGGCCAGCCGCCGCAACGGTCGAAGGGTGTAGCCGACGACCCAAACGGTGAGGCCGGCGGTGACCGTCAACGCCGCCGCGATCAGCAGGGTGGTGGTGACCTGCTTGCGGGCGATGATTCGGTCGGCGAGGTTCAGCGACACCCCGGCAATCAGCACGTCGGATCCATCGACGTGGCTCTTGAGCCGGTAGAACCCAAGGCTGCCCAGGTTTTCGGTCCGTGGCGGGCCGTTTGCCCACGACTGCGCCTCGATGGTGCGGACCACGTCGGCGGGCGCCGGCCGTGCCTCGGCTTCCGAGAAGACCGCCGACCCGATCAGGGTGCCGTTGTGTAGCACCACGATCAGGTTTCCCGGCGTCTGATCGGTGAACTGCAGCATCGCCTCCGCCAGTGGCCTGGCGCCGTTGGCCGGATTGTGTTCACCCGTAACGTATTTCGTGTACGAGTGGCCCAACGCATCCAGGGACTCAGCGACGTCGGCGTCGCTCATCGCGGTGACGTAGCCGCGCAGGCTCAGCACGGACACGATCCCGACCGTCATCAGCACGACGCTGACCACCGCCAGTACACCCAATAGCAACTGCCGACGTAACGAACGGGGCAGCCACCGCGGAAGATCCCCGGACATGGCGTCCCGGTCCTGGCTCATTCCGGGGGCCGCAGCATGTATCCAACACCGCGCACGGTGTGAATCATCGGTTCGTGCCCGGAGTCGATCTTCTTCCTCAAGTAGGAGATGTAGAGGTCGACGATGCTGGTGCGCCCGGCGAAGTCGTAGTTCCAGACGCGGTCGAGGATCTCGCTGCGGCTCAGCGCGCGACGGGGATTGCGCATGAGGAAGCGCAACAGTTCGAACTCGGTCGAAGAAAGCGATATCTGTGTGCCGTCGCGGGTCACTTCGCGGCTGGCGGTGTCGAGTCTCAGATCGCCGACTTTGAGGGTCTCGACGGCCGGGGGCGACTGCTGGCCGGAACGGCGCAGCAACCCGCGTAGCCGGGCAACGAGCTCCTCGAGGCTGAACGGCTTGGTCATGTAGTCGTCGGCGCCGGCGGTCAGACCGGTGACCCGATCCATGACCGAGTCCCGCGCGGTTAGGAAGAGCGTCGGGGTGTAGGCATCCGACTGGCGGACGCGTTCCAGGATTCGCAGCCCGTCCACGTCGGGAAGCATGATGTCGAGCACCAGCACGTCGGGGCTGACCTTGTCGAACTTGGCGAGGGCCTCGCGCCCGTTGTGGGCGATGTCGACAACCCAGCCCTCATAGTGCAGCGCCATCTTCACCAGGTTGGTCAGCGCCGGTTCGTCATCGACCAGCAGGACCCTGATCGGTGATCCATCGGCGCGGTAAATCCTGGGCAGCTGCCCGAGTATGGCCTGGCGTGGGCGCTGGCCGCTCGCGTACGACATTGAGGTCATGTTCCTACATTCTGACAAGCCGCACACGTAACTGTCACCAAGTTCATAGAGTTCTCAAATGTAGATGTGTCAGGCGCGTCACATCAAAGCGCACTCAAATATGAGTTTTATATGTGTTGCATCAGCCAGCTTGAGATGAGTCCAACCCCCAAAAATACTGGGATACATAACCGTTGGTTTGGCCGAGCGTATCGGTTCTGAGGTTAGGCTCTCCAAATCACCGGCGCGCGAATGGATTTCGCTGATTGGCCGGAGACGACGATGTCTCCAAGTCCGTTAATTCGAAGTTGCGTGATGTTACGAATGTTGTTTGTCTGAAATAATTTTCGAGGCTTCATCCGTTGGATGAGGGGCCGATAGCCGTCTCCGTTCGGGTTGACAGAGACGGCGGCTTGCGCCGGTTATGCGCTGCGCCGCTCCCTTCTGCCAGACGCAGCGACCACGGCTACCCAACGAGCAAAGGGAAAGTAATGGATTTTGGCGCGTTGCCTCCGGAAATCAACTCCGGTCGAATGTACGTGGGGCCCGGGCCGGCGACGCTGCTGGCCGCGTCGGCGGGATGGGACTCGGTGGCCCTCGAGTTGAACTCCGCTGCCAGCGGGTACGAATCGGTGATCACGACCTTGACGGGGGAGTGGACGGGCCCGACGTCGATGTCGATGGCCGCCGCGGCCGCGCCCTACTTGGTGTGGCTGCGGGCCAGTGCCGAGCTGTGCGAGCAGTCGGCGACGCAGGCCACCACCGCCGCCGCGGCCTACGAAACGGCGTACGCGATGACGGTGCCGCCGCCGCTGATTGCGGCTAACCGCGCTCAGCTCACGGCGTTGATCGCCACCAACTTCCTCGGGCAGAACACACCGGCGATCATGGCCACCGAGGCCGAGTACAGCGAGATGTGGGCTCAGGACGCCACGGCGATGTACACCTACGCCGCCAGCTCGGCCGCCGCCTCAACCTTCAGCACGTTCGCGCCGCCACCCCAGACCACCAATCCGAGCGGGGCCGCCGGACAAGCCGGCGCGGTCGCCCAGGCGACCGGCACCCAGGCCGGCAGCACCGCGCAAACGGCCTCCTCACAGGTGATGTCGTCAGTGCCGCAAGCGTTACAGAGCCTGTCGACCCCGGGATCAACCTCCAGCGCCGGTCTGTCGCAGGCGGCAGTGGGCACCGGGGCGTCATTGGGGACGTCGGGGGCGTCCAGTCCGCTGGGTGCATTGTCGAGTCTGACCGGCACGTCCAAAAGTGCGACCAAGACCGCCAGTACCGGCCTGGGCGCCGCGTCGGGACTCGGCACGGCTCTCGGCGGCAGTGCCGGCACGGGCGACGCGGCCGGACTGGCGTCGGACGCGGTGGGTGTGGGATCCGATTTCGCTGGTCTCGGCGGCGATGGCGCGGGATTGGGCGCCGACGGCGCGGGAATCGGTATGGACGTGTACGGCCTGGGAATCGACATGCAGGGCGCGGGCTCAATCATCGGGGCCGAGGGGGGTGCCGTCCCTGGCTTGGGCGGTCTCGGGGACGCGAGTGGTCTGGGAGCTCTGGGGCCGGCCGGCGGACTCGGCGAAGGCGCGTCGGCTGGCGTGGGCCAGGCGGCCTCACTGGGAACCCTGTCGGTGCCGCCGAGTTGGGCCGACACCGTGTCATCGGTGACGCCGTTGCCCGCCGCGCTTGACGCCAACGCCACGACCGGCGGGTGGGGTGCCGCGACGACGGCGGCGCCAAGCGGTATATCCAAGCTGCCGCTGGGCGCCATGGTCGGGCGCGAGTCCGACGGTGCGGTTCACCGGATCGGGTTCCGCCCCTTACTCATCCCGCGTTCGCCGGTCGCCGGATAGGGCAGAGCCGCAAGGCCTACGAAACGAAAAGGGCCCGCACACCTTGGTGTGCGGGCCCTTTCGAGTGAAGACGCGGTGTCAGGCCCAGCTGGACCCAACGGCGCTGTCGGTGCTGGCCATGTTGCTGCCGGCGCTCTGCACCTTCTGCCCGTGGGCG
>NZ_LZSV01000003.1 GCF_001665605.1 Mycobacterium sp. 852014-50255_SCH5639931
CCCCCCCCCCCCCCCCCCCCCCCCCCCCCCCCCCCCCTTTTTTTTTTCAAGCAGAAGACGGCATACGACCTGTCTTAGGGTCTCGTGGGCTCGGAGATGTGTATAAGAGACAGCTCCCGTCCCGGTTCCCGAGGCCCCGGCGCCTGCCCCGATTCCGGTCGCGCCGGCTCCCCCACCGCCACCCGCGGTGGCGCCAATTCCGGTGCCGATTCCGCTGCCGATACCGGGCATCGGTGGACCGGTCATCGGCGGGCCGCCCGGCGGCGGCTTCGGCGGCGGCCACGGCGGCGGTGACGAAGGGCCGCGAGGCGGCGGTGGCGGGATCCCCGGCATTCCGGGCTTCGGCGGCGGCCACGGCGGTTTCGGCGGTGGTCACGGCGGGTTCGGCCGCCACTAGTCGCACGGGGCCACCTGTCATCTGTCGTTTGCCTCCCGCTCAGCGGGGCGATGCAGTTAGCTCATCGCGGCGACCTACACCGGTTATATGCGATGCACCGTCTTCGGCACCGGTTACCTGGGTGCCACCCACGCGGTCGGAATGGCGGAACTGGGACACGAGGTCGTCGGGGTCGACATCGACCCGGGCAAGGTCGCCAAGCTCGCCGGCGGTGACATTCCCTTCTACGAGCCCGGCCTGCGCAAGCTGCTGACGAAGAACCTGGCAACGGGGCGACTGCGGTTCACCACCGACTACGACATGGCGGCCGAGTTCGCCGACGTGCATTTCCTCGGGGTGGGCACGCCACAGAAGAAGGGCGAGTACGGGGCCGACCTGAGCCACGTCTACGCCGTCATCGACGCGCTGGTGCCGCGGCTGACGAGATCGTCGGTGCTCGTGGGGAAATCGACCGTTCCGGTGGGAACCGCGGCCGAGCTGAACACCCGGGCGTCCGCGCTGACGCCACGCGGGGTCAACGTCGAGATCGCCTGGAACCCCGAGTTCCTGCGCGAGGGCTACGCGGTGCACGACACCCTGCATCCGGACCGCATCGTCCTTGGGGTCCAACAGGATTCGACACGGCCCGAGACGGCGGTCCGCGAACTCTACGGCCCGCTGCTCGCTGAGGGCGTGCCCTTCCTGGTGACGGACCTGCAAACCGCGGAGCTGGTCAAGGTTTCCGCCAACGCCTTTCTGGCGACCAAGATTTCGTTCATCAACGCCATCTCCGAGGTATGCGAGGCCGCGGGCGCCGACGTCAGCGTGCTGGCCGACGCGCTCGGCTACGACCCGCGCATCGGCCGCCAATTCCTCAACGCCGGTTTGGGTTTCGGCGGCGGCTGCCTGCCCAAAGACATCCGCGCCTTCATGGCCCGCGCCGGCGAACTGGGAGCCGACCAGGCGCTGACCTTCCTGCGCGAGGTCGACAGCATCAACATGCGCCGGCGCACCCGGATGGTGGAGCTCGCCAGCGCTGCCTGCGGCGGGTCGCTGCTCGGCGCGAACATCGCCGTGCTCGGCGCGGCGTTCAAGCCCGAATCCGACGACGTGCGCGACTCGCCCGCGCTCAACGTCGCGGGCCAGCTGCAGCTCAACGGCGCCGCGGTCAACGTGTACGACCCCAAGGCGCTGGACAACGCGCAGCGGCTGTTCCCGACGCTGAATTACGCGGTCTCGGTTGAGGAGGCGTGTGATCGCGCCGACGCGGTGCTCGTCCTCACCGAGTGGCGCCAATTCATCGACCTCGACCCCGGCGACCTGGCCGACCGCGTGCGGGCCCGGGTCGTCGTCGACGGCCGCAACTGCCTCGATGCCGCCCGCTGGAAGCAGGCGGGCTGGCGGTTGTTCCGGTTGGGCGCCCCGCGGCCTTAGCAGGCCGCTCGGAGGTGAGGACGCCGGCGAGTAGCCTGACCCGCGTGGACTATGCCGGTGCATTCCTGGAAGAGAACCGCGCATTTTCGGAGCTTTTCCGCGATGCCGACCAGTCCAGGCCCGTGCCGACCTGCCCGGGGTGGAACCTGGGCCAGCTCCTGCGCCACGTGGGCCGGGGCGACCGCTGGGCGGCGCAGATCGTGCGCGACCGGCTCGAGGAGTTCCTCGACCCCCGATCCGTCGAGGGCGGCAAGCCGCCACCCGATCCGGCCGACGCGATCTCCTGGCTGCACGGCGGCGCGCAGCGGCTGGTCGACGCCGTCGAGCTGACGGGTGTGGAAACGCCGGTGTGGACCTTTCTCGGCTCCCGCCCGGCGAACTGGTGGATCCGCCGCCGCCTGAACGAGGTGGCGGTGCATCGGGCCGACGCGGCCATCGCGCTGGGCGCCGATTTCACGCTGGATACCGACATCGCCGCCGACGCGATCACCGAATGGCTCGAGCGCGTCGCGATCCAGGCCGGCGGCGACGGGGCGGCGCTCCCGATCGAGGGCGGAAACACCCTGCACCTGCATGCCACCGACCCCGGGTTCGGCGAAGCCGGCGAGTGGACCATCGGTGTCGACGAGGGCCGGATCACCTGGTCGCACGAGCACGGCAAGGGCACCGCGGCGTTGCGGGGCGGCGCGACCGAGCTGCTGCTGGCCATCCTGCGCCGGGTGCCGCTCGCCGACACGGGCATTCAGTTGTTCGGCGACGAGGCGGTGTGGCAGAACTGGCTGGACCGCACCCCGCTCTAGCCACAGCGGCGGGCACACACGGTAACTTGCAACACATGACCACTTCGGAGATCGCCACCGTCCTGGCATGGCACGACGCGCTCAATGCCGCCGACCTGGAAACGCTGGTCGCGTTGTCCAGCGACGACATCGAGATCGGCGACGCGCACGGGGCCGCGCAGGGGCACGAGGCGCTGCGCGGGTGGGCCGCCTCCCGCCACGCGACGGCCGAACTCGGCCGGATGTACGTGCACAACGGGGTCGTCGTCGTCGAACAGAAGGTCAGCGCCCCGGACAATCCCGGGGCCGTGACAACCGCCGCGTCGGCATTCCGCGTGGTCCACGACCACGTCACGTCCGTGTTCCGGCACGACGATCTGGCATCGGCGCTGGCGGCGACCGAACTCACCGAGAACGACCTCGTCAACTAAGCGTGGAATAGGGGAGCCACTCATGCGCGGGATCATCTTGGCCGGCGGCTCGGGCACACGCCTGCATCCGATCACCGTGGGCATCAGCAAGCAGTTGCTTCCGGTGTACGACAAACCGATGGTCTACTACCCGCTGTCCACCCTGATGATGGCGGGGATCCAGGACATTCTGGTGATCACCACCCCGCACGACGCGGCGGGCTTTCAGCGGCTCCTGGGTGACGGCTCGCAATTCGGGATCAACATCAGCTACGTGACGCAGCAGAGTCCCGACGGTCTGGCCCAGGCCTTTGTCCTGGGCGCCGACCACATCGGCAACGACTCGGTGTCGTTGGTGCTGGGCGACAACATCTTCTACGGCCCGGGGCTGGGCACCAGCCTGAGCCGCTTCCAAAACATCAGCGGCGGAGCGGTTTTCGCCTACTGGGTGGCCAACCCGTCGGAGTACGGCGTCGTCGAGTTCAGTGACGACGGCACGGCACTGTCGCTGGAGGAGAAACCCAAGACACCGAAGTCCAATTACGCGGTGCCGGGCTTGTACTTCTACGACAACGACGTGATCGAGATCGCCAAGGGCCTGAAGAAATCGGCGCGCGGTGAATACGAGATCACCGAGGTCAACCAGATCTATCTCAACCGAGGGCAGCTCTCGGTCGAGGTGATGGCCCGCGGAACGGCGTGGCTGGACACCGGCACGTTCGACTCCCTGCTGGACGCCAGCGACTTCGTGCGCACGCTGGAACGACGGCAGGGCCTGAAGGTCAGCGTTCCCGAGGAAGTGGCATGGCAGCAGGGCTGGATCACCGACGAGCAGTTGGCCGAGCGCGCCCGCACCCTGCTCAAGTCCGGGTACGGCGGCTATCTGCTGGATCTGTTGGAGCGGAGCCGATTTCACTAGGCTTTGCCAGCGCCGCGGCGATCGCCGTCGTCAGCGGCACCGACAGCGCCAGCGCAATGCCGCCCACCGCCGACCGCGCGATCTCGATGGCCACACTCTCGCTGGTCAGCACGTCGGTCAACGAGCGGTTGGCCACGCTGAACAGCAGCAGTAGCGGCAGCGAGCTGCCGGCGTAGGCCAGCACCAGCGTGTACACCGTGCTCGCGATGTGGTCGCGTCCAACTCGGATGGCGCCCAGGAAGATCGCGCGCCGCGAGCCACCGAGGTGGGCGAGCTCGAACACCGTCGACGCCTGCGTCACCGTCACATCGTTGAGCACGCCGAGCGACCCGATGATGAAGCCGGCGAGCAGCAGACCGCTGATCGACACGTTGCCCAGGTACGCGCTGACGGTGGCGTTCTGGTCATCCGACAACCCCGTCAGATGGGCTAATTGTATTGCCGCCCAGGACAATCCCGCAGCCAGCAGCAGCGAAGTCAGGGTGCCCAGCAGCGCGGCGCTGGTCCGCAGACTCACGCCGTGCGCCAGATAGATGACGGCGTAGAGGATGGCCGCCGCGGCCACCAGGGCCACCGGAACCGCGGGTGCGCCGTCGCGCAACGCAGGCAGCAAGAACGCCACCAGGACCACGAATGCGACCCCGATGCCCACCAGCGCCAGCAGTCCCCGCCAGCGCGCCACGGCGATGATCACCACCGCGAACGCGATGGCCAGTGCGACCAATGACCAGCCACGTTCGAAGTCGTAGAACGCGTAGCTGGTGGCGCCTTGATCGTCGACCTGCCGGACGAGCCGAATGTGATCTCCCACCGCGAATTTCGGCTGGCCCGGGCCGGGGGAGGACTCCAGCAACGTGTTGGCGCCCGCGTTGGGCCCGGAATCGATGGCCACCTGGGTCAGCACGCACCGCCCCGCGCCCGGCGGCGCCGGCTGCGGCGAGGTGGTGAGCACCTGGCTGACCGACGGGCTGCCGCAGTCACCCACGCCGCTGGACAGCACGTGCCCGGCCTGCGTGCTCACGGCGCCGCCGGCTGCGTTCTGGAAGGGCATGGGGATGGCGACGTGCTGCCGGCTGGGCCACAGCGCGATGGCGCCACCCAGGACCGCCACCCCGATCGCCACCAGCAGCCCGACGACGATCCTAGCGGGCAGCGACTCAACCGGGGCGGGTCCGGACAGGCTGTGTGAATGCGAGTGCGAGTGCGTCACCCGGTCCACCGTAGAGGCGCCGGCTGCGAAGATGCTTACTGGCGATAGCCGACCAGGAAGTTGCCCAGCCGCTCGATCGCCGCGGCCAGGTCGCGGGCCCACGGCAGCGTCACGATGCGCAGGTGATCCGGTGCCGGCCAATTGAATCCGGTGCCCTGGGTGACCAGGATCTTCTCCTGCAGCAGCAGGTCGAGGACGAGCTGTTCGTCGTCGGTGATGTCGTAGACCTCGGGGTCCAGCCGGGGGAAGGCGTACAGCGCGCCCTCGGGTTTGACGCAGGACACCCCGGGAATCTCGTTGAGTTTCTCCCAGGCGACGTCGCGCTGTTCGAGCAGCCGCCCGCCGGGCAGCACCAGGTCTTCGATGCTCTGGTGGCCACCGAGGGCCACCTGGATCCCGTGCTGGGCCGGGACGTTGGGGCATAGCCGCATGTTGGCCAGCAGGTTGATGCCCTCGATGAAGCTCTCGGCGTGGTCCTTGGGGCCGGTGATCGCCAGCCAGCCCGCGCGGTAGCCGGCAACCCGGTAGGCCTTGGACAGCCCGTTGAACGTGAGGCACAACATGTCGTGGGCCAGCGAGGCCACGTTGATGTGCTTGGCGTCGTCGTAGAGGATCTTGTCGTAGATCTCGTCGGCGAGCAGCAGCAGTTCGTGCTTGCGCGCCAGTTCCACCATCTGGGTGAGGACCTCGCGGCTGTAGACCGCGCCGGTCGGGTTGTTGGGGTTGATGATGACCAGCGCCTTGGTGCGCTCGGTGATCTTGGACTCCAGGTCGGCGATGTCGGGCTGCCACGCCTGCGTCTCGTCGCACAGGTAGTGCACGGGCGTGCCGCCGGCCAGCGACGTCGACGCCGTCCACAGCGGGTAGTCCGGCGACGGGATCAACACTTCGTCGCCGTTGTCGAGCAGGGCCTGCAGCGTCATCGTGATCAGCTCGGAGCACCCGTTGCCCAGGTAGACGTCGTCGACGTCGAAGCGGGGGAAGCCCTCGACCAACTCGTAGCGGGTGACCACCGCCCGGCGCGCGGGCAGGATGCCCTGCGAGTCGGAGTAGCCCTGCGCGTACGGCAGCGCCTGGATCATGTCGCGCATGATCACGTCGGGCGCCTCGAAGCCGAACGGCGCCGGGTTGCCGATGTTGAGCTTGAGGATGCGGTGCCCTTCGGCCTCCAGTCGCGCGGCATGCTGGTGCACCGGGCCGCGGATCTCGTACAGAACGCCCTGAAGCTTGGACGACTGCGCGAAGACACGCTGCCGGTGGTGAGCGGACGCGTTCAGGGGCAGCTGGTGAGTGGTCACGTCATCAATGGTGCCACTTGTGTCCACCCAAATTTGCTGTCAAGCCGTAAAATCCCAGGTCAGCGCTTGCCCGGCGGACGGGCCCCACGCGCGATACCCAGCCCCTTCACCGGCGGGCCGGACGGTGCGTCGGCGCTGTCGGTCTCCTTTGCCGGCTCCGCTTTCGGCGCTGGCTCGGGCTCGGCTTCTTCGGGCTGGGCCTCGGCCTTGGGTGCCTCGGCGGCCGGCGCGGCCTTCTTGGCGCCGGGTCGTTTCGCCCCGGCCGCGATGCCCAGGCCCTTGACCGGCGCCGCGGGCGCCTTGTCGCCGGGCTCGTCCTGGGCCTTGCCTTCGTCGGCGGGGGTTTCGGCCTTCGGCGCGGCCTCCGCCTTGGGTGCCTCGGCGGCCGGCGCGGCCTTCTTGGCGCCGGGTCGCTTGGCCCCGGCGGCGATGCCCAATCCCTTGGCCGGGGCGGCAGGCGCCGCGGGAGACTCCGCAGGCGCCTCCGTCTTGGCTTCGGCCTGGGCCGGCGCCGCCTTCTTGGCGCCGGGCTTCTTGGCGCCGCCGGCGATGCCCAGCCCCTTGGCGGGCGCGGCGGGCGCTGCGGACGCGGAGGCCTCGGCCTTGCCGTCAGCGGCGGGCTCGGCGGCCTTCTTGCCGGGCTTCTTGGCGCCGCCGGCGATGCCCAGCCCCTTGACGGGCGCCGCGGGCGCGGCCTCGGACTTGGGGGCGGCCTCGGCGGGCGCCTCCTCGGTCTCCTTGGCCGGTGCCTCGACGGTGGCGGTGGCCTTGGGTGCCTGAGCCGCCCGCTTCTCCGCCTCCTTGGCGGCCGTGCCCTTTTCCGGCAGCGTCGCCTTGTCGTACTCGAGGGACCCGAGCAGCACCTGGGCGACGTCGAGCACCTCGACCCCGCTGCGGCCGGCCTCTTCCTGCCGGTCGTTGACGCCGTCGGTGACCATCACCCGGCAGAACGGGCAGCCGGTCGCGATGGTGGATGCCCCGGTGGCCAGTGCCTCGTCGACGCGCTCGTGGTTGATCCGCTTGCCGATGTGCTCTTCCATCCACATCCGCGCGCCGCCCGCGCCGCAGCAGAAGCTGCGCTCGGCGTGGCGCGGCATCTCGGTGAGCGTTGCCCCCGCGGCCCCGATCAGCTCGCGCGGCGCCTCGTAGACCTTGTTGTGCCGTCCCAGGTAGCAGGGGTCGTGATAGGTGATGTCCTGAGAAACAGGGGTCACCGGCACCAGCTTGTTGTCGCGGATCAGCCGGTTCAGCAGCTGCGTGTGGTGCAGCACCGAGTAGTTCGAGCCCAGCTGCCGGTATTCGCGGCCCAGAGTGTTGAAGCAGTGCGGGCAGGTGACGACGATCTTGCGGTCGACGGTCTCCACGCCCTCGAACACCCCGTCCAGGGTCTCGACGGCCTGGGCGGCCAGCTGCTGGAAGAGGAACTCGTTGCCCGAGCGGCGCGCGGAGTCGCCGTTGCAGGTTTCGCCGGTGCCCAGCACCAGGTACTTCACCCCGGCGATGGCCAGCAGTTCCGCGACGGCCTTGGTGGTCTTCTTGGCCTTGTCGTCGTAGGCGCCGGCGCAGCCGACCCAGAACAGGTACTCGAAGCCGTCGAAGCTGTCCACGTCCTCGCCGTAGACGGGAACGTCGAAGTCCACCTCGTCGATCCAGTTGGTCCGGTCGGACGCGTTCTGGCCCCACGGGTTGGACTTGGTTTCCAGGTTCTTGAACAGCACCGACAGTTCCGAGGGGAACTCCGATTCCATCATCACCTGGTAGCGGCGCATGTCGATGATGTGGTCGACGTGCTCGATGTCCACCGGGCACTGCTCGACGCACGCGCCGCAGGACACACAGGACCACAGCACGTCGGGGTCGATGACGCCGCCGTGTTCGGCGGTGCCGACCAGCGGGCGGGTGGCCTGCTCCGGGCCGGAGCCCATGACGCGGCCGAAGCCCGACTCCGGGACGTGGTGCGCCTCGGCGTGCTTCTCGCCGGCCAGTTCCTCGCCGATCCCGCCTTCCGGCGTGTTTTCGGCGGGCGATTCCTTATCCCCGAGGATGTAGGGCGCCTTGGCCATCCAATGATCGCGCAGGTCCATGATGACGAGCTTGGGAGACAGCGGCTTGCCGGTGTTCCAGGCCGGGCACTGCGACTGGCAGCGACCGCATTCGGTACAGGTGGCGAAGTCCAGCATGGCCTTCCAGCTGAAGTCCTCGATCTTGCCGCGGCCGAACTCGGCGTCGTCGGGCGGGTTTTCGAAGTCGATCGGCTTGCCGTCGGCCTCGATCGGCAGCAGCGGGCCCAGCCCGTCGGGCAACCGCTTGAAGATGACGTTGATCGGCGCCGTGAAGATGTGCAGGTGCTTGGAGTGCAGCACGATGATGAGGAAGCCCAGCATGACGGCGATGTGCAGCAGCAGGGCCGTGGTCTCGATGATCTCGTTGGCCGGCTGGCCGAGCGGGCGCAGGATCGCCCCGAAGAGCTGAGACAGGAAGGCGCCGTTGCCGTAGGGCAGCGTGCCGTTGTTGACCGCCGACCCGCGGACCAGGACGTAGGTCCAGATGACGTTGAAGATCATGAACAACACCAGCCACGCGCCGCCGGTGTGTGAGCCGTAGAACCGTGACGAGCGGCCGATCTCGCGCGGGCTGCGCATGAGCCGAATGATGGCGAACGTGGTGATGCCGAGGAAGACGGCGGTCGCAAAGAAGTCCTGCAGGAAGCCCAGCGCGTCCCAGCGCCCGATGATCGGGATGTGGAAGTTGTCCTGGAACAGCAGACCGTAGGCCTCGATGTAGACCGTGAGCAGGATGAAGAAGCCCCACATGGTGAAGAAGTGCGCCAGGCCGGGGATCGACCATTTGAGCAGGCGGCGCTGCCCGAAGACCTCGGAGAGCTCGGCCCAGATTCGCTTGCCGGGCTCGTCGGTGTGCCCCGAAGCGGGCTTTCCGGACGTGATCAGCTTGAACAGCCACAGGACCCGTCGTCCGGCGAGCGCGGCCACGACCAGCGTCATGCCCATGCCCACGATGAGTCTGATCAGCATCTGCGTGGTCACAGAAGGTCTCCCCAATGCATCTTTGAATCAGCCTGCGAATTGTTTGCCTGCTTAGCCCTGCTCATAGTTACATCTCCGCAGCTTTCGCCGCGAGAAAGGCTGCCCTAACTTAGAAGTCCGCCGGCGTCCGTGGCCTGCGTTGTTAGCGAGCCCGGTGTGACCCTCATCGCCGCGACCGGCCGCGTCAGCCCCGCGGTACGAAGGGCGGCAGGAGCGGCCGGAACCGGGTCGTCGTGGGGGGTGCGGCCGTGGTGGTCGCCTGCGACGTCGTGGGCGGCGCGGTGGTCGTCGTCGGCGGGGGCGTCGTCGTGGTGGTCGGCGGCGGCGTCGTGGTGGTGGTGGTGGTGGTCGGCGGCTCGGTTGTCGTGGTGGTCGGCGGCTGCTCGGACGACGACGACGGCGGCGGCGGTGGCGGCGGGAGGACCGTCTCGGTGGTGCTGCCGTTCGGCTGGGTGATGGTCACGGTTTGCGACGTTTGCGGGGGAGCCGGCGTGTTCGGCGGGGTGGTGTTGACCGGGTGGGACTTGGGGCGGCCGAGGGTCAGGGCCAGCACGATGGCTACCAGCACCGCCGCCGCCGCCCCCGCCACCAACAGGACCAGCGCGGTGCGTTTGTACCAGGGCAGCGGGCCCTCTTCCGCGGCGTAGCGATCGCCGTCCGCGTAGCCCGAATCCGTTGCCTCCCGGGAGTACTCGCCCGTGGCGTCGCGCCCGGTGTAGGGCACCGGCTCGTCGCCGCCGTCGACGTCCTGGGACCAGGCCAGGGCACCGTCAACATCGGTGGCCTGGGCGGCCGACGCGGCCTGGGTCATGTCGATGCCGGCGGTGCCGACCATCTCGGTCGGCGTTTCCACGACGGCGCCCGCGGCGGTCGGGACGCCGGCCGACGTCTGCTGCTCACCGAGCGCCGCCGCTCCGATGGCTGCGCTGACCGCGGGCTGCGGTGGGGTGTGCACCGGCACCTGAAAACGCTCCGACAGCCGCGCTGCGAGCAGCGGGATGCCGGCGCCGCCGCCGACCGCCGCCACGGCGGCCAGCCTGCCCCTCGCAATTCCGTTGCGGCGCAACGCTTCTTCTAGGGTGCCCAGGAAGCGGTCCAGCGGTTCGGAGATCAGTTGCTCCAGCTCGGCTCGGGACAGCTGCGCGTTCGCACCCGGAGCCAGCGCGACGGAGGCCGTCGCGGCGGTCGACAGTTGCTCCTTGGCGCGCCGGCATTCACCGAGCAGGCGGCTCTGCGAGCCCATCCGGACGGTGCTGCCCAGGTCGGCCATGGTGTCGTCGGAGGCCCGCAGGCGGCCGAGCACGAGCTGATCGATCGCGTCGCCGGAGAAATCGGCGGATCGCACCGTCGGGCCGACGCGGGTGAAGTTGGACCCGGCGTCCATCAGGGTGACACTGGTGCCGCTGGCGCCGAAATCGCACAGCGCGACGACGCCGGCGGACGGGAATCCCGGTCTGCCGCGCAGCGCCGCGAGCGCGGCGGTGGCGTCGGACACCAGCACCGGCGCCACACCACCGCGGGCGAGATCCGGCTGGGCGAAGAATTCCTCACGCAGCGCGGTGAACTGGGCGTCGGACCAGTACGCGGGGACGGCAATGGTGATCGGGGTGCCGTAGCCGACGGTGCGGGCCATGGCCTCGATCGCCTCGACCGTCAGCACCTCCCCGAGGTACTTCGTCCCGTCGGCAGCCACCAGGGGGGACCGGTCGCCGACGCGCTCGACGAATCCGCGCAGCACCATTCCGTTTTCGGTCAGATTCGGGTTTTCCTCCGGCAGGCCAACTTCGGTCGGCCGGCCTTCGAAGAGCGTCAATACGGCGCTGCGGACCACCGGCGGCCTGCCCGCGCGGGCAGCCACCAGGTTGGCCGCCCCAATCGACAGCCCGAGCGACTCGCTCATGCCCCGCACCCCACTTCCGATCGCCCGGTGGTCCTCACCATAGCGGCCGACGGGGTCAGCGCAGGCCGGGCGGGACCGTGATCGCCGTGGGCACCCCCGGAATCGTGATCACCGAGGGCACCTGCGGCAGGTGATGCTTATGCGTTGGTTCCTGCTGACTCGGCTGGCGCGTGGGCTGCTGCGTCGGCTGCTGTGCCGGCGCCTCGACGGCGCTGCTGGTGGTCGGCGTCGTGGTGGTGGTCGGCGCGGTCGTGGTGGTGGTGGTCGTCGTCGTGCTCGTGCGGCTGGTGCTCGGGGACGGGCTGGTGCCTTGTCCACCCTGCAGCAGCTCGGTGATGCCGTACACGATCAGCGCGATCAAGATCGCGACGAACACCAGCCAGGCGATGAGCAGCGGGGGCTTGCGATACCACGGAGTGGGTTCGGCCTCCAGGTCGTCGAACGCTTCGGGCTGCTCGAACCCCTCGGGCGGGTTCGCCGGGGGTTCGCCGGTGGTCGGCTGCTCAGCGACGCCGTAGTCGGCATGCCGGGTCGCCTGTTCGTGGAAGTCGTCGGGTGGGCCGTTGCGTGCCACGGCACCGATGGTACTGACACCACCTGCCAGCCTCCCGAGCGCGCCTTCAGAACGTGTTGACCTTGTCGAGCGCGTCCCGGACGCGTCCCCGCGCCCGGTCGAGCCGGGCGGCGGCCTCGGCCGCGTCGACGCCGGCGAGCAACGCGACGATCGCGGTCTTGGCATGACCGCCCGCGGCGGCGAGCGCGCCGGCCGCGGTTTCCTCGTCGGCACCGGCCGCGTCGCGCACGATGCGCACCGCGCGGCGGCGCAGCTTCGCGTTGGTCGCGCGCACGTCGACCATCCGCGGTCCGTAGGCCTTGCCGAGCCCGATCATCACGCTCGTCGAGAGCGCGTTGAGTACGACCTTCTGCGCCGTTCCCGCGGTCAGCCGGGTGGATCCGGCGAGAACCTCAGGGCCGGTGAGCAATTCGATCACCACATCGGCAGATGCCGCGCTGCCCGCGTTGTTGACGATCGCGACCGTCAGCGCGCCCGCCGCACGCGCGTGCTCGAGCGCCCCGAGCACGTACGGCGTGCGGCCCGACGCCGTGATCCCGACGAGCGCGTCGGCGGCGGTCAGGTCGGCGAGATCGGTTGGCTCAAAGGCGTCTTCGGCGCCCTCGATCGCCCCGGTCAGCGCCGCCGGCCCGCCGGCAATCACACCGCGCACGAGGTCGGTGTCGAACGTGGGCGCGCACTCGGCCGCGTCGAGCACACCGAGCCGCCCGGGAGTTCCGGCGCCGGCATAGATCAGCCGGCCGCCGTGCTCGAGCCGCGCGGCGATCGCCTCGGCCGCCGCCGCGATCCGCGGGACCGCCGCCGCCACCGCGGCATGCGCCTCGCCTTCGGCGGCGACGAGCAGCGCGACGACCTCCCCGATGGGGCGCGCGTCGAGGTCGAGCAGGCCCGGACGCTCGGCTTCGGTGGCGAGCGCGTCGAGTCCTTGCGCGGCAGAGGTTTTCGGTACCGCCTGCACGCGGATCACGAGGGGCTCGTGGATCGCCCCCAGCCGCAGCGCCCCGTCGAGCGGGTCGCCGACGGTGGGGACGAGGTCGAGCTTCTCGCGCAGCGCTTTGAACCCGGCCAGGCCGCCGACCATCGCGACCGGGCCATTCCCGGCCGCGCGAGCGGTCGCGGCGAGCGCCTCAGCCGCCGCGCCGACGATCGCCAGCGCGGCGGCGTCGCCCTGCGCAGCGAGGACGTCGGGTGCGAAGGACGCGAGCCCGGCGGCATCGGTGAGCTGCGCGGGCCAGGTCTCCGGCGCGCCGAAGCGGGCGCGGGCGGCGTCGAGCAGCGTGGTGGACGGGCCGCGGCCGTCGTGCGCGCACAGCGCCGCGCGCAGCCCGGCGGCGCCGATCCACGCGCCGCCGCCCTCGTCGCCCAGCCACGGGCCCCAGCCGTCGGCAGTCCGCAGCGCGCCGTCCGCGTCGATCGCGAGCGCCACGACTCCGGTGCCCGCGATCAGCACGACGCCCGGCTCCCCGTTCAGCGCGCCGGCATGCGCGATCACGGCGTCGCTGGTCACCGCGACGCGCTCCGCCCGCAGCGAGGCCAGCAGCGCATCGCCCAGCGCACGCGCCGCGTCCGGCGCCGCCAGCGCCCCGGCGGCGCCCACGATCACCTCGTCGACCGCGCCGAGCCGGCGTGCGACGTTCAGGATCGCCGCCTCCGCGGCCCGCACGCCGCCGGGCGCCGCGAGCCCGGGCGCGCCCGGCCCCTCCGCCCTGCGGCCGCATGCCGAAGCCCGGCACGACGTCTTACCCAAGTCGACGGCGAGGATCACCGCACCCATCCTTTATCGGCCCGGGCCATGTGTCGACCGCCGGGCAGACTGGTCTGGTGGAGCGGGCGTTGCTGACCGTGGGGCACGGGACAGCCGGCCGTGAGCGGCTAGGGGAGTTGCTTGCCGGCGCCGGAGTTGCGCTGGTGGTGGATGTGCGGCGATATCCGGCCAGCCGGACGAATCCGGACGTGCGGCGGGAGGCCCTGGAATGCTGGCTGCCCGAACGCGGCATCGACTACCGGTGGGAGCCTCGCCTGGGCGGGCGGCGTCATGTCGCGGCCGGAGAACTGGAGCCGGACAGCTGGTGGACGGTCGCCGCATTCCGGGCGTACGCCGCATACACCCGGACGCCGGAGTTCGACACCGCGCTGGACGAGGTCCTGGCCGACGCCGCCCGGCGCACCACCGCGGTGATGTGTAGCGAGAGCGTCTGGTGGCGCTGTCACCGGCGGCTGATCGCCGATGTAGCAGAGCTCGGTCGCGCGGTGCCGGTGCGACACCTCATGCCGGACGGCCGCCTCAGCCCACACCGCCCCGCCGCCGGTGCTCGCCGCCGCCCCGACGGCCACCTGGTATGGGATGGCTGAGTTGGTCGGGCCACCCGGCACGGCGGTCGCCGGTCCGGACTTCGGCCGTCAGAAGGTGTTGACCTTGTCGACGCTGACGAACATGCCGTGCCCGGTGCGGTCGTTCGTGAAACGGGTGCCGTCGGGGGTGGCGTTGATCGTCCAGCCCGCGGCGTTGTAGGTCTTGTAGTCGATCTGGACGGTCGGGATGGCGCCCAGGTTTCCGAGCACCCACTGGACCTTGCCGCCGGAGTCCACGCTGACGCCGTTGGCGTGCTCGCCGTCCTGCATGGGGGAATTGGTGAACGGCGCCTCGCAGCCGACGGTGGCCTTATTGATCTGGCAGCGTGTGGTTCCCGACTTGGTTTCGATGAACACGTAACCGTTCTGGTCGGGTGGGAGCGGGATGGCGCCGGCCGGTGCGGTCGGGTTGGCCGGCGTCGTCGGCAGGCCGGGGGCCGGGCTGGCGGTGGGCGCCGGCGACGACACGCTGGGCCTGGGGGTGGGGAACGTGGGCTCGACCGGACCCGCGCCCGGCGCGGCGACGGGCCGGCCCGCGATGGTGGACGAACAGGCGTCGATCAGCGCGGGACTGATCAGCACCGGCGCGATCAGCAGGGATCCACCGGCAAGGCTCCACCGTGCCCTCTGGGAAAACCGCACGCGCAACTCCCGATTATCAGCAATATCGGGACATCAGATTACGCGTGAAGTGACGAAAACCCCGGTAACCGCGCACCTGTCGATGCGGCCCCGATGGTGAAGCTTTACCGCTGCGTGACCGATTGCGTCTCGGCGGCGCGTTGCGCGGCCGCGACGATGCCCTGGTAGCCGGTGCACCGGCAGAAGTTGCCCGACAGGCCTTCCCGGATCTCGTGGTCGCTGGGGTCGGGGTTGTCGCGCAGCAGCGCGGTCAGCGACATCACGAAACCCGGCGTGCAGAAGCCGCATTGCAGCCCGTGGCATTCCCGCAGCGCCGACTGCACGGGCGAGAGGGTGCCGTCCGGTGCGGCGACACCTTCGACCGTCGTCACCTCGGACCCGTCGGCCTGCACCGCGAACATGAGGCACGAGCGCACGGCCTCGCCGTCCAGCAGCACCGTGCACGCCCCGCACGCCCCGTGCTCGCAGCCCAGGTGCGTTCCGGTCAGCCCGCACTTGTCGCGTAGGAAGTCCGCCAGCGTCATCCGCGGTTCCACCCCGGCCGTGATCGGAGTTCCGTTGACGGACAGCTCGATTGGGTGTTCACGCATTGCTTGCCCCCAGGGCTTCGGCTATCGCTTGTGTCCACGCCCGCGCGGCCATGGTGGCGCCGACCTTCAACCGGTAGGACGCCGACCCTTGCAGGTCGTTCGGAATGTCGTCGAGCCCGCTCATCGCGGCCTCGCCGATCTCCTCGGGCACCAGCTCGCCGACCGGCCTGCCCACGGCGGCGACCTCGGCCGCCGTCGCGCGCCGGACCGTGGACCCCATGCCCAGCAGCCCGACCGCGCAGCGCGACACCCGGTCGCGATCGTCGAGCTGGACGGCGACCAGGGCGCCGGCGATCGCGAAATCGCCGTGCCGCCGCGAGAATTCCTCGACGGCGAACCCGGACCTGCCGTCCCACACGGGGAACCGCACCCCGGTCAGCACCTCATCGGAATCCATGGTGGTCTCCCACACCCCGGCGAAGAAGTCGGCCGCCGCGATCTCGCGGCGCCCGCGTGGCGACTGGACCTCCATCACCGCATCCAGGGTCAGGGCGACCGCTGGGTATTCGCCGGCGGCGTCGGCATGGGCAATCGACCCGCCGAGGGTGCCCCGGTTGCGGATCTGAAAATGCCCGACGAACGGCGTCACCCGGGTCAACAGCGGAACCGCTTGGCGCACTTGCTCGTCGGCGCCGACGGTGGCCTCGGTGGTGCCCGCGCCGATCCACAGTTCTGAGCCCCTGCGCTCGATGCCCTGCAGCTCGGGCAGCCGGGAGATGTCGATCAGATGGTCGAAGTAGGCCAGCCGCATCGCCAGCATCGGCACCAGGCTCTGGCCGCCGGCAAGGATTTTCGCGTCGTCGCCCAGTTCGGCCAGCAGGCCCACGGCGTCGTCGACGGTGTCGGGGCGGTGGTATTCGAACGCGGACGGTTTCACCGTTCCCCCCGTTCCAGCTGGGCGGCGATCGACGCCGGGCTGGCCGGCAGCCGGGTGATCGTCACACCCAGCGGTGCGAGCGCGTCGTTGATGGCGTTGATCACCGCAGGCACCGAGCCGATGGCCCCGCCCTCGCCGGCGCCCTTGTAGCCGCCGGGCCCCGGCCCGGGAATCTCGACGTGACCGAATTCGATCGGCGGCACCTCGGTGGCCGTGGGCAGCAGGTAGTCGACGAAAGTCGTTGTCAGCGGGTTGCCGTCGTCGTCGTAGACCATGTCCTCCATCAGGGCGCCGCCGATGCCTTGCACCGTTCCGCCGGCGATCTGGCCCTCGACGACCGACGGGTTGATCATCGGCCCGACGTCCTCGCTGACGATGTAGCGCAGCAGCGTCACCTTGCCGGTCGCCACGTCCACCTCACAGGTGCAGGCGTGGGTCGCGTTGGACCAGTGGATGGGGTTGGTCGAGTTGAACCGGGCGGTCGCCTCCAGGTTGGCCGACATTCCCGGTGGCAGCTGCTGCGGCGAGTAGTACGCCACGTACGCCAGCTCGCCGAAGGACACCGACTTGGCCGGGTCACCGCGGACGCTGGCCACCGAAAACCCAAGCTCCACTTCCGATTCCGCGACCTTGAGGTGGTGCGCGGCCAACGCCACGATCTTCTCGCGCAGGATGGCGCCCGCCTCGCTGACCGCCCCCGCGGTCATCGGCGCGCTGCGGCTGCCCTGCGTGCCGGCCCCGTAGGGGGTGACCGCGGTGTCGCCCTGGATGGTGGCCACGTCGTCGATGTCGGCGCCCAGCGCGTCCGCGGTCAACTGGACGACGGTGGTCTCGATGCTGTTCCCGCTCGAGCCGCCGTTGACGTACACGTTGATCTTGCCGGTCGGCTCCATGCGGATGGTGGCGCCTTCGGTGGCCAGGTGGCCGGTAGCGGCGCCGGTCGGCTCGATGTAGGCCGAGAAGCCAAGGCCCAGATAGCGGCCCCGCGCCAGCGCCTCGGCTTGCTCTTTGCGAAACCCTTCGTGGTCAAGGATTTTCACCGCCTGCTCGAGGGTTTCGATCGGGGCGACGTGGTCGTACGGCATGCCGTTGGGGTTGACGTACGGCATCTCGTCGCGGCGCAACAGGTTTCGGCGGCGCAGCTCCACCGGGTCGATGTTCATCTTGCGGGCGGCGATGTCGAGCAGGATCTCGCGCGCCAGCGTCTCGTACTGCCACGGGCCGCGATAGGCGGCCAGGCCGCTGGTGTTGGAGAACACCGTCTTGTAGTTGAAGCTGGCCTTGGGCACCCGGTAGGGGCCCGGGAAGAACATCCCGATGGCGGCCGTGGTCAGCACCGGATACGGCGTCGGGTAGGCGCCGATGTCCTGGACGAAGTCGATGTCCGCGGCCGCGATGTTGCCCTCGGCGTCGAAAGCCATGCGCGCGGTGCCGTCGACGTGCCGGGCCTGCCCGGCCGACATCAGGTTCTCGCGCCGGTCCTCGATCCACTTCAGCGCCGTCGGCACCTTGCGCGCGGCCAGCATGATGCACATGTCCTCGCGCATCGGGACGACCTTCTGGCCGAAGCCGCCGCCGGTGTCACGCATGATGACCCGAACACGTTGCGCCGCAATGCCTAACAGGCGGGCGCAGAACGCCCGCAGTTCGTGTGGGGTCTGGGTGGACGCCCAAATGGTGAGTTCTCCGGTGGCGGCCGTCCATTCGACGACCAGGCCGCGGGTCTCGATCGGCACCGGTGCGTAGATCTGCTGATAGATGTGCTCTTTGACGACGCACGGCGCGTTGGCGAACAGCTCCTCGTCCGGCGGGGCTCCGCCCATCCCGCCGGCGACGTTGTTCGGGTAGGCGTCGTGCACCAGCACATCGCAGTCCTGGGCCCGGGTGAAGTCGCTGACCGCGGGCAGCGGCTCGTAGTCCACGTCGACGAGTTCCAGCGCGTCCTCGGCGATGTAGCGGCTCTCGGCGACGATGAGCGCGACGGGGTCGCCGACGAACTTGGCCTCGCCCTCGGCCAGCGGCGGCCGCGGGGTGTCCGGCATGTCCTTGCCGGCGACGGCGTGCCACGCCTCTTTCACGTCCGGGTTGAGGTCGTCGGCGGTGAACACGGCGCGCACGCCGGGCAGCGCGAGGGCGGCCGAGGCGTCGATGCCGTTGATGCGCGCCCGCGCGAACGGGCTGCGCACGAAGCAGGCGTGCAGCATGCCCGGCCGCGAGATGTCGTCGACGAAGCTGCCGCGGCCGGTCAGCAGCCGGCCGTCCTCCACCCGTTGGACGCGGGTGCCGGCGTACCGGGGCGCCGGGGTGACGGCCTGCCCTTGTACGTCCTGACTCATGACGCTCCATCCGATGCCGGTGCATAGCGAAGTTATCGCTTTGGGAGAAGTGCAATGTCATCATAGGAGAGTGGGGTTACCGGAGTCGACCTCTCCACCACACAGCGTCGGAGTCGTGCTGGCCGCGGGCGCGGGGCGGCGCTACGGCAAGCCGAAGGTGCTGGTCGAGGGCTGGCTGCAGACCGCGGTCGACGCCTTGCGCGCCGGGGGCTGCGCCGACGTCGTCGTCGTGCTGGGCGCCGCGCAGGTCCCCGCCCCGGCCGGGGCTGTCGCGGTCACCGCGTCGCGGTGGGAAGACGGGTTGAGCGCCTCGGTGCGCACCGGCCTGGAGTGGGCCGGCCGGATGGGCGCGGATTACGCCGTGCTGCACGTTGTCGACACCCCCGACGTCGGCTCCGCCGTGGTGGCGCGGGTGCTCGGCCGCGCGATCGCGTCCCCCAGCGGGCTGGCGCGCGCCCTGTTCGGTGATCGCCCGGGCCATCCGGTGGTGATCGCGCGCCGGCACTGGCCTCAGGTGCTGTCGAACATCTCCGGTGATCGCGGCGCCGGGGCGTACCTGCGCACCCGGCACGACGTCGAGGTCGTCGACTGCGCGAGCCTCGCCGGCGGTCAGGACATCGACGAGCCTTAGGCCGCCGGGGATGGGTCGGCGGCCGGCAGCGCGGCGTCTTGGGCTGCGGCGTGCACCCGGTGGCGGACCAGGTACCAGCCGCCGATCAGCCCCGGGATCCCGACGGCCATTGCGCCGAGCAACCACGGGCCTTGGACCTTGTCCAACAACATCAGGACCAGCACGCCGGCCAGGAAGGCCAGGGTCAGGTATCCGCTGTAGGGCGCCAGCGGCATCCGGAAGTGCGGCCGCTCCAGCGTCCCGGCGCGGGACAGCCGGTAGAACCGCAGCTGGCTCGCCACGATGGTCCCCCAGGCCACCACAACCCCCACGGCGGCGATGTGGAGCACGATTTCGAACGCCTGGCTCGGTTTGAGGGCGTTGAGCACGATGCCCAGGAGGCCGACAACGGCGGTGAGCAGGATTCCGCCGTAGGGCACGCCGTTCTTCGTCATGGGTGCGGTGAACTTCGGGCCGCTGCCGTTGATCGCCATCGACCGCAGGATGCGGCCGGTGGAGTACAGCCCGGCATTCAGGCTGGACAGCGCCGCGGTGAGAACGACAAGGTTCATCACGCTGCCCGCCCCGCCGAACCCGACCTTCGAGAAGAACGTGACGAACGGGCTCACGTGGTCCCGGTAGGCGGTGTGTGGCAGCAGCAGCGCCAGCAGGACCGTCGACCCGATATAGAAGATGGCGATGCGAAATACCACCGAGTTGATCGCGCGCGGCATGATCTTGTGCGGGTTCGCGGTCTCGCCGGCCGCGATGCCGACGAGTTCGACGGCGGCGTAGGCGAAGACCACCCCCGAGGTGACGAGCACCAGGGGCAGCAGGCCGGCCGGCAGGAGGCCGCCATGGCTGTCCCACAGCGCCACGCCGGGGTCGTGACCGTCGACCTTGAAGCGGCCGACCAGGAAGACGGCGCCAACGACCAGGAACGTCACCAGCGCGAGCACCTTGATCAGCGAGGCCCAGAATTCCAGCTCGCCGAACAGCCTGACCGAGATCAGGTTCATCGCCAGCACCATGACCAACGCGATCAACGCCAGCGTCCACTGCGGGACGGCCTGAAACGCCGTCCAGTAGTGGCAGTAGTGCGCGATCGCGGTGGTGTCCACGATCCCGGTCATCGCCCAGTTGACGAAGTACAGCCAGCCCGCAGCGTAAGCGGCCTTCTCGCCGAAGAATTCCCGGGCATAGGACACGAAGGATCCGGAGGACGGGCGGTACAGCACGAGCTCGCCGAGGGCGCGCAGGATCAAGAACACGAAGATGCCGCAGATCCCGTACACCAGGAACAGGCCCGGCCCCGCCGACGCGAGCCTTCCGCCGGCGCCGAGGAAAAGACCCGTTCCGATGGCCCCGCCCAGGCCGATCATCTGTACCTGGCGGTTCGTGAGCCCCTTGTGGTAGCCCGCGTCTTCGCGGGTGAGCCGCGCGGCGGCGCTGTCTAGCGGTGCCATCAAGCTCCTGCCGGGGGTGGCTCCAAGGAAGCTCAGGTTAACCCATCGGCGGGCCGGCGGGCTCGCTGAGCGGCTGCCGCGGTTTCCGCCGCGGGGGCACGGCCAGCCAACGCCGTCGCGGCGCACTCTTTCGGCCCCCGGGAACAAGACGGCGGCGAGCGCCGTTAGCATGATCGACAAGTTGAGCGAACCAGACTCAATGCTGGGTTGACACCACGGTGTCGCCAAGAGCAGTCTTGAGCGGGGTTCACTCAGCATAGTGGCACCAAGAAGGCTCTACTCAATCAGGAGGAATCACTATGGCTCGTGCGGTCGGTATCGACCTCGGGACCACCAACTCCGTCGTCGCAGTTCTCGAGGGCGGTGACCCCGTCGTCGTCGCCAACTCCGAGGGCTCACGGACGACCCCGTCCATCGTCGCGTTCGCGCGCAACGGCGAGGTGCTCGTCGGCCAGCCCGCCAAGAACCAGGCGGTGACGAACGTCGACCGCACCATCCGTTCGGTCAAGCGGCACATGGGCACCGACTGGTCCATCGAGATCGACGACAAGAAATACACCGCGCAGGAGATCAGCGCGCGTGTGCTGATGAAGTTGAAGCGCGACGCGGAGGCGTACCTCGGTGAGGACATCACCGACGCCGTCATCACCGTGCCGGCGTACTTCAACGACGCCCAGCGCCAGGCGACCAAGGAAGCCGGCCAGATCGCCGGCCTGAACGTGCTGCGCATCGTCAACGAGCCCACCGCGGCCGCGCTGGCCTACGGCCTGGACAAGGGCGAGAAGGAACAGACCATCCTGGTCTTCGACCTGGGCGGCGGCACCTTCGACGTCTCGCTGCTCGAGATCGGCGAGGGCGTCGTCGAGGTCCGCGCCACCAGCGGTGACAACCACCTCGGTGGGGACGACTGGGACGACCGGGTCGTCGAATGGCTGGTCGACAAGTTCAAGGGCACCAGCGGCATCGACCTGACCAAGGACAAGATGGCGATGCAGCGGCTGCGTGAGGCCGCCGAGAAGGCCAAGATCGAGCTCTCGAGTTCGCAGAGCACCTCGATCAACCTGCCCTACATCACCGTCGACGCGGACAAGAACCCGCTGTTCCTCGACGAGCAGCTGACCCGTGCCGAATTCCAGCGCATCACACAGGATCTGCTGGACCGCACCCGTCAGCCGTTCCAGTCGGTGATCAAGGACGCCGGCATCTCGGTCTCCGAGATCGACCACGTGGTGCTGGTGGGTGGTTCCACCCGCATGCCCGCGGTGTCCGAGCTGGTCAAGGAGATGACCGGTGGCAAGGAGCCCAACAAGGGCGTCAACCCCGACGAAGTTGTAGCGGTGGGAGCGGCCCTTCAGGCGGGTGTGCTGAAGGGCGAGGTGAAAGATGTTCTGCTGCTTGACGTTACGCCGCTGAGCCTGGGCATCGAGACCAAGGGTGGCGTGATGACCAAGCTGATCGAGCGCAACACCACGATCCCCACCAAGCGGTCGGAGACCTTCACCACGGCCGACGACAACCAGCCGTCGGTGCAGATCCAGGTCTACCAGGGTGAGCGCGAAATCGCTTCGCACAACAAGCTGCTCGGCTCCTTCGAGCTGACCGGCATCCCGCCGGCTCCGCGCGGCGTCCCGCAGATCGAGGTCACCTTCGACATCGACGCCAACGGCATCGTGCACGTCACGGCCAAGGACAAGGGCACCGGCAAGGAGAACACGATCAAGATCCAGGAGGGCTCCGGCCTGTCCAAGGAGGAGATCGACCGGATGATCAAGGACGCCGAGGCGCACGCCGAGGAGGACCGCCAGCGTCGCGAGGAGGCCGACGTTCGCAACCAGGCCGAATCGCTGGTCTACCAGACGGAGAAGTTCGTCAAGGACCAGCGCGAAGCCGAGGGCGGGTCGAAGGTTCCCGAGGAGACGCTGTCCAAGGTCGACGGCGCCATCGCCGAGGCCAAGACGGCCCTGGGCGGCACCGACATCGCCGCGATCAAGGCGGCGATGGAGAAGCTGGGCCAGGAGTCCCAGGCGCTCGGACAGGCGATCTACGAGGCCACCCAGGCCGCGGGCGGCGCGGAGGCCGGTGCAGCCGGCGGACCGTCGGGCTCGGCTGACGACGTCGTGGACGCGGAGGTGGTCGACGATGACCGGGAGTCCAAGTGACGGACGGAGATCAGGAACCGGTGACGGTCACCGACAAGCGGCGGATCGACCCCGAAACGGGTGAGGTGCGGCAGGCCCCTCCCGGCCGAGAGCCGGGAGGGGGCACGTCCTCCGGGGAGTTTGCGGGCGAGAGCCCCGAGGAGGCCGGCAAGGCCGCCGAATTGCTGGGCGACCTGCAACGGGTTCAGGCCGACTTCGCCAACTACCGCAAGCGCGCGCTGCGCGACCAGCAGTCCGCGGCGGACCGAGCCAAGGCCGCCGTCGTCAGCCAATTGCTGGGCGTGCTCGATGATCTCGAGCGGGCGCGCAAGCACGGCGACCTGGAGTCCGGCCCGCTGAAGTCGGTGGCCGACAAGCTGGACGGTGCCCTGACCGGACTCGGTCTGGTGGCGTTCGGCGAGGAAGGCGAGGACTTCGACCCGGTGTTGCACGAAGCCGTGCAGCACGAGGGCGACGGCGGCGACGGCTCCAAGCCGGTGATCGGCACGGTCATGCGGCAGGGTTACAAGCTGGGCGAGCAGGTCCTGCGGCACGCTCTGGTCGGTGTCGTCGACACGGTGCCGGACGAGGGCGCCGCGGCGGCCGGGCCGTCCGAATCGGACGATAACCCCGGCGCATCCGGTGAATAGACCACAGAATCAGCACAACAACAGAACAGAAAGGTGGAAGGGGGTGACGCGACATGGCCCAGCGAGAATGGGTCGAAAAGGACTTCTATAAGGAGCTGGGCGTCTCCTCTGACGCCAGTCCCGAAGAGATCAAACGCGCTTACCGGAAGCTCGCGCGCGACCTGCATCCGGACGCCAACCCCGACAATCCCGCCGCCGGCGAGCGATTCAAGGCGGTGTCGGAAGCGCACAACGTGTTGTCGGATCCGGCGAAGCGCAAAGAGTACGACGAAACCCGCCGCCTGTTCGCGGGCGGCGGGTTCGGCGGCCGCCGGTTCGACACCGGTGGTTTCGGCGGCTTCGGTGCTGGCGGTGACGGCGCCGAGTTCAACCTCAACGACTTGTTCGACGCCGCCGGCCGAAGCGGTGGCGCCAACATCGGTGACCTGTTCGGCGGCTTGTTCGGGCGCGGCGCGAGCGCCCGTCCCAGCCGGCCGCGCCGCGGCAACGATTTGGAGACCGAGACGCAGCTGGATTTCGTCGAGGCCGCCAAGGGCGTGGCAATGCCGCTGCGGCTGACCAGCCCGGCGCCGTGCACGAATTGCCATGGCAGCGGCGCACGTCCGGGCACCAGCCCAAAGGTGTGCCCCACCTGCAACGGTTCCGGCGTGATCAACCGCAACCAGGGCGCGTTCGGCTTCTCCGAACCCTGCACCGATTGCCGGGGCAGCGGCTCGATCATCGAGCACCCCTGTGACGAGTGCAAGGGCACCGGGGTCACCACCCGCACCCGCACCATCAACGTGCGCATCCCGCCCGGCGTCGAGGACGGGCAGCGCATCAGGCTGCCGGGGCAGGGCGAGGCCGGGCTGCGCGGGGCCCCGTCGGGCGACCTGTACGTGACCGTACATGTGCGGCCGGACAAGGTATTTGGCCGCGACGGTGATGACCTCACCGTGACCGTCCCGGTGAGCTTCACCGAATTAGCCTTGGGCTCAACGATTTCGGTGCCCACGCTGGACGGCAAGGTGGGCGTCCGGGTACCCAAGGGGACCTCCGACGGCCGCATCCTGCGGGTGCGCGGGCGCGGTGTCCCCAAGCGCAGCGGCGGCAACGGGGACCTGCTCGTCACCGTGAAGGTCGCCGTGCCGCCGAACGTGGAGGGCGCCGCGGCCGAGGCGCTGGAGGCGTACGCGGCCGCCGAGCGTGCCAGCGGGTTTGACCCACGCGCGGGATGGGCAGGTAATCGCTGATGGCCAAGAATTCACGAGACGAGTCTCGGACGTTCCTGATCTCGGTCGCCGCCGAGCTGGCCGGCATGCACGCCCAGACCCTGCGTACCTACGATCGCCTCGGCCTGGTCAGCCCGCAACGCACTTCCGGTGGGGGACGGCGTTATTCGGAGCACGACGTCAACCTCCTGCGCGAGGTGCAGCGGCTGTCCCAGGACGAGGGGGTCAACCTCGCCGGCATCAAGCGCATCATCGAACTGACCAATCACGTCGAGGCGCTGCAGGTGCGCGTGCAGGAACTCACCGAGGAGCTGGCACAGCTGCGCGCCGGCCAGCGCCGCGATCTGGCGGTGGTGCCCAAGAGCACCGCCGTGGTGGTGTGGCAGCCGCGCAGAACACGCGGCTGATCAGACCCGGATCGAAAACTGGGTGACTGCGGGCTCACCCGGCCGCGCGCAGCGATAGCCGCCGCGGCGCAGCGCGTCGGTCGGCGCGGTCATCGGCTCGAAGCACACGATTCGTTTCGCGGGGTCGTCCCCGGTGGGCGCGAAGATCTGCGTCGCGGGATACCCACGCTCGAAGTGGACCTCCACGCGCCGCCCGCCACCCGAGACCGCGAACACCGCGCCGTCGGGCACCTGGTCGTAGGCGTCGTCAAAAGCCTTGTCCCCCAATGGCTCCGCGAGCGCCGCCTGGGGCTCGGATTCGCCGGTGGGCAGCCCGAGGTCGTCGAGCCGCAGATGCCGCAGCGGCGGCGTCTCGACCACCCACTCGGCGCGTGGCGCGCCGGGGATCTGCAGGTAGGGGTGAAAGCCGAAGCACAGCGGGACGGCGCGGGCGCCGCTGGCGGTCACCGTGGTGCGCACCGTCAGCGTCCGCTCGGCCAGCCGCACCGCCATCGTCAGCACATGCGGATACGGGAAGCTGGCCAGCAATTCTGGATCGGCGGCGAAATCCAACTCGGCGGTCAACTCGTTTGCCGACTCGGCGGTCACCCGCCAGCCCGGGTAGGCGGCCAGCACGCCGTGGATCGGCAACCCGTTCGGATCGGCACGGACCCGGTTTTCACCCGGTGTCAGCGTCGCCGTCGCGCCTTCGGCGGTATAGGTGTTCTCGCCCAACCGATTCGCCCAGGGATACAGGATCGGGATGCCCATCGTCTTGCCCGCCGTCACGTAGGCGTCCAGCCCGCGCCGTTGCCCGAGCAGCTCCACGCCGGCATCGCTCAGCGATGTGCCGATCATGCCCGCCTCGGGCACGAACTCCGCGGCCACCGGCGACGCCGGGTCGCGCAGGGTGACGACGCGCATGCTTACCTCCACAGTGGGTCGTGCTGAATATGTTCCGGCGGAGCGCCTTTGGCGATCAGGGCGGCCTTGGTGGCCTGCACCATCGACGGTCCGCCGCAGATCAGGATCTGCCGGTCGCCCCACCCGCCGTATCTGGTCACCACGTCGGGAAGCCGGCCGGTCTGCCGCACGTGCAGGCCGCGCGGCGGGGTGACGTCGGGATAGTCGGCGGCCCACGCCGGATCGGCGCTGTACTCCGACACCGGCGAGACCGACAGCCAGGGATTGTGGGACGCCACCTGCCACAGGGTGGGCAGGTCGTAGAGCTCGCAGCGATAGCGGGCGCCGAAGAACAGGTGCACCCGCGGGTTCACCGCGTACCGGCTCAGGTCCATGATCAGCGCCCGCAGCGGCGCCAGGCCGGTGCTACCGGCGACCATCAGCACGTCGCCGCCGTCCCGGTCGACCCGCATACCGCCGTGCGGACTGGACAGCCGCCACCGGTCGCCGGGCCGGGTCTCGTTGACGATGGCGGTGCTGACCAAGCCGCCGGGCACCACGCGGACGTGGAATTCGATGCCACCGCCGGGCTCCGCCGGGATGGCGGGCGACAGGTACCGCCAGCGGCGCGGGCACTGCGGGACGTGGACGTTGACGTACTGGCCGGCGTGATAGTCCATCGGGCGGTCGAGCTGCAGCCGGACCACCGCAAGGTCGCGGGAGACCCGCATGTGCTCGATGACCGTGCCGTCCCACCAGGCGGGTCCCTCCTCGGCGTCCGCGGCGCCGCGCATCACCCCGATGATCAGGTTGAGCGACTGGTCGGCCGCCTCGTCGACGGCGTCGGTCCAGGCATCGCCGAGGTGGGTCCGCAACGTCGACCACAACGCGCGACGCAACGTGTCGTAATGCTGGGGCAGCACACCGTATTTGCGGTGGTCCCGGCCGAGCTGAGCCAGGAAGGCGACCGGTTCCTGGGCGCGCTGGGCGACGAGTTCGCCGTACACCCAGTGCAGGGCGTGGGCGAAAGCGGTCCGCTGGCCGCCCATTTCGGGCGGGAACAGGTCGCGTACCGACACGTCGAGGCCGAACCAATGGGTGTAGAACCGGCGGACGAGTTCGTTGTCGGGGCCCGACTCCTCCTGCGCGAAGGCGTCGCGCAGTACCCGCAACGCGTCGGTGTCCTCGAGCCCCACGGGGCCCGATTCTAGGCTCGCCGCGCGCCGGGATATTTTCAACAATTAATGAAATGATACCGTCGTCGTATGCCGTCACCTGCTGCTTCCCCATCCGATGCGCGAAAGCGCAGGGGCCGCCGCCAGGGCGAGCCCGTGTCGAAGGATGTGGTGCTCCGCGCGGCCAAGCAGCGGTTCGCCGCTCAGGGCTACGAGAAGACGACGCTGCGTGAGATCGGCGAGGACGCCCACGTGGACGCCGCGATGGTGCTGTACCTGTTCGGGTCCAAGGCCGAGCTGTTCCGCGAGTCGATGCGGCTGGTCCTGGATGGCGGCGTGCTGGTCGCCGCGATGACCGGCGGCTCGCGCGGGGACATCGGCGCCCGGTTGGTGCGGGCCTACCTGCAGATCTGGGACGAGCCGGAGACCGGTCCGACCATGGTCGCCATGCTGCACTCGGCGATGCTGAATTCCGACGCGCACGAAGCCTTCCGCGATTTCATGCGTGGTTACGTGATGGCGGCCATCTCCGGCGTCCTGGGCGAGGGTCCGGACACCTTGCTGCGGGCCAACCTGGCCGGGACCAACCTGGTCGGCACCGCGTTGTTCCGCTATGTGATGAAGGTGGGCCCGCTGGCCGATCTCGGCACCGACGAGGTGGTCGCGCTGATCGGGCCCAGCGTGCAGCGCTATCTGACCGCGGACGCGGACGAGCTGGACCTGCCGGCCGGCTATCGCCCGTGACCGGCTCAGCCCTGTTTGACGGTGTTGGTCGCCCCGGTGTTGACGACGTTCGGTGAGCCCCAGTGGAAGGTGACCGCGTTGCCGGTCCCGGAGGTGCTCACCGCGTCGGTGCTGTCGACCGCGACGCGGTTGCCCTGGCCGGAGACGCTGACGCTGGTGCAGTGTCCGGTGACGATGACGGTGTTGGTCTGGCCGCTGACTGAGAGGTAGCCGCCCTGGCAGCGGATGGTCTTCGATGTGCCGGCTCCGTTGACCTGCAACGTGCCTGACTCCGGGACGGTCGCCGACGGTCCGGCGCCGCCGAGGTCGGTGCGGAACCCGGCTAAGGCGAGTCCCGCCAGCGACAGGGCGCCGACCACGATGGCCAGCCTGAGGGCGCCGCGGACGCGGCCCGCGTCCGCCCGATCCTGGTGTGGTTCGGTCTGCGTCATCGCCAGGTGGGTACCCCGCGCGCCATATTGCCCAAAACTCGTTAGAGTTGAGCGGAACACACTCAACCTTGACGGCGTTGAACAACGCGACAAGCATTTTCCCTACTTACGCGAACGGAGGCGTCGTGGACTCTTTCAACCCGACAACCAAGACGCAGGCGGCTCTGACCTCGGCGCTCCAGGCGGCCTCGGCCGCCGGTAACCCCGAGATCCGCCCCGCGCACCTGCTGATGGCCCTGCTCACGCAGGCCGACGGCATCGCGGGACCGCTGTTGGAGGCTGTCGGCGTCCAGCCCGCGACCATTCGTACCGAGGCCGAGCACCTGGTCGAACGGCTGCCGCAGACCAGCGGCGCCAGCTCGCAGCCCCAACTGTCGCGCGAATCGCTGGCCGCCATCACCACCGCCCAGCAACTGGCCACCGAGATGGACGACGAGTACGTCTCGACCGAGCACCTGCTGGTCGGTCTGGCCACCGGTGACTCCGACGTCGCCAAGCTGCTGACCGGCCACGGCGCGTCGCCGCAGGCCCTGCGCGACGGCTTCGTCAAGGTCCGCGGCAGCGCCCGCGTCACCAGCCCCGAGCCCGAGGCCACCTATCAGGCGCTGGAGAAGTACTCGACCGACCTGACCGCCCGCGCCCGCGAAGGCAAGCTCGACCCGGTCATCGGGCGGGACAACGAGATCCGCCGCGTCGTGCAGGTGCTGTCGCGGCGCACCAAGAACAACCCGGTGCTGATCGGTGAGCCCGGCGTCGGCAAGACCGCGATCGTGGAGGGCCTGGCCCAGCGGATCGTGGCCGGCGACGTGCCCGAGAGCCTGCGCGACAAGACCGTCATCAGCCTGGACATGGGCTCGATGGTGGCCGGCGCCAAGTACCGCGGCGAGTTCGAGGAGCGGCTGAAGGCCGTCCTCGACGACATCAAGAACTCCGCCGGGCAGATCATTACCTTCATCGACGAGCTGCACACGATCGTCGGGGCCGGCGCGACCGGCGAGGGCGCGATGGACGCCGGCAACATGATCAAGCCGATGCTGGCCCGCGGCGAGCTGCGGCTGGTCGGCGCCACCACGCTCGACGAGTACCGCAAGTACATCGAGAAGGACGCCGCGCTGGAGCGGCGCTTCCAGCAGGTGCTGGTCGGCGAGCCGTCGGTGGAGGACACCGTCGGCATCCTGCGCGGGCTCAAGGACCGCTACGAGGTGCACCACGGTGTGCGCATCACCGACTCGGCCCTGGTCGCCGCGGCCACGCTGTCCGACCGCTACATCACCGCCCGCTTCCTGCCGGACAAGGCCATCGACCTGGTCGACGAGGCCGCTTCGCGCTTGAAGATGGAGATCGACTCGCGGCCCGTCGAGATCGACGAGGTCGAGCGCCTGGTGCGCCGTCTCGAGATCGAGGAGATGGCGCTGGCCAAGGAGGAGGACGACGCGTCCAAGGAGCGGCTGGAGAAGCTGCGCTCCGAGCTGGCCGACCAGAAGGAGAAGCTGGCCGAGCTGACCACCCGCTGGCAGAACGAGAAGAGCGCGATCGATGTCGTCCGGGAACTCAAGGAGCAACTCGACGTCCTGCGCGGGGAGTCCGAGCGGGCCGAGCGCGACGGCGACCTGGCCAAGGCCGCCGAGCTGCGCTACGGGCGCATCCCCGAGCTCGAGAAGAAGCTCGACGTCGCCCTGCCGCACGCCGAGGCCCGTGAGAACGTGATGCTCAAGGAGGAGGTCGGACCCGACGACATCGCCGACGTGGTGTCGGCGTGGACCGGCATTCCCGCCGGGCGGATGCTCGAAGGCGAGACCGCCAAGCTGCTGCGGATGGAGGACGAGCTGGGCAAGCGCGTCATCGGCCAGAAGCGGGCGGTGACGGCGGTTTCCGACGCCGTGCGCCGCAGCCGGGCCGGCGTCGCCGACCCCAACCGGCCGACCGGTTCGTTCATGTTCCTCGGGCCGACCGGTGTCGGTAAGACCGAGCTGGCCAAGGCGCTGGCGGAGTTCCTGTTCGACGATGAACGCGCGATGGTCCGCATCGACATGAGTGAGTACGGCGAGAAGCACTCGGTCGCCCGGCTGGTCGGCGCCCCGCCCGGCTACATCGGCTACGACCAGGGCGGTCAGCTGACGGAGGCGGTGCGGCGGCGGCCGTACACGGTGATCCTGTTCGACGAGATCGAGAAGGCGCACCCGGACGTGTTCGACGTGCTGCTGCAGGTGCTAGACGAGGGCCGGCTCACCGACGGACAGGGCCGCACGGTCGACTTCCGCAACACCATCCTGATCCTGACGTCCAACCTCGGGTCGGGCGGCAGCGAGGAGCAGGTGATGGCCGCGGTGCGCTCGGCGTTCAAGCCGGAGTTCATCAACCGGCTCGACGACGTGATCATCTTCCACGGCCTCGAGCCCGGCGAGCTGGTGTCGATCGTCGACATCCAGCTGGCCCAGCTGCAGAAGCGGCTGGCGCAGCGCCGCCTCACGCTGGAGGTGTCGCTGCCGGCCAAGCAGTGGCTGGCCCAGCGCGGGTTCGACCCGGTCTACGGCGCCCGGCCGCTGCGCCGGCTGGTGCAGCAGGCCATCGGCGACCAGCTGGCCAAGCTGTTGCTGGCCGGTGACGTGCACGATGGCGACACCGTTCCGGTGAACGTCAGCCCGGGCGGCGATTCGCTGATCCTGGGCTGAGGCGGAGTGGCGATCGCGAGCGCGGCGTAGCCGGGCGAAGCGGGTCGACACCATCGGCCGAGGGGGACCGTCCCACGCGCGGGGTGTTACGTCCTGTAATTGGGTTGTGACCAGCCGGACTTCTTTATTCCGGCGGAAATGCGGATACCCTGTGTGGGATGGTCCCCCTTTGGTTCACGCTGTCCGCGCTGTGCTTCGTCGGCGCGGGGGTGTTGCTGTACGTCGACCTCGATCGACGCCGCGGGCGCAGCAGGCGCCGCAGGTCGTGGGCGCGGTCGCACGGGTTCGACTACGAGCGTGAATCCGCCGACATCCTCAAGCGCTGGAAGCGCGGTGTGGTCTCGACAGTGGGCGACATCGCCGCCGAGAACGTGGTGCTGGGCCAGATCCGCGGCGAGGCCGTGTACATCTTCGACCTCGAGGAAGTTGCCACCGTGATCGCGCTGCACCGCAAGGTGGGCACCAACGTCGTGGTGGACCTGCGGCTCAAGGGACTCAAAGAGCCACGGGAGAGCGACATTTGGCTGCTGGGTGCGATCGGCCCGCGGATGGTGTACTCCACCAACCTGGACGCCGCCCGCCGCGCCTGCGACCGCCGCATGGTCACCTTCGCGCACACCGCACCGGACTGCGCCGAGATCATGTGGAACGAGCAGAACTGGACGCTGGTCGCCCTGCCGATCACCAGCACCCGCACCCAGTGGGACGAGGGCCTGCGCACGGTGCGGCAGTTCAACGACCTGCTGCGGGTGTTGCCACCGCTGCCGGAGGAAACCCAGCAGGAGGCGGGCGCGCCCACGGGGCTGCGTAACGCGTCGCCGAGCCGCCCGCTGGCTCCCGCCGGCCGCGCGGAGCTGCCGCCCCGGCGCGCGCAGCAGGACGTCGCGGGGCTGCTGGGTGACGCTCCTGCTCGCCGGCCGGCCGAGCCGATCCGCCGGGAGCAGCGCGGCTCGGACGCCGTTCGCCGCCCGCCGCCGGCCGGGCGCAACGGCCACCAGGCCACCAACTATCAGCACTGACGGCGCGCCGGGCGCCGGGTGGGCGGCGCGGCCGCCGTCATTAGGATGTCGCTCATGCCTCGTCCTGTAGCCCTGATCACCGGGCCCACGTCCGGGATCGGCGCCGGCTTCGCGCGACGCTATGCGAGCGACGGCTACGACCTGGTCCTGGTCGCCCGCGACGTCGACCGGCTGCACGAACTGGCGCGCGAGCTGGAGGGCCGGGCCGGCAACGTCGAGGTGCTGCCCGCCGACCTGGCCGAGGCCGCCGGTCGCGACAAGGTCTGCGAACGCCTGGCCCAGGGCGTCCGCGTCCTGGTGAACAACGCGGGCTTCGGCACCTCGGGCGATTTCTGGGCCACCGACCCCGTGCTGCTGCAATCGCAGCTCGACGTCAACGTCACCGCGGTCATGCACCTCACCCGCGCGGCCCTGCCGGCCATGCTCGACGCGGGCGCCGGCACCGTCATCAACATCGCCAGCGTCGCCGGCCTGGTGCCGGGACGCGGATCGACCTACTCGGCGTCCAAGGCGTGGGTGATCTCGTTCAGCGAGGGCCTGTCCGTAGGCCTGCAGGGCACCGGCGTGGGAGTGCACGCCGTGTGTCCGGGCTACGTGCGCACGGAATTTCACGCCCGGGCCGGGATCGACATGGCCAAGTCGCCGTCGTTCATGTGGCTCGAGGTGGACGACGTGGTGAACCAGAGCCTGGCCGACATCGCCCGCGGCAAGGTGATCAGCATCCCCGGCCTGCAATACAAGGCGATCATCGCCGCGGAGCGGATGATCCCGCGGACGCTGATGCGGGCCGTGACCAAGCGGATCGGCGGTGGCCGTGGCCGGACCTGACCTGCGCGCGGAGCTGGCCGACCTGGTGTGCCGGCTGTCGGTGGTGCACGGCAAGGTGACGCTGTCGTCCGGCAAGGAGGCCGACTACTACGTCGACCTGCGCCGCGCGACCCTCCACCACCGGGCCTCCGCCCTGATCGGCACGCTGATGCGCGACCTCACCCACGACTGGGACTACGACGTGGTCGGCGGGCTGACTCTGGGCGCCGACCCGGTGGCCACTGCCGTCATGCACGCGCCGGGCCGCCCGATCGACGCGTTCGTGGTGCGCAAGTCCGCGAAAACCCATGGGCTGCAACGCCTTATCGAAGGATCCGAGGTCGCCGGTAAGCGGGTGCTGGTCGTCGAGGACACCAGCACGACGGGCGCGTCGGCGCTGACTGCGGTGCGCGCCGTCCAAGAGGCCGGCGGACACGTGGTCGGCGTGGCCACGGTCGTGGACCGCTCGACCGGCGCCGCCGAGGCCATCCAGGCAGAGGGCCTGCCGTATCGCAGCGTGCTGGGCCTTGCCGATCTGGGGCTGGGCTAGGTTGCATCGCCGTGCGCACCTCCTCGCGGTAGCGGCCTGCGCGCTGGCCCTGCTGACGGGCTGCTCGGGGTCCAGCCAACCGGTTCGCCCGTACGGCGCCCAGGGCGCGCGGCTCGGGGAGTCGCTTTCGCTGCTGGGCTGGAACATGGCGGTGTCGAACCTGCGCTGGGACGGCGACTACGTGCTCATCGACGTCGACGCCTCCGCGGCCGACCCGCACGCCCCGCGCGCCAAAGCCGACGACCTCCGGTTCGGCCTCTACGGCGCGCTGTCGCATCCGATCGAGTCGACCGGGCTGGGCAGCTGCGACCGCGGGACGGCCAAACTGCCCGACGTCCACTCGCCGCTGTCGGCGCCCGGTGACCGGCTGACCGGCACGGTTTGCCTTGGGCCACTGAAGGATCGGAGTCAGGTCCGCGGTGTGTACAGCTACTCGCCGCGCGACCGGATCCCGAACACCTCGGCGGCCTACCCGGCCGCCTTTCCGGTGGGGCTGATGCCCACCAACGCCAACGACACCGGCCTGGCGGTCAAGACCACCAGCCTGTCGGCCTGGCGCGCCGACGGCGCCCCGGTGACCAAGGCGCAGCTCGGCGACCCCGCGGCGTTCAACGGGAACGGCTACATGCTGCTGGGCCTGGAGGCCGACGGGCTGGCGGCCCGGTACCGCGACGACTCGGCCAAACGCGGAGGGCCGCTCATGCTGCTCGCGTCGCCGACCCTGCCCGGCGCCGGACTGAACCCGGCGTGCGCGGCGTACGGGTCGTCGGTGCTCGTCCTGCCCGACGCCTCGCTGGACGCGGTGCACGTCAGCGCGTCGCTGTGCACCCAGGGCGAGATCAACGAGGCGTTGCTCTACGCGACGGTGGCCGTCGACGGCACCCACGCCGCTGTGTGGACACCGCGATGACCGATCCGGGGCCGACCGAGTGGGGCGCACCGGCCGGCGGGGTCGGGCCCTGGGCGGGCGAGCCGCCCGACGACCCGCGGTATGACCCAGTCCTGTTGCGCGAGGGCGACACTCGCAACGTCGTCGACGCGTACCGGTACTGGACGCGGGAGGCGATCATCGCCGACATCGATCGGCGGCGGCACCCGCTGCACGTGGCGATCGAGAACTTCGGGTACGACGCCAACATCGGCTCGGTGGTGCGCACCGCCAACTCCTTCGCGGTGAACACCGTGCACATCGTGGGCCGGCGGCGCTGGAATCGCCGCGGCGCCATGGTGACCGACCGCTACCAGCGGCTGTGCCACCACGACAGCACCGCCGAACTGCTGGACTTCGCGGTGCGGGCCGGGCTGACGGTGGTCGCGGTGGACAACGTGCCGGGGGCGGCCCGTCTGGAGGAGGCCGCGCTGCCGCGGGAGTGCCTGCTGGTGTTCGGTCAGGAGGGGCCGGGCATCACCGACGACATCCGGGCGGGCGCGGCCGCGACGGTGTCGATCGCCCAGTTCGGCTCGACCCGCAGCATCAACGCCGGCGTGGCCGCCGGGATCGCGATGCACGCCTGGATTCGACAGCACGCGGACCTGTCCCGGGCCTGGTAGCGGCCATCCGCGTCGAGTGTGCGCTCAGGGCGGGCATTCTCGGCGTGCCGCCGCCCTCCACGCACACTCGACGCCAACGATTCACACCCGAAGTCAAGCCGGGTCATGGCTGTCCGCCTACGTTGGACGAGTGCGTGACGTGCTTGCCGAGCTGATGTCGATCTGGCGCGCCGGCGACACCGCGGGGCTGGGGACGGTGGTGCGCACCTTCCGGTCCGCGCCGCGTCCGCCGGGGGCCGCGATGGTGGTGGCGCCGGACGGCTCGGTCACCGGGTCGGTGTCGGGTGGTTGCGTGGAGGGCGCGGTGTACGAGCTCGCGACCGAGGCGACGAAAACCGGGGCCGCGCGGCTGGAACGCTACGGCGTCAGCGACGACGACGCCTTCGCCGTCGGCTTGACGTGCGGCGGCGTCATCGACGTCTTCGTCGAGCCGGTTTCGCGCTCGTCGTTTCCCGAACTCGGCGCGGTGGCCGACGACATCGCCGAGCGCCGCGCGGTGGCGACCGCGACCGTGATCGCGCACCCGGACCCGTCCTGGGTGGGCCGGCGGGTGGTCATCCGGCCCGACGGGGTGGCGGGATCGCTGGGTTCGGCCCGTGCCGACGCCGCGGTCGCCGACGACGCGCGCGGCCTGCTCGCGCTGGGGCGCAGCGAGGTCCTCAAGTACGGGCCCGACGGGCAGCGGCTCGGCGACGGCTTGGAGGTCTTCGTGGCCAGCTATGCGCCGCCGCCGCGGATGCTGGTGTTCGGCGCGATCGACTTCGCGGCCGCGCTGGCGCGGCAGGGTTCGTTCCTCGGCTACCGCGTCACCGTGTGCGACGCCCGCCCGGTGTTCGCCACCCGGGCGCGCTTCCCGACGGCCGACGACGTCGTCGTCGACTGGCCCCACCGCTATCTGACCGCCCAGGCCGAGGCAGGCGCCGTCGACTGCCACACGGTGATCTGCGTGCTCACCCACGACCCCAAGTTCGACGTGCCGGTGCTCGAAGCCGCGCTGCGCCTGCCCCAGGTCGGCTACGTCGGGGCGATGGGGTCGCGACGCACCCACGACGACCGCCTGAACCGGCTCAAAGCCGCCGGCCTGACCGACGCCGAGCTGGGCCGGCTCTCCAGCCCCATCGGGCTGGACCTCGGCGCGCGCACCCCGGAGGAGACCGCGGTCTCGATCGCCGCCGACATCATCGCCAAGCGCTGGGGCGGCGGGGGCCGCCCGCTGGCCCAGATCGCCGGGCGCATCCACCACGACGCCGGGGACCCTACTCTACTTCCGTAGTGTCGTCCGTAGGCTAGTGCTCGACGCCGTCGCCGCCGCCCACGAGAGGACCCCGCATGAAGATCGCCAACCGGTTCACCGTCAGCGCCCCCATCGACCGGGCCTGGGACGTGCTGAGCGACCTCGAGCAGGTGATCCCGCTGATGCCCGGGGCGGCGCTGACCGGTCACGAGGCCGACGACTACCTCGGCAAGGTCAAGGTGAAGGTCGGGCCGGTCACCAGCGAGTTCAGCGGCAAGGTGCGTTTCGTCGAGCACGACCGCGGCCAGTACCGGGCGGTCATCGACGCCAAGGGCAAGGAGACGCGGGGGACGGGCAACGCGGCCGCCACCGTCACCGCCCAGCTCTACGAGGACGGCGAGCGCACCGGCGTCACCGTCGACACCGACCTCAAGATCGCGGGCAAGCTGGCCCAGTTCGGCAGCGGCATGCTGCAGCAGGTGTCGGAGAAGCTGCTGGGCCAGTTCGTGGAATCGCTCGAAGCCGAACTGGCCGCGCAGAGTGTGGCGGCGCCGGCCATGCCGGAGGGCCCGCCGCAGGTCGGACCCGTCCCCGAGCCGCGACACGCGGCCCCCGCCGCGGAGCCCGCACCGATCGACCTGCTCGAGCTCGCCGGCGGCGACCAGCTCAAGAAGTACGCCCCGCTGGTGCTGGCCGTGCTCGCCGCGCTGGTGCTGGGTTGGATGCTCGGCCGCCGGCGTTAGGACGGCCGATCTATTTCGGCCGGCGCGGCCGCCGACTGGGCCAGGCCGGTTGCTGCTCGCGTCGTGTCTTTGAGGGCGACGCCCGAGCGGCCGAGTTTGCGGGCCCCGGCCACCAGCGCGGCGGCGACCGCCGCGGCCGTCGGGTAGTCGAGGCCGTCGGGCGGGTGGATGTTGGAGATGCAGTTCCGGTCGGCGTCGGTGAGCCCCGGCTTCGGCCGATGCGTCAAGTAGATGCCCAGGCTGTCGGCGACCGACAGGCCCGGGCGCTCACCGATGAGCACGAGAACCGTTGCGACACCTAGGGCTTGACCGATGTGGTCGCCGAGCGCGACGCGCGCCTGGGTCGCGATGACCGGCGGCGCAATCCGGTAGCGGCCGTCGAATTCGCGGACCAGCGCGTCGACCATGCCCGCCGCATGGTCGGTCAGGGCGCGCGGCGAGAGCCCGTCGGCGAGGACAAAACCGATGTCCGCGTTGGTCTTTCGCAGACCCGACAGGTCGGCCGGGCTGCGGCCGAGGTCGGGCCGGCGCAGGTACTCGCCGCGCGAGGCCGCCCGGCTGCACACCCGCAGCGGCTCGTCGATGCCGACGTCGCGCAACCGCGCGATGAGGCCCTCGACGTCGAGTGGCTCGTGCACGGCGTCGCGCGCCGCGGCGTGCGCCGCCTGAAATTCCAGGACGCGCCGGGTCGGCAACGAGTTGCCCGCCCGCCCGAGCCCGATGCGCGCCTGCGTGGTGGCGCGCAGGGGTGCCCAGATGTCGTCCATCAGCCGGCTGCCAGCGCCCGCAGCGGCGACGTCGCGAGGTCGACGGGCAGGATCCGGCCGTCGGCGTCGACCATGCCCAGGCTGGCCAACCATGCTTCGAATTCGGGTGCGGGCCGCAGCCCCAACGCTTTTCGCACGTACAGCACATCGTGAAAGGACAGGCTTTGATAGCCGAGCATGACGTCGTCGGCGCCGGGAACCGTGATGACGAACGCGGTGCCCGCCGCGCCGAGCAGGGTCAGCAGCGTGTCCATGTCGTCCTGGTCGGCCTCGGCGTGGTTGGTGTAGCAGACGTCGACGCCCATCGGCAGGCCGAGCAGTTTCCCGCAGAAGTTGTCTTCGAGCCCAGCGCGGATGATCTGCTTGCCGTCGTAGAGATACTCGGGACCGATGAATCCGACGACGGTGTCGATCAACAGCGGCTGCAGTGCCCGGGCCACCGCGTAGGCCCGGGCCTCCAGCGTCTGCTGATCGACCGGCCTGTCACCCACACCCAGGTGGGCACCGGCCGACAGGGCCGCACCCTGCCCCGTCTCCAGATACATGACGTTGTCGCCGACGATGCCGCGGCGCAGCGACCGGGCGGCCTCGTTGGCCTCCATCAGCATGCCGATGGAGGTCCCGAACGAGGAATTGGCGCCCTCGGTGCCCGCGATCGACTGGAAAACCAGGTCGACGGGCGCGCCCCGGTCGATCAGCTCCATCGTGGTCGTGACGTGGCACAGCACGCAGGATTGGACGGGGATCGCGAACCGCTGGCGAATGTCGTCGAGCAGGTGCAGCAGCTCCGACGCCGCGTGCGGCGAGTCGGTCGCCGGGTTGATGCCGATCACCGCGTCACCGCAGCCCATCAGCAGGCCGTCGAGCAGCGCCGCCGCGATGCCGCGGGGGTCGTCGGTGGGGTGGTTGGGCTGCAACCTGGTCGCGAGCGTGCCCGGCAAACCGATCGTGGTCCGGAAGGCCGCGGTGGCCGTCGCCGCGGCGGCCACCAGGATCAGGTCCTGGTTGCGCATGATCTTCGACACCGCGGCAACCATTTCCGGTGTCAGCCCGGGGGAGACCGCGGCGATCCGCGCCGCGCCGTCGTCACGGGACGCCGCATCCAGCAGCCAGTCGCGGAAGGCGCCCACGGTCAAGTCCGCGATCGGGCCGAACGCCTCGGGGTCGTGGCCGTCGATGATGAGCCGGGTGACCTCGTCGGTCTCATACGGCACGACCACATCGGTGAGGAACGTCGCCAGCGGTATGTCGGCCAGCACCCACGCGGCCGCCGCCCGTTCGGCGTCGGAGCCGGCGGCGCAACCCGCGAGCTGGTCGCCGGAGCGCAACGGCGTCGCCTTCGCCATCACGTCGACCAGGCCCTCGAAGGCGTGCGTGGTCCCCGAAATGGTTTGCCGGTAGCGCATATTTCAGTATGAGGCAGGATCGGCGGTATGGATCAGCTATGGGCCAACCGGGCGGCCAGCTCCGAAGCCGCTGTCGCGCAACGACACCTGAAACGGCTGTGGGGCCTGCCCGGGACTCAGCTGGGCGTGGTGGCCTGGCCGCCGACCCGGCGCGACCGGATGTTCGGCACCTGGCACTACTGGTGGCAGGCGCACCTGCTGGATTGCCTGGTCGACGCGCAGCTGCGCGACCCGCAACCCGAACGGCGCACCAAGATCAACCGGCAGGTCCGCTCGCACCGGCTGCGCAACAACTTTCGCTGGACCAACAGCTACTACGACGACATGGCCTGGCTGGCGCTGGCGCTGGAACGCGCCGCCCGGATCGCGGGCGTCGAGCGCCACCGCGCCCTGCCTAAGCTGGCCGAGCAATTCCTCGACGCGTGGGTGCCCGAGGACGGCGGCGGCATCCCATGGCGCAAGCAGGACCAGTTCTTCAACGCCCCGGCCAACGGCCCGGCGGGGATCTTCCTGGCCCGCTACTCCGACCGGATGCGGCGCGCCCAGCAGATGGCCGACTGGATCGACGAGACCCTGATCGACCCGGAGACGCACCTGGTGTTCGACGGCATCAAGGCCGGCTCCCTGGTCCGCGCCCAGTACACCTATTGCCAGGGCGTGGTGCTCGGCCTGGAAACGGAACTCGCGGCACGCACCCATGACGATCGGCACGCGCCCCGGGTGCACCGGCTGGTCGCGGCCGTCGCCGAACACATGGCGCCGACGGGCGTGCTGGCCGGCGCCGGCGGCGGGGACGGCGGCCTGTTCTCCGGCGTCACCGCGCGCTACCTCGCGCTGGTCGCCACCACCCTGCCGGGTGAGTCGGCCGACGACGCCGCGGCCCGCGACACCGCCCGGCGGATCGTGCTGGCCAGCGCGAAGTCGGCGTGGGATTACCGCCAAACGGTGGACGGGCTGCCGCTGTTCGGCCCGTTCTGGGACCGCGACGCGCAGCTGCCCAGCCAGGCCGCCGGGGAGGCGCAGTTCGTCGACGGCGCGGTGAACAGTTCCGACGTGGCCGAACGGGACCTGTCGGTGCAGCTGTCGGGGTGGATGCTGATGGAGGCCGCCTGTAACGTCACCGCCGTGACCGCAGGGAGTGCGACGTGACCGAGCCCGGCAGCTGGATTCCCGACGAAGCCACGCTGGCCCAGGCAAACCTCACCCACTTCATGGCGTGGCTTGCCAAGACGGGCCGCGGCCGCTACGGCGACTACCACGCGCTGCAGCGCAAGTCCGTCGAGGACATCGAATGGTTCTGGGACGCCGTCTGGCAGTACTTCGACATTGAGGCGGACAGCCCGCCCCGCGCGGTGCTGGGCAACCGTGCCATGCCCGGCGCCGAGTGGTTCCCCGGCGCCACGCTCAACTACGCCACCGAGATCTTCCGGCACGCCACCGACGAGCGGCCCGCCATGATCGTCGTCGGCGAGGACGGCGCGTGCGAGTGGTCGTGGGCGCGGCTGCGGCGGGAGACCGGCGCGTTCGCCGCCTACCTGCGCGGCCTCGGGGTGCGCCCCGGGGACGCCGTCGTCGGCTACCTGCCCAACGTCGCCGAGGCCGCCGTCGCCGCCCTGGCCGCTGCCGCCGTGGGCGCGAGCTGGGCGGTGTGCAACCAGGACGTGGCCGTCGACGGCGTGATAGCGCGCCTGGGCCAGGTCGAGCCGGCGGTGCTGGTGGCCACCGACGGGTCGGTGTACGACGGCAAGCGCATCGACCGGCGCGCGGAGCTGGACACGATCCGGGCGGCGATGCCCAGCCTGCGGGCCACCGTGGTGGTGCCGCGGCTGGGGCTCGCGGCCGACGGCGACAGCGTCGCGTGGGCGACGGCGGTGGAATCGGATGCCGGGCTGGACATCACCCCCGTGCCGTTCGCGCACCCGCTGTGGGTGATGTTCTCGTCCGGCACCACCGGCAAGCCGAAGGGCATCGTGCACGGTCACGGCGGCGTGGTGCTCGAGCACCTGAAGTACCTGAGCCTGCAACTGGAGCTGCACGCCGGCGAGCGCTTCCTGTGGTACTCCTCGACGAGCTGGATGATGTGGAACCTGCAGCTGTCCGGGCTGCTGGCCGACACCACCATCGTGCTCTACGACGGCAGCCCAACGCATTTGGGCACCGACGGGCTCTGGCGGGTCGCCGCCGAGGCGCAAGTCAACGTCCTCGGAGCCGGGGCGGGTTACCTGCTGGCCTGCGCCAAGAAGGAGCTCAAGCCGGGGGCGACGTACCCGCTGGACGGGTTGCGCGCGGTGGGTTCCACCGGTTCACCGCTGCCCGCGTCCGGATTCCGTTGGGTCCAAGAGGGACTCGGCCGGTCAGTGCCGGTGATCTCGATGAGCGGCGGCACCGACGTCTGCACCGCCTTCATCGGCGGCTGCGCGATCCTGCCGGTGGTGGCCGGTGAGCTGTCGTGCATCTGCCTGGGCGCGGCCATCGAATCCTGGGTCGGGCCGAACCATCCGGTCATCGGTGAAGAGGGCGAGCTGGTGATCACCGAGCCGATGCCCTCGATGCCGGTGTTCTTCTGGAACGACGACGACGGCAGCCGGTACCGGGCCGCCTACTTCGAGAAGTATCCGGGGGTGTGGTGTCACGGCGACTGGATCACCATCACCGATCGGGGATCCGTTGTGGTGCACGGTCGTTCGGACGCCACCCTGAACCGGTTGGGCGTGCGGATGGGCAGCGCGGAGATCTACACGGCGGTGGAGGGCATGCCTGAGGTGGGTGACTGCCTGGTGGTCGGCGTCGAGCAGGACGACGGCGGGTACTGGATGCCGCTGTTCGTGACCCTGGCCGACGGCGCCGAACTCGACGACGGGCTGCGGTCGCGGATCGTGGCGGCCATTCGTCAGCATGCCTCCCCGCGCCACGTGCCCGACGACATCCTCGCGGTCCCCGGCATACCGCGGACGCTGACCGGCAAACGGCTGGAAATCCCGATCAAGCGGATCCTGCTGGGCGCCGCGCCGGGCGAGGCCGTGCAGCAGAGCTCGATCGACCGACCGGAACTGCTAGACGCTTTCGTTGCGTACCGCAGGAGTCGGGTGTCCTGAGTCGGGCTCCCCGCCGGCCGCCCCCCGCCGGCGGGCCCGGTAGCTCCGCACGGCCGCAATGAACGCCGGCATCAGCGAGATCACCAGGATCGCCAGCAGGATCTTCTGCAGGTTGTGGTGTACGAACGGCACGTTGCCCAGGAAGTAGCCCGCCAGCGTCACGCCGCCGCCCCACAGGATGCCGCCGACGATGTCGAAGCCCAGGAATACCGGGTAGCGCATGTAGGACACCCCGGCGACCGGCGGGACGAACGTCCGCACGAACGGCGCGAACCGCGCCAGGATGATCGCCCACGGCCCGTATTTCTCGAAGAAGGCGTGCGACTCCGTCACGTAGTGCTTCTTGAAGAACCGGGAGTCTTCCTTCTTGAACAGCGCCGGGCCGATCCGCCGGCCGATGAAATAGCCGGTCTGATCGCCCAGGATCGCCACCAGGGCGACGGCCGGGGCCAGCACCCAGATGCTGGCCGGTGGGTTCGGGTGCGCGGCCAACAGCCCACCGGTGAACAACAGCGATTCGCCGGGCAGCAGTGGAAACAGCAGGCCGGTCTCGATGAAGACGATGACCAGGATGCCGGGCAGCACCGCGGATCCGAAGACCCCGTCGGCGCCCAACCAGTACATCGGGTCGAAGATGTGCGGCAGGGCCGTCACGGTGGTGCTCACGATGCTTCAACATACCGGTGTTGCGATACTGGATGGGCCCAGTCGCCAGGAGGAGCCCATGCCCATCGCCACCCCCGAGGTCTACGCCGAGATGCTGGGACGTGCCAAGGAGAACTCGTACGCCTTCCCGGCCATCAATTGCACCTCCTCCGAGACGGTCAACGCCGCGATCAAGGGCTTCGCCGACGCCGGCAGTGACGGCATCATCCAGTTCTCCACCGGCGGTGCGGAATTCGCCTCCGGCCTGGGGGTCAAGGACATGGTGACCGGTGCGGTGGCGCTGGCCGAGTTCACCCGCGTCGTCGCGGCCAAGTACCCGATCAACGTGGCGCTGCACACCGACCACTGCCCCAAGGACAAGCTGGACAGCTACGTGCGGCCGCTGCTGGCGATCTCGGCCCGGCGGGTGGCCGTGGGTCAGGACCCGCTGTTTCAGTCGCACATGTGGGACGGCTCGGCCGTGCCGATCGACGAGAACCTGGTCATCGCGCAGGAACTGCTCAAGCAGGCCGCGGCCGCCAAGATCATCCTGGAGATCGAGATCGGAGTGGTGGGCGGCGAGGAAGACGGCGTCGCCCACGAGATCAACGACAAGCTGTACACCACGCCGGAGGACTTCGAGAAGACCATCGAGGCCCTGGGCCACGGGGAGCACGGCAAGTACCTGCTGGCCGCGACGTTCGGCAACGTGCACGGCGTCTACAAGCCGGGCAACGTCAAGCTGCGCCCCGACATTTTGGCCCAGGGGCAGCAGGTGGCCGCCGCCAAGCTCGGGTTGCCCGACGGCGCCAAGCCGTTCGACTTCGTCTTTCACGGCGGGTCGGGCTCGCTCAAGTCCGAGATCGAGGAGTCGCTGCGCTACGGCGTGGTGAAGATGAACGTCGACACCGACACCCAGTACGCGTTCACCCGCCCGATCGCCGGCCACATGTTCAGCAACTACGACGGCGTGTTGAAGGTCGACGGCGAGGTGGGCGCCAAGAAGGTCTACGACCCCCGCAGCTACCTGAAGAAGGGCGAGGCCTCGATGACCGAGCGCGTGGTGGAGGCCTGCGCCGACCTGCACTGCGCCGGAAAGTCCGTGGGCGGCTAGCGGCTTCGCCGAGCGTGCACTCATGGCGAAATTCCGGCCCGAAATTCGCCCTGGTTACACGTTCGGCGCTGACGGGTGACCTAGCCGCTCGGGGACTGGCAGATCTTCCACTGCTCGTCGCGGTACTGCAGGTCCAGGCTGCGGGTCGACCGCAGCGAGGGGTCGTACGCCATGAACGTGGTGACGTTGGCCTCGGCGTGCTGGCCGTTGACCACCACCTGGTCGATGCTGGCGATCACCGGATACTGCTTGGCCGCCGAGACCCGGCGGTAGGTCTCGTCCCACGAATGCTCGTCGTAGTCCGCGTACCCGTCGCGGGTGGTGCCGCAGGTGATGGTGCGCAGCGTGGTCAGGTCGCCCTTTTGAATCGCGGTGTCGAAGCCCTGGATCGTGGTCCGAACCCGGTCTTCCTGCGACACCTTCGTGTGTTTGCCGCGGGTGAGCAGCACCGTGCCCAGGATCGCGATGGCGGCCAGCGCCAGCACGATCAGGACCAGCGCCAGCACCCAGCCCCAGTTGAACTGCCGGGACGTGCGGAGCTTTCCCCCTAGCCGGGGTGGGATCGATTGCGGCACAGCCGGTTTGGCGGGCTGGCCGAACTGTGCTGTCTGGCCTTCCGGAGGTGTCGAGAACACTTCGGTGGCGGGCTCCGGGGTGGTGGCGATCACCGTGGTCTCTCGCGCGTCGAATCCGGGCGCGGTGAAACGGCGTTCGCGCTGCTGGCCGTCCGCTTCCTGCTCGGGATCCTTCGGATCGCCGACGGAATCGGGTTTGATCACCACCGTCTCGGTCTCGGAGTCGCTGGGTACCAGCGGGACGCTCTCGGTCGCGTCCTCGCCTGATTGCGCGGCCCATTCGTGCCCAGGCGGATGCGGCGCGCCGCCGCGGTCGGGCTCGGGTGGCTGGGGCATGAGTACGGCTGTCCTCCGCTATCGGGTGGGGTAGTTGGAGCTTAGCGACCCGCCCCCATCGATGGGGCGATGGTCGAGGTCCGCCACCCCGGCGAAACGGGGCAGCTGCAGAATAGGAGCCATGACGCCGCCGCGAGACCTTCTGGGACCTGATCCGACCCTGCTGCCGGGCGATCCCGACGCCGAGGCGGAACTGCTCGCCGGCGAGAAACCCGGGATCGTCGCCGCCGCGCACCCGTCGGCGTCGGTGGCCTGGGCGGCACTGGCCGAGCAGGCGCTGGCCGACGACCAGGCCATCACCGCCTACGCGTACGCCCGGACCGGCTATCACCGCGGCCTGGACCAGCTGCGGCGCAACGGCTGGAAGGGTTTCGGCCCGGTCCCGTATGCGCACGAGGCGAACCGCGGGTTCCTGCGGTGCGTCGCGGCGCTGGCGCAGGCCGCCGACACGATCGGCGAGCCCGACGAGTACCTGCGCTGCCTGGATCTGCTGGACGACTGCGACCCCGAGGCGCGCCCGGCCCTGGGGCTCTAGAAGTTTTCCGAACAGCCCGCGTCGCCCGGGGTGTCGATCTGGACGGTGGCGTGCTGCAGCCCGCGGGCCGACAGCACCGCACGCGCGTCGTGGAGCACCCGGGTGGAGTCACCGGTGCTCCGCAAGTGCGCGGTGCACATGTCCTTGCCCGGCGACAGCGTCCAGACGTGCAGGTCGTGGACCTCGGACACGCCGTCGACGGCGCCCAGCGCCGAGCGCAGCTCCTCCACGTCGATGTGGGTCGGCGACGATTCGGAGAGGATCCGCAACGCGTCGCGGGCCAGCGAGATCGCCCGCGGCAGCACCCACAGCGCGACCAGCACGGCGACCACCACGTCGGCATACGGCCACCGCGTCGTCACGGTCACCACACCGGCGATCAGCACGCCCAGGCTGCCGACGCTGTCGGCGACCACCTCCATGTAGGCGCCCTTGACCGCCAGGCTCTGTTCGGAGTGCGACCGCAGGAGCAACGCGACCACCAGGTTGGCGAGCAGCCCGGCCAGCGCGACCACGATCATCGGCATGCCGGGGACCGACGGGGTCTCCCTGAGCCGCTGGATGGCTTCCCAGAGGATGAACAGCGCGACCCCCATCAGCAGCCCCGCGTTGGCGACCGCCGTGAACACCTCGGCCCGGTGCCAGCCGTACGTCCGCGACGGTGACGAGCTGCCCCGCCGGGCCAGCGTCACCGCGGCCAGGCCCATGAAGACGGCGACGACGTCGGTCAGCATGTGGCCCGCGTCGGCCAGCAGCGCGATCGAGTTGATCAGCAACGAGGTAGTCAACTCGATGACGAAAAACGCCGCCAGAATTGCGGCGGCGGCGACCATGCGGGGAATCAGCCGGGACCCATCGGTCTCGGCGGGACTGTGATTGTGACCGGCGCCCATGCCGTGCAATGTATGCGGATCCACGCATATATGGCAAGGGTCAGAACCAGCGGCTCCAGAAGCGGGTCAGCACGTTGCCCGCGGACACCAGCCACGTCGGCACGCCGGAGAACTCGAACAGCCAGAGCACCATCTGAAAGAACCAATGGCTGGCGGCCAGGAGCAGGAACAGCAGGATGAAAAAGCCGTACTGCTTGGCCGGCGCCACCGCGCGCTGCGTCTCCCGACTCAGGTGCGGCTCCAGGGCGTCGTAGCCGTCCAGGCCCGGGATGGGCAGCAGGTTGAGCACCACCGCGGTCAGCTGCAGAAAACCCAGGAACGCGACCCCGGCCCACAGCACCTGGTGGAAAGGGTCGTAGAACAACCGCGTCAGCGCCAGCAGCAGCACCGCCAGCACCAGATTGGCGGCCGGCCCCGCGAGGCTGACCAGGCTGCGCCGGTTCGGCGTCATGAACCAGGTCCGCACGTACACCGCGGCGCCCGGCAGGCCGATGCCGCCCAGCGCGATGACCACCATCGGCAGCAGGAGCGACAGCGCGGGATGGCTGTAGCGCCGCGGATCTAGCGTCAGGTAGCCGCGCACGGCGGCGTCGTGGTCGCCGAATCGCCAGGCGGTCACGGCGTGCCCGAACTCGTGCAGGCACAGCGACACCAACCAGCCGGCGATCACAAAGGTGAACACCCCGAAATACGCCAGCGGCCGCACGGTGCTGCCGGCCAGCCAGGCCAGCACGCCGCCCACCGCCGTCAGGCCGACGAGGGCCAGGAATATGGGGCTGGGACGGACCGATTCGCGCCGGGCGGGCAGGCTCACCGGTCGAAACTAGCGGACCGCCAGCCAGCCTTCGACGTTGCGGTAAAACGTGGACCGGCGCGCCGGGCGCGGCGCGGGCACGCCGTCGCGCACCACGGTGACGCCGGTGCTGCCCAGCTGGACCGCGCGGCCGGCGACCCAGCGGCGCCGGCCCGTCGCCACGCGGGCGCGCAGGCCCGGGACGGCCAGCGTCGGCTCGACGTCGACGGCGGGGGCGTCGCCGTCGAACAACACGGTGTCGTCGACGACGGCCTCGCCGCGCAGGCGCCGGCCTTCGCCGGGCAGCCAGGCGGCCCGGCCGACGATCACGGACCCGGTCTCGTCGCGGACCAGGGTGACGCGCCGCGCGGGCCCTCGCCGGGCGCGCCGCGCCGCGCGCCGCCCGGCGGGCAGGCGGTAGATCCGGGTCGCGCGGGTGCGGCGGCGCGGCACGTAGGCCACCTCGATGTCGAGCCGGTCGGCGCGCAGCAGCCGGGTCAGCACGGCGGCCAGGTCGGCGTCGGCCCCTATCACGACGAGCCGCGGGTAGGGGCCGATCGCGGCGTCGGTGTCGGCCGAGTGAACCGGCACGCCGGTGAGCGGCCGTGGCACGCGCCGATCGCCGAACACCAACACCCCTACGGGAGGATCTTCTCGCGTCACAGCCCGTCCAATTGAGCAGTACCAATATTCTTGTTTTTCAACGTATCTCGTTTGCTCGGCAGCCAGACCGTCTGTGCACGGCACGATCTCACGATAACGACGCAGTCACAACATGGTTTCAGACTATGAAAGTCGTTGCGCCACCGCCTGGTAACAACCGGATACTTTACTCCTGCCACGGGGTCAAACGAATGGGTGGCTAAGAGAACGGAGAACTGCCATTCGCCGACTCACCGCCGTCTTCTCAACCGCGCGAAGCGCGCCGCCCGTATCTGGTACCGGCCCCACGCGCGTCCATTGCTGACGAAGCAACTCCGCCGTGTTGGCGCCGTAGCGCTTTCGACTGTCCTGCTGTGCGTCGGGCCGGCGAGGGCCTCGGCCGACGAATCGATCGTGATCGACTTGGTGCGGCATGGCCAATCGGAGGCCAATGCGGCGGGCGTGATCGACACGTCGGTGCCCGGAGCGGTACTCACTGCGCTCGGCCAGAAACAGGCGCAGAACATCGCCAACGTGCTCGCCGCGCAGGGCCCGGTGGCCGCGATTTACGCGTCGCAGTTGATCAGGACACAGCAGACCGCGGCGCCGTTGGCGGCCATGTTGGGGATGAATGTTCAGGCATTGCCCGGGCTCAACGAGATCGACGCCGGCGCCTTCAATGGCTTACCCCAGTTCAGCCTCGCTGGGCTGGTCTACCTGCTAGGCCCGGTGGCGTGGCTGCTGGGGCTACGCATCGTGCCGATGCTGGCGCCGGGCTCCACCGACGCTAACGGGTTTGAATTCGACAAACGCTTCAACGGCGCGCTGCAAACGATGTACGGCAACGCGGTGACCAACGGGAGCCGCTTCAACGACTCCCTGCAAATGATGTACGGCAATGCCATGGCCAACCCGGTTCGGTCCGCGGGCGGCAAGATCACCGAAGTGGCGGTCTCCAGCGAGTTTGCGATCGGCGTCGGGACGATGATGACCGTCAAGAACCCCGACCCGCTGCTCTTGCTCTTCGATCCGCTGCCCAACGCCGGCGTTGTCGAAATCCAGGGCAATCCGCACGATGGCTGGACGCTGGTCAGTTGGAACGGGAAACCCGTGTGGCAGGGTTGGGCGGCCAAGAAGCCCCGTCGTGACACGAAGGGCTTGTGCCTGATGTTGGACGCGCCGACCCGCGGCGGTGTATGTGCGGGCAAACCGCCCGTGCCGGCAAGTGCTCCGAGCGCAGGCCCATCGGCGGAAATGCCGCTCAGCGGACGGCTGCCCGCGGCGACGGATGGATGAGCCGCGGCCGTCCGGGACACGAGCAGCGATCAATCGGCCCTTGGCACAAGTCCGTAGCTACCCGACGTTTAGGATCGCCACGTGAGCGCGCCAAGCAAAGACGCGTCCGGCTACGCGCCCGGTCCTAAAGTGGTTAACCGCGGCGCTGGTACAGGTCGGCAGCCCGAGCCAACGGGAGATGCCGAAAACCGTGGCGGCGCTGAGAGATACGGCGCCCTGCCAGTAGAGCCACAGTAAGCAGGCGGGAGCAAGTCATGCCGGCAATCGTCCTCATCGGCGCCCAATGGGGTGACGAGGGCAAAGGTAAAGCCACTGACCTGCTCGGTGGACGCGTGCAGTGGGTGGTGCGCTATCAGGGGGGCAACAACGCCGGGCACACCGTCGTCCTGCCCAGCGGCGAGAACTTCGCGCTGCACCTGATCCCGTCGGGAGTGCTGACTCCCGGCGTCACCAACGTCATCGGCAACGGTGTGGTGGTCGACCCCGGCGTGCTGCTCGACGAGCTCAAAGGCCTCGAGGACCGCGGCGTGGACACCACCAAGCTGTTGATCTCGGCCGACGCGCACCTGCTGTTGCCCTACCACGTGGCCATCGACAAGGTCACCGAGCGCTACATGGGTAACAAGAAGATCGGCACCACGGGCCGCGGCATCGGGCCCTGCTACCAGGACAAGATCGCCCGCCAGGGGATTCGGGTCGCCGACGTGCTCGACCCCGACCAGCTGACCCACAAGATCGAGGCCGCGCTGGAACTCAAGAACCAGATCCTGGTCAAGATCTACAACCGCAAGGCCCTGGACCCGCACCAGGTCGTCGAGGCCCTCCTGGAACAGGCGGAGGGGTTCCGCCATCGCATCCGCGACACCCGCCGGCTGCTCAACGCCGCGCTCGAGACCGGCGAGACGGTCCTGCTGGAGGGCTCCCAGGGCACCCTGCTCGACGTCGACCACGGCACATATCCCTATGTGACATCGTCGAATCCGACCGCCGGCGGCGCGGCCGTCGGGTCCGGCATCGGGCCCACCCGCATCACCACCGTGCTCGGGATCCTCAAGGCCTACACCACCCGCGTGGGCTCCGGGCCGTTCCCCACCGAGCTGTTCGACGAGAACGGCGAATACCTGTCCAAGACTGGCGGCGAGTTCGGTGTGACCACCGGGCGGCGGCGCCGCTGCGGCTGGTTCGACGCCGTCATCGCCCGCTACGCCACGCGGGTCAACGGCATCACCGACTTCTTCCTGACCAAACTCGACGTGCTCTCCAGCCTGGAAACGGTGCCGATCTGCGTCGGTTATCGCATCGACGGCGAGCGCACCGCCGACATGCCGATGACGCAGACCGACCTGGCCCGCGCCGAGCCGATCTACGAGGAGTTGCCGGGCTGGTGGGAGGACATCTCGGACGCCCGCGAATTCGACGACCTGCCCGCCAAGGCGCGTGATTACGTGCTGCGGCTGGAAGAGCTTGCCGGAGCCCATGTTTCGTGCATCGGCGTCGGCCCGGGACGGGAACAGACGATTGTGCGCCGCGACGTCCTGGCGGCCCGCCCGTGACGGAGCCGGATCCCAAGGAGCTCGACCCCGAATACGAACACCACGGCGGATTTCCCGAATACGGCCCGGCCAGCCCCGGCCCGGGATTCGGCCGGTTCGTCGCGGCCATGCGCCAGCTGCAGGACCTGGCCGTGTCCGCCGATCCCGGCGATGACGTGTGGGACGACGCGGCCGACCGCGCCGAGGCCCTGGTGCAGCTGCTTGGCCCGTTCCAGGCCGACGAGGGCAAGGCGCCGGCCGGGCGGACGCCCGACCTGCCCGGCATGGGCAGCCTGCTGCTGCCGCCCTGGACGTTGACGAAATACGCGCCGGACGGGGTCGAGATGACCGGCTACTTCAGCCGGTTTCACGTCGGCGGGAACCACGCCGTGCACGGCGGCGTGCTGCCGCTGCTGTTCGACCACATGTTCGGCATGGTGTCGCATGCCGCGGGGCGTCCCATCAGCCGAACGGCCTTCCTGCACGTCGACTACCGCAAGGTCACCCCGATCGACGCGCCGCTGGCGGTGCGCGGCCGCGTCACGAGCACCGAGGGCCGCAAGGCGTTCGTGGCCGCGGAACTCGTCGATGGCCACGAAGCGGTGCTGGCGGAGGCCAACGGGCTGATGGTGCGGCTGCTTCCCGGCCAGCCCTAGCCGGGCAGTCGCCCTAGCGCGGCCAGGCCTGGCACCCGCGCGACCGACCTATCCTTGAGCGGTGACTGACGGCCCGACCGAAGGACAAGACGACAGGACCACCGCGCTCGCCGTGCCCTCGCAAGCGCCGACCACGGAAGCCGACGCCAGGCCGCGCGTGGTGGTGCTGGGTTCCGGTGAGCTCAGCCGGGAACTGTCGATCGCGCTGGGGCGCCTCGGCGCGCGGGTGATCGTCGTCGGTGAGCGCGCGGACGGGGTGGCCGATGAGTCGCTGGCGGTCCCGATGACCGACGCCGAGGAGCTGACCAAGGCGGTGCGGGGGCTGCACGCGGACGTCGTCGTGGCCGCCACCGACGCCGTTGCGCCCCGGGCGCTCGAGGGCCTCGAGGCCGGGGGCACCCAGCTGGTGCCCGGCGCGCGGGCCGTGCGGCTGGCCGCCGACCGGGAGGGCCTGCGCCGGTTGGCCGCCGACGAGCTGGGGCTGCCCACGGCGCCGTTCTGGTTCGCCGGCTCCGCCGGCGAACTCGAGGCGGTCGGGGCCCACGCCGGTTACCCGCTGCTGGTGGAGCCGGTGCTCGCGGCCGCCGGGCGGAGACAGTCGGTGGCGTCGGGCCCCGACGACCTCGCGGCGGCCTGGCAGCGCGCGACGGGAGGTTACGGGGACCAGCACCGCGTGCTGGCCGAAACCGTGGTGGAGGTCGAGTTTTACGTCACCCTGCTGGCCGTCCGCAGCGACGGGCCCGGGGGACCGGCGATCGAATTCTGCTCGCCCATCGGCCATCGCGGTGGCCACGCCGACGCGCTGGAATCGTGGCAACCGCAGCAGATGAGCGCGGCGGCGATGGATGCCGCCAAATCGATCGCGGCGCGGATCGTCAAGGCGCTCGGCGGCCGCGGCGTATTCGGCGTCGAGTTGATGATCAACGGCGACGAGGTGTACTTCGCCGACGTCACGCCCTTCCCCACCGCCAGCGCCTGGGCGACGGTGCCCAGCCAGCGGCTCTCGGCGTTCGAGCTGCAGGCCCGCACCGTTCTGGGCCTGCCGGTGGACACCATGATGATTTCGCCGGGCGCGGCCCACCGGGTCGAGCGCGCCGACGCGCCGAGCGCCGCGCTGGCCCGGGCGCTGAGCGTGCCGGAGAGCGACCTGCGCGTGGTCGGGCGCGGATACCAGGCGTTGGCGACGGCGCCGGAGGTGGCTGCGGCGCTCGACCGCGCCCGCGAGGTCGCCAGCCGCCTGGCCGCGCGCGAGCCCGCGCACTGAGTTATCGGGCGGCAAGGTGACCTCGTTACGATTCGAGGTCATGAGCACAGAGCGCGCGGGCTACGCCGGAGACATCACCCCCCAGCAGGCATGGGAACTGCTCAGCGAGAACCCCGACGCTGTGCTGGTCGACGTGCGCACCGACGACGAATGGCGGTTCGTCGGGGTGCCCGACCTGTCCAGCCTGGGCCGCGAGGTGGTGTTCATCGAGTGGAACACCTCGGATGGCAGGTACAACGCCAACTTCGCCGACGAACTGCGCGACCGGGTGCCTGAAACCGACGCCGAACGTCCGGTCGTCTTCCTGTGTCGCTCGGGCAACCGCTCGATCGGCGCCGCCGAGGTCGCCACCCGGACCGGCATCACGCCGGCCTACAACGTGCTGGACGGCTTCGAGGGCCACCCGAACGCCCGGGGGCTGCGCGGCGAATCGGGCTGGCGCGCCATCGGATTGCCCTGGAAGCAGCTATGACCCACCCCTCGGGGGATTCCGTCCGCGCCCCCAAGGCGCTGCCCGACGGCGTCAGTCAGGCCACCCTCGGCGTGCGGGGCGGGCTGCTGCGCTCGGGCTTCGACGAGACGGCCGAGGCGATGTTTTTGACGTCCGGCTATGTCTACTCCTCGGCGGCCGTCGCGGAGCGCTCGTTCACCGGCGAGCTCGACCACTACGTGTACTCGCGGTACGGGAACCCGACCGTGACGATGTTCGAGGAGCGGTTGCGCCTGATCGAGGGCGCCCCCGCGGCGTTCGCCACCGCGAGCGGAATGGCCGCGGTGTTCACCTCGCTGGGCGCGCTGCTGGGCGCCGGGGACCGGCTGGTCGCGGCGCGCAGCCTGTTCGGGTCGTGTTTCGTGGTGTGCAACGAGATCCTGCCGCGCTGGGGCGTCGAGACCGTCTTCGTGGACGGCGACGACCTCGCGCAGTGGGAGGAGGCGCTGTCCGTCCCCACCGCGGCGGTGTTCTTCGAGACGCCGTCGAACCCGATGCAGTCGTTGGTGGACATCGCCGCGGTCGTCGATCTTGCCCACGCGGCGGGGGCAAAAGTGGTGTTGGACAATGTCTTTGCCACACCGCTGCTGCAGCAGGGCATTCCCCTGGGGGTCGACGTGGTGGTGTACTCGGGCACCAAGCACATCGACGGTCAGGGCCGGGTGCTGGGCGGCGCCATCCTCGGCGACAAGGAGTACATCGACGGCCCGGTGCAGAAGCTGATGCGGCACACCGGACCGGCGCTGAGCGCGTTCAATGCCTGGGTGTTGGTGAAAGGCCTTGAGACGCTGGCGATCCGGGTCGAGCACAGCAACTCCTCGGCGCACCGGATCGCGGAATTCCTGGAGACCCATCCGGCGGTGAGCTGGGTTCGCTACCCGTATCTACCGTCGCACCCGCAATACGACCTGGCCAAGCGGCAGATGTCGGGCGGGGGCACGGTGATCACCTTCGCGCTCGACTGCCCCGAAAGCGCCGCCAAGCAACGGGCCTTCGAGGTGCTGGACAAGCTGCGGCTGATCGACATCTCCAACAATCTGGGCGACGCCAAATCCCTTGTCACCCACCCGGCCACCACCACCCACCGGGCGATGGGCCCGGAGGGCCGCGCCGCGATCGGCCTGGGCGACGGCGTGGTCCGGATCTCGGTCGGGCTGGAGGGCACCGACGACCTGATCGCCGACATCGACCAGGCGCTGAGCTAACCGGCTTGTTTCTCGGCGGCGTCGATGCGTTCGGCCGCCGCCAGCGTCCCCTCTTGCGCCTGCCGCTCCACCCAGTCCACCACCGGCCGGGCGTACATCATCTGGCTGGTGATGGCCATCTGGCCGCGAGTGCGGCCCAGGAAGGAGATCCCCCAGGAGAACATGGCGGCGATGCGGTTGCGGAAACCAACCAGGTACAAGAGGTGCAACAGCAGCCACGCCAGCCAGGCGATGAAGCCGCCGAACTCCAGCTTGCCTACCTTCGCGACGGCGCTGTACCGCGAGATCAGGGCCATGCTGCCCTTGTCGAAGTACTTGAACGGCTTGCGGTTGGCCGGATCGTCGTGGCCCTTCACCGCCTGCTTGATCAGATTGGTGACGTAGTGCGCGCCCTGGATCGCGCCCTGGGCCATCCCCGGTACGCCGGGGACGGACATCAGGTCGCCGACCACGAACACGTACGGATGCCCCTTGACGGTCAGGTCGGGCTCGACGATGACCCGTCCGGCGCGGTCGGTCTCGGTTCCGTCGGACTGCTCGGCGACCATTTTGCCCAGCGCGCTGGCCTGCACGCCCGCGGCCCACACCTTGCACGCGCATTCGATGCGGCGCTCGCTGCCGTCGGCGTCTTTCACGGTGATGCCCATGTAGTCCACCGCGGTCACCATCGCGTTGAGCTGGATCTCGACGTCCATCTTCTGCAGCCGGCGTTGCGCCTTGAGGCCCAGGTTTTCACCCATCGGCGGCAACACCGCGGGCGCCGCGTCGAGCAGGATGACCCGGCATTCGCTGGGCGTGATCGTCCGGAAAGCCCCGGCTAGGGTGCGCTCGGCGAGCTGGACGATCTCGCCGGCCAGCTCCACTCCGGTCGGCCCGGCGCCGACCACCACGAACGTCAGGCGGCGTTGCCGCTCGTCCGGGTCGGTGGCGACTTCGGCGGCCTCGAACGCACCGAGGATGCGGGCCCGCAGCTCGAGGGCGTCGTCGATGCTCTTCATGCCGGGCGCGAAGGCGGCGTACTCGTCGTGGCCGAAATAGGACTGCTGCGCGCCGGCGGCCACGATGAGGCTGTCGAAGGGCGTCACCGTCTCCATGCCCATCAGGTGCGACGTCACGGTCTTCGCCGTCAGGTCGATGCCGCTGACCTCGCCCCACAGCACCCGGACGTTCTTCTGCCGACGCAGGATCAGCCGGGTGGTCGGGGCGATGTCGCCTTCGGACAGGATGCCGGTGGCCACCTGGTACAGCAGCGGCTGGAACAGGTGAGTGGTCGTCCTCGAGATCAACGTGACATCCACGTCCGCCCGTTTGAGGGCCTTGGCCGCGTTCAAACCGCCGAATCCGCTTCCGATGATGACGACGTGATGACGCGACATGCTCACCCCTTATTGGCCTCGTCGTTCTGGTCGCACGCTGCTGCCAGCGCATGTCCACCGTACGACTAGGACCCCTCGGACGTCACGGCAAGGCACAGATCGGCACGGGAGCCCGCAGATCCGGCTGTCGCACAGCACAATCCGAATGAACTCAGCGGTACGGCAAGGGATCGCCCGCCGCGGGGGTGGGCGATCCCTTGCCGAAGCCGCGGATAAGGCCTGCGGTTACTGGCAGGTCAGGCCCGGACCGCAGTCGATGGTTATCGGCGTCGTGCAAGCCGAAGCCGCGCAGACGGTGAATCCGAGCATCGCTGCGAGAATGATTTTGCCGGTCAATCGTGACATAACGCCAACCCCGTTCATGGATGGACAATTTCTTTTGTTTGCCCGATCACCCGATCACCCGATGGCGGAAGTCTACGGCGTCTTCGCCGTTGCGACAGTGGATTTCGAAAACCCGGCGCGCCGGTCTTTCCGGTGGGAGTTCCCCGTTCGCATGAAATGTATTGAATTCAAACGGCGGCAACTTATGGCGGGATTAATTGTGGCCACGGGGATATTCGAGAATGGTAACCCTTACCTTAGTCTGGGCGAGGGTCGGCCGGCTGAAGGCCGAACCAGCCACTCGCGCAACCCATTTCGAGCCGCGGGCTAGAACGGCCACCCGTTGGAGTTGTCCTTGAATTTCCCGTTGACCGCGGTGCAGAAGTCGTCGGAGGTGCCGGCGAGCAGGATGTAGTAGGTCTCGCCGCGGCGACTCTCGTAGGTGTTGGGGGTGCTCCAGCCGCTGTTGCAGAGCGAGCTCTGCGTGCCGGCCGTGGCCCTGCGCCAATTCGTCTTGGCGCAGCCCGCCAGGCCGTCCATGTTGGGCGTCGCGCTCTTGGCCGCGACCACCATCGCGCCGCCCCATTGCCCATCGCTGCGCCGGTAGGCGCGCGCCCCGAACCCGGCGTTGTTCGTCTGGCATGCCAGCGCCCGGCGCATCAGCGAGAAGGGGGCGGCCAGTTGAGGATTGGCGCTCCCGGCGGCGGCCGTGATGAATTGCGCCGCGTCCGAGCCGTCGACCTCCTGCACGTTGGGAGTGCCGAAGCTGAACAGCTGCTGCGCGATCCCGGCGTTGCTGCCACCGCCGATGATCGGGCCGCCGCCGTTCGATGTCATCGGGGGCAGCGCGACGGTGGGGTCGGCGCCGGCCGTCGGCGCCACGACGACGGCGCCCAGCGCGAACGCGGCGGCCATGTTACGGAGCGCGGTGAGTCTCATGGCTTCATTCCAGCACGTGTTCGTAATCGGCGCGACGGTCGTCGCGCACCAATGCGTGGAGCAGGTGGCGGGTCTGCAGCCGGATGTACTCGTCGCGGGTGTAGGCGGGACCGAAATGCCAGTGCTTGAGCGCCCAGCCGTGGGCGAGCAGCATGATGTCGAACACGGTGAGGTCGACGTCGACATCGCGGAAGACGCCCGCGGCGATACCGGTTTCGATGACCGCGCGCAGCGGTGCGGCGGAGGCGATTTCGAGTTCCTTGATCCTGGCCCGGTCGGCCGGCGCCAGCGTCCGGCTCTCCCGATAGGTCAGCACCACGCCGTCGAGGTTCTCGTCCACGATCTGGATGTAGCGGCTGATGCCCGCGGCCAGCTGGTCCACGACGTCGTCGCCGGCGGCGGCCATCACGGGCGCCAGCTGGTCGCGGAACACGTCGAGGATCCGCACGATAGTGGCCAGCAGCAGGTCCTCCTTGCCGCCGAAATAGGTGTAGATGAGGCCAACGCTGACCTTGGCCTCGGCGGCCAGATCCTGCATGGACATCTGGTGGAAGCCGTGTGTTCCCATGACCTTGACCGCGGCGTCGAGCACCTGGCGGCGCCGCGCGCTGGCCCGGGCCGCACGGACGGCCTCCTCGACGGGCAGGGCGCCATAGTCGACCGCCATCAGATGCCCAGGTCCTTGGCGACGATCGTCTTCATGATCTCGTTGGTCCCGCCGTAGATCGTCTGGATGCGGGCGTCGACGAACGCGCGCGCCACGGCGTACTCGCGCATGTAGCCGTAGCCGCCGTGCAGCTGCAGGCAGCGATCGGCCGTGCGCACCTGCAGTTCGGTGGTCCACCATTTCAACCGGGCGGCCCGCGCGGCCGTCAGCTCGCCGGTCAGGTGCTGGGCCAGGCAGTCGTCGAGATAGGTTCGGGCGACGTCGATTTCGGTCGCCACCTCGGCGAGAACGAATTGGCTGTGCTGGAAGCCGGCGATCGGCGTGCCGAACGCCTTGCGTCCGCGCACGTACTCCAGCGTCTCGGCCAGGATGGCCTCGGCGGCGGCCACCGCCCCCACCCCCAGCGCAAGGCGCTCCTGCGGCAGGTTCTGCATCAGCTGGTAGAAGCCGGCGCCCTCTTCCCCGAGCAGATTGGCCGCGGGCACCCGCAGGTCGGTGAACGTCAGCTCGCTGGTGTCCTGGGCGTGCAGGCCGATCTTGTCCAGGTTGCGGCCCCGGGAGAAACCCGGGGTGTCGGCGTCGACCACCAGCAGCGACAGGCCTTTGTGTCGATCGGGTGACGTCCGCACGGCGACGACGAACAGGTCGCCGCACTGGCCGTTGGAGATGAACGTCTTGGCGCCGTTGACGACGTAGTGGTCGCCGTCTCGGACCGCCGCGGTGCGGATCCCGGCCAGGTCGCTGCCGGTGCCGGGTTCGGTCATGGCGATGCCGAGCACCGTCTCGCCGGTCACCACGCCGGGCAGCCAGCGCCGTTGTTGCTCGGGCGTGGCCAGGTCGGTGAGATAGGGCAGCACCACGTCGTTCTGCAGCGTGAACGCGATCGCCTCTGCCGCCGCGCCGGCCCGCTGCAGTTCGTCGATGACGATCGCGTTGTAGCGAAAGTCGTTGACTCCCGGGCCGCCGAGCTGCTCGGGCACCGAAAAGCCGAGCAGCCCAAGCTTTCCCGCTTCGATGAACAGCGAGCGGTCCCACTGTCCCCGCGTTTCGGCCCGCTCGTGCGCCGGGACCACCACCCGCTGCACGAACTCGCGGACGAGCGCCCTGAACTGCCGGTGCTCTTCGGTGTACTCCGGACGTGCGGCCATGTCTTCCCCCGGTTACCGGAAGGCGTCGCTACCGGTGAACGCCTGGCCCAGGACGAGCTGATGCATCTCTGGGGTGCCTTCGTAGGTGAGCACCGACTCCAGGTTGACCATGTGCCGGATGACCGGGTACTCGAGCGATATGCCGTTGCCGCCCAGAATCGTTCGAGCGGTCCGGCAGATCTTGATGGCCTCCCGGGTGTTGTTCAGCTTGCCGAAGCTGACCTGCTCGGGACGCAGTCCGACGCTGTCCTTGAGGCGGCCCAGTTGCAGCGACAGCAGCTGACCCTTGTGCAACTCGACCGCCATGTCGACGAGCTTTGCCTGGGTCAACTGGAATCCGGCGATCGGCCGCCCGAATTGGGTGCGCTGCGTGGCGTAGTCGAGCGCGGCCTGCCAGGCCGACCGCGCCGCGCCCATGGCACCCCAGATGATTCCGTAGCGCGCCTCGGACAAACAGGACAGCGGCCCCCGCAGGCCTTTCGCCTCGGGCAGCATCGCATCGGCGGGCACCCGCACGTCGTCGAGCACCAGCTCGCTGGTGATCGATGCCCGCAGCGACAGCTTGTGGTGGATGGTGTTGGCGGTGAATCCCGGTGTCCTGGGCGGCACCAGAAAGCCCCGAATTCCCTCGTCGGTGGCCGCCCACACGACCGCGACATCGGCGACCGAGCCGTTGGTGATCCACAGCTTTCGGCCATTGAGCACCCAATCCGAACCGTCGCGTCGCGCACGGGTTTTCATCGCGGCCGGATCGGATCCCACGTCGGGTTCGGTCAGCCCGAAACACCCCAGCAGTTCGCCGGTCGCCATACCGGGCAGCCACTCCTGCTTTTGCTCCTCGGACCCGAAGTTCCAGATCGCGAACATCGCCAGCGATCCCTGCACCGAGACCATCGACCGCAGGCCGGAGTCGGCGGCCTCCAGCTCCACGCACGCCAGGCCGTAGTGCACGGCGGAGGCGCCGCCGCACCCGTACCCCTCCAGGTGCATGCCGAGCAGGCCGAGCTGTCCGAACCCTTTGGCGAGTTCGCGCACCGGCAGGTCGCCGATCTCGAACCACTCCGCGACGTAGGGAAGGACGTGCTCGGCGCAGAACTCTCTGACGGTGGCGCGCACCGCGAGCTCGTCGTCGGACAGCGAGGCGTCCAGGCCCAGGGGGTCGTACCGGTCGAAGGCGGGAGGTTTGTGCGTGCTCATAGGTTTCAGCCTGCCACTAACCGGCCTTTAACCAGCCATCGTCAGGCCACCGCTGACGCTGATCACCTGTCCGGTGATGAACGACGCGGCGGGCGACGCAAAGAACAGCACGGCCGCGGCGACCTCCTCGGGTCGCGCTAGGCGGCGAAACGGGATGGCTTTGACCAGCGCTTCTTTCAGCTTCTCGGGCTGGGCGTGGAACAGCGGTGTGTCGGTCGGGCCGGGGCACACACAGTTGACCGTGATCTGATGACGGGCCATCTCCCGGGCCAGCGACTTGGTCAGCGCGATCACCCCGCCCTTGGCGCCGGCGTAGATGGATTCCCCGGCGCTGCCGACCCGGCCCGCGTCGCTGGCCACGTTGACGACCCGCCCGCCGGCGTGCGTCTCGATCATTCCCGGCAGGAACGCGGCGCAGACGTGCACCGGTCCCAGGTAGTTGATCGCCACCACCTTGGCCGCGAATTCCGGTGTGGCGTTGAGGAATTGATCGGTGCGATCCCATCCCGCGGAGTTGATGACGATGTCGGGCACGCCGGCTTCGCCGTGCGTCGCGTCCCGCAGGGCGTCGACCTGGGCCGGGTCGGCGACGTCCACCGGCAGCGCGGTGATCAGCCCGGGGTGCTCCTTGGCGGTGGCCGCGCCGGCGGCCTCGTCGAGGTCGGCGGCGATCACCCGGTCGCCCTGTGCGGCGAACGCCAGCGCGATCGCCTTGCCGATGCCCGAACCGGCGCCGGTCACCACGGCCAGGCGCCCTTGTGAATGTGCGTTCATTTCTGACGAATGTAAGTTCAGCGTGGCGGCGGGGTCAAGGTCGGCGGCCTGCCCGGTACTCTCGCTGCATGCGACGGCTGCTGTGGCTGGCCATGGATGTCATCGGTGTGCTGGTGTTCTGCGCCGCCGGGCGTCGCAGCCACGACGAAGGACTCAACCTCGCCGGCGTCGCGACGACCGCCTGGCCGTTTCTCACCGGAACCGTCGTGGGCTGGCTGGCATCCCGCGCCTGGCGGCGCCCCACCGAGGTGGTGCCGACCGGGGTGGTCGTCTGGCTGTGCACCGTCGTCGTCGGCATGGTGTTGCGCAAGGCCAGTTCCGCCGGCGTTGCCGCGAGTTTCGTGGTGGTGGCGGCGTCGGTCACCGGGTTGTTGTTGCTCGGCTGGCGGGCGGTGGTCGTGCTGACCCTGCGGCGCCGGTCCGGCGTGTAGCGCCCATGGCAGCAACGACGGGCGTGGCGGTGACCGCGGCATTCGGTGCCGCCGCGCGGGCGGTAGCCACGAACAAGGGGACGCTGGACGATCCGTTCGCCGAACCGTTGGTGCGGGCCGCCGGGGTCGACCACTTCGTGCGCGTGATCGACGACGACCGGTTCGGCGCCGACGACGCCGAGGGTCCGTGGTTCCTGGACGTCTGCGCGGCGCACACCCGGTTCGTCGACGAGTTCGTCGCCGACGCGGGGAGGGCGGGCCTTCGCCAGGTGGTGATCCTGGCATCGGGTCTGGACACCCGGCCGTACCGGCTGTGGTGGCCGCCGGGGACAACCGTTTACGAGATCGACCGGCCCGAGGTGCTCGACTTCAAATCCGAAGCGCTGCGCGCATTGGGCGCCGAACTGACGGCGAGCCGGCGCGCCGTGGGCGTCGCTCTGCATCAGGATTGGCCGGCCGCCCTGCGGCGGGTCGGCTTCGACGCCACCGCGCCCGCGGTGTGGATCGCCGAGCAGCTGCTGATCGGGTACCTGACTCCCGCCGTGCAGGACCGCGTGCTGCAGGGCGTCACCGCGATGAGCGCCACCGGCAGCCGGTTCGCCGCCGACCACATGCCCATCTGGACGCCGTTACAGCTGGAGGCGGAGCGGTCGTTTGTCGATGGCTTGCGCCAGAACGGGGTGGACGTCGACCTGGCCAGCCTGACCCATCCGGGGCAATACCATTACGTACCGGAGTATTTGACCGCCCACGGTTGGGAGACGGTGCAGCGCAACGTCACCGAGCTGCTGGGGGCGGTGGGACGGCCGGTAAGGCGGCGCCACCGCCCCGGCGACACGGAGTTCGTCCCCGAATACCTCACCGCCACGCGGGCATAACCACAGGTCGCGCTCTCTTTAATTTGATTAACGGTTAATTAACTTAAATTAATCGGCCGAATCCTTGAACCCGATACGCCCTAACGTCGTACCCGCTTTATGAGCCGCGATGAAAGGGGCATGAAACGTTGAGCTTGCGTGTTTCGAACGGTCTACCTGGCGTACTTTCGCAACCGGCGGTCCGCGCCCCGCAGCTCGCCCCCTCGTTGTGGCCCGCGAGCGGCGCTCCGGGAGGCGAAGAGTGGCGCGCGGGCATGCGCACCGCGGTGCTGGCCACGGTCGCGGAGTTTGTCTCGGCCCGCCGCGCCACCGACCTCGCTGGCGCGGGCCTCGATGCGGTCGGCGACATGCTGGCGCAGTTCGTGTCTAACGGCAAATGTCTACGGTCGACCTTCATGTATCTCGGGTGGTTGTGTGGCGCCCCGCCGAGCGGAGCCGCGTTAACGGCCGCGGCGAGTCTGGAGTTACTGCACGCCTTCGCGCTGATCCAGGACGATGTCATGGACCGTTCGGCGCAACGGCGGGGTCGTCCGGCGGCGCACGTGCTACTGGCCCGGTGGCACCGCGAACGCGAACTAGCGTCGTGCGCAGAGAAATTCGGCGAGTCGGCGGCCGTTCTGCTGGGCGATCTTTGCCTCATTTGGGCGGAGCAGATGCTGCGCGAAAGCGGTATTGAAGCCCGCCGCCTGCAGCGGGTGTGGCCGCGCTACGACGCCATGCGGACCGAATTGGCGATAGGTCAATTCGCCGATCTCGCGGCAGATCTGCGCAGCTTCCCGCCGCTCGAAGCGGTGCTGGACGTGGCGCGGCGCAAATCGGGCAACTACACGGTGCGCCGTCCGATGGAATTGGGCGCGGCCATGGCCGGCTGCGGCGACCGAACGCTGGCACGGCTTGGCCGCTACGGCGCCGCTGTCGGGGAGGCGTTCCAGCTCCGCGACGACGTATTGGGGGTCTTCGGCTCGCCCGCGGCGACTGGGAAGCCAACCGGGGGAGACCTGCTCGAGCGCAAAGCGACCAGCCTCGTCGTGGCCGCTTACCAGCTGGCCGACGCGCCGACCCGCCGTCTTCTCGTCGAGCTCATGGATCTCGACGAACTCGATGACGCCGCGCTGCGGCGTTGGAAGCGATTGATCGCCGCGACGGGGGCCGTGGAGATGATCGAACAGATGATCAGCCGGCGGGTGGCATCCGCACTCAATGACGTGGATGGCATGGAGATCAACGAAGCCGTCTGCACCGCTTTGGCCGAGATGGCGGTCGCGTGCGTGCAGCGCCGCGAATAGCGGACCACACCGGGGGGCCGGAGGACTTGACCCAGACCGATCGGGGGGATCGACAGCTAATCATCCCGGAGGACACGCATGTTATCGCGACTGGCCCTTATCGCCATCGCCGCTCCGCGACGAGTGATCGCAAGCGCGATGTTCCTGGCGGTCCTCGCCGCCATCTTCGGTATCCCGGCCGCAGTGACGCTGCCCGGCGGTGGATTTCTGGACCAGACGGCCGAATCCGCGCGTGCCACAGCGGTTCTCGCCGAGAAGTTCCATCAAGGCGACATGGAGATGACGCTGCTGGTGCACTCGCAGAGCGGGGTCACCCAAGGACCCGCTCGGATGGTGGGCGTGGACATCGTCCGGCAGCTGGCCCAGTCGCCGTTCGTCGCGCAGGTGGCGTCGCCGTGGGATGCGCCCCGGCCGGGGTTGGTCAGCGGCGACGGCAAGTCCGCGCTGATCGTGGCCGCCCTCACCGGTGGGGAAAGCAGCGCGCCCAAGCATGCCCGGGAGCTCGCGGACCGGGTGGCGCGCGATCGCGACGGCGTGACCGTGCAGGCCGGAGGCATGGCGATCATCTATGAAGAGCTCAACCGGCAGACCCAAAACGACCTGTTGCGAATGGAATCCATTGCGATCCCGTTGAGCTTCGCCGCGCTGGTATGGGTATTCGGCGGCTTGCTGGCCGCGGCACTGCCGATTCTCGTCGGCGGCTTCGCAATCCTGGGTTCCCTCGCGGTTTTGCGCGCGGTCGCTTTGGTCGCCGACGTGTCCATCTTCGCGGTGAACGTGGCGGTGGCATTGGCTCTGGCGCTGGGCATCGACTACACGCTGCTGATCATCAGCCGTTATCGCGACGAACTGGCCGACGGGCTGCCCCCCGCCGAAGCCCTCCCGCGCACCATGGCCACGGCCGGACGCACCGTGCTGTTCTCCGCCCTGACGGTGGCCCTCGCACTGGCCGCATTGGTGATATTCCCGATGTACTTCCTGAGGTCATTCGCCTATGCCGGCGTTGCGGTGGTGGCTTTCGCGGCCCTGGCCGCGATGGTGGTCGCGCCCGCGGTGATCGTGTTACTGGGCGACCGGCTTGACGCACTCAACGTTTGGGACTTGGGCCGCAAGGTCTTTCGGCATTCCCAAGCGCCGCCGGCGACCATCGAGCGCACCTTTTGGTACCGGATGGCCAAGCGGGCCATGCGGCACGCGGTTCCGATCGGCTTGGCGATCATCGCCCTCCTGCTCGCTTTGGGCGCGCCGTTCCTCGGCATCAAATGGGGCTATCCCGACGATCGGGTGCTCCCGGCGTCATCGTCGGCGCGCGCCGTCAGCGACCGGATCCGGCACGACTTCGGTGCCGATTCCGACATCAGGGTCGTCATCCCCCGCACGGACGGCCTGACGACGGGAGACCTTGACGAGTACGCCGCACGGCTGTCGCGCGTACCCGACGTCTCGGCGGTGTCAGCACCGACCGGAACCTTCATCGCCGGTGAGCGGAAAGGGCCACCGTCGGCGCCCGCCGGAATGGCAGACGGCAGTGCCTATTTGACGGTGGCCAGCAGCGCGCCGTTGTATTCGCCGGCGTCGGGCGCGCAGTTGGATCGCTTGCATGCGATCCCGTTGGCCGGTGCCCGCCACGTCGAGCTGGCCGGGATGGCCCAGATGAATCGCGACTCGATAAACGCGATCACGTCGCGATTGCCCTGGCTGTTCGGTTTCGTCGCCTGCGTCATGCTGGTGTTGCTGTTCCTGCTCACCGGCAGCGTGGTGCTGCCCGTCAAAGCGGTGCTGCTCAACATGCTGTCGCTGACGGCGGGATTCGGCGCGTTGGTGTGGATCTTCCAGGACGGGCATCTGGGCGCGTTGGGCACCACTCCGACCGGCACGCTGGTGGCCAACATCCCGGTGTTGATGTTCTGCATCGCATTCGGATTGTCCATGGACTACGAGGTCTTCCTGCTGTCCCGCATCCGCGAGTACTGGCTGGCCTCGGACCGCACGCGTGTCGACAACGACGAGAGCATCGCGCTGGGCGTCGCGCGCACGGGCCGGATCATCACGGCGGCAGCGCTGTTGATGTCGATCTCGTTCGCCGCCCTCACTTCCGCGGAGGTCTCCTTCATGCGGATGTTCGGCGTCGGGCTGACTCTCGCCGTCTTGGTCGACGCAACGTTGGTGCGCATGCTGCTCGTCCCGGCCTTCATGCACGTCTTCGGCGGCCTGAACTGGTGGGCGCCGGCACCGCTGGCACGGCTTCGCCGGCGGGAGGATGCCCGAATGGAATGTGTCGCGGTCAGAGGCGTTGGATGATCACGTGGTGCACCGATCAAGCCCGCCCGCCGCGAGTCACCGGCTGCGGTTCGTGTCGGCGACCCATGACGAACCGCTGGCGCGGCCCCTGCTGGCCGAACTGGCCGACGAGTACGCGCAGCGCTACGGCGGCACACCCAGCACGCACCTGTCCTGGCTGCCCGTGCCGGAGGCCGAGTTGGCCCCGCCGGACGGCGGATTGCTGATCGGGGTGCTGGACGGCGTGCCCGTCACCGGCGGGGCATTCCGGCGCTACGACGCCGAAACCGCCGAGCTGAAGCGGATCTGGACCGACCGCGCTCATCGGCGCCGCGGGTACGCGCGAGTGCTGTTGGCGGCGCTGGAGGCGGAGACCGCCGCGCGCGGGTACCGGCGGCTCTACCTGATCACCGGCAACCGGCAACCCGAGGCCGAGGCGCTGTACGACGCGACCGGGTACACCCGGGTGCCCGCCGACCCGCTGCCGTCCTGGGGGCCGTTCGTCCCGATCGCGTTCGAGAAGTGGCTGGTTCCCGACGGTCAGTGAGGCCGCGACGATATCTTTGCGCCTCCCGTTCGCTGTTATTGGGCGCGCGGCTAATTGCAGGGACCGTATTCGGTCATTGGGTTTTCAGTCACATTTCCCCCCAATCGCGCCCAATCGCGCGCCCGCCGAATAAGCTGCTCGAATGGCCCTGACCTGTGGATATCGCTCAACTACATCGAATCCGGGCCGCCAGAAAAGCGGGGCGTAGGTCCGTCCGATCAAGGCCCTTCGGCTCTACGCGACTTACCGCGTCCCGGGCGACGCTTGCTGGGAAAGAAAAGGGAGGTCCAGCCGTGTGGGCTATTGGTGGCTTGCAAAAGCGGCTGCGCGCGCCGATGTTGATCACCGCCGTACGGGACATGCAATGGCGGCAGCGACGCTTCATCATCGCGGCCGTCGGCACCGGAATGGTGTTCGCGATGACCCTCATCATCACGGGGCTGATGATCGGGACCCGGGTCGAGGCCCAGCGCCTTGCCGACTCGATAGGCATCGACAACTACCTCATCAAGGCGGGCGCGGTCGGACCCTTCATTGGTTCATCGAGGTTCCCGCAGGCGGAACTCGAGGACGTCGCCCAGCTTCCGGGCGTCGAATCGGCGATCCCGGTGGTGTACGGCAACACGATCCTGCAAGACCGGCGCCTACCGGAAAACCTGAACGTCTACGGCCTGCCCGAACAGGGGATGCCGCCGATCGTGGCGGGGCGGGCACCGTCGAATCCCGACGAGGTCGCCATGTCGACCACGCTGAAGCGGTCCATCGGGGACAAGGTCGAGGTGGGATCGCAAGTGCTGCGGATCGTCGGGCTGGTCAACAAGTCCACCACGCTCGCAGGTCAACCCAATGCGTTTGTGACCGTCGCGACGGCGCAGCGGTTGATGTTTTCCGCGCAGCACGTGATTTCGGCCATCGGCTTGCGCGGCGTACCCGCCCAAGTGCCCGCCGGCTATCGCGTCGTGGACCGCGCCGCCGCGGTCGATGACATGATTCGCCCGCTGCATATGGCTCGGCTGGCGATGTCGTACCTGGTGATCCTGCTGTGGGCGGTGGCCGCGTCGATCGTGGGATCGCTGATCTACCTGTCCGCGCTGGAGCGCACCCGAGACTTCGCGGTGTTCAAAGCCCTCGGTGTCGCCACCCAGTCGGTGCTCGCCGGGCTCATGCTGCAGGCGGTGCTCGTCGCGTTGGTCGCGGCGATGCTGGGCGGGCTGCTGGCCGTGCTGCTCGGCCCGCTGTTTCCTATGCTGGTGGTGGTGACCCCCTCGGCCTTCCTGTCGCTGGTGGGGACCGCGGTGGGGGTCGGCCTGTTGGCGAGTTTGGTGGGATTGCGGCGCGCGGTCGCGATCGACCCGGTAATGGCGTTTGGGGCCGGATAGTCATGGGCGATTTGCGCATCAAGGATCTCGTCGTCGAATACTCGAACGGCGGGGAGCCGAACCGCGTCATCGACGGTCTGAATCTGGAGGTCGCGGCGGGATCGCTGGTGATCCTGTTGGGCCCCAGCGGATGTGGGAAGACCACGCTGCTGTCGTGCATCGGCGGCATCCTCAGCCCGACCAGCGGACGCGTCCAGGTCGGCGACACCGACGTCACGACGCTGGACCGCCGTAGGCTGACCACCTACCGGCGCCGCACCGTGGGCATCGTCTTTCAGTCGTTCAACCTGGTGGCAAGCCTTTCCGCGGTGGAGAACGTCGCGGTGCCACTCTGGGCGGCGGGCTGGTCGCGGCGGGCGGCGCGCGAACGCGCCAAGGAATTGCTGGCCCGCGCCGGGCTGCAGAACCGCATGACGCACCGGCCCGGTGACCTCAGCGGCGGCGAGCGCGAACGGGTGGCGGTGGCCCGCGCGATCGCGCTGGACCCACCGCTGATCCTGGCCGATGAACCCACGGCCCACCTGGACTATGCCCGCGCGGAAGGGGTGCTGCGGCTGCTGAGGGAGTTGGCGAGCGGCGAGCGCATTGTCGTGGTCGCCACCCATGACACCCGGATCCTGCCGTTCGCCGACCGCGTGGTCAGGCTGATGCCGGATGTGCAACTGACCGACTCCGAGCCCGAAACGCTGCATCTGGCAAGCGGTTCGGTGCTGTTCGAGCAGGGCAGCATGGGGGACCTGATCTACCTCGTCACCGACGGCGAACTGGAAGTCATGCGCGAATCGGGTGACGGGACCAAGGAACTGGTCAAGGTCGCCTCCCCCGGCGAGTACGTCGGCGAGCTCGGGCCGTTGTTCCGGATGGCCCGGTCGGCGACGGTACGCGCACGCACCGACGCTGTCGTCACCGGCTACACGGTGGAGCAATTCCGCGTACTGCTCGAGACCTACACCGAGGGCACCCTGGCTAGATCGAAAAACGCTGCGGGCCAAGGAAATACCAATCACAACCACTCACTCCTCGATGGAGCGACGCAGATGTCACGGTTCGGCGAAGAAGTAGCCGCCCCGGGACCGACAGAGGGAACGAGATGAGCACCGCCGACAGGCAGCAGGCCGAGCACGCAGACGACCACGCCGAATCAGCCTCGGAAACAGGGCATGATGCGTCGTTACTCATGGCACCGACGCTGGTCGGACAGCTGCGGTACCGGGCCGAGCGCTATCGGGACAGGGTCGCGTTCACCTACTCTCGCGATGGCGAGGAGACCGAAGTCACCAAGCTGACCTATGCCGAGCTGGATGCCAGGGCAAAGCGGATCGCAGCCAACCTGCAACGCTACGGTGCCGCGGGCGAGCGCGTCCTGGTCCTGTGCCCGCCGGGTCTGGATTTCATCGCCGGCCTGTTCGGCTGCCTCTATGCGGGGGCGATCGCCGTACCGGTGCATCCGCCGGCGCGCGAGCACCTGGTTCCGCGCGTCGCCTCGATCGTCGCGGATGCCAAACCGCGCTTCGCTCTGTCGAACTCAGAGATGCAGGCGCGAATCAAGGCCACGGTGGACGGTCTGGTCAAGGGGCGTCCGCTGCGGTGGTTCGTCACCGACACGGGGGGCGACGAGGCGCAGTGGGTTCCACCCGAGATCGACTCCAGCACAATCGCGATGATCCAGTACACCTCGGGCTCCACGGCCGCACCGAAAGGCGTTGTGCTGTCGCATGGCAACCTCGCCCACAATCTGGAGACCATCCGCCAGTCGTGGAAGTCGGGATTCGACCGGGAGGCAACCGGTGTGTTCTGGCTGCCGCCCTACCACGACATGGGCCTCATCGGCGGCGTCCTCGAAACCATTTATGTCGGCGGTACCTCCGTCCTCATGCCGCCGAACGCGTTCATCAAGCGCCCGATGCGGTGGTTGGAAGCGATATCCCGGCACCGCGCCAAAATCACCGCCGCCCCCAACTTCGCCTATGACCTGTGCATCGAACTCAGTACCCCTGAGGAGCGGGCCGCCCTCGACCTGTCCAACTGGTCGACGGCCATGTGCGGTGCCGAGCCGGTACGTCCCTCGACCATGCAGGGCTTCGCCGAGGCGTTCGCCCCAGCGGGTTTTCGGCCCGAGGCGTTCGCGCCGGTCTATGGGCTGGCGGAGGCGACGCTGCTGGTGTCCGGCGGGTCGGACTCCCCGGTCCCGGTGGTTCTGCACATAGATCGCGCGGCGCTGGGTGAACGCCGGGTCGTCGAGATCCCGACGGAAGACCCGAGCGCGTTGACGTTGGTCGGTTGCGGCCGGCCACCGGGCGGCCAGGAGGTCATCATCGTCGATCCCCAGACCCGGCGGCCCTGTGGGGCTGACGAGGTCGGCGAGATCTGGGTCGGTGGGCCGAGCGTGGCGCAGGGTTACTGGGGGAAGCCCGAAGTGACGGAAGAGGCGTTGCGCGCGCATCTTTCGGACAGCGGCCGGGGCCCGTTCCTTCGCACCGGGGACCTCGGGTTCTTCCGCTCCGGTGAGTTGTTCGTGACGGGTCGCGTCAAGGATCTCATCATCATTCGCGGCACCAATCACTATCCCGAGGACATCGAGCTCACCGTGCAGGCCTGTCACCCAGCACTGATGCGCGGCCGGGGCGCGGTCTTTTCGGTCGCGGCCGGACCGGACGCCCCCGAACGGGTTGTGGTCGTGCAGGAGGTGAGCGGCTATCATCTCGGCGACGCCGACCTCAACCAGATCGTCGACACCATCCGGACCGCGATCACCGAACACCATGAGATCCAGGCGGACACCGTTGTTCTGGTGGACCCGTTGCGGATTCCCACCACGTCCAGCGGCAAGATCCAGCGATCCGCCTGCCGGCAGCAATTCCTCGACGGCCAGTTCGAGCCGGTCGCCGAATGGCGCGCACCGCTGCCCGACATCCGCCCCGCAGCCGCCGCGCAGGAACAGACCGGGCGCACCGTCGCGGAGATCCAGGAATGGTTGATCGGCCAGCTCGCTCGTGAACTCGGCATTCCCGCAACGGATATCGACCCATCCCGGCCGTTCGCCTACTACGGCCTCGATTCGGTTCGTGCCGTCAGGCTGACCGGCGCTCTGGAAACCTGGCTCGGATGTGAACTTTCGCCCACCATCGCCTACGAACACCCGACGATCGAGCTGCTCGCCCGCCATCTGGGCGGCAAGGGCACCGCGGTCGACCGCACCGCCGAAACCGTCGGTGAGAGCGGCCCGACCGCCGCGGACGAGCCGATCGCCATCATCGGCATCGGGTGCCGTTTTCCGGGCGCCGACGGCCCGGCGGCCTTCTGGCGCGAGTTGTCGGAAGGCGTGGACGCGATCAGCGAGGTCCCGCCGGACCGCTGGGACGCCGATGCCTTCTACGACCCCGATCCGTCCGTGCCGGGCACGTCCGTCACTCGCCGGGCGGGTTTCCTGCCCGAGGTCGACGAGTTCGACTTCGGATTCTTCGGCATCTCGCCTCGGGAATCGGCGCAGATGGATCCGCAGCAGCGGCTGATCCTCGAGGTGGCTTGGGAGGCATTGGAAGACGCCGGGCAGGTGCCGGAGCGGCTTGCCGGCAGCGACACCGGCGTGTTCGTCGGCATCGCAACCACCGACTACGCGAACCTGCACGGCAACCAGATGCAGCTTGTCGATGCCTACACGGGCACCGGAAACGCGTTGAGCATTGCCGCCAACCGGCTCTCCTATTTCTACGACTTCCACGGGCCGAGCATCGCGATCGACACGGCGTGCTCGTCGTCGTTGGTCGCGGTCCACCTCGCGTGCCGCAGCCTGCGCGACGGCGAGTGCGGGGTGGCGCTGGCCGGAGGAGTGAACGTCATCCTGTCGCCGGCGCTGATGATCAACTTCAGCAAGGCGAAGGTGATGGCGCCCGACGGCCGCTGCAAGACCTTCGATGCCGGCGCGGACGGGTACGTACGGGGTGAAGGCGCCGGAATGGTCGTCCTGAAACCGCTCAGCCGGGCGCTGGCCGACAATGACCCGATCTATGCGGTGATCCGCGGCACCGCCATCAACCAGGATGGCCGGACCAACGGGCTGATCGCGCCCAACCGGCGAGCACAGGAAGCCGTGGTGGCCGCGGCCTACCGCCGCGCCGGTATCTCCCCGGGCACCGCCCAGTATGTCGAGGCGCACGGCACCGGAACATTCCTGGGCGACGCGATGGAGGCGAACGCGCTGGGAACGGTGCTGGCGGACGGCCGTCCGCCGGGCAGTCAGTGCCTGGTGGGCTCGGTCAAGACCAACATCGGGCACCTGGAGGCGGCGGCCGGAGTGGCCGGGCTGATCAAGGTGGCATTGGCGTTGCAGCACAAGGAGATTCCACCGAGCCTTAACTTCGCCGAACCCAACCCGGAGATCCCCTTCGACACCCTGCCGGTGCGGGTGGCGACAACGCTGACCCCGTGGCCGAAAAACGGTGGGCGGGCGGTCGCAAGTATCAGCTCCTTCGGCATGGGCGGCACCAACGCGCACGCCGTGCTGACCGAGGCCCCGCAGGCCCGGGCCGCCACGGCCGAGCGCGGCACGGCACCGGATCGGGCCGAGTTGCTGCCGATCTCGGCGCGGTCCCCCGAGGCCCTCGTCGCGCTGGCCGACCGGTATGAGTCGGCGCTGGCGTCCGGGGTGGCGCTCGCCGACCTCTGCTATACGGCCGGCGTCCGTCGCGGGCACTACGAGCATCGGTTGTCCGTCGTCGCCGACTCGCCCGCCACGATGTCGGAGACCCTCGACGCCTACCGGCACGGGCAGCCACGGCAGGGGTTCTCCGTCGGACAGTGCCGTCCCGGCCAGCGTCCCAGGGTGGTCTTCGCCTTCCCCGGGCAGGGCTCACAGTGGCACGGCATGGGGCGGCGACTGCAGGCCGAGGAGCCCGTGTTCCGTGACGCCTTGGCGGCGTGCGACCGCGCGCTCAAGCCCCACCTGGGACATTCCATCGTCGAGCTGCTGGCCAAGGACGAGGAAATCACCGACATCAGCTTGATCCAGCCCGCGATCTTCGCCATGCAGGTCGCGCTGGCCGCCCTATGGCGCTCCTGGGGGGTCGAGCCGACCGCCGTGGTGGGGCACAGCATGGGTGAGGTTGCGGCGGCGCACGTCGCCGGTGCGCTGAGCCTCGAAGACGCCGCACGGGTGATCCGCTTCCGCGCACTGATGCTCCGAACCGTGCGCGGCCGCGGAACCATGATGGCCGCGGAACTCAGCGCCGCCGAAGCGCAGGAGCTCATCGCCGGCCAGGAAAGCAAGGTCTCGATCGCCGCCAGCAACAGCTACCGGTCGACGGTGTTGTCCGGGGATCAAAAGGTTTTGGCCAAGCTGATGGAGGTGCTGCAGCAGCGCGACCGGTTCTGCCGATGGGTCGACGTCGATGTGGCCGCCCACAGCCCGCAGATGGACCCGTTGGTTCCCGCTCTGCGCGGCGGGCTCGTCGGACTGCGGCCGACCGCACCGGCGATACCCATCTACTCGACGGTGACCGGCGACCTGCTCACCGACCGCCTGGCCGACCCCGACTACTGGGCGGAGAACCTGCGCTCGCCCGTGCATTTCTCGCCCGCGCTGCGCCGGCTGCTGGAGGGCGGTCATGACGCGGTCGTCGAGATCAGCCCGCACCCGGTCCTGCTGAACTCCATCCGGGAGGACGCCCAGGACCTGGGGGCCAGTTGCGCCGCGCTGCCGTCGATGCGGCGCGACGACGGGGGACGGGGGACCGCGCTGACGTCGCTCGGCACCCTCTACACCCTCGGTCAGCCGGTCACCTGGGAGGCGGTGTACCCCCCGGGCAGCCACTACGTGACCGCACCGACGTACCCGTGGCAGCGTGTCCATTCCTGGTTAGAAGTCGGGCCGATCACCCCGAACGGCACCGGCCCGCTGCCGCAGGCCCCCGGCGCGACCGAGGCCGCGGGCTTGCGCGACCGGATGTATCGGCTGCGCTGGCAGCCCGCGCCCAGTCCGGCGGACCGGGACGGGTCGAGCCGGCCGGACGAAGCCGGCAGTTGGCTCATCTTGAGCGACGGCGCGGACACCGCGGACACCCTCCGGAAACACCTCGAATCGCATTCTCAGCGGTGCGTGCTCGTCGAGCCGGCATCGAACGGCGACTTCGAGCGTCTCACCCCGGACAGTTACCGCCTTGACCCGACGCAGCCCGATCACTTCAAGCAGCTGCTGGAAGACGCCTTCACCGACGACCGGCCACCGTGCCGGGGGGTGGTGCACCTGTGGGACCTGCTGGCCGCACCGCCGGCCGAAACCTCACTCGAATCCCTGGATTCGGCAACAACTTTGGGCCCGGTCAGCGTCGTGCATCTCGTCCAGGCGCTGGCGCGGGCCGGTTGGTCGGCGTCGCCGCGGCTGTGGCTGGTGACGCGGGGAACGCAGGTGGCCGATACCTCGGCAGCCGAAGCCGAGCCCGTGTCGATCGCCCAGGCTCCGGTGTGGGGGATGGCCCGCACGATCGACCACGAGCAACCGGAACTGCGCTGCACCTGTGTCGACCTGTCCGCCGGTGGCGGTCCGGAACAGGCCCAACAAGAGATCCAAGCCCTCTTCCGGGAGATGTGGGCCGACGACCGCGACGGCGACGTGGCACTGCGGGGCGACCGCCGCTATGTCGAACGACTGACCCGCTACGACGAGCCGGAACCCTCCGAGACCGCGTCATTCAAGGAAGACGCCACCTATGTCGTCACCGGCGGGCTCGGTGCGCTGGGGCTCGTGGTGGCCAAGTGGATGGCCGAGCACGGCGCCCGGCACCTGGTCCTGATGGGACGTGGCGGCGCCTCGGAGGAGGCGCAGGAAACGCTGGACGCCCTGCGCGCGGCCGGCACCGAGGTGACCATCGCAAAGGGCGACGTCGCGAAAGCCGACGACGTCGCGGCCATGCTGGAATCGATCGCCGAGTCGATGCCGCCGCTGCGTGGGGTGGTGCATGCGGCCGGGATCGCCGACGACGCCATCCTGCTATGCCTCGACGAGGCGAAGCTGCGCAAGGTCATGGCGCCCAAGGTTCAGGGCGCCTGGAACCTGCACGCGCTGACCAAAGACGCCGACCTGGACCTCTTCGTGCTGTTCTCGTCGGCCTCGTCCCTGCTGGGTCCGCCCGGGGCGGCCAACTACGCGGCGGCGAACGCCTTCTTGGACGCGCTGGCGTGGCACCGACGTGCCGAAGGCCGGCCGGCGTTGAGCGTGAACTGGGGGCCATGGGCCGGGCTCGGCTTCTTCACCCGGTCCGAGCTGCAAGACTACTTCGCCCAATACGGCGTGGAGGCCATGTCCGCGGCCGACAGCCTCCGGGCGCTGTCGTCGTTGCTGGAGCGGTCGGCCACGCAGGCCGTGGTTCTCGACATCGACTGGGCGGTTTGGCAACCCGACATGCAGCCGCCGCTGCTCGCGGACCTTGGAATCGCGCCCTCGGCCGACAAGGCGGAGGCCGAGCCCGCAACCGGGCCGGGAGCCGGACTCTACGACGCACTGCAGGGCGCGTCGCCGGAGGATCGCCAACGGCTGTTGGAGACCTATCTGTCCGAGCTCGCCGCCGGCAAACTCGGTCTGGCACCGGCGAACCTGGATAAACAGACACCGCTGAACACCCTCGGCGTCGACTCGCTCATCACGCTCGAGCTGCGCATGCAGGTCGAACGCGACCTGGGCCTCGTGGTGCCGGTCACCCGGCTGCTGGAGGGGCCCAGCGTGGCCAGCCTCGCCGAGTGGCTGCGCGAACATCTGCCGGAGCAAGCGGCCGGCGCACCCACGACGCACGAGGCGGTCTCGCGGCAGGCCACCCCGGAGCCAACGGTCCACCAGCAAGCCGACGGCGCGCCGTCGGGCGGCATCGACCTGCTGACCCGGGTGCCGGAGCTTTCCGACGACGCCGTGGACGAACTGCTTCAAAAGGTCTTGGCCGAAAGAGGGGCCGAGCTTGCCGCGAAGGACGCCGGCGATGACTGACAAGCCCATCAACATCTCCGGCCTGTCTCCGGAGAAGAAGCGGGCACTGCTCGCTCAGCTGCTGATGCAGAAGGCCGAGGAGTCGGCCTCGGTGCATCCGCAGTCGTACGGCCAGCGATCGATGTGGTTCATTCACAAACTCGCACCGGCCAGCGCCGCCTACAACGTCACGTATGCCGGGCGGATACGGGGCGAGCTCGACGTCGCGGCGCTGGAACGCGCGGCCCAGGCGCTCGTCGACCGGCATCCCGCGCTACGGACCACGTACGCCGAACGCGACGGGCAACCGGTCCAGCTCGTGCATCCGCAATGGCCGGTGCGCATCGCCCGGCACCGCCTCGGCCCCGGTGAGCCCGACGTCGACGAGTGGATCCGGCGCGAGACCAACCGTCCTTTCGACCTGTACACCGGCCCGGTGCTGCGGCTGACGCTGCTCGAGCGCACGCCCGAGGAACACGTGTTGCTCTTGGGTTTGCACCACATCGCCGTCGACTTCTGGTCCATCGACGTCATTCTCGACGAGCTGCGCTTGCTGTACGCCGCCGAGCACGGCGCGACCCCGCCTCCGCCACCCGCGGAAAGCTTCGTCGAATACACCGAGCAGCAGGCCCAGATGCTCGCGGGCGCCGAGGGTGAGGACCTCTGGACCTACTGGCGTGACCAGTTGGCCGGCGAACTGCCGGTCCTGCAATTGCCCACCGACCGGCCGCGGCCCGCGGTCCAGACCTACCCGGGCACCGTGCACCGGTTCACCGTCGACCCCGCCGTGACGACCGGGATCATTCAACTGGGCCGCAAGGTGGGCGCGACGCCCTACATGACACTGCTGGCGGCCTACGCCGCGTTGCTGCACCGCTACAGCGGCCAGGGTCACCTGGTGATCGGCTCGCCGTTCGCTTGCCGTGACCGGGTCGCGCTTGAGGGCCTGGTCGGCTACCTCACCAACCCGGTCGCCCTGCGGGCCGACCTGCACGACGATCCGACGTTCATGACCCTGCTCGGCCGCGTCAAGGACACCGTGCAGGGTGCCCTCGAACACCAGGACTATCCCTTCGCGCTGCTCGTCGAGCGGCTTCGGCCGCCGCGCGACCCCAGCCGCACGCCGCTGTTCGGAGTCTCGTTCGCCTGGGAACAGACGCGCCGCTTCACCGACGACGCCGGCCCGGAACCCGGGGGGCTGCCGCTCGAGACCCTCCATGTCGGGCAGGGCGGCGCGCCGTTCGACCTCATGATGGAGGTCGGTGAACACGACGGAAAGCTTTCGGGCGTACTGCAATACAACACCGACCTCTTCGACGCCGGCACCATCGAGCGGCTGGCCGGGCACTTCGCCACCCTGCTCGGCGGCATCGTCGCCGACCCCGGCCGGCCGGTCTCGCAGCTGCCGCTGCTCACCGAGGCGGAGCGCCGCCAGCAGGCCGCCTGGAATCAAACCGAGGTCACCTACGACGGCCCGGCCTGCCTGCACGAGATGGTCGCCGCCACGGTCGCGCGCACCCCGGACGCCGTCGCGGTGACGTGTGAGGACCGCGACGTGACCTATGCGGAACTCGACCGCCGGGCCAACGGTCTCGCCCACCGGCTGCGCGAGCTCGGCGTGGGGCCCGAGACCGTCGTGCCCGTCCTGCTGGACCGCTCCGACGATCTGGTGGTGGCCGTGCTGGGCGTCCTCAAGGCCGGCGGCGCCTTCATGCCGCTCGACTCCGCGCAGCCCGCACAGCGCATGGCCGCGATGTTGGACGACGTACCGGACGCGCCGGTCTGCGTCACCCACCGGAGCAAACTGGCGCACCTGCCGGCCGGCTTCACCGGTCACCGGCTCTGCCTGGACGAGCCGTCGGCGCCATCGGGCGAGGACGCCGCCCCGGTCTGCGAGACGACGTCGGCAAACCTCGCATACGTAATCCACACGTCGGGTTCCACGGGTAAGCCGAAGGGAACGCTCAACACCCACGCCGGGATTCGCAACCGGCTGCTGTGGATGCAGGATGCCTACCGGCTGACCGCCGACGACCGGGTGCTGCACAAGACGCCGGTGAGCTTCGACCCGTCCGTCTGGGAGCTGTTCTGGCCCTTGATCGTCGGGGCCCGGGTGGTCATCGCCAAACCCGAGGGGCACAAGGATGCCGCGTACCTGGTTCGGACCATCGTCGAACAGCGCGTCACCACAATGCATTTCGTGCCGTCGATGATGCGCCGCTTCCTCGCCGAGCCCGGGGTGGCCGCGTGCACCGCACTGCGCCGGGTGATCTGCAGTGGCGAGGCGCTGCCCTACGACCTGCGCGACCACTTCATGGCCACGCTGGACGCCGAGCTCTACAACCTCTATGGGCCCACCGAGGCGGCGATCGACGTCACCGGATTCCACTGCGAGCGAGGCGAATCCGGCACGCTGGTGCCGATCGGGCGGCCGATCGCCAACATCCGCGCCTACATCCTGGACGCGCACCTGCAACCGGTGCCGATCGGTGTGCCCGGCGAGCTGTACATCGGCGGAGTGGGGCTCGGCCGCGGTTACCTCAACCGCCCGGATCTGACGGGAGCCATCTTCGTGGCCGACCCGTTCGGCGGCGATGCCGCGCACCCCGGACAGCGGCTCTACCGCACCGGCGACCTGACCAGGTATCTGCCCGACGGCAACATCGACTACCTGGGACGCATCGACTTCCAGGTCAAGGTCCACGGCTTCCGGATCGAGCCCGGCGAGATAGAGGCCGCGCTGGCCCAACACCCCGCGGTGGCCGAGAACGCGGTGGTGATCAGAACCGACAGCCGCGGAAATCCGATCCTCGTCGCATATGTCGTGCCGGCCGGCGGCGCCGCTCCGTCGACAGCGGAGTTGCGCCGGTTCCTGCTTGACCTGCTTCCCGCCGCCATGATGCCCGCGGTCTTCGAGGTGACGGACGCGCTGCCGCTCACGTCGAGCGGAAAGGTGGACCGCAAGGCCTTGATGGCGGCCGACAGGGCATCGGGGCCGCAGGAGCCGGTGTTCGTCGCTCCGCGCACCCCTACCGAACAATTGCTGGCCGAAATCTGGCGCGCTGTACTGGATCTCGAACGGGTCGGTGTCAACGACGACTTCTTCGCCCTCGGTGGTGCCTCGACCCAAAGCCTGGAGGTCGCGGTGCGGGCGAACGCGGCAGGCCTGCCGCTGCGGCCGGAGTCGATGTTCGTCTACGGCACCATCGCCGAGCTCGCCGCCGAATACGGTCCGCTCGCCGGCGATGCAACGGGTCACCCCGAAGCCCCCGCCGAGGCGGTCGTCACGGCGCCGGCACCGGCGCAACCGGTGCAGGCCACACCCGAGGAAAAGCGAAACACGGTCATCGAAAGCATCGGCGTGTACCTTCCCTCGCGAACCGTGTCGACGAAGACGGTTATGGCCGAGTGCGCCAACGAGATTCGCATACCGCTGGAACGTCTGACCGGCATCAAGAACCGGCGGGTGGTCGGCGAGGACGAGTTCTCGATCGACCTCGCCAGGAAGGCGGCCGACGATTGCCTGTCCCGATCCAGCTATCGGCGCGAGGAGATCGACCTGGTCATCGCCTGCAACATCTCCCGGCGTGACGGACTCGAGAACCGGTTCAGCTTCGAGCCCAGCACCGCCACGCGACTGCGCGACCAATGCGGCCTTGGCAATGCGCTGGCCTTCGACATCAGCAACGCGTGCGCCGGAATGTTCACCGGCATCACCGTCGCCGACGCATTCCTGCAGACCGGGCTGATTCGGAACGCCCTGGTGGTCAGCGGCGAGTACATCAGTCACCTGTGCGAGACCGCCCAGAAGGAGATCGAGGGGCCGATGGATCCGCGGATCGCGTGCCTGACCCTCGGCGACGCCGGTGCGGCTGTGGTCCTCGAGCGCGGGCCGAACAACAAGGTCGGCTTCCACGACATCGATATGGCCACCCTGAGTCGCTACAGCAAGCTGTGCATCGCGAAGGTGACCGACGGCCCGCACGGCGGTGCCATCATGTTCACCGACTCCGTCACGCAGACCGCGATCGCGGTCAAGCACGCGGTGCCCTACGTCGCCGCGGTAATGCAGCGACACGGCTGGCGGCCGGAGACCACCGACCACCTGGTGATGCACCAGACGTCCGAGGCCTCGCTCAACGACGCGGTCGTCGCCATCAACCAGATGTTCGGGGACGGCGCGGCCCACCGGGGCAACACCATCTACAACATCGCCGAGCGGGGGAACACCGCCACCACGACCCACATCGTCGCGCTGAACGACTACATCCTGAGCAATCGGATCAATTCCGGTGACAATGTGGTCTTTTCGATCACCGGCTCCGGACAGACCGTCGGCGCAGCGCTGTATACCTTCGACGACCTGCCCGACAGGATGCGACGGGGCGCCGCCGGCGGCCACGTCCCCGGCAGGGCGACCGAGAGCAACCACAAAGCCGTTCCGGCGATGCCCCGCGTGCGCATCGACGGCGTCGGCCTCGCTCCGGCCGAGCAACCGGCTTCCCCCAGCTCGATCCAGCTCGCGGTCCAGGCCGCAGAGGCGTGCCTCGAACGCAGCGGCCTGGATCGGAGCTCGCTGGGGCTGATCATCAATTCCGGCATCTACCGCGACGAGTTCCTCAGCGAGCCGGCAGTCGCCGCGCTCGTCGCCGGCGAACTGGACATCAACGGGGAGGTGGACTCCCCGGACGGGCCCAAGACCTTCGCCTTCGACGTCCTCAACGGCGCCGTCGGCTTCCTCAACGCCTGCCAGGTCGCCGCGGGGATGATCGGGGCGGGAAAGGTGGAGCACGCCATGGTGATGGCCTCGGAGATCGAAAACAACAGCCCCGACAGCGGCTATCCGCAACGCGGCATCAGCCAGACGGGCTCGGCGGTCCTGCTGCGCAGGAGCGACGGCGCGGAAGGCTTCGGCCGCTTCGTGTTCCAGCACCACCCGGAGCACAGCGGTGCCCTGGCCACCTACACCCAGCAGCGAGACGGGCGGGCCGGGCTACAGATCGAGCGGGACCCCAACCTCGCCGCGATCTACCTGAGTTGTATTCCCGCCGCTGCCAAGGAACTTCTGGCCCTCGAGGGACTCAACCCCACCGACATCGCGGCGGTGCTCCCCCCATATCTATCCCCGGAGGCGCTCGACGAACTGGCCGCCCAGCTCGGCATCCCGAGATCGAGGTTCGTCGAGCTCGCCGCCGACAGCGACCCGTTCACGTCGTCCGTGCCGTACGGGCTGGAGCAAGCCCGGCAGCAGGGGCTGGCGCAACCGGGCGACGTCGCGTTGATACTCACCGCCGGCTCGGGTGTCGAGATCGGCTGCACGACCTACCGTTTCTGATCCCATGCGCGCATTCGTCACCGGAGGAACCGGGTTCGTGGGGTCGAACCTGGTGGCCGCCTTGGTCAAACGAGGGATCGATGTTCGCGTGCTGCGGCGGTCGACGTCGTCGCTGGCTGCATTGGCCGGCCTGGACTGCGAGACGTGCGTCGGCGACGTGCTGGACGAGATCGACACCCTCACCGCCGCGATGGCCGGCTGCGACTGGGTGTTCCACACCGCCGCGATCTCCGACTACTGGCGCTACCGCGGGCAAAACCTCCTCTACCGCACCAACATTGGCGGCACCCGCAACATGTTGGGCGCCGCCCTGCGCGCGGGTGTAAAACGGTTCGTCCTCACCAGTTCCCTCGCCGCGCTGGGGGTGCCGGAGCCAGGACACCTGCTCACCGAGTCCGACCGATTCAACCTGCGTCCGCGCCAGTTTCCATACGGCTACAGCAAGCACCTCGCCGAATCCGAGCTGCGCCTCGCCGCCGCCGCGGGCCTTGCGGCCGTGGCGGTCAATCCATCGGTCGTCATCGGGCCGGGCGACCTCAACGGCACGGAGAGTGCGATGTTCGTCCAGGCCGCACGCGGACGGCTGCGGGTCGCCGCACCCGGGGGCACCAACTTCGTGGCGGTCGGCGACGTGGTGGCGGGTCACATCGCGGCCGCGGAGCGAGGACGCGCCGGTGAACACTACATCCTGTCCGGCGAAAACCTCAGCTTCCCTGAGGCTTTCGCAACCGTCAACGACATAGCCGGCCGGCCGGGGCCCCGGGTCGTGCTCCCCGCGTGGACCATACCGGTGGCAGCCGCGGCCGTGGGCGCGGCCCGCTTCGTGGTCGGCCCACGACTGCCAGTCGGGGGCAAGCAGATGCGGCTGTCGTCCGTCGGCATCTACGCCGACGGCAGTCGGGCCCGCACCGAGTTGGGCGTCCCCTATACGCCGTTTCGGACGGCCGCCCAGAGTGCCTACGACTGGTACTTGGAAAACCACTACCTGCCGGAACAACCCGCGGATTCCCGGGCGCGCATACGGAGATGACACGCGCGATCGACGCGATACCCGGCTTCACCGGCCACATAGTCCACCCCGGCGGCCACGACTACGACTCGGCGCGGCAGGTTTTCAACGCCCTGGTCGACAAGCGGCCCGCCGTCGTGCTGCGCTGCCGCTCCCGAGCGGACATCGTCGCCGCCGTCCGCTACGCAGTCGGCTCGGGGGCCGAGATCGCGGTGCGGTGCAGCGGGCACAGCGTCGCCGGACACTCCTCGACCGATGGCGGCATCCTCATCGACCTCTCCCTCATGCGCGGCGTCGTCGTCGACGCCGAACACCGGATCGCGGTCGTCCAGCCCGGCGCGACCTGGCGCGACATCGACCGGGCCACCGCCCGCCACGGTCTGGCCTGCCCCGGCGGGGTGGTGTCCACGACGGGAGTGGGCGGGTTCACGCTCGGCGGCGGGGTCGGGTGGTTGTCCCGCGCATACGGCCTGACCTGCGACAATCTGGCCGCAGCTGAGCTCGTGCCGGCCAACGGAGAGGTGCTGTACGTCAGTGCGGCACAGAACGAAGAGATCCTGTGGGGACTTCGCGGCGGCGGCGGCAACTTCGGCGTGGTCGCACACTTCGTGCTCGACCTGCACCCGGTCGATCAGGTCATCGGGGGCATCCAGGCCTACGACGACACCGACGCCGAGGCCGTGCTGAAACACTTTCGCGCCCAGATGAACAACGCCGACGACCAGCTCGCGTCCCTCGTCGACTTCGGCACCGATGAGGGTTCGGGACGCGGGCTGGTCACGATACTGAGCTGTTCGACGAGGCCCGACGAGATCGGTCGGGCCGCCGTCGGCGCGCTGGCGCAGGTGCACGGGATGACCACCGAACCGGTGATAGCGCTGCAACGCGAAATCGCCTATCCCACTTGGCAACAGGCCCTCGACCACACGGCCCCGTTCGGGCGGCTGAACTATTGGAAGTCGACTTTCCTCACGGAGCTATCCGACGACGCCATCCGGCGGATCGCGGTGCTCGGGCGGACCCGCCCCGCGCCGCAGACGCATGTGCACCTGATCCGGCTCGGCGGCGTTCCGAGCCGCGTTCCGCCGCAGGCGACCGCCTTTTCGACCCGCAACTACCCCTACATCGTCCATCTGATCACCACATGGACCGACCGCGCCGACACCGAACGGTGCAAGTCGTGGACCGACGAAGCGTACGAAACGCTGCGTCCCCTCGGTCCGGCCGGCGTGTATCTCAATTTCGTGGGTGATGAAGGGCCGCTACGTATCCGGGCCAGCTTCGGTGAAGCAACCTACCGTCGGCTCGCCAGGCTGAAGGCGCGCCTCGATCCGGACAACCGCTTCGCCCTCAACCAGAACGTCGAGCCCGCAGCGGACAGCTAGTAGTTGCGGCAGGAGTTGGCCAATGGCACGACGATGTCGTGGAACGGGGCGGCGTCGGGGTTGCTTCCCATATCCTGCAGCATCTGGCGGCGCTTGGACCGCGGCGCTGCGACGAGGTCGTGCAACCAGGCCTGCGCCTCCGGCGAGGCGTTGAATTGCGCCGCGGGACCCGGGAACTCCGCATTCAGCGCCGCCACCACCTGCTGGAAATTGCACGGGCTGTTTACGGCCGGAGTGATGTCAGGGTCGGCGGATGCGACTCCGATTCCAGCGGTCAACGGCAACGCCAACCCAAAAATTGCGACGGCCAATTTGGCCGATGCTGATGTGAACATTTGTCCCCCCTTTTACTGAGGCGTCGATGCCGATCTCGGCGACATCTGAAGGAGCTCGCCTCTTTCGGTCAGTAGTTGATTCGTTCCAACTACAGCCTCACCCCGCACACGCCGTTCGACAACCCGCCAATCGGCCCAAATTCCGAGGCCCTTCGGCCCTTCGGACCTTGGACCAACCTGGCCCGGGCCGGCCATTGCGCCTGGTATACGGCCCGGGCCCGGTGCTCAGTACTTGTTGCAGATTTTCGCGACGTTCTTCATCGTCTGGAGGTACGGCTGCGCGTCGGGCATGCCCTGGATCTGTGCTGCCAATTGCCGGCGCTGATCCGGCGGCGAATCGACGAACTGATGCAAGAAGCCCTGCGCAATCGGCGATCCGTTGAATTTCGCGGCATCGTCCGGATATTGCGTGTTGAGCGCCGCCGTCGCCTGATCGTACGTACAGGTCGAGTTGATGACCCGTTCCAGATCGGGATCGGGAGCAGGAGCGGGATCCGCGGACGCGATGCCGGCTCCGGTGGCGAGGGATAACGCCAGACCACCAGTCGCGACTGCCAATCTGGTCCACGAAAACGTGACCATATGAATAACCTTTCAACGGGAAACACCGCGATAAATGCGGCGATGATTATGTCAGCCTAGCGCCTGTTTCGGGGTCGAGGCCCCTTCCGGGCTCTGGAGTATCTAAGAATTCATTAGCGGCGAAATAAGACGTCTTTCGTCGTGCAATTCCGCGAATCACCCGCCCGCTCGAAAGGCATGCGGCGCAACGGAAATGGCCTCAGTGCAGGGAGCGGCTGCTGGGCCTCGACCTCGCCAACGGCGGGCCGGCCTCGCAGCAGATCCTCGGCAGCTAGCCCGCTGAGGCATGGTGTTTGGGGAGCCAACCCTAAGCCGGTGTGCGATACCGCGCGGCCGGTGGCCGGTGCTGTGCCCACGGGCGCGCCGATTCTAGTTGTGCGGCAAGCGAAATGAGCGTCAGCCCATCGTCGGGTCGCCCCACCAGATGGACCGCTTCGGGCAGCCCGTTCGGCGAGATTCCGACCGGGACCGACATCGCCGGCTGCCCGGTGTAGTTCTGCGTCGGGGTGAATGGCATGAACCCCAACACCCGCGCCATCGCGCGAGTCGGTCCCAGCCCCTCGAGATGCCCGACGGGCACCGGCGGCTTACCCAACACCGGCGTGATCAGCACGTCGAAATCGGCTACGGGCCGCAGCCCGCGCTCGCTCATCCGGTCGCGCGCGGCCAGCGCGCGGTGCGCCAGCCAGTCGGGGATCAGCCGGGCGGTACGTCCCTCGGCCTGAATCCGCCGCTCCAGCAGCTCGGGTGTGGGCAGCCGCTCGATTTCATCGGCGAGGCCGTGCATCATCAGCGCGAACACCGAAAGGACGGCGGCCGGCGGATAGACCGGATCGCGCTCGACGACCTCGTGGCCGAGCGAGCGCAGCAGCTCGGCGGTCTCTAATACCGGCCGGCGCACTTCGTCGCTGACCGGCACCGGGATGACCGGTTTGAAGGACATGGCGATCCGCAGGCGCCGTGGCTCGCGCGACACCGCCTCGATCAGTGTCGGCGGCGGCGTCGCAGAGACGATTTCGTCGTTGGGCTCCAGGCCGGCCATCGCGTCGTGCAGCAGCGCCGCGTCGGCCACACTGCGGGCCAGTGCACCGATGTGATGCAGCCCGTGGAATCGGTACGCCCGCTCCGGCGACTGCTTGGTGCTGATCCACCCCCGCTGACCTTTCAGGCCCACCACCCCGCAGCATGCGGCCGGGATGCGAACCGAGCCGCCGCCGTCGGTGCCCAGCGCGCCGGGCACCATGCCGGCCGCCACCGCCGCCGCCGAACCGCCGCTGGAACCGCCGGTTGTCCGCTCCAGGTGCCAAGGATTGCGGGTAACGCCCCAGGTGGGGGACTCGCACATCGGGACGGCGCCGAACTCGGGCAGATTCGTCTTGCCGATGATCACCGCCCCGGCTTCCCGAAGGCGCCGCACGGCGGCGCTGTCGCGGCTCACCGGGCCGGTGTCGATCGCGGTGCCGCACATCGACGACACTCCCGCCACATCGGTGTCGTCTTTGACCGCGATCGGCACGCCCGCCAGCGGCAGCACCTCGCCGGCGGCGAGCCGGCGTTCGACCTGCGCCGCTTCTGCCAGCGCCTGCTCGGCGAGCACGACTCGGAACGCATTCAAAATCGGATCGAGTTGAGCGATGCGCTCCAGGTGGAACTCCACCAGCTCTCGCGGCGAAACCTCACGATCGCGCACCAACTGCGCCAGCCGCGCCACCCCGGCAAAGCCCAGGCCCTGATCATCAACGGCGGTCATGCACGCCCTTTCGCGCCAACCCCCCGTTGGACTGAATACCCCGCCGAGTGTACGCACACCTTGACCGATGCCGCCGAGCACGAATTCATGCAGGCCAGCGAGGACCTTGTCTCCTCCGGCAATAGGACTTTCGGCTCTCGCCCGCGACACCCGGACGGTCAAAGAATCACTAATAGCAGCGGTGGGAGGGGAGCCACCGCCTCTTAGGGAGGACATTTTCGATGAAAAGGTCCATGTCGTCCGCCGCGTCCGGCACGTGGCGCTTGATCGTCATGGCCAGTCGGGGGCCGGGGGCAATGCGATGACCACCGACGTCGGCCTGGACCGCGACAGCCTCGAAATGATGCTGGCCTCACTCGATGATTTCCTCGCCGAGGCGCTGCCGGATGCTCGCCGGTTGGACCTCGACCACGACGACGTCTGCCCGGAGGAAACCGTTCGCGCGATGTGCGGTGAAGGCCTCGGCGTGCAGCTCGTCTTCATCCCGGAGGAGTACGGCGGGTTCGGCGGCGGGGCTTTCGACTCCTACCGGGTCTGCGAACGACTCGCCCGGTTCGACATCGGCGTAGCCACCGCCGTGCTGGCCACGTTCCTCGGCAGCGACCCGATCGTCGTGGGCGCGACCGCGCAGCAGCGCAAGGAGTGGCTGGGGCGCATCGCCGAACGGGGCATTCTATTCGCTTACGCCGCAACGGAACCCGAGGCGGGAAGCGACCTGGCCGCGATGAAGACGACCGCCACACCGGTCGAAACCGACGGTCAGGTGACCGGCTACCGGCTCAACGGGCGCAAACAGTGGATCAGCAACGGCTCCATCGCGGATGCCTATTCCGTCCTGGCCCTGGCGCCGGGCGGACCGTCCTGGTTCGTCGTGGAGAAGGGCACCCCCGGCTTCTCGGCGGCGCCCCCGGAGGACAAGCACGGCATCCGGTTGTCCGACACCGCGGCGCTATTCCTCGATGACGTGCTGGTCCCGGCGGAGCACTTGGTGGGCCGGGAGGAGGGCCACGGACTTGCCCAGGCCCAGCAGGTTTTCGGCTACACGCGGGTGATGGTCGCCGCATTCGGGCTCGGTGGCGGCTGGTCGGCCCTGGACCGGGCGATCGCCTACTCCACCGAGCGGGTGCAGGGCGGCGCGCCGCTCTCGAACAAGCAAGGCTTTACCCACAAGCTGATCGTGCCGCATGCGGTGCGGCTGGAGGCGGCACGCGCGTTCATCGAGGAAACCGCGACCCGGATCGACAGCGGCGAGGGTGCCGGCGGCGCGCTCAACACCGAGGGCGCGATCGCCAAATACCTGGCCACCGAGGCCGGTAACGCGGCCGCGGAGGCGGCGATCCAGGCGCACGGCGGATACGGCTACACGCGTCCGTACCTGGTGGAGAAGATCAAGCGCGACGTCCGGATCACCACGATCTACGAGGGCACCTCGGAGATCATGGAGATGACGATCGCGCGCGGCCGCTGGCAGCAGCACCTCAAGACGTCCGGCGCCTATTACCGCGACGCGGCTCGCGCACTTGACGATGTCCCCGGTGAATGTGGCGGGCCCACGGCGGCGCTGGCGCTGGAATGCCTTGCCGCCGTGCTGGAATCGTGCCGCGTCGGCCGGCTGACCCGCAGCCAGCACGTGTTGTTGCGGCTGGGCGAACTGATCAGCTACGCCGAGTGCGCGGGCGCACTGGCGCGCCGCGCCGCCGCGGCGGCAACCGGTGCGTTGCCGGCGAAATCGGACACCCGCTTCGACGCGGCCGCGCTGGCCGCCATCAGCCGCGTTTTCGCGCGCGACGCGGCGCAGAAGGTCGCCGAGGAGGGCTCACGCTGGGTGACCGGCGCCGGCACCGGGTCCGACCTCGCCGTCGCGCTGCCGCTCGACCGGGTGCGGGCCGCGCAGACCGGCCTGCTGGATGACATGGACCGGGTGGGGGACGCGCTGTATCGAAGAGAGGCCGGATCATCATGACGACCACGCAACAGGAGCCGATCGCAGTGATCGGCGTCAGCGCGATCATGCCCGACGCGCCCGACGCCGCCACCTTCTGGGCCAACATCAAGGCCGGCCGTTACAGCATCAGCGACGTGCCGCCCGAGCGCTGGGACCCGGAGCTTTACTACGACCCCGACCCCCACGCGCCCGACAAGACCTACTCCCGCATCGGTGGGTGGGTCCGCGACTTCACGTGGGAACCGCTGGCGTGGCGGCTACCCATCCCGCCCGCGGTCAGCGCGCAGATGGACGACGGTCAGAAGTGGGTGGTGGCTGCCGCCCGCTCCGCCCTGCTCGAAGCCGGGTGGCCCGACTGGACGGTGGACCCCGAACGAGTCGCGGTCATCATCGGCAGCGCCATCGGCGGCGACAAGCAGCACCAGACCAACCTCCGGATCCAGTTTCCCGCGATCATTCAAAAGTTACGCGCCGCACCGTCATTCGCGGCGCTGCCGGAGTCGGTGCGCGACGCCGTGCTCGCCGAGACCCGGGCCTCGTTCCTGGGTGGAATCTCCGAAATCACCGAGGACACGATGCCCGGCGAGCTCGCGAACGTGGCAGCCGGCCGGGTGGCGAACCTGTTCAACTTCCGGGGCCCCAACTTCACCACCGACGCGGCGTGCGCCTCGGGAATGGCCGCCATGTCGGCCGCCGTGCGGGGATTGCAGGCCGGCGACTTCGATGCCGCCGTGACCGGCGGCCTCGACCGCAACATGGACCCGGCGGGATTCGTGAAGTTCTGCAAGATCGGTGCGCTGTCGGCGACCGGCACCCGCCCGTTCGACGCGGGCGCCGACGGCTTCGTAATGGGCGAGGGCGCAGCGCTGTTCGTCCTCAAGCGGTTGTCCGACGCGGAACGCGACGGCGACCGGATCTACGCGGTGCTGCTCGGCATCGCCGGCTCCAGTGACGGTCGCGGCAAGGGCATCACCGCGCCCAATCCGGTGGGCCAGCGGCTGGCGGTGGAGCGAGCCTGGGCGGTGTCCGGCCTCGATCCGGCGGCGGCAACCTGCGTCGAGGCGCACGGGACGTCCACCCGGGTGGGCGACGCCACCGAACTGGCCAGCCTCACAGACGTTTTCGGTAAGGCCGGCGCGCAGCCCGGGTCGATCGCGCTGGGCTCGGTCAAGTCCAACATCGGCCACCTCAAGGGCGCGGCCGGTGCCGCGGGCCTGTTCAAGACGGTGCTCAGTCTGCACGACAAGGTGCTGGTGCCCAGTCTGCACTTCGAGCAGCCGAACCCCAACGTGGACTGGAATGACATCCCGTTCCGGGTCAACACCGAACTGAGCGATTGGCCGGCACCGGACAACGGGGTGCGGTGCGCCGGGGTCAGCGCCTTCGGGTTCGGCGGCACCAATTTCCATGCCGTGCTCGAGGAGTACGTGCCCGGTCGGCATCGCCCGCCGGGGGAGGCCCGCTCCTACCCGGGCGCGACCATCGAGCAGCGCTCCGCGCCGGCGACGGACGCACCCGTCGGGGCGAAGGCCCCGCTGCGGGGCGCGGCGGTGGTCGGCGGCGCGGATGACTCCGACGTGGCCGCCCAGCTGGACCGGCTCGCCGCACGGGCGTCGGCCGGCCAGGCCCCCGCGGTGGCCCCACCGGACCCCACCCTGGCGAGCGCGCCCGTTCGGGTTGCCATCGACTATGCCGACGCGGCCGACCTCGCCACCAAGGCGACGAAGGCGGCCGGCGCGCTGCGGCACGGTGACCCGGCCGTGTGGCGGATGCTGCGGGCGCAGGGAGTCTTCGTCGGCCGCGGCGCACCGGGCAAGGTCGCGTTCCTCTACACCGGTCAGGGCTCGCAGTACGTCAACATGCTTTCCGACCTGCGCGCCCGGGAGCCGATCGTCCAGGCGATGTTCGACGAAGCCGACCGCGTCACCAGACATCTGCTGGACAAGCCGCTCACCGACTACATCTTCACCGACAGCACCGATGAGGCTGTCGCGCAACGGCTCTCGCAGCAACTCATGCAAACCGAGATCACCCAGCCGGCCGTCCTGGCCACGGATCTCGCCCTGGCCCGGCTGCTCGATGCCTACGGCGTGCGGCCGGACATGGTGATCGGCCACAGCCTGGGCGAATACGGCGCCTTGATGGCCGCCGACGCGCTGTCGCTGGATGCCGCCCTGGAAGCCGCCAGCGTCCGCGGCCGGGCGATGGCCAAGCTGGCCGGTCCCGACAACGGTGCGATGGCGGCCGTGACCGGTCCGCTGTCCGAGATCGAGCGGATTGTCGGGGCCACCGACGGCTACGTCGTCATCGCCAACATCAACAGCACCAATCAGGCTGTCATCGGCGGCGCCACCGACGCCGTCGAGCGTGCCGTCGCCGCACTACAGACCGCCGGCATGAGCGCCTCCCGCCTCCCGGTCAGCCACGCGTTCCACACCGCGATCGTCGCGCCGGTCAGCGAACCGCTGAAGACCGTCCTGCGCCGGCTCGGCGTGAGCGCGCCCCGGCTGCCGGTGGTGTCCAACGTGACCGGTGACTTCTATCCGGCGGACGCCGACCTCGACACCATGCTGGACCTGCTCACCCGTCAGGTGGCCTCGCCCGTGCGGTTCGTCGACGGACTGCGCACGTTGTACGACGCGGGCGCCCGCGTCTTCGTCGAGGTTGGCCCCAAGAAGGCGCTGCACGGCTTCGTCGAAGACGTGCTCGGTGACGATGTGTCGGCGCTCTTCACCAATCACCCGAAAACCGGCGATGTCGCCTCGTTCAACCGGGCGCTGTGCGGGCTGTACGCGGCCGGGCTGGGATTCGGCTCGCCTGCCGCGGCTGGTACGAACACCGCCGCCGTGGCGGGTACGGACACCGCCGCCGTGGCGAGCGCCCCGCAAGCCGCAATGCCGGATGGGAGGTCCGCGATGATCAGCGAACAGCCGGTGGTGATCACCGGTGCGGCGCTTGGGCTGCCCGGTGTCGAGCGTGTTTTCGACGACGAAAACATCGCCCGGATCCTCGACGGTCAACAGTTCATCGACACCATCCCGCACCGGCTGCGCCGGTCGATGCTCGACCGGCACATCACCCGCCTGGTCAAGCGGGAATCGGGCGACCCCACGTTCGAGACGATCGACAACGAGGCCGACGTCATCAAACTGGCCGGGCGCAGCGCACCGCTGGACGTGGTCGCCGAGTTCGCGGTCGACACCGCCCGCGACGCCGCGCTGGACTCGACCACCAAGCTGGCGATCGGGGCGGGCTTCGACGCGCTGCGCGACGCCGGAATCCCGCTGGTCATGCACTACAAGACCACGACGCTGGGCACCCAGCTGCCCGACCGGTGGGGGCTGCCCGACTCGATGCGCGACGACACCGGCGTCATCTTCGCCTCCGCGTTCCCGGGTTACGACAACTTCGCCCGCGACCTCGAGCACTACTACGTCGACCGGGGCAACCGGGAGCATCTCCTCGCACTGGAGGCGGTGCGCGCCCGGATGAGCGGCGATGAACCCGCCGCGACTGAGGTCGACCGGCGCATCCACGAGCTGCGTCACGCGTGCGAGTCCAACCCGTACCGGTTCGACCGCCGGTTCATCTTCCGCTGCCTGGCGATGGGCCATTCACAATTCGCCGAGATCATCGGCGCGCGCGGGCCCAACACGCAGGTCAATGCCGCATGCGCGAGCACCACGCAGGCGACCTCGCTCGCCGAGGACTGGATCCGGGTCGGCCGCTGCCGCCGGGTGATCGTCGTCTCCGCCGACGACGCCAGCTCCGACGCCCTGCTGCCCTGGCTGGGATCCGGCTTCTTGGCGTCCGGCGCCGCCGCCACCGACGACATCGTCGAGGAGGCCGCCACACCGTTCGACCGGCGGCGGCACGGAATGATCCTCGGCATGGGCGCGGCCGCCTTCGTGGTGGAGTCCGCCGAGTCCGCCGCCGAACGCGGGCTGCAACCCATCTGCGAGGTGCTCGGCACCGTCACCGCCAACAGCGCCTTCCACGGCACCAGGCTCGACGTCGAGCACATCGGCGGCGTCATGGAACACCTGGTTGCCCAGGCCGAAGCTCGCGGCGTGGACCGCCACGCCATCGCGCCCAACACCATGTTCGTCTCCCACGAGACATACACGCCGGCCCGCGGGGGCAGCGCCGCGGCCGAAATCAATGCCCTGCGAAGGGTTTTCGGGTCTGACGCAGACGCCGTGGTCATCACCAACACCAAGGGCTTCACCGGGCACGCGATGGGCGCCGGCATCGAGGACATCGTGGCGATCAAGTCGCTGGAGACCGGTCTGGTTCCCCCCGTCCCGAACTTCAAGGAACCCGACCCGGAGCTGGGCCGGCTGAACCTGTCGGTGGGCGGAAGCTATCCGGTGCAATACGCGCTCCGGTTGGGCGCCGGTTTCGGTTCGCAGATCGCGATGACGCTGATGCGCTGGACCCCAGTTCCCGACGGCCGCCACCGGCCCCCGGACGAACTCGGTTACGAGTACCGGATCATCGACCGCGCCGCCTGGCGGCGCTGGCTCGCCCAGGTGTCGGGCAGGCCCGATGCCGACCTGGAGATCGTGCAGCACCGGCTGCGGATCGTGGACACCGGAGCGCCGGTGCCGGCTCCGCGGGTTCCGGTAGCCGCCGCGGTGCCCGCCCCGGCGCAGGGACCGGCGGTGGTGTCGGCGCCGGAACCGCCGGCGGTGCCGGCCGGGGACGACATCACCGATGTGGTGGTGGGCACGGTGGCCGAGTTGACCGGCTATCCGCGTGAATTGTTGGATTTGGACCTGGATTTGGAGGCCGATCTTGGGGTGGACACGGTCAAGCAGGCCGAGATTTTCGCGGCGATCCGGGAGCACTACGGGGTGGCTCGCGATGAGAACCTCAAGCTGCGTGATTTTCCGACGCTGAACCATGTGATCGCCTGGATCCGCGACAAGGCCGGTGTGGCGGCTCCTCCCGCCGAGGTGTCTGCGCCAAAGCCGGCCCCGGTGGCGGCCGCCCCGGCGGCGCCCGCGGGGGACGAGGTCATCGATGTGGTGGTGGGCACGGTGGCGGAGTTGACCGGCTATCCGCGTGAATTGTTGGATTTGGACCTGGATTTGGAGGCCGATCTTGGGGTGGACACGGTCAAGCAGGCCGAGATTTTCGCGGCGATCCGGGAGCACTACGGGGTGGCTCGCGATGAGAACCTCAAGCTGCGTGATTTTCCGACGCTGAACCATGTGATCGCCTGGATCCGCGACAAGGCGGAGGCCCAGGCCCACCCAAAAGCGCCCGCTGAGTCACCGAAGGCGGCGCAAAGCGCCGTCACGGTGCCGCCGGCCATCGAAGGTGACATTGCCGCCACCGACCGGATCACCCGGCAGGTGCCCGTACCCGCGCTGCGACCAGAGCTCGCGGCCTGCGTGCCCACCGGAGTCACGCTCGACAAAGGCACGCGCGTCGCCGTCATGGGCGACGAAGGCGGCGTCGCGGATGCGCTGATCGCGCGGCTGACCCGGCTCGGCGTCGACGTGGTGGCGCTGCGGCCCGACGACGACATCAGCGCCGTCCTGAGCGACGGGGTCGACGGCGTCTACTGGCTGGCGGCCCTCGACGACGAGGGCCCGCTGGAGCGCTTGGACCTCGCCGGCTGGCACGAAGCGCTGCGACGCCGGGTGCGCAACCTCTACACCACCATGCGACACCTGTATGAGCGCAGCCCGTTCCTGGTCGTGGCCACCCGGTTGGGCGGATACCACGGCTACGACGCGACCGGGGCGACCTGCCCGCTGGGCGGGGCGGTCACCGGGTTCGCCAAGGCATACCGGCGCGAGCGCCCCGAGGCGCTGGTCAAGGCGGTCGACTTCCCGGTCAACCGCAAGACCGCGGCGCTGGCCGACGCGCTGATCGACGAGACCCTCCGCGATCCCGGTTGCGTCGAGGTCGGTCACGCCGATGGCCGCCGCTGGGGCGTCGGGCTGGCGGAGCGACCGTTTTCCGCCGAGGCGGGCGGGGCTCTCGGCCCCGACCCGGTCTTCCTCGTCACCGGGGCCGCCGGCAGCATCGTGTCGGCGATCACCGCCGATCTCGCCGCGGCCTGGCGGGGCACCTTCCACCTGCTGGACCTCACGCCGGAACCCGACCCGGCCGACCCCGACCTGCGCCGGTACACCGAAGACCGCGACGGGCTCAAGGTCGAACTGGCGGATCGGATGCGCGCGCGGGGCGAACGCCCGACACCGGTCCTGATCGAGCGGGAACTGGCCCGCCTGGAGCGCTTGCAGGCCGCGCTGGCCGCAATTCGTGCGGTCGAGGCCGCCGGCGGTTCGGCGCGCTACCACAGCGTCGATCTCACCGATGCGGCCGCGGTGGACAAAGTGATGGCGCAAGTGCGGGAGACCAGCGGCCGCATCGACGTCCTGCTGCACGCCGCCGGAGTCGAGGTCAGCCACGGCCTTCCCGACAAGGAGCCCGCCGAGTTCGACCTGGTGTTCGGCGTCAAGGGCGACGGCCTGTTCAACGTGCTGCATGCCGACCTTCCGCTGGGCGCCGTCGTGGCGTTCAGCTCGGTCGCAGGCCGGTTCGGCAACATGGGCCAGACCGACTACAGCGCCGCCAACGACCTGCAGTGCAAGATCCTGAGCAATTTGCGCCGCACCCGTCCGGAGGTAAGGACGCTGGCGATCGACTGGACCGCCTGGGGCGGCATCGGCATGGCCACCCGCGGATCGATCCCGAAGATCATGGCGGCGGCCGGGGTCGAGATGCTGCCGCCCGAGGCGGGGGTGGCGTGGATCAGGCGCGAACTGGGCGCAGCCCTGACCGACGGCGAGGTCGTCGTCGCCGGGGCGCTCGGCGCGCTCACTGCCGAACCGCACGACACCGGCGGCATCAACCCGGCCTCGCTGACGGCGGTCGGGCCGATGATCGGCGAGGTCGTCCGCGCCAGCGTGCGCGACGGGTTGGTGCTGCACACCACCCTCGACCCGGCCACCCGGCCGTTCCTGGATCACCACCGCATCGAGGGCACGCCGGTGCTGCCCGGCGTGATGGGCATGGAGACGTTCGCCGAAGCCGCCCGGCTGCTGGCGCCCGACCTGCACGTCGCCGCCATTGAGAACGTCGACTTCCGGGCGCCGCTCAAGTTCTATCGGGACGAGCCGCGCACCCTGACGGTGACGGCCCTGGTACGCCCCGACGGGGACGACCTGGTCGCCGAATGCCGGCTGTCGGCCGAGCGCACGCTGCCCGGCAGCGAGGTGCCGCAGCGCACCGTGCACTTCACCGGCTCGGTGCGGCTGACGGCCGAGCCACCCACCCTCGCCGACGGCGGCGCTGGTCGCGGCGGCGAAGTGCCCGCGCTGAGCCCGGAGCAGGTCTACCGGCTCTACTTCCACGGCCCGGCCTATCGGGTGGTCGGTTCGGTGTGGAGGTGCGACGACGGCGCGGCCGCCCGATTCGCCGCCGAGCTGCCGCCGCAAACCGACGAGCCGGTGCTGATCGGGCCGCGACTGGTCGAGCTGTGCTTCCAGACCGTCGGGCTGTTCGAGGCCGGCACCGAGGGCGTCCTGGCCTTGCCGCTGCATGTCGATGCGGTGCACCTGAACGGGACCCCGACCGAAGGGGCCGGGCTGGTGGCCACCGCGCGGCCGGACGGGCGCGGCGGTTTCGTCTGCATTGTCCGCGACGACGAAGGCAGGCCGGTGCTGCGGGTCGACGGGTACCGCACCGTGCCGCTGCCGCAGCCACCGCCTGCGGACGTCGTCGCCCCGATCCGCTCCGTCATGCGCGGCTGAGGGGAAGCATCGCTATGAACACCGAGATTCGCCGGCTGGCGATCGTCAACCGCGGTGAACCCGCGGTCCGCGCGCTGACCGCGGTGGCCGAACTCAATCAGGCCGGCGACCAACCGCCCATCCGGACCATCGTGTTCTATACGGACGCCGACGCCGACGCCTGGTACGTGCGCCAGGCCGACGAGGCCGTGCTGCTGGGGACCGCAACCTTCGCCGACCCGGCCGACGGCACCCGCCGGTCGCGCTACCTCGACCAGCCGGCGGTGATGGCGGCGCTGCGCGAGAGTGCGGCCGATGCCGTGTGGGTCGGGTGGGGATTCCTCGCCGAGCACGCGTCTTTCGCGCAGGCGTGCGAGGAGGCCGGCATCGTCTTCGTCGGGCCGGGCAGCGCCACCATCCGGCGGCTCGGGGACAAGGTGGCCGCCAAACGGCTTGCCGAGCAGGTCGACGTCCCGGTGGTGTGCTGGAGCGGCGGGCCGGTCGACGACGTGGCCCACGCCAGCGCACTCGCGACCAGGCTCGGCTATCCGCTGCTGGTCAAGGCGGCCGCCGGCGGAGGCGGCCGCGGGATCCGAACGGTTTACAGCGCCGCCGAACTCGCCGCGGCACTGCCCTCGGCGCGGGCCGAGGCGCAGCTGGCGTTCGGTGACCCGACGGTGTTCCTGGAGAAGCTCGTGCCGGCCGCCCGTCACGTCGAAGTGCAGGTGATCGCCGACCACTACGGCACCGTGTGGGCGGCAGGGGTCCGCGACTGCACCTTGCAGCGCCGCAGGCAGAAGGTGCTGGAGGAATCGGCGTCAACGGTGCTCGACGCCGCCGGGGAGCGGGCGATCCGCGAAGCGGCGGTACGCCTGGCCGCAGCGGCGGGCTACCGCAACGCCGGCACGGTGGAGTTCCTGGTCGACCCGGGCACCGGGGACTTCCTGTTCATGGAGGTCAACACCCGGCTGCAGGTCGAGCACCCGGTGACCGAGGTGACCACCGGGCTGGACCTGGTGAAGCTGCAGCTCCACGTGGCTCGGGGCGGGCGGCTGGTCGGCGCGCCGCCGCAGGTGTTCGGGCATGCGATCGAGGCCCGGGTATGCGCCGAGGATCCCGAGGAGGCGTTCACCCCCGCGCCGGGCCGGTTGACCTGCCTGCGCCTGCCGACCGGCAACGGCATCCGCGTCGACGCGGGCGTGCGCGAAGGGGACCGGATCCCGCCCGACTTCGACTCGATGATCGCCAAGATCGTCGCCTGGGGAAGTGATCGCACCGAGGCCCTCGCCCGGCTGCGTCGTGCACTGCTCGACACCACGATCGTGGTGGAAGGCGGCACCACCAACCGCTCGTTCCTGCTGAGTTTGCTCAATCGACCGGAGGTGCGCGACGGGTGTTTCGACAACCACTGGCTGGACCGGCTGACCGCGGAGGGGGCGCACCTGCCCGCCCCGGACCCGGTCGCCCTGCTGGTCGCCGCCGTGGAGTCGTACGACCTTGAAGAGGCCGCCGAGCGGGCCGCGTTCCACGCCCGCGCCGCCCGCGGCGGTGCCGAAACCTCGGCAGAGGTGGGACACCGATGCCGCCTGCGTTACCGGGGCCAGCGATACATCGTGGACGTTTACCGCACCGGTGTCCGTACCTACCGCGTCACCGGCGCCGGCGCCGCGGACGTCACGGTCTCCGACCGCGACGGATACGAGCGGCGGGTGGTGGTCGGCGGTGTGGCGCACCGGGTGCTGTCGGTGGTGGAAGGTGCCACCCTGCGCGTCGAGATCGACGGCGTCGCGCACACCGTGTCGCGCGACGACGGGGGCCTGGTGCGCAGCCCTGGGCCGGCGTTCGTGGTGTCGGTCCTCGTCGAGCCCGGTGACCAGGTCGTCGAGGGCGACCGGCTCGCCGTGCTGGAGAGCATGAAGATGGAAACCACTCTCACGGCGCCGTTCGCCGGCACCGTCGCCTCGGTCGAAGCCGGCGCGAACGTGCAGGTGGAAGCGGGAGCGCCGGTGGTCCGCATCGCGACGTCCGACACCCGTCAGCGCGTCGGCGCGGCCGCTGTCGACTTCACCGGCCTGCGGGTCGCGGAGCCACCCGGAACGCCGGCGTGCGAGCGCGTGTACGGCGCGCTGCGCTCCTATCTGCTCGGCTACGACCTGGATCCCACCTCGGTTCAGGCCATGCTGACCCGGCAGCGCCGGCTGGGCGAGATCGCGACCCCCACCGACACCGACCTGCTGCGCTGCGAGGACAGCCTGCTGGACCTGTTCACCGACGTCGGTTCGCTGTACCGGCCGCGCGGCGAGGTCGAGCCGGAGGAGGCGCTCGTCGACGGCAGCACCCGGGAGTACCTGCTGTCGTTCCTGCAGTGGCTGGACGCGGACCGGGCCGGTCTGCCCGACTCGTATCGGGGCCGGCTGGAGCGCGCCCTGTCGCGGTACGGGGTGCGTGGGCTGGAACGCACGCCCGAGCTCGAGGAAGCCGTTGTCTGGATGTTCCGCTCATTTCGCCGGGTCGGCGAGCTGGCCGGAGCGGTGACCGACATCCTCGAGCGCCGACTCCGCCACCGCGCCGAGCTGGCGAAGGTGGCCGACCCCGAGATGCGGTCCCGGCTGGACCGGCTGGCGGCCATGCAGGGTCGGCAGCGCAACGTCGCGGACCTGGCTCGCGATGTGCGGTTCCACTACTTCGACGAGCCGCTGCTGGCGGCGACCATCACCCACGAGTACTCCCGTGTGCAGCGCGATCTCGATGGGCTGCGGGACGAACCCGACGGCGCCGGCCGGTCCCGCCGGATCGACCGCCTCGTCGCATGCGCGCAGCCGCTGCGTGCGGAGCTGCTGCGGCGATGGCGTTCCAGCCGCGACCCGGGGCTGCACCGGGTGTTGGCGGAGGTCTACATCCGCCGGTTCTACCGGATCCGGCGACTGCGCAACGTGTCCGTCGGTGAGCATGACGCTTGGATGTTGGGGAGCGCCGACTACGACTTCGAGAACAAGCACATTCACCTGGTCACCGCGTACGCGCCCTGGGCGGAACTGCCCGAGCTGTCCGCGGCGATCGCGGGGCAGTTGCGGACGGCCGATCCCGATCGGCATGTCGTGGTGGATTTGGAGCTGTGGCGGCACGGCGAGGCGGCGGATATCGACACCGTCATCGCGGAAGCCGAAAAGCTGCTTGCCGGATGCCATTTCGGGCGCCTGTTGTGGCGCCTGGATCTGACCGTGACAACCCTCGACGGGGCCGCGCCGGAGCGCTTCCGCACCCACCACATGACCTACCGGCAGCGGGACGGTCAATTCGTCGAGGACGCGCTTTATCGCAATCTGCATCCGATGTTGGCCAAGCGGCTCGAGTTATGGCGGCTGGCGAACTTCGAACTGCGGCGGCTGCGCTCGGCCGAAGACGTGTACGTGTTCCACGCGGTGGCCCACGACAATCCCACCGATCACCGGCTTTTCGCGCTCGCCGAAGTGCGTGACCTGACGCCGGTGCGGGCCGCGGGCGGCGCGGTGCGATACCCGCGCCTGGAGCTGATGGGTCTGCTGGCACTGTCGGCGATGCAGGAGGCGCTGACCACGTTCGAGGCGCGCAACCGGCCGGCCACCAACCGGATGGTGCTCTACGTGCGGCCCCCGTGGGAGGTTTCCCGCGGGGCGTGGGACGAACTGGCCGGATCGTTGGCGCCGCTGGCGGTCGGCGCCGGGCTGGAGAAGGTGGTGCTGCGTGTGCGCTACCCGGACGGTCGCGATGCCGTGCTCGACCTGGAGGGCTTAGACGGGGGCATGACGATACGCGAACGCCCGCCGGACAAGCAACCCGTCCGTCCGTTGACGGCGTATCAGCAGAAGCTATTGCGCGCCAATCGCTTTGGTGCCCCCTATCCGTACGAGATCGTGCGGATGCTTACGCCTCCGCCTGGTGCCGTTTCACGGTTTCCCGCCGGGCGGTTCGTCGAACACGACCTGGACGAGCGGGGCAGCCTGGCGCCCGTGTCGCGGCCGTACGGAAACAACAGCGCCAACATCGTGGTCGGCGTGCTCGGCAACGACACCGAGAAAATCCCGGAGGGCATGTCCCGGGTGGCGCTGTTCGGCGATCCGACCCGCGGGCTGGGCAACCTGGCCGAGCCGGAGTGCCGGCGCATCATCGCTGCGCTGGATCTGGCCGAGCGGATGCGGGTGCCGGTCGAGTGGTTCGCGCTGTCGTCCGGGGCGAAGATCGCGATGGACAGCGGCACGGAGAACATGGACTGGATTGCCGCCGTGCTGCGCCGCCTCATCGAGTTCACCCAGGCCGGCGGGGAGGTGAACATCATTGTCACCGGGGTGAACGTGGGCGCCCAGCCGTACTGGAACGGCGAGTCGACGATGCTGATGCACACGCGGGGCATCCTGGTGATGACGCCGGCCAGCGCGATGGTGCTTACCGGTAAACAGGCGCTGGACTTTTCCGGCGGGGTGTCCGCCGAAGACAACTTCGGTATCGGCGGTTTCGACCGCATCATGGGGCCCAACGGCCAGGGGCAGTATTGGGCTCCCACGCTGGCCGACGCTTGCGACATCCTGCTGCGCCATTACGAGTACACCTACGTGCCGCCCGGCGAGCGGTGGCCGCGCCGGCGCACCACCACCGACCCGGTGGAACGTGACGTGCGATCCGCGCCGCACTCCGGGTGCGACATGGCGACGGTTGGCGAAATCTTCTCCGCCGACCACAATCCGGAGCGTAAGAAGCCGTTCGACATGCGCTCGGTGATGCGGGCCGCGGCCGACGCCGACTCCGCGCCGCTGGAACGCTGGAGCCATTGGCGCGGCGCGGAGACCGCGATCGTGTGGGACGCCCACATCGGCGGAATCCCGGTGTGCCTGCTCGGAATCGAGTCGCACGCCGTGCCCCGTCGCGGATTCGTGCCCGCGGGCGGCCCCACCGCGTGGTCGTCGGGGACGCTGTTTCCCCAGTCGTCCCGCAAGCTCGCCCGCGCGATCAACGCGGCCAGCGGCAACCGCCCGGTCGTCGTGCTGGCGAACTTGTCCGGTTTCGACGGCTCGCCGGAGTCCATGCGCCGCTGGCAACTGGAGTACGGGGCCGAAATCGGCCGCGCGGTGACGAATTTCCGCGGGCCGATCGTCTTCGTCGTGGTGTCCCGCTACCACGGTGGCGCCTTCGTGGTGTTTTCGACGAAACTCAACGACCGGCTGGAGATCGCCGCCGTCGAGGGCTCATTCGCCTCCGTGATCGGCGGTGCGCCGGCCGCCGCCACCGTCTTCGTCCGGGACGTGGAGGCGCGCACCGATTCCGATCCCCGGGTCCGCGAGGCCACCGAAACAGCCCGCGACGCAATGGGTTCCGATGCCGCGAGCGCACGGGCCCACCTCGCCGAGCTCAGGGCGGCGGTGCACGCCGAGAAGCTCAGCGAAGTGGCCGACGAGTTCGATCGCGTGCACACGGTCGAGCGCGCGCTGGCGGTCGGCTCGGTCAACCACATCATCACCGCCCGCGGGCTGCGGCCCTACCTCGTCGACGCTCTAGACCGGGGCATGTCAACCCTGTAGCGGCCGGTCGAGCCAAGAATGTCGCGGTTGGGCCGCCGCCAGCACGCCGGGATCGCCAAGGGCGACAGGCGGTTCGGTCGCTACCGCTGTGACCTCTGTGGCCACCGTGAGCACGAAACGACCGTCTCGCCGCCACCAGCCGGGAAATACCGTTCCCTCCGCGGCGCCCACCGTCAGCTCGCCCCAGCCGTCACCGCGCGGAGCCGTCAGCGTCACCTCCAAGGAACGGGTGTCCCGGCGCAGTCCGGTGCGCAACACCTTGAGCGCACTTTCTTTCGCCGACCAGATCAGGTTCGCGGCCATGTCACGCTCGTCCCCGGCGGCGCGCGAGGCAACGTGTTCTCGCTCGGCCGCGGTGAGGAAGTCGAGCACGAAGCCGGGTGTGCGCGGCTCCACCAGCTCCAGGTCGCAGCCAACCGGCGACTCCGCGCCCTCGCCCGCCGGGCGAGCCACGCAGACCGCCCAACCCGCGCGGTCGGTGATCGACACCTCCAACCCGAGCGTGGTTCCCTCGACGCAGACGTATGGGGCGCCGCTGGGCGCGTTGCGGATCTCGATGCCGGCGAGGGCCGCCGGGTCGGTGGGCCGGCCGGTCACTGCGGCGACGGCGTACTTGGCGACCAGCCGCCGCAGCAGATATTCGGTGCGCCGCTTGGTAAACCGCAGCGCGGCCAGGCTGGCCGCCTCCGCCGGCGCCAGCCATCGTTCACCGGCGGGTAGGTCATCCTCGCCCATGGCGAGCCAGCGAGCTTCCACCTCATCCCCCGCGGGCAAGCGCGGTCGCCCGGTCGGTGGCTTCGCGGATCGGACCGCGCCACAGGTCGCCGTGGCCGGGCGCCAGCGTCTCGGTCTCCAGGAGGGCCAGCGCTGCCAGGCTGCGGACGCAATCGTCCTGGCTGTGGCTGAACACCGCCGGCAGGAGTTGCGGCCCACCGCGACGCAGCAACGGATGGCCGGTGATCAGGGCGTCGCCACTGGCCAGCACCCCGTCGACCAGATACGAGCAATGCCCGCCGGTGTGTCCCGGGGTTGGAATGGCCATCGGGCGCCCCGGCAGACCGGCGGCCACCTCGGGGGTCAGCGGCCGGGTGGACGGGATGCCGTCGCGGATCAGGCCGCCGCTGCGCACCACGTGCAGACCCCACACCGCCCATCGGGGGCGCCAAATGCGAAGTGCGACATCGAAAATCGAGACCTGCTCCAGGTACTCGCGCTTCGCGTGCCCCACTTCGTCCGCGTGGCAATACACATTCGTGCCGTAGGTGTTGGCGAACCAGATCGCCGAGCCCAGGTGGTCGATGTGCGCGTGCGTCAGCAGGATGGCGCGCACGTCGCCGGCGTCGTAGCCCAGCTCCCGCAGCGAAGCGAGCACGTCGTCGCGGTCCCCGGGATAGCCGGCGTCGATCAACATCACCCCGGTGTCGTCGGCGACCACCGTCCAGTTCACGGCGTGGCCCTGAGCGAGGTACACCGTGTCGGTGACTTGAACGAGAGTCGGCGCCGGTCCCATGCCCGCGAGTTTAGGAGCGTTCGCCCCGAGGAGTAGAAATGACCCGTGGCTGAACTGAAACTTGGATACAAAGCGTCCGCCGAACAATTCGCACCTCGTGAGCTCGTCGAACTGGCCGTGGCCGCCGAAGGCCACGGCATGGACAGCGCCACCGTCAGCGACCATTTCCAGCCGTGGCGGCACGAGGGCGGGCATGCGCCGTTCTCGCTGGCCTGGATGACGGCGGTCGGGGAGCGCACCGAACGGATCGTGCTGGGCACCTCGGTGCTCACCCCGACGTTCCGATACAACCCCGCGGTGATCGCGCAGGCGTTCGCCACCATGGCCTGCCTGTACCCGAACCGGATCTTCCTGGGCGTCGGCACCGGAGAGGCGTTGAACGAGATAGCCACCGGCTACGAGGGCGACTGGCCGGAGTTCAAGGAGCGCTTCGCCCGGCTACGCGAATCGGTGCGATTGATGCGGGAGTTGTGGCGCGGTGACCGCGTCGACTTCGACGGCGAGTACTACCGCCTCAAGGGCGCCTCGATCTACGACGTGCCGGAGGGTGGCGTCCCCATCTACATCGCCGCCGGCGGCCCGGCGGTGGCCAAATACGCCGGTCGCGCGGGCGACGGCTTCATCTGCACGTCCGGCAAGGGCGAAGAGCTGTATAAGGACAAGCTGATCCCGGCGGTGAAGGAGGGAGCGGCCGCCGCGGAACGCAACATCGACGACGTCGACAAGATGATCGAGATCAAGATCTCCTACGACCCGGATCCCGAGCTGGCGCTGGAGAACACGCGGTTCTGGGCGCCGCTGTCGTTGACCGCCGAGCAGAAGCACAGCATCGACGACCCGATCGAGATGGAGAAGGCGGCCGACGCGCTGCCGATCGAGCAGGTCGCCAAGCGCTGGATCGTGGCGTCGGACCCCGACGAGGCCGTCGAGAAGGTGGCCCAGTACGTGGGATGGGGCCTGAACCACTTGGTGTTCCACGCGCCCGGCCACGACCAGCGTCGCTTCCTGGAGCTGTTCGAGAAGGACCTCGCGCCCAGGCTGCGCAGGCTGGCCTCATAGGGCAGGCGTTCAGCGTGCCCGAGGCCTCCCGGCCGGATTCCCAACCCTCGGCGATCTACATCGCCGCGCCCGAGGGGGACACCGGCAAGTCAACGATCGCTTTGGGAATCATGCACCACCTCGCCGCGACCGTGGCCAAGGTCGGGGTGTTCCGGCCGATCACCCGGTTCGGCGAAGACCGCGACTACATCCTCGAGCTGCTGCTGGCGCACAGCACCGCCGGCCTGCCCTACGAGCGGTGCGTAGGCGTGACCTATCAGGAGTTGCACGCCGACCGCGACGCCGCGCTTGCCGACATCGTCGACCGATACCACGCGATGGCCGAAGCGTGCGACGCGGTGGTGATCGTCGGCAGTGACTACACGGACGTCGCCAGCCCCGCTGAGCTTTCCGTCAACGCCCGTATCGCGGTCAACCTCGGCGCACCGGTGCTGCTGGTGGTGCGGGCCAAGGGGCGCACCGCGGAGGACGTCGTGCATGTCGTGCAGGCGTGTCTGGACGAGTTGGCCGCCCAGCACGCCCACACCGCGGCGGTGGTGGCCAACCGCTGTGAGCCGTCGCAGGTGAGCGCAGTCGCGGAGGCGTTGCACGCGTTCATCCCGCAGAGTTACGTGCTGCCGAACGAGCCGTTGCTGCCCGCTCCTGCGGTCTCAGACCTGCAGAAGGCGGTGAACGGAACGCTGGTCAGCGGTGACACCGCGCTGATGGGACGTGAAGTGCTGGGCGTGATGGTCGCGGGTATGACCGCCGATCACGTGCTGGAGCGGCTGTCTGACGGGGTCGCGGTCATCACCCCCGGCGACCGCTCGGACGTGGTGCTGGCGGTCGCCAGCGCCCATGCGGCCGAAGGCTTTCCGTCGCTGTCGTGCATGGTCCTCAACGGCGGGTTCGAGCTGCATCCGTCGATCAGCGCTCTGGTGGCCGGCCTGCGGCTCCGGCTGCCCATCGTCACCACCACGCTGGGCACCTACGACACGGCCAGCGCCGCGGCATCGGCTCGCGGCCGGGTGACGGCCACCTCGCAGCGCAAGATCGACACCGCGCTGCAGCTGATGGACCGCTACGTCGATATCGCGGACATGTTGGCGCAGCTCGCTATTCCGATCCCGACCGTGACCACCCCGCAGATGTTCACCCACCGTCTGCACCTGCTGGCTCGCGCGGATCGCAAGCGCATCGTGCTTCCCGAAGGCGACGACGACCGTATCCTCAAGTCGGCCGGCCGCCTGCTGCAGCGCCAGATCGCCGGCCTGACGATCCTCGGCGATGAAGCCGGAATCCGTTTACGTGCAGCGGAACTCGGCGTGGACCTCGGTGACACGAAGGTGATCGACCCGCGCACCAGCGAATTGCGCTATCAGTTCGCCGACCAGTACGCCGAGTTACGCAAGGCAAAGGGGATCACGGTCGAGCACGCCCGCGAGATCATGTGCGACGCCACGTACTTCGGCACCATGATGGTGCACGACGGCATGGTCGACGGGATGGTGTCCGGCGCGGCCCACACCACCGCGCACACCGTTCGGCCGGCGTTCGAAATCATCAAGACCATCCCCGACGTCTCCACCGTCTCCAGCGTTTTCTTCATGTGCCTGCCCGACCGGGTGCTGGCCTACGGTGACTGTGCGATCGTCCCCAACCCGACGCCGGAACAGCTGGCCGACATCGCCATCTCTTCGTCGCGTACCGCCGCGCAATTCGGCATCGAGCCGCGGGTGGCCATGCTGTCCTATTCCACCGGCGACTCCGGTGCCGGAGCCGATGTGGAAAAGGTCAGGGCAGCAACGGAATTAGTGCGTTCCCGGGCGCCCGACCTGCCCGTCGAGGGTCCGATCCAGTACGACGCCGCGATCGAGCCGTCGGTCGCGGCCGCCAAGCTGGGCGACTCGCCGGTAGCCGGCCGCGCCACCGTGCTGATCTTTCCCGACCTCAACACCGGCAACAACACCTACAAGGCGGTGCAGCGCAGTGCGGGGGCGATCGCGATAGGGCCGGTGCTGCAGGGCTTACGCAAGCCGGTGAACGATTTGTCCAGGGGTGCGTTGGTCGAAGACATCGTCAACACGGTTGCCATCACCGCGATTCAGGCGCAGGGCGCCCGTGGTTAACGCCAACCGGACTGTGCTGGTGATCAACTCCGGCTCGTCCTCGCTGAAATACCAGTTGGTCGAACCCGACTCCGGCAAGGCCCGGGCGACGGGCAACGTCGAACGGATCGGGGAGGAGTCGTCCCCGGTTCGCGACCACGACACGGCGCTGCGGCAAGCGTTCGACGCGCTGTCGGAGCAGGGCATCGACCTACGCGATTGCGGTTTGGTGGCGGTGGGCCACCGGGTCGTGCACGGCGGCCAGACGTTCTATAAGCCCACACCGGTGGACGACGCTGTGCTCGACAAGCTGGACGAATTATCGGAACTGGCGCCGCTGCACAATCCCCCCGCGGTCAAAGGAATCGAGGTGGCGCGCAAGCTGCTTCCGGACATTCCGCACATCGCGGTCTTCGACACGGCGTTCTTCCATGACATGCCGCCCGCGGCCGCGACCTATGCCATCGACCGCAGCCTGGCCGAGCGCTGGCGGATCCGCCGCTATGGGTTTCATGGCACGTCGCACCGGTATGTCAGCGAGCAGGCCGCCGCCTTCTTGGGCCGGCCCCTGCGCGGTCTGAAACAGATTGTGCTGCATCTGGGTAACGGCTGCTCCGCCTCGGCGATCGCCGGCACCCGGCCCCTCGACACGTCGATGGGCCTGACGCCGCTCGAGGGCCTGGTGATGGGCACCCGCAGCGGTGACATCGACCCGAGCATCGTCAGCTATCTCTGCCACACCGCGAAGATGGGCGTCGACGAGGTCGAGTCCATGCTCAACCAGCGGTCGGGGATGCTGGGCCTGTCCGGCGAGCGCGACTTCCGCCGGCTGCGCACCATGATCGAATCGGGCGACGGCGCAGCCCAATTGGCCTACAGCGTGTTCACTCACCGGCTGCGCAAGTACATCGGCGCCTACCTGGCGGTGCTCGGACACACCGATGTCATCACCTTCACCGCCGGGATCGGGGAAAACGATGCGGCGGTGCGCCGCGACGCGGTGTCCGGGCTGGAGGAGTTGGGCATCGTGCTCGACGAACGCCGAAACCTCGGCGGCGGCAAGGGCGCCCGGCAGATCTCCGCCGAGGCGTCGCCGATCGCCGTGCTGGTGATCCCGACCAACGAAGAACTCGCCATCGCCCGCGAGTGCGTGAGCGGGCTAAGCGGGTAAGGGCTCCAAGCGGTCTCCGCTTTCGCTGTGTGTGCGTTCACGGCTTTGAGTGTGCGCTCACGGTGGGAAGATTCCCGGATTTCCGCCATGGGCGCACGCGCAGCGCCCTTGGTGCACACTCGACTGCCCTGTGCATAGCGGGAGTCGCGGAGGGTAGTCGATGTGCGACCGTTCCGGCATGGAACCCGGGGAACCGTTTGTCGGCAGCGAGGCATTGACGTCGGGCGCGTTGAGCCGCCATCAAATGCGGACGCGTTATCGTGCCGTCTTCCCGAACGTCTACGTGTCCAACGATGCCCAGCTGTCGCTCGAGCGGCGGATCTCGGCGGCTTGGCTGTGGTCTGGGCGGACGGCGACGATAGTGGGCGCAGCGGCCGCCAGATTGCATGGCGCCGAATGGATTCCCGACGACGTGCCCGTCGAGCTGAATCACGCCAACGCCCGTCCTCCCCGCGGTGTACTGACGCGGCGCGACGCGCTGCTGGACGGCGAGACGCAGATCGTGGGCGGCTATGCGGTCACCACACCCGAGCGCACCGCTTTCGATATCGGCCGGCGTGGGGCCGTGCGCTCGGCCGTGGTGCGGCTCGACGCGCTGGCGCGGGCAACGGGCTTCAAGGTCGACGACGTGCAGCGCATCGCCAAGTGCCATCCAGGCTCACCCGGCCTGCGGCGACTCGAGACCGCGCTGGAATTGGTCGACGCCGGCGCCCAGTCGCCCAGGGAGAGCTACCTGCGCCTGCTCCTGATCGATGCCGGGCTCACACGGCCGCACACCCAGATCCCGGTGTTGGGTGTGGACGGAATGCCCCTCGCCTACCTTGACCTTGGCTGGGAGGACCAACACCGCACGGACAGAAGGCAATACGTCAAGGACGTTCGGCGTCTTGAGATGCTCGAGCAGATGGGGTGGATCATTGTCCGGGTCGTCGCGGAGGACCGGCCCGCCACCATCGTGCGCCGCGTTAAGGCCGCATTGGCCGCATCGAGTGTGCGTTCACGGCTTTGAGTGTGCGCTCACGGTGGGATCTAGGCGATTTTCACGCCCTCGATGCACACACAAAGCCCTGGACGCGCACTCGACGCCAGGGGAGAACGGTTGAGGGGAGAGTGCCGCGAAAGCCGCCGATCTAGAACGTGCTCGTGGGCCGCACTCTGTTCGCCATGTCCACCAGCGCGTAGCGGTGGCGCTGGGTGGGCGCCACCCGGGCCAGGTTGCGCAGCGCGGCCTCGACGCCCAGCCGCAGCCCGTGCTCGGTGAACGGGAAGCCGAGGATGTGGTTGGTGCTGGCTTCGTTGTCGTCCAGCCAGTCCATCGCGCAGCCCAGCACCAGCGCGCGGATCTGCAGCACGCGCGGTTCGGTGGGCGGCAGCGCCTCCACGCGCCGGGCGGCGTCGCGGATGTCCTCCTCGCTGATCTCGCTCTTCGTCCGCCCGGACAGCAGGGTGACTGCACTGGTGAGGCGCGCGGTGGTGAAATGCCTTGAGGTGGGCGGCACCTCGTCCAGGGTGCGCACCGCGGCGGCTCGATCACCCTCGGTGGAAAGCCATCGGGCCAGCCCGAAAGCCGCCGAGATCACCCCGTCGTTGGTCTTCCACACCGTTTGGTAATACTTCTGCACGTCGACGTCGCCGGCCAGCTCGGCCGTCGCGGCCAACGCCAGTTTCGGCGCCAGCTCACCGGGGAAGGTGTCCAGCACCTCGGTGAAATGCGTTGTGGCGGAGTCATAGTCGCCGGTAAGGAGGTCGGCTACGGCCTTGTACCAGACCAATCGCCATTGCCAGCCCGCCCGATCGGCCAGGTCGTCCAGCTTCCTGGTGGCCTTGGCCACGTCACCCAGGTCCAGCAGCGCGCGGACCTCCATCAGCGGCAATTCGATCGACTCGGAGACCTCAACGCCGTCGGCGTCCAGCGTGCCGTGCCGGGCCGCGCGCAACGAGTCCAGGGTCTGGACCGGCTGGGAGAGCACCGTCGCCTGCAGGACGGAAGCGGCGACGTCGGCCGGATCGACCAGCGGCACCTGCAGCGCGGTCACGATCTCGCGGGCCGTCAGCCGCTCCGAATGGACCTGGCCGTCCAGGTAGACATCGGTGTGCGCGACGAGCAGGTCCACCCCGAACGTCGAGCGGCTGGGGCTGAAGACCGTCGACAGGCCGGGCCGCGGTATCCCGGTGTCCTGGGCGACCACCTCGCGCAGCACGCCCATCAGCTGGGCTGACATCTCCTCGGTGCTGCCGAACCGGCGCCGCGGGTCGGGATCGGTGGCCCGGCGCAGCAACCGGCGGAACGAGTCGTAGGTGGTCAGCACGGGATCGTCTTCGGGCAGGCCGTCGACGTAGCGGCCGTTGCGGGTCGGCAGGTTCACCGTGAGCGCGGCGAGGGTGCGCCCCACGGTGTAGATGTCGGACACGATCGTCGGGCCGGTCCGCACGATCTCGGGCGCCTGGAAGCCCGGGGTGCCGTAGAGGTAGCCGAAGGAATTGACCCGCGACACCGCGCCCAGGTCGATCAGCTTGAGTTGCTCCTCGGTGAGCATGATGTTCTCCGGCTTGAGGTCGTTGTAGACCAAGCCGATGGAATGCAGATAGGTCAGCGCGGGCAGGATCTCCAGCAGGTAGGCGATGGCCTCGGCGACCGGCAGCTTCTTGTCCTTGCCGTGTTTGAGGGGCTGCCCGCCGATGTACTCCATGACGATGTAGCCGACCGGGTTGCCGTTCCGGTCCTTGTGCTCGACGAAGTTGAAGATCTGCACGATCTGCGGGTGCACCACCTCGGCGAGGAACTGCCGTTCGGCCATCGCGATCGCCTGCGCCTCGGCGTCACCGGAGTGCACCAAGCCCTTGAGGACCACCGGGCGGTCGTTGACGTTGTGGTCGACCGCGAGATACACCCACCCCAGGCCGCCGTGCGCGATGCAGCCCTTCACCTCATACTGGTGGGCGACGATTTCTCCAGGATTCAGTTGTGGCAGAAACGAATACGCACTGCCGCAGGCGGGGCACCAGCCCTCCGATGTTCCCTTGCCCTCCTTGCTGGACCGGCCGACCGGCTTTCCGCAGTTCCAGCAGAACCGCTTGGCCTCCGGCACCACCGGGCTGGTCATCAGGGCCTCAAGCGGGTCGATGTCGCGGACCCGGGGGATCTCGACCAGTCCGCCGCCGAGGTGCCTGACCGGCGGGAGCACCCGAGTGCCGATCGTCACCCGGTCTTGCGGCTCGCTGTCCGGGGTGCCGAGCGAGATGTGCGGAAAGTCGTCGTCATCGTCGTCGAAATCGGGACGAAACAGCGCCTGGGTGGCCTGGATGCGCCCCGTCGTCGGGCCGCCGCCCTGCGTGTCCGGCGGTTGGGTGCCCGGGCTCACGTCTTCGGAACCGGATTCCGGCTGTTCGGTGTTCTCTGACTCGGTCATCAGTCCAGGTACCTCGGCGTGGGTGGGGCGGGTGCCGGCCCCAGCACCGTTAACCACTTGCGGTACAACGTGTTCCACGTGCCGTCCCGCCGGATCCGCTCCAGCGTGCCGTTGACGAACCGCACCAGTGGCGTGTTGGTGAGGTTGACCCCGATGCCGTAGGGCTGGGTCGCCATGTTCGGCCCGACGATGTGCAGGTAGGGGTCCTCTTCGACCAGCCCGGCCAGGATCGAGTCGTCGGTGCTGACGGCATCGATCTCGCGCTGCTGCATCGCCACCAGGCAGTCGGCCCAGTTGACCACCGACACGACGATCGGGGGCGGGTCGATCTGGCGGATCCGGTGCAGCGAGGTCGTGCCCTTCGCCACGCAGACCCGTTTGCCGGACAGGTCGCCCACCTTGGTGATGGGCGAATCGCGCGGGGCCAGGATGCGCTGGTTGGCGTCGAGGTAGACGGTCGAGAAGCTCACCTGCTTGCGCCGCTCGCAGGTGATCGTCATGGTCTTGACCACCACGTCGACCTCGGAGCTCTGCAGCGCGGTGACGCGCTCGTCGGACGACAGGATGCGGTATTCGACGTGCGACGGGGCGCCGAAGATGTCGCGCGCGATCTCACCGGCGATGTCGACGTCGAAACCGGTGATCTCGCCGGTGATCGGGTCGCGGAAGCTGAACAGGTTGCTGCCGATGTCGAGCCCGACGATCAGCCGGCCGCGGGCCCGGATGTCGGCGACCGCGGCGTCGGCCTGGGCCTTGGTGGGGAAGGGCCGCAGGCTCGCCGTCAGGTCGCAGCCCTGGGCCGGGTCGTCCGCCGGCAGCGGCGGCTCCGGCGGCAGCTGTTGCATGCCGACCGGGGTGGGCGGCGGCAGCGTCGGCACGTTGGCCACGGTCAGCGATTCGGTGTGCCCGCATCCGGCCAGCACGGCCGCCGTCGCGAGGACGGCGCCCGCCCGGGCCAGCCGCGTCCTCATCGGTACTCTCTGAGCCGCGGCCACAGGCCCAGCGCCACGGCGATGGCGGCCCCGAGGCTGAGCACCACGCCGCCGACCTGGGCGCCGGACAGCCCGCTGCGCGCGTTGAGGACGTCGTTGCGCAGGTGGGTGCGGCTCTGGGCGATGGCCTTGCCCAACTCGTCCTCGAGCTTGTCGAACGCCGGGGTGGAGTCGTCCTCGCTGCTGCCCAGGGCCACCTGCGTGGCCGCCCGGTAGTTGCCCACCGAGATATAGGAGTTGATCCGGTCGTTCGCCTGCCGCCAGCGCAACAGCAGCTGGTCGGCGCCTTCCAGGTCGGGTTTGTCGACGGCGTCGCTGCGGACCATGTACTGGTCCAGCTGTTGGTGCATGGAGTCGATCCGCTGATAGAACGACTGCTTGCGCTTCTCCTCGTCCCCGCGGCGGATCAGCGATAGCGTCTCGTCGGCCCGCGCCTGCTGCGCGGTGATCGCGACGTTGGTCACGATCCGCAGCGAATCGGCGGCCGTGTTCTTGGCGCTACGGCTGGCGGCCGTGGAGATGGTCAGCGCCGTTCCGACCCATACCACCATGACGAGGATAGCGAGGCCCCCGACGACCAGGCCGGGGTTGATTCGGCGCCGGGTGCGCCTGGCCAGCCATCGGTGGGCGAAGGCGCCGAAGACCGCGGTGGCGCTGACCACCAGGATGACCGGCGCCGGAATCTGCGTGGACGCGGTGGTTTCCGCGTCCACCCGTTCCGACGTGGCCTGATACAGCTGCGCCGCGTCCGGCAGGATCGTCGACTGCATCAGGCCCGAGGCCTCCGACAGGTACGACGACCCGACGGGGTTGCCCTCGCGATTGTTGGTGCGCGCGATTTCGATCAGGCCGGTGTAGACGGCCAGTTCGGCGTTGATCCGGCCCAGCAGCTGCACCAGCGGTTCGTCGGTGAGCCCGCTCGATGCCCGGGTCACCGCGACCGACGCGTCGGTGATGGCCTGCTCGTAGCGCTGCCGGACGGGCGGCGGCTCGGCTTCGGCGATGAACGCGGTGGCCGCAGCAGCGTCGGCCACCGACAGGGTGGTGTACAGCCGCCCGGCGGCGAACGACAGCGGCTCGGTGTGGTTGAGGACCGTGGTCAGCACCTGCTGCCGGTGGTTGATGGTGGTCGAGGTGGCGAAGGCGCAGATACCGCCGAGCACCGCCAGAACGATCCCGATGGTCAGGATGCGGCCGGGCGTGGTGGAGATGAACCACCAGCGCGGATGGGCTGGTTCGGCCGGCGACCGCGACCCCTGCGGCTCTGTCGACGGGTGCGCCAGCTCAACCGTCACGTGTTATCAGCCCTCATCTTTCGCGGCCACTGGAACGATGCACGAACCTCTATAAGCGAATTCTAAGAGAATGTTGCGGCGGATGGGTGGAGGCAGACCAATTGACCAGGCGATCACGTGCATATCCTGAACTCGTGCAGGGCGACGGTGACGGTTGGGTGGTCTCCCACAGCGGCGCCCATTACTGGGGACGCTACGGCGCGGCCGGTCTGCTGCTGCGGGCCCCGCGGCCGGACGGCACCCCCGCGGTGTTGCTGCAGCACCGCGCGGTGTGGAGCCATCAGGGCGGAACCTGGGGCCTGCCGGGCGGTGCCCGCGACAGCCACGAGACCCCGGAGGAGACCGCGGTCCGCGAAGCGCACGAGGAGGCCGGCCTGCACGGCGAGCTGCTGACCGTGCGGTCGACGGTGGTCACGGCCGAGGTCGGCGGGCTCGGCGGCGCGCGTTGGACCTACACCACCGTGGTCGCCGACGCGGCCGAGTTGCTGCACACCGTGCCCAACGGGGAAAGCGCCGAGATGCGCTGGGTCGCCGAGGACGAGGTGGCCGAGCTGCCGCTGCATCCCGGCTTCGCGGCGAGCTGGCACCGGCTGCGCACGGCCACGGCGCTGGTGCCGCTGGGCCACGCCGACGAACGACGGCGGCACCTGCCCCGCACCATCGAGATCGAGGACGGCGTCTTCGTCTGGTGCATGCCGGGGGACGCCGACGAGGAGCCGTCGCACCTCAGTCGGCGCATCAGCTCGCTGCTGCAAGCGCCGAACTGAGCCGCTGCGCCGCGGCCCGCGGGTCGGCGGCCGCCGTGATCGCACGCACCACCACGATCCGCCGGGCGCCGGCGTCGAGCACCTCGGGCAGTCGCCGCTCGTCGATGCCGCCGATCGCGAACCAGGGCTTCGCGCCGCCGAGATTGGCGACCGCCCGCACCAGCCCCAGGCCCGGCGCCTCGCGGCCCGGTTTGGTCGGGGTGGGCCAGCAGGGGCCGACGCAGAAGTAGTCGGGCCCGGCCCGCCCCGGAGAACTAGCCGCGGCGGCCTGGCCGGAGTCATGGCTGGACAGGCCGAGCAGCGTGTCGGGGCCGACGATTTCGCGGGCCGCCTCCAGCGGCAGGTCGCCCTGCCCCAGGTGCAGCACGTCGGCACCCGCGACCCGGGCGATGTCCGCCCGGTCATTGACCGCGAACAGGGCGCCGTGCCGGCGGGCCGCGTCGGCCAGGATCTCGCACGCCGCGAGCTCGTCGCGCGCCTCGAGGGCCCCGAACCGCTGCTCACCGGGCGACCCCTTGTCGCGCAGCTGGATGATGTCGACCCCGCCGGCCAGCGCGGCGTCGGCGAACTCGGCCAAATCGCCGCGCTCCCGGCGCGCGTCGGTGCACAGATATAACCGCGCGGCCGCCAGGCGGATAACTCGCTGATGCACACCGCGACGCTAGCGCGCTAGCGTGGAAGCCGAAGAACTTGCAGACACGGGAGTCCCGGGAACGGGGTCTGAGAATGGGCGCGCCTGCCCTTACCGTCACACCTGATCCGGGTGATGCCGGCGAAGGGAGGGCCCAGAATGGACGGGATGCCATCAGACCTTGGGTCGTTGGCGGTCATCGGCGGCGGCGTCATCGGGCTGGCGGTGGCGCGCCGCGCCGCGCAGGCCGGCTGGTCGGTCCGGGTGCACCGCACTTCCGACAAGGGCGCGTCGTGGGTCGCCGGCGGCATGCTGGCCCCGCACAGCGAGGGCTGGCCCGGTGAGGAGCGGCTGCTGCAGCTAGGGCTGGAGTCGCTGCGGCTGTGGCGCGAGGGCGGCTTCCTCGACGGCCTGCCGCCGCAGGTGGTCACCGCCCGCGAGTCGCTGGTGGTCGCCGTCGACCGGGCCGACGTCGCGGACCTGCGCACCGTCGCCGACTGGCTGTCCGCGCAGGGGCATCCGGTGGTCTGGGAGTCGGCCGCCCGGGACACCGAACCGCTGCTGGCGCAAGGCATCCGGCACGGCTTTCGGGCCCCCACCGAGCTGGCGGTGGACAACCGCGCGGTGCTGGACGCCCTGGCCGCGGAATGCGAGCGCCTGGGGGTGCGATGGGCGCCGCCGGCGCACGACCTGACGGTCGACGGCGACGCGGTCGTGATCGCCAATGGCATCGACGCCCCCGCGCTGTGGCCCGGCCTGCCGGTGCGCCCGGTCAAGGGGGAGGTGCTGCGCCTGCGTTGGCGCCGGGGGTGTATGCCGGTGCCGCAGCGCGTCATTCGGGCCCGCGTGCACGGGCGGCAGGTGTACCTGGTTCCACGTGCGGACGGGGTGGTCGTCGGCGCCACCCAGTACGAACACGGGCGCGACACTGCGCCGGTGGTCTCCGGAGTGCGGGACCTGCTCGACGACGCGTGTGCGGTGTTGCCCGCGCTCGGCGAATACGAGCTGGCCGAGTGTGCCGCCGGGCTGCGCCCGGGGACACCGGACAACCTGCCCCTGGTGCAACGGCTGGATGAGCGAACCCTGGTGGCCGGCGGCCACGGCCGATCCGGGTTCCTGTTGGCGCCGTGGACCGCGGAACAGATCGTCTCTCAACTGGCCCCGGTCGGAGCGCCGTCATGATCGTGGTGGTCAACGAGCAGCAGGTCGATGTCGACGAGCAGACGACGGTGGGCGCGCTGCTGCAGTCGCTCGGCTATCCGGAGCGGGGTGTCGCGGTGGCGATGGGCAACGCCGTGTTGCCGCGATCCAATTGGACGACAACGCTTTTCGACGGTGCGCGACTCGAGGTGGTGACGGCGGTGCAGGGTGGCTGAATTGAAGCTCACGATCGGCGATCGCAGCTTCGCCTCGCGGCTCATCATGGGCACCGGGGGAGCGACCAGCCTGGCCGCGCTGGAGGAGGCGCTGGTCGCGTCGGGCACCGAGTTGACCACCGTCGCGATGCGGCGCGTCGACGCGGAGGGCGGGACGGGTCTGCTGGACCTGCTCAACCGGCTCGGCATCACGCCGCTGCCCAATACCGCGGGGTGCCGCAGCGCGGCCGAGGCGGTGCTCACCGCGCAGCTGGCCCGTGAGGCGCTGAACACCAATTGGGTCAAGCTGGAGGTGATCGCCGACGAACGCACGCTGTTGCCCGACGCGGTCGAATTGATTAGGGCCGCAGAGCAATTGGTCGACGACGGGTTCGTCGTACTGCCCTACACCAATGACGACCCGGTGTTGGCGCGTCGGCTCGAAGACGCCGGATGCGCGGCGGTGATGCCGCTGGGTTCGCCGATCGGCACCGGCCTTGGCATCACCAATCCGCACAACATCGAGATGATCGTCGCCCGGGCCGGCGTTCCGGTGGTGCTCGACGCCGGCATCGGCACCGCCAGCGACGCCGCGCTGGCGATGGAGTTGGGTTGCGACGCCGTGCTTTTGGCCACCGCGGTGACCCGCGCCGCAGATCCGGCGACGATGGCGGCCGCGATGGCCGCCGCCGTCACCGCCGGCTATCTGGCCCGCCGGGCGGGGCGGATTCCCAAGCGCTTCTGGGCACAGGCATCCAGCCCCGAACGATGAAACGCTATGTCGCGCTGGGCAGTTCGATGGCCGCCGGTCCCGGCATCGGGCCCCGCGCCACGGGGGCTCCCTGGGGCTCCGGCCGGTCGGCGCGCAACTATGCGCACCTGGTCGCGCAGCGATGCGACCTCGATCTGGTAGACGTCACCTTTTCCGGCGCGACCACCGCCCACGTGCTCGCCGACCACCAGCGCGGCGCGCCGCCCCAGATCACCGCGCTGAACGGCTCGGAAAGTCTGGTGACCATCACGATCGGCGGCAACGACGTCGGCTACATCCCGCTGCTGATGGCCGCCTCCTTGCCGCGAGCCGTCCGGCGCCTGCCGCTGCTCGGTCCTCGCATTTCCGCACTGCTGGACCGGGATGCGCGGAATCAGGCCCTGGACGCCGTGTTCGAGTCGTTGTGCGGGGTCGGTCTGGCGGTGCGCGATCGCGCACCGCGGGCCCGAGTCTTCTTCGTCGACTACCTGACCGTCCTGCCGCCGGCGGGCACGCCGGCCGCCCCGCTCTCGGACCCGGACGCCGACCTCGGGCGCCACGTGGCCGCGACGCTGGAACGGCTCACGGCCGACGCGGCGACGGCTACCGGCTGCGAAGTGGTCGGCGCCGCGGGGGCCAGCCGGGAGCACCATGCGTGGTCGCCGGAGCCGTGGACCACGAGACCCGGTGTGCCGCTACCGGGCCGGGCGGCGCCGTTGCACCCCAATGCCGCCGGGATGCGTGCCGTAGCCGAACTGGTGTCCGCGCGGTGGTGACGGTCAGCCGTTCGTGCGCCACCACTGGTAGAGGGCGTTGACGTCGGAGTTGGACGAGGTGAGGTGCCCCAGGACGTTCTTGGCGTCGGTGGTCCACGTCAACGTCGCGTAGTTCTTGTAGGTGCCGCAGGCGATCTGGCCGCCCGTCTGACCGTTCTGCTTCCAGGTACCCGGTGACTGCCCGGCGTCCCCGCACGCGGCCAGGGACACGTCTTTGATGGTGGAACTGAACGCGGAGGCCAAGTTGGTGCCGTTGGAGAAGAGGGCGTAGACGCCGGAGCCGGGTCCGCTTGGGTCGGGGCTCTGCCCGCACAGGAGCTCGGCCAGCTCACCGGATTCGGTCAACTCCTGCGACTTGCAGTTGTTCAGGCCGTAGCCCTTCGACAGGTTGGCGGCCAGCGTGTTCATATCGGCGGCGGTGCCGGTGTTGGGTTCCGCGACCGCGGTGGCGCTTCCCGCGAAAGCCAAACCGCCGGTTAGCGCTGCCGCCGACAGGGCACGCAGCGCGGTGTTGAGGTGTGACATTTTTGTTGACTCCCTATGGTTGTTGGATGGGTGATGCCGAAACCCGTTGCCCCCCAATTGCGAAGTCAGCCGTTGGCGCGCCACCACTGGTACAGCGCGGCGGCGTCGGTGTTGGACCCGCGGATGTAGCTCAAGATGTTCTTGGCGTCCGAGGTCCAGATGATCTCGGCGGCGTTCTGATATGTCCCACACGCGACCTGTCCGGCATTGCTGCTGTTGCTGCCCTGGTGCCAACTGGTGGGGGATTGGCCGCTGTCCCCACAGGTGCCCAGCACGTCGTCTTTGATGCTGGCCTTGAACGAGCCGACCAGGTTTTCGCCGTTGTTGAACAGGATGTACTTGGCCTGGACCGGGCCGCTCGGGTCGGGACTCTGCCCGCAGGTGAGCGACGCCAGTTCGCCGGTGGTGATGTTCTGGGCGGTGCAGTTGTTCAGCCCGTAGCCCTTCGACAGCGATGCCGCAAGCGTGTTGATGTCCGACGAGCCACCGGTGTTCGCGGGATCCGCGGTCGCGGTGGCAGTGCCCGCTAAGGCGCAACCGCACGCAGACGCCGCGGCCGTGGCGACCCGCAACGCGTTGCTGAGATGGGACATCCTCTGACTCCTAAGCGGTTGTGGGACCGGCGTCGCTCACCGGAGAAACATACTTCCGCTAAGTAGGGATCGTAGGGATATGTCCAGACAAAGCAACACATTCCGCTGGCAATTGTCTGTCTCGGCACCTTTCGCAAGACCGCAGCGCAAAGGGCGGTAACGCGCGCTTTCGAAACCGTTTTCTTGCCAATCTTTTTCGTGATGGGCCGGCAGGAGAACGGAGGCTGAACGCGGGGGGACGGTCGCGCCGCACGTCAGCGGGTCCCAAAGGGGATTTTCAAATTGCTAGTGCCGCCGCGACTGTGCTCGGGTATGGTTAGCACCGCTTTACGCCAGCTAACTTCTCGGGACTGGAGAATTCATGACACAACCGCCGGCACCGCCCCCTCCGCCGCCTGGTTACCCGCCACAGCAGCCCGCCGGGCAAGCGCCGAATAACTATTTGGTGTGGTCCATCCTGGTGACCCTGTTCTGCTGCCTCCCCTTCGGGATCGTGGCGATCGTCAAGTCCAGCCAAGTCAACGGTCTCTGGGCGCAGGGCCGTTATGCCGAGGCGCAGGCATCCGCCGACAGCGCGAAGAAATGGGTGATCTGGTCGGCGGTCATCGGTGTCGTCGTGGGCATCATCTACGGCATCCTGATGGCGGTCGGCGCGCTCAACACGAACACCAATGCGGCGCTCGCCGCGATGTTCTGAGCCCGGTTCGCGACCATGGTGACCCGTCAAGGGGCGGCGCCGCTAAGTCTGGGAGCGCCACTGGTGGTGGCCGCATCCACGACATTGATGTGCGCCGCCATCTGGGCGGGTGACCCGACCACTCCCAACGGTCCGCTGCCGGTGTGTCCCACCAAGGCGCTGTTGGGGATCGACTGTCCGGGATGCGGCAGCCTGCGCATGCTGTATTCCCTGATGCACGGCAACGTCATGGCGGCCGCCCGGTTCAACGCATTGGGCCTGGCGGCCGTCGTGCTGTTGGTATGGGCGTACCTTGCCTGGACCTATGGACGGGTGGCGGGCAGACGGGTCCGGAGCTGGCAGCACGCTCGCTGGTCCGCGGCGGTGACGCTGACGCTGGTCGCGGCTTGGTTTGTGGTGCGCAACATTCCCTTTGCGCCGTTCAATGCGCTCTATGTCTGATACCGCCGTGTCCTGATCCCGGCCGCTCGTGGCGCGGTCTAACCTGGGGCGCGATGGTGAACAAATTCACGACGATCCCGGCGGCGCTCGTTGTGGTCGCCATGACCGCATTGTCGACCGGCTGCTTGCACCGGTCGACCAACGCCCAGCAAGCGACCGGGAACCCCGACGCGGCCAAGTTCGCCGGCGCGCTGCATGACAAAGTCACGGCCGACGCGATGATGGCCCACCTGGCAAAGCTCCAGGACATTGCCAACGCCAACAACGGCACCCGGGCGGTGGGCACCCCCGGTTACGAGGCGAGCGTCGACTACATCGTAAACACGTTGCGCGGCAGTGGCTTCGATGTGCAGACCCCCGAATTCTCCGCGCGGGTGTTCCACGGGGACAAGCCGGAGGTGACGGTAGGTGGCAGGCCGGTCGAGGCACACGCGCTCGACTTCAGCCTCGGCACCGCCCCGGACGGGGTGAGCGGGCCGCTGGTCGTCCTGCCCGCAAACAACGGCCCCGGTTGCGCGGCCTCGGATTACGGCAACCTCCCGGTGCAGGGGGCCGTGGTCCTGGTGGACCGCGGCACGTGTCCGTTCGCTCAGAAGGAGGACGTCGCGGCGCAGCGCGGTGCGGCCGCGATGATCGTCGCCGACAACGTCGACGAGCAACAGATGGGCGGCACGCTGGGGCCGGACACGAACGTCAAGATCCCGGTGGTGAGCGTGACCAAGTCCGTCGGCGTGCAACTGCGCGCCCAGCCGGGGGCGGCCACCATCAAGCTGAGGGCGAGCGTGCAGAGCTTCAAGGCCCGCAACGTGATCGCGCAGACCAAGACGGGGTCGACGACCAACGTCGTCATGGCGGGCGCGCACCTGGACAGTGTGCCCGATGGGCCGGGCATCAACGACAACGGTTCGGGGGTGGCCGCGATATTGGAAACCGCCCTGCAGCTGGGTAATTCGCCACAGGTGCGCAACGCGGTGCGGTTCGGGTTCTGGGGCGCGGAGGAACTCGGCCTGATCGGATCGCGCAACTACGTCGAATCTCTTGACCTGACTGCGCTGAAAAACATTGCGCTGTACTTGAATTTCGACATGCTCGCGTCGCCGAACCCCGGCTACTTCACCTACGACGGGGACCAATCGCTGCCGGCGGACGCGCGTGGGCAGCCGGTGGTGCCGGAGGGGTCGGCCGGTATCGAGCGCACACTGGTCGCCTACCTGAAATCCGCCGGAAAAACCGCGCAGGACACGTCGTTTGACGGCCGCTCCGACTACGACGGATTCACCCTGGCGGGCGTCCCCGCCGGCGGCCTGTTCTCCGGTGCCGAGGCGAAAATGTCCGCGGAGCAGGCAAAGTTGTGGGGCGGGACCGCCGACCAGCCGTTCGATCCCAACTATCACCAAAAGACCGACACCCTCGATCACATCGATAAGACCGCGCTGGGCGTCAACGGCGGCGGCGTCGCCTACGCGGTGGGCCTTTTCGCCCAAGACCTCGGCGGCCACAACGGGGTGCCCACGATGGAGGACCGCACGCGTCACGTGCTCACGAAGCCATGACCCGCCGGCTGGGAGCGGCACTGCTGCTGGCGACCTTGCTGCTGGCGGGTTGCTCGTCGGCGCGGCCGGGATCGCCCGCCGCCGCACCGGATCTGGGTCGCAGCCTGGCCGGAAAAGTGACCGTCGATCAGATGTTCGCCCATTTGCGCGCGCTGCAGAACATCGCCAACGCCAACAAGGGAAACCGGGCGGACGGCACGCCGGGATACGACGCCAGCGTCGACTACGTGGCCAAGTCCTTGCGCGACAGGGGATTTGAGGTGATGACCCCACAGTTCGACCGGCTGTACACCGTTTCCGCGGGCAGGCCGGCGCTGACGATCGCCGGTCGCAGCTACCCCGTCGATCAGGCCTCGTTGTTGGTCCAGACACCGCCCGGTGGCCTGACCGGGCAGCCCGTCCGGCCCACCCAGCCCTCGGGCTGTGCGGCCGGCGATTACCCGGCCGCGCTGCCCAAGGGCTCGATCGCCGTCGTCGACGACGCGCGTTGTTCGGTGGTCGACAAGCAGAACAGCGCGGTGGCCAAGGGCGCCGCCGCGCTGGTCGTGCTCAGTGCGGCCGCCGGCCAGGGCGCCCCGGCCACCTTGTTCAATCCGGGCTACTTCAAGCAGCTGACCGTGCCGGTCGCGGTCGCGGGCGGGTCCGCCGCGACCGCGCTCGCCGGCGCGAGCGCGCCCATACATCTGGTGCTGGACGCCCAGAACACCAAGATCACATCGCGAAACGTGCTGGCGCAGACCAAGACCGGTTCTCCGCACGAAGTGGTCATGGTCGGGGCGCATCTCGACAGCTCGCGTGGCGGTCCTGGCATCAATGACGACGGATCCGGGGTCGCCGCGGTGCTGGAAACGGCGCTGCAGCTGGGCCCGTTGGCGCCGGTGAACAACGCCGTGCGGTTCGCGTTCTGGGGCGCTGACGAGGACGGGCTCAACGGCGTCATGGATTACGTGTTCGGCCTGGACAGCGATCAGCTCAACGATCTCGCGATGTACCTGAACTTCACCAGGCTGGGTTCGCCCAACGCCGGCTTCTTCACCGACGACGGCGATCAGTCCGGTCCGCCGGCGCCCGGGGTGACTTACGCCGACATCCCCGACGGCTCGGCCGGCATCGAGCGCACCCTGGCCGGGTATCTGAACCTGGCCGGGAAGCGGCCCGCGGACATGCCGCTGAGCACCCTCGCGGACTACCACCCCTTCATGGCCGCGGGCGTGCCGATCGGGGGCATGACGGCCGGCGCCACGCAGCCGAAAACCACAGTGCAGGCCCGATTGTGGGGTGGGCAGGCCGGCGTCCCGTTCGACCCCAACTATCAGGGCCCCCACGAAACCGCCGACAACATCAACCGCGACGCGTTGGCCATCATGGGTGCTGGCGTCGCGTACGCCGTGGGCAGCTACGCGCAGTCCACCGGCGGGGTGAACGGCGTCCCGCCGCACGACAAGCGGCATCGCACCCGGATGCCGTAATCGCTGGACTTGTTGGCTGACCGGGGCTCGCCGCAGTTTCCCGGGTTTGTCGGACCCTCGGCCTAGTATCGAATGTATGTTCGAGTACGCGTTGGCGTCGCGGTCTACCCCGGAGTCTTGGGTGTTGTTGGCTCGGGTGCGCGAGGCGGGGCGTGCGGAGGCGCGGGCGGCCGCCGAACGGCTGGTGGCGGTGGGGGACTTGGTGGTGTTGCGGTGTCGCGATTCGGGGGAGCGGGCCGAGTGGGCGGCTGATGCGTGGGATGCGGTGGCTGCGCAGGTGGGTGCGGCGCTGGGATGCAGTGTGGCGCTGGCGCATAGCTATCTGCGGTATGCGATGGCGATGCGCGAGCGGCTGCCGCAGGTGGGCAAGGCGTTTCGGGCCGGGGATATCGACTATCGGGCGTTTCAGACGATCGTGTTTCGCACCGATTTGATCACCGATGCCGAGGTGATGGCGCGGGTGGATGCGCGGCTGGCGGTGGTGATCTCACGGCGTCCGTCGCTGACCCGCGGAGGCCTGGGGGCCGCGGTGGACCGAATCGTGGCCTGGGTGGATGCCGATGCGGCGCGCCGGGCCAAGGAGGCGGTCGACGATCGGTTTGTCGATGTGCAGGCCAACGACTCGGGGATGGCGTGGCTTTCCGGCAGCGTGTTCGGCGCCGACGGGCACGCGCTGGATCGGCGCCTCGATGAGTTGGCGGGCAGCGTGTGTGGGGCCGATCCGCGCACCCAGCGGCAGCGCCGGGCGGATGCACTGGGTGCGCTGGCCGCCGGTGCGGACCGGCTGGGGTGTCAGTGCGGAATACCCGGGTGCGCCGCCGGGGCGCGGACCGCAAGCAATGTGGTGATTCATGTCGTCGCCGAGGCGGGCACGGTCGCCGGGCGCGGCGCGGCCCCGGGGGTGTTGCCCGGCGTGGAAGGGCTGGTGCCGGCCGAGGTGGTCGCCGAGTTGGCCGCCAACGCCAGGCTGGTGCCGGTGAGCGCCCCGACAGAAGCCGAACCGCGCTATCTCCCCTCGGCCAAGCTCGCCGACTTCGTGCGGTGCCGGGATCTGACGTGTCGGGCGCCCGGGTGTGATCGGCCGGCCGTGGACTGCGATATCGACCATACGATCCCCTACGCCGATGGCGGTGCAACGCATCCGTCGAACCTGAAATGTCTGTGCCGCCAACATCATTTGCTGAAAACATTCTGGGGCTGGCGCGATGAGCAGTTGCCCGATGGCACCCTCATCTGGCGCCTACCCGACGGGCACACCTACGTCAGCACCCCGGGCAGCGCGCTGCTGTTCCCCAGCCTGTGCGCACCCACCGGCGACCTCCCGGCCCCCGCCGCCGTCGAGCGCTGCGGCGAGCGCACCGCGATGATGCCGCTGCGCACCCGCACCCGCGCCCACAACCGGGCCCAGCGCATCGCCACCGAACGCCACCACAACCGGTCTCTTATACACATCT
>NZ_LZSV01000004.1 GCF_001665605.1 Mycobacterium sp. 852014-50255_SCH5639931
GATGTGTATAAGAGACACCTCCAGGCCCGGAGGCGCCGCCGCCTCCGCCGGTCCACGCGTACAGCGTGAACTGGGACGCCATCGCGCAGTGCGAGTCGGGTGGCAACTGGGCGATCAGCACCGGTAACGGCTTCTCCGGCGGCCTGCAGTTCACCCCGAGCACCTGGCACGCCAACGGCGGGTCGGGTTCCCCCTCCGGCGCGAGCCGTGAGGAGCAGATCCGGGTGGCCGAGAACGTGCTGCACTCGCAGGGCATCGGCGCGTGGCCGGTCTGCGGGCGTCGCGGCTGACGATCTACAACGCAGTATTAAGTAGTGCCGGGCCACAGGCCCGGCACTACTTATCTGCGGGTCGGGTAGCGTCGGGCCCGTGACCGCAACGCCGCGCGAATTCGACATCGTGTTGTACGGGGCGACCGGCTTCGTCGGGAAGTTGACCGCCGAATACCTGGCCCGGTCCGCGCCTGGCACGCGGGTGGCGCTGGCCGGCAGATCCACCGACCGCTTGCGGACCGTCCGCGACACGCTGGGTGAGTCCGCTCAGGCCTGGCCGCTTGTCGCCGCCGACGCATCGTCGCCGTCGACGTTGAATGAGATGGCGGCCCGCACCCAGGTCGTCATCACCACGGTCGGCCCGTATACGCGCTATGGGCTGCCGCTGGTGGCCGCGTGCGCGGCGGCGGGCACCGACTACGCCGACCTGACCGGCGAGGCGATGTTCGTCCGCGAGAGCATCGACCTGTACCACAAACAGGCCGCCGACACCGGCGCCCGCGTCGTGCATGCCTGCGGATTCGATTCCGTCCCTTCGGACCTCAGTGTCTATGCGCTGTACCGGGCGGCGCGAGACGACGGCGCCGGAGAGCTCGTCGACACCGACCTCGTGGTCCGGTCCTTCTCGGGTGGGGTATCCGGCGGAACCGTCGCGTCGATGTTGGAGGTGCTGGACACGGCGTCCCGCGATCCTGACGCCCGCCGCCAACTCGCCGACCCGTACACGCTGAGTACCGACCGCAGCGCCGAACCGGAGATCGGGCCCCAGCCCGACCTGCCGTGGCGGCGTGGTCGCCAGATCGCGCCGGAACTGACGGGCCTGTGGACGTCGGGGTTCGTGATGGCCCCCTACAACACCCGTATCGTGCGGCGCAGCAACGCATTACTTGACTGGGCATACGGCCGCCGGTTCCGCTACACCGAGAGCATGAGCCTGGGGTCGTCGCCGCTGGCCCCACTGGCGTCGGCGGCGGTGGGCGGCGTCGCCAACGCCACCTTCGGATTGGGCAGCCGCTATTTTCGGCTGCTGCCCCGCCGGTTGGTGGAGCGCATCGTCCCCAAACCCGGGACCGGCCCCAGCGCGGCGGCGCGCGAGCGTGGTTACTACAAGATCGAGACGTACGCCACCACGGCCACCGGCGCCCGCTACGTGGCGCGCATGGAGCAGCGCGGAGACCCCGGCTACAAGGCGACTTCGGTGCTGTTGGGGGAGTGCGGCCTTGCGCTCGCACTCGACCGCGACAAGCTGCCGAACCTGCATGGCGTCCTCACCCCCGCGGCCGCGATGGGTGACGCGCTGCTGGCCAGGTTTCCCGCCGCCGGTGTGACGTTGCAGGTCGACCCGCTCTCCGAGTGACCCGGCTCACCTGCGATTTGGGCACTTACAGCGGGGTAAACGGCGCTCCCTAGAATTGACGGGTGACCGCCAGCCGCAGCCCCGCCACCGACCTGCCCAAGTCGTGGGATCCCGCTGCCGCCGAAAGCGCGATCTACCAGAAGTGGCTCGATGCGGGCTACTTCGAGGCCGACCCGACGAGCGCCAAACCCGGATACTCGATCGTGCTGCCGCCACCGAACGTAACCGGCAGCCTGCACATGGGCCACGCGCTGGAACACACCATGATGGACGCCCTGACCCGTCGCAAACGGATGCAGGGTTATGAGGTGCTGTGGCAGCCGGGCATGGACCACGCCGGCATCGCGACGCAGAGCGTGGTCGAAAAGCAGCTTGCGATCGACGGCAAGACCAAAGAGGACTTCGGCCGCGAGCTGTTCGTCGAAAAGGTCTGGGACTGGAAGCGCGAGTCCGGCGGTGCGATCAGCGGCCAGATGCGCCGGCTCGGCGACGGGGTGGCCTGGAGCCGCGACCGGTTCACCATGGACGAGGGCCTGTCGCGGGCGGTGCGCACCATCTTCAAGCGGCTCTACGACGCCGGCCTGATCTACCGCGCCGAGCGGCTGGTCAACTGGTCGCCCGTGCTCGAAACCGCGCTCTCCGACATCGAAGTCAACTACGAAGAGGTCGAGGGCGAGCTGGTGTCGTTCCGCTACGGCTCGCTCGACGACTCCCAACCCCACATCGTGGTCGCGACAACGCGGGTCGAGACGATGCTCGGCGACACCGCCATCGCGGTTCATCCTGAGGACGAGCGGTACCGCCATCTGGTCGGCACCACCCTGCCGCACCCCTTCGTCGACCGGCAGCTCCTCATTGTCGCCGACGAACACGTGGACCCCGAATTCGGCACTGGCGCGGTCAAAGTCACGCCCGCCCACGATCCGAACGACTTCGAAATCGGCCTGCGGCACCAACTGCCGATGCTCTCGATCATGGACACCAAGGGCCGGATCGCCGACACCGGAACGCAATTCGACGGCATGGACCGATTCGAGGCCCGGGTCGCGGTGCGCGAGGCGCTGGCCGCCGAAGGCCGTGTCGTCGCGGAGAAGCGCCCATACCTGCACAGCGTCGGGCATTCGGAACGCAGCGGTGAGCCGATCGAGCCTCGGCTGTCGCTGCAATGGTGGGTCCGGGTGGAATCGCTGGCCAAGGCTGCCGGCGATGCGGTTCGCAACGGGGACACAGTGATTCACCCCGTCAGCCTGGAGCCACGCTGGTTCGCCTGGGTCGACGACATGCACGACTGGTGCATCTCGCGGCAGCTGTGGTGGGGCCATCGCATCCCGATCTGGTACGGCCCCAACGGGGAGCAGGTGTGCGTCGGCGCCGACGAGACGGCGCCGGAGGGCTGGGTGCAAGACCCCGACGTACTGGACACGTGGTTCTCCTCGGCCCTGTGGCCGTTCTCCACGCTGGGCTGGCCGGAGCAGACCCCCGAGCTGGAAAAGTTCTATCCGACAAGCGTCTTGGTCACCGGATACGACATCCTGTTCTTCTGGGTGGCCCGCATGATGATGTTCGGCACCTTCGTCGGCGGCGACGACACCATCACGCTCGACGGTCGCCGCGGCCCACAGGTGCCGTTCACCGATGTGTTCCTGCACGGGCTGATCCGTGACGAATTCGGCCGCAAGATGAGTAAGTCCAAGGGCAACGTCATCGACCCGCTGGACTGGCTGGACACGTTCGGGGCCGACGCGCTGAGGTTCACCCTGGCCCGCGGCGCCAGCCCCGGCGGCGACCTGGCTGTCGGCGAGGACGCCGTCCGGGCGTCGCGGAATTTCTGTACCAAGCTGTTCAACGCCACCCGCTACGCGTTGCTCAATGGGGCGCAAGTAGCACCGTTGCCTGCGCAGGACGAGCTGACCGATGCCGACCGCTGGATCCTGGGACGGCTGGAAGAGGTTCGCGCCGAAGTCGATTCGGCCCTCGACGGGTACGAGTTCAGCCGCGCCTGCGAGGCGCTCTACCACTTCGCGTGGGACGAATTCTGCGACTGGTACGTCGAATTGGCCAAAACCCAGCTGGCCGAGGGGAACGCACACACCACCGCCGTGCTGGCCGCCGTGCTGGACACTCTGCTGCGGTTGCTGCACCCCGTCATCCCGTTCCTCACCGAGGCGTTGTGGCAGGCCCTGACCAACCAGGAGTCGCTGGTGATCGCCGACTGGCCGGAATCGTCGGGGATCGACCTGGATCCGGTTGCCGCCCAACGGATCAGCGACATGCAGAGGCTGGTCACCGAGGTTCGCCGGTTCCGCAGCGATCAAGGCCTGGCCGATCGGCAGAAAGTGCCGGCCCGGCTCAACGGGATGGACAGCGCCGATTTGAGCACCCAGGTGGCCGAGGTGACATCGCTGGCCTGGCTCACCGCGCCGGGCGATGCGTTCGAGCCGTCGGTGTCGCTGGAGGTGCGGCTCGGTCCGGGCATGAACAGCACGGTCGTCGTCGAGCTCGACACCTCGGGCACCATCGATGTCGCCGCCGAGCGCCGCCGCCTGGAGAAAGACCTCGCCGCCGCGCAAAAGGAATTGGCGTCGACCACAGCCAAATTGGCCAACGAGGACTTTCTGGCCAAGGCCCCGCAGAAGGTCGTCGACAAGATCCGCGACCGCCAGCGGGTGGCGCAGGAGGAGACCGACCGGATCAACGCGCGGCTGGCCGGGCTGTGATGAGTGTTCGATGACCGAGCCCCCCGACTGGCCCGAGCGCGGCGAAGCCACCAGCCTGGCTCCCACCCCGGACGAGATCGCCTCCCTGTTGCAGGTCGAACACCTGCTGGACCAACGTTGGCCGGAGACGAAGATCGAGCCGAGTCTGACCCGGATCAGCGCGCTGATGGACTTGCTGGGCTCACCGCAACTGGCCTATCCGTCGATCCACATCGCGGGCACCAACGGCAAGACCTCGGTGGTGCGCATGGTCGACGCGCTGGTGACCGCGCTGCACGGTCGTACCGGGCGAACCACCAGCCCGCACCTGCAGTCGGCGGTTGAGCGGATCGCGATCGACGGTCGGCCGATCAGCCCGGCGCAGTACGTCGCGACGTATCGGGAGATCGAGCCCTTCGTGCAGATGATCGACGCGCAGTCGCACGCCGCCGGCGGCCCGGCGATGAGCAAGTTCGAGGTGCTGACCGCCATGGCGTTCGCCGCGTTCGCCGACGCGCCCGTCGACGTCGCGGTCATCGAGGTCGGCATGGGCGGGCGGTGGGACGCCACCAACGTCATCAACGCCCCGGTGGCGGTCATCACCCCGGTCGGCATCGACCACGTCGAATACCTCGGTGACGACCTCGCCGGCATCGCCGCCGAGAAGGCAGGCATCATCACGAAGGCCCCAGAAGGCGCACCCGACACCGTCGCCGTCATCGCGCGCCAGGCGCCCGAAGCGATGGAAGTGCTGCTGGCCCAAACCGTGCGGGCCGACGCCGCGGTGGCCCGCGAGGATTCGGAGTTCGCGGTTTTGGAGCGTCGGGTCGCGATCGGCGGGCAGGTGCTGCAGCTGCAGGGCCTCGGCGGGGTGTATTCCGACCTCTACCTTCCGCTACACGGCGAACACCAGGCGCACAACGCGGCGGTGGCACTGGCGGCGGTGGAAGCGTTCTTCGGCGCCGGGTCGCAGCGGCAACTCGATGTCGAGGCGGTGCGGGCCGGGTTCGCCGCGGTCACCAGCCCTGGCCGGCTGGAACGCATGCGTAGCGCGCCCACCGTCTTCATCGACGCCGCGCACAACCCGGCCGGTGCGGCCGCGCTGGCGCAGACCTTGAGCGACGAATTCGACTTCCGCTACCTGGTCGGTGTGCTCAGCGTGCTGGCCGACAAGGACGTGAACGGCATCCTCGCGGCGCTCGAGCCGGTTCTGGATGCCGTCGTCGTGACCCACAACGGGTCGCCGCGGGCACTGGACGTCGAGTCGCTGGCGCTGGCGGCGGGCGAGCGGTTCGGGCCCGATCGGGTGTTTTCCGCCGAGAACCTGCGCGACGCCATCGACGCCGCAACCGCCCTGGTCGACGACGCGACGGTGGACGGGGAACCCGAAGCCTTCTCCGGCGCGGGAATCGTCATCACCGGGTCGGTCGTCACCGCCGGGGCGGCACGGACCCTGTTCGGTCGGGATCCGGAATGACCGACCAGAACCGGGCGGACCCCTGGAAGAGCTTCGGCGCCGTGATGGCCGCCACGCTCCTCCTGGAAGCGATCGTGGTGCTGCTGGCGATTCCGGTGGTGAGCGCCGTCGGCGGTGGACTGACGCCGGTGTCGCTGGGCTATCTGATCGGTGTAGCCGCGCTGCTCATCCTGCTGGGCGGGGTGCAGCGCAAACCCTGGGCCATTTGGGTGAACCTCGGTGTCCAAGTCCTCCTGCTCGCCGGCTTCGCCGTGTACCCCGGCGTCGGGATCATCGGGGTGCTGTTCACGGGATTGTGGGCGTTGATCGCGTACTTCCGGGCCGAGGTACGGCGCCGCCAGCGGTAGGTGGCAGCCCCCAAAGGCCCCCGCCGCACTCGCCGCCCGACCGATCGTCGCCCGGTTCTGTACGCTGTGCGCCGTGACCGAACGGACCCTGGTACTGATCAAGCCGGACGGCGTCGAGCGGCAGCTGGTGGGGGAAATCGTCGGCCGCATCGAGCGGAAGGGCCTGATCATCGCTGCGCTGGAGCTCCGGCGCGTCAGCGAAGACCTGGCCGCCGAGCATTACGCCGAGCACGAGGGCAAGCCGTTCTTCGGCTCGCTGCTGGAGTTCATCACCTCGGGCCCAGTGGTGGCGGCGATCGTCGAGGGACCGCGGGCGATCGCCGCGTTTCGGCAGCTCGCGGGCGGAACTGACCCGGTGGAGAAGGCCACACCCGGCACGATCCGGGGCGATTTCGGGCTGGAGACGCAGTTCAACCTCGTGCATGGGTCCGATTCGACCGAGTCCGCAAAGCGCGAAATCGCGCTCTGGTTTCCCGACGCGTAGGCCCCCGGTTAACGGAGCCGCGCCGCGCCGCTGACGGCCCGTTCGCTCACGGGTTTGTGGGACTCGCCGAGTGATGTGGGATACTGACCGAGGGTGAACGTCGCCGGACCGGCTTCGGACACCCGAATGAAGACTTAGACAAGCGCGATCATCGCCACCCGGCGTTGGTGCGCGGCATGTCAGGCCATCATTCAGCACGGCGCCGAGTGCATTCCCCGCGAACCGCTCGGGGCGAGACCATCACAAGCCCGGGGGAAGTTAGCCGGGCCCATAGCGAAGCCCTCGCGTGGCCGCGTCGCAAGGACGCGCCCGGGGGCTTGAGGAGAATACGTGGTAGACGGTGCACCATCCGCAGAGTCATCCGAAGAGCCGACCCGGCACGACGAATTGCCGGACCGCCTGAGGGTCCATTCGCTGGCCCGAACGCTGGGAACGACCAGTAAGCGGGTGCTGGATGCGCTCAGCGCCCTGGACGGACGGATACGCAGCGCGCACTCCACCGTGGACCGTGATGACGCGGTCCGGGTACGCGATCTGCTGGCCGCCCAGCCAGAGGGGGGCACCGAGGACGCCGAAGCCGGCGGCGAGAAGGTCCAAGCCGCGGCCGAGGAACCCGAATCCCGGCTGATGTTGGAGACGGCGGTCGAGCGGCCGCATTACATGCCGCTGTTCGTCGCGCCGCAGCCGGTAAGTGCTGAGGAAGACGACGGCAATGCCGACGACGATGCCGACTCCGACGATTCCGACGCCGACGACGAAGACGACGAGCAGGCCGATCGACCGGCCAACCGGCGGCGCCGCCGGGGCCGTGGCCGGCGCGGCCGCGGCCGGGGTGAGCAGGGCGGACCCGACAACCAGAACGACTCGGGCGACGACGACGAGCCGCAACAGCGGGGCCAGAAGGCGGGAGAGGCCGACTCCTCCGACGCCGAGGACGACGACGGCGAAGACGACGAATCCGATGAATCCGACACCGGTGACGACGGTTCAGCGGAGGGCGGCAATCGTCGCCGCCGCAGGCGCCGGCGACGCAAGTCGGGCTCGGGCGACGACGGTGATGAAAACGCATCTCCCGACGACCCGCCCAACACGGTGGTGCACGAGCGGCCCTCCCGCAGCGGGAAGAACGGCGGCAATGGCGGAAATGGCTCGTCAAACGCCGAGATCAAGGGCATCGACGGGTCCACCCGGCTGGAGGCCAAGCGACAGCGGCGCCGAGACGGCCGCGACGCCGGACGGCGTCGTCCACCGATACTGAGCGAGGCGGAGTTCCTGGCGCGCCGCGAGGCCGTCGAACGGATCATGGTCGTGCGCGACAGGGTCCGCACCGAGCCGCCGCATCAGGGGGCGCGCTACACCCAGATCGCCGTGCTCGAGGACGGCATCGTCGTCGAGCACTTCGTGACCTCGGCCGCGTCCGCCTCGCTGGTGGGCAACATCTACCTCGGGATCGTGCAGAACGTCCTGCCGTCGATGGAGGCGGCGTTCGTCGACATCGGCCGCGGCCGCAACGGCGTGCTCTACGCAGGCGAGGTGAACTGGGAAGCCGCCGGCCTGGGCGGGTCCGACCGCAAGATCGAACAGGCGCTCAAACCGGGCGATTACGTCGTGGTACAGGTCAGCAAGGACCCCGTCGGGCACAAGGGCGCCCGGCTGACCACCCAGGTGTCGCTGGCGGGCCGGTATCTGGTCTACGTGCCGGGCGCGTCGTCGACCGGGATCAGCCGCAAGCTGCCCGACACCGAACGGCAGCGGCTGAAAGAAATCCTGCGCGAAGTGGTGCCGTCCGATGCCGGCGTGATCATCCGTACCGCATCCGAGGGCGTCAAAGAGGACGACATCCGCACCGACGTCACCCGGCTGCAGGAGCGCTGGAAGCAAATCGAGGCCAAGGCGGCCGAGATCACCGAGAAGGCCGCCGGCGCGGCGGTCGCGCTCTATGAAGAGCCCGACGTGCTGGTCAAGGTCATCCGTGACCTGTTCAACGAGGACTTCGCCGGCCTCATCGTCTCCGGCGACGAGGCGTGGACGACGATCACCGACTATGTGAATTCCGTTGCGCCCGACCTGGTTTCAAAGCTGAACAAGTACGAACCGCCCAGCGGCGCCGACGGTCAGCCGGGGCCCGACGTCTTCGCGGTGCATCGCATCGACGAGCAACTCGCCAAGGCGATGGAGCGCAAGGTCTGGCTGCCCTCGGGCGGCACGCTGGTGATCGACCGGACCGAGGCCATGACGGTGGTCGATGTCAACACCGGCAAGTTCACCGGGTCCGGCGGCAACCTCGAGCAGACGGTCACCAAGAACAACCTGGAGGCGGCCGAGGAGATCGTCCGCCAGCTCCGGCTTCGTGACATCGGCGGCATCGTGGTCATCGACTTCATCGACATGGTCCTCGAGTCCAACCGCGACTTGGTGTTGCGGCGGCTTACCGAAGCGCTGGCCCGCGACCGCACCCGCCATCAGGTATCCGAGGTGACGTCGCTCGGCCTGGTCCAGCTGACCCGCAAGCGGTTGGGTACCGGGCTGATCGAGGCCTTCTCGACGTCGTGCACCCACTGCGGCGGCCGGGGGATCGTGCTGCACACCGACCCGGTGGACTCAGCCCCCTCGAACGGGCGCAAGTCGGAGTCCGGTGGTCGGCGCGGCAGGCGCTCCAAGAAGAAGGGGGCCGAGGAGCCGGTGGTGGCCAAGGTGCCCGCGCACGCTCCCGGCGAGCACCCGATGTTCAAGGCGATGGCCGCCGGCGGGTCCGCGCAGGGCGAGCGTGACGACGAAGAATCCGACGAGTCCGCCGAGGAAGCGACCGGCGACTTCGACGAGCGGAAGCAACAGGACGTGGCCGACGAGGAGGACACCGACCAAGAGGACTTCGAGGAGTCTGACGAAGACACTGACGAAGACACTGACGACTCTGAGGACGATCTCGACGACGATGACGAGGATCTCGACGACGAGGAGGACCTTGACGAGGACGACGAGGACCTCGAGATGGACGACGACGACTTGGACGTCGAGGACGATTCCGACTCGGATGACTCCGATTCCGACGAGGATTCCGAAAGGTCCGTCAACGGCGGACCGGCCTTCGGACGTCCGCGGCGGCGCCGCGCGGCAGGCAGACCGGCGGGCCCGCCCATCAACGCGGACTGACCTGGACCAGTTTGACCCTGTAGCCGCTGGTCAAGTACCCTAGGACAGTTGTCGTCAGGCCGGGTGGACGTTGGCCGGCGACAGCGGGACTCCCGGGCAGCCGGCGCAGACCCGCAACCCAGACCCACTTAGCTTTGTCCGAGCGCACCGCCGGTGGCTCGCGCGCGAAGAGCCGAAGAAGCGGCTGAGCACAGGAAAGAAGGCAGGAGCAACGATGGCGACCTACGCAATCGTCAAGACGGGCGGCAAGCAGTACAAGGTCGCCGTCGGGGACGTGGTCAAGGTCGAGAAGCTCGACTCCGACCCGGGCGCCAACGTGTCGCTCCCCGTCACGCTGGTCGTGGACGGCGCGAAGGTGACCACCGACGCCGCCGCGCTGGCCAAGGTGGCGGTGACCGGCGAGGTGCTCGAGCACACCAAGGGCCCCAAGATCCGTATCCACAAGTTCAGGAACAAGACCGGCTACCACAAGCGTCAGGGGCACCGTCAGCAGCTGACGGTCCTGAAGGTCACCGGAATCAAGTAGCGGGAGGCGACAGACATGGCACACAAGAAGGGCGCTTCCAGCTCGCGCAACGGCCGGGATTCCGCCGCTCAGCGGCTCGGCGTGAAGCGGTTCGGCGGCCAGATCGTCAAGGCGGGCGAGATCATCGTTCGCCAGCGTGGCACGAAGTTCCACCCCGGCCTGAACGTCGGACGTGGCGGCGACGACACGTTGTTCGCCAAGGCCGCCGGAGCCGTCGAGTTCGGCATCAAGCGCGGCCGCAAAACCGTCAGCATCACGCCCCAGGTCTAGGCCTCACGAGCCGGGGGCACCGCCCCGGGCGGGGAACGTTGCGGCGGCTTCGCGAGGTATTCGCCCTGGCATGACATTCGAAGGGCTGGTATTCGATGCCTCGATTTGTCGATCGGGTCGTCATCCATGCGCGCGCGGGTTCCGGCGGTAACGGCTGCGCGTCGGTCCATCGCGAGAAATTCAAGCCGCTGGGCGGTCCCGACGGCGGCAATGGCGGCCGCGGCGGCAGCATCGTGTTCGTCGTCGACCCGCAAGTCCACACCTTGCTGGACTTCCACTTCCATCCGCACGTCACCGCGCCGTCGGGCAAACAGGGGATGGGCAACAACCGCGACGGTGCGGCCGGCGCGGACTTGGAAGTCAAAGTTCCCGACGGCACCGTGGTCTTGGACGAAAACGGCCGGCTGCTGGCAGATCTGGTGGGTGCGGGCACCCGCTTCGAAGCCGCGGCCGGTGGCCGTGGCGGCCTGGGCAACGCCGCACTCGCGTCGCGTGCCCGCAAGGCCCCCGGCTTCGCGCTGCTCGGTGAGCAGGGCGAAGCGCGGGACCTGACGCTCGAGCTCAAGACCGTCGCCGACGCCGGCCTCATCGGTTTTCCGTCGGCCGGGAAATCGTCACTGGTGTCGGCGATCTCGGCAGCCAAACCGAAGATCGCGGACTACCCGTTCACCACGCTGGTGCCCAACCTCGGTGTGGTGTCGGCGGGCGAGCACACCTTCACCGTCGCCGATGTGCCGGGCCTGATTCCCGGCGCATCGCAGGGCCGTGGCCTCGGCCTGGATTTCCTTCGGCACATCGAGCGCTGCGCCGTGCTGGTCCACGTCGTCGACTGCGCCACCGCCGAGCCGGGCCGCGACCCGATGTCCGACATCGACGCGTTGGAAGCCGAACTCGCCGCATATACGCCTACCCTGCAAGGCGATTCGACCCTGGGCGATCTCGCCGAGCGGCCACGGGCGGTGGTGCTCAACAAGATCGACGTGCCCGAGGCGCGGGAACTCGCCGAATTCGTCCGCGACGACATCGCCGAACGCGGCTGGCCGGTGTTCCTGGTATCGACGGTGTCGCGAGAAGGCCTGCAGCCGTTGATTTTCGGGCTGTGGCGGATGATCTCGGAATACAACGCCGCCCGCCCGCAGGTCGTGCCGCGTCGGCCGGTCATCCGGCCGGTTCCCGTCGACGACAGCGGCTTCACCGTCGAGCCGGACGGCGAGGGCGGCTTCGTGGTCACGGGCGCCCGGCCCCAGCGTTGGGTCCGGCAGACCAACTTCGACAACGACGAAGCCGTGGGCTACCTTGCCGACCGCCTGGCCCGCTTGGGTGTCGAGGATGAACTGCTGCGGCTGGGCGCGCAACCCGGGTGCGCCGTGACCATCGGGGACATGACATTCGACTGGGAGCCGCAAACGCCTGCGGGACAACATGTTGCGATGTCTGGGAGAGGCACCGATGTGCGGCTGGAACGCAGCGAGCGCACCGGGGCCGCGGAGCGCAAGGCCGCCCGCCGTCAGCGCCGCGAACGCGGTGACGAGTCGTGAGCGCGCCGGCGACGATGCAGAGCGAAGCGATGAGGTGGGGGCACCTCCCGTTCGCGGGGGAGAGCGGCGCATCGTGAGCACGCACCGCGAAGCCATCCGGACCGCGCGCAGCCTGGTGGTCAAGATCGGGACCAACGCGCTGACCACACCGTCGGGGGTGTTCGACGCGGGCCGGCTGGCCGGGCTGGCCGACGCCATCGAAACGCGCATGAAGGCGGGCACCGACGTCGTCATCGTCTCTTCGGGCGCCATCGCCGCCGGCATCGAACCGCTCGGGTTAACCCGTCGCCCCAAGGATTTGGCGACCAAGCAGGCCGCGGCCAGCGTCGGGCAGGTCGCGCTGGTGAACGCGTGGAGTGCGGCGTTCGCGCGGTATGGCCGCACGGTGGGACAGGTGCTGCTGACCGCGCACGATATCTCCATGCGGGCCCAGCACACGAACGCCCAGCGCACCCTGGACCGGCTGCGGGCCCTGCACGCGGTGGCGATCGTCAACGAGAACGACACGGTGGCCACCAACGAGATTCGGTTCGGCGACAACGACCGGCTTTCGGCGCTGGTCGCTCACCTGGTCGGAGCCGAGGCCCTGGTGCTGCTCTCCGACATCGACGGTCTGTACGACTCCGATCCCCGAAAAACCCAGGGCGCCCGATTCATTGCGGAAGTCTCCGGCGCCGCGGATCTGACCGGCGTGGTTGCCGGGCCGGGCAGCGACTTGGGTACCGGGGGGATGGTGTCCAAGATGTCGTCGGCCTCGCTGGCCGCCGACGCGGGAGTGCCGGTCCTGCTCGCCGCCGCGGCCGACGCCGCGACCGCCCTGACCGATGCCTCGGTCGGCACGGTGTTTGCCGCCCGGCCCGTTCGGATGTCGGCCCGCCGGTTCTGGGTGCGGTATGCCGCCGAGGCGGCCGGCGCGCTGACCCTGGACGAGGGCGCGGTGCGTGCGGTGGTATCCCAGCGTCGCTCGTTGCTTGCCGCCGGCATCACCGCGGTGTCGGGCCGGTTCTACGCCGGAGATGTCGTCGAACTGCGCGGCCCGGACGCGGCCATGGTGGCCCGCGGCGTGGTGGCCTACGACGCGACCGAACTGGCGAGCATGATCGGCCGGTCAACCTCCGAGTTGCCGGGGGAGTTGCGCAGGCCCGCGGTGCATGCCGACGACCTGGTGGCGGTTTAAGGCGGCTAGCTGAAGGGGTTGCTGTTGTCCTGCCACGCCGCTGATTCGGGACGCGGCCCGTAACGCAGGGCGTAGTCCTCGTGCATCTTCGCTTGCTTCTTGTTCTTGAGCACGTCGACCAGGTTCGGGTTCAGGCCATGCTGCGCCAGCCGGTGCCGACGCCAGACCTTGTTCAACGCAAGCGAGATCAGCAGGGCCCAGGTGTAGAGCGGCACCGTCATCTCGGTGTGCACGTACAGCGAAGCGGGCAGCAGCCAGAAGGGCGCGAGAACCAACAGGGGTGGGATGGCCCACCGGATCATGTGCCGGCGCACGGCTCCCTTGCCCGCCAGATCGTTGGCGACCCACTCGCGCATCGAGCTGGGCAGGCACCGACCGTACGAGTAGGCGATGTGCTGCCAGAAGTTGGGTTTGGTGCGGGTCTTGGATTCGGTCACAGTGACTCCTATAGGCGGCGGGTTAGGACTGCAATGCGCCCGCTGCCAAGGCGGCCGCGTTGATGCGGGTCAGCACCTGGTGTAGGTGCTGAAGTTCGGCGAGGTCGACACCCAGACGCGCGACCACGGCGGGTGGAATTTTCAGCGCACGGCGCCGCAAGGCGGTGCCGCTGTCGGTGAGTTTGACGTCAGTGGAGCGCTCGTCGACGGTGCTTCGCGTACGGGTGATGAGGCCGAGCGCCTCCAAGCGCTTGAGCATCGGCGACAGCGTGGCCGGATCCATCTGCAACGTGGTCGCGATCTCCTTGACCGACAGCGCTTTTCGCTGTCCCGTTGCTGCCCGCTGGTGATCCCAGAGCGTCAGCATCACCAGGTACTGCGGGTGAGTCAGCCCCAACGGCTCCAGCAATGGCCGGTAGACCGCCAAAACGGCGCGGTTGGTCACGCCCAGCGCGAAGCAAACCTGCTGTTCGAGGGAAAGCGGGTCGATCTCCGGTGCGATCAGCGGCGCCATATTTATATGGTAGTCCAATAATTTGTGTCCTAACTATGTTGTTCTCGTCACAGACGCCCACCGGCTCCCCGGCGCATCAGCGCACCGAGGTGGCCTTTAGATACAGTGCACCCCAGACGATCTCGGTCAACGTGGCGGCCAGTTCCGCGTCATAGTCGTGCGGGTTCACCGGGAGGTTCTGCTGGCAGGCCCGCTCGACCATCCAGGTCAGTGCGTTGGCAGTGGTGGCCGCGGACAATTCCGGCCGGATCGAGCCATCGGCCTGCCCCTCCTCGATGACCCGGGTCATCCGCCCGGTGACCGCGGTCAACAGGTTGCGGTAGGTCGCCGCGACCAGCGGGTCATAGCCGGCCATCTCGTTGAGCGCGACCAGCACCGGCTGGTGCCGCCGATAGCTGGCGATGATGCCGTCCATCGCGGCGCGGACGTCGCCCGGATCGTGCCGCCCGGCCACGCTCCACCAGCGATCCGCGCTGTCGGCGAGGTCGGCGAACACCTGGTTGGCCAGGCGGCGCAGCAGGTGCCCTTTGTCCTCGAAGTAGATGTAGAAGCTCGCGCGGGAAATTCCGGCCGCGCCAGACAGCCGGTCCACGCTGAGCTCGGTGAAGCTGGCGCCGTCGCGCATCAGCCGCTCAGTGGCGTCCAGCAGCCGGCGCTCGATCTGCTCGCGCCGCTGCTGACGTTCCTGTTCGCGGTTGGCCTGCGGCTTCCGGGTGACCGATGGCATCTTCCCAGCATAGAGCGCCGTTTGACGTCTTGACTAGACACTATGTCTAGGAATAGTGTCGCAGGGAGTCTGTGACCGACGTCATACGCAACGGAGGGATCACCAATGACCGTGATGACCGGGGTGTCGGGCACCGGGAAGCCCGGACGTGCCTACGACCCCATCGACCTGTCCTCGCGGGCGTTCTGGTCGACCACCGCGGCCGATCGCGAGCGTTCGTTCGCGGTGCTGCGGGCCGAACGCCCGGTGAGCTGGCACCCCCCGGTCGAAGACGCCCTGATGTCCGATCCCGACGATCCCGGCTACTGGGCGGTCACCCGGCGCGCGGACATCGTCTCGGTCAGCCGCAACAACGAGGTGTTCCTGTCCGGCAAAGGCGTGATTTTCGAGAACGTTCCCGTGGAACTGCTCGAGGCGTCGCAATCCTTCCTGGCGATGGACCCACCGCGGCACACCAAGCTGCGCAAGCTGGTCAGCGCGGCGTTCACCCCTCGGCAGGTCCGCCGCATCGAGGACTCGATCAAGGCGAACGCCAAGACCATCGTCGAAGAACTCCGGGCCGCCGGCAGCGGCGTCGATTTCGTCGAGCAGTGTTCCAAGCAGCTGCCCATCCGCACACTCTCGGACATGGTGGGGATCGAAGAATCCGAGCGCGAGCACGTGGCACGGGCCGCCGATGCGCTGGTGTCATGGGCCGACCCCATTTACCTCGGCGGGCGCAATCCGCTGGAGGTCCTGGTCGAGAATCAGATGTATCTGCACCAGGTTGCCGGCGCGCTGGCCGCGGGACGCCGCGAGCGGCCCGGCGACGACCTGTTCAGCGGCCTGGTGAACGCGGAGGTGGACGGCGACAGGCTTTCCGACGCCGACGTGGCCGCGTTCTTCGTGCTGCTCGCCGTGGCCGCCAACGACACCACCCGCCAGACCACCAGCCATGCGATGAAGGCGCTCACGGACTTTCCCGATCAGCGCGCCTGGCTCCTCGAGGATTTCGACAACCGGATTCCCATGGCGGTCGAGGAGTTCATCCGGTGGGCATCACCGGTGATGACCTTCCGGCGCACGGCGGCAACGGATGTCGAGCTGGGCGGCCAGACCATCCGGGCGGGGGAGAAGGTGGTGATGTTCTATCCGTCCGGGAACTGGGACACCGAGGCTTTCGACCACCCGGAGCGTTTCGACCTGAGCCGCAACCCCAACCCGCACGTCGGCTTCGGCGGCGGCGGGGTGCACTTCTGTCTCGGCGCGCATGTGGCCCGGGCGCAGCTGCGGGCCATCTTCGGTGAGTTGTTGCGGCAGCTGCCGGACATTCAGGCGGGTGAGCCCACATACGTGGCGGGCAACTTCATTCACGCCGTGCGCAGCATGCCGTGCACGTTCTAACCCGCTGCTATCGGCGATAATTCGTCAGCCAGCAGCGTCAGCAGCTCCGAGCAGCCGCCGTCGACCTTGACGGTGGCCAGGTCATCCCCGCGGGTGCGGCCCCGGTTGATGATGGCGATAGGCCTGCCCAGCGCGGCGGCGTGACGCACGAATCGGTAGCCGGAGAACACAGTCAGCGACGAGCCGGTGACCAGCAGTGCATCGGCCTCGTCTACCAATGAATATGCTTGGTCGACAACCTCTTTGGCGACGCTTTCGCCGAAGTAGACGATGTCCGGCTTGAGCATTCCGCCACAGCACGGGCAGTCCAGGTAGCGGAACGACGTGGTATCGGCGACGACGGCATCGGCGTCGGGGGCCACCGCGAGGCCGCCGACCGCTTCGGCGCGCTCGGCGAATCCCGGGTTGAGCGTTTCCAGTTGTTCGGCCAGCGCGGCGCGGCTCATGGTGTATCCGCAGCCCAGGCAGACCACCCGCGCGTAGGTGCCGTGGAGATTGACGACGTTTTCGCTGCCGGCCTTGGTGTGCAGCAGGTCGACGTTCTGGGTGACTACCCCGGTCACCACCGAAGCGCGCTCGAGCGCGGCCAACGCCCGGTGACCGGCGTTGGGCATGGTGTCGTCCATGTGTCGCCAGCCGACGTGGTTGCGCGCCCAATACCGCTGCCGGAACGCCGGATCCGAGGTGAACTGGCGGATCGTCATGGGATTGCTGGGCGGCGAATCAGGACCCCGGTAATCGGGAATGCCGGAATCGGTGGACAGCCCCGCCCCCGTCAGCACCGCCAGCCGGCGGCCGGCCAGCAACGCGACCAGTTCCGGCGATTCTGCGCGTCGGGTGGTCACCCCGTCCAGCGTACGGCCACCGAGGTGGCTAACCGAGGCACTCCGCGGCGGTGGTGAGTTCCGCGGACATGTTCTTCTCCATCATCTTCAGCGCCGCCGCCCCCAGCTCGGCGTCGATGCCGGCGACGGCGTCGGTCGGAATCACGACGGGAAAGTGGCGCACGTAGGCGTCAAGCGCGGTGTAGAGGATGCACTGCTCGGTGACCTGTCCCGCGATGACCAACCGCTTGGCCTCCAGGCGGTTCAGCAGGTACGCCAGCGCGGTCGCATAGAAGGCGCTGTGCCGGACCTTGGTCATCACCCGGCAGTCCCCGGCCGGCACGATCGGCTTCACCAGATCGGGCCGCGCGCCGTCGAGCGCGGAGCTGACAATGTCGGAGAACTGGGCCGCGAAATCGCCGTAGTTGTCGTTGACGTATACCAGGTCCACGTCGTCGGATTCGCGTGCGCGCCGGACCAAATCGGCCAGCGGGTCGATGACGTTGGCGACATTGGGTATTAGTTCTTCAGCATCGGGATGCTGATAGGTGTTCATCATGTCGACCACGACTACGGCAGTATCGCTCATGATGGAGGGGATACCCGGCGGCCACGGGTTGACACAGGTCAGGCGACAATGGAAGGGCGATGGACTTTTACAACGCTTACAGTCAGGGCTTTGTCCGGGTCGCCGCGTGCACGCATCACACCACGCTCGGCGATCCGGCGGCCAACGCGGAGTCGGTCTTGCGGTTGGCGCAGGCTTGTCACGACGACGGCGCCGCGCTGGCCGTGTTCCCGGAGCTGACGTTGTCCGGGTATTCCATCGAGGACATCGTGATGCAGGACCTATTGCTCGATGACGTCGCAGCCGCCATCGAGAGCATCGTCGGGTCCTCGATCGATCTGCTGCCGGTTCTGGTCGTCGGTGCCCCACTGCGCTACCGCCATCGCATCTACAACACCGCGGTGGTCATCCACCGGGGCACGGTGCTCGGGGTGGTGCCGAAGTCGTACCTGCCCACCTACCGGGAGTTCTACGAGAGCCGCCAGATCGCGGCTGGAGACGACGAGCGCGGCACCATCCGGATCTGTGACGCCGACGTCCCGTTCGGCCCGGACCTGCTGTTCGCCGCATCGGATGTCCCCGATTTCGTGCTGCACGTCGAAATCTGCGAGGACATGTTCGTGCCGATTCCGCCCAGCGCGGAAGCGGCGCTGGCGGGCGCGACGGTGCTGGCGAACCTGTCCGGCAGTCCGATCACGATCGGCCGCGCAGAGGACCGCTGCCTGTTGGCCCGTTCGGCGTCGGCGCGGTGCCTGGCCGCCTACGTCTACGCCGCCGCGGGCGAGGGCGAGTCGACCACCGACCTGGCCTGGGACGGTCAGACCATGGTGTGGGAGAACGGTGAGCTGCTGGCCTCATCCGAGCGCTTCCCGAAAGGGGAGCGGCGCAGCATCGCCGACGTCGACATCGACCTGCTGCGGGCGGAACGGCTGCGCATGGGGACCTTCGACGACAACCGGCGCCACCACCGCGGGTCGGCCGAGTCGTTCCGGCACATCGACTTCCGGCTGGACCCGCCCGACGGCGATATTGGATTGCGCCGCGACATCGAGCGCTTCCCCTTCGTCCCCGCCGATCCGCAACGCCTGGAACAGGATTGCTACGAGGCCTACAACATCCAGGTTTCCGGGCTGGAGCAGCGGCTACGCGCGCTGAACTACCCGAAGATCGTCATCGGGATTTCCGGTGGCCTGGACTCGACCCACGCGTTGATTGTCGCCGCACGGGCGATGGACCGCGAAGAGCGGCCGCGCAGCGACATTTTGGCGTTCACGCTGCCCGGGTTCGCGACGGGCGATCGCACCAAACGCAATGCGATCGAGCTGTGCCGCGCGCTCGGGGTCACCTTCTCCGAAATCGACATCACCGAGACCGCAATGGTGATGTTCAAGGAGATCGACCATCCGTTCGGGCGCGGGGAGAAGGTTTACGACGTCACCTTCGAGAACGTGCAGGCGGGCCTGCGCACCGACTACCTGTTCCGGCTGGCCAACCAGCGCGGCGGCATCGTGCTCGGCACCGGTGACCTTTCCGAAATCGGGCTGGGCTGGTCGACCTACGGGGTGGGCGACCAGATGTCGCACTACAACGTCAATGGCGGCGTCCCGAAGACGCTCATCCAGCACCTGATCCGCTGGGTCATCTCGTCCGGCCAGTTCGAGTCCGACGTCACCGACGTGCTGCAGTCGGTGCTGGACACCGAGATCTCCCCGGAGCTCGTACCGAAAGGTGAAGAGGAAGAACTGCAGAGCAGCGAGGACAAGGTCGGACCGTATGCCCTGCAGGACTTCTCGCTGTTCCACGTGCTGCGCTACGGGTTCCGGCCGTCGAAGATCGCGTTCCTGGCATGGCACGCGTGGAGCGACCCCGAGCGGGGGAACTGGCCCCCGGGATTCCCCGCCGACAAGCGACCGGTTTACTCGCTCAAAGAGATTCGGCATTGGCTCGGGGTCTTCGTGCAGCGGTTCTACTCGTTCAGCCAGTTCAAGCGCTCGGCATTGCCCAACGGCCCCAAGGTGTCGCACGGTGGTGCGCTGTCACCGCGCGGTGATTGGCGTGCCCCGTCGGACATGTCCGCGCGCATCTGGCTCGACGAGATCGAGCGGCAAATTCCCGAGGAGTAGCACGCTCCGAGCCCGCCCGGGATCGCCGGACGGGCCCCGAGCGTCCGCTCACGCCCTCGCGCGGCGCCAGCCCTGGTACTGCAGCTCCGCGAACACCAGCGTGTAGGCGCCCGCCGCCAGATTCAACGCGACGCCGGCCGAGGTCAGCGGGAAGACATCCGCGAGCACCAGAACGACGGAGGCCACCGTGTAGGCCACATTGGCGATGATGACGCCCATACCGGCGCGCAGTACCGATCGCATACTGGCGAGCCCGAACACGAGCACGCCGTAGCCGATCAAGAACGCGGCCATGGTGTATTCGAACGCCTTCGTGGTGCCCGAGAGCTCGGCGAGCCGGCCGGCCAACGGGATACCGGCCAGGCCGACCAGCCCGCTGATGGCGGCGTCGGCGCGCATGGCGAGGCGAAGCAGGCCGTCCCGGGTGCCCGTGCGGTCGATGGTGGTGGCGGACATTGATGTTCCTTTCGTCGATGGCTGACAACGATCGCCACTGACGCTGCTCGCAAACCACTGCCAGATCGACGCCAGACGCTGCCAACCACTGCCAACCGCAGGTCAGGCTGGTTATTCGAGCGCCGTGTCGATCGCTCGGGCATCCGGTGCGCAGTTGCCGGCGCCCGGCACCAGCGTCGCCAGCGCGCCCGCTGCGCAGGCGCGCCGCAACGCGCGCAGCCGCTGGGCAGGCGAACCGGGATGGGGCGGCCAGCTGCCGGCCAGCACTCCGGCGAACACGTCGCCGGCCCCGGTGGTGTCAATCGCGGCCACCGGGGGAGCGGGCACCAGGAATTCGCCGTCGACGCCGATGTACCGGGCGCCGCGCGCACCCAGCGTGGTCACCAGGTGACTGGGCCGCCACGGCCACTCGTCGGCCTCGGCTTCGTTGGCGATCACCACATCGGCCGCCGCCGCCAGCTCGGCCAGCGAGTCCCGGTCCCGGCCGGTCGGCGATGCATTGACAATGACGACCGCCCCGGCCGAACGGGCCTGCTGCGCCGCGGCCACCGCCGCCCGCACCGGAATTTCCAGCTGCGTCAATAACACATCGCAGCCGGCGATGACGCTTCGGACGGCCGTGGCATCCAGCGCCAGCCGACCGTTGGCGCCCGGCGCGACCACGATGGTGTTCTCGGCGTTGGCGTCAACGACGACGATCGCCGTGCCGCTCGGTCCGGGCGTTTCGGCGGTAGCGTCCAGGCCGACGCCGTTGTCCAGCAGGTGAGCGCGCAATTGCCCGGCGGCCGGGTCATCGCCGATCGCGCCGACGAATTGCACCCGTGCGCCGGCACGCGCCGCCGCCACCGCCTGATTACCGCCCTTACCGCCCGGCGCGTAGGTCAACGACGAGGCCAGCACCGTCTCGCCGGGGCGGGGAAGGGCATCGACGCGCATCGACAGGTCCATATTCACGCTGCCGACCACACAGACTCGTGCCATCACGTTGACCTTAGTCGTTCCAAGAGCCAAACCATCTGCGGTGCAGAGGGTTTGGCGCGTGCGTCAGCACGCGCACTCCTCACCACGCCACGCCCCGAAACCCTCCCGGACCGCAACGCCTGCGATGACGAGTCCGACGACCGGGTCCAGCCACCAGCCTGCCGGCCACACGGCGATGACGGCCAGCGTAAGAAGCACCGCGGCGGATTGCGCGGCGCACAAATAGTTTTGTGTGCCCTCCCCGGCGGTGGCCCGCGAGTCCAGGCGCCTGGCGAGCCGTTGCTTGGCCCAGCCGAGTAGCGGCATCAGGACCAGCGCTGCGGCGGTCAAGGCCATCCCGATCCATGTCGTCTCGGGGTGGGCCCCGGCGAGCAGGCTACGGACCGATTCGACGGCGATGTAGGGCGCGATGAGCCAGAACGAGGCGGCCACGCCGTGTTGCGCCCGGCGCTCCGAGGTCTCCGAGAGCGTGCGCGAACCCGTGAACCGCCACAGGACGATCACGCTCGCCGAGCCCTCGACCGCGCTGCCCAGCGCCCAGCCGATCAGCGAGACAGATCCGGCGGCGAACCCTTGCCACAGGCCGAGCGCGCCCTCGGCGCACATCCACAGCAGGCTCGACCACGCGAGCCATCGCGCGAAGCGCGCAGCCCGTACCCATTCGGCGTCGCGCTCCGGGCGTTGGATGGTTGTCACGTCGGTCGCCCCGCAACCGCAACCCTGCGCGCACCCATCGCTCATAGCGCCAAGGATAAGTGGGCTCCATTAGCTGAATGAAGGGGCGGCCAGCGTCAGCGTCGAATGCTTTGGCGCAATCGCCCATATCTTGAGACACGCGCGCTAGTGTGCTGCGTGAGCGATGCTGCGTGTCCGAGGAAGGGCGAAGTCGAGTGACATCGAGCGAGCTACAAGACGCTGAACCGGCTTCCAAGACCACACCGGAACATGCCGCGGGGCAGGCTCCGGCCGAAATGCCTGTGGCAGAGCAAGGCCAGGCCCGCAAGCGCCATAAGTTCCGCCGCCGTCGGCTTTTCCGGCTCGGCCTGCAATCCAAGCTTTTGCTGACACTGCTCGTCTGCAGCATCCTGTCCATCGGGGTGATCGCCTTCATCGGGGCGTCGTCGGGCCGCAACGCGCTGCGCCAAGTCGAGTCCGAGCGACTCACCGAACTGCGCGAGTCCCAGGCGCGGCAGGTGCAGTCGCTTTTCAAAGAGGTGACGAATTCCCTGATCGTCTACAGCGGCGGCTTCAGCATTGTCGAGGCGACGACGGCTTTCACCGACGGCTTCGCGCAGTTGTCCAACGCGACGATCACGCCGCCCCAGCAGCAGGCGCTCGTCAACTACTACGACAACAACATGATCAAACCGATCAAGCAGATGACCGGCGAGGAACTCGATCGCAACGCAATATTCCCGAGTTCCAACGCGCAGAAGTACCTTCAGGCGAATTACACCGCGCCGAACCCATCGATCGCCGAGGCGAGGAAGGTTGAGGACGCCGGCGACGGCAGCGCGTGGTCGGCGGCCAGCGCCCGTTACAGCTTCTACATGCGCAACATCGTCACCCGGTTCGAATACCCCGATGCGCTGTTGCTGGACATGCAGGGCAATGTCGTCTATTCGGTGAACAAGGGACCCGACCTCGGCACCAACATTCTCACCGGCCCGTACCGGGAATCCAATCTGCGCGAGGCATACCAGAAAGCGTTGCGCTCCAACGATGTCGAGTTCGTCTGGATCACCGACTTCCAGCCCTACCAACCGCAGCTCGACACCCCCACCGCGTGGGTGGTATCCCCGGTGGGAATGAACGGCAAATTGAACGGCGTCATGGCCCTGCCGCTGCCGATCTCGAAGATCAACAAGATCATGACCGCCGACAAGCACTGGGAGGCCGCCGGTATGGGGCCGGCAACGGAGACGTATCTGGCCGGCCCCGACAACCTGATGCGTTCCGACTCAAGGCTTTTCCTGGAGGACCCGGCCGAATACAAGCGCGAGGCCGTGGCATCGGGCACCCCGTCCGATGTCGTGGACGAAGCGATCCGGCTAGGTGGTACGACGCTGGTACAGCCGGTCCCGACCGCGGGCCTGCGCGCCGCCCAACGCGGACAGACCGGGGTCGTGAGCGCCACCGATTACCTGGGCAACAGGGAGTTGGAGGCCTACGCCCCGCTGACCGTGCCGAACTCCGATCTGCACTGGTCGATTCTGGCGACGCGGGACAACTCCGATGCCTTTGCGCGGCTGGGCAGGTTCAGCAGGACGCTGGTGCTGACGGTGGCAATCATGATCTTCGCCATCTGCGTGGCCTCGATGGTATTGGCCCAGTTGATGTTACGGCCGATCCGCCGGCTGCAGGCCGGTACGCAGAAGATCAGCTCCGGCGACTACGAGGTCAACATCCCGGTAAAGACACGTGACGAAATCGGAGAGCTGACTTCGGCTTTCAATGAGATGAGCCGCAATCTCGCGATCAAGGAGGAGTTACTCAACGAGCAGCGCCGGGAGAACGACCGCTTGTTGTTGGCGCTCATGCCCGAGTCTGTCGTCCAGCGGTATCGCGAGGGTCAGGAGACCATCGCAGAGGAACACCAGGACGTGGCCATCATCTTCGCCGAGATCGTCGGGCTCGACGAGGTTTCCGTGGATGTATCCGGCGACGAGTTGGTCGGGATCGTCGACGAACTGTTCCGGCAGTTCGATTCGGCAGCCGAATCGCTCGGCGTCGAACGGATCCGCACGTTCCACAACGGCTATCTCGCCAGCTGTGGGGTGGTCACGCCACGGCTGGACAGCATCCACCGCAGCGTCGACTTCGCCGTCGAAATACGCCACATCATCGAACGATTCAACAACCAAACCGGTCATGAGCTGCGGCTCCGAGTGGGCATCAACACCGGCAACGTCATCAGCGGGCTGGTCGGCCGCTCGGGGCTCGTCTACGACATGTGGGGTGCCGCAGTGAGTCTGGCCTACCAAATGCAGAGTGGCGCAAATCAATCGGGGATTTACGTCACTTCGCAAATATATGAGGCGATGCGTGACGTGCGGCAGTTCACGCCGGCCGGCACCATCTCGGTCGGCGGAACCGACCAGGCGATCTACCGGTTGTCGGAGCGATCATGAACTTGTTCGGATCATCGTGGTTCTACTGGGCCATCGGCGTCGCGCTCGGATTCCCGGTCGTTTTGATTCTGCTGACCGAGGTGCACCGCGCGCTGGTCCGGCGAAACAGCCATTTGGCCAGGCAGGCAAGCCTGCTGCGGAACTACCTGCTGCCACTGGGCGCGCTGTTACTGCTGCTCGTCAAGGCTTCGCAGGTGTCGGCCGGAGATGGTTCGGTACGGATCCTCACCACGGTGTTCGGCCTGCTGGTGCTGGTGCTGGTGCTGTCGGCCCTGAACGCCACCGTGTTCGAGGGCGCGCCCGAAGAAAGCTGGCGCAAACGATTGCCCGCCATCTTCATCGACGTCGCCCGCTTCGGAGTGATAGGCGTCGGCCTGGCGCTGATGCTGTCGTTCATCTGGGGCGTTCGGATCGGTGGGTTGTTCACCGCGCTGGGCATCACGTCGGTGGTCATCGGCCTGATGCTGCAGAACTCCGTCGGCCAGATCGTGTCCGGCTTGTTCATGCTGTTCGAGCAGCCGTTCCGGATCAACGATTGGCTGGACACCGGAACGGCACGGGGCCGCGTCGTCGAAGTCAACTGGCGCTCCGTACACATCGACACCGGCAGCGGCATCCGCATCATGCCCAACTCGATGCTGGCCGGCACCTCGTTCACGAATCTGAGTCGCCCGTCCCGCGCGTACGACTGCGCGATCACCACCAAATTCGCGGCCGGCGATTCGCCGGACAAGGTGTGCGCGATGCTGAGCCGCGCCGCCGCCGCACTGCCGGCCCGCAAACCCGAAACCGTGCCAACCACGGTCGCTCTGGGTGGGGCCCAGTACCGTACGACCATCAGGCTGATGTCGCCTGCCGACGCCGAAACCACCGAAGCGACCTTCCTGCGCTGGGTTTGGTATGCCGCCCGGCGGGCGCGCCTGCGGCTCGACGGTGCCGACGACAACTACTCCACCAAGCAGCGTGTGGAGAAAGCGTTGCGCACGGTGGTGGCGCCGGCGTTGCGGCTGAGTCACACCGACCAGCAATCGTTGGTGCCATACGCGAAGCTCGTCCGCTACGGTGCCGACGAAATCATGGAGTCCGCCGGCCAGGTGTCGTCCGGGATGACCTTCTTGGTCGCCGGCCGGGTGCGGTTGACCGCGACGACCGAAGACGGGGCGGTGGTGCCGGTCAGCGTCCTCGACGAGGGATCGTTCCTCGGCCTGACCGCGCTGACCCGTCAGCCCAACCTCGCCGGCGCTTACGCACTGGACGAGGTGACGGCGCTGCAGATCGATCGTGAGCACCTCGAGCATCTGGTGCTGCGTAAGCCATTGCTGCTCCAAGACTTAGGCCGATTGATCGACGAGCGGCAAGCCAAGGTTCGGCAGGTGACGCGCCGCGAGCGGGTCGGGCCGGCCGGCGTCGAGGCACAACGGTCGGCGAAACAGCTGGGCTGACCCCGCGCGCGGCCGAATCTCGATCGCGGGCACGTTACGCGCGGAGCGGATGCCGTAATACCCGGGCCGCCTCACCTGGCCGGTTAAGGCCCGATACCCTGGTTCAATGAGTCTGCAAGCACCATCGCTTCCTGACTTGCGCCGGGAGGTCCACAACGCCGCTCGTCGCGCCCGGGTCGCCTCCCGCGTCCTGGCATTGCTGCCGACGGTCGCCAAGGACCAGGCGCTGCGGTCGGCGGCCGACGCGATAGCGGCCCACACCGAATTGATCCTGTCGGCCAATGCCGAAGACCTCAGCGCCGCCGAAGCCTCCGGCACCCCGACCGCGATGCTCGACCGGTTGGCGCTGGACCCCATACGTGTCGAGGGAATCGCCGCCGGCCTGCGTCAGGTCGCCGGGCTGCCCGACCCGGTCGGCGAGGTGCTGCGCGGCTACACCCTGCCCAACGGTTTGCATCTGCGGCAGCAGCGCGTGCCGCTCGGCGTCGTCGGCATGATCTACGAAGGCCGGCCCAACGTCACCGTCGACGCCTTCGGTCTGGCGCTCAAGTCGGGCAACGCCGTGTTGCTGCGCGGAAGTTCCTCGGCCGCGCGGTCCAACCAGGCGCTGGTGCAGGTGCTGCGCGCTTCGCTGGTCAGCGAGGACCTGCCCGCCGATGCGGTGCAACTGCTTTCGGCCGCCGATCGCTCCACGGTTACGCACCTGATCCAGGCCCGCGGCCTGGTCGACGTGGTGATTCCGCGCGGGGGAGCCAGCCTGATCAACGCGGTGGTCCGCGACGCGCAGGTGCCCACCATCGAGACCGGCGTGGGCAACTGTCACGTGTACGTCCACGAGGGCGCCGACCTGGACGTGGCGGAACGGATCCTGCTGAACTCCAAGACCCGTCGGCCCAGTGTCTGCAACGCCGCCGAGACGCTGTTGGTCGATGCCGCCATCGCCAAGAAGGCGCTGCCCCGGTTGGTGGCCGCCCTGGAGGACGCCGGCGTGACCGTGCACGGCGGGTTCTCGGCGGACGCAGAGGAGGACGACCTGCGCCGTGAGTACCTGTCGATGGACATCGCGGTCGCGGTGGTCGACGGCATCGACGCCGCGATCGCGCACATCAACGAGTACGGCACCGGGCACACCGAGGCCATCGTCACTAGCAATATGGCTGCGGCGCAACGGTTTAGCGACGGCGTCGACGCCGCCGCGGTGATGATCAACGCATCGACAGCGTTCACCGACGGTGAGCAGTTCGGTTTCGGCGCCGAAATCGGCATCTCTACCCAGAAATTGCATGCGCGCGGCCCCATGGGGCTGCCGGAATTGACCTCGACCAAGTGGATCGCGTGGGGTGACGGGCAAATCCGCCCCGCCTGACCGCGACGAAAAGTGCTTTAGGAGAACCGAGATAGTGAGCGTGCCCGCCCGGCCCAAGCCGCTGTTCGCCGACATCGACGACGTCTCGCGACGGTTGGCCGAGACCGGTTACCTGCCCGACACCGCCACCGCGACCGCGGTGTTCCTCGCCGACCGGCTGGGCAAGCCGCTGCTGGTGGAGGGCCCCGCCGGTGTGGGCAAGACCGAGCTGGCCCGCGCCGTCGCCCAGGCGACCGGTTCCGGACTGGTCCGCCTGCAGTGCTACGAGGGGGTGGACGAGGCTCGCGCCCTCTACGAGTGGAATCACGCCAAGCAGATCCTGCGCATCCAGGCCGGCTCGGGAGACTGGGACCAGACCAAGGACGACGTGTTCAGCGAGGAGTTCCTGCTGCAGCGTCCGCTGCTGACCGCCATCCGGCGCACCGAGCCCACGGTGCTGCTGATCGACGAAACCGACAAGGCCGACATCGAAATCGAGGGCTTGCTGCTCGAGGTGCTGTCCGACTTCGCGGTGACCGTGCCCGAGCTGGGCACGATCACCGCCGAGCGGACACCGTTCGTGGTGCTGACCTCCAACGCCACCCGCGAACTGTCGGAGGCCCTCAAGCGTCGCTGCCTGTTCTTGCACATTGACTTTCCGAGTCCCGAATTGGAACGCCGCATCCTGTTGTCGCGGGTGCCCGAGTTGCCCCAGCATCTTGCCGACGAACTGGTGCGCATCATCGGCGTGCTGCGGGGCATGCAACTTAAGAAACTGCCGTCCGTGGCCGAGACGATCGACTGGGGCCGGACGCTGCTCGCGCTGGGCCTGGACACCATCGACGACTCCGTCGTTGCCGCCACCCTGGGCGTGGTTCTCAAGCATCAGTCCGACCAGCAGCGCGCAACCGGCGAGCTCCGGTTGAACTAGGGACGCACCGATGGCCCCCCGCCGCATCCGACCCACCCGGCCGCTCGCCCCGCACGGGCTGCCCGGCCACCTGGTTGGCTTCGTGGAAGCTCTTCGTGCGGTGGGCATTTCGGTGGGTCCGTCCGAGACCGTGGATGCCGGGCGGGTGATGGCCACCCTCGGCTTGGGTGATCGTGAAGTGTTACGCGAGGGCATCGCCTGCGCCGTGTTGCGCCGTCCCGAACACCGCGAGACCTACGACGCCATGTTCGACCTGTGGTTCCCCGCGGCGTTGGGCACGCGCGCGGTGGTGACCGACGAGGAGGCCGACGCGTCGTCGGACGACTCCTTGCCGCCCGACGACGTCGAGGCGATGCGCCAGATGCTGCTGGATCTACTCAACGAGAACCCCGAGCTCGCCGACATGGACCAGCGGCTGGTCGCGATGATCGCGCGCATCGTGGAGGCCTACGGCAAATACAGCTCCAGCCGCGGCCCGTCGTTCTCGTCGTACCAGGCGCTCAAGGCGATGGCACTGGACGAGTTGGAGGGCAAGCTGCTGGCGGGGCTGCTCGCCCCGTACGGTGACGAACCCACGCCCACCCAGGAACAGATCGCCAAAGCGATGGCGGCGCAGCGGATCACGCAACTGCGCAAGATGGTCGACGCCGAGACCAAGCGACGCACCGCCGAACAGCTCGGCCGCGACCACGTCCAGATGTACGGCATCCCACAGCTTTCCGAGAACGTCGAGTTCCTGCGCGCCTCCGGCGAACAGCTGCGCCAGATGCAACGGGTGGTGGCGCCGCTGGCCCGGACCCTGGCCACCCGGCTCGCGGCCCGGCGGCGACGCAGCCGCGCCGGCGTGATCGACCTGCGCAAGACGCTGCGCAAGTCGATGTCCACCGGCGGCGTGCCGATCGACGTCGTGCTGGCCAAACCCCGCCCGGCGCGCCCGGAGCTGGTGGTGCTGTGCGACGTCTCCGGCTCCGTCGCCGGGTTCAGCCACTTCACCCTCCTGCTGGTACACGCACTGCGCCAACAGTTCTCGCGGGTCAGGGTGTTCGCCTTCATCGACACCACCGACGAGGTGACCCACATGTTCGGGCCCGAAGCCGACTTGGCCGTGGCGATTCAGCGGATCACCCGGGAGGCCGGCGTGTACAGCCGCGACGGGCATTCCGACTACGGCAACGCCTTCGCATCGTTCGTGCAGGCGTTCCCCAACGTCTTGTCACCGCGCAGCTCGCTGCTGGTGCTCGGTGACGGCCGCACCAACTACCGCAATCCGGAGACCGAGCTGCTGGCCCACATGGTGACCGCCAGCCGGCACGCGCACTGGCTGAACCCCGAACCCAAGCACCTATGGGGCAGCGGCGACTCGGCGGTGCCGCGCTACCAAGAGGTCATCGCGATGCATGAATGCCGGTCGGCCAAGCAGCTCGCCGCCGTGATCGACCAGCTGCTGCCGGTCTGAGGGCGTTCTTCGTCCCCGCGTCACCCTGGCGTGACGCTCGAGCGCCGGAGTTGCGCCGGCGTGACGCTCGCGGGCGGCGCCCCGGGATGCGGGCCGGCCCGCGGGCTGAGGAATCGGGCCGGATCGCCGCCTCAAGTAAGCTGGCAAATCGTGCAAAAGCAGCTGCGCAGGCTGGGTGTGATGGGTGGGACGTTCGATCCCATCCATTACGGGCACCTGGTTGCCGCGAGTGAGGTCGCCGACCTGTTCGACCTCGACGAAGTGGTGTTCGTACCCAGCGGTCAGCCCTGGCAGAAGGACCGGCACGTTTCCGCTGCCGAGGACCGATACCTGATGACGGTGATCGCCACCGCGTCCAACCCCCGCTTCTCGGTGAGCCGGGTCGACGTCGACCGCGCCGGGCCCACTTACACCAAGGACACACTGCGGGATCTGCACGCCCTCAACCCCGACTCGCAGCTGTACTTCATCACCGGTGCCGACGCGCTCGCTTCCATCCTGTCCTGGCAGGGCTGGGAGGAGCTGTTCGAGCTGGCGCGGTTCGTCGGCGTCAGCCGGCCCGGCTACGAGCTGCGGCGCGAACACATCACCGGCGTGCTCGGCGAGCTGGCGGAGGACGTGCTGACGCTCGTTGAGATCCCGGCGCTGGCGATCTCGTCGACCGACTGCCGACTGCGCGCCGAGCAGCATCGGCCACTGTGGTACCTGATGCCCGACGGCGTCGTGCAGTACGTCTCCAAGCGCCGGCTCTATCGCGGCGAACAATCGAAGGACACCGTGAGCCGATCAACCCTGCCCGCCGGGAACAACACATGACCGCCACCCAGGAGGCGATCGGCATGGCGACCGTGGCCGCCGGCGCGGCCGCATCGAAGCTGGCCGACGATGTCGTCGTGATCGACGTGTCCGGCCAACTCGTCATCACCGACTGCTTCGTCATCGCCTCGGCGTCCAACGAGCGGCAGGTCAATGCCATAGTCGACGAGGTCGAGGAGAAGATGCGCAGGGCGGGCTACAAGCCGGCGCGCCGGGAGGGCACCCGGGAGGGCCGCTGGACGCTGCTGGACTACCGCGACATCGTCGTGCACATCCAGCACCAGGATGACCGCGACTTCTACGCCCTGGACCGGTTGTGGGGCGACTGCCCGGTCGTGCCCGTGGACCTGGCCGCGGTTCCCGACGAGTCGACGGGCACGCAATGACGATTCGTCGCCTGATCATGTTGCGGCACGGGCAAACCGAGTTCAACGCCGGCAGCCGCATGCAGGGGCAGCTGGATTCCCAACTCAGCGAACTCGGGCGGGCGCAAGCGATCGCCGCCGCCGAGGTACTCGGCAAGCTACAGCCGTTGCTCATCGTGTCGTCGGATCTGCATCGCGCCTACGACACGGCGATCCGGCTCGGGGAGCGGACCGGCCAGCCGATCCGGGTGGATCCGCGGTTGAGGGAAACCCATCTCGGCGACTGGCAGGGACTGACGCACACCGAGGTCGACACGCAGGCCCCCGGGGCCCGCCTGGCCTGGCGCGAAGACGCCACCTGGGCGCCCCATGGTGGCGAAAGCCGGGTCGACGTCGCCGCCCGCAGCGTGCCGTTGGTGACCGAACTGGTCTCCGGCGAGCCGGAATGGGGCGGCCCCCAGCACGCCGATCGGCCAGTGGTGCTGGTGGCCCACGGCGGGCTGATCGCCGCGCTGTCGGCCGCGCTGCTCAAGCTTCCGGTCGCCAACTGGCCGACGTTGGGCGGCATGGGCAACGCCAGCTGGGTGCAGCTTTCCGGCCATTCCGACCACTCCGGGGCGGGTTTCGACAGCATCCGCTGGCGCCTCGACGTGTGGAACGCTTCGGCGCAGGTGTCCAACGATGTCCTCTGATGCACGGCCCACCCTGCTGATCTTCGCCGACTCGCTGGCCTACTACGGGCCGACCGGCGGCCTGCCCGCAGACGATCCGCGCATCTGGCCCAATATCGTTGCCGCACAATTGGGTTGGGACGTCGAACTCATCGGTCGCATCGGCTGGACCTGCCGCGACATCTGGTGGGCGGCGACCCAGGACCCGCGCGCCTGGGCCGCGCTGCCAAGGGCCGGCGCCGTCATTTTCGCGACCGGCGGAATGGATTCGCTGCCGTCGGTGCTGCCGACCGCGCTGCGCGAACTGATCCGCTACGTGCGCCCGCCGCGAGTGCGGCGCTGGGTCCGCGACGGCTACGGCTGGCTGCAGCCCAGGCTCTCGCCGGTGGCCCGGTCCGCGCTGCCCGCGCACCTCAGCGCCGACTACCTCGAACAGACCCGCAACGCAATCGATTTCAACCGCCCGGGCATCCCGATCGTGGCCTCGCTGCCGTCCGTGCATATCGCCGACACCTACGGCAGGGCCCACCATGGCCGCCCGGCGACCGCCGCGGCGATCACCGAGTGGGCACAAACCCACGACGTTCCCCTGGTGGACCTCAAAGCGGCTGTCGCCGAGCACATCACGAGTGGGCGCGGAAATCCCGACGGCATTCACTGGAATTTCGAAGCACACCAGGCGGTTGCCGAGCTGATGCTGAAGGCCCTGGCCGAAGCCGGCGTTCCGACCGACAAGCCACGCGGGTAGCTCGATGTCCGTCCTGGTGGTGACCGATGCGTCGGCGCGCTTGCCGGCCGACTTGCTGGAGCAGTGGGCGATACGGGTTGTGCCGCTGCACATTCTGCTCGACGGTGTCGATTTGCGCGACGGCGTGGACCAGATCCCCGAAGACGTCTACAAGCGTCACGCCACCACCGCGGCGGCCACACCGGCCGAACTGGCCGACGCCTACCAGCAGGCGCTGGCCGACAGCGGCGGGGACGGCGTGGTGGCGGTGCACATTTCGTCCGCACTGTCGGGAACCTGCGGCGCCGCCGAGCGGACCGCCGCCGACCTGGACACCCACGTGCGGGTCGTCGACTCGAAGTCGACCGCCATGGGCACGGGCTTTATTGCGTTGGCCGCCGCGCGGGCGGCGGCCGCCGGCGGCGACCTCGACGCCGTCGCCGCCGCGGCGGATGCGGCCGCACGGCATAGCCATGCGTTCATGGTGGTACACCGGCTCGACAACCTGCGCCGCAGTGGACGGATCGGCGGCGCCAAGGCATGGCTGGGCACGGCGCTGGCGCTCAAGCCGCTGCTTCGCATCGACGACGACGGCAAACTCGTTCTGGCCCAACGGGTACGCACCGTCACCCACGCGACGGAGGCGATGATCGACCGGGTCTGCCAGGTCGCCGGCGACAGTCCGGCCGCGCTGGCGGTGCATCACGTCGCCAACCCGGACGGCGCCAAGGAAGTGGCGGCGGAGCTGGCGCGCAGACTACCGGCCTGCGAGCCGGCGATCATCACCCCGTTGGGGCCGGTGCTGGCGTTGCATGTCGGCGCGGGAGCCGTCGCGGTCGTCGTGCAACTGCCGACTTAAGCGGGCACCGGGCGCCGGGCGTTGTCGCCGCGGGGGTGTACCACTTGCGGCCACCAGAACCACCGCCCCAGCAGCGTCGCGATCGACGGCATCAGCAGCGTGCGCACGATCAGGGTGTCGAGCAGCAGACCGATGCACACCGTCGACCCGAATTGGCCAAGCACCCGCAAGTCGCTGCCGAGCATCGAGGCCATGGTGAAGGCGAACACCAGGCCCGCGGCCGTCACCACCCCACCGGTGCCCGCCATCGACCGGATAATTCCGGTCTTGAGCCCGGCATGGATTTCTTCTTTGAATCGCGAGACCAGCAGCAGGTTGTAGTCGGATCCGACGGCCAGCAGGATGATGACGGACAGCGCCATCACGATCCAGTGGATTCTGATGCCGAACAGGTCCTGCCAAATGAGCACGGACAGGCCGAATGATGCGGCGATCGAGCTGGCCGCGGTGCCGACGATCACCAGCGCGGCCACCACGCTGCGAGTGAGCAGGAGCATGATCATGAAGATCAGCGTCAGGGCCGACACCACGGCGATCATCAGGTCGTACTTCTCGCCGTCGGCCATGTCGCGGAACGTCGGGGCCGTGCCGCCGAGATAGACCTTGGCGTCCTGCAAAGACGACTGCTTGAGTCCCTCCTGCGCGGCGGTGCGCTCGGCGTCGACTCGCGAAATGCCTTCCGGCGTCATCGGATCGCTCTGGTGGGTGATGAAGAATCGCGCCGACTTACCGTCCGGCGACAAGAACATCCGAAGGCCCGTCTGGAAATCGGGGTTATCGAAAGCCTCCGGCGGGAGGTAGAAGAAGTCGTCGTTCTTCGATGCGTCGAAGCTCTGCCCCATCACGATCGCCGTGTTGCTCATCGCCTCCATCTGATCGATCATCGCCTTGAACGTCTGATACAGGGTGAGCGTGATGCCCCTGGTGGTCTTCAGCGTGGTGATCAGCGCGGGAAACAGCGCATTCAGGTCGTGGGTGGCTTTGGCGGTGTGCGCAATGTCCGCGGTGAGGTAATGGAACTGCTCGGCGAGTTGGTCGAACCCGTCGAACGTGTCGAAGAGGGACCGTAACCCGATGCACACCGGGATGTCGTAGCAGTGCCTCTCCCAGTAGAAGTAGGACCGCACCGGCCGGAAGGTGTCGTCGAAATCCGCGATGTGATCACGCAAGGAATCGGTGATCTGCGACGTTACGGCCGTGGTCTTTGCGCTGTCGTCTGCGGCGTTGGCCAGGTCTTGCGACACCTCGTACTGGCGCTGCGTGGTGTCGATCTGGGTCTGCAGGTCGTCGGCCATCCTGAGGATGTCGGCGATGCGCTCCTTGAGGAAACCCATGTTCTGCATCGTCGTCTGGCTTTGGATGCTGTTCTGGAACGGTATCGAGCTGTGCTGAATCGGAATGCCCAGCGGCCTGGTGATGTCCTGAACCATGGCGATCCCGACCGTGCGCATCTCGTTCTTGGCCACCCGGTCCAGCACCAGCATGTCGGCCGGGTTTCGCATGTCATGGTCGGCCTCCACCATCAACATGTCGGGGTTCATCCGGGCCTGCGAGAAATGGCGGTCGGCGGCCGCCTGTCCGAGATTGGACGGGGCGGAGGTCGGTAGGTAGTAGCGGTCGTTGTAGCTCGTCTTGTAGCTCGGCAAGGCGACCATGCCGACCAAGACGACCGCGGCGCTGACGGCCAAAACCGGTGCGGGCCAACGCACCACCGCGGTGCCCACCCGCCGCCAGAGCCGCCCGCGCTTGGCCGCCCGCTTGGACTCGAAGAGGTGAAAGCGACTGCCCACGAAGACAACCGCGGGACCCAGCGTCAGTCCGGCCAGCACCACCACCAGCATGCCGATCGCCACGGGGGCGCCCATGGTGTTGAACCAGGGCAGCCGCGTGAAGCTCAGGCAGTACGTCGCCCCGGCGATGGTCAGCCCGGACCCCAGCACCACCGGGGCCACCCCTTTGAAGGTGGTGTAGTACGCGGTTTCTCGATCCTCGCCTGCGCGCAACGCTTCTTGATAGCGGCCGACGAGGAAGATGCCGTAGTCGGTGCCGGCCGCGATCGCCAGCATGGTGAGGATGTTGGCGGCGAAGGTGGTGAGCCCGAATGCGTTGTGGTACGCGAGAACCGCGACTACGCCCCGTGAACAGGCCAGCGCCACGAAGGTCATGAACAACTGGACCAGCGTGGTGACGATGGACCGATAGACCAGCAGCAACATGATCGCGATGGCACCCAAGGTGAACAGCGTGATCTTGGCCAGGCTGGCGTTACCGATGATGTGCATGTCGTCGGACAACGCGGCGGGACCGGTGACGTAGGCCTTCACGCCCGGTGGTGCCTTGTTCTCGTCGATCACCTTGCGCACGGCGTCCACGGACTCGTTGGCCAGCGTGGTGCCCTGGTTGCCGGCCAGGTTGATCATCACGTACGCGCCCTTGGCGTCGGCGCTCTGCGCGCCCGCGGCGGTCAGCCGATCGCCCCAGAAATCCTGGATGTGCTGGATGTGCTGGGGATCCTTGCGCAGGTCCCGAATCAGCTTGTCGTAGTACTGGTGCGCGTCCGGGCCGAGGGGCTGCTGGCCCTCCAGCACGATCATGACCGTGCTGTTGGAATCGAACTCGCGGAAGTTATGGCCCAGCCGCATCATCGCCTTCATCGACGGCGCGTCCAGCGGTGTCATAGGCGCCGAATGGGCCTCGCCGACTTTTTCCAGCGTGGGGACGATGACGTTCACCAGGACCGTGACGAACACCCAGCCCAGGATGATCGGCACCGCGAAGATGCGGATCGTATGGGGCAGGTACGGGCGGTGGCCGCGCTCGGCCTTCGCTTGCGCCGGTGTCGTGATCGGTCCGGTGTTCTCGGTGTCCGCGGTGCCCAGATGGCCCCTGCCCGTGCCGTCGCTCATGCGGACTTCACCAGGCAGAAGGTCTGCGCGTTGTGGCCATCGGAGCTCCGCTGTTCGCGGACGACGCCGTCGACGGTGATCTTGCAGCTGATCTCACCGCTGTCGCTCTGCGCCATGATGTTGGCGCTCACCGAGGGCAAGGTGGTCGAGATGGTGGCCGACCACGGCAGAGGCGCCGCGTTGACCTGGTGGGTGTTGGCGTTCTCGTCCCAGTAGTTGATGTTGGCGGTGGCCCCGGGTGGCCCCGTGATGTCGTACACCACGACCTTCGGGTTGAACTGCACGATTTCGATCCCCTTGCCGGCGTTCGCGTTGAGATCCTGCGAGCCGAAAATCTTGTGGAGCCGCGACACGATCAATGCCGAAAGGGCCAAGACCACCACCAAAAGCAGCGGTATCCACGCCCGTTTGAGCACGCGGGTTACGGTGCCGGTACGTGGACCCGAGTCTGGACTAGCCACCACCTACCGCCTTCCGCATTACCGCCACCCCGGCGCTGCCGCAAAGCTCACCTACGTCGCCGACGACACCGATGTCCCTCGACAATTTGCTCAGCTAAGCACTCTAAACCTTAGTGCACGCAAGCGTTCCTCCGGGGCCTCCGATGTGGCGAACCGCATATGGCTCCAGGCGCTTACCGGGCCACCCGGCCGGTGACCGGCGGCAAATCGGCAAGCGTCACGATTCCGGGCTCGGCAGCCACCACAGCCGGGACCGCGTTGGTCACCGGCATCGCCGTGTAGATCATTCCCAATCCCATGAACCCGGGTTCCGTCCAATCCTTCGGCGGCAGGCAATGCAGGACGGTCCGCATGTTGGGCAGCCCGTACACCTGAATGACGTGGCCGTGCTCCAGTGGCTTGGGCGGCTCCACGTGATTGCCCATGGTCCAGTTGAACCCGACGCTGACCACGTTGCGGTCGCCCTGCCATCCGCGGTGGTAGCCATAGACACTGCCGACCGTTCCCGCGGGGATTTTCATGAAGCCCAGATCCGAGTCCCCGGTGGCCGCGGTGAAGGTCACGTCGAAGGTCATCCGGTCCAGCTTGGCCCCGATCGCGTCGGCCATCATGGCCGCCGATTCGGCGAAGACCTCGCTTTCGCGCCGCACGCTTTCCGCCAGCCCCGGCGTATCGGGATCTTGCGAGAAGCCCATCGCCGTCTGCGTTTCCGCTGATTCGTAGGTCGAGCAATCCACCGACTCGGTGATCCGGATTTCGTCGACGCGTTCGCACGCGCCGCTGAGCACCATGCCGACCATGTTCGTCATGCCCGGGTGCGCCCCGCTGCCGAAGATCGTCGAACCGCCTCGTTTGCAGGCATCCACGATGCGTTCGCGGTCCTCGGGTGTCTGCTTGCCTCCGGTGATCCAGGCTGCGCTGGAGCACACGTTGACACCCGCTTCCAGCAAGCGCACCAACTCATCGATGTTGGGCCACAACGGGTTATAGCAGCACGCGTCGGCACCCGAGGCGAGCAGCGCGTCGATGTCGTTCGTCGCGCGCACGCCGGTCGGTTCCGGCCAGCCGGCCAGTTCGGCGGCATCCACGCCGACCTTGTCCGCCCCGTGCGCGTACACCCCGACCAATTCCATGTCCGGCCTGCCGATGATGGCGTGCAGCGAACGTCGCCCGATGTTCCCGGTCGTCCACTGGATGACGCGCAGCGGGCGGTCTGTCGGGGGCTTGCTCATCGCGTCTCCTTTGACGTGGGCGAATCTGGGTCATTATCGCCGACGTGCGCCCAGGCGTGTCTACACCCTCAAGGTCAGCGGTTGCCCTGGTTCAACGCAGCCATGGCGCTCGACATCAGCTGCGAAAAGGGATCGCCGCCCCCGCCGAAGGTGGCCTGACTGGCCGGTGCAATCACGGCCGCGGGGTCGAAGCCCCGCACCGGATCCACTTGAAGGGGAGCGGTAAGCGGGTCGTCGTTGCGCGAGTATCCCGCATTCACCATCGGAGTCAGTTCCGCGTCGAGCTGATTCAGCACGTCTTCCGGCACGCCGAGGTAGCCCAAGGGCAGTACCAGCGGGAGGTGTCTTTCGGGAATCAGATACGTCGTTGTCTTCGCGCCCCTGGAGTTGACGGTCGTCCTGATGTTCTGCGGCGGCACCATGCTCGGGTCGGTGAACGCGACCGCGGTATGACCGGTCGCTTCGCCCACGAGGGTGTTGGCCAGCGCTAACAGGTTGTCCGGCCGGTCGGGAAAGTCGGCGATCATGTCGTATGCAGCGACGAAAGCCTTGGTGTCGTATTGGCTCTCCACCGGGGGCGGTATTCGGTAGTCGAGCGCAGGAACGACGGAGCCAACCGGAAAGAAGGAGGTCAGGAAACTCTCGCCGAAGGCGTGTCGCCCGACCGGGTTGCCAAATGTGCTGAAGACCAATTGGTTTGGTGGGGGAGCGTTCGGATCACTCGCGAGCCTGGCCTGCTCGGCGTCAAGCACGAGCGAACCCTCGGACAACCCGATCGCGGCGCCGGGCCCACCCCTGCGGATCGCCGCATCCAGGTTCTCGGCCCCGACGGCGACCGACTCGCCGATGCTGGGCCCGTCCACGCCCACACCCGGGAAGGCTTCATCCAGCCGGCCTATCCCCGGAAAGAGCCGTTCGAGCACGTGGCCCTGGACCTGCCCCGCCGGGTAGTCGACGATTTCTCGCTTCAGGCCGGGAAACCATCCGGCACCCAGGCGCCTGCCGTACTCGTCGTAGGGAATACCCGGAACGTGAGCGCCGCCCAAGGCGTACGCCGTCCCGTCGCCGGGCTCGTCATCGGCCGTCGCGATCCCGAGGCCGAAATATCCTGTGACGCCGAGGGTTACCACAGCGGTAACTCCTGCGAGTACTTTCTGCATCGCCACTTCCCGCCTGCCCGACTTGGTCTCGTAGTGTCGCATATCGCTCGTGGGCCTCGCTAACCCCAGCTGACGGGTACTAATCCGCACGCCCGGCCGGTGAGCGGGATCGCGACCATTGCGCTCCCGGTCGTGATGGCCACCAGCTCGCCCGCCCGACCAGCGTAGCCAAGGCGGGCACCGTTATGGTGCGGACCAGGAAGGTGTCGAGCAAGATTCCGATCCCGATCACGAAGCCGCCCTGAACCACGGTGCCGATGCTGGAAAACACCAGGCCCCACATCGAGGCGGCGAAGATCAAACCCGCAGCGGTGATCACACCCCCGGTCGAACTCAACGCGCGAATGACGCCGTAACGCATGCTGTGCGGGGACTCGTCACGCATTCGCGAGACGAAAAGCATATTGTAATCGGCTCCGACGGCGACCAATACCACGAAGGCCAATGGCGGCACGCTCCAATGCAATTGCTGGCCCAGTAGGAATTGAAACGTCAGGACGCCGATACCCACCGCCGACAAATACGAAATGACGACGGAAGCGACCAGATACAGCGGTGCGACGACCGCGCGCAGCAATGCGATCAGCGTCATCAGGACGACGATGATGGTGACGACAATGATGAACTTGATGTCGTGCTCATAAAAGTCTCGCGTGTCCCGCAGCGTAACGGGATATCCGACCATCGATATCGAGGCATCCGCCAATGAGGTATTCGGTTGGGCTCCCCGGGCGGTATCGCCGATCGCACTGACCTGATCCATCGCCTCGGCGCTGAACGGGTTGAGTTTCGTCTGAACCAAATACCGCACCGAGTGCCCGTCGGGCGAAATGAACGCCTTAGCGGCCTTCTTGAACTCCTCCATGTGCAGCAGCTGCGCCGGAACGTTGAACCCCGCCATCGACGGTTCCGCCGCGTCACGTTTCAGCGTGAGGAGGAACGCCGACGCCTCGCCGAGCCCCGTACCCATTTGTTTGATCTGGTCGACGAGTTGGTCCACCCCATCGGCCACTTGCCGGCTTCCGCTGGCGAACCGGTCAGCGCCTTGTTGCAGGTGGTTCAGGTCGGCCTGCAGGCCACCGGGCTGGTCCAGCCCCATGGCATGCAGCGCCTTGACGAAGTTGGCGAGTGCACCACGCAGGTGATCCACCGACGCGTTGAGGGTCTGCCGATCTTGGAACGCCTGGAGCTGTCCCGCCAGATCATTGATCTGGTCGAGGCTTCCGTCACCACGGGCATTGACCACGCGCTCGAATTGGGCGCGGGTGGCGCTGCAGGAGGGATCGGCATCGCAAACCTGGTTGCCCTCGAGCGCCGCCAGCACCGGGGCCACCCAGGCGAACATGTCCTTGACGGCCGCAAAGTTGACGCCGATGGTATGGCCGAGGGAATTGATGCTGCTGACGAGCTTGGCGGCGGTGACGACTTCCTTGACCAACTTGTCGCCGCCGTACTGGGTTTTCATCGAAGTGAAAGCCTCGGTCAGGCCTTGCATCCCGGCAACCATCTGGTTGACCTGGCCCCGCACATCGCCGAGGTTGTCGGCCAGGGTGTTGGCCCCGGCGAGCAGTCGGTTGAGATCATCGGCGTGGTCGCTGATCAGGGCCGAACCGGCGCCCAGGCGAGCGCCGATAGCGCCCGCCTGGTAGGTGGCCCTGAACTGTTCCGGCACCGCGCCCGCGGGCCGGGTCACACCGCTGACCGCAGCGATGTTCGGCAGTTGGCTGACTCGGTCGGCCATCTGCTCCAGATCCGCGAGCGCCCGCGGCGTACGCAGGTCGTGCGGTGACTGGACGAGGATGTATTCCGGAATGGACTGATTGACCGGGAAGTGGCGATCCAGCGCGGCATACCCGAGCGAACTCGGTGCTGAGGACCGCAGGGCCTTGCGGTCGTCGTAGTTGTAGCGCACCAAGCCCGCACAGCTGGCGAGAATGATCAGCACTAGCACGCTGGCAACCAGATGAACCCTGGGCCGGCGCACGATGCGTATCCCCGAACGTCGCCAGAACCGGGCGGTCAGTTCGCGTGGGGGCTTGACCCAGCCGCGCGGCCCGGCCACTACCAAGATGGCGGGCAGCAAGGTCATCGCCGCGAGGAAGGCGACACCGATCCCGATGGCCGACGAGATACCCACCGTGGAGAACACACCCATCCGGGCGAAACTTATTCCGAGAAAAGTGATTCCGACCGTGGCCGCGGATGCGGCGATCACATTTCCGATTGAGGTGAGTGCCCGCCGCACGGCTTCGTCGAAGTCCGCTCCGCGCCGCAGATAGTCGTGGTAGCGGCTGATGAGGAAGACGGCGTAGTCGGTTCCCGCGCCGGCGATGATGGCGCTCAAGAAGACGATGGACTGGTTCGAAACGCCTAGGCCGCCGATTTGCGAGATTCCGGCGACGACGGCCTGCGCGATCACCATCGACGCCCCGATCGCGAGCAGCGGCAGCAGCATGGTGAGCGGGTTGCGGTAGACCACCAGCAGGACGACGAGCACCAGGGCGGCGATCGCCAGTTCAATCGGAAGGCGATCCCGCTCGCCCGCCACGGTGAGGTCGCTGACGGTGGCCGCGGGTCCGGTCAGGTTCGCTGTCAACGGGGATCCGGCGACGCTGTGCTTGACGATGTCGGCAACGCGGAGGTAAGCGCCGTAGGACTTTGGTGTGCCCAATTCGCCGGCGAGGCCAACCGGCAGCACCCAGGATTTGCGGTCCTTACTGGTCAAAACCGGACGCAAGGGCGGCGTGCTGACGAAATCCTGCAACATCAGTACGTCGCGCCGGTCGTCGTGCAGGGCGCTCACCAGCTTGTGGTAGGTGGCTTCGTCGGCGGGCCCAAGCCCTTTCTCATCGCTGAGGACCACCAGCATGAGGTTCTCGGCGCCCGATTCGTGAAACGCTTCGGTCATCTTCCGGGCGGCCACGCTCGACGGCGCGCCGCTCGGCAGCATCGCGAGTGGGTGCTTCTGAGCCATCTCGTTCAGGGGCGGGAACGTCAGCGGCAGTGCGACCGCGATCAGGACCCAGAACCCTATGACGACCCCGGGCCAACGCACCACAAAATCCGCTAGCCGTCGCACATCGACCTCGCTACGCACCCGGCCGCGTGAAAAGGCCGAGTCCGGAGAAAATCAGTAGGCATCGTACTGTTCCCCGCTAGGCAACGCGCCCCCAATGCCCGCTATCAGCGACCCGCATACACACGGACTTCATCGCCGCGACATACCGGGCGACTGATTTTCGGGCAACCGCGTTGTCTGGAAACATTATCGCCATTACGGTGCCTTCCTCGTACCGGAAGGTATAGATCGTTAGCTGATACGAATATCTTCCGTCGGAGTAGATCCCAATGTTGTTGGTGTAGCCCATCTCAGCTGCCGCGAGCACGGCGTTCATCGGAGCGGCATCCCCATGCAAAAAATTTGTCACCGGAAAGTTCGGGCGGGGCCTGCTCAGCCACGGCGCCAATTCCAGCACGCGGTAATAGGGGACCTTCGCCATGTTCAGACTCGAGTCAAAGGAACTCTGCGCCGCCCAGGCCGCGTCACAAAAGGACGCAGCGGCAATCGGCACGGTGATCGGAACCAAGCCGGTAAACCAACCCTGGGTCATGAAGTTGTCCGAAGTTTTTCGAGTATCTCTGGGGGTGAGTCCGTAATAGGTGGCGGCACCGGTGAATTCGTGTTCCACCTGGGCGAGGCAGGCGAACAAGCCGCCGACGAAGCGCGCACCCGCCGCCGAGCAGGCCGCTTCGAATCTCGCGGTTTGTTGCGCGTCCATCAGGGTGTCCGTGATCATCTCACTCTTGCTGGGCTCCAACGGATTTCCCAGCGGCAAAGGGAACTCCGGCAGGCTTCCATCGTTGTTCTCGGCGAAGTCAATCCACGCGCGTACCTGCGGCGAATCCACGGTCAAGTCTGACGTGTACCGGCGCTCTTCGGCGCAGAAATCGGCAAAGCTGCCGGCGGCGGGCAGCGCAAGGGGCCCGGTGCCACCCGTCAACGCCGTGTACATCGCGTGGGACTCCACCATCGTGATGCCGATCAGCGCCGCGTCCCCGTGGACGTGGTCAATGCTCGCGTAGAAGGTGAAGTGATTCTCGTTTTGGACAATCCCGAAGCTGAAGCACTCCCAGTGCAGCGGATCGGGTGTGGCCACCACATGGTCGTGCAAGTCGTCAACGGCCATTTCGCCGTGGTCGGTGGGCGCGAATTCGATATCGGCGGGATCCTCGATGGTATGCCGAATGATGTCGCCCGCGTCGGTGTGCTCAAACCAGCTGCGGTACGTGTCATGCCGGCGCAAATATGCATTGAGCGCCTCATTCATGGCGGAAATGTCGCACTGGCCGGGGACTTCGCAGGTCGCGATGATTTGCCGTGAATAGTCGAGTCCCGAGGTCGTTTGCCGGTGATAACCCCGAAGATGCTGGCTCTGCATGTAGCTGACGGGCACCGCACTGACCGGCGCTTGCCGGGCCCTATCCCGGGCCGTGGGCGTCGGGTGCCAGGAGATGACAACACCTGGGCTCGGCGACCAATCACGGATTGAGCCGATGGTGATTTTCCCGATGCGCAATGTCTTCTCCTCGTTCCGGAGGGCTGCAGTTCCGGCCGGCCGGTGGCGAGATCAAGATAGCTTCTTCGGCACCCACCGTCCCCGACATGCCGGGCTGGACGTGCTCGGCGACAGGCGGGGCTACCCACTAGGGTGATGGGCGGCCCGGCGTGGGACGCAGTCTGGCATCCGGCGACACTACTCGCCGCGGGGGGAACGATTCTCCTGCGTATCGGGTCGGCATGTGGTGCAGTGGTCGGGTCATACGGTTTGGTCCAGCGCTACGGACCCGTCGCCGGAGGCCGGCCCCGGGGATCTACCTTCGCGGGTCGATGCGAGAGGACAGATGCATGGCAACCGTCGAAGCTCCAATGGAGAAGCCATCGGGTTTCGCAATAGTCGGCTACGCAGCGCGTGTTCCGGGTGCTGCTGACGCGTCGGAGTTCTGGGACGTGCTGCAGCACGGGCGGGATGCGGTGTCAGAGGTGCCCCCGGACCGGTGGGGTGTCGAGGAATTCTTCGACCCCGATGCCGACGCGCCCGGGAAGATTGTGAGCCGACGGGCGGGCTTCGTCGACGACGCCGTGGGGTTCGACGCGCCGTTCTTCGGGGTGTCGGCGCGTGAGGTCATGCTGATGGACCCGCAGCATCGGCTGTTACTGGAGACGGCATGGCAGGCGGTGGAGCATTCGGGCACGGCCCCAACGGCTTTGGCGAATACCAACACCGGGGTTTTCATTGGTCTGTCCACCCATGACTACCTGGCGATGGTCTCGGATGAGCTGAAGTACGACGCGATCGACGCGTACATGGCGATCGGGACGGCGGCCGCCGCGGCAGCCGGCCGGATCAGTTACCGGTTGGGGTTGCAGGGCCCGGCCGTCACCGTCGACACCGCGTGCAGTTCGTCGTTGGTGGCGGTCCATCAGGCTTGCCAAGCGCTGCGGCTGGGGGAATGTGACCTCGCGCTGGCCGGCGGTGCGAATGTCCTGCTCAGCCCCGCCACCATGATGACCTTTTCGCGGGCACACATGCTCGCGCCGGATGGCCGTTGCAAGACATTCGACGCGGCCGCGGACGGCTACGTGCGCGGTGAAGGTTGCGGTGTCGTCGTCCTGAAACGGCTCGACGACGCGATCCGCGACGGTGACCGGATTCGGGCCGTGGTCCGCGGCAGCGCGGTGAATCAGGACGGCGCATCGGGCGGGTTGACCGTGCCGAACGGTGTGGCCCAGCAGCGCGTCATCGCCGAGGCGCTGAAGCGCGCCGGCGTCTCAGCCCGCGACGTGGGATACCTGGAGGCGCACGGGACCGGGACATCGCTGGGCGACCCGATCGAAGTCCAGGCCGCGGCCGCGGTACTCGGCGAGGGCCGTGATGCGGGCCGGCCGCTGTTGATCGGGTCGGTGAAGACCAATATCGGGCATCTGGAAGCCGCCGCGGGGATCGCCGGGATCATCAAGGTCGTCCTGTCGCTCGAGCACCAGGTATTGCCGAAGCACCTGAACTTCGAGAACCCATCGCCCTACATCCCGTGGGATCGGCTTGCGGTGCGGGTGGTGGACGAGGCCACCAGCTGGGAGCGCAACGGTCGACCCCGGGTTGCGGGGGTCAGTTCGTTCGGGTTCTCCGGGACCAACGCGCACGTCATCCTCGAGGAAGCGCCCCAGCTCGCTGCGTCCGCGGTACCCGTCGCGCAGACCGCGGACGGACGATTCAGCGTGCTGCCGCTGTCGGCACGCACCCCCGCAGCCTTGGCGCAGCTCGCCGATCGATACCGCAGCTGGTTGAGCGCGCGTCCCGAAACCAGCCTGTCGGAGCTGTGCTTCACCGCCGGCGTCGGGCGAGCTCACTTCGAGCACCGCGCCGCGTTGATGGTCAATTCGACGGAGTCCGCCGCCGAGTTGCTCGGGGCGCTCGCCGACGACCGTCCCGCACCGGGTTTGGTGCGGGGAACGTGCGACGACAGGCCGAAGACGGCGTGGTTGTTCCCGGGTCAAGGCAGCCAGTTCGCCGGCATGGCCCGGGAGCTGTTCGAGACCGAACCGGTGTTCGCCGAAACGATGACCCGTTGCGCGGCGGTGGTCGATGGCACGCTCGAAAAGCCAATGCTGGACGTCATTTTCGACCCCGGCAGCTCCGAAGATCTGCGGCGGACAAACTACGCCCAGCCCGCGTTGTTCGCCGTGGAGATGGGCTTGGCCAGGCTATGGCAGTCGTGGGGCCTCGAACCCGACGTGGTGCTGGGTCACAGCGTCGGCCAGTATGCCGCCGCATGCGTCGCCGGTGTGTTCAGCCTCGAAGACGGAGCGTTGTTGCTCGCCGAACGCGGCCGCCTCTTCGGCGGTTTGCCGGCAGGCGGTCGGATGGTGGCGGTCTTCGCCACCGCGGAGCGGGTCGAGGGCTTCACCGACGAGTTCCCGCGGCTCTCGGTGGCCGCCTACAACGGTGCCAATACCGTGCTGTCGGGCCCCGCAGAGGATCTCGACCGGGCGGTGGCCAGCTTGACCACCGACGGTGTTCGGTGCGAGTCGCTGGACACCAGCCACGCGTTCCATTCGGCGCTCCTGGACCCGGCCCTCGATGAATTCGAGTTGTACGCAAGCCGATTCGACTTCCGCTCGCCACAACGGACTTTGGTATGCAACCGCACCGGCGCCGCCCTCGGCCGGAATGCGAAACTCGATGGGCCGTACTGGCGCCGCCACGCGCGCCAGCCGATCGAATTCGCCAAGAGTGTGGCCACCCTGGCCGATCTCAGCTGCGCCATGCTGCTGGAGGTGGGTCCGCAACCGGTGCTCACCGCCGCGGCTTTGCGGGCATGGCCTGACCCGGCGGCGGCGCCGCGGGCGATCGCGTCGTTGCGCCGAACCGGCGGCGACCACCGCCAGATCATCGAAGCCCTTGCCACCGCCTACACCGGCGGTCACCTGCCCGACTTCGGGGCTCTGCAACAGGGGCCGACGCGCAAGCTCGACTTGCCCACCTATCCGTTCCAGCATCGCCGGTACTGGTTCCGGGACAACGACGTTCCGCCCACCCAGACGACCGGGAAAACCGATGCCACGCGCACCGAAGCCGTCCAGCTTCTCGAGGACGGCCGGATCGAGGAACTTGCCGCGCTGATCGACGGTGCGAACCCCAGCCGGCAGACCACCGACGTGCTGACCAGGCTTGCGGCACAACACAACCAACAGCGGGAAAACGAGTCCATTGCGGATGCTCGGTACGAGATCCGTTGGGACAAATCCGTTGCCGCGGCCACGCGCGCGGACACCGTCTCCTGGCTGTTGATCGGCGATGACCCCGAAGCGGTCGCACCGTTAGTCGACGCGCTGACCGCTCAGGGTCAGCCGTTCCGGATCGTCGGGCTGCCGGTGTCCGACGCCGACGAGGAGCGGCTCGAATCGACGCTGCGCGCGGCGGCGGCAGAGCAACCGGCGCTACGCATCCTGCATTGCGCGGGTCTCGATCGGGGCAATGTGCCATCGATGCGCTCCTTGTTGCGGATGCAACACCATGTTCTGGGCGGAACGCGTCGACTCTTTCGCGCCGCGGCCGCCGCCGAAATCCGCGCACCCATCTGGCTGATAACCCGTGGCGCGCAACGCGTCACCGCCGCCGACAGCGTACGGCCCGCACAGTCCTGTCTGTGGGGGTTCGGGCGCGCCGCTTCCCTGGAGCATCCGCAGTTGTGGGGCGGCCTGGCTGATCTGTCCGAAGGTACTGCCGACGAGTGGACCCGGTTGATCGGTCAGGTGGTGGCAGTGCCGCGTGGCGAAGACCAAGTCGCGCTGCGAGACGAAGGTGTCTATGTTGCCCGGCTGACCCGGCGCGAAGGGCGGCCGATCGCAACACCGCTCGCCTTGCGTGCTGACGCCACCTATTTGGTGACCGGTGGATTGGGTGCGGTGGGACTGGAAATCGCCGGATACCTGGCCGCGCACGGTGCCGGGCACCTGGTACTGACGGGCCGGCGCTCGCCCAGTGATGCAGCGCAACGGCGCATCGATGCCATGCGCGAACAGTGGGGCTGCCAAACGCAGGTCATCACAGCCGATGTCGCCAATCCACACGACGTTGCCCGCCTGCTGGCCACCGTGCAGGCCGAACTGCCGCCGCTCGCCGGGATCGTCCATGCCGCCGGAGAGATCGGTAACACGCCGCTGCGCCACTTGGACGATGCCGAAGTGGATCGGGTGTTCGCGGGAAAGGTCTGGGGTGCTTGGCATTTGAGCGAAGCTGCCGCGGACCTGCCGCTGGACTTCTTCCTCAGCACCTCCTCGATCGCCTCGGTATGGGGCAGCTTTGGCCAGACCGCCTACGGCGCGGCCAACGCCTTCCTGGACGGATTGTCCTGGCGGCTCCGCGAGCAGGGCGTCACCGCGGTGAGCGTCAACTTCGGTCCGTGGACGGCCGGCATGGCCGACGAAGAAGCGCGTGCGCGACTGGAGCAACGCGGAGTCCGCACGTTGCCGCCCGCAGACGCGCTGGCCGGAATGGCCGAGCTCATGGTCGCTTCTGCGACGCAAGGGGTGGTGGCTCGGATCGACTGGTCCCGTTTCCTGCCGCTCTATCAGCAGGCGGGCAAGCGGTCCTTCCTCGAAGAGCTCGGACGCGAGGTGCCCGAGTCGGTGACGGCCCCCGAACCTTCCTCTGGGCCCACGCGGTTCGTGGAACAGCTCACCCTCGCCCCAGCGCAGCAGCGGAAGAAACTCCTCGTCGATTACCTGCGCGATGTCGTCGCCGAGGTGACACGGATCGACGCGGCGGAGATTCGCGAGGAGGCCGGATTCTTCGACCTGGGCATGGATTCGCTGATGGCGGTCGAATTGCGCCGCCGCGTGGAGCATGCGGTGGGCAAGGAACTGCCGGCAACCCTGGCGATGGACTATCCGCGCGTCACCGACGTGGCGGAGTACCTGCTCGCCGACGTCCTCGGCCTCACCGCGCAGGCGGGCTCCAAGGCGGCTGCCCAGCCGCCGTCGATGTCGACCGGGTCCGCGGACGAGCCGATCGCGATCGTCGCGGTGGCGTGCCGTTTTCCGGCCTCGCCCGATCCCGAAGCGTATTGGGAGGTCCTGTCCGGCGCTGTCGACGCGATCCGGGAGATCCCGGATGACCGCTTCGAAATCGACGAGTACTACGACCCGGATCCCGAAACACCGGGCAAGATCTACAGCCGCAGCGGCGGATTCCTTAACGGGATCGACCAATTCGATCCGGAGTTCTTCGGTATCTCCCCGCGCGAGGCCTTATGGATGGACCCGCAGCAACGCTTGATGCTGGAGATCGCTTGGGAGGGCCTGGAACGCGCCGGGTATTCCCCTGCCTCCCTGCGCGGTAGCCGAAGCGGCATCTTCGTCGGTGTGGCCGCCAACGAATACTCACACCTGCTGTCGCGGGACTCGGTCGAGAGCATCGAAGCCCACTTCATCACCGGCAACGCGCTCAATGCCATCGCGGGTCGAGTCGCCTTCGCGCTCGGGCTGGAAGGACCGGCCGTGGCGGTGGACACCGCCTGCAGCTCCTCGCTGGTGGCCGTCCATCAGGCTTGCCAGGCGTTGCACTCCGGTGACTGCGATCTGGCGTTGGCCGGCGGGGTGAACGTCTTGCTGAGTGCGGCCTCGATCGTCGCCGCCGCCCGTGCCCGGATGTTGTCGCCGGACGGAAGGTGCAAGACCTTCGACGCCGCCGCCGACGGCTATGTGCGCAGTGAAGGCTGCGGCGTTCTCGTGCTCAAGAGGCTGAGCGATGCGCAGCGCAGCGGCGACCGCATCTGCGCCGTCATCCGGGGCAGCGCGGTCAATCAGGACGGCGCCTCCAGCGGTCTGACGGTGCCCAACGGGGGTGCGCAGCAACGGCTTATCTCCGCGGCGCTGGCCCGTGCCGGTGTTGCCGGTCCAGACATCGATTACCTCGAGGCGCACGGCACGGGTACCTCCCTGGGTGACCCGATCGAGGTGCAGGCCGCCGCGGCCGTCTACGGCGCCGGCCGGGACCCGAACCGGCCGTTGCTCATTGGCTCGGCGAAGACCAACCTCGGCCACCTCGAGTCGGCCGCGGGGGTCGCGGGTTTGATCAAGGTCGTGTTGTCTCTGCAGCACGAGGTTCTGCCGCAGAACCTGCATTTCCAGAATCCCTCGCCGCATATTCCTTGGGACTCGTTGCCGGTGCGGGTGGTCGACAGGGCGATGCCCTGGCAGACCAACGGCAGGCCCCGCCGGGCCGGAGTGAGCTCGTTCGGGTTCACCGGCACGAACGCCCATGTGCTGATCGAGGAGGCGCCGCCGCAAACGGTGGCCGGCGACCCCGCAAACGATGATGCGACGGCGCCGGAGTCGGGCGCCTCGGGTGACCAGATCGCCGTGTTTCCCTTGTCGGCGCGCTCGCCGCAGGCGTTGGCGGCGTTGGCGCAGCGCTACGCCACCTGGCTGGACGCACACCCCGAGGTCGACATCGTCGATGTGTGCTTCACGGCCGGCGTCGGGCGTTCGCATTTCGAACACCGCGCCGCGCTGGTCGTCGATTCCGTCAAGGGCGCCCGCGACGCATTGGCCGAATTGGCCGAGAGCCGGGTGCGACCGGGTGTGGTCCGCGGCGAGTGTGCCGACCCGCCGAAGACGGCGTGGCTGTTCACCGGCCAGGGCAGCCAGTACCCGGGGATGGCTCGCGAATTGTTCGACTCGGAGCCGGTATTCGCCGAAACGGTGACGAGGTGCGCGGAAGCGGTCGAAGGTCTGCTGCCACGTCCGTTGCTGGAGGTGGTGTTCGACACCGACCGGGACAGCGGGGGAGACGCGCTGCGGCACACCTCCTTTGCTCAGCCGGCACTCTTCGCCATCGAGATGGGCCTGGCCCGGTTGTGGCAGTCGTGGGGCATCGAACCCGACGTTGTGCTTGGGCACAGCGTCGGCCAGTATGCCGCGGCGTGCGTGGCCGAAGTGTTCAGCCTCGAGGACGGGGCACGGTTGATGGCCGAACGCGGCCGGCTCTTCGGCAATCTGCCCGAGGGGGGCCGAATGGTGGCGGTGTTCGCCGACGCCGAGCAGGTGGAGGACGCCGCCAAGCAGTTCTCCGGCGTTTCGGTCGCCGCCTACAACGGCCGCAATACGGTGCTGTCGGGTCCGGGTGCCGATCTGGAAGAGATTGTGGCGACCTTCAGCGATGACGGGATCCGCTGCACCTGGCTGGATACCAGCCACGCCTTCCACTCGGAGCTGCTGGAGCCGGCACTCGACGAATTCGAGTCGTATGCGGCGCGGCTGCAGTTCGCCACCCCGACACGGCCGCTGGTTTGCAACCGCACCGGCGCCGTGCTCACGGCGGAAACCGCGCTCGACGCGCAATACTGGCGGCGGCATTCCCGCCAGCCGGTGCAGTTCACCGAGAGCGTCCGCACGCTGGCGGCGCTGGGATGCTCGGTGTTGATGGAGATCGGTCCGCAACCGATTCTGACCGCGGCTGCGGTGCAGGTCTGGCCGGAACACTCACCGGCACCACGGGCGATCGTTTCCCTGCGCAAGGGCGCGGGCGCCCGGCGCCAGATGGCCGAAGCGCTTTCCGCGGCGTACGTCGCCGGACATCGGCCCGAGTTCGCTGCGCTGCAACGACTCCCACGCCGCAGGCTCGACCTGCCCACCTATCCGTTCCAGCGCCGGCACTTCTGGCCCAAGGCGTCCGGGATCGCGGGCACCGATGCCCAGGGCGGCACGGTATCCGCCATCTTGGGCGCTGAAAAGGACCTCGCCTCGGGTGACGTCGTCTATACCAGCCGGTTGTCCGTCAAGTCCCAGCCGTGGCTGTCTCATCACGTCATTTATGGCACCGTCGTCGTTCCGGGCGCGACCTACGCGGCGATGGCCCTCGCGGCGGTGGGGACGCCGGCTCACGTGCGAGATGTCTTCTTCTATGAGCCGATCATCTTGGCCGACAAGCAATCTCGCGAGGTGCAGCTGGCATTGCATCCCTCCGAGGATCGCGGCGGCTGGACCTTCCAAGTGCACAGCCGCCCATATGGCGTCCGCGATGCCGAGTGGGCGCTGAACGCCGATGGCGCCGTCTTCACCGGTGTCGACGAAGAGCCGGCAGTTGATCCGGCGGACCCCGTCGACGCGGCGATCGAGCGGTTGAACCGCACCCGTCCCCAGCAGCTGTTCGACACCTTCGCCGACATGGAGCTGGCGTGGGGTCCCACCTGGTCGACGTGCCTGAAATCGCTGTGGGTGGGCGAAGGTGAGGCGGTCGGCGATGTCGTCGTCGGCGATGAACTCGCCGAACACCTGGGAAGTGAGCCGGTCCATCCGGTGCTGCTGGACCTGTGCACCGGCGTCGCCTTCCCGGCCTTCCCGGCGCTGCTAGCGGCGACCGAACGGGGAGCGGTTCCGGATCTGTTTCTCCCGCTGCGGTACGGGCGGGTGGTGCTGTCGGATCGGATGCCGCGGCGGTTCTATTGCCGCGCGAAGTGGCGTACCGGCGGCGTCGAAAGCGAAACTCAGGTCTTCGATCTCGATTTCGTGGATCGGAATGGCCGTCACCTGGGCGGGATACGCGAGTTCACCGTCAAACGCGCGCCCCGGGAAGCCTTGTTGCGCGGGCTTGGCGGCGACGTTTCCCGGCTGCTGTACACGCTCGGCTGGCATGAGGTGCCGGTGCCGGAGCCGATCAGCGATCCCGGGCCCGGCGAAAAGGCCCACGGCACATGGCTGGTCGCAGGGTTCGACGAGCTGGCGGCCGAGTTGCCGGGTTGTATCCGGTCCGAAGGGGCGATGGGCCGGCGGGGCTGGCAGCAGCTCATCGCGCACGCGCAGGAAAGCGGTGCGCCGGTCACCGGCATCGTCTGGCGCGGCAGGGGCCGACCGAACGCGGAGGAGTCGAGTGACGAATTCGGCGCTCGGCTGGAGGCCGACGTCGACAACCTCCTCGGCGCGATGCGCACCCTGCTGGCCGAAGAGGGAGTGCAACTGCCTGGCGGGCTGTCGATCATCACCGAACGAGCGGTGGCGACCGAACCCGGCGAGCAGGTAGACCCGGTGCAGGCGGCGCTGTGGGGGCTGGGACGTACCGCCATCGCCGAGCAGCCCACGCTGCGCTGCAGGCTGATCGACCACGACGGATCGGAGGCGGCCGCGCACTCGCTAGCGCGCCTACTCCGCGCACCGGACGGATCTGTTCAAGAGCCGGAACTGGCGCTGCGGCAAGGAAAGTTCCTGGCATCGAGGCTGGTGCCATGGGCACGTAGCGGTCACCTTGCGGTGCCGCGCGCAGGCGACTATGTCCTGGCGCCGACTGAACGCGGCGCCATCGACAACTTGCGACTCGCCGAGACGGAAGTGCTGTCGCCGGTTGCGGGCCAGGTGCAAGTTCGGGTGGAGGCCGCCGGTCTCAACTTCCGGGATGTGCTCAATGTGCTGGGCCTCTACCCGGGCGATCCGGGGCTGATCGGTGGCGACTTCTCCGGTATTGTCACCGAGTTAGGTTCCGGCGTAACCGGATTCGAGGTCGGCCAGCGCGTCTTTGGCTTCATGCAGGGAGCGTTTGCCAGTCGGATCAATGTTCCCGCTCAATTGCTGGCGCCGGTGCCGCACGGGCTCAGCGCGGTGGCTGCGGCGACCATTCCGGCTGCCGCACTCACGGCCCGGCTCGCGTTCGACTGGGCGCAGCTGAAGCCCGGTGACCGCGTGCTGATTCACGCCGCGAGCGGTGGTGTCGGACTGGCCGCCATTCAAATGGCGCAGCAGCACGGGGCGACCGTCTTCGCCACCGCCAGCGCCTACAAGCGCGCGACCCTGCGCAAGTTGGGCGTCGAGTATGTGTACGACTCGCGCACAACGGATTTCGCCGAACAGATCCTCGCCGACACCGGCGGTGCCGGCGTCGACGTGGTGCTCAACAGCCTGACCAACGAGGGCTTCGTCGAAGCGACCGTGCGGGCCACCGCCCACAACGGTCGCTTCGCCGAGATCGCCAAGCGAGACATCTGGAGTCCGGAGCGAATGGCGGCGGCCCGTCCCGACATCGACTATGAAGTGGTTGCGCTGGACGGGACCATTCTGCAAGACCCAGAGCGCATCCGGCGATTGCTGGCCGAAGTGTCCGACGGGTTGGGCAGCGGCGAGTGGGCACCGCTGTCCGCCGAGATCTACCCGCTGAGCGATGCCAAAACCGCGTTTCGGCGCATGCAGCAGGCGCGGCATATCGGCAAGATCGTGCTGCAGATGCCGAACCCGCTGCAGCCGCAGGGCGATCGGAGCTATCTGATCACCGGGGGCCTCGGTGCCCTCGGCTTGCACACGGCGTCCTACCTGGCCCAACTCGGTGCCGGTGACATCGTGCTGACCGGCCGCCGCGCACCCGATGCGGCCGCACAACAGACGATCGCCAACATCACTGAGCGCTACCGCTGCCGGATCCACACCCTTGCGGCCGACGTCGGCGACGAGTCCCAGGTCGAGGAGTTGCTGGAGCGGATCCGGGCGGAGCTGCCGCCGCTGGCGGGGGTGGTGCACCTGGCGGGCGTACTCGACGACGCGCTGCTGCCGCAGCAGAGTGTCGAACGCTTCCGGACGGCGCTGCTGCCGAAAGCGCTGGGGGCCTGGAATTTGCACCGATTGACCAGGAAAGACGATCTAGACTTCTTCATCCTCTACTCGTCGATCTCCAGCGTGCTCGGTTCACCCGGCCAGGCCAACTACGCAACCGCCAACGCGGTGCTCGACGGCCTCGTTGCCGAACGCAGAGCGCAAGGCCTGCCCGCGACCAGTGTCAACTTCGGTCCCTGGGCGCAGGGTGGCATGGCCGCTTCGGAGGCGGCGCGAGCCAATCTCGGTGCGCAAGGCCTGGTTTCGATGGAACCCACGGCAGCCCTCAATGCGCTCGGTGAAATCGTCGCCCACGGAACGGGGCAGGCGGCCGTTATCAAAGCCAACTGGCAGCGTGCCGCGAAGATGCTGCGCGGTTCACGCCCACCGATTCTCGACCACTTGCTGCCGAGCGACACGGCAACGACACCCGGCGACAGCGAGCTGCTCGAAAAGCTGCACGAGGTGCCGGAGGCGGAGCGAGTCAGTTTCCTGACGGAATTCCTGCAGCAGGAAGTACAACAATTCCTGCGGCTTGCGCAACCGCCCGCCGCAACCAGCCGCTTCCTCGACCTCGGCACCGATTCACTGATGGCGGTCGAACTCCGTAACCGGTTGTACGGCCAGTTCGGCGGCGCGTTCACCATCAGCGCCACGGCGGTTTTCGACTATCCGACGATCAGCTCGCTCGCCGAGTACCTGGCCAGTCAGGTGCCGGATCTGGCCCCGGAGTCGATCGAACCCGTCGGCGCGCCAGGATGATCCGGGCGGCGAACCGGTTCGGATTCTTCGGCGCCGGCGTCAGTCGCTGATGTCGAAACCGGCGATGACCTTGGTCGGGCGCACCCGCACCACAAGTTCGCCGGGCGCGGAGTTGCGGCGGCCGAACTCCTCGGCGCGGTCGGCGCCCATGTATCGGGCGCCGGCTCGGGTGGCGACGTCGAGCACGTCGGCCGGGTCCTCGCTTACCGTCGCCACGCCCTGCACCTGAACGAACGAATACGGCGGGTGAGGATCGTCGACGCAGATCACCACTCGCGGATCGCGTTGCAGGGCACGGCCTTTCGACGTGTCGCGGCCGGTGTTGAACGCCAGCTGGTCCCCGTCGACCACGAACCACACCGGCGCGACAAGCGGCCGACCGTCGCCGGCGACGTAACCGAGCATCCCGGTACGGGTGCCGGCTGACAGGAACTCGACGACTCTGCCGGAGAGCTCGGCCATGCGCTAGAGACGGGCCAGGTCGTAGTCGCCGATGTGGTCGATCAGGTTGTGCAGGTGCTCGCCGGAGGTGCCCAGCGTGTGTTCGATCGCGGTGAGCCGCGCCGCGTAGTGCGCGACCGGATATTCAGCCGTCACACCGATTCCGCCGTGCAGCTGGATCGCCTCCTGCGCGATGTGCCGGCCCGAGCGACCGATCTGCAGCTTGGCCCGCGAGGCGATCACCGGGTCGAAATTGCCGTCGGCGATCGACATCGACGCGTACAGGCACATGCTGCGCGCCAGTTCCAGCGACACGTACATGTCGGCTGCCCGCTGCGTGAGTGCCTGGAATTTGTTGAGCGTGACGCCGAACTGCTTGCGGGTCTTGAGGTAATCGGTGGTTAGCCGCAGCGCTTCCTCCATCGCCCCGACCGCTTCGGCGCACAGCCCAGACTGGATGCGGATGACCGCGTCGCGGATGGCCTGCGACGCGTCGACGGCTTCACCCAAGGGTTCCGCCGGTGTGGCCTCGAAGTCGACCTGCGCGCCGCGCTGTCCATCGAAGGTCCGGTACGGGTGACGTGTGACCGCGCTTGCGTCGACCAGGAACAGGCCGGTGCCGCCGTCCGGCAAGGCGGCGCTGACCACCAGGGCGTCCGCGCAGTCGCCGGCGAGCACCGGGTTCTTGCGCCCGCTCAATGTCCACGAATCTCCTTGCCGCACAGCCTTGGTGCCCACGTCCGCGGTCGGCTTGCGGTGACCGGGTTCCAGGTGGGCGAATGCCAGCAGTCGTTGGCCGGCGGCGACGTCGTCGAGTTGTTCCTTCTGGGCTTCGGTGCCCAACTCGGCGATCAGCGCACCCGGTGCCAGCGCGGCGTGCAGGATCGGTTCGGGAGCCAGCCGGCGCCCCGCCTCGACGAGCACGACCATGATCTCGATCTGGCCCGCCTCCTCCGGGTCGAAGCCGAGGCCGAGGATCCCGGTGTCGGCGAGCTGACTCCATACCTCGCGGCTCCAGCCCAGATCGGAGCCGATCACCTTGTTGCGGCTCTCCGGGTCATAGCTGCGTGAGAGCAGTTCGCGGGTCGTGTCGCGCAGCAGGGTCTGCTCGTCGGTCAACTGAAAGTCCATGGCTGCCTCACAATCCCAGAATGGTGGACGCGATGATGTTGCGCTGCACCTCGTTGCTGCCGCCGTAGATCGACGTCTTGCGGTAGTTGAGGTAGTGCGGCGCACTGTGTTGCGCCCAGTCCGGAGACGCGATGCCTTCGCCGTCGGCCGGCAGGGCATCGGGCCCGGCCACCTCGACGAGCAGCTCGGTGGCGATCTGCTGCAATTGGCTGCCGCGCAATTTGAGCACCGACGAAGCCGGATTGGGCTGCCCGTTGGCGGAGTCCGTGACCACCCGCGACTGCGTGAGTTCCAGTGCCAGCAACTCGTTTTCGGCCTCGGCCAGGCGCGCCGCGAACAGGGGATCCTGCAGCACCCCGGTGGCCGCCGCGTGTTTCTTCACCTCGGAGAGTCGCACCTTGGTCCGGCCGACACCGGCGATGCCGGTGCGTTCGTTGCCCAGCAGGAATTTGGCGTACGTCCAGCCCTTATTCTCTTCTCCCACAAGCTGGTTGGCGGGCACCCGGACGTCTTCGAAAAAGATCTCGTTGACCTCGTGGCCGCCGTCGATCGTCTTGATGGGACGCAGCGTGATGCCGGGGGTCTTCATGTCGAACAGCAGAAACGAGATGCCCGCCTGCCGCTTGGGCGCCTGCGGGTCGGTGCGCACCAGGCAGAAGATCCAGTCGGCGTACTGGCCGAGCGTGGTCCATGTCTTCTGCCCGTTGACGACGTAGCTGTCGCCGTCCCGCACCGCGGTGGTGCGCAAGGACGCCAGATCCGAACCGGCCTCGGGCTCGGAGAACCCCTGACACCACCAGATGTCGAGGCTGGCCGTCGGCGGCAGGAAGCGTTGTTTGACTTCCTCCGAACCGAATTCGGCGATCACCGGCCCCACCATCTTGGTGTTGAAGTTCAGCGGCTCCGGGACGCACGCCAGCTGCATCTCGTCGGCCCAGATCTGATGCTGGGTGGCCGTCCAGTCCTTGCCGCCCCACTCGACCGGCCAGTTCGGTACCGCCAGACCGTGCTCGTGCAGGATCTTGTGGCTGGTGACGATATCCTCGTGGTTCACCTCCGCTGAACCCCGGCGCACCCGCTCGCGCAGCTCTTCCGGAATCTTGGTGGTGTAGATGGTGCGGAGCTCGTCGCGGAACGCGGCTTCCTCCGGTGTGAGCGCCAGTTGCACGGCGACCTCCTGTCGTCTGGGGGTGAACGTGGCTACCAGCGTCGGAGGGATGCCCGGTTCTGGCGATGCGTTCTTGGTTCCATCTTGACCCATCCCGTACAGCGGTTGTGCACAGCCTCGGTTTAGTCCACAGTCGGGGTCGCGGCCCCGCCGGGTGGGGGCCGATCTGGCGGTCGGCGCACCTACGGTCGGCGCATGCGAACAGAACTTCCCGCCGAGCGTCTGCAGCGGCGACTCGGTGCCGAACCGGACGCCGAGCCCGACGGCGCCGCGTCGACGTCGGCCGGGCAGGCGGTGGACGAGGACCAGAATTCGCTGCTGCCGCGGTGGCTGCCCGATGTGTCGCCGGATAGGGGTTGGGTGGGCAGGCTGCGCGCCGACCCGGGGCGTGCCGGTGCCATCGGGTTGGCGATCGTGGCCGCGCTGGCCGTTCTGGTCACGGTGTTCACGCTGCTGCGCGACCGGCCGGCGCCGGTGATGTCGGCCAAACTGCCGCCGGTCGAGAAGGCGTCGACGGCGAGCCCCAAGTCGTCGGCGAACCCCAGTGCCGGCCCCGACCGGCCAGTGGTGGTGAGCGTGGTGGGCCTGGTGCACAGCCCGGGACTGGTCACCCTGGCGCCCGGGGCGCGCGTCGCCGACGCGCTGCAGGCCGCGGGCGGCGCGGTGAACGGCGCGGACACCGTCGGGCTGAACATGGCGCGTCCGCTCGGCGACGGCGAGCAGATCGTCGTCGGGCTTCCGCCCGTCCCCGGGCGGCCGGCGGCGTTGGGAAGCTCGGTGGCCTCCGGTTCCACACCGACGTCCAAGCCGCCGCCACCGCGGACCGGAGCAGGGCCGGGGAAGCCGAAGGCGGGGGAGGTGCTCGACCTCAACACCGCGACCGTGGCGGACTTGGACGCCCTGCCCGGCGTCGGGCCGGTCACGGCCGCCGCGATCGTGGCCTGGCGGCAGGCCAACGGCAAATTCACCACCGTCGACCAGCTCGCCGACGTCGACGGCATCGGGCCCGCGCGGTTGGAGAAGTTGCGCGCCCTGGTCCGTGTCTGAACACCGGTGCGGGAATCCGGTCGCGCCGAATCGGGGGCACGCGTTGACGCGCGCCTGGTGCCGGCCGGGCTCACCTGCTGGGTGGTGACCGCCGCCGGGATCTGGTGGCCGATCGGCCGGGTGATCGCGGGGTTCTGTCTTTTGTTGGTTGCCGCCGCCGGCGCGCTGGTGTGGCGCGCCACGTGCCGGCGGGGCGAAACCGGGAGGCACCGGGCCGTCAGCGCCGGCCTGGTCGCGGTCGGCGTCACCGGCGCGGGGTTCGGCTTTGCGGTCGCGCTGCGCGCCGAAGCGGTCGATCACCACCCGATCACGGCGGCGTTCGGGACGGCCGCCCCGGTGACGGTCACCCCCACGGAGAGCCCGGTGTCGTTGGGTCGCGGCCGGCTCATGTTTCGCGCCACGCTGCAGCGCCTGCGCGACGCGCAGATCTCGGGGCGGGTGGTCGTCTTCGCGCGCGCCTCGGAGTTCGAATCGGAAGCCGACGGGTTGATGGTGGGCCGGCCAATGCGGTTCACCGCACGGATCAGCCGCCCGACCCGCCGCGACCTCACCGTCGCTGTGCTCAACGCATCGGGCCACCCGACCCTGGGCACCGCCGGCGCCGTGCACCGGGCGGCGCACACGGTGCGGGGCCGATTCGTCGCCGCGGTTCGCGGCGCGTTGCCCGTCGACCAGGCGGCGATGCTGCCCGCGCTGGTGCTGGGCGACACTTCGGCGGTTCCCGCCGAGACCGACCGGGACTTTCGCGCGGCGGGGATGACGCACCTGATGGCGGTGTCGGGCGCCAACGTGACGATCGTGTGCGCGGCCGTGCTGTTCTCGGCGCGCCTGATCGGTCCCCGGGCGGCCGTCGTCCTCGCCGCCATGACGCTGGTCGCGTTCGTCATTCTCGTGGAACCGACGGCGAGCGTGTTGCGGGCGGCCGTGATGGGTGCCATCGGGCTGGCGGGGTTGCTGTCTTCGCGGCGGCGGCAAGCCATCCCGGCGCTCTGCGCCGCGGTGCTGGTCTTGCTGGCGCTGGCCCCGCAGTTGGCCGTCGACGTGGGCTTCGCGCTGTCGGCGATCGCGACTGCGGCGTTGGTGTTGGTCGCGCCGATCTGGTCGCGGTGCCTGGCGGGGAGAGGCTGCCCCAAGCCGCTGTCCGACGCCCTGGCGATCGCGGCGGCCGCACATGTCGTGACCGCTCCACTGGTGGCGGGCATCTCCGGGCGGGTCAGCCTGGTGGCAGTGGGCGCCAACCTCGCGGCGGCGCCGGTCATCGCGCCGATCACCGTGCTCGGCAGCGCGGCGGCCGTGCTGAGCGTGGTGTGGCCACCCGGCGCACAAGTGTTGGTCCGTTTCACAGGCCCCGAACTGTGGTGGGTGGTGCGGGTGGCGCAATGGTCGGCGGGCGCGCCCGGGGCAACGCTGCCCGTTCCGTCCGGGGTGCCGGGAGTGGTGCTGGTCGCCGGGGTGACCGCGCTGATCGTCCTGGCGGTCACGAGGCTGCGCGGCCGGCGCTGGTTTGCCGCCGCGGTTGGCCTGGGCGGGTTGACGGCTGCCCTCTGCGCGCTGGCTTGGTGGTTGTCGAAGCTGGTGGATCCCGCGGCGGCGTAGTCGGTCCGTCGTGACACCATCGTGGGGTGACAGAGGTTTCGCCGTTGCACCTGGTCCTGGGAGACGAGGAGCTGCTGGTCGAGCGGGCGGTGGCCGACGTATTGCGGGCGGCGCGCCAGCGGGCCGGGATCGACGACGTTCCGGTCAGCCGCATGCGGGCCGGTGACGTCAGTACCTACGAACTCGCCGAGCTGCTGAGTCCGTCACTGTTCGGTGACGAGCGCATCGTCGTGCTGGAATCCGCCGGCGAAGCCGGCAAGGAGGCGGCCGCGGTGATCGCCTCGGCCGCGGCCGACGTCCCGCTGGGCACGATGCTGGTGGTCGTGCATTCGGGCGGCGGGCGGGCCAAGGCGCTGGCCGCCGAGTTGCAGTCACTGGGCGCCGTTGTGCATCCGTGCGCGCGGATCACCAAGGCCAGCGAGCGAATTGACTTCGTCCGCAAGGAGTTTCGTGTGCTGCGCGTCAAGGTCGACGAGGAGACCGTCACCGCCATGCTGGACGCGGTCGGCTCCGACGTGCGGGAGCTGGCGGCAGCCTGTTCGCAGCTGGTCGCCGACACGGGCGGGGTCGTGAACGCCGCCGCGGTCCGCCGCTATCACAGCGGTAAAGCCGAGGTGAAGGGGTTCGACATCGCGGACAAGGCGGTGGCCGGCGACGTCGCGGGAGCGGCCGAAGCGCTGCGGTGGGCGATGATGCGCGGGGAGCCGCTGGTGGTGCTGGCCGACGCGCTGGCCGAAGCGGTCCACACGATCGGTCGGGTCGGGCCACTGTCGGGCGATCCCTATCGGCTGGCGTCGCAGCTGGGAATGCCGCCGTGGCGGGTGCAGAAGGCCCAGAAGCAGGCGCGGTATTGGTCGCGCGACAGCGTCGCGGCGGCGATGAAGGTGGTGGCGGCGCTCAACGCCAATGTCAAAGGAGCCGTGGCGGACGCCGACTATGCGCTGGAATCGGCGGTCAGGAAGGTGGCCGAGCTGGCCGCGAACCGGAACCGATGAGCGGGCGGGTCAGATCTTGTTGAGCGCGCGCGCCAGGGCCGACTTCTTGTTGGCCGCCTGATTCTTGTGGATCACGCCCTTGCTGGCCGCTTTGTCCAGCTTGCGGGTGGTCGCGGCCAGCAACTCCGAGGCCTTCTCCTTGTCACCGGCGTGGGCGGCCTCACGGAACGCGCGGACGGCGGTGCGAAGCGACGACTTCACGGACTTGTTGCGCAGTCGAGCGCGCTCGTTGGTGCGATTGCGCTTCTGCTGCGACTTGATGTTGGCCACGCTTCTAGTTCCTTCTCCGCTTCGACGTTTGTTGGGGGCGCCGGATATCACCACAGCGACTGCCCAGGTTATCAGTCGGTTACGTTTTCTCCCAAAACGGGAACCCGTGGCCTGCCATAACGTCAATTTGAGGCAGCATCTAAAAAGTGAGTCTTCCGAGCCAGCTCGAGGAAACCGGGCGGGGGTTGCGTGCCGCGCGTGCCGAGCGCATTTTCGGCGGCTACAACACGTCCTCAGACATCTATTCGATGGCATTTGACGAGATGTTCGACGCCCACGGCACCGTTCGGGGTCCCTATAAGGGCATCTACGCCGAGCTCGCGCCGTCGGACGCCTCGGACCTGAAGGCCCGCGCCGAAGCGCTGGGTCGCGCGTTCATCGACCAGGGCATCACGTTCTCGCTGTCGGGTCAGGAGCGGCCTTTTCCGCTCGATCTGGTTCCGCGGGTGATCTCGGCCGCCGAGTGGAGCCGGTTGGAGCGCGGCATCATCCAGCGCGTCAAGGCGCTCGAGATGTATCTCGACGACATCTACGGCGACCAGGAGATCCTGAACGACGACATCATCCCGCGCCGCCTGATCACTTCCTGCGAGCATTTCCACCGCGAGGCGATGGGCATCGTCCCACCCAATGGCGTCCGCATCCACGTCGCCGGCATCGACCTGATCCGCGACGAGAAGGGCAGCTTCCGGGTCCTCGAGGACAACCTGCGCTCGCCCTCCGGGGTGTCGTATGTCATGGAGAACCGGCGGACCATGGCGCGGGTTTTCCCGAATCTGTTCGCCACCCACCGGGTGCGTGCAGTCGACGATTACGCGTCGCACCTTCTGCGCGCCTTGCGCAATTCCGCGGCCACCAACGAGGCCGACCCGACCGTGGTGGTGCTCACTCCCGGGGTGTACAACTCGGCCTACTTCGAGCACTCGCTGCTGGCCCGCCAGATGGGGGTCGAGCTGGTCGAGGGTCGCGACCTGTTCTGCCGCGACAACCAGGTCTACATGCGCACCACGGAGGGGGAGGTGCAGGTCGACGTCATCTACCGGCGCATCGACGACGCCTTCTTGGACCCGCTACAGTTCCGCGCCGACTCGGTCCTGGGGGTGGCCGGCCTGGTCAACGCCGCGCGTGCCGGCAACGTGGTCGTCTCGAGCGCCATCGGCAACGGTGTGGGCGACGACAAGCTCGTCTACACCTATGTGCCGACGATGATCGAGTACTACCTGGGGGAGAAGCCGCTGCTGGCCAACGTCGAGACGTACCGGTGCTGGCTCGATGACGAACGCGAAGAGGTGCTGGACCGGATCGACGAATTGGTCCTCAAGCCGGTCGAGGGGTCCGGCGGTTACGGCATCGTGTTCGGGCCGGAAGCCTCCGAGAAAGAGTTGGCCACCGTCGCCAAGAAGGTTCGCGACGACCCGCGCAGCTGGATCGCCCAGCCGATGATGGAGCTGTCGACCGTGCCGACACAGATCGGGAACACGCTGGCGCCCCGGTATGTCGACCTGCGGCCGTTCGCGGTCAACGACGGCGACGACGTCTGGGTGTTGCCCGGCGGGCTGACCCGGGTGGCCCTGGTCGAGGGCTCGCGGGTGGTCAACTCGAGCCAGGGCGGTGGCTCGAAGGACACCTGGGTGCTGGCGTCGCGGACCTCGGGCGGTGACCATGAGCTCGGCGCGGCGGAAGTCGTGCGCTCGCTGCCGGAGTCGATGTCCGACCCGGTGCTGGACGGCGCGCAGCGTTTCGCGCAGACCCAGACGCAACCCACGGAATCGCCCCAGGAACAGCAGCTTCAGCAGCAAGAGCGGCGGGCGAAGCGCTGATGCTGGCCCGTAACGCGGAGGCGCTGTTCTGGATCGGTCGCTATGTCGAACGGGCCGACGACACCGCCCGCATCCTCGATGTGGTGCTGCACCAACTGCTCGAGGAATCCAGCGTCGACCCGGACCAGGCGTCTCGGTTGCTGCTGCGCGTGCTCGGCATCGATCCCCCCAGCTACGACCTCGACGTCTGGTCGCTGACCGACCTGGTGGCCTTCAGCACCAACGCTGCGGGTGGTTCTTCGATCGTCGACGCCGTCACGGCGGCGCGGGAAAACGCGAAGTCGGCGCGCGAGGTGACGTCCAGCGAGATCTGGGAGTGCCTCAACACCACCTACCACGCCCTGGCCGAGCGCGAGCGCGCCGCGAAACGCCTTGGGCCCCATGAATTCCTGTCCTACATCGAGGGCCGGGCGGCGATGTTCGCGGGCCTGGCCGACTCGACACTGTCCCGCGACGACGGATACCGCTTCATGGTGCTGGGCCGCGCGATCGAGCGGGTGGACATGACGGTGCGGCTGTTGCTTTCGCGAGTGGGGGACAGCGCTTCGTCCCCGGCGTGGGTGACGCTGTTGCGTTCGGCAGGTGCGCATGACACCTACCTGCGCACCTACCGTGGCGTGCTGGACGCCGGGCGGGTCGTCGAATTCATGCTGCTGGACCGGTTGTTCCCGCGTTCGGTGTTCTATTCGCTGCGGCTCGCCGAACACAACCTCGACGAATTGCTGCACTCTCGGCAGAGCCGGATCGGGGCAACCGGGGAGGCGCAGCGGCTGCTCGGGCAGGCCCGAAGCGAACTCGAATTCGTGCAACCCGGTGTACTGCTGGAGTCCCTGGAGACGCGCCTGGGGGGCCTGCAGCGAACCTGCCACGATGTCGGAGAAGCGTTGTCGGTGCAGTACTTTCACGTCACCCCGTGGGTGGCGTGGTCGGATGCCGGGGATCGCGGCCGCCTGGTCAGCAGGAAAGGGGACGGCTGATGTGGCGGCTGCGGGTGGTGCACACCACCGGGTACGCCTACCAGTCGGCGGTGACCGCGTCCTACAACGAAGCGCGGTTGACCCCACGGTCGAACACCAGGCAAAACGTCATCCTCAATCGCGTCGAAACGATCCCCGCGACCCGGTCCTATCGCTATATCGACTATTGGGGCACCGCCGTAACGGCATTCGATCTGCACGCGCCGCACACCGACCTCACGGTGACGTCGTCGTCGGTGGTCGAGACCGAGCAGCCGGAACCGCCGGTGAGCGAAGTCGACTGGGGTGACCTCAAGTCCGAGGCGGTGATCGATCGGTTCGACGAACTGCTTCGCCCCACCGGGCACACCCCGGCGAGCAAGAAGGTTGCGTCCGTGGCCAAGAAGATCGCCAAGTCGCACCAGCCCGCCGAGGCCGTCGCCGCCGCCGGCGATTGGGTGCGCGGTGAGCTGGAATATCTCCCGGGAACCACCAGCGTGCACTCGTCGGGGCTGGACGCGTTGAACGCGGGCAGGGGTGTCTGCCAGGACTTCGTGCACTTGTCGCTGATGTTGTTGCGGGCCATGGGGATTCCCGCGTACTACGTGTCGGGTTACCTGCATCCGAAGCGCGACGCCGTCGTCGGGGACACCGTGGACGGGCGCAGCCACGCGTGGATTCAGGCGTGGACGGGCGGCTGGTGGAGTTACGACCCCACCCACGGAACCGAGATCTCGGAGCAATACGTCGGCGTGGGCGCCGGCCGCGACTACACCGACGTCCCTCCCCTGAAAGGCATTTACTCCGGTCAGGGGGCGACCGATCTCGACGTCGTCGTGGAGGTCACCCGGCTGGCTTAGCCGGCGCGGGCATAGCGTTCACGCCATGAACGACACTGCGTCTCACCGCGGTTGCCCGTGGTTGCTGCTGCTGTCCGTGCTGTGTGTCGCGGTGCTCTTCGGTGGGATCGCTGTCGGGGTCGCCCTGGGCGGTGTGATGCCGTTGCCATACGGCCCGGTGGCCGCGGTGGTGGCCTACGTCCGTGCGGAGCCGGTCGCCGTGCGCGTCATCGCCGTGGCGACGTTTGCGGCGTCGGTCCCGTTGGCGGCCTACGCGGCGACGGTCAGCGTCCGGCTGCGCCGGCTCGGCGCCGCCGGGCCGGGGGCCGCGATCGCGCTCACGGGAGGCGTCGTGGCCGCCGGCGCGCTGGGGCTGTGCGGCTTGCTGGCCTGGCCGCTGTCGCGGCCCGAAGTCGCCGCGGACGCGACGTTGGTCCGCGCGCTGTACCTATTGATCTTTCTGGTCGGCGGCCCGGGGCACATCGTGGCCCTGGGCCTGCTGGTCGCCGGGATCGCGGGACCCGGCCTGAGCCGGGGTTTGCTGCCGAGCCCGGTGGCCTGGGCCGGCCTGGTGATCGCCGCCCTCGCCGAAGCGGCGACGGCGGTGTTGGTCTGGCCGGACCTGGGCGTCATCCTGCCGGTTGCCAGGGTGTTGGCGCTGTCCTGGCTGGTGCTGGCCGGGGCGCTGCTGCCGTTGCGCCGCAACGGCATTGGAGAGTGACCGTTACGGCGCGTTGATTTCGACGCGATGCAGGTCGTCGCCGAGCTCGATCCGCCCGTCGAACGCCGAAGCCGCCAGGGCCCGCCACTGCTCTTCTTGGCCCGGCACCAGCGCGGGCACGTAGTGCGTCATGACGAGGGTGCCCACCCCGGCGCGGGCCGCGGTTGCCGCCGCCTCCTCGACCGACGAGTGGTAATCACAGATGTCCTGGAGCCGCTGTTGCGGGATGTTGCCGACGATGTCCTTACGGATCACGGTGTGCACCAGAGCGCCGGCGCCGGCCGCCAGCTGGTCGAGGCCGGCGCAGGGCACCGTGTCCCCGGCGAGCACCACCGACGCCGTGCCATAGTCGATGCGGAACCCGATGGTCGGGGTCACCGGTCGGTGATCGGTCGGTGCCACCCGGATCGACACGCCGTCGCGGTCCCACACCGCCCCCTCGGTGTACTCGTGGACCTCGACCGACGGTGGCGCGTTGAGGTCGGCGTGATGGGCGAGCCGGTACTCGATGTCGTGGCGGAACGCGTGCAGCGTCGCCTCGACGGTCTCCGCGGTCCCGGGCGGTCCGATGATCGGCAGCGGCGCGGGATCCGGCGCGAAGGTGCTGATCCAGCGGGTGATCAGGAGGTCGCCGAGGTCTCCGATGTGGTCGCTGTGCAGATGGGTGATCAGCAGCGCCGTCAATCCGGCGGCGCCCACGCCCACCGCCGCCGCGCGCTGCAACACCCCACGCCCGCAGTCCACCAGAAACACCTGCCCGCCGGCCCGCACCAGAGTCGACGGGCCGGCCCGGTTCGGGTCCGGGATCGGGCTCCCGGTTCCCAGCAGCGTGATCTCGATCATGGCCCCTATCTTGCAAGCCGCGCCCCTGTCCAGTGGCCCAATCCGGCGATCCGACCGATCGAGCGCCCAGTTTTCGAACGGCGACGTCAGGGTATGGACACGGATCGGCTACCGGTTCTCGTCGGGCTTTTGCGCCGCACGAGTTAGCCGTAGCCTGTTGTGAAGCGGATCACAACCAGCTGGAGGCCTTTGATGCGGATTGCAGACGTCTTGCGGAACAAGGGCGCGGCGGTGGTGACCATCAACCCCGAGGCGACGGTGAAAGAGCTGCTCGCCGGCCTCGCCGAGCAGAACATCGGCGCCATGGTGGTCGTCGGCGACGAGGGCGTCGTCGGCATCGTCTCCGAGCGCGACGTCGTGCGCGAGCTGCACACCCATGGCGCCAGCGTGCTGTCGCGCCCGATCTCGAAGATCATGACCACCACCGTCGCCACCTGCACGAAAGCCGACACAGTCGACTCCCTGAGCGTGCTGATGACCAAGAACCGGGTGCGCCATGTGCCCGTGTTGGACGGCAAGAGGCTGATCGGAATCGTGAGCATCGGCGACGTGGTGAAGACCCGGATGGAAGAGCTCGAGGCCGAGCAGCAGCAGCTGCAGTCCTACATCACGCAAGGCTGACTGTCCGGCTCGCCCCCTCGCCGCTTAGCGGCTGGGGGCGCCCCACGTCACGCCGTTCCACGCCGCGCATCGTCGCCGGGCGGGGCTGACTGCGTCTTCGCCGAGCGTGCGTTCGGCGCGGAGATGCGGGCGTTTTTTCGCACTGGTTACACGCTGGGCGACTAGCTCCAGGAGTAGTCCGCGCGCAGCCGCTCGGCCACCACTTCAAAGATCTCGCGGTCCAGGATCGCGCCCTCGCGGCGAATGCTCTCCTCGGGAACGTCGAGCACCCGGTCCAACCGAACCCAGCTAGGCCTGCCCTCGTAATCCCATGCGCCGGAACCGATTCCGATCCAGTCCCGGTCCTCGGCGTGGCGCTCCTGGCTGGACACCATCAACCCCAGTAGGACGCGGCGGTCACGACCGACTACGAGCACGGGCCGGTCCTTACCCTGGGTCGGGTCGTCCTCGTAAACCACCCACGTCCAGACGATCTCGCCGGGATCGGCCCGGCCGTCGAGGTCGGGGGCGTAGACCAGCTTGCGCGCGCGCTGCGTGGTCGGGAAGCTTGTACTGGTCACCGGGCGCCCCGCGGTGACCGCGGGCGGTTGCGGCGCGGCGGCGGCGATGACGTTCGCGGTGATCTTCACGGCGTGCTGCAGTTCGCGCAGCACGGTCTGCGAGTTCTGCACGTGCCGGGCCAGCCGCGGGGCCCGATCGAAGACCAGGTTTTCCGCGAACCGCTGGAACGTCTTCCACTGGGATTTGCGGGCCGACGCCATATTCGCAGCATAGACGCGGGCGCGCGGGTGCGATTGTGTCCAAGTATGTCTCGGGCACCCTGCCTAGATACCCTGGACATACCAATGAGCCGACGTTCAAGCGGCCGCGAGCGTGTCCAGACCAGGAGATTCCCATCAGCAGTTTCGCCGACAAGACCTTCACCGCGCCGGCGCAGATTCGGAACTTCTGCATCATCGCCCACATCGATCACGGCAAGTCCACGCTGGCGGACCGGATGCTTCAGCTCACCGGCGTCGTCGACGAGCGGATGATGCGGGCCCAGTACCTGGACCGCATGGACATCGAGCGGGAGCGCGGGATCACCATCAAGGCGCAGAACGTCCGGCTGCCCTGGAAAGTGGGGGACGAAGATTACGTCCTGCACCTGATCGACACCCCGGGCCACGTCGACTTCACCTACGAGGTGTCGCGGGCGCTGGAAGCCTGTGAGGGCGCGGTGCTGCTGGTCGACGCGGCCCAGGGCATCGAGGCGCAGACGCTGGCCAACCTGTACCTGGCCCTGGATCGGGACCTGACCATCATCCCGGTGCTCAACAAGATCGACCTGCCCGCGGCCGACCCGGACCGCTACGCCGGCGAGCTCGCACACATCATCGGCTGCGAGCCGGACGACGTGCTGCGGGTGTCCGGCAAAACCGGCGAGGGCGTGGCTCACCTTCTCGACGAGGTGGTCCGGCTGGTGCCGCATCCGAAAGGCGACGCCGACGCGCCCACCCGCGCGATGATCTTCGACTCCGTCTACGACATCTACCGCGGTGTGGTGACCTACGTCCGGGTGATGGACGGCAAGATCGTCCCGCGGGAGCGCATCTTGATGATGTCCACCGGCGCCACCCACGAATTGCTCGAAGTGGGCATCGTCTCGCCCGAACCCAAGGCCAGCGACGGCCTGGGGGTGGGCGAGGTTGGCTACCTGATCACCGGTGTGAAGGACGTCCGCCAGTCCAAGGTCGGCGACACGGTGACGACGGCCCGGCACGGCGCCACCGAGGCCCTCACGGGGTATCGCGAGCCCAAGCCGATGGTGTACTCGGGCCTGTATCCGGTGGACGGCTCCGATTACCCGGATCTGCGCGACGCCCTGGACAGGCTGCAGCTCAACGACGCGGCCCTGACCTACGAGCCGGAAACGTCGGTGGCGCTGGGCTTCGGGTTCCGGTGCGGCTTTCTGGGCCTGCTGCACATGGAGATCACCCGCGAACGCCTGGAGCGCGAGTTCAACCTGGATCTGATCTCCACCTCGCCGAACGTCGTCTACCGGGTCATCAAAGAGGACGACAGCGAGATCGTGGTGACCAACCCGTCGGACTGGCCGGAAGGCAAGGTGCGCACGGTGTATGAGCCGGTCGTCAAGACCACCATCATCGCGCCCAGCGAGTTCATCGGCACCATCATGGAGCTGTGCCAATCGCGCCGCGGCGAGTTGGGCGGCATGGACTACCTGTCACCCGAACGGGTGGAACTGCGCTACACGATGCCGCTCGGCGAGATCATCTTCGACTTCTTCGACTCGCTGAAGTCGCGCACCCGCGGCTACGCCAGCCTCGACTACGAGGAGGCCGGCGAGCAGGAGGCCCAACTGGTCAAGGTCGACATCCTGCTGCAGGGCGAGGCCGTCGACGCGTTCTCTGCGATCGTGCACAAGGACGGGGCTTCGGCGTACGGCAACAAGATGACCACCAAGCTGAAAGAGCTCATTCCGCGCCAGCAGTTCGAGGTGCCGGTGCAGGCGGCCATCGGATCGAAAATCATTGCGCGCGAGAATATTCGGGCGATCCGCAAAGACGTGCTATCGAAATGCTACGGCGGAGACATCACCCGCAAACGCAAACTGCTGGAAAAGCAGAAGGAGGGCAAGAAGCGGATGAAGACCATCGGCCGGGTGGACGTGCCGCAGGAAGCCTTCGTCGCGGCGTTGTCCACCGACACCGCGGGGGACAAGGGCAAGAAGTAGTCGTGATGCTGATGCGAGCCATTGGTGTTGTCGGTCTCAGCCTGCTCGGCACGGGATGCGTCACGACAGTGGCCGGAACCCCCACGCGCACTGGCCCCCTCGGTGGAGCCGCGTTGCCGCTCTCACAGGTCTTACCGGACGCCGCCGAGGTCAGCGCCGCCGTCGGAAACGAGCTCCCGCCACACAGTCCGCCGCTGGTGGGTGGTATCGATGTGCTGCCCGACGGGATTCGTGACGCTGGTGGCGCCGCCCCCATCGAATGCCTCGGGGCCCTCGCCCCCGCGATGCGTCTCGTCTACGAAAAGGGCCCGGTGCGCCGCGTTGCGACGCAGGACTATTGGAACTACGGCTCTGGCAGACAAGCGTCCAGCGCAACAGCAGCGGCGATCGAGCTGGCGACCACATCCGACGCGCAACGACTCTTCGCGTCGTTCGTCCAGCAATGGCAACGCTGCACGGACACCACCGTCACCATGTACACACACGACCGAAGCAACACCGAGTTGTACTCGAAGGTGACCGACGTCCGCGTCGACGGACCGATACTTTCCGCTACCGTCATCGCGTGGGACAACCATCACACGCCGCCATCCCCGAACGAGCGGGCAGTCGGCACCACGGGCGACGTCATCGCTGACGTCAAAGTCGCCGTCGGGCCACACGCGCAGGCCGGGACCCGGTCCATCCAAGTCGTTCAGGCGATGTTGCGAAAAGTCTCGAGCACCAACTGATGTCGACGCGCCGAACCATCCTCACGGGCCTGTTGGCCGTCGTGCTCGCCACCGGCTGCACCGTCGACGGCACCGCGCGGCCCGCGCCGAATCTGAAACCGCACCCGGTAACCGGCCAACCCGTCAAGAAAGTGCTCCTCGACGACGCTGAGCTGTCGAAGCTGCTGGGCCAGTCCTTCGGAAGCAAGAACGAACTCCCGGCGCGGTTCGGCGGTCCCGAGGTGCTGCCGCCGGCCTTCGGCGCGGTTTCGCCCGCCAACTGCGTCGGTGTCGCCTCGATGATGGTGAAGGATGCCTACCGATCCGCCGACGTCAAGAATGCGGCGCGGGAGACGTGGTGGAACCAGCACGGGCCGGCGAAGGTGATCAGTGTCGCCGAGGGCGTGGTCGCCCTGTCCAGCGCCGCCGGGGCCACCGCGCTGTTCCAACAGTTCTCGCAGCAATGGCGCGACTGCGACGGCACGACCGTGACCATCGGGCGCCCCAGCATCATCGCCGACCGCCCCGCGATCGTCTTCCTGGACACCATTTCCGACGTGCGTGTTTCCGATTCGGTTCTCGCGGCGACCCTTTCGATCGATACCCAATTGCCCGGCTTGCCTTCCAGCGGGCCCAGGCCCGAGGCGCGCGCCCTCGGCCTCCGGGGGAACTGCCTTGTCGAGGTCGAGCTGGCGTTCTTCGGCTCGACGAGCCCGTCGGACGAGGGGTCCGGCGATGTGCACCGCAGCGCCATCGAGCTCGCGCACGCGCTGATGGACAAGGTGAGCGCGCTGAGCTGACGCGGGCACCGGCGAAACCTGGGACATTTCTGGGGTTGAGCTGTGCTTGCGGTGTGGCCTACGGCGTTCGCCTCACCTCGAACCTACATTTGGGTTAAGTAGGAGGTGAGCGGGAAGCTCATGGGAAGCATCCGTCGCATCGGCGTGTCTGGGGACGCGTTTGTCGCCGCGTTGTCGCGTAGCCCCGGCAGGCAACGAAGCCGTTGGTGGGCAACACTATTCGCCCTCTTGATGTTGACCTTGAGCTGCTCCGCCACGGTCGATGGTGCCGCGCGGCCGGCGGCGAACCTTGCGGCACGGTTCCTTGATGGGCAGACGCTGAATCGGGTGCTGCTGGGCGAGAGTGCGCTATCCCGAATGGTCAAGGAGCCCCTTGAGATCGACCCGCGTTTCCCCCCGCTTTTCGGCGGGCCGGAGATGTTGCCGGGAGATACCGGTTGGCCCGGAGATTGCCTGGGAGTAGCGGTGATGATGCAGGGGGCCGCCTATCGATCCGCCAACGTGAAAGGCGTTGCGCTCAAGACGTGGCGGCCCGATGCCGTGCCGGCCGCGACGGTGGCCGGGGTGGACGAGGCCGCCATCAGCTTGCCCACGGCTGCCGACGCCAACGCGCTGTTCGCGACGTTCTCCAGGCAGTGGCACGAATGTGATGGCAAGACGGTGCCCATCGTCGGCGGAACGTTACCGCTGGAAGTGAAAGTCAGTGACGTCCAAAGCGCCACTTCCGTTGTTGCGGCGACTATTTCGACGGAGTGGAGCGCGCCCGGCTTCGTCTCGCCATCCGTTCCCGCCGCGCGGGCCATCGGTGTGCGAGACAATTGCCTCGTCGAAGTCGAGGTCGACTTTGTCAACTCACCGGGCGCATCGCAAGAAGGATCCAGCGCGCTGGACATCGCGCAAGTCATGCGAGACAAGGTCAGCGCGCTGAGCTGACGCGGTAATACATCCCATGGTGGCGACCCGCTTCGCCCGGCTTCGCCACGCTTGCGATCGCCACAGCCGTGCTTGCGATCGCCGCTACATCGGCGCGTTGGCGGGCTGGAACATCCCGGAGCCGTCGGCCTCCTCCTCGGCGCGGATCACGTGCACCACCGCGTTGATCAGCGCCAGGTGGGTGAACGCTTGCGGGAAGTTGCCCAGGTGCCGGCCCGTCCGGGGTTCGATCTCCTCGGCGTAGAGGTGCAACGGGCTGGCGTAGGACAGCAGCCGCTCGCACAATCGCTTGGCGCGCGCCACCTCGCCGATCTCCACCAGCGCCGACACCAACCAGAACGAGCAGATCGTGAACGTGCCTTCCTCGCCGGACAGCCCGTCGTCGGTCTCCTCCACGCGGTAGCGCAGCACCAGGCCTTCCTGGGTGAGTTCGTCGGCGATGGCCAGCACCGTGTTGCGCACCCTGGGGTCGTCCGGCGGCAGGAATCGCGTGAGCACCACCAGCAGCAGTGAGGCGTCCAGCGCGTCGGTGCCGTAGCGCTGGGTGAACACCCCGCGGGAGTCCACCCCGTGTTGCAGGATGTCGTCCTTGATCTCCTCGGCGATGGCCCGCCACTGCTGGGCATAGCTCTTCTCGCCCTGCCGCTCGGCCAGCTTCGCCCCGCGGTCGAGCGCCACCCAGCACATCACCTTCGACGAGGTGAAGTGCTGCGGTTCGCCGCGGACCTCCCAGATGCCCCGATCGGGCTCCCGCCAGTGCTTGATGGCCTCTTCCACCTGTTTCTTGAGCACCGGCCACAAGCTTTCCGGGATCTGCTCACGGGATTTGCAGTGCAGGTAGAACGAATCGAGGATCGAGCCCCAGATGTCGTGCTGGACCTGGTCGTAGGCGCCGTTGCCGATGCGCACCGGCCGGGCGTGGTCATAACCGGACAAATGGTGCAGATCTTCTTCCACCAGGCTGCGTTCGCCGCCCACGCCGTACATCACCTGCAGCGGGTGGCGTTCGTTGCTGTTGGCGCCCGAGACGTCGGCGATGAACGCGAAGAAGTCGTCGGCCTCCCGATCCAGTCCGAGCGTGTACAGCCCCCACAACGCGAACGTGGAGTCGCGCACCCAGGCGTAGCGATAGTCCCAGTTGCGTTCGCCCTGCGGCGTTTCCGGCAGCGAGGTGGTGGCGGCCGCCAGCAGCGCCCCGGTGGGCGAGTACGTCAGCCCCTTCAGCGTGAGCGCGCTGCGCTGCAGGTAGGCGCGCCACGGGTGGTCGGGGAAGTTGCCGATGTTGATCCATTGCCGCCAGCACTCGGTGGTCTGCCACATCTTGTCAGCGGCCTCTTCGTAGGTTTGCGGCGCCGGGTGCTTGGTCCAGCTCAGGGCGACGAACACGTCGTCGCCCTCCTTCATCCGGGTGCGGGCGCGGGCTTCGCGGCCCTCCAGCCCGATCCGCAGGTTGGTGGTGAGCCGCAGGGTCGGGTGGGCATCGGGCTGCTTGGCGGCCCGCGCGACCGCCTCGCCGTACGCGTTGGCCGAGTATTCCCAGGTGGAGCCCACGCGGTGGTAGTCGAACGCGGGCTCGCAGCTCATCATCAGCTCGACGGTGCCGCTAACGCAGCGCACCGTGCGCAGCAGGATGTGCTCGGCGTCCCAGTCCATCGGCGTGCGGCGGTGGGTCCTGGACCGGCGCTCGATGTCGTGCCACGGCCCCATCACCAGCGCGTCACGCACGATGAGCCACCCGGTGTGGGTCTGCCACGTCGTCTCCATGATCAGGCTGCCGGGCAGGTAGCGGCGGGCCGAGGGCACCGAAACGCCGTAGGGGCCGAGCCGGAAATGGCCGGCGCTGCGGTCCAGGATGGCGCCGAAGACGCTGGGGGAGTCCGGGCGCGGCACGCACATCCATTCGACCGAGCCGGCCGGGGAGATCAGGCAGGTCGTCTCCCAGTCGGACAAGAACGCGTAGTCCGCGATCGGCGGGAACGGGTTCCGCAGTGCCCCGCTCGAAGCCAGCGGCGCCGGTGCGCTGAAGTCGATCGGCGATGGCAAGGCCGCCGTCTCCGCTTGAAATGCCTCCTCGGGCATGGCGTCGGCCGGCTGGTCGTCGGGCTGGGCGTGCAGGACCATCCCGACATCATCATCTGTTGAGCGGCCCGGCGTCCATTCTTTCGCCGACGTGGCGCGACTTCGGGTCACCCGCGGCGCTGGGCAAACCTCGGGGCGTGCTCCGGAAGCGGGCCGATCGCGACGAGGTAGCCGAGTACTCGCCGCAGCGCCGGCGAGCGGCCCACCAGCCGCACGCCCAGCGGCGCACGCTGGGCGTTTCCGCCTACCGCCGCGGCGATCACGTTGGCATGGATCAACCGTTGCGCGGTCTGCAGCAGCGCGGTCGGAAACCAGCGGCGCGCCTGCACGCGGGCGAGTCGCCGGGTGGGCACCCGTCCCGCCCGCAGCGCGTCGGCCAGAATGCGGGCGGCCGCCACCGCGTCGGCCACCGCCAGGTTGATGCCGATCCCGCCGACCGGCGACATCGCGTGCGCGGAGTCGCCGATGAACAAGACGCCGTCGGCATACCAGCGGCGAAGCCGATTCAGTTGTACGTCAAGCAGTTTCACGTCATCGAAAGACGTCAGCGTCTGCACGCGGTCACCGAGCCAGGGCACCATGCCGACCAGCGCTCGGTGCAGCGCTTCGACGCCCTCCGACCGCAGCCGGGCGTCGGTTCCCTTCGGGATGATGTAGGCGATCTGGAAGTAATCGCCGCGATCGATCACGATGACGGCGTGTCCGGCCCGCAACACGCCGGCCAGACCCCGCGGATCGCCGGGGTGGCGGGGCAACCGGAACCACCACACGTCCATGGGCGCGCCGAAGCTGTGCGGTTTGAGGCCGACCGAGGAACGCACCGTCGAAGAGCGACCGTCGCAGGCCACGGTCAATTCGGCGCGCATCTCCTTGAGCTGGCCGGCCGGGTCCCGGTAGGTGACGCCGACGACGCGGTCCGCGTCCCGGATGACGCCGATCACCTCGGTGCTGCGCAACAGCCGGAAGCTCGGTTCTGCCTCGGCGGCGGTGGCCACCAGCTCCAGGAAGTCCCATTGCGGCACCAGTGCGATGTGCTTGTGCGCCCCCGGAAGGCGGGTCAGGTCGAGGCCGAGCGGTGCGTTCTCTATCTCCATGTGGACGGTGTCGATGAGGCGATGTGGAATTTCCGCGAATCGTGAGCCGAGACCCAGTTCGTCGAGCAGTCGCAAGGTGCTCGCGTGCACCGTGTCTCCGCGAAAATCACGCAGGAAGTCGGCGTGCTTTTCCATCACCGTGACGTCTACACCGGCGCGTGCCAGCAGCAGGCCCAGCACCATGCCTGCCGGGCCGCCGCCGGCGATCAGGCAGGCCGTTGCCGCGGGTGGGGACGACGTGGCGGACATGGGCCGATCTTGGCACATTGGTTTTCGGCTGCAGAGCCGAATAGGGTGAGCCCCGTGACCGCTTTCCTGAATTGGTGGGACGGCAACGAGCTGTGGCTTTCCGGGCTCGCTTTCGTACTCCAGGCCATGGTGGTGATGCCGGTCGTGCTGGTAGTGGCCGCGGTCACGGCGGGACTGCTCGATGGCCTGCTCGGCAAAAGCATCGCCCTGATGCGCCGGGCCCGCCACGCCGGTGAGGCGCCCGGGTAACGCCTATGCCTCGGTCACACGTGACGTTGATTCTGGTCTCGCTCGTGGTGCTGGTGATCGTCGCGTGGTGGCTAACGCACTGATTGCGCGACTTCGCGCGGCGTGCGCGCACGGCGACGCGAGCGGTGGCGGGCCCGGCGATTCCTGTTAGGCTTCCCGCCATGCACGTGACATCCGGTGTCGTAGAACGCCATGTCTTCGTGCACTGTTGTCGCTGACCGCCAATCCCGTGTGCGGTCTGGTATGGGGTTCGTCAGGCCTCCCAGTCGTTTAGGCGCCTTTCCGCAGCAACGGGACCACTATCACCTAAGTCCCCGTACTGGAAGGCCCGAATGCTCCACGACATCGCTTCGCGCTGGCGGCCGGTGAGTGCGCTCGCCCTCATCGTCGCAGTCATCTCGGGGTGTAGTGGCGGCGCCAGTGACGTCGTGGGCGGGGGCGGCCCGACCAACGCGCGCACCAGTATCACGCTGGTGGCCTATTCAGTCCCAGAACCCGGCTGGAGCAAGGTCGTCCCCGCCTTCAACGCCGCCGAGGAGGGCAAGGGCATCCAGGTGATCACCTCCTACGGCGCCTCCGGCGACCAGTCGCGCGGAGTCGTCGACGGCAAGCCGGCCGACATCGTGAATTTCTCGGTCGAACCGGACATCACGCGGTTGGTGAAGGCCGGCAAGGTATCCAAAGATTGGAATACCGACGCCACCAAGGGAATTCCGTTCGGGTCGGTGGTAACCCTGGTGGTGCGTAAGGGCAATCCCAAAAACATCAAGGACTGGGATGACCTGCTGCGGCCGGGGGTGGAGGTCATCACGCCCAGTCCGCTGAGCTCGGGGTCGGCCAAGTGGAATTTGCTCGCACCGTACGCCGTCAAGAGCGAAGGCGGCGGCAACACCCAAGCCGGCGTCGACTTCATCAGCAAGCTGGTGCATGAACACATCAAATTGCGGCCCGGTTCGGGGAGGGAGGCCACCGATGTTTTCGTTCAGGGCAGCGGGGATGTCTTGATCAGTTACGAGAACGAGGCGATCGCCACCGAGCGCGCAGGCAAACCGGTTGAGCACATCAACCCGCCGCAGACTTTCAAAATCGACAATCCGGTTGCGGTGGTAACCACCAGCCCCCACCTGGACGCCGCGGTCGCCTTCAAGAACTTCCAGTACACGGCCACGGCGCAGAAGGTGTGGGGGCAGGCGGGCTTTCGGCCGGTCGATCCGGCCATCGCCGCCGAATTCCGTGATCAGTTTCCGGCGCCGGCGAAACTGTGGACGATTGCCGACCTCGGTGGCTGGAGCGCGGTGGACCCGCAGTTGTTCGACAAGACCACCGGCAGCATCACCAAGATCTACATGCAGGCCACCGGATGACGGCCGCGATCACGCCCGACCCTCAGGCAATCAGGCCGGAGCTCGGTCACCCGGCCGGTGACGCCGGGCACCGCCAAGCGAATTCGGGGCGTCGCTGGTCGGGTACCACGTCACTGCGGGTGGGAGTGGCAACGCTGTGGCTTTCGGTGATCGTGCTGCTGCCGCTGGCCGCCATCGCATGGCAGGCCGCGGGCGGTGGGTGGCACGCCTTCTGGTTGGCGGTGACGTCAAACGCCGCGTTGGAGTCGTTCCGGGTCACCCTGACCATATCCGCCGGGGTGACCTTGGTGAATCTGGTGTTCGGCCTGATCATCGCGTGGATGCTGGTGCGGGACGACTTCGTCGGCAAGCGGCTCGTCGATGCGATCATCGACCTGCCCTTCGCGCTGCCCACCATCGTCGCGAGCCTGGTGATGCTGGCCCTCTACGGCAACAACAGCCCGGTAGGCCTGCATCTGCAGCACACGGCGTGGGGCGTGGCCGTGGCGCTGGCCTTCGTCACGCTGCCATTCGTGGTGCGCGCCGTGCAGCCGGTGCTGCTGGAAATCGATCGGGAGACCGAAGAGGCGGCCGCGTCGTTGGGTGCCAGCGGCGCAAAGGTTTTCACTTCTGTCGTGCTGCCGTCGTTGACACCGTCCTTGCTGTCCGGCGCGGGCCTGGCTTTCTCACGAGCGATCGGCGAGTTCGGGTCGGTGGTCCTGATCGGTGGCGCGGTACCGGGCAAGACCGAAGTGTCATCGCAGTGGATACGCACCCTGATCGAGAACGACGACCGCACCGGTGCCGCCGCGATATCCATCGTCTTGCTGTCGATTTCGTTTGTGGTGCTGTTCATTCTGCGGATCGTGGGCGGACGCGCGGCCAAGCGTGAGGAGTTGGCGGCGTGACCTCATCGCCCAGGGTTCGATACCTGATCCGATTCGTCGGGCTCGCATACCTTTTCGTATTGCTGGTCGTTCCGGTTGCCCTGATCTTGTGGCGGACGTTTCGGCCCGGCTTTGGCCAGTTCTTCGACTGGGTGAGCACTCCCGCGGCGATCTCGGCGCTGAACCTGACCTTGCTGGTGGTCGCCATCGTGGTGCCGCTGAACGTAGTTTTCGGCATTCCCACCGCTCTGGTGCTCGCCCGCAATCGGTTTCGTGGCAAGGGCGTGCTGCAGGCGGTCATCGATCTGCCTTTCGCGGTGTCGCCGGTCATCGTCGGCGTTGCCCTGATCCTGTTGTGGGGATCGGCCGGCGCATTCGGCTTCGTGGAAAAGGACCTCGGATTCAAGATCATCTTCGGGTTGCCCGGCATCGTCCTTGCCAGCATCTTCGTCACCCTGCCCTTCGTTGTGCGCGAGGTGGAACCGGTCCTGCACGAATTGGGGACCGACCAGGAGGAGGCGGCCGCGACCTTGGGATCGGGCTGGTGGCAGACTTTTTGGCGGATCACCCTGCCCTCGATCCGGTGGGGTCTGACCTACGGCATCGTGCTGACCATCGCCCGCACCCTCGGCGAATACGGAGCGGTCATCATCGTGTCGTCGAACCTCCCGGGAAGGTCCCAAACCCTGACCTTGCTGGTCTCGGATCGGTATAACCGCGGTGCCGAGTACGGCGCCTACGCGCTGTCGACATTGTTGATGGGCGTCGCGGTGTTGGTCCTGATCTTCCAAGTGATTCTGGACATCCGCCGGGCGAGAGCGGCCAGGTAGCCTGACATGGAGACTCGGATATGACAGACAACGACAGCCGGTCCGTCGACCAAGCCATCGTCGTGCGCAACGCCTACAAGCGCTACGGCGACTTCGTGGCCCTGGACAACGTGGATTTCGTCGTGCCCTCCGGCTCGCTGACGGCACTGTTGGGCCCCAGTGGTTCCGGCAAGTCGACCCTGTTGCGGGCCATCGCCGGACTCGATCAACCCGACAGCGGGACGATCACCATCAACGGTCACGACGTCACGCGGGTGCCGCCGCAGCGGCGAAGCATCGGGTTCGTATTCCAGCACTACGCCGCGTTCAAGCACCTGACCGTCCGCGACAACGTCGCCTATGGCCTGAAGATCCGCAAGCGCCCCAAGGCGGAGGTCAAGGCCAAGGTCGACAACCTGTTGGAAGTGGTGGGGCTGAGCGGATTTCAGAACCGTTATCCCAATCAGCTCTCCGGCGGTCAACGACAGCGGATGGCGCTCGCGCGGGCGCTGGCGGTCGACCCGCAGGTGCTGTTGCTCGACGAGCCGTTCGGCGCGCTGGACGCCAAGGTGCGCGAGGACCTGCGCGCGTGGTTGCGTCGCCTTCATGACGAGGTGCACGTCACCACTGTTCTGGTCACCCACGACCAGGCGGAGGCGTTGGACGTCGCCGACCGCATCGCCGTGCTGAACCACGGTCGTATCGAACAGGTGGGATCGCCGACCGAGGTCTACGACGCACCGGCGAGCGCCTTCGTGATGTCGTTCCTCGGCGCGGTATCCACCCTGAACGGCAATCTGGTTCGCCCGCACGATATCCGGGTGGGCCGCAACCCCGAAATGGCCATCGCGGGCGGTGATGGCACCGCAGAGTCCATCGGGGTGGTGCGCGCCACCGTCGACCGCGTGGTCGTGCTCGGCTTCGAGGTGCGGGTGGAGTTGACCAGCGCCGCCACCGGTGGGGCGTTCACCGCCCAGATCACCCGCGGCGACGCCGAGGCCCTGGCCCTACGCGAGGGGGACACCGTCTACGTGCGCGCGACCCGAATCCCGTCCCTTGCCGTTAACTCGGCGGACAACGGCAACGACCGTCCCGCCGGCGCCGGCGAGGATCAAGCCACGCTGACGTCGGCGTAACGCCCGCTCTCCGTTACGAGGCGTGCAGCCCGCACTCGGTTTTCGACAGCCCCTGCCAGCGCCCGCTGCGCGGGTCGGCACCCGCGAGCGGCTTGGCCGTGCACGGTTCGCAGCCGATCGACGGATATCCGTCGTAGACAAGCGGATTGACCAGCACACCGTGGTCGTCGATGTAGTTCTGCATGTCCTCGTCGGTCCACGTCGCCAAGGGGTTGATCTTCACCAGCTTGAAGCCCTCGTCGAAGCCGATCACCGGGGCGTTGGCACGGGTCTTCGCTTCGCTCCGGCGTAACCCGGTCACCCAGGCGGAGTATCCGCTGAGGGCCCTGCGCAGCGGCACGACCTTGCGCAACCGGCAGCACTCGCCCGGGTCACGCTCGAAGAGGTTCTTCCCCAGCAGCTGGTCCTGCTCGGCCACCGTCTGCTCGGGGGTGATGTTGAGGACGTGGATGTCGTAGACCGACTCGACCGCGTCCCGGGTCCCGATGGTTTCGGCGAAGTGGTAGCCGGTGTCCAGGAACACCACCGGTACACCCGGCCGAACCTTGGAAGCCAGATCGATCAACACGGCCTCCTGCATGCTGGAGGTCAACACGTAGTTGCAGGTCGCCCAGCCGCGGGGCCCGTTGATGCCGCCGAAATGCTCATCGGTCCACCGCAACACCTCCGTCGCGCTGGCGCCCTCGAGCTCCGCGGCGCCGCGCGCCGCCAGTTCCCGCAGTTCGGCTTCGGTCCGTTTCGTTGCCCGTTCACTCATCTCAAATCGTCCTCATCCGCCCGAATCGCCCACTGCGCGAACCGTTCTCCCGCACTGCGGTTTTTGATGAAGTTGCGTACCACCCGGTCGATATAGTCGCCCAACTCGTCACTGGTGACCTTGTGCTGGCGCAGCTTTCGCCCGAATCCGCTGTCCAGCCCGAGGCTGCCGCCCAGGTGCACCTGAAAGCCCTCGACGGAGCCCCCGTGGCCGTCGTCGACCATTTGACCCTTGAAACCGATGTCGGCCACCTGAATTCGCGCGCACGAGTTCGGACAGCCGTTGATGTTGACCGTGACCGGTACGTCGAGCACAGAGTTGATGTCCTCGAGCCGGCGTTCCAACTCGGGCACCAAGACCTGAGCCTTGCCCCGGGTTTCGGCGAACGACAACTTGCAGTACTCGATCCCCGTGCAGGCCATCAGGTTTCGGCGCCACTGGGACGGTTTCGTTTGCAACCCGAGCGCCTCCAGGCCCGCGAGCGCGTCATCGAGTTTGTCGTCGGCTATGTCGAGGATGACCAGCTTCTGGTACGGAGTGAACCGGATCCGGTCCGAGCCGGCCCGGTCCATCAGGTCGGCCACGGCCGAGAGGATGGTGCCCGAGACCCGTCCCGCGATCGGAGCCGCCCCGACGGCGTTGAGCCCGTTCTTGAGCCGCTGCACCCCGATGTGGTCGATCGGATGCTTGAGCGGTTCGGGGGCGGGGCCGTCGATCAGCGGCCGCTTGAGGTACTCGGTCTCGAGAATTTCACGGAACTTGGCTATGCCCCAGTCCTTGATCAAGAACTTCAGCCGGGCCTTGGACCGCAGTCGCCGGTAGCCGTAGTCGCGGAAGATCGACGTCACGGCCTCCCACACCTCGGGCACCTCGTCCAGCGGGGCCCAGGCGCCGACCCGCTGGGCCAGCATCGGGTTGGTGGACAGGCCGCCGCCGACCCACAGGTCCAGGCCAGGCCCATGCTCGGGATGGTTGACGCCGATGAATGCGATGTCGTTGATCTCGTGCGCGACGTCCTGCAGACCCGAGATCGCGGTCTTGTACTTGCGCGGCAGGTCGGCGAAGTCCGGCTGGCCGATGTAGCGACGCACGATCTCGTCTATCGCCCAGGTCGGGTCGATCACCTCATCGAGTGACTCGCCGGCCAGTGGCGAACCCAGGATTACGCGCGGGCAGTCGCCGCACGCCTCGGCGGTCTGCAGGCCGACGTCGGCGAGCCGCCGCCAGATTTCGGGGACGTTTTCGACCTCGATCCAGTGCAACTGCACGTTCTGGCGATCGGAGATGTCGGCGGTGTCGCGGCCGAACTCGGTCGAGATCTGGCCGACCGTGCGCAGCGCGGCGGCCGAGAGCGCGCCGCCGTCGCAGCGCACCCGCATCATGAAGTACTTGGCTTCGAGCAGGTCGGCGTTCTCGTCGCCGGTGAAGGTGCCGTCGTAACCCTGTTCGCGCTGGGTGTAGAGCCCCCACCAGCGGAAGCGTCCGCGCAGGTCACTCTTGTCGATGCTGGCGAACCCGGCCTGGGCGTAGACGTTCTCGATGCGTTCGCGCACCTCGAGGGGGGCGCCGGCGTGCTTCATCTCTTCGTTGGGATTGAGCGGTTCCCGGTCTCCCAGCGCCCACTGGCCCTCGTTACGAGGCTTCGCGGGACGGGCTGTGGTCATTGAAGAGGACTCCTTCTCGACATCGCAGGCATAGAGGCGCAGCTCACCGGTGGTATCGGCGGCGCAGATCCGATGCCAGCTGGACGTACAGGTGGGCGGGTCTACGGAATCAAGGGAGACAGCAACAGCTGCAAACACGCTTGAAATCAATGTGCCGCCGCGCCACGAGCGCAATGCGAAGGCTAGGCTGAGCGACGGTCACGCGTCCATTGTGCCATGCCTGTCGGGGGGGCCATACAACCAGGTCAAATATCCGCTCACGATGAGCGGAATTCGGATTAAGCTGGCCGCGCCGGTGAGAAAAGCCAGGAAAACGCTGTGGGCCGCGACTGCGGTCCCGGGATCGACACCGCGGCCGGGTACCGAGCGCCGTGGGATCATTTGGCATGGCACTTCGCGAGGAAACGGTCGAGCTGCCCGAGCTGCAGCCCGTCCCCGGGCGGCCGTTCGGGGTGTACATCCACGTTCCGTTCTGCATAACTCGTTGCGGCTACTGCGATTTCAACACCTACACGCCCGCCGAGTTGGGCGGTGTGAACCCCGACGCTTGGCTGGCGGCGCTGCGGACCGAGTTGAAGCTGGCTGCCGAGCGGCTTTCCGGGCCGACCGTGAACACGGTGTTCGTCGGGGGAGGTACGCCGTCACTGCTGGGCGGGGCGCGCGTGGCGGCGCTGCTGGACATGGTGCGTGAGCATTTCGCGCTGGCGCCCGACGCCGAGATCACCACGGAGGCCAACCCCGAGTCGGCCTGGCCGGACTTCTTCGACGCCATCCGCGCGGCCGGCTACACGCGGGTGTCGCTCGGCATGCAGTCGGTGTCACCTAGGGTGCTGGGAGTCCTCGACCGCATTCACACCCCCAACCGATCGGCCGCCGCCGCACGCGAAGCGTTGGATGCGGGCTTCGAGCACGTCAGTCTCGATCTGATCTATGGGACGCCGGGGGAGTCCGACGACGATCTGCTGCGCTCGGTCGACACGGCGATCGAGACCGGCGTCGATCACGTCTCGGCATACGCGCTGGTCGTCGAGGAGGGCACCGCGCTGGCCCGACGCGTTCGGCGTGGCGAGCTGGCGGCTCCGGACGACGACGTGCTCGCGCACCGCTACGAGCTGGTCGATGCCCGGTTGTCCGAGGCCGGAATGACCTGGTACGAAGTGTCCAACTGGTCGCGGCCCGGCGGCGAATGCCGACACAACCTCGGCTATTGGGACGGTGGCCAGTGGTGGGGTGCGGGACCCGGAGCCCATGGCTACGCCGGAGCTACGCGGTGGTGGAATGTCAAGCACCCCAACGCTTATGCGGAGAGGCTGGCCGCTCCCAGGCTGCCGGTGGGAGGATTCGAGCGGCTGGACGCCGACGCGCTGCACACCGAAGACGTGCTGTTGAAAACCCGGCTGCGGCAAGGTCTTCCGCGTGACGTGCTGAGCGCCGCCGAAATCGAACGCGCCGAAGGCGCGGTCGCCGACGGGTTGCTGGTATCCGACGGCGATCGGTTCGTCCTCACGCCGCGCGGTCGGCTGTTGGCCGACGCCGTGGTGCGCACCGTCCTGGGGTAGTGCTCAGCTGCTTGGGAACCAGTGCGCGACTGCGTGATTGATTTCGATGTACAGCGGGATCCCGATGGTGACGGTGTAGGAGAATGTCAGGCCCAGCGCGGCCGCCAGCGGCAAGGTCGGGCTCGCCTCGGGGATTCCCAGCCGCTGCACCGCGGGCAGCGTGATGTAGGACGCCGAGCCGCAGAGCACGGCGAAGAGCACGTAGGTACCCGGCTGAAAGTGTGTATCGGTGAGGTTCGCGTAGCAGTAGGCACCGAGGATGCCCAGCGTGGCAAAGACATTGGGCGCCAACAAGCCGAAGACGATGAACCCGCTGCCGGCCAGCTTGAGATCCCGTAGCTTGCGGGACGCCGTCATGCCCATTTCGAGCAGGAACAGGCAGAGCACACCCTGAAACGCCGCGACGAACAGCTCGTTCTGGTCGTGCACAACCTTCTGGCCCTGTAGCGCACCGATGAAACCGATGGCGATGCCGCCGACGAGCAGGATCAGCCCGGGGTTGAGGAAGACCTCCTGCAAAATCGCGCGCGAGAACAGCGGTGCCTTCTTGCGCTGCAGGGTGTCCCCGTCCCACTCGGGATGTTCTCGCTTTTCCAGCGAGAACTCCAGCTCCTCTTCAATCCCACGCTCGATTCGCTCGTCCACGCTTTCTGCGCGCTCTCGCTGGGCGGCCGCGCCCGGCCCGACCTTGACGGGAGCCGTGTAGCCGTGTTCGTCCGGCAGGTAGCCGGAGTCGTCCATTCCCCGGTGCCGCAGTCGGGCCACCAGGTATAGCGCCACCAGGCAGCCCGGGATCTCCATGAACGCCAGCAGGACCGGCATGTAGGCGTCGAAGGCGATCCCGACGCTGGTCAGGACGGCCACGCAGGTGGCGAACGTGCCGGCCGAGTCCGATCCGTAGTAGCCCGCAACCGTCGCCCTGTCGACGCGCCGCAGCCGGGTCAGATAGCGCAGCAGAACGTAGGTGAGTGCACCTATCACGAAATTCAGCGCGAAGCCCAGCGCCACGAACCCGGCGATGTTGTCGATGTCGGCCGGTTTGACCTTGGCGAGCTCCTCGCCACCCTGCCAGCCGATCGCCACCAGGAGGTACATGGTCAGGCCCTGGTAGATCACGTAGGGAAACTCGAACCGCACCTTCAGAATCGGGATGAGGAACCCGAAGTAGAAGAACAGCAACAGTGGCTTGAAGAGATTGTGGACGAAGTTCTGCCACAACTCGTAAAGCATGGGCGCCTCCTGGCGACGCAGTCCGGCGCAGCGGGCGGCAGCAAGCGACTCGCGGCGCCCACGAACTTAATGGACACCCAGGGGCTTCGGCAGCCGACTCAACCCGTCTTTACGAACAATTAACAACCAGCTGGATCGGGCGTCGACTCAGGTCCGGCCCGGCCGGTCAAAGGAACTGTCGCCCACCACGATTCGCCGATGCCGGCCCGCATCGAGCGCAACTAGAACCAATGGCCGATTAGCCGATTGACCTCGATGTAAAGCGGGATCCCGATCGTCACGTTGTAGGAGAACGTCAAACCGAGTGATGCGGCCAACGGCAGGGTGGGGCTGGCCTCGGGGATCGCCAGCCGCTGGACCGCCGGGACGGCGATATAGGACGCCGCGCCGCAGAGCACGGCGAAGAGCACATAGGTTCCCGGCTTGAAATCGACGTGGGTGAGCGAGGCGTAGATGTGGGCGACCAGGATGCCAAGTGGCGCAAAGAGGTTCGGCGCCAGCAGGCCGAAGAGGATGAAACCTGGGCCTGCCGTTCGCAGATCCTTCAACTTCCGGGAGGCCGTCATGCCCATCTCGAGCAGGAACAAACAGAGCACGCCCTGGAACGCCATGACGAAGAACTTGTCGTCGTCGGCGACAACCTTCTGCCCCTGTAGCCCGCTGACCAGGCCGATGATGATGCCTCCCATCAGCAGGACGAGGCCGGGGTTGAGGAAAACCTCTTGGAAGAGCTCCCGCGAGAAGATCGGCACCCGCTTGCCCGACGTGCGGGGCGGGCTCTGGTCGGGCTCCCAGTCCGGATGGTCGAGCTTTTCCAGGGAGAATTCGAGCTCCTCCTCGATCCCGCGCTCGTGCTCGGCCTCGAGGCTCTGGCCGTGCGGGGGCTGGGCCGCGGTGCCGGGCCCGACTCCGACCCTGACCGGCGCGATGTAGCCCGGCTCGTCGATCATGTTTCCCGCCGTGTCCATGCCGCGGTGGCGAAGCCGCGCCACGAAGTACAGCGCCACCAGGCAGCCCGGAATCTCCATGACGGCCAACATGACCGGCATGTAGGCGTTGAACGCCATGCCGATGGCCGTCAGGACGGCCACGCAGGTGGCGAACGTGCCGGCCGAGTCGGACCCGTAATACCCCGCGACCGTAGCTCGGTCGATTCTTCGTAGCGTTGTCAACCAATTCAGCAGCAGGTAGGCGAGACCGCCGATCACGAAATTGAGCACGAACCCCAACACCATGAAGCCCACGATCACCCCGATGCTGCCGGCGCTGATCTTGGCGAGCTCTTCACCGCCGTGCCAGCCGATGGCCAGCAGCAGGTACATGGTCAGGCCCTGGTAGATCACGTAGGGAAATTCGAAGCGCACCTTCAGGATCGGGATGAGGAATCCGAAGTAGAAGAACAGCAGGAGCGGCTTGAACAGGTTATGGGTGAAGTTCTGCCAGAACTCTTGCAGCATTCGATGCCTTCCTCGATGAGTGCGGTGATCAGGGAAAGCACCGTCCGCAAGCGGAGCCACCACGAACATCCCGACGACCGAGCAAAACCTATCCCCGCCGGTGTCAAACCGCCACTCGAATGCAAAGCGTGTAGTACGAGCGTGTCGAAGCGCTTCCGGCGGGCCGGCGCGCGGAAAAACCCCTGTTCAAAGGCCTGTAGCCGGCGATCTTTCGAACGCGCACCGGCGGTTTGGTAGGCGTGGATTTGGTGGGAAAGTGCTGTGTATTTGCTGTGGGGTCAGCCCAGAATCAACGCGCCGACGAAATAACCGACGGCCGGACCCCGACGCCCTTCTGGCGGTGTGTCACCGACAGCCACGCCATTGGTGAGTAATGGGTGGTGATTTTCTCGAAACCGTCAACGCGCGAAACCGTAAGCACGCCGGTTTCCTGGTTGATTTCGAGTTCGTCGCTTTCGCCGCCCTGGACCTCTTCGCCGTTCGCAAGCCGGATCACGAACATGGCGTTGCTCTCGAATAGTCGTCGAGATAGGAGCTCACGCGCCACTCCTTTACCTACTGCGATGGAACTCACCGAGCCTCCGCGCCCTACTGAAGCCCCGGTTGGCGAGTTTGCACGGATCGACTCGATCTTAGGAGAAGTCACGTCACCGTGGTCGGTCGATGTTCGGTCACGACGTAAACAGTGGGGAAACGTTCGGGGTGTCTTTGGGGTGTCGAGGTGCACACTCGGGGGTGCGGGTGCCGGCGACCCCAGTTTTGCCGCATCGTTTACCTGCGGAAACTGTTACTGGCCCGGCCGCCGTGGTGTTGAGCCCGGCGCCGCCCTCGGGATCGCTGGTGCATTGACTCGAAGGGAATTTTAGTGGGCCGGCCGGATTTGCCGGGGCTTGCGGGGAATAGTTGCGCGCTCCTACATAGGTTAGGCTACATTTACTAACCGTGACCGAGGTCAGCGTTCAGATGAGTTCCGCCGGCTCCACGTCATCGCCGATTCCCCTCCCCGCGCACGTCGACCCGGCCGACCTGGCCGCCGAGCTTGCCGCGTTGCTCCCCGAACGAGTCGGCGAGGAATACCTGCTCTACGAGCGCGGCGGTCAATGGGTGCTGGCCAGCGGTGTGCGCGCGATGGTCGAGCTGGACAGCGATGAGGTGCGGGTCATCCGGGACGGGGTGGTTCAGCGGCAGCAGTGGTCGGGGCGGCCCGGGGCCGTGCTGGGCGAGGCCGTCGACAGGCTGTTGCTGGAAACCGACCAACTCTTCGGGTGGATCGCCTTCGAGTTCGGCGTCTACCGCTACAAGCTGCAGCAGCGGCTGGCGCCGCGAACCCCGCTGGCTCGCGTGTTCTGGCCCCGCACGCGCATCGTGGTGGACCGGGAGGCGGTCCAGCTGTGGGACGCGACCGCGGCGCATCGCGACGCGGTACTCGGATTGCTGGGTGACGGTGTGCCGGAGGCGCGGCAGGCTCGCGCCGTCGACGTCATCGCCGACTCGTCTGGGTACCGCGATCGGGTGGCGTCGGCCGTCGGCGAGATTGCGGCGGGCCGCTACCACAAGGTGATCCTTTCCCGCTGTCTAGAGGTGCCTTTCCGGCTGGACTTCCCGTCCACCTACCGGCTGGGTCGTCGACACAACACCCCGGTACGGTCGTTCTTGTTGCGGCTGGGCGGAATTCGCGCCGTCGGCTACAGCCCCGAACTTGTCGCGGCCGTCCATGACGACGGCATCGTGGTCACCGAGCCGCTGGCGGGAACGCGGGCGCTGGGTCGCGGCGTGGCCCGCGACCGGCAGGCCCGCGACGACCTGGAATCGAACTCCAAAGAAATTGTCGAGCACGCGATCTCGGTGCGAAGCTCGTTGCAGGAGATGGCCGAGATCGCCGAACCCGGCAGTGCGGTGGTCGCCGACTTCATGACGGTCCGGGAACGCGGGAGCGTGCAGCACCTCGGCTCCACGGTCAGCGGGCGGCTAAGTCCGTCGCATGACCGGATGGACGCGCTGGAAGCGCTTTTCCCCGCGGTCACCGCGTCTGGCATCCCGAAGGCGGGCGGCGTGGAGGCGATCCTGCGCCTCGATGGCGCGCCGCGTGGATTGTATTCCGGTGCGGTCGTGATGTTTTCGGCCGACGGCGGCCTGGACGCAGCGCTGACGTTGCGGGCGGCTTACGAACGCGACGGCATGACATGGTTGCGGGCCGGGGCGGGCATCATCGAAGAGTCCACGCCGGAGCGTGAATTCGAAGAGACCTGCGAAAAGCTCTCCACCCTCGCGCCCTACCTGGTTCCGCGCCGGTAGCGCTTGCGCGACTGACTCGTGCCCCGTCGGAGCCGTCCGGCGGGGTGGCCCCATCCCCGCCATAGGGACCTTTGGCCCTAGTTCGCCGGCTTTCCGGCGTGTCATCTTTATGTAACCGCATGACACAGATACATTGTGCGTTACTTGACGGCACACATAACTGGAGGGCTTTGTGTCTAACGATCTGACCAACCTGCAGCTACTGCACGAACTCGAGCCGGTGGTCGAGGACCTGCTCAACCGCCACCTGTCGATGTTCAAAGAGTGGAATCCGCACGACTACGTCCCGTGGTCGGACGGCAAGAACTTCTACGCGCTGGACGGTCAGGATTGGGAGCCCGGACATAGCCGGCTCCCCGACGTCGCGCAGGTGGCGATGGTGCAGAACCTGCTCACAGAGGACAATTTGCCGTCGTATCACCGCGAGATCGCGATGAACTTCAGCATGGACGGCCCCTGGGGGCAGTGGGTCAACAGGTGGACGGCCGAGGAGGCTCGGCACAGCACGGCGTTGCGCGACTACCTGGTAGTCACCCGCGCCGTCGACCCCCTGGAGCTGGAGAAACTCCGGCTAGAGCAAATGACCCGGGGCTTCAGCCCGGGGCAGAATCAGCAGGGTGACATGTTTGCCGAGAGTTTGTTCGACTCGGTCATGTACGTCTCGTTCCAGGAGCTGGCCACCCGGGTCTCCCACCGCAACACGGGTAAGGCGTCTCAAGACCCCATCGCGGAGCAGCTGATGGCCAGGGTGTCGCATGACGAGAACCTGCACATGATCTTCTACCGGGACGTCAGCGGGGCGGGTCTGGACATCGCTCCGAACCAGGCGATGAAGTCGGTGCACCGCATCTTGCGCAACTTCAAGATGCCCGGATTCACGGTGCCCGAATTCCGGCGCAAGGCGGTAATCATCGCCGTCGGCGGTGTTTACGACCCGCGCATCCATCTTGACGAGGTGGTAATGCCGGTGCTCAGGAAGTGGCGCATCTTCGAGCGCGAAGACTTCACCGGGGAGGCCGCGCGGATGCGCGACGATCTCGCCGTGTTGGTCAAGGAGCTCGAGCAGGCCTCCGACAAGTTCGACGAATCCAAGCAGCGTTATCTCGAGCGCGAGGCCCGCAAGACCGAGAGGATCACCGCCAGCAAGGTACTGAAAACCGAAGGGACACTGACCCTGAGCGGGCACTGACAGTGATTTTCCGTTGACGAGGCTCTCGCCACTCCAATATGGCTTAGCCCGACGCCGTTTCTGCCGAAGAGCTGGACTCGAGGTAGTCGGCGAGTATCTGGCCCACTAGTGACTCGATGTTGGACTCGATCGACGACGCAAGCGTCGCGGTGACCGTCGCCACGGCTTGAGTGCGGAAGCGCACCAGCATCGTGATCAGCTCGGCGATCTCGGCATCCGGCGGCAACGGCTCGCCCGGCTTGATGCGGTCCAGCACGTGCTCGGCTCCGGCGCGCACCAGCATATCGCTGATCTTGTCGATTTCGGGCACGATCTGCTCGTGTAAGTCGACGAGCTTCTCCAATTTGACGCCGTAGCCGCGGATTTCGTTGAACGCCTCGATCAGTTTGGGGCGGGTGACGGTGGCTTGGGCTCCGTCGACCCGGATGACGTGCAGCGCTACCAGGCGCTCGAACGCGTCCGGGTCGTCGACGAGTCGCTGCGCCTCGGCCAGTGGCATGGTCTCCGGTTTCTCGGTGGTCCAGGGGCCCGCGATGGCGGTCTCCAGGCCCAGCACGTCGCCCAGGTTCTTGCCCTGCTCCCAGGCGCTGAGCATTTCGCGAACGTGGGCGATGTTGTATCCGCGATCGAGCATCGAGGTGATGAGTCGCAGCCGGGTCAGGTGGGTGTCGTTGAACAATGCGATGCGGCCGACCCGCAACGGCGGGGGGAGCAATCCGCGGTCGCGGTAGACGCGGATGTTGCGGGTGGTGGTGCCGGCCAGCCGGGCCAGGTCATCGATCCGGTACTCACCGGACGCGGGGACGCCGTGGGGGTGGCGGACCGCCGCGTCGAAAAGCTGCGAGACCGCCGTCTCAATCAATTGACGGTACTCCCGCGATTGGCGCCGAACGCGCTTGGGCGCGCGCCGCACGTTGTACAGCACGCTGGCGATGGTGCCGGGTTCGGGACGCGGCGGGCGGTCCGGTGTCATGCGTCAGCCCGACGCGGCGGCGAGCGCCCGGGTGCGGCGCGCCACCGCTTGGTAATCCTCGTAGCGGAAATTCCTCATCTGCCGAAGATACTGTGTCGCGAAACCCGGGTACATCGACCCGTTGTATCCGTCCTTGGTGAGGTACCAACTGCGGCAGCCGGACATCCACGTCGTCTTGGTGAGGCGGCGCTGGAGGCTGTCATTGTGGCGGCGCTGGACCTCTTCGCGCACATCGAGATAGCGCAGGTCGTTGTCGAGGATGGCGGTGATGCCGCGCACCGCGTACTCCAGCTGACCCTCGATGTAAACCAGCAGGGAGTTGTGCCCCGGCCCGGAGTTGGGTCCGGTCATAACGAACAGATTCGGGTACCCGTGCACGTTGATGCTCTTGTAAGCCTGTGCGCCATCGGCCCATTCGTCGGCCAGCGACCGGCCGCCGAGCCCGGTGACCGCAAACGGCGGTCCGGTCAGATGGACGTCGTAGCCGGTCGCGAAGACGATGCAGTCGAGGTGGTGCTCGATGCCGTCGCTGGTGCGGATACCGGCCGGGCTCATGGTGGCGATCGGCCAGTCGATGAGCTTGCAGTTGTCGCGCTGCAGAGCGGGGTAGTAGTCGCTGGAGACCAGCATGCGCTTGCACCCCGGCCGGAAGTCCGGCGTCAGCTGGCGTCGCAGCCAAGGGTCCTTCACCTGGGCGCGCAGGTGTGCCCGCCCCAAGCGCGCGGCCAGTGACGTCAGCGGCGTGTCCCACACCAGGGCCGTGGCGCTCGCCTCGTGACCCCAGAACATGGCCTGCCGCGCAAGCTGCTGGGCGGCGGGCACTTTGGTGAACAGGGCCTGCACGGCCGGCGGGGTGGCGGTGTCCAGGCGCGGCAGCACCCAGCAGGGGGTGCGTTGGAAAACCTTGACTAAGCCGGCCCGCTTCACCAGTTCGGGGATGATCTGGATCGCGCTGGCGCCGGTGCCGATGACGGCGACCCGCTTGCCCGCGAAATCGTAGTCGTGGTCCCAGCGGGCGCTGTGAATCTTGTGTCCGCGATAGCTGTCCAGACCGCGAATGTCGGGGAAGCTGACGTCCGACAGTGGTCCGGATGCCAGCACGACGGTGCGCGCGCGGAATCGCTTGCGGCGTTTGGTGGTTGCGGTCCAGATCCCGTTGTCCTCGTCGAAGGCGAGGCCGCTGACCTCATGGCCGAATCGAATGTGGCGCCGGATGTCGAATCTGGTCGCCATGTCTTCGAGATGCCGGCAGATCTCCGGGGCGGGAGAGTAGGTGCGCGACCACGTGGGGTTCTTGACGAACGAGTACGAATACAGCAGCGAGGGGACGTCGCAGCTGGCGCCCGGATAGGTTGTGTCGCGCCAGGTTCCGCCAACCCGGTCGCCGCGTTCCAGGATGGCGATGTCGTCGATTCCCGTGTCGGCCAATCGGATCGCGGCTCCCAGCCCGGTGAAGCCGGCCCCGATGATGAGCACCGCGTGGGTGCGGTCGTCTGTCATGGTCACGCCGCCGGCTTGTAGGTGAGTTCTTTGAACCAACTGGGCACCGGTCTCAGCAGCGTTTTGGGATAGCGATCCGACAGCCACACCATCGAACTGGCCAGGACCTGATAGGGGTGCCGCGGATTAACGACCATCGTGGCGTGCCGCTTGAGGAGCTGGTAGGTGGGCACGCGCCAGGTGTGTTCGCCACGCTCGCCAAGCTGCTTGAAGCGCTTGACCGCATTGTTCAGTCGCTCCGGCTCCAGTCCCATCTCGGCCATCTCACCGTAGATGCGTTTGAGCAGCGGAACGTACATGAGCATGCCGATGATGAGGCCCGGGGACGCCATGCGGCCGACGAGTTCGATGGCCATTCGGCGTGCCCTGGCGTGTCCGATCAGGTCGAGCACCTCGAAATCGACCGCGATGTGCCGTGATTCATCGTTGTTGATCTTCTCGAAAACTTGATGGCACACCGGGTCTTCCACGGTATCGAGCAGGAACTTCAACAGTGCGCCGTCGAGGGCCACCTCGAGCATCGGGATGACGGTGCCCAGCACGGACAGCGGCATGCTGTCGGAGAACGCGTCGAGCCACTCGATGGCCAGCCGGATGTTGATGTTCGGCTCGGGCAGTTCGCCCTCGTCGAGCATCCCCCAGCGTTTCATCAGCGCCATCTCCGCGTTGGCATGCCGTTGTTCCTCGGCGTGGAAATACCGGTAGATCTCCGCCAGGGTGGGGTCGGGCGCCTTCTTGGCCAGCGCCGCGAACCCACGGGCGCCCACGTTTTCGATCCAGCACAGATCGGCCATGAACGCCTTGAGCTTGGGGCGGAACTCCGGCCGGATGGTATCGGCACCGGGCGCGTCCCAATCGATGTCGGCGAGGGCCCATTGCCGATCCTTGATCTTGGCGAGCATAGCTTCCATGTCGATGGCCACCGGGAGCTCCTTTGCGTTGGGTGATCAGGGCAGGTTGATTCGGGATATCAGGCCAGCTGCGCGCGTATAGGCTTGCGGGGCCATGCGTTTGATGTTCCAGCCGATCTTGGCGTCGAGTTGCGGCATGCAGTACAGCTCGCCCCGGTCATGCGCGTCCAGGCAGATCCGCGCGACCTTGTCCGCCGAGAATCCGGTCCAGCGCATCAATCTATTGGCCAGCTGGCTGGATTCCTCGCTGATGCGCCCCGACTCGACGATGTTGGTCTTCACGAAGGTCGGGCACAACACCGTGACCCTCACCCCGGTGCCAGCCAATTCGGCGGCCAAAGTCTCCGAAAGTGACAGCACGCCGGCCTTGCTGACGTTGTAGGCGGCCATGCCCGGGGCCGCGCCGAATGCGGCCGCCGAGGCGACGTTGATGATGCCGCGGGCAGCGTGCGACGGACCCCGCAGGATCGGGGTGAACACATGGCAGCCGTGAATGGGCCCCCACAGGTTGATGCCCAGCGTCCACCGCCAATCGTCCAGCGGTGCATCGCCGATGGCCGCGCCGCCGGCACCGACACCGGCGTTGTTGATCACCAACGTCGGCGGCCCGGAGAACCAGGCCTGCGATTGCTCGGCCAGCGCCTGGACATCCTCGAATTTCGAGACGTCGCAACGGATGGCGATGGCCCTGGCGCCCTGTTCGGTGATCGTGTCGGCCGTCCGTTGGGCGGCGGCTTCGTCGATGTCGCTGCAGACGACAGCGCCGCCGCGGCGGGCGAGTTCGATGGCGAAGGCCGCGCCGATGCCGCTTCCGGCGCCGGTCACCACGGCCGACGCGGCGCGGCTGGGTTTCGACCTACCCAGCAATCTGTCCAACATCCCTCAGTGCACCTCCTGAGTCACGGCGCGCGCATCCTGCAACGCGTGGGCGATGAACCGCGCGACGTAGGCCACGGCCTTGGCGGCTTCGGGCGTCATGCGTGGCAGTGCCTGAAAGACGTGCACCTGGTGCGGCCAGATCTGCAGTTCGCATCGGCCGCCCGCGGTTTGGATGTCGATGGCAAGCTGCCGGGCGTCGTCTTGCAGCATCTCGGCTCCGCCGGCCTGGATGAGCGTCGGCGGAAGCGGCGGTCCGCCGGCCACATTGAGTGTCAGCCGCTGGTGGGCGGGGTCTACTCCGGCGTGATACATGCTGACCAGGCGAGCCGCGTCGACCGCCCGGATCGCGGGATCGCGACGCATCCGTTCACGGGCGAGGCACAGCGCGAAGGTGACGTCGTACAGCGGGGAGAACAGCGCCAGCGCGGCGGGGTGATCGGCGGCGATCTCGGGTTGCAGTAACAGGTCGACGGCCAGGTGTCCGCCCGCCGAATCTCCCGCGACCACAATTTGTTTCGGCGACACACCGCACGATTGCACCAGCCAGTCCCAGCCCGCCCGTGCGTCGTCGGCCGCGGTGGGAAAGCGGTGGCGGGGCGCGAGTCGGTAATCGATGCTGAACACCGGCAGGCCGGTCAAGGATGAGAGCCAGGATGTCAATCGCCGGTGGGTTTTCGGCGAACACACGGCGTAACCGCTGCCGTGCACGTAGTAGATGGCTTCCCCGGTTGTGGACGACCGCGGCGCCTCGCTCGTCGGCGTGCGCGGTCCGTATACCCATTCACCCTTGACGCGGCGCCCGTCGGGCAGTTTCGTATCGACGTGTTCGACGCGGGTGCCCGCCAGCGAGGGGCCGAACGTACCCATGATCCGGGCGACGATCTGGCGCGACAGCCATAACCCCCATGCCCGCTCCGGGGGTATCAGGCCCGTGACCGGCCGCAGGGTGTACGCACTTACCGCTGCCGCGCCGCGGGACCGCAATGACCCGCGGGCCGGAACGCCGTCCGCCATGTCACGCAGTCAATAACAAATGGTGACATTAGTCAATGTCAGTTTCGGGGCAGCTTTCAAGCAAGCTTGCGTCAGCTGACGGTTTCGGTCCGCGTACCCGCGCCGGCCGCCCCGCATCGTTCAATACCGCCGTCGCCAATTGGCTCAGATGTTCAGCTGTTACAAAGGCTGTTGCTCGGTTTGGCGTGACCACTGCACGACGTCGGAGAGCGGGCGTCGCGGCGTCGGCGGCAACGGGGCGGCGGTGTCTGGCACCCAGCCCAGCCGTAGCAGCATCTGGGGATACCCTCCCGCCCCCCACACCTCGTCGCGGACGGCGTCGCGCGTTCCCGGGATTTCCAGGGGTTCGGTGATCGGGCAGGTGGCCATTCCCATCGCCGTCGCGGTCAGCAGTAGCGCGCTGGTCGCCTCGCCGACGCGCAGCTGACCCAGACGGTCATCCGCTTCGCTGCCGAGCATCAGGATGACGGCATTGTCATCGGCGGGTGAGGCACCCGGCGGCTGCGCCAGGGCCGGTCCCGCGAAGATGCGGCCGGGTATCGGTGCGCCACAATCATGTTCGGTTGTGTTGCGAGCCGGCACACCGGCCCGGGACCGGTATCGCCCACTCCACCTGGCGAGTTCGACGAGGTAATCGCGGTCGGTCGCGTGAGCCAATGCAGCTCGCTTGACGATCTCGTGCAGCCTCTTCAAGGCATCGACCTGGCGCAGCGGCACTCCCATTCGAGCAGCCACGGCAGCCAGCGAGGCGATATCGCTCGGCGCAACCGGCCGGGCGCTGTAGGTCCGTCGGTCGGTTCGGCGCTGCGGGATTGCTGTCGCCAGCGTGATGTCGGTGCGATCGGGCGCGCAGGGGGATACCTCGATGGCGGCGAGGTGGCTGGGGTCGGCCGGATCGGGCAGGCGATGTACGTCGGCGAGCCAACCCATCGCCGCCAGGGCAACGACGCAATGGTTAAGCGCTGCACCGCAACTCAAGATCATGTCTCGGCCATCCGGGTCGGCGTTGGGTAACTGCATGCGTGAATCGGTGAAGAGGTGCAGGCTCGTGCGATCCACCCGCCACCGCCACGGTTGGGTGTTCTCGATGGACGGTGCGCGGACGGCCAGAGCGAGGACCGCATCGATGACCTCGTCATCCGGGAGATGCCGGGCATTCACAGCAACGGGACCCATAGCTACTCTCGCATCGAGGAGCGCGACCGCGTCGCTGATGTCTGTCCATGAAGCATCGCTACCTTCGCGATGATCGTGCTTCTTCACCGTGTCCAACATGACGGTCTCCGGTTTCCTCTTTGCTCGAGGCTTGCTCTTGCACCCCAACTAGTTTAGATGAATAATATCATTTAAATTAGTGGTGGGCAACCGGGCAAGGGGTGCTTGGGGCGGATGACCACAATGGCTAAAGACCGTCTGGGCGAGCGTCGCGAACAGTTGGCAGACGGCCGTCAACAGGCCGTTGGTTCGCTGAGCATGCTTTTGCTGCAGCGCATTTGGCCGCAAGATGCCGCCTTAGCTTGGGACTTTCGGCCCTGCTGCCGCGGTCGGCCGCGGCGGAGAATGGTGTTACTACTAGTTGCAGATAGTTCGGAGGTGGCGGTCGTGGATCAATTGACAACCCTCGACGCGGGATTTCTCAAGGCGGAAGACGCCGACCGGAACGTGAGTCTGGCTATCGGTGGTCTCGCGGTCATCGAGGGGCCGATCCCGGACCGTGATTCGTTGATGGAGACACTTGCTCAGCGGATCCGCACGTGCGACCGGTTCGGACAGCGCCTGCGAACGCGCCCGTTCGACCTCGGTGCACCCGAATGGGTGGACGATCCAACCTTTGATCTCGGCCGGCACGTACGGCGCGTCGCCTTACCACGGCCCGGCGACGACCGAGAGTTGTTGCAGCTGGCCGCCGACGTGATCTCCCGGCGCCTCGACCGGGATCGCCCGCTGTGGGAAATCTGGATCATCGAAGGCCTCAGCGACAACCGGTGGGCGATGCTCACCAAGATCCACCACTGCATGGCCGACGGAATCGCGGCCACCCACATGCTTGCCGGCCTATGCGACGACGGGATCGGCGAGAGCTTTGCAAGCGATATCCGCGCCGCGAAAGCGGCGAAGGTACAAGAACTCTCGCGAAGCGTATGGGGTGTAAATCCACTGAGCGCGTTGGGTGGTCTGTGGAACGCGTCGGCCACCATCACGGCGACGGCCGCCCGCACGGCATTGGGTGCAGCGGAAATTGCCGCCGGTTTGCTGCGCCCCACGACGACGTCGCTGAACGGGCCGATAACCACATTGCGGCGCTACGGCGTCGCGCGGGTGCCCCTCGCCGACATCGCGCAGGTCTGCCAAACCTTCGAGGTCACCATCAATGACGTTGCGCTGACCGCTATCACGGAGAGTTACCGCAACATCCTGGTTCAGCGGGGCGAAGCGCCGCTGCCGGACGCGATTCGCGCGCTGGTGCCGGTATCGATGCGGTCTGGCGATGCGTTGGCTAAGACGGATAACCGCGTGTCGGTGATGCTGCCGTACCTACCGGTCGACGAGGAGCACCCGATAGAGCGGCTGCGGACGGTGCATTCCCGCTTGGACCGCACGAAGTCTCACGGCCAGCGCCAGGCGGGTCACGCATTCGTGTCGATGGCCAATCGCATTCCCTTCCCGCTGACCGCATGGGCGGTCCGGTTGTTGACCCAGCTACCGCAGCGCGGTGTCACCACCTTGGCGACGAATGTCCCCGGCCCTCGTCTGCCACTGCAACTCATGGGCCAACGGGTGCTCAGTGTGTTTCCAGTCCCGCCGATCGCGATGCAATTGCGAACTGGGGTGGCGATGCTCAGCTATGCCGAGGACCTGTTCTTCGGTGTCCTCGCCGACTACGAGGCCGTGGCCGATATCGACGCCTTGGCGCGGGGAATCGAACTAGCGGTGGCGCGTCTGGTGGCAATCAGCAAGCAAAGCAAGAAAATACGTGGTCGTCGAGGACTGTCACTCGTCGTCAACAACTAGTCGGGCCCTGACCGCAGCAACCCGCTAGCGCGTTCATCGCTCGCAGCGCCTCCGTCGCCAAGCCGCCGCGGTGCGGCATATGATTTGCGATGACGAAGGAGCCTGCCGATGGATAAGATCTCGCTCACAGCACTCGCGCGCGAGCAGTTGGCGGCCGCGCGCCGAGCCTCCAGTGGCCGTAGCGCCCACACTGTCTACGGCGGTCACCAACACACGCTGCGACAAACCATGGTCGCCTTGACCGCCGGGTCGGAGCTGCATGACCACGACAGCCCCGGTGAGGCTACCTTGCAGGTATTGGAGGGACGCATCCGGCTGACAGCGCCCGAGACCAGCTGGGACGGCGCGCCGGGCGATCACCTGGTGATCCCGCCGAGCCGGCATGGGGTACAAGCCGTCAAAGACTCCGTCATCCTGCTCACCGTAGCCAAAGGTGTTCAGCTGAAGCAGGATTGAACAGATAAATGTGATGGTCCCGTTGCGGTGGGTTACCGCCCGGCCACCTCGATGATGCCGTGGGCCCCGCGTTCGGCGTCGATCATCGCGTGTGACACGAACGGGTATCGACCGGGCTGGCCGAAGGTCAATTCGACGAATCCACCTTGGGCCGCAAACAATCCGAGGGTCTGGGCACCGCCCGCGCCCGGGCCTCCCTTGCCTCCCAGCCGGTAGTCGCCCTCGGACCATACGGTGTCGAATTGGCCACCGACGACGTGGAACGAGGTGCCTCGGTTCGGTCCCGCGGCCAGCACCCAGATGCGAACGCGCTCGCCCACCCGCGCGGGCAGCGGTGCATGGTCGTATTGGCGGGCATAGCCGTTGAACACCACCAGGTCGGGCTTGTCCGCGGCAACCTTGTCGGCGTCGGCGTCTCCGCCGGGCGCGCCAAGGTACATCTCGGACTGGACGATCAGATACTCGTGGTCGACGCGCGGCAGGTCTGGCGGGTCGATGATCACCGCCCCGAACATGCCATTGGCGATGTGCAGTGACATCGGCATCGTCGAGCAGTGGTAGAGCCAGATACCCGCCCGCGTCGCGGTGAACCGGTATACCAGGCGCTGGCCGGGTTGGATGGTCCGCATCGGTTCGTCCGGGGCGAGTGCACCCGCGTGGAAGTCGATCGAATGCCCGGTACTGCCGTCGTTGACGAGGGTGATCTCGAAGACGTCGCCGACCTTGCCCCGCAACGTGGGGCCGGGGGCGGTACCCCCAAACGTCCAGAGCCGCTGGGTGATTCCGGGGGAGACCTCCCGTTGAATCTCGGCCACCGGCAGCGTCACGCGGTGCGGGGCCGCTGCCGGGGGCAGCGTGGCGTCGCGTGCGGCGAAGCCGGGAGCCGGGTCTGCGCTGAGGCTGCGCGCGATATCTGCGGCGGAGATCGGCGCGGAAGGCGCCGGGGCGTGGTGGCCCTGGTGTGTGGGGGGCATCGGCGCGCCGGTCACCCGGACCGAAAACGTCATGCCCATCTGCCGGTGTCCGGCCACCGCGCACCAGCCATCGAGGCTGGAACCGATCACCCCGGCATTGAGAACGGCCGACTCGCCCGGCGTGATCCGTCCGGTGCGGGTGCCGTTGGACAGCACCAGGTCATGTTGGTCGGTGCCTGTGTTGGCAAGGTGGATCTGCAGCCGGTCTCCGGCGGGAACCTCGACCGTGTCCGGCACGAAACGCATGCCCTGGATTCGGACCGACGCCGTGGTGGTGTGGCCCGTGGCGGCCACTGCCACCTGCGGCGAGGTACCAATTCCGAGAGACGCGGGGTCCGCGGCCACGGCGGCCGCGGTCGCCAGCACGACGACCGCGAGTCCGGCGGCGGCGATGCCGAGCCGTCGCCGCGGTGGTGAAACCTGTTGTGCGCCCGGAACCGAGGGCTTGTCGCGATCGCGGTGTACCCGCCACACCGCCCGAACCAGCAGCGGCAGAAAGGCCGCGTAGGACACCAGCACCAGCATGGATGCCGCGACCCGCACGAGACTCGGGGTCGGAAGAACGCAGAGCAGCAGCCCGGCGTTGGCGACCGTCAGCCGCCAAGGCGCCCCCCGCTCCAGCTCGGCTCCGGCCACCAGCGTTGCCGCACGCCCACCCATCACCACGGGCGCCAGGTAGGTCAGCGACCCGAGCAGCACCTGCACCAGAAAGCCGGCCAGCACCGGCGCGGTGAGTTTGCCGGCCGCCGCCACCGCCACCGGCCAGGTCGGCGAGATCGCCAGTGCGACGGTGGCGAAGGCCAGCGACCCCATCAGCCAGGCGACACCGGCCAATACCGACAAGGTCGCAAAGTCGTTGGGCCGCTTGCGGCGAATCTCGTCGAGGTGCGGTCGCAGGACGATCCCGACTGCACCCAGATACCCGACGGCGCCCAGGCCGGCGATCGGGGGCGAGCCCACCACCGCGCCACCGGCGGTGATGGCCAGGGAGGTCAGCAGCGCCGGCAGCCCGTGGCGGGCGGCCACCTCGACTCCGTTGGCCATCCGGGTGCGCAGCATCGTCGGCCACAGTGTGACGAGCGTGCCCAGCACCGTGAGCGCCACCCAGCCGAATAAGTTCAGCGCCGCATGCGCGATCACGAACCGCTCGTGGACATTGCCGGGCAGCGCCGGATTCGCCATCGCCACACCAAGTCCCACGCCGATCGCTAAACAGCCCGTCGCGGCGATGTAGTAACGGACGGTGACGCCGAAGCGGGCGGGCAACGCGGTGCGCAGCTGCCGCAGGAGTGTCGCTCCGTGCGCCAGGGCGACGACGCCGACCACGACACCGCCCGTCAACACCACTAGCCACCACCGGCCCAGCATGCCCGCGACCACCGTGACGGCGCCGGCGTTGAAGGCGGTGAGGTGCAACACTTCCGCCGTCCGTGCCGGATCGGGCGGCCGGCGCAGCAACGCATCGGCGAAATGGCGGCTCCAGATCAGGATGGCGTTGCCGGCCGCGCCGAGTGCCAGCAGATGGACCAGGAGCCAGCCGGACATCGGAAGGAACCGGTGCGCGATCGCCACGACGACGAGCGCAGCGAGCCAGGCGAACACGACCACCCCGACACGCAGATGCCATCCCGAGCGATTCATGCCGGCACCCGAGTTGCTGCGCGCGCCGCCGAATAACCGGCCACCGCAATGAATCCGAGGACAGCGAAGATGTTCAGTACGCCACCCGCGTGGAGTGCCCAGTGGACGCCGCGTGCGTCACCGACCGCCAGCCGAACCAGCAGCGACAGGTGCAACAGCGCGGCTGGGCCGTACATCAAAGGGGTGTAGGGCAGCGGGCGACGCAACACGGCGGGCAGGATCACGGGCGCGTGCGCCATGATCATCGAAAGCACAAAGCCGAGCATCACCGCGTGCACCACCGCGTCATAGCCGGCACCGGAACGGATTTGGCCGATGAGCAGCCAGGTCGACGCCGGCACCAGCAACCACACGTAACCGGCAAGCAGGCACAGCGCCATGTATCGGGTCAGGCCCGTCGCGCGCACGGTGTGGCGAGCGACATCGAACCGGCCCAGCCACACCACCGTTGCCAGCAGCGCCGCGCCGAGCACCGGGTAGCCGGGCACCGGCCACAGCAACGCGGCGACGGTACCGGCGACCATCACCACCGCGACGACGATCAGCAGCGTCTCGGCGGGGGTATCGTGCATCGTCACGCGGGCGAGCTCGAGGCGCTCGCCGACGATCGTGAGGATGAGAAAACCCGACAGCCAGGGCAACAGGTCGGGAACCGGCACACCGCCCAGCCACAACAGCGCCGCACCGGTCGCCAGCACCGCGCCGGCCACCTGGACCAGAATCGCGATGTCGGCAGACCGCCGCCACAACGACACATAGACCGCAACCAGCATCGCGGACCCGGCGAGCAGTAGCACACCGCCAAGGTTTCGGGGTGCCGGTCCGATCAACAGCACCGCACCGGCGCCGAGGAATGCCGGGCCCAGGTAGGCCCACCATCGACGCGCGGCCACGGCTCGCTCCAGCGCGACCACCGTGCCGACGAACCCGAGCACCAGTAGGACGCCGTGCACTTCACCCAGCCGCGTCGTCGTGAACGGTGCGGGCAGGCCGAGGAGCCCCAGCGCCGCATCGAGTCCGGCCAAGAGCGCGAACCCGCCGGGAACCAGTAGCAGCGCTCGGGCTGGGATTCGCCGGTCAGTCACCATGTCGCACAACGGGATCGGGCAGGAACAGCCGGCAGGCGCCGGGTTCGGCGAACGGAATGAGATCGAGTCCGCGGCCGCTGGGGGCGCCCAGCCGCTCCAGCATTCCCCCGACGATGCCGAGGTGGACCTGACAGACGACGGTGGGATAACGGCGTGCGGCGTCCAGCAACGGACAGCGGCGCAACGCGATGCCTCGCCGGGCGTCCGGGGCGCCTTTTTCGTCGTCGGGTGCGAAGCCGAGGCGGGTGAGCGCCTCGAGCACGGACTGCCGCGGATCGCTGCCGGCCTGATTCCCCTCGTCGATGAGTTCGCGCCCCCACTCGATGCCGGCGGCCCGCGCATCGCGCTCGGGGTGGGCGCTGGTGCGAGCCAGATGACCGGCCAGTGCGGTCGCCAGACCCGCGTAATCGCGGACCGCGACCGCGGGGTCGGCGGCCGACACGCGATACAACGTCGCCGGACGTCCGCGTCCGAGTGCGGTTGCCGTGGAGCGCTCCACAAGCCCGAGCCCAACGACCGCGTCGAGGTGTTCTCGAACAGTGTTGGGGTGCAGATCAAGGGCGGTGGCGGTGTCGGCGACCCGGACCGGGGAGTGCGCGCGCACGTATTCGAGTACGCGCAGCCGCTGCCCGGACAGCGCTACCGGGGACCGGAGCACCGGCGTCGGTTCGGGCCCCAGAACAGCCAAACCTTTTTTCACGGAATTTAGTGTAGTAAATTAGAGGGGAATGCACATAGGGCAATGAGTCACATTCGCTCAGCGGAGCTTCTGGACTCGACGGGAAGGAACCAACATGCCAGCCAACGATGTGATCGTCGCGTCCACAGCTGCTGACGCCGAGGCTGTCGAAGCCATCAAGGGTCATCACGCTCAGCTCGCCGGACAGCTTGCGGTGCTCACCGATGCGATGCTGTGGGCGGTCGAGCGCGGTGCGGAGTTCGAGCCGGCGCGGGCCGCGGCCCTGGTCTTCCTGACCGGCGAGTTGTTGCCGCACGCCGCCGCCGAAGAGGACCGCCTGTACCCGGCCGCCACCCGCACCGAGCGCGCGCGACCGCTTGTCGAATCGATGATCGCGGTGCACCGCATCATCGGCTCACTCGTCGAGCGCATCCGCATCGAGCCACCGCTGCGCGCGGCCGCGTCCGGCCACGCCCTGCGGGTGGTGTTCGACGCCCACCTGACCGACGAGAACGAGCGGATCCTGCCGATCGTGGCCGGCGATCCGGAGGTCTCCCTCGTCGAGGTGACCCACGGGATGCACGAACTCCTCGGCCATGCCCACCCAACCAACGGCGCCGAGCCATCGCACACTTGCGGCTGTGGCGAAGCCGATACCGACGCTCCCGTGCTCGACGTTCGCGACGTGCCGCACTCGATCCGGCATGCCACCGTGTTCGGCGCGTTCGACGCCGTTCCGGCCGGCGGCGCGCTGGTGCTGGTGGCTCCCCATGATCCAATCCCGCTCCTGCACCAACTTGACCACCGCGCCTCGGGCCGGCTCGAAATTCAGTACGAGCAGCGCGGGCCGGAGGCCTGGCGGCTGCGCCTGACCAGGCGGTAGGCGGCCGCTACTTCAAACAGACAGCTCGAAATCCGTTGTGACGCAGCAGACTCAGCGTCAGCCGAACACTAGTCTGCGCGGGATAACGCCGCGCGAGGGCACGCTTCGATGGCCTGCTCGACCAGCGTCTCCTGCTCGACGGGTACGGGGTCGGTGATGACCACGGCGTATTCGTCGTCGTCGAGTTGGAAAACCTTCGGGGCGACATTGACACAGAAGGCGTTGCCCTCACAGCGATCACGGTCTACCACGACGCGCATGAGAATCCTCCTTTAGTCCGACACGGGCCGTCGGATGGGCTGTGGGGAGCGCAACAGTCGAACCTCACCCACCCGCTTGCTGGCATACCCATCCATCCGGGGCGCGGCCGGTCTTGATGAACCGGCGCAGTTCCGCGTTCGTTTGTGGTGGTACGTCGGTGTCCGCGTTGGGATAGATGACCGGCTCCTCTTTTGAGTTGTGCTGGTGAAGTTGGTCCAGCAGCTGCACGCACGTATCCCTGAGCCGCGTACTGTCATTTCCGTCAGCGAGCAGATCCGTCAGCGCGTCCATGGTGCGCCACAGCTGGCCATGCTCGCGCATCATCACGAAGATCGGCATCACGATTCCGGCGTCGCGAAGCGGTGGGAACAGGAACACCTCTTCGAGGTAGACGTGCCGGCGCAGCGTTTCCAACGTCTCGGTTAGTAGTTCGTGCTGCACGCCGCCGCAATCGAGCTTCGCGATGAAAGCCTCTATCGCAACATCGATTTCGCGGTGTTCCCGCGTCAGATCGGCAGCTAGAGTCGGATCGCGCATCATCTGCTACCTCGCGTCAGCCCGCGGGACGGACGGATTCGCTTTCGTCCAGCTCGGCGTCGACACTGATCGTGGCGCCGGCGAACAGTCGCGATACCGGACATAAGGCAGCAGCCTGGCCCACCACGGCGGCGAACGCTTCGTCGTCCAGGCCCGCGACCTGCGCCCTGACTTTCAATCGCGAGGTGGTGATCGTCGGGACTCCGTCGACCGCGTCCAGGGTGACGGTGGCCGTGACGTCGAGTCGCTGTGGCGGCGTGTGGTTTTCGCCCAGCTTCAACGCCAATGCCATCGCGAAACATGACGAGTGTGCCGCCGCCGCCAGCTCTTCGGGGCTGGTCTTGCCGCCCGGCTGCTCGGTCCGGGAGGCCCAGGTCAACGGCAGGCCATCCAGGGCTGCGCTGCTGCCTCGCGACAGCGTGCCTTGACCAGAGGCCAGCGGGCCTTCCCATACGGTCTGCGTGGCCCGTTCGGCAATGCTCATGCTCCTTGACCCCTTTCCAGGGTGCGTGAGGTTTTTACAAATGGTACTTGTGTAAACTCTAGACCGCGCCACGCGCATTGACTAGAGCGATCCTGGGAGGTGAGCATGGTCGACGCCGACTGTCCCCATCGAACGCGGTGCATGCCATGCGTGAGCGAGCGGTGACGTGGGCCAGGACGTTCACCTTTCACGCAGACGCTTAGTCTCCGGCGCCCAACGGGCGTACCCTGCGAGGGTGGATCCGCAGGACAGCAAAGCGGTTTCGCTGCTACACGTAACAGCCGGCGACATCATGACCTCGCCGGTGATCACCGTCCTGCCCGATGCTTCGAGACAACAGGTGGCTGACACCCTGACCCGGCACGGGATCAGCGGAGTGCCCGTCGTCGACGAGGCTGGCACGCTTCTGGGACTTGTCAGCGAGTACGACCTGCTGATCAAGGCAGACGCGGCAGCGCACGAGCTGATGACGACTGCGGTTATCACCGTTACCGCGGGCAGCCCTGCCGAAGATATTCGGCACCTTCTGATCGACCGGCGTATTCGCCGGGTTCCGGTGATGCGGGAGGGCCGCCTGGTCGGGATCGTGAGCCGCCATGACCTGGTGGCCATGATGGCCACCGAATGGGCGTGTCAGGTATGCGGCGAGCCGGTGCGCGGTGAGCAGCCCCCGGCCACCTGTCCGAAGTGTCACGCGCGGAGCACGCAATTCGAGTTGCAAGAGCAGCCGCCGGGCGCGTAAGTAGCTGTCTCAATGCCTAACTCGTTGGGCGATCGCAGGGAAGCAGGAGGGCAGATGAGCATCCAGCCCACTCCGATCGATCCGAGAACCGTCCCCGATGCGCCCGGCGGACTCCCGGCTGGGGAACCCGCGGAGACACTGCGCGACTACTACCGGCAGATGGTCTTGATCCGGGCGTTCGAACTGCGGGCGGCGGAAATGTACCAGCGGGCGAAGATCGGTGGATATTGCCATCTCAACCTCGGCGAGGAAGCCACGGTGGTTGGCCTGATGGCGGCGCTCGAGCCACATGACTACCTCTTCACCACGTATCGCGACCACGGCTACGCCCTTGCCCGCGGCGTCGAGCCGGGCCGCGTCATGGCCGAACTGTTCGGCAAGGCCGCCGGCGTGTCCGGGGGCCGCGGCGGCTCGATGCATCTGTTTGATCGCAAGCTGCGCCTACTCGGCGGATACGGCATCGTCGGCGGGCAGATCCCGCCGGCCACCGGTGCGGCGCTCGCGCTCGCCCACCGCGGGCCGCCCGGTCGGAACGCGGAGGCGGTGATGTGTGTGCTCGGCGACGGCACCACCAACATCGGCGCGTTTCACGAATCGCTCAATCTGGCCGGGCTGTGGCGGTTGCCGATCGTGTACGTGATCGTCAACAACGGCTTGGGTATGGGGACCCCGGTGGAGAAGGCGGCCGCCGAACCCGACCTGTACAAGCGCGGCTGCTCCTACCGCCTCCCTGGCGAACGGGTCGACGGCGACGACGTTGTCGCGGTGCGCGACGCCGCCCGGGCCGCCTTGGTGCGCGCACGCACCGAACGTCAGCCGGGTCTGATCGAGGCGGTCTGCCAGCGGCTGCGTGGTCATTCGGTGGTGGATCCTGCCAAGTACCGGTCCCGCGAGGAGACGGAGCGGCTACGTCGGCTCGACTCCGTTCCGGCATTTCGCGTGCGGTTGCTCGAGGCGGGCGTCCTCGATGACGAGGCGGCTCAGCACATCGAGGAGCAGGCCGAGACGCAGGTCGATACTGCTGTGGAATTCGCCGATACCAGCCCCGACCCGAAAACGAGCGAGCTGTTCGACTACGTCTATGCGACGGCGGTAACCAATGCGCCACACCAACTTCCGGGCGATCCAGTGGTGCTCGGCCGGGTGGAACAGCCATGACCATCATGACCTATCGGCAGGCGCTGCACGACACATTGCGTGCCGAACTGCGGCGCGACGAGTCGGTATTTCTGATCGGTGAGGAGATCGGCGTTTTCGAGGGCTCCTACAAGATCACTGCCGGGCTCTTGGCAGAGTTCGGCCCCACCCGGGTAGTCGACACACCGATCTGCGAGGGGGGATTCGTCGGCGCTGCGGTCGGCGCGGCGATGCTTGGCATGCGACCGGTCGTGGAGATCATGACGATCAACTTCAGCCTGTTGGCTCTCGACCAGATCGTCAATCATGCAGCCAAGATGCACGCGATGTTCGCGGGCCAGGTGTCGGTTCCACTGGTGATCCGCACCCCGGGCGGCGGCGGACAGCAGCTGGCGGCGACCCACTCGCAGAACCTGGAGGTCTGGTATGCCCACGTGCCCGGGATGAAAGTCCTCACCCCCGCCACCCCGGCCGACGCCAAGGCGTTGCTGACCGCCGCAGTCCGCGACGACGACCCGGTGCTGTTCCTGGAGAACCTGGCGCTGTACAACACCAAGGGCGAGGTTCCCGACTGCGAGCAGATCGGTCGGATCGGGATAGCGTCGATTGCCAAGCCGGGAACCGACCTGACCGTTGTCGCCTACTCGCGGTCGACGGTGATCGCTTTGGACGTCGCCCGCCAGTTCGAGGCCGACGGGGTGTCCATCGAGGTGGTCGATCTGCGGAGTTTGCGGCCGCTGGACCGCGAGACGATCTGCGCGTCGGTGCGCAAGACCGGCAGAGCCGTCATCCTCGAAGACGACTGGCTCAGTTACGGGGTCGGCGCCGAGATCGCGGCAACGATCGCTGAAGGTGCATTCGACTACCTCGATGCGCCGATCCGCAGGGTCGCCGCCGCCGAAGTGCCTCTGCCCTACGCCAAGCCGCTCGAGCTGGCGGCCCTGCCCGACGCCGCCGACCTGACCAAGGTCATCGGCGAGGTTCTCGACGCCAGCCGGTTCGCCTACTGAGAGGGACCGTTTATGCCCGATGTGCTGATGCCACGGTTGTCGGACACCATGACCGAAGGTGTTGTCGGTCAATGGCTCAAGCACGAAGGCGACGTTGTCCAGCGTGGCGACATACTCGCCGAAATCGAGACCGACAAGGCCACCATGGAGCTCGAGGCCTACGACAGCGGCGTGCTGGCCCGCATCATCGCATCACCCGGCAGCACCGTCCCCGTCGGTCAGCCCATCGCCGTCATCGCCGGCCAGGAAGCGGCACCCGATACCCGGCCCGGTGACGCTGAAAAAGCCTCGATCGTGCCGACCCATGGCGCGCCTGCCGCAAAGACACCGATGCACCCCGCGGCGCCGGTAAGGGCCACTCCGCTGGTGCGCACGCTGGCTCGTGAGCACGGAATCGACCTGGCCGGCGTCACAGGAACCGGCCCCGGCGGACGCATCGTGCGCGCAGACATTGAAGCAGTCATCGGCCGGGGCTCGGCGGCTGTCGGGCCTCCCTTGGCAATGGATAAGGCGGCCGGTGCCACCGGCGATGAGCGCGCGCCGTTGTCATCGATACGCCGGATCGCGGCACAGCGACTCACCGAAAGTGCTGCTACGCCGCACTTTTACCTCACCTCGGTCGCTGACGCCGGTGCGCTGCAGAGGTTGCGCGCTGATTTCAACGCGGAGTTTTCGGATACCGGGCCGAAAATTAGCGTCACCGATCTGCTGATCCGCGCGTGTGCGGTGACCCTGCGTTCCCACCCCTACGTCAATTCCTCATGGGGCGGCGATCATCTGGTGCGCCACAGCCACGTGAACATTGGTTGCGCCGTCGCTACCGGCAACGGACTCGTCGTGCCTGTTATCCGCGACGCGGACCGCAAGAGCCTCAACGAGATTGGCGTCGAGGCGCATACCCTCATCAGCCGAGCGCGTGCGGGAAAGCTCACACCCGACGAGATGACCGGCAGCACATTCACGATCAGCAACTTGGGGATGTACGGCATCGACCACTTCACTGCCGTCATCAACCCGCCCGAGGCCGCGATCCTCGCCGTCGGCGCCATCCAGGAAGAAGCCGTCATCCGAGACGGTCAAGTCGCCGCCGCAAACAGAGTGAAATTGACTTTGGCCATCGACCACCGCGTCCTCGACGGTGCCATGGCCGCAGTATTCCTGGAAGACCTGGTGAAACTGCTCGGACGCCCGTTACGCATTCTCGTCTGAGCACAGGTAATGAACGGCGGTTGAGTTTCACGGCCATCGTCATCGTGTCTGTTCCCGCCGGTACGTACCGTACTGACATCGGGATATCCGCGTCAATCGACGTGCCCACATTCCAGAGCGCGAACAGCGACGTCTGGGCAAGCACGTCTGCTCAAGCAAAGTGCAACGCAGACAACACGGTTCGACACGGAACGAACGGGGGTTGCCCAGGCCGGCAGTCCTGCACGACCGCTCAACTCAGCATCGTCGCGAGCACCGTCGCCTCACTGATGTCGGCGGCCTTGCTTGCCGTGAGCAGAGTCAGGTTTCGGCCCTTCGCCAACGTCCTCAGGTGTGCCAGCGCCTCCGCCCGCTCGGGTTCGGTCAGCTCGTTGCGATAGCGCCGGGCGAACTCGGTGTACCGCTCCGGATCGTGGTGGTACCACTTGCGCAGCTCGGTGGAGGGTGCGACGGCCTTGCACCACTCGTCCAGGTGCGCGCTTTCCTTGGTCAAGCCGCGTGGCCAGACTCGGTCCACCAGCACGCGGTTTCCGTCCCCGCGGGAAGGCGCATCGTAGACCCGACGCACCTGCACCTTGTGAGTCCCCATTCGTTGTCTCCTTCACGTCCAATTGGATGCCCTTTGGCACACAGCGGTACCTTCGTCGCGGGTGACCGGCCGAAAGAGGCGATGCTCACCGACACGTCTGGTCGCGTCGGGCCGTATCGCTTTGCCGGACGCCCCGCCCCGGGGCCTGACCGGCCGGCAACCGCGAGTAGCTGACGACGAGGATCCCCCCGGCGAGTTTGTGGGGATGACAGGCGGCAAGTGTGCGGCTGATGCAGACTGCGGCGGCCGCGTTGTCCCGGCCCACCGGGTCTTCGCATGAGGCCACGTATTCATACAGCCGACGCCGTACCCGGTCAGTCGAACTCCTGAGCCGCGCCAAGACATCATTGCCGTTACGCGCATCGCTGCACATACCTCAATCTAGCAGCGACGGTTGACAATCGAGTAGTTGCGAACGAGGTCAGCACTGCCAACGTACGCGGCACATCGATACACGGCACCACCGGCATCTGGCAACGTACCTGCCCGTAGCGATCCCGCGTGCGCGCGTTCTGGCTTTTGCGAATCGGCTTCGTGGTGCTGCCGATCTGGACGGGCCTCGACAAGTTCGTGAACTCCTTGACCAACACGCGCAGTGTCCTTCGTAGCGCCAGATCAACCGTAAAGCCGCTTCGCAATCACTTCACGCGACAGCTGGCGGGGGCTTGGATAGGCGACGATTACGCGTTCTCGATCCGGGTCGCAACCTTCGACGAAAGTCACCCCACCTTGGGTGTAGGAGAATGTGGCGACATCGTAGGCGCGGAGGCGCTGTGCTATCTGTTCCAGATCGGCTTCGTTATCGGTAGCCCACATCAGATATTGGACACCGATCGTGGCCGCGCTGCGATGCCGGAAACTGCTGTCCGCGTGGACGTAGAGCTGAAAGCCGCTGGGCGTCAACAGTAATGCCATGCCGGACTCGCGGACGAGCACCCGGCATGAGAACACATCGCAGTAGAAGTTCAGCGACCGGTCCAGATCCGATACTCGGATGACACAGGATGCAACACTCGCGGCAATCCGGGACTCCGAAACCGAGTTTTCGGTACCCATGGCTAGAGCAATTCTCGCAGGACGTATTGCATGATCCCACCGTGGCGGTAGTAGTCGGCCTCGCCGGGGGTGTCGATGCGCACGATCGCGTCGAACTCGACGCCGCCGGCCTTGACGCGCACAGCGTCGGGGATGGTCTCGTTGAGCGCAGTAACGTCGGTGATGTCGACGGTCTCCTCGCCGGTCAACCGCAGCGAGTCCGCGCTCTGCCCCTCGGGGAATTGCAGTGGCAGCACACCCATCCCGATCAGGTTGGACCGGTGGATCCGTTCGTAGGATTCGGCGATTACCGCGCGCACCCCGAGCAGGGCGGTGCCCTTGGCCGCCCAGTCGCGCGATGACCCGGAGCCGTATTCCTTGCCGGCGAGGATGACCAGGGGCGTACCCGCCTTTGCGTAGTTCACCGAGGCGTCGTAAATGGTCGCCACCGGGCCGTCGGGCTGGGTGAAGTCGCGTGTCCATCCGCCTTCGGTGCCCGGGGCGAGTTGGTTGCGCAGCCGGATGTTGGCGAAGGTGCCGCGGATCATCACCTCATGATTGCCGCGCCGCGAGCCGTAGGAGTTGAAGTCCTTGCGTGCAATCCCGTGTTCGGACAAGTACTTTCCCGCAGGCGAGTCGGCCTTGATGGAGCCGGCCGGACTGATGTGATCGGTGGTGACCGAGTCACCGAGCCTGGCCAGCACCCGGGCCCCCGCGATGTCCGCGACCGGTTGCGGGTTGCGGCGCATGCCGTCGAAGTAGGGCGGCTTGCGGACATAGCTGGAGCTCGGATCCCATTGGAAGGTGTCGGTTTCGGGAACCGCCAGCGAGCGCCAGCGGTCGTCGCCGGCATACACGTCGGCGTAGTCCTTGCTGAACATTTCGGAGCGCACGGAGTCGGCGATGACCTCGGCGATCTCGTCGGTGGTGGGCCAGATGTCGCGCAGGTAGACCGGCTGTCCGTCGCTTCCAGTGCCCAGCGGGTCGCGCAGCAGGTTGGTGTGCAGGGTGCCCGCCAGTGCGTAGGCGACGACCAACAGTGGGGACGCAAGGAAATTCATCTTGCACTCCGGGTGGATACGGCCCTCGAAATTGCGGTTGCCTGACAGCACCGAGCAGACGGTGAGGTCGTTCTCGGTCACCGCCTGGCTGACCTCGGGAATCAGTGGCCCGGAGTTGCCGATGCAGGTGGTGCATCCGTAGCCCACGAGGTTGAAGCCGAGTTTATCCAGATATGGTGTCAGCCCGGCCTTTTCGTAGTAGTCGGTGACGACCCGGGAGCCGGGTGCCAGCGAGGTCTTGACCCAGGGTTTGCGGTTCAGCCCCTTTTCCACCGCTTTTTTCGCCAGCAGGGCCGCGCCCAGCATCACCGACGGATTGGAGGTATTGGTGCAGGAGGTGATCGCGGCGATCACCACGTCCCCGTTGTCGACGCTGACCCGGTCTCCCTGCAGGCTGATCTCGACGGGGTTGCGCGGCCAGTCGGTCCCGTCGCCGTTGGTCTGCGGCGCGCGCGGGCGGTCGCTGGGGTGGTCGCTGCTGACCGCGATCGAATCGCTGGCGGGGAACGACTCCGCGGACGCCTCGTCCAGACCCAATTCCATTGCCTCGGTGTATGTCTGACCCGATAGCAACCCGGCGATCGCCTGGGGAGCGACGCGCAACGGGATGCGGTCCTGCGGTCGTTTGGGCCCCGCGATCGACGGCTCGACCGTGCCGAGGTCCAGTTCGATCGTCTGCGAGAATGTCGGCTCGTGGTCGGGGTGGTGCCACAGGCCCTGCTCCTTCGCGTAGGCCTCCACCAGCCGGACCTGGTGTTCGGGGCGACCCGTCAGCCGCAGGTAGTCCAGGGTGACGTCGTCGATCGGGAAAATGGCGCAGGTGGCGCCGTATTCGGGGCTCATGTTGCCGATGGTGGCCCGGTTGGCCAGCGGTACGTTGGCCACGCCGGGCCCGTAGAAGTCGACGAACTTGCCGACCACACCGGTTCGACGCAGCAGCTCGGCCACCGTCAGCACCAAGTCGGTGGCCGTGGTGCCGGGCGGTAGCTCACCGGTCAGCTTCAGGCCCAGCACCTGCGGTATCAGCATGCTCATCGGTTGGCCGAGCATGGCCGCCTCGGCTTCGATGCCGCCCACACCCCAGCCGAGCACCCCCAGCCCGTTGACCATCGGGGTGTGCGAGTCGGTGCCGACGAGCGTGTCCGGATAGGCCTGCGGACCGTCCGGGCCCTGGCGGGTGAACACGACTCGGGACAGGTATTCCAGATTGACCTGGTGGCAGATCCCGGTATCCGGTGGCACGACACTGAAATCCGTGAACGCCTGCTGTGCCCAGCGCAGCAATTGATAGCGCTCGGCATTGCGTTCGAACTCTAATTCGGCATTGATCCGGAAGGCGTCCGGGCGGCCGAAGACGTCGGCGATCACCGAGTGGTCGATCACCAGCTCCGTCGGGCACAGTGGATTGATTCGTTTGGTGTCACCGCCGAGATCGGCGATGGCGTCGCGCATCGCCACCAGGTCCACCACGCACGGCACCCCGGTGAAGTCCTGCATCAGCACTCGCGCCGGGGTATAGGCCACCTCCCGCCCATGCTTGGCCCCCGGATCCCAGGCCGCCAGTGCGCCGATCTGTTCGGCGGTCACCAGCCGGCCGTCCTCGTTGCGTAACAGGTTCTCCAGCAAGACTTTCAAGCTGTAGGGCAACCGATCCGCGCCGTCGATCCGTGCCAGGCGGTGGATCTGGTAGGTGGTGCCGCCAACGGCAAGTTGATCACGCGTTCCGAAGCTGTCCGAGGCCATGAGAAACCCCCTTACGGGCTGCCTGACTGGTAATTCGAGCCTACGGCAATTGAGTACCAGGGCAAGAGTGGCAGGTTGGCACACCGGCCCGAGCGAACCGCCGGAATTCGATGAACACCCTCTTGCGGGCCGGCCGCATACTGGGTACATGCCGGAGCTGACCATCCAGTCGCAATCAGCCGACGGCACGTTATAGATCCGTCGAGTGCGCTGCAACCTCGAGCCATCTCGACGCCCACTATTGACCAGGAGTCCCGATGACAACCGAGGCTGACACCGCTCTCATCAAGCTCACGGGTACGGTCGTGAAGGTCAAGAACGCCACCGATGACATGCGTGGACGGCAGGTAAAGGACAAGGACCACAAGCACTTCGGCAGGGTGCATGACGTCTTCGTGGACGACCGTGAGCGCAAGCCCCGCTTCCTCCTCGTCGACCATGGTGGCCTTCTCGGCATCGGCGAAAAGAAGTCTTTCATCCCAGTCGACGTGATCGACGCGACCACCAGTGATGATGTCTTCGTCGGCGATACGCACGATCACATCTGCGGGGCACCGGCGTATGAGGCAGGACTGGTCAACGATCGTGACTACCAGAGCCGTGTCTGTGGGTATTACGGGTGCTCGCCCTACTGGTCGTCCGGCTATGTCTACCCGAGCTTCAACCTGTAAGCGAGTTCGCAACCGCGGGTTTCGAAAACCCGGGCTCGCCACGCGCGACTGTCGACGCCGGTTCGCTGCCACCGCAGAGACTCAGCCCTTGCGTCGCAACACGTCGGCGAGCGCCCGCCGCGGCGTGGGCGGCGTCGTCCCGTCGAGTGCCGGTGCGACACCCACCCGGATCAGGACCTGGGGCAGGTCGGTGTGACCCGTGATCGCCGCGAGCAGTTCGCGGCTGACCGACAGTTCCGTCAGTTGCGAGACCGTGCAGGTGGCCAAGCCGGCCATCGTGCATTCCAGGAGGACACTCGACAGCGCCTCGCCGCACGCCAGCGCGTTGGCGTGGGTGTCGTCCTCGGTGGACAGCATCAAGATCTTCGAGAAATCTCGCGTGATCCCGGCGCGCCTGTCCAGGTTGCGGGTGAAGGGAAAGCGGCGATTGACGCCTACCCGATGCGACTCGGCGGCCGAGATCAGCGAGCTATAGGGGATGCCCTCGGATACTTCGAACGGGGCTGTCCACCAATCGAGTTCGAGATGATACGGAGAATCGTACAGACGCAGCGACTCGGTGAACTCGGCTGCCTCGGCGAGGCGCGGACGCGTCTCCTCCGGTAGCACGTCCAAGCGCACCCCGCCGCCGTCGATCCCACCGCGTAGCAGGGGCTCGAACGATTCCCAGTCGACCGGCGCGAGGAAGGGCAGCCGATCAGTCCGGCGTTTCAGCATCGCGTCGGCGCGGCGACGCTGCTCGTCGGTCACGCCTTCCGCGGGGACGAATTTCACCCGCGCCAGGCGGGCCGGATTAGCTGGATCGGGAAATCGCTCGACATCGGCGATCCAGCCCGCGGCCGCCATCGCCACCCGAAAATGATCGAGCGCCCCGCCGCAGCCGATGTGGGCCTCTCGCATCGATCGGTCCGTGTGCACGACGCGGCTCGTATCGAGAAACAGGTCCAGCCCGGCGCCGTCTGTCACCCACAGCCACGGCTGGGTGTTGTACAGCGACGGGGCACGGCAGGCGATCCGGACCGCGTTCTCGATGACTGTGGTTTCCACCATGGTGTCCAACACGGCGCACCTCCGGTTTCCCTGCTGCCCCAAGGTCGTCGCGTTAGTGGAGACGCCAGGGCGTTCAGTGCTATTATTAATGAATAATATCCTCTAAATAGCTGAAAGGCAACCGGACGAGAGGACCGATGGGGTGGGCGAGCACAACGAGGACGAGGCCGGACGGCCGCACCGCGGGGAACGCAACCGGCAGCGCCAACGAGTTCTGGAACTGGTGCGCGAGCACGACGGACCGGTCGACGCGGCCGAACTCGGCGCCCGGCTCGGACTGCACACGACGACCGTGCGCTTTCATCTTGACGCGCTGTGCACCGAGGGGCTCGTCGAACGCACCCGGATCACACGTGCGGGCGTGGGCCGCCCCCGCACCGGCTACTGCGCGGTGCGCGAGCGGCTGGACTATCGAATCCTGGCCGAGATATTGGCGCTGGAACTCGGGGATACCGTCGACAAGCGGCGCCGCCGCGCCGAAGCCGCCGGCCGCCGATGGGCTGAGCGGATCACGGAGGACGACCCCCACGAAGATATTGCGGGGCAACATGTTCCACACCGCCTTACGCCCAGAAAAGCCGCTGAAGAGCGATCGGCGGTGATCACGACGGTGTTCGACCGCATGGGATTCGGTCCCGAGCTGGTCCCGCCCGAAAAGTCGACTCCCGGCAACCAGCGGACCATCCGCCTGCACAGCTGCCCGGTCCGTGATATGGCCCGCGATCACCCGGAGGTGGCGTGCGCCCTGCACCAGGGGCTGCTGCAGGGCCTGGCTGGCCCGGCGGAGTCGGTTGGTTCCGGGCTGGCGATGCACGCCGAGCTGGAACCCTTCGTCGAACCCGAACTGTGTCTCGCCAGGGTGATCGCGCGTGACTGAGTTGTGCCACTCGCGCGGACGTCGAGGGGCGGCTGCGCCGGTTTTACGGCCGGGTGATGGCCGACGCTGAATGCTCTCGTGGCGTGCTACCGGCGAAAGAGCTTGCGCCCCAGCCAGACCACCGGGTCATACCTGCGGCCCGCGACGCGTTCCTTCATGGGGATGATGGCGTTGTCGGTGATCTTGATGTGTTCCGGGCAGACCTCGGTGCAGCACTTGGTGATGTTGCACAGTCCCAGGCCTTGCTCGCCCTGGGCGAGATCTCGCCGGTCGGCGGTATCGAGGGGGTGCATTTCCAGTTCGGCGAGGCGGATGAACATGCGCGGTCCGGCATACGCTCGCTTGTTGTCTTCGTGGTCACGGATCACGTGGCAGACGTCTTGGCACAGGAAGCACTCGATGCACTTGCGGAACTCCTGCGAGCGCTGGATGTCGGCTTGGGCCATCCGGTACTCGCCGGGCCGTAGATCCTTGGGTGGCGCGAAAGACGGCATTTCTCTGGCTTTTTCATAGTTGAACGAGACGTCGGCGACGAGATCGCGAATCACCGGGAAGGCCCGCATCGGGGTGACCGTGACAACCTCGTCCTCGGCGAAGGTCGACATGCGAGTCATGCACATCAACTTCGGATAGCCGTTGATCTCCGCCGAGCAGGAACCGCATTTGCCCGCCTTGCAGTTCCAGCGCACCGCCAGGTCGGGCACTTGCGTGGCCTGCAGCCGGTGGATGACGTCCAGCACGACCTCACCCTCGTTGACCTCGACGGTGAAGTCACGGAGTTCGCCACCCTGCTCGTCGCCGCGCCACACCCGGATGATCCCGTTGTAGGCCATCAGCTCCTCCGTCCGGTCAAGGCATTTCCAGTTCAGCATCGATTTTGCGGCACGACGTCAGTTGCCATCGCGTCCTCCACTATGGGGGCAGGATTTCCCATTTTTGGTTCACGGTCAGGTAGCGAAGTCCGTCCGGGCCGGCGGTGAATTGTGGCCGCGACCGACTTGGCAGCCACAACAGGGAACCTGGGGTCAGCGAGATCGAGCCCTCTTCGGTGGTGAGCCGACCGCTTCCGGACAGCACGTGGATCAAAACGTCGACGTCGGCTTCAGTGGCGGTGCTGATTTCGCCGTTAGGTGCCAACGTGATGACATTCCAGTCCAGGTCGCGTTCGCCGACGTCGGACTTCCTGGCGACTCGGCCGTTCTGTGCTCTGTAGCGGTCCGCGATATCGGCGGTGTTCGTCGAGGATCGCGGCAGCCCGGACATGGGCTGCCGTCGCACGTCGAGTTCGTTGTCGGCCATGGGCTTAGCGCCCTCCCGCATTTTTACAATCTGACTTGTGTAAACCCTATCTTATGTGTGCGCGGTAGGGAAGGCTTCCACGTTGACCGATGGCGCCGGTAGTCCCCGCGCGTCAGATTGTTTGGTGACGTCCGAAGTATTCGTGGTCTTCGTTGTAGCCGCCATACCCGCTGCCCAGCTCGGAGTAGTGGGCGACGAACTCAATGCCCTTGATCCACTTCACATGTCGGAAGCCGTGTTGTAGTTCGTTGCGCAGCCTCAGCGGCGCGCCGTGGCCGTAACTCACCGGTTCGTCGTTCATGTCGTAGGCCAGCATGGTCAGATGATGGCTCATCTGCTCGATCGGGTGCGCGACGTAGTAGATGCCGCCGTCTGCGCCCGGACCCAGCGAGTAGAACACCACCCACTTGGCTTCCGGCAGCGGCTTGACGATGTCCATGATCGTCTGCATCGACACGCCACCCCATTTGGCGACACCCGACCAGCCCTGAATGCAGAAGTGTTGGGTGATTTGTTCGTGGTAGGGCAGCTCATGGAGGTCGGCCAGGGAAAACTCGGTCGGATGCTCGACGAGGCCGTAGACGCGCAGCCGCCAATCGACAAAGTCGTTTTGCTCCAGCTCTTTGTACTCAACGGTTTCCGGGTAGGTGCCGTTGTGCCACAGATACGGCGAGATGTCTTCTTCGGTGAACGCGCCCGGCTTGGGGTTGGCGCGCTCGAACAGCCGCTGCAGCGGCCCGACGAGTGCGTAGCCGACCCGTTGCACCACGCGTGGATGGCGATGGGTGAAGGGCGTGGCGGCCACCCAGCCGACGGTGACCACCACCATGGCCACGGTGAAGACGGCGAATCCGACCCAGCCGTTGTCGTCGCGCGCGGCGAACATGTGGTTGAGGTTGCGCAATGCCTCGGTAGCGAAGACGAACGTGACGTGGACAACGATGAAGAAGAGGAAATACACCAGCACCAGGAAATGCAGCGAGCGCGCGGCCTGGATGCTCAACCGTTTGCTGATCACGGTAAGACGCATCGAAAGGGCCGGCGACATTCCGAGCCCGGTGATGAGCGCGAGCGGTGCGGCGATGAAGACGGTGGTGAAGTACGCGAGCAGTTGCAGCCCGTTGTACGCCACCCAGGTGTTGTCGACCGGCCAGTCCAACGACAGGTATTGGATCGCAACGGAAACCGCGTTGGGGAAGACGTCCCAGCTGGTCGGAACAATTCGTCGCCATTGGCCGGTGACCAACAAAAGCACGTAGAAGACCGCGCCGTTGAGTAGCCACAAGACGTCTACGCCAAGGTGCCACCACCGCGCCAACCCGATCGAATGGCGAATTCCCGGCAACCCCAATTGACGCGGCAGTGCCACCGAATCGTCCTTGGCCGTCCACAGCGGGTCGTCAGGCACGGGCTTTGCCACCCGCAGCCATTCGTCTTTGCCCGGCGTGGAGTTGCGCCTGAAGTAGAGCCGGGGATGGTCGCACAAAATCTGAATTCCGGAGCGGATGATGAAGATCATCAGGAACAGGTTGAAGAAGTGCGTCCAGCCCGCCCAGGCGGGGATGCCCGGGCTGACCCCCGAGGGCACCTGGCTGCCGGGATACCGTTGAATGAATGCCTGGACGGCCGGCATGTTGTGCAGGCCCTTGCCGAGCGCTACCGCCGCGAGCAGCAAAACGAACCCAATGGGAATGAGCCACAATAGATTTACCCACCTGTCATGACCGATGCGTAGCCGCGGTGCAATCGCCCGTTTGTCTTCAATCCCGCCGGCCCAGGTCTGCGGGTCGACGATGTTCTCGGCCAGCTGTAACTCTGCGCGATAGCCCGCATCCTGACTCTGATCGCCGACGTCATTGTTGGGTGTGACGTTTTGACCGCCGCACGCGGGAGGCGCTGCGGCGCTCGCAGATGAACCAGGCTGTCTGTCGGCGCCGCGATCACCCTGCGAGCGCAGAAAGTAGGTTTCGTTTCCTGTCATGGGAGCCCACCCTCCATATGGTTTATACAAGCCCCCTTGTGTAAACTGTACGCCACGGCAGTGCGATAGGAAACCCGTGCGTGATTGATCGGGTCTGCGTCGAGGAGCGTCCGGTTGACAGACCCAACAAGCTGCGATTCGTCACGAGCCGACGCGCCACATCAGTTGATGATGATGGGGTTGATAGGGGATCGTCTAGCGCCTTGGCCGGTGCCGTCAGAACATCCGCGGCCCGCCGAAGCCGGGGACTGTGCCCACCGGGCTCAGCGCGAGCGCGATCGCGAGAAAAATAAACAGCCGCAACGTTTTCGGAGTCGGCTCCTGTCTGATCTCCGGCCTGCGCGACGCGAAGAGGGCGAACACCACCCCGATGTCGAACGCCACGATCGTCAGCCAGCGGGTCCAGTCGTAGCCGGTCAGGAAGACCGGGGAGATCAACACCGACCCGGCGACGACCCAGGTCACACGGCCCCGCAGCGCGTTGAGGAATGCACCAAGCGGCACGCCCGAAACACTGCTGAGTCCCCACATCGTCGCCACAACGGCGGCGGCTCCGAACACCAGGGACATGGTGAGGCCGACTATTCCGATGTGGCCGACGGTTCGGATGGCATCGGTGATTCCGTTGTCGTAGTTCGGCATCACATTGCGGCACACCCAGTCGTGGTAATCGGTTTGCCTCGATTGCCCGTCGATTACATAGCGCAGCAACGTGGTTGGTGACGTGACGGTCGCAAACGGGTTGGGCACCAAGTGGTGGGGGACCGACGCGCAGAGTTGAGCGGCGACGTCGTGACGACCGAATGCCGCGACCGCGGCCGTCGTGCAGGCGCCCGGCGTCACCGCGAGGAGCGCGCCGAGGGCCCGGGCGTCTGTCAGCGCACCGCCCAGGACGACGGTCGCCAGCACGGCGCCCAATGCGAACTGCAGCCCTACCGCCTCGTGCATGAGCGTCAACGCCGCAATCACAAGGCCGTAGGCCGTGCACAATGCCACCGCGACCGCGCGGGAACGTGCGAGCATCAACGTGCAGGAGAACAGCGCCAGCGCCGCTGCCCCGAACAGATCCGGCCGGGCCGAGTATGCCGCAAACGGAACTCCGAAGGGCAGCAACGGAATCAGCATCGCAACCATCAACCTGCGCTCAGACCGCGGGTGACCGAAGAGCACCACGCCCGCGACCGTTGCCAGGCCGCCTAGATAGACTGCCGTCGACAGCCACCGCAGAATCAGCGTGGCGCAGAAGTAGTGTCCCGGGGCGAGCCGCACCAATTCGCCTGCAAGACCGCGCCGCACGAAGCCATGCGTGTAGTCGGCCGCGTAGTACGACATCCAGTACACGTCGAGCGGAACGATCTTGATCGCGAACCACAGCACGGCTACCGCCCAGGCCGCAATCGCGGCGGCGACACCCGCGTACATGAGATGGCGCCGGCTTTGAGTCGCTCTGAGGTCGAGGCCCACCATCAGATCTGGCCCTCGTAGACGGTGGTGGCCCCCACCTGCAGGTCAGCCAGCGCGCCGCACGCGAGCTCGCGGGCTTCCGCTGCGCTGTTGCCGGCGCCGTCCTGGCACGCTATGACGTTGAGAAACCGGCTGCCGTTGATCGTTCCAGTGCTGCAGAACAATTGGCCATGGGTCTGCTCGATGCGACGGCGGGTGATGCCCTGCTCGGCCAGCCGGATGGAGACCTCGTCTGCATCGGCACCATCGATGCGGCCAACGGCGGGATCGAGGCTTCCGAGGTTGGAGCAGCCGACCGGAAGTTGGTCGGTCGACATGGCGACGCCTTCGGCGTGGCGGACGAGCCAGCGTGGTGTGAACGGAACAAGCGGTAATCCCGCGAGCATTTCGTTGGGCTCTTGGTGCAGCGACGTCAGCCGCCTCTTGACGTCGGCCCGCACGCAACTCAAGTCGTTGGCCACCGCTGTTCCATCGACGGTAAGCGTGATCGAGGTCAGGGCGTTGGCCCGGTCGTCGTTGCTGGTGCGATCGCTGACGGGGAGTACGACCGTCACCGAGTTCCCGTCTGGAAGCACCCTGCCGATCCGGTGCGCCAGCCGGGCCGCGAATGCGACGAAGAGTGTGTTGCTGCTTCCGTTGAGACTGCGCGCACGGGCTTCCCATGCGGCGGCGTCGGTCTGGATCGTCACCGATGGGAGTGCCGTCTGCTCATCATCAATCCCAGAGAGCGGGCCGGGCCGCCGCGCCCCAGGCGCAGACCGGGGACCGGACGAGGCCTTGACCAGAATCATCAGAGTCGCGATCAGGGCACGGATGACCACCGGCAGCGAACGCACGGCATCGGTCAGGTCCTCGGAGACGGCGCGCACCCGGCTACGTGAATTCGGTTGTGGGTAGCCGCGATTGCGTCTCTCTTTATTGACCGCCTCGGTTACCGCCGTTATCGCCGCGAGTCCATCGACGACGCAGTGTGATGACACCAAGGTGACTGCCGCGCCTCCGTCGTCCAGCGGTAGCACGCCCAGGTGAAACGTCGGGCCGAACTCGGGGTCGACGGGTACCTGTGCGCGTCTTTCGATCCACGCGCCGATCGCCGACCGCGGTTGCCGCGGGTCTAGCGCGATGTCAGGTGAATCGTTGTCGAGTACCCAGCGATGACGCCCGAAAGGCAGCGGTGAGCGCTCGATGCGCCGTCCGAGGAGACCGGCACCGAGATTGTCTTTGAAGGTGCGCAATTCGTCGATGTTCACGTCGCGGTCGTACACCCACGTGCATTGCACCGTGCTGCCTTGACCGGTGGCCCGCAGCCGCAGGAACGCGGCCTGGTCCAGAAGCGCCAGCTTCGTCACTGGCGAGTTAGGAGGTGCATGTGTCGTCAGGCCACTCACGCCGAGACCTATGGCAGGAACACAAATGCATCAGGCATCGTCGTGCAGCCCGGCGTCGGACACCCGCGTGAATTCGGCGCGCATGGTTTCGACATAGCGCCGGACCGACCCGCGAGCGATGTCGGTGCCCGGGTAAGCGACCACCAGTTGTGTTCCGTCGTGCATGCGGTTGACCCACATGCACACCGTCTCCGACAGCCGGTTGTCACCCCAGATGCCGGCGCGCAAACCGTCGAAGTAGTCACCGAACGGCAGCTTGCGAATGTCGATATAGGACAACATCGGCACCGGTCGGTCCGGAACCTCGAAGTGGCCCGCCGAGCCGGCCGGTGTCTCGAGCAGGTGGTAGTAGGGCACGGCGCCGAGGGCCGCGTTCGCATCAAACGACGCCTGGGCGGCGCTCACCACTTCGTCGAATGACGCACCGGCGGTCGGAATCGCCAGCGGGACGAAACTGGCCAACCAGCCGACCGCGGTGGCATGGGCGGGATCGCGCCGGTTATCAAAGGGAGTTAGACCGAAATATGTTGCCGCGCCTGTTAACCGATGCTCGGCCAAAGCGGCGCAGGCGAACACGCCACCGCTGAAGCGTGCTCCCGCGGCACGGCACGCGGCCTCGAAACGCCGGCCCTGATCGTCATCGATCAGGTCGAACACGTCGATGGCTCCCGGCGTATCCGCGGCCGCCTCGCCCAGTTCCAGTGGAAACCTCGGCAGCGCACCATTGTTCGCCGAGAGGAAGGCGCGCCAGCGCTGGATTTCGGGCGATTCCTCATCAAGGCTCGCGGTGTAGGCGCGCTGCTTCGCGCTGAATTCACGATGACTGGCCGCGGGCGCCAGCGCGGCCTGCCCGTTCTGCAGCGCGCTGAAGTACGCCGTCTGGATGTCCAGGAAGATCACACCGGCCGACATACCGTCGGCGCGCAGGTGATCGACGGCGATGTAGATGGTGAACCGGTCTTCGCCTTGGACAATTCCGAAGCTGAAGCAGTCCCATTGCAGCGGGTCGGGGGTATCGACGATGAGCTTGCGGATCTGAAGCGGAGCCATTTCTCCGAGATCCGTTGGCACGAGCGTGATGTTCTCCGGGTCGGCAATGACGTAGCGGATGATTTCGTCATTGTCAGAGAAGGCAAACCGGTCGTGGTAGGCATCGTGTCGCCGCACGTGGCTATTCAGCGCTTGAGTCATCGCATCGACATCGCAGACGCCCCTGATCTCCCAGGCTCCGATGCACAACCGAGGGATATCGCGGCCGAGGCTGACCTGGCGCCGGTAATAGCGAAGATGCTGTGACTGCTGGTAACTGACCGGGGCGGGGTGATATTGCGCTTCTGCGGCGCGCGCGTAAGTGTTCGCGGTGGGATACCACGATACGACGGTGCCCTCGGCTGTCCAGTCGTCAACCGTGCCCAGGAACATGCGCTACCTTTCCTCCTCAGTTGGCGACGCCAGTCGGATGACCATAACGCGCCCGCGCGTGAGTTGCCGTTTGACTTTGGGGTGCCGAGCGAGTTTTATTTCGCGAGGCCGGTAAGTGCCTTATCGCTAGCTGCGTGAAATGTGGCTCAGTGATTTGGCTCACTCTGGCCTGAAATGGCCCCGCGCGTGTCGTCAACCAGGGCCAATAGGCGACTCGCTGACCGTCGCGCGGCGCAAGCATAAACGTCCCCCTCGGGCCTGGCAAGCGCACAGGATTGACAGGACCCGCACGATTGCCATCCACTTGCCGTGCAAGAGTCAACCGGCACGCGGATTCGTTTGATGCGGCGCGCGGTTAACTCCGGACTACTGCTCAAACAAGCCTTTATCTCGACGCCACGGACCCAACGTGTCGAATACTCACCGATAGCGAGAGCTATCTCGGCAATGCCATTCGTGCAACTCCCAGACCCACGAAACGACGCCTCGATCACCATATCCCAGGCGAGGTTACGGCGGAATAGTACCAGCCGAAGAATTTTTCTGCGCGCGATCATCCAGCCTGCGATCGCCTATCCAGAATGCGAAAGGGGCCCGTGGGGTCGTCAGTGTTGGCTGACGCCAACGGCTTTCGCCGCGGACGGGGCCGAGTTGCGCGAAATGACCTACTGATCAGGGAGATTGGCCGTCAGGGGACTAAAACGGCGCCCGGTCGCACGTGCCAACCCGGCTTTGCGCCGCTCCGGGCGGCGCAAAGGTTCGCGCCGCCGCCCGAATGCACACCGGAGGACCGCTTGACGTTCTACATACAGAGTGTATGTTCATACATACGGTATGTATGAGAGGAGATGGGTTCATGTCTGCCACGCTCGACGCGATAGCGGAGGAACGCGCAACCGTTCTGAAGGTTTGCGCGCAAATGCCTGATTCGATGTGGGCGGAGGGCAGCGGGTGTTCGGGCTGGTCGGTCCAGGATCTGGTATCGCACATGGCGTGCAGCTACTGGTTGGCGGTTGATCCGTCGACGCTGCCCGATCCCGGCGGCCTGCCCGCCGAACGCGCAGCGGACCTGTACGTCGAGTCCCGTCGTTCGATGACCCCGGCGGAGGTGGTGGCCGACTATGAGTCGGTCAGTTCGCGAGGGCTGGAGTTGCTCGCCGCTGTCGAGGGCCAAGATATCGAGATACCGATCGGTGACGTCGGAACTTATCCGGCCTCCGTCGTGCCCACGACTTTTGTCTTCGAATCCTTCATCCATCTTCGATACGACTTGTTTGCCCCGGATGGACCGTTGCGGTCAGATCCGCCACCCGTCGACGAACTACGGCTTGCCCCCACGCTGGACTGGATCGAGGCTGCGCTGCCGCAGCAGAACACCCACCTGCTCAACGATTTACGCGTGGGTGCCGAGATTCGCCTCGACGGGCTGTGCGCCAGGACCCTGCGCCTCGGCGCCCATGGCGATGTGGCCGCGCGTATCACGTCCAATTCGGAAGCGTTCGTGCGATGGATAACCCAACGCGGTCCCTGGGAAAGCCTCGGCGTTCAGGCCGAGGGCGACCCGTCTGCTGTGGAGATCATCCGTCAGCTCAGAGTGTTCTGAACGACGCTGCCTCCCGCGGTATCGCACCCCACGACCTTCATGCGGTATGCATGACATGCATACGTGGGTGTGAAAGGTGAGGCTCGCATGGCGCAGGACGGTCGCCGCACACAGGCGGAGCGCGCCGCGGACACGCGTGGCGCGCTGATCAGCGCCGCCCGGCCACTGTTCGCATCGTTGGGATTCGCCGAGGTATCTCTGGAGACGATTGTGCGCGACGCCGGCGTGACGCGCGGCGCATTGTACCACCACTTCGCCGACAAGACAGAGCTATTCGCGGCGGTGTTCGAGCAAGTGGAGGGCGAGATGGCGGCCCGGATGGGGGAGGCCGTCGCGGCCGCCGGGGAATCCGATCCGGTCGAGATCATGCGGCTGTGCGCGGGCCTGTGGTTGGACGCGTGTGCCGAGCCGGAGGTCCAGCGCATCGTTTTGCTGGAGGCGCTGGCGGTGCTTGGCTGGGAACGCTGGAGCGACATCGGGCACCGATACAACATCGGATTCGTGACGGCGCTGCTGACCGACGCCATCGAGTCCGGCAGCATCCCGCCCCAACCCGTCGAGGCCACGGCCCTGTCCGTCATGGGGGCGTTGCGCGAGGCAACGCTCTACATTGCCCGTGCAGACGATCATCGCCAGGCGAGGGCGGATGCCGGCGCGGTGATGGACAGGCTCCTTGAAGCATTACGGGCCAAGCACAGCGGCTGACGTCACCCTGGCTGAGCCGAGATCTGGGCGGCGATCGCCTTTTTGTCGATCTTGCCGATGGGTGTGGTGGGCAGTGTGGTCATCGGCACCAGCGCGTCGGGCCGGGCGTGGGCGGCCACCCCACGCCGGTCGAGGTAGGAGTTCAGTTCCGCTAACGTCACCGCGGGACCGGTGAAAACTACCGCCGCGCAGATCTTTTCGCCGAGGTACGGGTCCGGCAATGGCACCGCTGCCGCGGAGAAGATCGACGGGTGGCTGAGCATCTGCTCCTCGAGGTCCGCGGCGGAGATGGTTTCACCGCCTCGACAGATCACGTCCTTGACCCGCCCGGTGACCGTTAGATAGCCATCGTGCCGGAGCCGGACCAGGTCGCCGCTTCGGAAGAAGCCGTCGCGGTCGAAGCAGCGTTGGTTGTCGCGCTCGGCGCGGTAGTAGCCGTTGAGCGTGTACGGCCCTCGCACCAGCAGCTCGCCTTCCTCGCCTGACGCCACGGGTTCGCCGTCGGCGTCGACGACGCGCAATTCGTCGGCCGCGCAGAGCGGCCGGCCCTGGGTGTGGTCGGTGAGGTCGGGCGGATCGCCCGGGCGGGTGTAGTTCAGCAGCCCCTCCGCCATCCCGAATACCTGCTGCAGTCCCGGGGTCAACGCGGCGCGGATAAGGCGGGCGTCGTCGGCCTCCAGCTTGGCGCCGCCAACTTGTAAGAGCCGCAGAGACTTCGGTGTCACCGGCTCCCACTCGCAGGCTTGCGCCCACAGCTTGGCCAGGGCCGGCACCAGGGCGGTGACCGTGACGCCGTGGCGCTCGATGGCGGCGAATGCGGCCTCCGGGCTGGGGTCCGTGCCGAACACGGTGGTGGCGCCCACGGTCATCGCGCCGAGCAGCCCGGGACAGGCCAGCGGGAAGTTGTGGCCGGCCGAGAGCAGCACCAGATAGACGTCGCCGGCCGTGAGCCGGCACACCTGGGCGCTGGCGGTCGCGTTGAACACGTAATCGTCGTGGGTGCGGGGGATGAGTTTGGGAGTCCCGGTGGTGCCGCCCGAAACCAGCAGCAGCGCAGGCGATCCCGGATCGCGCGCCGGCGGCGGCGGTGCGGTGGCGGCCCGATCGCAGAGTTGTGTCCACGAGGTGAACGGGCCGGGGTCGCCGTCGACGATGACGTGCTCGAGCGTCGGGTGGTCGTGGATGAGTTCGCACGCCATGGCGCGGTAGTCGAAACCGTTTGCCGCATCGGTGATCACCAATCCGGTGGCTTGGCTGACGCCGGCGAAGTGCCCCAATTCGGCGGCCCGGTGGCCGGGCAGGCACATCACCGGGATGGCGCCCGCGCGCAACAGCCCGAACAGCGCCACCGCGAACTGGCAACCGTTCGGCAGTTGCAGCAGTACCCGGTCGCCCGGCGCGATGCCCAGCGCGTGCAATCCTGCGGCGGCGCGGCCGGCGCGCGCGTCGAGCTGGGCATAGCTCAGGCCCGCACCGTCCGCGGCGTCGAGCACGGCCGTTCGGTCGGGCCAGCGCCGCGCCGCATCGCTCAGGATGGTGTCCAGCGTGCGTCCCGCCCAGTAGCCGGCCGCCCGATAGGCGGCGACCCGATCGGCGGGGAACGGCACGAACCCTTCGAGGGCCCCGGCCAGGGCCGGTGGTGTCTTCGCGGTCATGGGTCCTTAAACCGGGGGGCGTAGTAGCGGCGATTTGTGAGTAAGGATAGGGTAACCAAAAATACTTAGGGCAGCCTGTGCTAATCCAGGGAGGGTTCGTGGTGCGTGCCTCGGCGCGCTCGGAAGACGTCCGGGCGCAGGTGGCCGACCTGCTCGGCGTCGGTGTCGACGACGTTCACCCCAGCACCAACCTCATCGGCCAGGGCCTGGACTCCATCCGGATCATGACGCTGGCGGGCCGCTGGCGCCGTGAGGGCATCGCCGTGGACTTCGCCACGCTGGCCGAAACTCCGACGGTCGAGGCGTGGACCGAGCTGGTCAGCGCCTGCTCGCCGGCCGATCCCGCCGCGCAGCACAACCCCGCGCGACCGGCGGGTGACGCGGGTGAGCCGTTCCCGCTGGCCCCGATGCAGCACGCGATGTGGGTCGGCCGCCAGGACCATCAGCAGCTCGGCGGGGTGGCCGGTCACCTCTATGTCGAGTTCGACGGCGGCGCCATCGATCCGGAACGCCTGCGCGACGCGGCCACGGCGCTGGCCCGGCGCCACCCCATGCTGCGGGTGCGGTTCCTGCCCGACGGCACGCAGCGGATCGCGGCAACCGGTGACGACTTCCCGGTCGCCGTCGAGGATCTGCGCTGCCTGGACGGCGACGAAGCGGATCGGCGACTCGCGGCCATCCGCGATGCCAAATCACACCAGCAGCTCGATGGAGCGGTGTTCGAGCTGGCATTGACGCGGCTGCCGGGCGAACGCTCGCGCCTACACGTCGATCTGGATATGCAGGCCGCCGATGCGATGAGCTACCGGACCCTGATGGCCGACCTGGCCGCCCTGTACCTCGGACACGACCTGCCCGCGCTGACCTACACCTACCGGCAGTACCGCCACGCGATCGAGGCGGAAGAGGCGCGGCCGCAGCCGGCCCGCGACGCCGCCCGCGATTGGTGGGCGCAACGCATACCGCAGCTGCCGGACCCGCCTGCCCTGCCCACCACCGGCGACCGCAGTTCGCGGACGAGCACCCGGTTCTGGCACTGGCTGGAACCGCAGACCCGCGACGCCCTGTTCTCCCGCGCCCAGGCCCGCGGGGTCACCCCGGCGATGGCCCTGGCCGCCTCCTTCGCCAACGCCTTGGCTCGCTGGTCAACCACCTCGCGCTTCCTGCTGAACGTGCCGCTGTTCGGGCGCCAGCCGCTGCACCCCGACGTCGACTCCCTGGTCGGCGACTTCACCTCCTCGCTGCTGCTCGACGTCGACCTCACGGGCGCCCGGACCGCGGCGGCGCGGGCGCAGGCCGTGCAGGAGGCCATGCGGACCGCCGCCGCCCACTCCGCCTATCCCGGGCTGTCGGTGCTGCGGGACCTCAGCCGCCATCGCGGCACCCAGGTGCTCGCGCCGGTGGTCTTCACCAGCGCGCTGGGACTCGGCGCACTGTTCAGCCCCGAGGTCACCGATCAATTCGGGACACCCGCGTGGATCATCTCCCAGGGTCCCCAGGTGCTGCTCGACGCTCAGGTCACCGAGTTCGACGGTGGCGTGCTGGTGAATTGGGATGTGCGCGAAAGCATCTTCGCCCCGGGCGTCGTCGACGCCATGTTCGCCTACTACATCGACGAACTGCTCAGGCTGGCTTCCTCCGAGGACAGCTGGGACGCACCGGGACCGTCGCCGCTGCCGGACGCGCAGCGCGCGGTGCGCGACGCGGTCAATGGCCGCACCGCCGAGCCCAGCGGAGAAGCGTTGCACAACGGGTTCTTTCGGCAAGCCGAGCGGCGACCCGACGCGCCCGCCCTTTTCGCCAGCTCCGGTGACCTCAGCTACGGGCAGCTGCGCGACCAGGCCCTGGCGGTGGCCGCCGCGTTGCGCGCGGCCGGCGTCGGCGCCGGCGACACGGTCGCGGTGATGGGCCCGAAAACCGCCGAGCAGGTGCCGGCGCTGCTGGGCATCCTGAGCGTCGGCGCGGCTTACCTGCCTATCGGCGCCGACCAGCCACGCGACCGCGCGGAACGCATCCTGGGAACCGGCGCGGTGTGCTTGGCCCTGGTATGCGGCGGGCAGCAGCTGGCACTACCGGTGCCCGAGCTGACCCTCGCCGACGTCCTGCGAGAGCCACCCGTTGTCACCGAAAACGTTTCGGCAAGAGTCGATCCCGACGGCCTCGCCTACGTGCTGTTCACCTCCGGATCGACCGGCGAGCCCAAGGGCGTCGAGGTGACGCACGACTCCGCGATGAACACCGTGGAGTTCATCGCGAGCCACTTCGAGATCGGTCCCGCGGATCGATGCCTGGCGCTATCCACGCTCGAAGGCGACATATCGGTGATGGACATCTTCGTCACCTTGCGCACCGGCGGGTCGATCGTGGTGGTCGACGAAGCGCAGCGCCGTGACCCCGACGCCTGGGCCCGGCTGATCGACACCCACCAAGTCACCGTGTTGCACTTCATGCCGGGCTGGCTGGAGATGCTGATCGAAGTCGGACACGGAAGGCTGTCCTCGGTGCGGGTCATCCCCACCGGCGGGGACTGGGTGCGGCCGGAGGTGGCGCGCCGCCTGAAGGCCGAGGCGCCCAGCCTGCGGTTCGCCGGTCTGGGGGGAGCGACCGAAACCCCCGTGCACAACACCATTTTCGAAGTTGACGATCCCGACGCCCTGCCGTTGGACTGGACCGCCCTGCCCTATGGGGTGCCGCTGACGAACAACGCCTGCCGCGTCGTCAACGACGCGGGCGACGACTGCCCCGACTGGGTCGCCGGCGAGCTGTGGGTCTCGGGTCGTGGCATCGCCCGAGGCTATCGGGGGCGTCCGGACCTCACCGCGGAGCGCTTCGGCGAACACGCGGGACGCAGGTGGTATCGGACCGGCGACCTGGCCAGGTATTGGCCCGACGGCACGCTCGAGTTCGTCGGCCGCGCCGATCACCGAATCAAGATCAGCGGATATCGCGTCGAACTCGGCGAGATCGAGGCCGCGTTGCGACGGCTGCCGGGGGTGGCGATCGCGGTCGCCGCCCTGCTCCCCGCATCGGGTGGCTCCGAGGTGCTGGCCGCCGCGGTCTGTCCGGAAAGTTCCGGCGGCGCCACGCTGACGGCCGAGCGAATTCGGGAGCTGATGGGCGAACTCGTTCCGGCGCATATGGTTCCGCGTCACGTCGCGCTGGTCGGGCGCATCCCGTTCACCGACGCCGGCAAGATCGACCGTCGTGCCGTCGCCCGCGACTTGGGCGCCAAGGTTTCGCTGTCCGAGCAGCCCGGCTACCGCGCCGCGTCGACGCCGCTGGAATCCGCCCTGGCTGCGCTCCTCGGGGATCTACTCGGCGCGGACCGGGTCGGTCGTGACGACGACTTCTTCGCCCTGGGCGGTGATTCCGTGCTGGCCACCCAGGCCGTGGGTCGTATCAGGACCTGGCTGGACACCCCCCACATCATGGTCGCCGACATCTTCGGCACCAGAACCGTTGCCGCACTCGCCGATATGCTCACCGACCGCGAGCAGGACGGCCGGCGCCTGGATCAGGTGGCCGAACTGTACCTGGAAGTCATCCACATGGACACCGCCACGGTGCTATCGGCTTCTCACCGGACCGGCGACACCGGGGCGGCCCGATGACGTCGGACCGTGTGCTGAGTGTGCCAACCGAGTTCGCATCCTGGATCAAGCGGCTGCCCAGCAGGAACCAGAGCCGGCGTACCGGCGCGACCGTCGTGTTTCCGCACGCGGGGGCCGCCGCGGCGAGCTATCGCGTGCTGGCTACCGCGCTGGCCGCGGGCGCCGACACCTACATCGTGCAGTACCCGCGGCGCGCGGACCGGCTGAGTCACCCGGCCCCCGACACGGTGCACGACCTGGCCCGGGGTTTGTTCGACGCCGGGCCGTGGAGCCGGGTGGCGCCGCTGCGGCTGTTCGGCCACAGCATGGGTGCGGTCGTGGCTTTCGAGTTCGCCAGGATCGCCGAATCCCACGATGTTGCCGTGCAGCGCCTGTGGGTCTCGGCCGGCCCGGCGCCATCGGCCGTCGCCGCCATGCCGCAACTCCCCACCACCGACGACGGATTGCTCGCCGACATCGCCGATCTCGGCGGCACCGCCCCCGAGCTGCTCGCCGATGAAGAGTTCGCCGAACTGCTGACCACGGCGGTGCGCGCCGACTACGAAGCGGTCAACCGCTACGAGTGCGCTCCCGGCGTAAAAATCCGCGCCGACATCCGCGTCCTGGGGGCCCGCGACGACCACCGCGTCGATCCGTCCGCATTGCGGCTCTGGGAGAACCACACCAGCGGCGCCTTCGAGTTGTTCTTGTACGACGGCGGGCATTTTTATCTCGACGAGCACATCGATGCCGTGGCGCGACGGGTGAATGCCGATGTCTGACAACGGGTTCACCGGCGCCTCCGATCCGGTCGCGATCGTCGGCATGGCCGTCGAAGCGCCCGGCGGCATCGACACCGCCGACAAGTACTGGGAACTGTTGTCCCACGGCCGTGAGGCGCTGGGGCCGTTCCCCAACGATCGGGGTTGGCAGGTCCGCGAACTGCTCGCGGGGTCGCGGCGCAGCGGTTTCAAGAAGATCCACGATCGTGGTGGATTTCTCTCCGGCGCAACCACCTTCGACCCGGAGTTTTTCGGCATCTCGCCGCGCGAGGCCGTCGCCATGGACCCCCAGCAGCGCGTCGTGCTCCGGGTGTCCTGGCGCGCGCTGGAAAACAGCGGCATCAACCCCGACGATTTGACCGGGCACGACGCGGGGTGCTTCGTCGGCGCCTCGGCCACCGGATACGGGCCGCAGATGGCCAACTTCTCCCAGCACAGCGGTCACCTGCTCGCCGGGACCGCGCTCAGCGTGATCTCCGGGCGGGTCGCCTACACACTCGGATTGGCCGGCCCGGCGCTGACGGTGGACTCGTCGTGCGCGTCCGCGCTGGCGGCGTTCCACCTCGCCGTGCGCTCGATCCAAAACGGCGACTGCGACCTGGCGCTGGCCGGCGGGGTGAACGTGCTGGGCTCGCCCGGGTTCTTCGTCGAATTCTCTAAGCAGCACGCCCTTTCCGACGACGGTCACTGCCGCCCCTACAGTGCGAACGCCAGCGGGACGGTGTGGGCCGAGGGGGCGGCGATGTTTGTGCTGCAACGCAAATCGGCCGCGCTGCGCGCGGGGCGCCAGGTCGTCGCCGAAGTCCGCGCCACCGCCGTCAACCAGGATGGCCGCAGCGCCGGGCTGAGCGCCCCCAGCGGCGGCGCGCAGGTCCGTCTGTTCCGGCGCGCCATGACGCAGGCCGGGATCCGGCCCGAAGAGGTCGGGATGGTCGAGGGCCACGGCACGGGCACCCGTCTCGGGGACCGCACCGAATTGCGGTCGCTGGCACAAACCTACGGAGACACGGCGCCCGGCGCCGGCGCGTTGCTCGGCTCGGTGAAATCCAACGTCGGCCACGCGCTGGCCGCTAGCGGCGCACTCGGGCTGGCGAAAGTCATCGTCGCCGCCGAGCACGGGGCCATCCCACCGACCCTGCATGCCGCGGAGGCGAGTCCGGAAATAGATTGGGACAGCCAGGGTTTGCGCTTAGCGAAGACGCTGACCCCGTGGCCCGCGGCCGGCGGGCGACGGATCGCGGCGACATCGGCGTTCGGCATCGCCGGGACCAACGCGCACGTGATCATCGCCCTCCCCGAGGTCGCGTGATGCTGACCGTCCCACTGCCCGACGGCCGCGTACCCGTGCTGCTCTCGTCGCACGACGAAGAGCTGATCGGTGTGGACGCCCGGGCGATCCTGGACTACCTGGGCGGGACCGGCGCGGACACCGACACCGCGGCCCTGGCGTCCACCCTGCTGCGGCTTCGGCGGGTGCGGCGGCACCGCGCGGTGGTTCGGGCGGCCGGCCGCGCCGAGCTGGTCTCCGGCCTGACCGCGCTCGCCGACGGCGAGGAGCACCCGCTGGTCACCCGATCCTGCAGCAACGTTGCGCCGTGCATCGCCTTCGTGTTTCCCGGCCAGGGCAGCCAGTGGCAATCGATGGGCGCCGAGGCATACCAACGACTTCCGGCTTACCGTGCCGAGGCCGACCGGTGCGCCCAGGCGTTCCGCACCGCCGGGCTGCCTTCACCGTTGCCCTACCTGACCGGGCAACTCGACGAGAACTGGTTGCGCACCGAAATCCAGGGAGCGCAGTTCACCCACGCGGTCAGCCTGGCCCACGAATGGCGATTCCACGGCGTGCTCCCCGCAATCACCGTCGGCCACAGCCTCGGCGAGGTCGCGGCGGCGTACGTGGCCGGAACGATAACGCTGCCGGACGCGGTCGCGTTGGTCGGAGCCCGCGCCACGATCGTCGGCCAATTGGCCGGTCACTACGCCATGGCGGTGCTTGGCGCCGGCGTGGACGAGGCCGAGTCCCTGATCGGCGAAACGGCGGGCTGGCTGGAAGTTTCGGCGGTCAACGGCCCCTCGTCGACCGTGGTGTCCGGAGACCACGACGCCGTGGCGGCCGCCGTGTGCCTCGCCCGGCGACGGGGCGTCTTCACCCACCAGTTGTCGGTGGACTATCCGGGCCACACCAGCGTGCTGCGGCCGCTGCGCACCCAGCTGGCCGAGCTGGTTCCCCGCTCGGCGTTCCGGGACAGTCCGGTGCGATTCGTCGGTTCGACCTTCGGTGCGGAGGTCGGCGGCGACGTGGACTTCTCCGGGTACTGGTATGACAACCTTTGCAACACCGTGCGTTTCGACCGGGCGGTGGCGGCGGCCCGAAGGCTCGGGGCCACGACGTTCGTCGAGTTGTCCGCGCACCCCGCGCTGCTGTACCCGCTCGCGGACCTGGTCGACGAGCGGACGACCGTGGCCGTCGGCTCGGGACATCGCGAAGGGGCCATCACCGACACGCTGGCGGCGAACATTGCCGGCGTGGCTGCGGCCGATCCCGGCTGCCAATGGGCCAACGCGATCCCCGGCGGTGTCCGGCCGCCGTTGCGCGGATTCCCGAACGCGCCGATGCGGGCGATGCACCTGTGGGCGGCGCCCGAACCGCTGATCGAGACGGGGGAGACCCTCGCGCTCACCGTCGCGGTTGAGGATTGGCGCCATGAGACGCGACCGGGTGCGGCGGGTGCGGACATCGGCATTGTCGCCGTCGGCTCCACGGACGGCGCTTTGGCCAAGCGACTGATGGACGCCGTTGCGGCGCATAGCGATTGCCGGGTGGTGTCGCCGAACGACGCGGAAATCCTCGCGGTGATCGCGCCGGATCTCGACGAGCTCGATGCCACCGTGGCGATCGAGCAGATCGCCGAGTGGCCGGACGCAGGGCTACCCGACTACGCCGCCCTGACCGGCCCGCGATGCCGGGCCGTCTGGTTGCTGACCGTGCGCGCCGAAGCCATCGATCCGGGTGACGCCGATGCGTCCCCGGCACAGGCGGCGCTGGCCGCGATGCACCGCAGCGTCGGCTTCGAATTCACCGACCAGGCCTTCGGGCATCTCGACCTGCCCGGCCGAGACGTCGATGCCGGCACGGCCCGCGCCGCCGTCGACGTGCTGCTCGGGGAGCCGGCGGAAGTAGCGCTGCGAGGCAACGAATCGCCGTCCCGCCACGTGCGGACCTTCCGGGAGTGCCGCGATTCGGCGACCAAGCGGCCGCTGGGCGCCGACGCGCTGGACAACGTGGTGATCACCGGCGGCAGCGGAGCGATCGGCCTGCAGTATGCGCGGTACTGCATCGAGCGCGGCGCGCGGACGGTCACCCTGTTGAGCCGCAACGGTATCGATGAAGAGGCGCTGCGCCGGCTTACCGCGAACCACGACACCGAGGTGCGCGCCCCGCGGTGCGATATCACCGATCCGGCCGCATTGGCGGCCGTCGCCGCCCGGCACGCGGGGAACGGCGCGTCGTTGCTGATCCATACCGCGGGCATCGCCGCGGCCCGGCCGCGTTCCGAGCTGACCGGAGCCGACGTCGCGGCGGTGTGCGCCGCAAAGGTGCGCGGCCTGGCACTGCTGGCCGACGTCTGGCCGCTGCGGCCCGATTGCCGGATCCTGGCCTGCTCGTCGGTGTTCGGCGTATGGGGCGGTTACGGCCACGCGGCTTACGCCGCCTCCAACCGGATGCTCGACGTGCTGGTCGCCCAGCTGCGCGGCCGGGGCCGCGACAGCATGGCGATCCGGTGGGGGCTGTGGCAGGCCGCCGGCGTGGTCACGGGTGACGAGATCACCCGCACCGAACGCTCCGGCCTGGTCGCGATGGCTCCGGAACCGGCGATCGAGGCGGGCCTGTGCCGCTACGACGCAGATCCACTGATCTTCGACGCCGACCTCGACCGGCTCGCGGTGTTCTTCGAAAGCCAGGGCATGCCAATGCCGTTCAGTGCGCAGCGAGGCGGCGACGGGGGAGCGGACGGCCTTGCCGCCAAGCCGCTCGCCGAGGTGGTGCGCACCGAACTCGCCGCGACATTGCACCTGGAAGATTCGGTGTCGATCGACCCGAGCGCACCGCTCATCGACCTGGGAGTGGACTCGTTGCTCGCACTCGATCTGCGTAAGCGGCTGCGCCGGACGGTCGGATGCTCGGTCCCGGTCGCTCGCATGCTCGGCGGGATCACCCTCAACGAATTGATCGACGCGTTACACGCCGGGCCGCGGGACGGCGCAACACTCGTCGATCGTGAAGCCAGAAAGGTTGGACTCCCAGCGTGACGAACACCACCGGGGCCAGCGCCCGTCTCGATGACGAACGCCTGGAATTGTTGCGCCGCAAGATCGCCGAACGTGGCCTGGCCAGGCCCGCCGTCTCCGCACCCGTGGCCACCTGCGACGAGCCGCGCATGTCCGTCGGCCAGCACCGGATGTGGTTCGTACAGTCGGTGGACCCCGACAGCGCGCTGCTCAACGTCTGTGTCTCCTATCGCGTAACCGGCACGGTCGACATCGACCGATTGCGGAGCGCGGTCGACGCCGTGGCCGCGCGGCACTCCGTACTGCACACGACGTACGACACCGGTCCGGACGGCGACCCGTACCCGGTCATCCACGACGAGCTGCGGCCCGAGTGGGCCGAGCACGACCTGTCGGAACTGACCGATCAGGCCCGGCGGTTGCGGCTGGATGTGCTGGCGCAGCGGGATTTCCGCCGGCCCTTCGACCTGGCCAAGGATTCGCCCCTGCGTGTCACCGCGGCCCGCTTGTCCGCCGACGAGCTGATGCTGTTGGTCACCGCGCATCACATCGCCTGGGACGACGCTTCGTGGACACCGTTCTTCGCGGACCTGACTCGCGCGTACACCGATCCGGTCGGATTCGGCGGGGAACCCGCGATAACGGCGCCTCCGCCGGACGAAGCCGCGGATCACGCCGCGGACTTCGAATACTGGCGACCCCTGATGGCGAATCTGCCCGAGCCGCTTGAGCTTCCGGGCCCCAACGGTTCGGTGGTCCCAAACACCTGGCGTGCACAACGCGCTACGACGCGGTTGCCGGCGGCCACCGTCGATCGCGCCGCGGCGCTGGCGCGCGAGACCGGTGCCACCCCGTACATCGTGCTGATGGCCGCCTTCGCCGCGCTGGTGCATCGCTACACCCAGTCAACGGACTTCCTGATCGCCGCGCCCGTGCTCAACCGTGGCGTCGGGGCGGAATCGGCCATCGGTTACTACGGCAACACCGTGGTGATCCGGATGCGACCGGAGCCACACCAGACGTTCCGGCAGCTACTGGCCCAAACCCGGGATGACGCGGTTGGCGCCTTCGCCCATTCGCGTGCCGACTTGGACTGGCTGGTGCGCGAGTCCAATCCCGATCGCCGGCATGGCGCCGACCGGATGACCCGGGTGAGCTTCGGGCAGCGCGAGCCCGATGGCGCCGGCTTCTGCCCGCCCGGGGTGCGGTGCGAGCGAGGGGAACTGCGCGGTCATTTCAACCAGCTGCCACTCAGTTTCATGATCGAGCTGGATCGCGCGAACGGCGGGCTGGTCGAAGCCGAGTACCTGGTCGAGGTGCTGGATCACCGGCTGGTGGACCAGCTGCTGAGGCACTACGCGGTGCTGCTCGACAACGCACTGGCGGACCCCGACGCGGCGCTGTCGGCATGCGCGCTGATGGACAGCGACGATGCCGAGTGGTTGCGTTGGGCCTCCACCGGTGCCGAGTTCGAGACCCCGGCCGCCACCTTGCCCGCGCTGGTCACCCACCGAGCGGCGCTGTCGCCCGATGCCATCGCCGTGGTCTATGAGGGTCGCGAGTACACCTACCGGGAGATCGACGAAGAGTCGAACCGCTTGGCACACTGGCTGATCGAGCAGGGCATCGGCACCGAGGAGCGCGTCGCGGTGTTGCTGGACAAATCACCCGAACTGGTCATCACCGCGCTGGGAGTGCTGAAGGCCGGAGCGGTCTACCTGCCGGTGGATCCCACCTACCCCGAGGATCGGCTGACCTTCATTCTGGGTGACGCCGACGCCAAACTGGTGCTGCGCGAGGCGGTTCCGGGGCTGTCGCGATACCCGGCCACCGCGCCCGCCGAGCTTGCGCGGCCGTTGGGCCCACACAACACCGCCTACTTGATCTACACCTCGGGTTCGACCGGCCTGCCCAAGGGCGTGCCGGTGCCCCACGCCCCGATCGCCGAATACTTCGTCTGGTTCGGTGACGAGTACCGCGTCGACGAGACCGACCGGCTGCTGCAGGTCGCGTCGCCCAGCTTCGACGTGTCCATGGGCGAGATTTTCGGCACGTTGATCATGGGCGCGCGCCTGGTGATTCCGCGGCCCGACGGGCTGCGCGACATCGGCTACCTGACGGATCTGCTGAGCCGCGAGGGCATCACCTCGATGCATTTCGTGCCGTCACTGCTCGGGCTGTTCCTGTCTCTTCCCGGGGTCAGTCAGTGGCGCACCCTGCGGCGCGTGCCGATCGGCGGGGAGGCCCTGCCGGGCGAGATCGCCGACAAGTTCCATGCCACCTTCGACGCGCTGCTGTACAACTTCTACGGACCGACCGAGACCGTCGTCAACTGCACCAGCTACCCGGTCGAAGGGGCCCAGGGCACCCGGGTGGTACCCATCGGGCGTCCCAAGATCAACACCCAGGTACACCTCCTCGACAACGCGTTGCGGCCGGTTCCCGTTGGCGTGATCGGCGAGATCTACATCGGCGGAACGCATGTCGCCCACGGATATCACCAAAGACCCGGACTGACGGCCGAACGGTTCGTCGCCGACCCGTTCACCCCCGGCGGTCGGCTGTACCGCTCCGGCGACCTGGCCCGCCGCAACGCCGACGGGGACATCGAGTTCGTCGGCCGCGCCGACGAGCAGGTGAAGATCCGAGGCTTCCGCATCGAGCTGGGCGAGATCGCCGCCGCCATCTCGGTCGACCCCAGCGTCGGGCAGGCGGTGGTGCTGGCCATGGACCTGCCCCGGTTGGGCAAGAGCCTGGTCGGATACGTAACGCCGGTCCCGGGCGGCGGCCCGGAAACCGTTGAGGTCGAACGCATCCGAGCCCGGGTGGCCGCCGCGCTGCCGGACTACATGACGCCGGCCGCCTACGTGGCGCTCGACGAAATCCCGATCACGGCGCACGGCAAGATCGACCGGGCCGCGATGCCCCAACCACAGATCGCGGCGGCCGCCGCATACCGCGACCCGACGACCCCCACCGAACGCCGCATCGCCGCAATGTTTTCCGCGCTGCTCGGCCACGACCGGGTGGGGGTCGACGACTCATTCTTCGACCTGGGCGGCCACTCGCTGCTGGCCACCAAACTGGTCACCGCGATCCGCTCGGAGTGCGGGGTGGAGCTCGGCATCCGCGACGTCTTCGAGCTCGCGACGGTGGGCTTGCTGGCGGAACGGGTCGACCAGCTGAGCTTCGGAGAACTCAGGCAGTCGCGGCCCAGGCTGATCGCGACCGCCCACGACGAGCCGATGCCGCTGTCGGCCTCACAGCTGCGCAGCTGGTTCGCCTACCGCGTCGACGGGCCCAGCTGGGTCAACAACATTCCCTTCGCCGCGAAGCTGACCGGGCCGTGGGACATCGACGCCCTGATCGCCGCCGTCGGCGACGTCGTCGTCCGGCACGAGATCCTGCGCACCTCCTACGTGGAGTTCGACGGGGTGCCCTACCAGGTGGTCGGGCCGGCCGGGGAGGTCGCCGTACGGCGGGCGACCGGGCCCGACGACGCTTGGCTGCAGCGGGAGCTGGACGCCGAGCGCCGGCACTGCTTCGAGCTGGACCGCGAGCTTCCGGTTCGGGTTGCGGTGCTGCACACCGCCGACGACCCCACCGAACACGTGCTGTCGCTTGTCGTCCACCACATCGCCTCCGACCACTGGTCGGCGGGGGTGCTGTTCGCCGACGTGATGACCGCGTACCGGGCCCAGCGGGCCGGGGAAACCCCGGCCTGGGCGCCGCTGCGGGTGCAGTACGCCGACTACGCGGCGTGGCAGGGGGCATTCCTGGGCGATGCGGGCGGCCAGGAGTCCGCCGTCGCCGCCGAGCAACGCGAGTACTGGAGCCGGCAGTTGGCCGGGCTGCCGGAGGACACCGGGCTGCGTCCCGACTTCGCGCGCCAGCCGGTGCCCAGCGGTGCGGGCGAATCCGTCGACTTCCGCATCGACGCGGCCACCCGCGGCAAGCTCGCAGAGTTGTCGCGCGAGATGGGCATCACCGAGTTCATGTTGCTGCAAACGGCGGTCGCCGTAGTGCTGCACAAGGCGGGTGGTGGCCGGGACATCCCGCTGGGCACCCCGGTCGCCGGGCGCACCGAGGCCGAATTGGACCAGCTGATCGGGTTTTTCGTCAACATCCTGGTGCTGCGGAACGACCTGACCGGCAACCCGACGCTGCGTGAACTGCTGACCCGCGCCCGGGAGACGGCGCTGGCCGCCTACGCCCACCAGGACCTGCCGTTCGACCGGGTGGTCGACAGCGTCAGCCCGGTGCGGTCGCTGTCGCGCAACCCGCTGTTCCAGGTCGTCGTGCACGTCCGCGACCAGCTGCCCGCCACGCGGGTGATAGAGCAGGATCCCGAAAATGGCGGACGGGACGCGGTGTGCACCGCGCTGGACCCCGTCTTCGACATGGCGCACGCCGATCTCAGTGTCAACTTCTTCGGCACCGACGGCTCGGGGGGAGTCGGGTACAACTGCAACCTGATCTTCCGCACCGAGCTGTACAGCCGAGCCACCATCGAGCGGTTGGCCGGCTGGCTGACCCGCGTGGTCACCGAGTTTGCCGGCAACGCTGACCAGACTTTGCGCGACCTGCAGCTGACCGACGCCGACGAGCGGCTCCGGATGCTGAAGCACTGGAGCCGGGGCGAAAGGCCGCCGCACGACCGGCCACGCACCATTCCAGAACTCCTGCAGCCGAGCCGAAGCTGGGGCCCCGACCGGATCGCGGTGCGCTGCGGCGACGAGCAGATCGATTACGTTGCGCTGCAGCGTCGTTCGGACAACCTTGCGGCGCTGCTCGTCGCGCGGGGGGTGAGGCCGGGGTCGATGGTGGGGTTGTCGACGCGGCGGAGCATCGACCTGGTGGTGGCACTGGTGGCCATCATGAAGGCAGGCGGCGGCTATTTCCCCATCGATCCCGCCTACCCGCCGGCGCGCAAGCAGTTCATGCTCGACGACGTGCAACCACCGGTGGTGCTCGCCACGGCCGACTCGGCCCGCGGCATGCCCGAAGTTGCCGGCGTCACGGTCATTTCGCTGGACGACCCGCAGGTGCGCGAAGCGGTGGACAACGGGGAAGTCGATCCGCGAGAACTGCCCCTCCCGCACCCCGACCACCCGATGTTTCTGGTCTTCACGTCCGGATCCACGGGCAAGCCGAAAGGCGCCCTGGGCACGCATCGGTCCATGGCGGCCCGGCTGGACTGGCAGCTACGGCACTACCCACCGAGAACCGACGACATTCGACTGGCACAGGCGTCGATCACGTTTCTCGAGGGCGGCATGGAAATCCTGGCCGGCCTCGCGGCGGGGGCGACCATGATCCTCGCCGACGATGCCGAGCACCGCGACCCGGAAGCGCTCGGGGAGTTGATGGTCCGGCACGCGGTGGCCCAGGTGACCGCGGTGCCCAGCCTGGTCTCCGCCCTGGTCGACAGCAGGCCCGACGCGGTGCGCGCCCTGTCCCGGCTGGTGTGCGGTGGAGAACCGGTGAGTACCGCGCTGCTGCAGCGGCTGGTGTCGGCGTGCGCCGGCGCAGGCACCGAGCTGTTGAACAACATCGGTTCCACCGAGACCTCCGGTGCGGTGTCCCGCGGTCGACTGGAGCCGCCGAATCCTTTGGTGGGCAAACCGGTCCCGGGGTCCGACGCCTACCTGCTCGACGAGGGCCTGCGGCCGGTGCCGGTCGGGGTGGTGGGCGAGCTGTACTACGCCGGCGACCAACTGGCCCGGGGCTACTGGAAGCGGCCCGGATTGACCGCCACCCGGTTCGTGGCCAATCCCTATGCCCTCGAACCCGGTTCTCGCCTGTACCGCAGCGGCGACCTTGCCCGCTGGACCGAGGACGGGCGACTGGAATTCATCGGACGCTCCGACCACCAGGTACAGGTGCGCGGCTTCCGGGTGGAGTTGGCCGAGGTCGAGGCGGTGCTGGCGGAAGCCGACGGCGTCGCCGCTGCGGCGGCCCGCACCTGGGAGGTGCACGGCGGCACCTCGCTGGCCGGATACGTTGTGCCACAACAGCCGATCGGCGATGACACCGAGAAGGCCGCGTTCGTATCGCAGGTGCGCGCCGCGATCGGAACGACACTGCCCGGCTACATGATGCCCTCGTCGTTGACCGTTCTCGACGCGCTGCCCAAAACCGAATCGGGCAAGCTGAACCGGCCCGGGCTGCCGCCGCCGGCGGTCAGCACCCGCGGACACGTTGAACCGTCGCGCACCGACACCGAACGGGCGCTGGCCAAGGTGTTCGCCGAACTGCTCTCGACGCCCGAGGTGGGCCGCTTCGACGACTTCTTCGCCCTGGGCGGCGACAGCATCCTGTCAGTGCAGCTGGCCTCGCGGGCGCGAGCGGCCGGCCTGGCGGTCAACCCGCGGATGATCTTCGAGAACCCGACGGTGCAACAGCTGGCCGCCGCCCTGGATGCGTTGGGGGGCACCGACACCGAGCCCGCCGCCGAGCCCGCCGACGCCCGGTTCGAGCCCATGAGCGCGTCCGGGCTTTCGGCCGAGGATCTCGCCGCCGTGACGCAGCTGTGGTCGTCGTCACGGGACGGTACGCCATGACGGCCACCAAAGATGTCGCGCCCGACATCGAGGACGTGATGGCCCTGAGCCCTCTGCAAGAGGGCTTGTATTCGCTGACCACGCTGGCCGAATTCACCGACGGCGAGGCCGACGACCCGTACGTGATCGGCATGGCCGCCGACATCTCCGGCGCGCTTGATGTCGCGCTGTTACGTGATTGCGCGACAAAGATGTTGGTGCGTCACCCCAACCTTCGGGCCAGCTTCTTCAGCCGCGGTATCGCGCGACCGGTGCAGATCGTCCCGTCCCGGGCAGACCTGCCATGGCGCACCGTCGCCGCCGCACCCGAGGATATGCGGGCGCTGGAGGCAGGCGAGCGCCGCCGGCCTTTCGATCTGGAACACGGTCCGGCCATCCGCTTCCTGCTCGTCGAATTGCCCGGTGCGCGATGGCGTTTGGTGCTCACCGCCCACCACATCGTGATTGACGGCTGGTCGTTGCCGGTATTCGTCAACGAGATGATGATGCTGTACCGGTCCGGTGGCGATCTCTCGGCGTTGCCCGCCGGTCCGCGGCCCTACCGCGACTACATCGGCTGGCTGGCCGGCCGCGATCCCGAAGCCAGCCAGCAGGTCTGGCGTCGGCACCTGGCGGGCCTTCCCGGGCCCACCCTACTGTCGGCCGCGCTGGGCTCGGCGGAGGGCCGGCGGACTGGACTGCCCCGCACCACCGAACTGCGGATGCCGGCCGAAGCCACCACGCGTTTGGTCGAGGAGACCCGGGCCCGTGGCATCACGATCAACACCCTGATACAGATGGCGTGGGCGCTGGTGTTGTCCCGGCTGACCGACACCCACGACGTGGTTTTCGGCGTCACGGTGTCCGGGAGGCCGCCCGAACTCGCCGGCGTCGAGACCATGATCGGTCTGTTCATCAACACCGTTCCCATGCGGGTGCGGCTCGACCCCGCCGCGACGGTGGGCGAGCAATGCCGCGCGGTACAGCGCAACGCCGCACTGCTGCGTGAGCACAGCCACGTCGGACATGCCCAACTGCGGGCGCTCGGCGGCGTCGGCGAAATGTTCGACACCCTACTGGTCTACGAGAACTTCCCCTTGGACGGGCTGACCGCCGGCACCGAATTGACCGCCGCCGGTGCGACATTCCGGCCGTCGGCCCTGCAAACCTTGTCGCATTTCCCGATCACCGTCGCGGCACACATCGCGGGCGGCGAACTGGTGGTGCTGGTCGAAGTGATCGATGGGGCGCTCGGCGCCGTCCCCGCCGCCACCTTCGGTCGGCGGGTGATCACCACCGCCGAGCGGCTGCTGCGGGACTGGGAGCGCCCGCTGCGCCAGGTCAGCGTCCTCTTCGACGACGAGGCGGTCCCCCCGCGCCCCGCGGGCGTGCCCGCCCCGCCGGCGGTCGGCATCCACACTCGATTCGCCGAGGTCGCCGGGCGGACCCCCGACAACCTCGCGGTCAGCTGGGCGCGCGGCCAACTCAGCTACCGCGAACTGGACGCGCTGGCCGACGGCCTGGCCGCCCGGCTCGCGGAGCGCGGGGTCCGGCCCGAAACCCCGGTAGCCATCCGGCTTTCGCGGGGGCCGCAGTACATCGTCGCGATGCTCGCGGTGCTCAAGGCCGGCGGCATCTGCGTTCCGATGGAGCCGGGAACGCCCCCGGAACGGGTGGAATCGATCCTGCGTCAATCCAATGCCTCGATCGTGCTCGACGAGGTGTCGCTCGTCGCGGGCGAGCATCCCGCCACGGACTTTCGCCCGGTCGAGGTGGCGCCCGGCCAGGCCGCGTACGTCGTCTTCACGTCGGGCACGACCGGAGAACCCAAGGGCGTCATCGGAACTCACGCGGCGGTGGCCGCCTACGCCGACGATCACCTGGATAACGTGTTGCGGCCGGCGGCAATCCGGCTGGGCCGGCGGCTACGCATCGCGCACGCGTGGTCGTTCGCGTTCGACGCCGCGTGGCAGCCGTTGATCGCGCTGCTCGACGGCCACGGTGTGCACGTCGTGGACGAGCCCACCCAGGCCGACGCCGAGGCGCTGGTCGCGGCCATCGCCGAGCACGGCGTCGACATGATCGACACCACTCCGTCGATGTTTGCCCAACTCGCGGCGTCCGGTTTGCTGACGACAGTTCCGCTGGCCGTGCTGGCGCTGGGCGGAGAAGCGCTCGGTAAGCCCGCCTGGACCCTCATCCGCGAAGAGTGTGCACGCACCGGGATGGCGGCCTACAACTGCTACGGCCCCACCGAAACCACGGTCGAGGCGGTGGTGGCCGCCATCGCGGAGCACGACGAGCCGTCGATCGGGCGGCCGACCCTGAACACCCGCGGCTACGTGCTGGACTCGGCGCTGCGTCCGGTGCCGTTCGGGGCCACCGGCGAGCTCTATCTGGCCGGCGCCCAGCTGGCCCGCGGCTATCTCGGCCGCGCGGCGGAAACCAGCCAGCGGTTCGTCGCCGACCCATTCGCGACCGGCGAACGCATGTACCGCACCGGCGATTTGGTGCGGCGCGGTTCCGACGGCGCGCTGCAGTACGTGGGCCGCGCCGACGCGCAGGTAAAGATCCGCGGCTACCGCGTCGAGCCCGGCGAGATCGCCGCCGCGCTCGAATCGCATCCCGCCGTTCAGCACGCCGGAGTGCTGGTGCACCGCTCGATGGCGGGAGCGCGGCTGACCGCTTACGTCGTGATTTCCGGTGCGGCACCCCGGCCCCCGTCGACGGGCGAACTGCGCGGCATGCTCGGCTCCCGTCTGCCGCGCTACATGATCCCGCAGCGCATCGTCACGGTCGACGAAATTCCGCTGACGGCCAACGGCAAGCTGGACGAGACCGCGCTGAGCGCCTTCGACACCGGCGAGGCGGCGTCCGGAGCCGGACCCGAAACAGTCACGGAAGCCGCACTGGCGGAACTGCTTTCCGAACTGTTGCATCAGCCGCGAATCGACGTCACCGCGGATTTCCTGCAGCTGGGCCTGGACAGCATCATGGCACTGTCGGTGGTGCAGGCGGCGCGGGCGCGAGGGATCGCCCTGCGCGCCAGGCTCATCCTCGAGTGCGCGAACATCCGCGAGCTGGCCGAAGCCATCGATTCCGAAACCATCTCCGCCACAAGCGATGTCGAGAATGGCGCCGAGCCCATGTCGGTGCTGCCCAACGGCCGCTGGCTCTACGAATACGGGGAGCCGCGCCGGCTGGCGCAGACCGAAGCCATCCGGCTGCCCAAACACGTCACCCGAGAACAATTGGACGCCGCGCTGGCCGGCATCCTGGCCGGACACGAGGTGCTGCGCGCCCGCCTGGACCGCGCGACCATGACCCTGGTCCCGTCCCGGGCCACGGACACCCCCCTCATCGAAGTAGAGGTGGCCGCCGATCTGCACGCCGTGGTCCCCGATCACGTCGCACGCGCCGTCGACCGCCTCGACCCGGAGCGGGGGGCGCTGCTGGCCGCGGTGTGGCTTCGCCCCCCGACCGGGCAGAGCGTCCTGCTGCTGGCCGCCCACGTCTTGGCGATGGATCCCGCGTCTTGGCGAGTGGTTCTCGGCGAATTAGACGCCGCCCTAAAGGCTTTGGCCACCGGTCACTCGCCGGCTCCGGTCCGGGAGCACACGAGCTACCGGCGCTGGGCCGGTGCGCTCATCGAGCGCGCGCACCGGCTGGACACCGCGCGATTCTGGGCCGCCCAGTCCGACGGCGACGATCCCGAACTCGGCGCCCGACGGGTCGATCCGCGTCGCGACCGGGCCCGCGATCTGGACGTCCGCATGATCGCGGCCGACGCGGACACCACGCGCCGACTGCTGGACTCGGGCGTGCCGTTGCCGCACTTGCTGGTCGCCGCCACCGCGGCGACGGTGACGCGGTGGCGGCGGTCGCGCAATCAGGCCACGCCGCCGCCCCTGCTGGCGCTCGAAACACACGGCCGCGCCTATGGTCTCGTCGACGGGCCGGACGCGCACACCATCGACACCGGCGACACCGTCGGACTGCTGAGTTCCATCTACCCGGTGCGGGTGGCGTCGGCCGATCCACGAGACGTGGGGGAGCAGCTGGCGGCCATCCCCGGCGACGGGCTGGATTACGGGCTGCTGCGCTACCTGCGTGCCGACACCGCCGAACGCCTCGCCGCGTTGCCCGGCCCGCAACTGTTGCTGAACTACCTTGGTGCCGCCCATGCCGCCGGCGGTACCCGGCTGCTGACGCTGGAGCGGGAGCTCCTCGCCGGGGTCTCGCCGCAGCCGGAGCCGGAGCTGGCGGTTCGCCACGAGCTCACCATTGTGGCCGCCATGCTCACGTTCGACGGAGAGCGCGTGCTGGCCGCGCAGTGGCGCACGCTGCCGGACATTCTCGCTGACACCGAAGTGACCGAGCTGCAACGTCTTTGGATCGAATCACTGCGGGAGGCGGTCACATGAGCACGCTTGCGATAGTGGGCGCGGGAGCCAAGGCGGTTGCCGTCGGGGCCAAGGCGTCCGTGCTGCGCGAGATGGGTGTCGATGCCCCCCAGGTGACCGCGGTCGAACGCATCGGCGTGGCGGCCAACTGGCAAGCCAGCGGAGGTTGGACCGACGGGGCGCACCGGTTGGGCACCAGCCCGGAGAAGGACGTGGGGTTCCCGTACCGCTCCGCGCTGGTGCCCCGCCGCAACGCCGAACTCGACGAGCGGATGACCCGCTACAGCTGGCAGTCCTATCTGATCGCCACGGCGTCATTCGCCGAATGGATCGACCGCGGCCGACCGGCGCCGACTCATCGCAGGTGGAGCCAATACCTGGGTTGGGTGGCCGAGCAGACCGGTCTCAACGTGGTGCACGGTGAGGTGGAACGGCTGGCCGTCAACGGCGACCAGTGGACGCTGCACACCCACGAGGACACCGTGCACGCCGACGCCTTGATGATCACCGGGCCGGGGCAGGCCGAGAAATCATTGCTGCCCGGCAATCCGCGCATGCTGTCGATCGCACAGTTCTGGGATCGCGCCGCGGGCCACGACCGGATCAGTGCCGAGCGGGTGGCGGTGATCGGGGGTGGCGAGACGGCCGCGTCGATGCTCAATGAACTGTTCCGGCACCGGGTTTCGACCATCACCGTCATCTCCCCGCAAGTGACGCTGTTCACCCGCGGGGAGAGCTTCTTCGAGAACTCGCTCTTCTCCGACCCGACCGACTGGACCGCTCTAACGCTGGCCGAACGCCGCGACGCGTTAGCCCGCACCGACCGCGGGGTGTTCTCGGCGAACGTGCAGGAGGCCCTGCTGGCCGACGACCGGATCCGCCACTTGCGAGGACGGGTGGCCCATGCGGTGGGCCGGGACGGTCAGATCCGGTTGACCCTGTCCACCAACCGGGGCAGCGAGAACCTCGAGACGGTGCACGGTTTCGACCTGGTAATCGACGGCTCCGGCGCCGACCCGCTGTGGTTCACGTCGTTGTTCGGCCCGGACGTGCTGGACCTGCTGGAGCTTGGCCTGGGCGGACCGCTGACAGCCGACAGCCTGCAGGAAGCGATCGGCTACGACCTGGCGGTCGCGGACGTCGCGCCGAAGCTGTTCCTGCCCAATCTGTCCGGGTTGACGCAGGGCCCCGGATTTCCGAACCTCAGCTGCCTGGGATTGTTGTCAGACCGGGTATTGGGAACTAGTGGGGGCTTGGTGGGCCCGCCCAAGCGCACGACGAGGAGACGCGATGAGCATCAACCCCTTCGATGACGACAACGGCACATTCTTCGTGCTCGTCAACGGCGAGGACCAGCACAGCCTGTGGCCGAGCTTCGCCGACACCCCCGCGGGCTGGCGCGTGGTGTTCGGCGAGGCAAGCCGCGCGGAGTGCCTCGAATATGTCGAACAAAACTGGTCCGACATCCGGCCCAAGAGTCTTCAGGAATCGATCGAGCGTCGTTCATAACACGCGGCGGCGCCGCCGCCGTAGCGTCGCCGTAACGTGACCGGCTCGAGACACAATCGCCGGTCACACAGGGCACACTTACACCAATTAAACCGTGGTGACGCGGAACCTTCTGGGGGACAAGATCGCTGAGATCCCGCCACGGTTCGCGCGTATCGAAGGGGGAACCGTGAAGACCGTGAAGACCATGACAACTCTTGCCACCAGCGTGGCGGCGTTCGCCGTCGTAGGGGGAGCCGCCGGTGGCGTTTTCGTCGCAGCACCGATGGATCCGGTGCAGCTGGCCGCGGTCGGCGCGCCGCTTCCGCAGGATCCGCCCCCGCCGCCGCCGGCGCCGGGAGCCCTGCCGACCGCCGAGCAGTTGTCGAACCTGTGTAACCAGGCGACCGATCCGGGCGTTTCGTACACGACCAAGAACAATCTGGTCGAAAACGGCATCAGCCCCAACGAGGGGCACGTCGCCGATCACGATCTGCGCAAGGCCTACCGCAACGGGAACTTTCCTGAGACGTTCGCCGTGACCAACATCGCGCCGGCCGGCCCGAACATGGCCCAGGCCGACGTGGCCATCTCGGGTCCGAAGTTCGCCGGGCCGGTGGAAAAGCACCTGGTTTTCGTCAATCAGGGCGGGAACTGGGTCCTGCAGCACGACGCCGCCATCGCGCTGATCCAGGCGGCGACGGCGACGAACTAGGCGGCTAGAATTCTGGGCGGCCACACAGCCTGCGCACAGGTTGTGCATGTTGTCTTCATATGGCCTGGTCGTAACGTAGCCGTGCCGAGTCGCGAAACAACAGGAGTAGCAGGCGCGCTGACACCACGCCAGATGTGTGGATCCGTCTAAATTCGTGCCCGTCGAAGGGGGAACCATGAAAACCGTTAAGTTGCTTGCCACCAGCGTGGCAGCCTTCGCCGCCATCGGGGGTGCGGCCGCCGGCGTGGCCTCCGTCGCGGCGCCAGTGGATCAGGTGCGGCTGGCCGCGGTGGGCGCGCCTCTACCGCAGGATCCGGCTCCGGCTGCGGCCGCCGACGTCCCGACCGCCGACCAGCTGACCGGCGTGCTGAACAGCCTGGCGGACCCGAGCGTCTCCTTCTCCAGCAAGAGCAACCTGGTGCAAGGCGGCATCAGCGGAATCGAGGCACACGTCGCCGACAAGAAGCTGCAGAAGGCGGCCAAGAACGGCGACCTGCCCCTGTCGTTCGACGTCACGAACATCCAGCCGACCGCGGCCGGTTCGGCCACCGCTGACGTCGCGGTCTCCGGTCCTAAGCTGACTTCGCCGGTCACCCAGAACATCACGTTCGTCAACCAGGGCGGCTGGGTGCTGTCGCGGTCGTCGGCGATGGAGTTGCTGCAGGCCGCCGGTCAGTGATCTGCGCCCAGCGCGCGCAGATCTGATTTTGCGAGGCGTGCGGGGTCGGCGAGCACATCGATCGAGGCCACCAGGCCACCGCGCACCACGAATCCCATGATGGCCGTCGCCCGCCCGGCGACGAAGATGACCGCGCCGGCGGCGCCGTTGACGGTCGCCGGGCGCACCTCGCGGTCCTGGCCCGCGTAGCCGCGGGCCAGCCTCGCCACGGCGGCGGCACCCTCGGCGCGGAAACCGGGGGTGCCGTGGCCGAAGTCGCCGCGCAGCACGACATCCGGATGCAGCACGGCCACCAGCCGGTCGAAATCGCCGCTGCGGCCCGCCGCGAAGAAGGCGTCGACGGCCTCCCGCTGCGCGGCCGCGTCGCCGTCGGGGGCCGGATCGGCCTCTTCGATGCGTCGGCGCGCCCGGCTGGCCAGCTTGCGGGTGGCCTCCGGCGTCCGGCCGACGATGGGTGCGATCTGGTCGAAGGGCACGGCGAAGACGTCGTGCAGCACGAATGCCAGGCGCTGCTCCGGCTGCAAGGTGTCCAGCACCACGAACAACGCCAGCCCGACCGCGTCGGCCAGCATCGCGCGGTGTTCGGGGTCGAATTCGCCTTCGGCCTCCACGATCGGATCCGGCACGCCCACCGTGAGGCCGCGCGTCCGGCGGTCGCGGAGCATGTTCAAACAGATGCGGGCCACCACCGTGGTGAGCCAGGCGTCCAGGTTGGCGATGTCGTCACAGGCGGTGCCGCTCAGCCGGAGCCACGCCTCCTGCACGGCGTCCTGGGCGTCGTCGATCGAGCCCAGCATGCGGTAGGCGATGGCGCCCAGCTGGGGCCTCGCCGCCTCGAAACGCGCCGTCACCGACGCATCCACGGTCACGTGCGGGCCTCGGGCAGGGCGCAGACCCGGTTGCCGGAGAAGCCGGACGAGCCGATCCCGAGCGCCAGGTTGAAGCGGGCGCGCAGGTTGCCCAGCGTGATCACGTGGGTGAGCCCGACGAGTTGGGCGGTGTCGAAATGCCCGCGCAGCGCATCGAAAAGCTCATCGCTCACCTCCACGGGCGTACGACTGATCGCGGTCGCGTACTCGAGGATCAGCTTGTCGACGCCGGAGAAGCACGAGGCGTTGCGATAGTCCGCCAGGGCGAGCAGTTCCTCGTCGGTGATGCCCCACCGGCGGGCGATCTGTGAACCGAGGTCGATGCAGTACTCGCAGCGCACCGTCGTCGCCGACTTGAGCTCCGCGAGCGCGCGGTGGCGCGGGCTGAGGATGTCCAGCTTCGACTCGGCCTGCTCGAGCTTGCCGTAGGCGTTGAGCAGCCGGGGGATGTGCGCGTACATCCGCAGCGGTTCCAGCATCCCGGCCGTTTCCAGGCCGGTCATCTGTGCCAGCTTGCGCTTGGTGAAGAAGAAGGCGATGTTGGCGCCCAGGCCGGCATCGCGGTCTGAGACCCCTGGCAACCGGGACATGGCGATCCTCCTAGCAAGTTGTGAACCAACGTCCTCACTAAGTCGACACCCGGCGCGGCGCAAATGTGACCGACCTAGCCGGGCGGCCCCGGCGCCCGGTCCATGTCGAACACCCGCGCGTGCAACACGGTGCGGTTCCGCAGCGCCGCGCGGACCGCGCGGTGCAGGCCGTCCTCGAGATACGTGACGCCCTTCCACCGCACCGCATGCGGGAAGAGGTCGCCGTAGAAGGTGGAGTCCTCCGACAGCAGGCGGTCCAGCGCGAGCACCGTCGTCGTGGTGACCAGTTCGTCGAGGCGGATCTGCTGCGGCGGAATCTGGGCCCAGTCGCGGTAGGACAGCCCGTGCTCGGGATACGGCTTGCCCTCGCGCACACCCTTGAAGATCATCGCCGGATCTCTCCCGACGCCCAATGCCGCGACCGGTTCATGCTGGACAGGCTAACCGGAAGAGGTGTCGCCAGCCTCGAAGCCACCGCAATTCCAACGGCCGCCGCAGAAGGCCCGCCGCCTGGGCCTCGGCAACGGGCCGCTCCAACGGTTAGCACGGCTTGCGACCCGTAAAATGGACCCGGGTCAGCGCGGCGCAGGGAGGTGACAACGAGTGGGAAGTGCCGACGATCGTCGCTTCGAGGTGCTGCGTGCCATCGTCGCCGATTTCGTTGCCACCAAGGAGCCCATCGGTTCCAAGAGCCTGGTGGAGCGTCATAACTTGGGCGTCTCGTCCGCGACCGTACGCAACGACATGGCGGTGCTCGAGGCCGAGGGCTACATCACGCAGCCGCACACCAGCTCCGGACGCGTGCCCACGGAGAAGGGCTACCGGGAATTCGTCGACCGGCTCCACGACGTCAAGCCGCTGTCCTCGGCCGAGCGCAGCGCGATCCTGAGCTTTCTGGAGTCCGGTGTCGACCTCGACGATGTGCTGCGCCGGGCGGTGCGCCTACTGGCCCAGCTGACCCGCCAGGTGGCCGTGGTCCAGTACCCGACGCTGACGTCGTCCACCGTGCGTCATCTGGAAGTGATCGCACTGACCCCGGCCCGCCTGCTGATGGTGGTCATCACCGACACCGGTCGCGTGGATCAGCGCATCGTCGAACTCGGCGACGTCATCGACGATCACCAGCTGTCCCAGCTCCGCGAGATGCTCGGCCAGGCGTTGGTGGGCAAGAAGCTCTCGGCTGCCTCGATCGCGGTCGCGGACCTGGCCGGACAGCTCCGCGCCCCGGACGGCCTGGGCGACGCCGTCGGCCGCTCGGCGACGGTGTTGCTGGAGTCCTTGGTGGAACACACCGAAGAACGCTTGCTGATGGGCGGGACCGCCAACCTGACGCGCAACGCCGCCGATTTCGGCGGCTCGCTGCGCTCCATCCTGGAAGCGCTCGAGGAGCAGGTGGTGGTGCTGCGGTTGCTGGCGGCCCAGCAGGAAGCCGGTAAGGTGACGGTGCGCATCGGCCATGAGACGGCCGCCGAGCAAATGGCGGGCACCTCGATGGTGACCACCGCCTACGGCACCTCCGACACCGTCTTCGGCGGGATGGGTGTGCTGGGGCCCACCCGGATGGACTATCCGGGAACTATCGCCAGCGTCGCCGCGGTTGCCCTATATATCGGCGAAGTCCTGGGTGCTCGATGAACGCGCACCCGCGGTATGCGCAGGCGCGGGATAAGGACCAGGTTTAGGAGAGTCAGGCGTGGCACGCGACTATTACGGGCTGCTCGGGGTGGGCAGAAACGCCAGCGATGCGGAGATCAAGCGCGCGTACCGCAAGTTGGCCCGCGAGTTGCATCCCGACGTCAACCCGGACGAGGGCGCGCAGGCGAAGTTCAAGGAGATCAGCGTCGCCTACGAGGTGCTGAGCGACCCCGAGAAACGCCGCATCGTCGACCTGGGTGGCGATCCGATGGAAGGCGCCGCCGCGGCCGGCGGCGGTTTCGGCGGCGGTTTCGGCGGCCTCGGCGACGTGTTCGAGGCCTTCTTCGGCGGCGGCTTCAGCGGTGGCGCGACCTCCCGCGGTCCCATCGGCCGGGTGCGGCCGGGCTCGGACTCGCTGCTGCGGATGCGGCTCGACCTCGAAGAGTGCGCCGCCGGCGTGACCAAGCAGGTCACCGTCGACACCGCGGTGTTGTGCGACCGCTGCCAGGGTAAGGGCACCAACGGCGACTCGGTGCCCGTCCCGTGCGACACGTGCGGCGGCCGCGGCGAGGTCCAGACGGTGCAGCGGTCGCTGTTGGGCCAGGTGATGACCTCTCGGCCGTGCCCCACCTGCCGCGGCGTCGGTGTCGTCATCCCCGATCCCTGCCACCAGTGCATGGGCGACGGCCGGGTGCGGGCCCGCCGCGAGATCAGCGTCAAGATCCCCGCCGGGGTCGGCGACGGCATGCGGGTGCGGCTGGCCGCCCAGGGCGAGGTTGGACCCGGGGGAGGCCCGGCCGGCGACCTGTACGTCGAGGTTCACGAGCAGGCCCACGACGTGTTCGTGCGCGAGGGTGACGACCTGCACTGCACGGTGTCGGTGCCCATGTTCGATGCGGCGCTGGGCGCCACGGTCACCATCGACGCCATTCTCGACGGCATCAGCGAGGTCACCATTCCGCCTGGCACGCAACCGAATTCGGTAATCACGCTGCGTGGCCACGGGATGCCTCACCTCCGGTCGGGCACCCGGGGCGACCTGCACGTCCACGTCGAGGTGGTAGTGCCCAGCCGGCTGGACCACCACGACACCGAACTGCTGCGCGAGCTCAAGACCCGGCGCAGCCGCGACGTGCCCGAGGTCCGCTCGACGCACGCCGGCGGCGGCCTGTTCAGCCGGCTGCGCGAAACGTTCACCGGGCGCTAGCCGCCAGCCCGAAAAAGGCGCGTACATGGTCGCGACCCTCTTCTACGTCGACGCGCTGCCCGATACCGGCTCACTGGCCGTCGTCGGCGGCGACGAGGGGTTTCACGCCGCCACCGTGCGGCGGATCCGACCCGGCGAGCAACTGGTCCTCGGCGACGGCGCCGGCGGCCTGGCGCACTGCGAGGTCGAGCACGCCGGCCGCGACGGGTTGCGCGCCCGGGTGCTGAAGCGCTGGAGCGTCGCGGCCGCGCAGCCGCCGGTCACCGTGGTGCAGGCGCTGCCGAAGTCGGACCGATCGGAGTTGGCCATCGAACTGGCCACCGAAGCCGGCGCTGACGCGTTCCTGGCCTGGCAGGCGGCCCGGTGTGTGGCCAGTTGGCAGGGTGCGCGCGTGGACAAGGGCCTGCGCCGGTGGCGCGCCGTCGCCCGTTCGGCGGCCCGGCAATCCCGACGGGCGCACATCCCGCCCGTTGAGGGCGTGCTGTCCACCGCGGGACTGGCCCAGCGGATCCGCGACGACGTGGCCGCCGGAGCCGTGGCGCTGGCGTTGCACGAGTCGGCCACCGACCCGCTGACCAAACTCGATATCGCCCGCGCGACCGCGTTGCTGCTCGTGGTAGGGCCCGAAGGCGGGATCGCGCCCGACGAGATCGCCGCGTTGACCGAGGCGGGGGCGGTGCCGGTGCGGCTGGGCCCCCAGGTGCTGCGCACGTCGACCGCCGCGGCGGTGGCGCTGGGGGCGCTCGGCGTGCTCACCCCGCGGTGGCACCACGCCTCCACCCTGTAGGGCGTCGGCGATCGCGCCGCGTCGTCGCTGGTCCCGGGCGGGCCGGAGCCGATAGGCCCGTCGCGCGGCAACTACCTGACCCCCGCCAATACGCGGCTGAAGGCTGACCAATCTAGGGCCCCGGCGTAGACTTAGGCAGCCGAGCAAACCACCGACAAGCCGAGAAAGCAGGCATCGAGAGCCACGTGACGCCCCGCGAGACCAGCGCTGTTGACGCAGCCGGAGGCCTCCAGGCCAACGCCCAAGTACGCAGCAGCATCGATGTTCCGCCCGATGTCGTCGTCGGCTTGTTGGGCTCGGCGGACGAAAACCTTCGCGCGCTGGAGCGCAGCCTGAACGCCGACCTGCACGTGCGTGGCAATGCCGTGACCGTCTCGGGCGAGCCGGCCGACGTCGCACTGGCCGAGCGCGCGATTTCCGAACTGGTCGCGATCGTCGCCAACGGTCAGCCGTTGACGCCGGAGGTGGTCCGCCACAGCGTCGCCATGCTGGCCGGCACCGACAACGAGTCGCCGGCCGAAGTGCTCACCCTGGACATCTTGTCGCGGCGCGGCAAGACGATCCGGCCCAAGACGCTGAACCAGAAGCGCTACGTCGACGCGATCGACGCCAACACCATCGTCTTCGGGGTCGGCCCCGCCGGCACCGGCAAGACGTACCTGGCGATGGCCAAGGCGGTCAGCGCGTTGCAGACCAAACAGGTGAACCGCATCATCCTGACCCGGCCGGCGGTGGAAGCCGGTGAGCGCCTTGGCTTTCTGCCGGGCACACTGAGCGAGAAGATCGACCCCTATCTGCGGCCGCTGTATGACGCCCTGTACGACATGATGGATCCCGAGCTGATCCCGAAGCTGATGTCCGCCGGGGTCATCGAGGTCGCGCCGCTGGCGTATATGCGTGGCCGCACACTGAATTCGGCCTTCATCGTCCTCGACGAGGCGCAGAACACCACCGCCGAGCAGATGAAGATGTTCCTCACCCGGCTCGGCTTCGGATCGAAGATGGTCATCACCGGCGACATCACCCAGGTGGATCTTCCCGGTGGCGCCAGGTCGGGCCTGCGGTCGGCGATCGAGATCCTGGACAGCGTCGAGGACATCCACATCGCGGAGCTGACCAGTGTGGACGTAGTGCGCCACCGGCTGGTCTCCGAAATCGTCGACGCCTACGCCAAGTTCGAAGAGCCGGGCTTGGGGATGAACCGGGCGGCTCGGCGCGCGTCGGTCTCCCGCGGGCGCCGGTGATGAGGGCTGTGATTGTTTTATGGGCGTCTCATGAGCATTGAAGTGTCCAACGAGTCGGGCATTGACGTCTCCGAAACCGAGTTGATCAGCGTCGCACGCTTTGTCATCGCAAAGATGGACGTCAACCCGGCGGCCGAGCTGTCGATGGTGCTGTTGGACACCGCGGCCATGGCCGACCTGCACATGCGGTGGATGGACCTGCCCGGGCCGACGGACGTGATGAGTTTCCCGATGGACGAGCTCGAGCCGGGCGGCCGGCCCGACGCCCCGGAGCCGGGGCCGTCGATGCTGGGTGACATCGTGCTGTGCCCGGAATTCGCGGCCGGGCAGGCCGATGCGGCGGGGCACAGCCTCGGCCACGAGTTGGCGCTGTTGACCATCCACGGCGTGCTTCATCTGCTGGGCTACGACCACGGCGAGCCGGACGAGGAAAAAGAGATGTTCACCCTTCAGGACCGGTTGCTCGAAGAGTGGGTCGCCGAGCAAGTCGAGGCCTACCGCCAGGACCGCCAGCAGGAGCGGGACCGTCAATTGCTGGACAAGTCAAGGTATTTCGAGAATTGAGCCCACGCAAAGCACTCGGGATCGCGGCTGCCGCCGCCCTCGCCTTCGCACCGATCTCGTTGGTGGCCACCACGATCGGTGTGGCAGAGGCGGCTCCCTGCGCCGGCAGCGGGTCGAACCCGACCAGCTGCAATTGGTGTCAGTATCTGGTGGCGCAGTATCACACATCCAACGTTTGCTCCCAGGACGCGCCGCCGCGGCGGGCTCAGCCGTCGCCGAGCCCGGTGCAGATTCCGGAGCTTCCCCCGTACGTCCCGCCCAGCCCAGTGCCGGTGCAGGCGACACCGCTCACTCCGCCAAACCTGCCGCCCACCAACCCGGTGGCCACGATCAATCCGCCGGGCCCCGACGCGTCGAGAAACGTCTCGGTGGTGGCACCGCCGAGGGGGCTCGACGTTCTGCCGCAGGCGGTCGCGGCGGCCAAGGCCGCGCCGGCGACGCGGGTCAATCCCGCCGACCCCCCGAAGCCACCGAAGCAGGTCGACTTCAACCAGCGGGTGCAGAATGTCGTCAGCGGCCACCGGGAAAACGTCGACGTCCTCAAGGTCGACAATCAGAAGCTGGTCCGCCCCCGCCACTGGGACTACGTCGACTACGACGACGCCTACCGCCGCCCGGCGCTCTTCAACCCTCTCAAAGAGGGCATGGTCTTCCGCTACTCGTACAACGGCGCCGACCGGGAGGCGTATCTGCCGGCCGGTTCCCGCATCGTGCTGGACGCCGCGACCGTCGGCGTGGTCCCGTTCACCGCGGTCGGTGACAGCTGGGTGGCGGCGGGCAGCTTCTATGGCGGTGGCTCGGTACCGCCGGACGGCTTCAACGGCCCCCCGCCACCGGACTTCAAGCCGCCGGCCCCCCCGAAGCTGTACCAGACTGTCCTGGTCTCTGTCCCCGCCGCTAACCAGACGTTGGAGGTCGCCCAGGTGGCGGTGGTGGGCCGGGACGAAAGCCAGCCCGAGGGCAGTCAGCAGACTTTCCTGCTCGACGACTCCACCCTGGCCTGGGGCGAGATCAACGACTCCAGCAGCAGCGCCCAAATCAGGGTGACCAAGAGCCAGTCGTTACCGCACGCCGGGCCGACCGACGACGGCAACTTCCTGGTGGTGCTGGCGGTTCGCCCGCACGAGGAGCCGACCCAACCCGCCCAGCCGTGGTGGCCCTCGGCGCTGGGCTACGGGGTGCTGGGGGTAGTGGTGTGCCTTGGCGCCTGGGCCCTCAACCGGAAACGGAGCGACGACGTAGGGGAGCCCGCCACCACGTCAAGGTCTTCCGGCAGTTGACCGGTCTTTCTTGGCTGCTCGGCGCGATGGCGCTCATCGCTATCGGCGGGCTTTTCGCGGCGATCGACGCCGCCATCAGCACCGTGTCGCTGGCCCGGGTCCAGGAGCTGGTTCGCGAGGAGCGGCCCGGCGCCGTGTCACTGGCCGAGGTGATGGCCGAGCGGCCGCGCTATATCAACCTGGTTGTGCTGCTGCGCATCACGTGCGAAATCACGGCGACCGTGCTGTTGGTGCTGTTCTTGTACGACAACTTCGGCCTGAACTGGGCGTTGTTTGGGGCCGCCGCCACCATGGTGGTGATGAGTTTCGTCGTCATCGGGGTCGGTCCGCGCACCCTCGGTCGCCAGCACGCGTATTCCATCTCGTTGACGACAGCCGTTCCGCTGCGGCTCATTTCGTGGTTGTTGATGCCGCTCAGCCGGTTGCTGGTGGTCCTGGGTAATGCGCTGACACCCGGCCGCGGCCTGCGCAACGGGCCGTTCGCATCCGAGATCGAGCTTCGCGAAGTCGTGGACCTGGCCCAGCAGCGCGGCGTGGTCGCCGCCGACGAACGCCGGATGATCGAATCGGTCTTCGAGCTCGGTGACACCCCGGCCCGCGAGGTGATGGTGCCGCGCACGGAGATGATCTGGATCGAAAGCGACAAGCTTGCCAGTCAAGCGTTGAACCTCGCGGTGCGCAGCGGGCACTCCCGCATCCCGGTGATCGGCGAGAATGTCGACGATATTGTCGGCGTCGTATACCTCAAAGACCTTGTGCAGCAGAGCTTTCTGTCGGGGGATGGCGGTCGTGGCATTACCGTGGCGCAGGTGATGCGTCCGGCGGTGTTCGTGCCGGACTCCAAGCCGCTGGATACGCTGCTGCGCGAAATGCAGCGCGACCGCAACCACATGGCCCTCCTCGTCGACGAGTACGGCGCGATAGCCGGCCTGGTGAGCATCGAAGACGTGCTGGAAGAGATCGTCGGCGAGATCGCCGACGAGTATGACCAGGCGGAGACGGCACCGATAGAAGACTTGGGCGACAGACGTTTCCGCGTCTCGGCGCGGTTGCCGATCGAGGACCTCGGCGAGCTCTACGACGTGGATTTCGACGACGACCTCGACGTCGATACCGTCGGCGGCCTGCTCGCCCTGGAACTGGGCCGGGTTCCGCTGCCCGGGGCCGAGGTGGTCTCACATGGCCTGCGGCTGCAAGCCGAAGGCGGCACCGACCACCGGGGGCGGGTACGGATCGGCACGGTCCTGCTGAGCCCCGCCGCGCCCGAGTCCAACGGTTCCGACGGAGAGAACCCGCAATGACGCCGAGCGTCCGCCTAATTCAGCACATCAGCCCCGAACTCGCACCGTGTGCACCTCCGACGACATGACCGAATTCCATTCCGGTTTCGTGTGTTTGGTCGGCCGGCCGAACACCGGTAAGTCGACGCTGACCAACGCGCTCGTCGGCACCAAGGTGGCGATCACCTCGACGCGGCCGCAGACCACCCGGCACACCATCCGCGGCATCGTGCACCGGGAGAACTTTCAGATCATCCTGGTCGACACGCCGGGCCTGCACCGGCCGCGCACTCTGCTGGGCAAGCGGCTCAACGACCTGGTGCGCGACACCTATGCCGAGGTCGACGTGATCGGGTTGTGCATCCCGGCCGACGAGGCGATCGGCCCGGGTGACCGCTGGATCGTCGACCAAATCCGTTCGAACGCACCGAAGACGGCGCTGGTGGCCATCGTCACCAAGATCGACAAGGTGCCCAGGGACCGGGTGGCCGCGCAGCTGCTCGCGGTCAGCGAGCTGGTCGGCGACTCGGCGGAAATCGTTCCGGTGTCGGCGACCACCGGGGCGCAGGTGGACGTGCTGATCGACGTGCTCGCCGCGGCGCTGCCCCCCGGCCCGGCGTACTACCCCGACGGCGAGCTGACCGACGAGCCCGAGGAAGTTCTGATGGCGGAGCTCATCCGCGAGGCCGCCCTGGAGGGCGTCCGCGACGAGCTGCCGCATTCGTTGGCGGTGGTCATCGACGAGATCAACCCCCGGGAGGACCGCGACGACCTCATCGACGTGCACGCGCTGCTCTTCGTCGAGCGCGACAGCCAGAAGGGGATCATCATCGGCAAAGGCGGCGCCCGACTGCGACAGGTGGGCACCGCGGCGCGCGGCCAGATCGAAAAGTTGCTCGGCACCAAGGTCTACCTTCAACTGCGCGTCAAGGTCGCCAAGAACTGGCAGAGCGACCCCAAACAGCTTGGCCGGCTTGGCTTCTGAAGCGCCGGCGCCGTCGAAAGCCGAAGCCGCTCAAGCGAAGTCAACTTCGGTGATGTGCCGCTTCGGGATTCACCTTCGCGGCGGTCCACCGGACACCGGCGGCGTGCCCGTTTCCGCGGTCCACCACATCGTCGGCTGCTTGGTCGACCACCCGCACACGGCCTCCAGTTCGGCGGCCAGCGAGATCAGCATGCCCTCGCTGTTGTGCGGCCCCATCAACTGCACTCCGATCGGCAGCCCCTCGGAGGTGAACCCCGCCGGCACGTTGATCGACGGCCAGCCCAGCACATTCCACGGGAAGGTCAGTGGGCAGGCGGCGATCATCGCTCGATCGGTGCCGAAGCCGCTCAACCGGTCGAAGGCGCGCGCCGGCGGCGGCGGCTGGGCGGTGGTCGGAGCCACGACGACATCGACGATGTCGAAGATCGAACCCACCCGACGCTGGGCCTCGGTTTCGTGCCGGCGCGCGGTGCGCAGGATCGCCTGACCAAGCACGTGGCCCACCCGCAAGTTGGACACCGTGCGGGGGTCGAGGATCACCCCGTCGCCCAGCCGCTCCTCCCAGTCCCGCAGGCCGGCGGTGGACCGGGCGAGGAAATCCCACGACAGCCGCAGCCCGTAGTCGGGGTTGCCCGGCACCACGGTGTGGCCGAGCAGCTCGAGCTGCCGGGCCACGGCTCGCGTCGCCGCCAGGATCTCGGGATGCAGCTTGGACCGAAAACCGGTGTACGGGAACCGGGTTGACAGCGCGATGTTCAGCGGGCCGGGCGCGATACCGACATAGTCGGAGGCGGTGATCGGGGGCGGCTTGTGCCGGTCGCCCTCGACGTTGCCCGACGCCGCGTCGAGCACCAACGCCGCATCGGCCACCGTTCGGGCCAGCACACCGTTGACCGTGATGCCGTTGAACGCCTCGGGCAGTGGCCAGGTGGAGATGCGGCCGCGCTGCGGCTTGATGCCCACCAGGTGCGTCCACGCGGCGGGGATGCGGACGCTGCCCGCCCCATCGGAGCCGATCGCCGCGGTGACGAGTCCCGCGGCCACCGCGGCCGCGCTGCCCCCCGAGGAGCCGCCCGGGGTGTGCCGGCGCGACCAGGGGTTGCGGGTATGCCCGAACCCGGGTCCGCTGGTGAACGGCCACTGGCCCAGCTCGCAGGTGTTGGTCTTGCCGACGATCACCGCGCCCGCGGCCTTCAGGCGGCGAACCACCTCGGCGTCGTGGGTGGCGGGTGGGACATATCCCTCGGTGCCGAAGGCGGTCGGCACTCCAGCAACGTCGACGTCGTCCTTGACCGCGATCGGGATGCCCAGCAACGGCGCCGTGTCTCCGGCCGCCCGCCGCCGGTCGGCCGCCGCCGCGTCGGCCAGGGCCGACTCGGTGAGCACCACGCGGAAGGCGTTCAGCGTGGGCTGGCTGGCGTGGATGGCGTGCAGGGACCGGCGCACCAGTGTGACCGAAGTCACGGACCGGCTGGCAAGCTGATAGAGCAGGTCAGTGAGTGTGGGCAGGCGCTGGCCACCGGATCCGAAAATGGATCCAGGACCTGACTCGGAAGCGCCAATCACGGGGTACGAGACTAACCGGCGCGGATACCAGCATTGTCGCGGCGGGGTGCAAAACTATTGTGATGCGGCTGTATCGAGACCGGGCGGTGGTGTTGCGCCAACACAAGCTCGGCGAAGCCGACCGGATCGTCACGCTGCTCACTCGCGACCACGGATTGGTTCGGGCGGTGGCGAAGGGCGTTCGTCGCACCCGCAGCAAATTCGGCGCGCGGCTGGAACCGTTCGCGCACATCGACGCGCAACTGCATCCCGGCCGCAACCTCGACATCGTCACCCAGGTCGTCTCGATCGACGCGTTCGCCACCGACATCGTCAGCGATTACGGCCGCTACACCTGCGGGTGCGCGATGCTGGAAACCGCCGAACGCCTCGCCGGGGAGGAGCGGGCCCCCGCCCCGGCCCTGCACCGGCTCACGGTCAGCGCCTTGCGGGCGGTGGCCGACGGGCGCCGCTCCCGGGACCTGCTGCTGGACGCCTACCTGCTGCGTGCCATGGGCATCGCCGGATGGGCGCCGGCGCTGACCGAGTGCGCCCGGTGCGCCACACCAGGGCCGCACCGCGCGTTCCATGTCGGCGCCGGGGGCAGCGTCTGCACGCACTGCCGTCCGGCCGGTTCGACGACACCGCCGCCGGGCGTGCTGGATCTGATGTCCGCGCTGCACGACGGCGATTGGGAGTTCGCCGAAGAGGCCCCGCAATCGCACCGCAGCTACGTCAGCGGACTGGTGGCCGCGCACCTGCAATGGCATCTGGAACGCCAGCTCAAGACGTTGCCACTGGTGGAACGGCCGTATCACGTCGACCGCACCATCGCCGAACGGCGCGCAGCGCTGATGGAGCAGTTGGACTGTGGCTAAAGCTGAGCGCAAGCTCAAGTCGACCGACTTCCCGCAGCTGCCCCCGGCGCCCGACGATTACCCGGTTTTCCCCGACAAATCGACATGGCCGGTGGTCTTCCCCGAGCTGCCGCCGTCTCGTGACGGCGGCCCGAGCCGGCCGCCGCAGCACACCTCGAAAGCGACCCCGCCGCGTATTCCGGCGGACCGATTGCCCAATCATGTGGCCATCGTCATGGACGGCAACGGCCGCTGGGCCACCGAACAGGGACTGACCCGCACCGATGGCCACCGGGCCGGCGAGGCGGTAGTCATTGACGTCGTCTGTGGCGCAATCGAAATCGGCATCAAGTGGCTGAGCCTTTATGCGTTTTCCACCGAGAACTGGAAGCGGTCCCCCGAAGAGGTCCGCTTCCTGATGGGCTTCAACCGGGACGTGGTCCGCATGCGCCGGGTGAACTTGAAGACCATCGGGGTCAAAATCCGGTGGGTGGGTTCGCGGCCACGGCTGTGGCGCAGCGTGATCAATGAGTTGGCGATCGCGGAGGACATGACGAAGGACAACGACGTCATCACGGTCAACTACTGCGTCAACTACGGCGGTCGTGCCGAAATCGCGGACGCCGCAAAGGAAATCGCGCGCTTAGCCGCCGCCGGCAGGCTGAACCCGGAACGCATCACGGAGTCGACGGTGGCACATCACCTGCAACGGCCCGACATCCCCGACGTGGACCTCTTCCTGAGGACCTCGGGGGAGCAGCGGTCCAGCAACTTCATGCTGTGGCAGGCCGCGTACGCCGAGTACATTTTCCAGGACAAGCTGTGGCCCGACTACGACCGCCGCGACCTGTGGGCGGCGTGCGAGGAATACGCTTCGCGCAACAGAAGATTCGGGAGCGCCTGATGCCATCACTGCAGGAACGTCTGGCGTCGGCACTCGGCGTGGTCCTTGCGGTCGAGGAGGAGTCCGACGGGGCGCTGACGGTGCGCCATGCCGGGACCATCGCGTCGTTGCGGGTGGTGAACATCGCCGACGACCTCGACCTGGTGTCGCTCACCCAAGTCTTGGCGTGGGACCTGCCGCTGACGAAGAAGATCAGCGATCAGGTCGCCAAGCAGGCCCGCACCAGCAACTTCGGCAGCGTCACGATGGTCGAGAAGGTCAACGAGAAGGCCGTGCAACGCAACTCGGGCAAGGGCGCGGCCAAGACCGCCGACGTGATGCTGCGCTACAACTTTCCCGGCGGCGGCCTGACCGACGACGCGCTGCGCACCCTGGTTCTGTTGGTGCTGGATAGCGGCATCGAGATACGTCGCACATTGACGGGTTAGGGCTCTAGGACACCGCCGACTCGGCCAGCGCGATGGCTGCCGATCCGCGGGCGTTTTCGGCCACGCGGGTCTGCAGCAACGAGCGTAGGAGGTCTTGGTCGTGCTGAGCCGGCCGGGTCGAGTCGACGAACCGCTCGACGACTTCGACGAAGCGATCCGGGTCGTCTTTGAAAGGCATGTGCCCGGAGTTTTCGAAGATCTCTAAGCGTGACCCGGGCACCGCATCGTGGGCCACCCGGGCGTGGTCTACCGGGATCACGAAGTCGTCCTCACCCCAGATCACTTGCACCGGAATGGGTTGCGCGAGATAGCTTCGGTCCAGCATTGTGACGAATTGGCCGCGCCTGTCCACTACCGACCGCAAGGTGCGCGCGAACGCCGACAATGCGCGCGGGTCCCGGAAGCCTTCGAGCAGATTCACCACATCGGCGACGTCGTGCCCGAGGTTGGTGGGGCCCAGTACGGTAGCCATGGCCCGCCCGAACAGTCGGATCGCCGGCATCACGCCCGGCATGCGCAGCATCGCCAGGGCCTCGCTGCCCAACGGCATCGCCGCCAATCGCAAGGCCACGCTTACTTCCTGGGCGACGCCACCGCTGCTGACCAGCACGATGCGCTCTACCAGCTGCGGGTACTGATAGGCGAATTGCATTGCGACACCGCCACCGAACGAATGCCCGACCAGGGTGACACGGTCAATGTCAAGCGCGGCAAGTAGGTCACGCATGCCGTTCGCGAAGGCCGCCAATGAGTAGTCGGCGCGTGGTTTGTCCGATTCCCCGTGGCCCAGCAGGTCCGGTGCGATGACCGTGAACCGTCGCGCAAGTTTGGCGTGCACGGGCTCCCATGCCGTGGACTTGTCGCCGACGCCGTGGATCAGCAACAGAGCCGGTCCCGACCCGGCGACCCGGAAGGCACGTCGGTAGCCGTGAATGGTGCGAAATTGCAGTGACGGAGCCTCGACGTCGCGTACCGGCCGCAGATGGGGCGATGGGTGGTGCCGCATGGTGCTCTCACTTCCCTAGAGTTCTTGGTTGTCTCGGCCCGTGGGCCACTCATGGGTAGGAGCACGCGGCGGGCGCGTGTTGGACACTTTTTTCAGAACTTTTTTCCGCCGTGCCGCGTTCGGACGGCTCGGGTCAACCTAGGACCCGCACTGTGAACACGTGCCGAAGATCTCGATGGTGTGGCTGACGTCGGAATAGCCGTGTTTGGACGCGACTTGCGCCGCCCACTGTTCGACCTCGTGGTCGCCGACTTCGATGGTGGAACCGCAGCTGCGACAGACCAGATGGTGATGGTGGTGTTCGGAGCACCTGCGGTAGACCGACTCGCCGGTGTCGGTGCGCAGCGTGTCGACCATTCCCGCCGCCGCCATTGATTGCAGCGTCCGGTAGACGGTGGTCAGCCCGATGTTCTCGCCGCGGCGGCGCAGTTCGTCGTGCAACTCCTGCGCCGAGCGGAAGTCGTCGAGGGTGTCCATCAGCGTGGAGATCGCCGCCCGCTGACGGGTCGACCGGACACTCGCGCCTGTCATTGTGTGTCCTCGCTCGCGTGGGCGACCGCGTCCACCACGATGTGCGCCAGGTGATGGTCGGCAAGCCGGTAGAGCACCTCGCGGCCGGATCGCTCCCCGGCGACGACGCCGGCGGCCTTCAGGATCTTCAGGTGCTGGCTGACCAGTGGCTGCGGCACGCCGAGCGCGTCGACCAGCTCGTGCACGCAGCGCTGGGATTCACGCAATTGCAGCACGATGGCGATCCGCACCGGGGCGGCCAGCGCGCGCAGCAGCTCACCGGCCGCGTCGAGAATCTCGCGCGGCGGCGGGACGGGGTAATCGGCCGGCGCGTGTCCGCCGGGCCCGGTTTCGCCGTGCTCGTGGGCAACCACGCTCATCGCCGGTCCCACGTCACCATCGGCGGTGGCCGGCAGCGAGGAAGGCGGGGATGGGGACATCGACATGGAGAGAGTCATCACCTCGAGAAGGGCCAGGTAGCGGGGAGGGACGCCGTGAGGCGGTCGACTTCCACTGTCACATGCATGATGACGCATGTCAAAGACCGCGGGGCCGATCGTTACGATGACGAATGCTCTGCGCACGGCGGTCGAGCGCCGCTCGTGCCCGTTCAAACCCGGAAAGGGAGTGCACCACCCCGTGGCGTCCGTCATCGACACCGTAGTGAACCTGGCCAAACGTCGCGGCTTCGTCTTTCCTTCGGGAGAGATTTACGGCGGCACCCGGTCGGCGTGGGACTACGGCCCGCTGGGAGTGGAACTCAAGGAGAACATCAAGCGGCAGTGGTGGCGATCGGTGGTCACCGGACGCGACGACGTCGTGGGCATCGATTCGTCGATCATCCTGCCGCGGCAGGTCTGGGTAGCCTCCGGCCACGTCGAGGTTTTCCACGACCCACTGGTCGAGTGCCTGAACTGCCATCACCGGCATCGCCAGGACCACATGCAGGAGGCTTACGCGGCGAAGAAGGGAATCGACGACCCCGACTCGGTGCCGATGACGGAGATCGTCTGCCCGGATTGCGGAACCAAGGGCCAGTGGACGGAGCCGCGCGAGTTCAACATGATGCTCAAGACGCACCTCGGGCCGATCGAGACCGAGGAGGGCTTGCACTATCTGCGTCCGGAGACCGCGCAGGGCATCTTCGTCAACTTCGCCAACGTCGTCACTACCGCGCGCAAGAAGCCGCCGTTCGGTATCGGCCAGATCGGCAAGAGTTTCCGCAATGAGATCACGCCGGGCAACTTCATTTTCCGAACCCGCGAGTTCGAGCAGATGGAAATGGAATTCTTCGTGGAGCCGTCGACCGCGAAGGAATGGCACCAGTATTGGATCGACACCCGCCTGCAGTGGTATCTCGAGCTGGGTATCGACCCGGAGAATCTGCGGTTATTCGAACACCCCGCCGAGAAGCTTTCGCACTACTCCGACCGGACCGTCGACATCGAGTACAAGTTCGGCTTCGCGGGCAACCCGTGGGGCGAACTGGAGGGCGTCGCCAACCGGACCGACTTCGACTTGTCCACGCACGCAAAACATTCCGGCGCCGACCTGTCGTACTACGACCAGGGCACCGATACCCGGTACATCCCATATGTCATCGAACCGGCGGCCGGGCTCACGCGGTCCTTCATGGCGTTTCTGATCGACGCCTACACCGAGGACCAGGCACCCAACGCCAAGGGTGTGATGGAGAAGCGCACGCTGCTCCGGCTGGATCCGCGGTTGGCCCCGGTCAAGGCCGCGGTGCTGCCGCTGTCCCGGCACGCCGACTTGAGTCCCAAGGCTCGGGACCTGGCCGCCGAATTGCGCACGTGCTGGAACATCGATTTCGACGACGCCGGCGCGATCGGGCGCCGCTACCGGCGCCAGGACGAGGTGGGGACGCCGTTCTGTGTGACGGTGGATTTCGACTCCCTCGAAGACAACGCCGTCACGGTGCGCCGGCGCGATGACATGACACAGGAGCGCGTCGCGATGAACGCCGTCGCGGACTACTTGGCGGCGCGGCTCAAGGGTTGCTGACCGGCGCTGGCACCGCCGGTTCCGGAACTCCCGCCTTGCCTGTTGACCGGCATGGACACGCCGCCGCCACGTAATTAAACGTTTCGTAAAAAACCGTATTTGGGTAGCCGATTGGCTTAGGCTCGATCCGAATGTTGCTCACGTGTCTAGTCGCCGGGGGTGGGTGTCGGTTCGTGTGGGTGTAGGTGTCGTTGACTCGGTAGTCGGTGGGTTAGGGATGCGATGATTCCAGCTTTTATGCTGTTCCCCCCCGAGATCAACTCTGCCCTGATGTATGGGGGCGCCGGCCCTGGCCCACTGTTGACGGCGGCCTCGGCCTGGGAAGCACTGGCGGCGGACTTGGCGGCTGCGGCGGCGTCGTTCGAGTCGGTTGTGACGGGAGTGGCTGCCGGCCCCTGGATGGGCCCGTCGTCGGTCGCGATGGTGGCGGCGGCGACGCCGTACCTGCAGTGGCTGATGTCGGCCGCCGGGCAAGCCGAGTTGGCGGCGGCCCAGGCGACGGCGGCGGCGGGGGCCTATGAGGCGGCGTTCATGGCGACGGTGCCCACCCCGGAGGTGCTCGAGAATCGCCTCCGGCTGCTCATGCTGATCGCCACGAACTTCCTCGGTCAGAACACCCCGGCGATCGCGATGACCGAAATCGAGTACATGGAGATGTGGGCCCAGGACGTGGCCGCGATGGTGGGCTATCACATCGGGGCGCAGACGGTGGCGGCGACGCTGCCGGCGTTCAGCGCCCCGCCGGTAGCCCTGGGTGGACTGGCGGGGCTGGTGACGGCGCCGCTGGACTTCGTGTCCCAGGCTTTCGGAGCGTTCTCGTCGCTGGGGGCCGGCTTTGTTTCGCAGCTGCAGGCGGTGCTCGGGGCGTTCTTCCCCGGCCTCTCGTTACTCTCATCGATGCCGGTCACGACGATGACCGCCCTGGCACCGATTGGGATGTACCCCGCGACCGCGCTGATGTCCCCGATGATGGTGCTGGCCCAAAACGTCGGGCCGGCGGCACCCTCGATGGCCGGTGTCACCACCGTGGCCGGGCAGGCCCCGCTCGCCACCGGCGGCCTGCAGGCGCCGCAATCGCTCGGTGGGCTGGGCGTCGCCACGGCCGGGTTGGGCACCGCGCGGTTCGTGGGAGCGATTACGGTGCCTCCGACCTGGCAGGGGTCGATGCCGGTGCCGGCGGTCCTGACGAGTCTCGCGGTGCCGGCGCTGGGCACCCAACTACCGACCCCGATCGCGACGGGCGGATCGTCCCCCACGTCGGCCGCACCCGCCGGTTCCACCCCGGCCATGGCCATGGCGATGGACGATCGGGACGCCGACAAAGACAAGACCGACCGGAGGGGTCGCCGCGGCGGCGAGAACCCGCACGTGGTGCAGCCGCGGCCCAAGGTGGTGCCGCGGACCAAGGGCGGATAGCGGGGAGCCGCCGCCGTTCGCAGGCGCTGAGCCCGCTCGCCGGCTCCGGCTTGGGCGTCGGGGATGCCTGCGGAAGCAAATCCACGTTTTTTCGGGTAATTGTCTGAAGTTTGGCTTACGATGTGCCTGCTTGCTGTTATTAGGTTCGGCCACAGCATCCGAAAGTCGGCTGTGGAAGGAGGCAACATGCTTTTGCCTCTTGGTCCGCCGTTACCAGATGACTCGGTGTCGGCGGTTCGGGGTGAGTCGGGGATGCTCGGTGGCCTGTCGGTTCCACTCGTTTGGGGTGTGGTCGTGCCGCCGGATGACTACGACCATTGGGCCCCGAAGCCGGAAGTGAGTGTCGATCCCGGCGAACCGGCGGCCGATGTCCCCGCCCCGGCCGCGGTCGGTGACGCCAAAGAATGGAACGAGTGGCAGCGGTGGGAAGGCGAAGCCGAACCCCACTTCGACGTACCGCGCAGCGGAGGCGTGATTCCGCATTCACCGGCCGCCGGTTGACCGCCGCGTTCTAGGGCGAGCGGCTCAGAATCGGCCGCCGCCGCCCATGAAGCCGCCGCCGGAGGATCCCCCCGAAGACCCGCCGAACGATGTGGGACTCCAGCCGCCGAAGCCGCCCCGCATGCCCCCACTGAGCAGGTTGCCGATGATGATGCCGCCCAGCATTGCCCCCATGTCGCTGCCCCCGCGCCGCGTGTAGGCGCGCTGAATCGCTTGCACATCGGCATTGGCTAACGACTGCGCCTGGGCGGCCAGCGTCGACGCCGCGTTGGCGTGGGAAATCGCCTCGGTCGGGTTCGTCGCCCTCTTGTCCCGCGCGGCTTGCAGGTGCCGGGTGGCTTCAGCCAGCCGGGTGCGGGCCTCCGGGCCGATGCTGCCGCGACGCGTGTCGATGTAGTCGGAGGCCGCGCGCACCCGTGACTCGGCGGTGAACAACGCCTGCTCCAATGACCGGTTGAGCTGCTCGGCGGTGGCCCGCTCCTGCGCCAGGGTGACCAGCAGCCCGTTGAGGTCGGCATCCGCTTTGGCTAACTGGGCGAACGCGCCGAGCGGGTCGGTGGAGCCGCCGGCACGCGCGCCGTCGACGGCCCGCGTGGCCGCATCGCGCGCCGCGCGCAGATCGCCGGTGTGAGCGGTTGTCTCCGCTCTCTGCAGGAGATCGCCCGCCCGTTTGATGTCGGCCTCAATGTCGGCCATGGCAGACGGCAGCCGGTCGATGGCATGCTGGATGTCGGTGGCCGCGTTGTCCACCGAGTCGAGTAGCGCCCGCGCCTGCCCGAGCGCGGACTCCGCGGCGCGGAACGCGTCCACCAAGCCGGCCTGCCGGCCGCTGACGGCTTCGGCAGCCAAATCCCGGGCGGTGCCGATGTTGCGGTCGGCGAACGCCAGCCGCTCCTTGGCGGCCGAGACATTGCCAGATACGGAAGTCAGTGCGGTGGCGTCGAATTGGTCGTGCAGTTCGGCCAGCCGCTGCTCTGACGGCGCTATCCGGGAGGTGAGCTCAACGTATTGCTGGGTGAGCGCGTCGAGCCGCGACGGGGCGTTGATCACCAGATCGCGCAGGTTCTCGAACGCCTCGGTCTGCGACTCCAGTTCCGCATCGGCGCGTGCCGCAGACATGACGACCCGGGTGAGCAACTCGCGGCGCTGGTCGGGCGTCTCCGGTGTGCTGTCGTCCAGTTGCTGTCGTACCGTGAACGCTTGGGCCAGAGCGGCTTTCGCGTTGGTCACGGCTTGGGTGAAGGGTTGGGTCCGCTCTTCACCGAACTCGGCGATCGCCAGGTCGAGTTCGTTGGAGCTGGTTCGCACGGCGTTGTCGACGTCCACCACGAGTACGCGCGACAGGTCGTCGAGGGCCTGCAGCGGCACGGCGGCCAGCGCTTGGGAGTCGGTGGGGTCGACCCGTCGGGCCGCGGCCAATTCGGCCGCGCGCCGGCGCCGACCGCGATAGCGCATGACCAACAGCAAGGCCGCTACCGCGACGAGAATGATCGCGAGCGTGACCAGCAGGGCCACCCGGCCCGACGAACCCGGTGACGTGTTGAGCCCGTTGGCCGCCGCGACCGCGGCGCCGCTCCAGTCGCCGTTGTGCAAGGCGGGCTCGATCTTGTTGTGCCGCAAGTCATCGACCTGGCGGGCGTTGACGCTCTTGACGGTGGACGGCACCAGGAAGGCGTAGGCACGGCCGGCGGTGGCGACGGCCAGCAGGGCGTCATAGTCACCCAGATCGCTGGTACGCACCGTGCGCTGCGCCCAGTTCGCCGGGCTCTGGCCGGAAAAGTCGTCGACGTAGACCACCCACAGCCGGATGTGGCGATCCGTGTACAGCTTGCGCACCGCCGAGGTGACCGCCGCACGGCCGGATTCCGACAGGGCACCCGCATTGTCGGTGACGTAATCCGCCAGCCGGAACGGGGGTTGCGCGCCGGCCCCGGGTGCCACCAGCAGTCCGCCGCTGAAAGCAATTGCGAGGATGACACCTAGCAGCCGGGCAGTGCGCATGACGTCAATCTAGCCCCGCGGCGACGCGGGCAAAGAGCCGTGCGACGGAGCGGTCCGCCGTCCCGCGTTCCCTGGCAGACTGTGCTGCGGTGACTAAGAAGGCGGACATGAATCGGCAAGACCCCTACGACGACTTCGACCGTCAACGGCGGGTACGCGAAGCGCCGAAGACTGCCGGCCTACCGGGTACGGAAGGTCAGCACCGCACCGACTTCGCCCGGGACCGGGCCCGGGTACTGCACAGCGCCGCGCTGCGCCGGCTTGCCGACAAGACCCAGGTCGTCGGGCCCCGCGAAGGTGACACCCCACGCACCCGGCTGACGCACTCGCTGGAGGTCGCCCAGATCGGGCGGGGGATGGCGGTCGGCTTGGGTTGCGACCTCGACCTGGTCGAGCTGGCCGGCCTGGCCCACGATATCGGCCACCCCCCGTACGGCCACAACGGCGAGCGCGCCCTGGATGAGTTCGCCGCCGACTACGGCGGTTTCGAGGGGAATGCGCAAAACTTCCGCATCCTGACCAGCCTCGAGCCCAAAGTGCTTGACGAGCAAGGCAATAGCGCGGGGCTCAACCTGACCCGCGCCTCCCTGGACGCGGTCACCAAGTATCCGTGGTACCGCGGCAGAGGGCTGGGTCAAGAGAGAAGGAAGTTCGGGTTCTACGACGAGGACCGCGAGCCGGCGGCCTGGGTTCGCGCCCGCGCGCCGGAGGGCCGGATGTGCCTGGAAGCGCAGGTGATGGACTGGGCCGACGATATCGCCTATTCGGTCCACGACGTCGAGGACGGCGTCGTCTCTCAGCGCATCGACCTGCGCGTGCTCGCCGACGACGACGAGGCGGCCGCCCTGGCCAAACTGGGCGAGAGCGAATTCTCCCGGGTGAGCGCCGACGACTTCATGGCGGCCGCCCGGCGGCTCTCCGGGCTGCCGGTGGTCGCCGCCGTCGGCAAGTACGACGCCACGCTGGCCGCGGCGGTCGCGCTCAAGCGACTCACCAGTGAATTGGTCGGCCGGTTCGCCTCGGCCGCCGTTGCCACCACGCGCGCCGCGGCCGGGCCAGGGCCGCTGGTCCGCTACCGGGCCGACCTGCTGGTGCCCGACCTGGTGCGCGCGGAGGTCGCCCTGCTGAAAATCCTGGCGCTGCAATTCATCATGTCCGATCCGAGACATCTCAACACCCAGGGCCTGCAGCGTGAACGGATCCACCGGGTGGCGCGGTGGCTCTACTCCGGGGCACCCCAGACACTCGACCCGGTCTTCGCCGCGGCGTTCACCACCGCGGCCGACGACCGCGCCCGGCTACGTGTCGTCGTCGATCAGATCGCCTCATATACCGAGGGCCGGCTGGAACGTATCGACGCGCGTCAGGCCACCGGTTAGCCGCTACTCGGCCGCAGGTCATCCCACGGCAGCCCCCTCGTCGCCGCGGGCTAGGCTGCCCGACATGACCAAATTCAGCGGTATCGCCACCCTCGCGGTGGGGCTTCCCGTCGTCGCCATGACCGCCTGCAGCTCACCCCAACAGGCGAGCACCCAGCCCGGCACCACCCCTCCGGTGAAGAGCGCCCCACCGGCGTCGTCGGGTGAGACGACGACGCCCGCGCCCAACGGCGAATCGCTCACCGCGCAACTGAAGACGCCGGACGGGCGGTCGGCTGCCACGGCGACGTTCGACTTCACCGGCGGGTACGTGACCGTCACCGTCAAGACGGTGGCCGGCGGCATCCTGTCACCCGGCTTGCACGGCCTGCACGTCCACGAGATCGGCAAATGCGAGCCCAACTCGGTCGCCCCGACCGGCGGTCCGCCCGGAAACTTCCTGTCCGCCGGCGGCCACTACCAGGCGCCCGGACACACCGGCAAGCCGGAGAGCGGCGACCTGTCGTCGCTGGAGGTGCGTTCGGACGGCTCGGCGTACCTGGTCACCACCACGGATGCGTTCAACCGGGACGAGCTGCTGGGCGGCAACAAGACTGCCTTGATGCTGCACGGCGCCCAAGACACCGACACCGCGATGGAACGGGTGGCATGCGGCGTCATCGGAACCGGATAGCCGGCCGGTTCGGCGCTCTAGACTGAGCCGATGTCCAGCCCGGCAGGTTCGTGGGGGCACCACCCGCGCGCGGGGGAGGATGACGCCCGGCCAAGGGGCCGGGGCCGGATTCCCGATCGTGATATCGCCGCCATCCGCGAGCGGGTGCGCATCGACGAAGTCGTCGGCGATTACGTCCAATTGCGGCGCGCCGGTGCCGATTCCCTCAAGGGCCTGTGCCCGTTTCATGACGAGAAGTCGCCGTCGTTCCACGTTCGCCCCAACCACGGCCACTTCCACTGCTTCGGTTGCGGGGAGGGCGGCGACGTCTACGCCTTCATCCAGAAGATCGAACACGTCACCTTCGTCGAGGCCGTCGAGCTGCTCGCCGACCGCATCGGCCACACCATCAGCTACACCGGCCCGGCGACCAGCGTGCAGCGCGACCGCGGCAGCCGCAGCCGGCTCGTCGCGGCCAACGCGGCCGCGGCGGAGTTCTACGCGGCGGCGCTGGAATCCGACGAGGCGGCACCGGCCCGCCAGTACCTGACGGAACGGAACTTCGACGCCGAGGCGGCCCGCCGATTCGGGTGCGGATTCGCGCCGTCCGGGTGGGACTCACTGACAAAACATTTGGTGCGCAAGGGTTTCGAGTTCAAGGAGCTGGAAGCGGCCGGCCTGTCGCGGCAGGGGCGGCGCGGCCCGATCGACCGCTTCCACCGCCGGCTGTTGTGGCCCATCCGCAGCGCGGCCGGCGAGGTGATCGGGTTCGGCGCCCGCCGCCTTTTCGACGACGATCCGATGGAAGCCAAGTACATCAATACCCCCGAGACGCTGCTGTACAAGAAGTCGTCGGTGATGTTCGGCATCGATCTGGCCAAACGCGACATCGCCAAGGGCCACCAGGCGGTCGTCGTCGAGGGCTACACCGACGTGATGGCGATGCATCTGGCCGGCGTCACCACCGCCGTGGCGTCGTGCGGCACCGCATTCGGCGACGAGCATCTGTCGATGCTGCGCCGACTGATGATGGACGACAGCTTCTTCCGCGGGGAGCTGATCTACGTCTTCGACGGTGATGCGGCCGGCCGCGCTGCCGCGCTCAAGGCCTTTGGCGGCGAGCAGAATCTGGCGGGGCAATCCTTCGTCGCGGTGGCCCCGGACGGCATGGATCCCTGCGACTTGCGCTTGAAGTCCGGCGACGGCGCGCTGCGCGACCTGGTCGCGCGGCGCACCCCCTTGTTCGAATTCGCGATACGCACCGCGATCGCCGAGATGGACCTGGACAGCGCCGAGGGCAGAGTCGCGGCGCTGCGCCGCTGCGTGCCGATGGTGAGCCAGATCAAAGACCCCACGCTGCGCGACGAGTACGCCCGCCAGCTCGCCGGCTGGGTGGGCTGGGACGACGTGGCGCAGGTCATCGATCGGGTGCGCACCCAGGCCAAGAAGTCGCCGGCCCCGGCGCGGGGCGGTTCCGCCCCGAACGCCCCCCGCGGCGCCGCTCAGCAGCCCCGCGGGGCGGCCCCGGGCCGCCCCGCCGCCGCACTTCCCGACCCTCGTGACCCGACGCTCAGGCCGCAGCGTGCGGCGCTCAAGTCGGCGTTGCAGTATCCGGCGCTGGCCGGGCCGGTGTTCGACACGCTCCCCGTCGAAAGCTTCACCCATCCCGGTTACGCCGCCGTGCGCGCTGCCATCGAGGCCGCGGGCGGCACGTCGGGCGGCATCACCGGGGCACAGTGGATCGACGCGGTGCGCCAACGCGCCGGCTCAGACCTGACCGCCGGGCTGGTCAGCGAGCTCGGCGTGGAGGCCATCCAGGTCGACGACGACGAGAAGCTGGTGCGTTACATCGCCGGCGTGCTGGCCCGGCTGCAGGAAGTGTGGATGGGCCGGCAGATCGCGGAGGTGAAGTCCAAGCTGCAGCGCATGTCGCCGATCGAACAGGGCGACGAGTACCACGCGTTATTCGGTGACCTGGTAGCCATGGAGGCCTACCGGCGCAGCCTGCTGGAGCAGGCTAGCGGCGACGATCTGACGATGTGAGGGCCTCCTCGGCCGGTTGCTCGGCACCGCGCTCCAAGATGGCCGTTTGATCGTCGATCTCGGCAACGGTCACGAACCCCGCGTCCGGGGAGATCCGATTCGCGATCTTGCGGCGTCCCCCTTGGATCACCGACTTGGCCACCGGGCTGCTGGTCAGCGCGCGATAGGTGCCGACGATCTGCTCGTATCGGCGACGCCCGGCCTTCGAGCCCAGCACGTAACCCAGTCCCAGCACCACGACATACCGGATCAAAGCGTTCCTCCCGACTAGCGACCGTTCCCATCCTGCCTCACCCGCCCCGGTGCGTGCGCGCCCGATCCGGTCCCCGGGCGAGACGAGGTCGGTCCTGTCCAGTTGGGTGCGGTTATGCCAGTACGCTAGAGTCGTCCCGCGGTCGTGTTGATCCCCTGTAGCTCAATTGGCAGAGCGTTCGGCTGTTAACCGATAGGTTCCTGGTTCGAGTCCAGGCGGGGGAGCAAGGTTGAGACTCAGTGTCCGGCGCTCTGGCCGCCGTCGATGTGGAGGGTCTCCCCGGTCACAAAGGTCGCGGTCTCCAGGTACCGAACCCCCTCGATGACGTCGGCGATGGCGCCCATCCGGCCCAGCGGATGCATGGCGGCCAGCGCGGCCGTGTCGTCGTCGGCATGCATCGGCGTGGCGATGTTGCCCGGGGAGATGGCGTTGACGCGGATCCCGCTGCGCGCGTACTCGATGGCCAGCGATTTGGTCACCGCCGCCAGGCCGCCCTTGGTGAGGGCGGTCAATCCCGCGGGGACCGCGGAGTTGGCCTGGTCGAGCAGCGACGTGGTCATGTTGACGACGTGGCCGCCCCAGCCTTGCGTCAGCAGTAGGTGCTGGCCTCGATGCCGCTGCGCGTGTGGCGTACCGATGAGGTGACGCCGCTGGCGCCGCACCCGAACGACCCCGGAGCCTAACTATCCGAAAGGCGCTAGTCGTACGCCGGGGTCCACACGGTGTCGAGGACGGCCTGCCGCGGGTCGGCATGCGTCCTTGTGGCCACCCCGCCGGCGACGGCGGCGTGATACACGGCTTCGGCGACCGCAATCGAGATGGCGCGTAATTCCCTGACATCGGGGAGCAGTGAATCCCCGGCCTTTGACGGGCTGGCCTGTCGCACAACGGCTTTCGCTGCCGCCTGCAGCATGGCCTTGGTCAGCAGCCGGGCCCCGGCGACGATGATGCCCAGCCCGATTCCGGGGAACACCAGCACGTTGTTGGCCTGGCCGATGGTGTAGGTAGTGCCGTCGTATTCGATCGGCGCGACGGGGGTGCCGGTGGTGATCAGCGCCTTGCCGTCGGACCACTGCAGCACGTCGGCCGGCATGGCTTCCATGCGCGACGTCGGGTTGGACAGCGGGAAGATCATCGGTCGCTCGCACGATGCGGTCATGGCCTGCACGACCTTCTCGGTGAAGGCGCCGAACACGGCCGAGGAGCCCAGCAGGATGGTAGGGGAGGCGAGCTTGATGGTGTCCACCAATCCCACCCGATCCGCGGCTGCTTGTCCCGCTCCCAAGCCCAGTTGGGCGCGATTCTTCGCGTAGGGAACCTGGAAATCCCGCAGGTCCTCCATGTCGTCGAATAGCAGGCCCTGCTTGTCGATCGGCCAGATCTGCGCCGTGGCCTGCTCGATGGTGGCGCCGTCGGACACCATCGCGTCGCGAATCTGATCGGCCACCCCGATCCCGGCGGTGCCGGCCCCGAAGACGACGGCCCTCTGGTCGCGCATCGGCACACCGGTGACGTGGCATCCGCCGTACACGGCCGCGACGACCACCGCGCCGGTTCCCTGGACGTCGTCGTTGAACATGCAGTATTTGTCGCCGTAGGTGTGCAGGATCCGCCGTGCGTTGAGGGGCCCGAAGTCTTCGAAATGCAGGATCGCCTTCGGGAACAGCCGGTGAGCGGTTTCGATGTAGCGATTGACGAAGTCGTCGTATTCGGCGCCGCGGCGCCGGGCGTGACGATTGCCCAAGTAGAACGGATCCTGAAGCAGTTGTTCGTTATTGGTGCCCACGTCAAGGGAGACCGCGATGCAGCGACGGGGATCGATGCCGGCCCCGGCGGTATACAGCGCCAACTTGCCCACCGCGATCTGGATGCCGCCCACGCCCCAGTCGCCGATGCCCAGGATCGCTTCGGCGTCGGTACACACGATCAGGTCGACGTCGTCCGGTTCCAGCCCGAAAGTCGCGAAGGCGGGCTCGATCTCGTCGGGCTCGTCGATGCTCAGGAAAAGCCCGCGCTGTCCGCGGTACTCGTCGGAGAACCGTTGAATGGCCTCCCCGACGGTGGGCGTGTAGACCACCGGCATCAGTTCCGGCAGATGATCCTCCAGCACCTTGTAGTAGAGCAGTTCGTGGCGGTAATGCAGCTGCTCCAACAGCAAGTTGCGCCCCAGATCCGTTGCCAGGGTCTGCAATTGATGCCAGACCCGGTCGGCCTGCTCGTCGAGCGTGAGCACCGCCGGTGGGAGCCGTCCGGTCAGACCCAGCTGCCGCCTCTGCTCGTGTGTGAAGCCGACCCCACGGTTCAGACTGGGCGAGGACAGCGCCGCCGGGATCTTCGGCGCGTGCGGGTCGCTCATCGCAAATCTCCGTCCGTGACTCGGGACCTTACGGCAACCGTAGCGTCGATCGCGGCGATCGCATCTTGAGCGGCATTCGCAGCGCCGCGGCCGCGGGTCAAGCCAACAGAGGTTGCAGCGCCTGTCGCAGGTCAGCGGCCTTGGGGACACCCGCGGTGCGGTACCGCTGCCGGCCGTCGGCGTCGAAGATGAACGTGGTTGGCAGTGACAACACCGAAAGCCGCTTGGCGACGGCAGGATTGGCGTCAATGTCGATTTCGAGATGCATCACGTCGGGGAGATCGCTGCAGACTTGCTCGACCACGCGACGCACCGAAGCGCACGGACCGCACCATGCTGCGGTGAAATGGACGACTGTCGGACCCGCCTCGGACAAACCGAGATCTGCAGCGTCCCCTGGGAGATCAAGACTTGTCTCTCGAAGCACCCCGGACCGTCGATTGATCATCGCTCCTGCCGCAGTGGCGGCCCCGAGCGCAGCGATCAGCGCCGTCCCTGCGATCACAAGAGTGCTCAATTGGTCCTCAGATAGAAAAATCTTCGCCGTGCCACACGCCGGCTTCCGGTGGACGGATGACACGTCCGAATTGTTGCCCGTTGTTGGAGGCCTCCAGCTTGGCGACCCGGGTGAGGAGGGACTGGAGGCTGACGCCCACGAGGTCGGGCATCATCGAGTCGTCGGGGCTGTTTCGGCCGTGGCGACTGATGACCTGGCCGGGAACCCCGATGACTACGGCGCTCGACGGAACCTCTTTTACCACGACAGCGTTGGCGCCGATCCGGCTGTCATCGCCGATCTTGATCGCTCCGAGCACCTTGGCGCCGGCACCGATGGTCACCCGGTCACCGATGGTCGGGTGGCGTTTCCCGGTATCCCGTCCGCTGCCGCCAAGCGTGACGCCGTGGTAAATCGTCACGTCCTCGCCGACTTCCGCCGTCTCGCCGATCACCACTCCGGTGGCGTGGTCGATGAAGAGGCCCGGGCCCAGGGCGGCACCGGGGTGGATGTCGACTCCGGTCAAGATGCGGGTGACTTCGTTGAGTATCCGCGCGGCCAGCCGGGCGCCGCGGTTCCAGAGCCAGTGGCTGATCCGGTAGCCCCAGATGGCATGCACGCCCGGATAGGCGAAGATCACCTGCAGCGTGGTCGGGGCAGCGGGGTCGCGCTCCCTGGCGGCCCGGATGTCTCGGCGTATGGCGTCGAGCATGGTTAACCCGCCAGATCGGCGAACAACGGCGTGCTGAGATACCGCTCGCCGAAATCAGGCAGCACGACGACGACAAGCTTCCCGGCGTTTTCTGGGCGGCGGGCCACCTGCAGGGCGCCGACCACCGCGGCACCCGACGAGATGCCGACCAGCAAGCCCTCCTCGCGTGCCAGCCGACGTGCCACGTCCATGGCCTCCTCGTTGCCGACGGTGATGACCTCGTCGATGAGTTCCATGTCGAGTACCGGGGGCACGAATCCGGCGCCCAGGCCCTGGATGGGGTGGGGACCCTTTTGTCCGCCCGAGAGCACCGGCGACGCTGCCGGCTCCACGGCGACGAACTGCGCTGACGGCTTGCGTTCCTTGATGACCTCGGCGACCCCCGTGATAGTCCCACCGGTGCCCACGCCGGCCACGAAGATGTCAACCTTGCCATCGGTGTCGCGCCACACCTCTTCGGCGGTGGTCTTGCGGTGGATCTCCCGGTTCACGGGGTTTTCGAACTGTTGGGGCACCCAATACCGTTGGTCGCTCTTGGCCAGCTCCTCGGCTTTGGCGATCGCGCCCGGCATGCCCTCGGCGCCCGGCGTCAGGACGATCTCGGCGCCCAATGCACGTAGCAGCATCCGCCGCTCCATGCTCATCGTCTCCGGCATAACCAACACACAGCGGTAGCCGCGGGCCGCAGCCACCAGCGCCAGGGCGATACCGGTGTTTCCGCTCGTCGGTTCGAGGATGATCGTGTCGGGCTTGATCAGGCCCGCTTGCTCGGCCGCGTCGATCATCGCGACCCCAATGCGGTCCTTCACGCTGTTTCCCGGGTTGAAGAACTCCAGCTTGGCTACGACGTCGGCGGCCGCCCCGTCGGTGACCCGGTTCAGCCGGACCAGCGGAGTGTTTCCAATGAGTTGTGTGACGTTATCTGCGATGCTCATCTGTCTTCCTCAGGCGATGTTGGTTCAAGCTTCGTCGGCCTACCAGGTGATGTCGAATTCGATGGCGACGCGAGTGCGGATGGGCAATATGGTCATCGGCGGGTTGATCCTTCTGAAGATTGACTAACGCTTAGACGCGGCCACTGGGTGCTACCTGTGCGAGCGGCCCGCAAACCTGGAGGAAACGCGAGGGTTTCTGCGGCGTCAGAGAATCAACAACAACGACAACAGCAGTGCACGGCGGTGCGGCACGTAAGGACAAGGCACGGCTGGGTGGCCTGTTGCATAACGCCCACTATAGGACATTCGACAATTTCGCCGGTTGAGCTGATCGTTTGCTGAGTACCCGGTGCCGTTTCACACCCGCCAGCGGGCTCTCGGACACAAGGCGCTCAATGCGGAGGGCATCGCGGTGCGCGGGTCATCACTGCGCGCAGCCCTCCTGCGGCGCCTCGGCTTGGGGCCACTGTTCGGCCATCGTTCGCGTTCTACAACACGTTCGAGGGGATCGACGTCTTCCTGGCGGCGGTGCGCCGGATCGCCGAGGGCGCACCGACGTCGGGTGACCGCGCCGCCTGCCGCCGTTGCACGGTTAAGTGCTCGGGTACCAACCGAATCCGCGTGAGGTCAGGAGCACGATGCCTAGTGAGACCACCGCGACGACGGTGAGTCCGATGACCGCGACGACCAGCGGGCGCCACCCGGTGCGGGCGATCTGGCGAATGTCGGTGTTGAGCCCGACGCCGGCAAAGGTCAGCAGAAACGCCCATTTCGACACGTTGGCGAGGTTGGCGGTTTGGCCCTTGGTCAACCAGCCCGCGGTCGCGATCGCCGAGACCACGAGGAAGCCGAGCACGAACTTCGGGAACTTCTCCCAGATGAACGCGGCCTTGGCTTTCGCGCCGGGCGCGATCTCGTCGGCCTGCCCGCGCCCCGCCCAATAGAGCGCGAACCCCAGGACCACGAATCCGATCAGAGCGTTGCGGGTCGATTTGACCAGCACGGCGATCTTGCCGGCATGATCGGAGAACAAATACCCGGTGGCCGTGGTCTCGGCGGTGTTGTCCACCGACAGCCCCGCCCACAGCCCGAATTCGTTGTCGGTCAGCCCGATCGCGTGCCCCAGGGGCGGCAGCACGAACAGCGACACCGCTCCCAAGGCCAGGATCGCCGCGATCGCGTAGCTGACGTCGGCGTTGCGGGCGCGGATCGCCCCCTTGGCCGTCACGATGGCCGACACCCCGCAGATGGATGTGCCGATCGCCAGCAGCGAGCCCAGCTTGCCCGACAACCCGAACGCACGCGCCGCGACGATGATGATCGTCCCGGCGATCGTCATGTCCACCAGAATCTGCACCAGGCCGATACCGCCGAGTTTGGCGACGTCGCCGAGGACGAATCGCGAACCCAGCGCCACGATCCCGACCTTGAGCCAGAATTCGTAAGTTTGCACGCCGGGCCGGAAGATCGGGTGCAGGCCGATGGTGTTGGTGATGAGCAGCCCAATCACGATGGCCCACAACACGTATTCGATGTCCGGCACCGTCCAGTGGTGGTGCTTGGCCACGGTGTTCCACCAAATCTGCGCGTACTTGCCCAGCACGCCGACCCCGATCAGGAGCAGGATGCCCGGGACGTAGTCGAGCGGACGCGTGCTGCTGAACGTGGCCTCGGCCGACGTTTCGTCGGGTTCGACGCGAACCGTGCTCACGCGATTACCAAGGGATCTTCGGGAGCACGTTGGCCACCGCTAGCGCGACGATCACGCCGGCCACCGCAGTAGCCCAGCAGTCCACCGATATCGAGCCGAGCCTCGCGGGCCGGGCCGACCGTTGCGACGTCTCTTGCTCGCGCCCGTCACTCGGCGCGCCTTCACCCACGATGATTGCTCCTCGTTCACTGTGGCCCTGGGCGCCACATTCTGTGCGAATAGTGGCGTCTTGGGCCGCGGCGACCAAGTGATTGGCTCGCCCTGAATTTAGGTGGCGTGCGCGGCTCCGGCTCCGGTCAGGTTGGCAGGCCGAGCTTCTCGGCATCCGCACGGTACCGGTCCACCCACTCGTCGGAGCGCTGGTCGGCCTGACGTGCCAGTACCGGCTCGGGCGCCAGCCGCGGGTCGAGCCCCAACGCCTCCAGGATGGCGGCGACCACCTGAGTCAGGTTGCGCCACAACACCGGATACGGAATCTCCATGGGCTTGACGTCTTCCTCGGCGAACCAATTCCGCCAGCCCTCGTTCTGGGCGCGCAGCATGGTGACGACGTGCGCGATCGCGCCGGCGTGATAGGTAGCGCGCGCATCGCGAGCCGGGTCGGGTCGTCCTCGCCACACTCGCGTCTGCACCGCCCGCCAGAACGACACCGCCTGCGAAATCACGTCGGGGCGGTACACATAGATGAACAGCGGCTCTTCACCCACCACGTCGGTGATCGCGGCCAGCAGACCGTCGCCGCTGCGATTCGGCAGATTCTTCGCGCGGTTCAACAAGAGCGGCGTCTGGTTCCACATCAGCTTGCCGCCCCATATCCCGTTCGGCGTCCTGCCGACCGTGCGGATGTAGTCGCGCCAGATCTCGGGCGGCGCGAGGTCCGGCGTCCCCGCATCGAGCGGGTCGAGCAGGTTCAGGATCGACTCGTCCTCCACGCCGGCGAACCACTCGCGTGGCTGCGGCGCCTGGCTGGTGACCGGCAGGTACTGAAAGAACTCCTGCGGTTCACCGGCGACGCCGGTCGCGCGCAGCGACTCGACCAGCAGTGTGCTGCCGCTCCGCTGGGACGCCAGCACCAGGTAGGAGGACGGGGTGCCTGTCACCGTGTCAGCTTATCCGCACCGAATTGCTCGTGCAGGTGGTGCGTTTATGCTCACCCTGAACGTAACCCTTGCTGTGAAAAACAATTATCCGAACCGTGTCGGTTGGCGGCGATAGCCGCACGGGACGGTGGCCGTGAGTGCTCAACGAGGTTGTCGGAAGATGGAAACTCGTCGGACGACGAGTTGCGATTCCGCGTCCCCATCGCCGATGTGCTCCGGGAAGAATGTGACGTTGGCCGCATGCCGCCCCAGTGGTCCCCGCGCCCCGCCGGGTAGACGTCCCCATGGTCTGAACGCGGTCGCCGCACGACCAGTTGGCAGCGGCCACATCCAGGGATTATGCGTGCCATCGCGGCCGGGTGCGCGGAATGGCATACGCCTGACCCGAGTCCGGTCGGCCCCTGTCTCGATTTCTTCTCAGTGATTGCAACCCTGACGCGGTCATAGTCTTGACCGTAAATTCCTCGCGTGGTCTATGCGCACAACGTGACATTGCGGTTCGGCGTGTAAAAAAAGCTGCTTGAGCCAGCTAATTACGAGCAGATTAATTGCGTTAAGAGAATGGAAAACAGGGTTGAGTCATATGGACGGCAGCCGGGCTGAGCGAGCCCTATGAACGGCGCGACCATCGCGAAGCCCATGAACGCGCTGGGCGATTTCTTCGTGCTCAGCGCCCAAGCGCTCATCGCCGCGGTGCGGGGCCCGTGGGCGTGGCGGGAGTTGCTCGAGCAGATCTGGTTCGTGGCCCGGGTGTCCATCTTCCCGACGATCATGCTGTCCATTCCGTACACGGTCCTCATCGTGTTCGTCCTGAACATCTTGCTGGTCGAGATCGGCGCCGGTGATCTGTCCGGCGCCGGCGCGGGACTGGCGTCGGTGACGCAGGTCGGGCCGGTCGTGACGGCGATGGTCGTCTCCGGCGCGGGGTCGACTGCGATGTGCGCCGACCTCGGCGCCCGCACCATTCGTGAGGAAATCGACGCGATGAAGGTGATCGGCGTCGATCCGATTCAGGCCCTGGTGGTTCCCCGCATCATCGCCGCCACATTCGTCGCGGTGTTGTTGTATTCGGTGGTCGCTGTCACCGGGTTGACGGGTAGCTACGTTTTCGTGGTCTTCGTTCAGCACGTCACCCCCGGCGCGTTCGTCGCAGGAATGACTTTGGTCACCGGGCTTCCCCAAGTGGTGACATCGCTGATCAAGGCAACGCTGTTCGGGCTGTCGGCGGGTCTGATCGCCTGCTACAAGGGCCTGTCGGTGGGCGGCGGACCGACCGGTGTCGGCAACGCCGTCAACGAGACCGTGGTGTTCTCCTTCATGGCGCTGTTCTTCATCAACATCGTGCTCACCGCGCTCGGCGTGAAGGTGACCGCGAAATGACCGGCGCGGCAAGGGAACCGTCGTGGTTCGTCACCTTCGGTCCGCGGGTGACCGATTACACCCGCAAGCTGGGCGAGCAGACCGAGTTCTATGGGAAGTCTTTGGCGTCGACCGTCGACGCGGTGCGCCGCTACCCCAACGAACTTCTGCGGCTCATCGCCGAGATGGGTATGGGCACAGGGGCTTTGGCGGTGATCGGGGGGACCGTGGGCATCATCGGCTTCCTTACCCTGACCACCGGCGCGCTGGTCGCGGTGCAGGGCTACGACACGCTGTCCAACGTCGGAGTCGAGGCGTTGACCGGTTTTCTGTCGGCTTTCTTGAATGTTCGGATGATCGCGCCGTGCACGGCAGGCTTGGCACTGGCAGCCACGATCGGTGCGGGCGCGACGGCGCAACTGGGGGCGATGCGGATCAACGAGGAGATCGACGCTCTGGAAGTGATGGGTATCCGCGCCATCACGTATCTGTCGTCGACACGGATCATCGCCGGCATTCTGGTGGTCATCCCGCTCTACGCCGTCGCCGTGCTGATGTCGTTCATCGCCGCCAAGTTCCTGACGATTTACAGCTACGGCCAGTCCCGCGGCGTATACGAGCACTACTTCTCCACGTTTCTGCGCCCCACCGACTTGTTCTGGTCGTTCCTGGCGGCCCTGACCATGGCGACGGGTGTGATGGTCGTGCACACCTACTACGGTTTCACCGCGACTGGTGGTCCCGCCGGGGTGGGCGAGGCTGTCGGTCGTTCAGTGCGGTCATCGATGATCGTCACAGCGTTTGTCTGCCTGGCGATTTCGTTGTCCGTCTACGGGCAGTCCGGCAACTTCAACCTGTCGGGATGACTGCATGAGCAATCACACCGGGAGCGGACCGCGGCAAAGGAATCGGGTCCGCCACAGCAGAATCGACCCCGTCTGGTGGGCTCCGACTCTGTTCATCCTGGTCGCGGGAATAGTCGCCTTGACCGCCGGGGCGTTCTCGGGCAAGTTCCAGGAAACGGTCCCGCTGACGCTGGTGTCGGATCGGGCCGGCCTCGTGATGGAGCAGGGCGCCAAGGTCAAGCTGCGCGGCGTGCAGGTCGGCCAGGTCGGTTCGGTCGGCACCGACGTGAAAGCGGCTCAGCTGCAACTCAAGATGCAGCCCGGCCCGTTCAAGTTCTTGCCGAGCAACCTCGAGGCCGAGATCAAGTCGACGACGGCGTTCGGGTCGAAGTACGTCGACCTGATCGTGCCCGAACACCCCAGCGAGACCCCGCTCAAGCCCGGGGCGGTGCTGCATTCGCGGAATGTCACGGTCGAGGTCAACACCGTTTTCGAGAACCTTCAATCGGTGGTCCATGCGATCGACCCGGCGAAGCTCAACGCGATCTTGTCAGCCTTCTCGGAAGCGTTGCGCGGCAAGGGGGAACGGATCGGCGAGGCCATCACCGGTGCGAACAACGTGCTGCTGACCGTCAACCCCCGCATGGACACCATCGACAGGGACTGGAGGCTGTTCGGCAAGACCACGGCGATCTATTCCGATGCCGCGCAGAACATCCTGTCGATCCTGGACTCGGCGACGACGACCAGCGCCACCCTCACCGAAAACCAACGCTCGCTCGACACGCTGTTGCTGTCGACGGTCGGCCTGAGCCAGGCCGGCATCAACGTCATCGGCAGGAACGAATCCAACATCGTGCGATCCATCAACCTGCTCGATCCGACCACGGCGCTGCTGAACAAATATTCGCCGACGTTCACCTGCTTGTTCCAGGGGGCACAGTGGTACGTGGACCACGGAGGCCGGGATGCATTGGGCGGCAACGGTTATTCTGTGATCTTGGACGCCGGGCTGCTGTTCGGTGACGACCCCTACCGCTACCCGAAACACCTTCCGAAGACGAACGCCACCGGCGGCCCGGGGGGCAGGGCCAGCTGTGGGTCGCTGCCCGACCCGAGTGCCAACTTCCCGGTGCGGGCACTCGTCACCGACACCGGATGGGGTGCCGCCCCGAACGAGATACGTACCAACATGGCCGTCGGCAATCCGTGGTGGGCGAACTGGTTCCCGACCACGAAGAACCCGCCGGAAGCGCCACGCTACTTCTACCGTGGGGGACAACCGCCGCCGTGAAAAGACGAAAGATGTCCGCCATCATCGTGCGTATCGCGGCTTTCACGGCGGTGTGTGCGGTGTTCACGTTCACGCTGATCGCCGTGTTCGGCCAGTTTCGGTTCGAGGACCGTACCGGCTACCAGGCGGTGTTCACGAACATCTCCGGCCTGAAGTCCGGCAACTTCGTCCGCATCGCGGGGGTGGAGGTCGGCAAGGTCGGGGACCTGCATCTGCAGCGCGACGGCACCGTTGCCATCGGCTTCTCCGTGGACAAAGGTGTGCGCCTCACCGAGGGCACCAAAGCGGTTGTGCGCTACGAGAATCTGATCGGCGACCGCTACCTCGCGCTCGAGGAGGGGCCGGGCTCCCCACGCCGGCTGCCGGCGGGCGCGACGATTCCGTTGGCCCGGACGTCGCCCGCGTTGGACATCGACGCGCTGATCGGTGGGTTCCGGCCGTTGTTCCGGGCGCTGGACCCCGATCAGGTCAACGCCCTGTCCGGTCAGCTGCTCCGAATCTTTCAGGGGCAGGGCGGCACCCTCGCCTCGGTGCTGGCCCAGACCTCGATGCTGACCTCGACGTTGGCCGGGCGCAGCGAGCTGATCAGCCAGCTGATCACGAACCTGAACACCGTGCTGCACACCTTCGCCACGCGCGACCGGGGGTTCTCCGACGGTTTGGACAAGCTGTCCCAATTCGTCAACGGGTTGGCGCAGCGCAAGGACGACATCTCCACCGGGCTCGCCTACATCAATGCGGCGGCCGGGTCGGTCACCGACCTCCTTGTCCAGACGCGCCAGCCGATCAAGAACGTCGTGCATGAGACGGATCGTATGTCCGCGCAGGTGCTTTCCGACCGTGACTATTTCGACAACCTGCTCAAGCAGCTTCCCGATATCTATCAGGTTCTGGCCCGCCAAGGCCTCAACGGCGACTACTTCGGTTTCTACTTCTGCGAAGTGCTGCTGAAGGTCAACGGCAAAGGGGGGAACCCGATCTTCGTCAAACTGGTCGGCCAGCCAAGTGGGCGGTGCACGCCGCAATGAACCAGTCCAAAACCAAAGCCGGCGGCCGGCGAAGCCCTTGGAAGATCGGCGCGATGGGGGTCTTCATATTGGCCTGTGTGACCATCGCCGCCTTCAACTACGACAAGCTGCCCTTCGTCAAGAACACCAATGACTACGCGGCGTACTTCTCGGAGGCCGGCGGCATCCGACTGGGTAACACGGTGCGAGTTTCCGGCATGGGTGTCGGGAGGGTCACCGATATCAAATTGGAGGGCACCAAGGTTCGAGTCAGCTTCACCGTCCGCAAGTTCATCACGCTGGGGGACCGCACCGAAGCCGCGATCAAGACCGAAACCATCCTGGGCGCCAAGATGCTCGAGCTCACGTCCCGTGGAGAGGGGAAGCTCTCGGGCACCATTCCGCTGCAACGGACCCACTCGCCGTACGACCTTCCCGATGCGCTCGGGGACCTGACAACCCAGATCAGCGGGCTGGACACTGCGCAGTTGTCGTCTGCTTTAACGACTTTGGCCGACACCTTCAGGCAGACACCGTCGGAGGTCAGGCCCGCTTTGGAAGGCGTGGCCCGGTTCTCCGAGACATTGAACAACCGAGACACGCAGCTGCGCAGCCTGCTGGGCAGCGCGAACAAAGTCTCGACGGTGCTGGGGCGGCGCAGTCAGCAGATCGCCGCCCTGGTGGCGGACTCGAACGCGTTGCTGGCGGCACTGCTGGACGAACGCGATTCCATCGATGCGCTGATGAACAACCTCACCGCGGTGTCGCATCAGGTTTCGGGGCTGGTCGATGACAACAGGACTCAGCTCAAGCCCGCCCTCGACAAGCTCAACGGCGTGCTCGAGGTCCTCGACAACCGCAAGCAGGACATCCAGGCGAGCCTGCCCAAGTTCAAACGCTACGCGATGTCATTCGGCGAATGCCTGGGCTCCGGGCCGTTTTTCAAGGCCTACGTGGCCAACCTGATCCCGGGCCAGCTCAGTGGGCCGACGATCGACGCGCGCATGTACAACCGGTTCTTGGATCCCGAGCAGAAGCTGCCTTCGGAGTCGGTGGACCCGCCCACCGGAACGCCGCCCGTGCCCCCGGAGCGAGCGCCGCAACCGATCTGGTCCCAGCCCCCCTCGCCGGGTCCGGCGCCGGGCCCTCCGCCTGAGCCCGCGAACGCCGACACAGGGGGACAGTGATGAGCAGGCGCACACTGCAACGACTGACCGCCATCAGCCTGGTGGGCACACTTGCCGTGGCTTCGTTCCTGGTCGGCTCGAAGCTGTGGAAAGAGGTCGAAAGGAACACCTACACCGCGTATTTCACCGAAGCCAACGGCCTGTTCGTCGGCGACGATGTGCGAATCCTCGGCGTCTCGGTCGGGGTGATCGACAAGATCGAGCCGCAACCCGCCAGCTCCAGGGTCACGTTTTCCGTCGACAAGCAGTACGCCATCCCCGCCGACGCCCGCGCCGCGATCTTGTCCCCGTCGCTGGTGACGCCGAGGGCCGTTCAGCTCGTTCCCGCATACTCGGGCGGTCCCAAACTGAGCCCCGGCGCGTCGATCCCGCTCGGTCGCACCGCGGTCCCCGTCGAATGGGATGACTTTCGCAAGCAACTGGAAAAACTGACTGAAGCGTTACAGCCCACCTCCCCGGACGGGGTGAACTCGGTCGGTGAGTTCATCAACTCGACCGCCGACAACGTGCGCGGTCAGGGTGACACCGCCCGTGACACCGTGATCAAGCTGTCCGCGGCGATCTCAGCGCTCGGCGATCACGCCGACGACATCTTCAGCACGGTGCGCAACCTGCAGCTGCTGGTGTCGGCGCTGTCGTCCAGCAGTGACCTGCTCGCCTCGTTCAACCAAAACCTGGCTGCCGTCACGACGCTGCTCACGAACACTCCCAACGAAGTCGCCAATGCGGTCAAGGGCCTCGACGGTGCGCTGACCGATCTGCGCGACTTTCTGGCCGAAAACCGGGAGGCGATGGGGGTTACGTTCGATCGGCTGGCTTCCGTCACCACCGCGTTGAGCGACAGCCGCATGGACATCAAGCAGATCCTGCACGTCGCCCCGACGGTGTTCCAGAACTTCTTGAACATTTACCAGCCGGCGCAAAGCGCGATGACCGGCATCATCGCGCTGAACAACTTCGCCGACATTCCGCAGTGGATTTGCAGTTCGATCGAGTCGGCGGCGCGGGCCCGCCTGGACCGGGTGTCGAAACTGTGCTTGCAGTACATCAATCCGATCATCAAAAACCGGTTTTACAACTACATTCCGGCGGGGCTCAACCCATTCGTCGGCACCCAGGCCCGCCCCGGTGAGATCACCTACAGCGAGGATTGGCTGCGGCCCGGATATACGCCACCGGCACCACCGCCCGACGCACCCCAACCCCCGGCATCCGCCGAACCGCCGCCCGGTGAGGCGCCGCCGCCACCGCCGGCACCGAATGGCACGGTCAACTCGACGCAGGTGTTGCGGGACCTTATGCTTCCGGCGGGTGCCTCATGAGGCGCGCAATGGCGGCAGCGCTCGGCCTTGCCTGCGCCGCGGCGCTTTCCGCTTGTGGATGGAAAGGCCTGAACTCCTTCACGTTGCCCGGTACCTCCGGGAACGGGCCAGGCTCCTACACCATTCAGGCCCAGATGCCCGACGTCGTCACGATCCAGGAGAACACCCGGGTTCGGGTCGACGACGTGAACGTCGGCAACGTCACCAAGATCCAGCTGCAGGACTGGCACGCGCTGGTCACCATGCGCATCAACGGGGGTGTGCACCTGCCGGCCAATGCGACCGCCAAGTTGGGCCAGACCAGCCTGCTCGGCTCGATGCACATCGAACTCGCAGCGCCTAAGGATGAGCCGCCTGTCGGGCAATTGAAAAACGGTTCGCTCATCCCGTTGTCGCACGCCAGTATGTATCCGACCACCGAGCAGACCCTGGCATCGGTGTCAATCCTGCTCAACGGCGGCGGAATCGGGCAGCTGCAAGAGATCACGCAGGCGATCGCCAAGGCATTCGCCGGGCGCGAAAACGACATGCGCAGCCTGCTGCACCAGCTGGACGAGTTTATCGCCCGGACAAACGACCAGACCGACGACATCATCGCCGCGGCCGAAAATCTCAACTCGCTGGTCGGCCAGTTTGCCGATAAGGACCCGGTAGTCGACAAGGCGTTGACGACCGTGCCCAAAGCGCTGAAGGTGCTGGCCGACGAGCGCACCAAGATCGCCGACGCGATCGACCAGCTCGGCAAGTTCAGCGCCATCGCGGCCGACACCGTCCGCCAGAGCAAGGAATCTCTGGTCAACAACCTGCGCAATATCGCGCCGGTGCTGCGATCGCTCGCCGACGCGGGGCCGTCGCTGACCAAGGGGCTGGACGGCCTGGTGGCCTACCCGTGGCCGGCGTCCACCGCGCGGAACTGGTTCCGCGGTGACTACGCCAACCTCACCCTGATCGTCGACCTGACGTTGAGCCGCCTCGACACCGGGTTCTTCACCGGCTCACGATGGGAAGGCAACCTCACCCAGCTCGAATTGCAGTGGGGACGCACCATCGGCATGCAGCCCAGCCCGGCCACCGCGGGCAACCCGCTGACCTACCCATATCACTTCGGGGGCTACTGATGCTGCGCCTGAACCGCCGAACGTGGATACAGCTGTCGATCCTGGCGCTGGTCACCTTCGTGTCCTGTGGCGCAATGGCATTCAACTACATGAGGCTGCCCGAAACGCTGTTCGGGATCGGGGAGTACGTCGTCACCGTCGACCTGCCCCAGTCGGGCGGGCTCTACCAGACCTCCGTCGTCACCTACCGCGGAACCGATGTCGGTCAGGTCAAGTCGGTTGATGTGACCGCCACCGGGGTCCGCGCGGTGCTCGCCATCAGATCCGGCGTCAAGGTGCCCGCCGACGTCCAGGCATCAGTACACAGCCGCTCGGCGATCGGCGAGCAGTACATCGAGCTCACCCCCCAGCCGGGCAAGGACGGCGACCATGACCGGATGCTACGAGCCGGGGATTTCATCCCCGCAGGCCGAGTCGATTTGCCCGTCGACATTGGACACCTGCTCGACGTGACCAACCGTGCGCTGCAGGCGATTCCGCGCGACAACTTTCGGACTGTGGTCGACGAGACGGACCGGGCGGTCGGCGGTCTCGGGCCGGAACTGTCTCGGATCGTCGACGGCTCCGCGGCCTTGGCCATCGCGGGAGGTCGCACGGCCGGCCCGCTCGCCGCGTTGATCGACCAGACGCCTCCCGTGCTGGACTCCCAGGTGGAAACGTCGGACTCGATTGCCAGGTGGGCGAATCGAACCAACGCCATCACCGCCCAGTTCAAGGCACAGGACGCCGCGCTGCGGGACTTGTTGACGCAGGGCACTTCCGGGGCGGGGGAAAGTCGCGCGCTGCTCGACCGGGTGACGCCCGCGCTGCCCGTGCTCTTCGCGAACCTGGTCAGCCTGGGCGACATCGCCGTCGTCTACCGCCATGACATCGAGCAGCTCCTGGTGCTGTTCCCTCAGGGCATCGCGGCCATGGCCGCAATCGTCGTGCCCAGCTCGAACACCAAGCAGGAGTACCGGGGCGCCCAGCTGGACTTCAACCTCAACATCAACTTGCCACCGCCGTGCACGACCGGGTATCTGCCGCCGACTCAGCGCCGTTCGCCGGCCAACGTAGACGCACCGGATCGCCCCGCCGCGGATCTGTTCTGCCGCGTTCCGCAGGATTCGGAGTTCAATGTCCGCGGGGTGCGGAACATCCCCTGCGAGAGCAAGCCGGACAAGCGCGCGCCCACCGTCGAGTTGTGCGAAAGCGACGAAGAATACGTGCCGCTCAACGACGGCTACAACTGGAAGGGCGACCCCAACGCCACCTACAGCGGGCAGGGCGTTCCGATGTATCCGCCGGGACAGGATCCGCGGCTGCCACCGCCGCGAGGCATCGCGCCCGCCGCGCCGTCGCCGTCGCCGTTCGCTGTTGCGACATATGACCCGGCCAACGGTGACTACCTCGGCCCGGACGGGCGCCGGTACACCGAGTTCGACCTGGCGCACCCGCGTGCGAAGGACTGGCAGTCACTCCTCGTGCCGCCGGCGTAAGAGTTCAAAGGAGCAAGATGACCGAAGAAACCAGACAGCCCCAAACCGCCGATGCCGCTGAAGACCTCGGCGAGGCCACGGTGAGCGACGCCCACGACATCGACGATGCCGAAAATGCGACGGGGACCGACGAAACCACCGAGGGTGCAACGGGTTTGAAGACCCGGCTTGCCCGCCTGCGGCGCCGGGCCGGCCCGCGACATTCGCCCGGGCGGGCGTTGGTGGCCGGCGGCGTCGTCGTGGCGGCGCTGACGGGACTATCCGGTTGGCTGGGCTATCAGGCCTACCAAAAGCATGAGGCCCAAGCCCAACGCGATCTCTTCGTGCAGGTGGCGCGCCAGGGCGCGGTGAACCTCACCACGATCAACTACACGGAGGTCGACGCAGACGTGCAACGCATCCTCGATCTGGCCACCGGGGCGTTCCGTGACGACTTCGAGCAACGGTCCAAGCCATTCATCGAAGTGGTCAAGGCGGCACAGTCGAAATCGGAAGGCGCGGTCACCGATGCGGGCCTGGAATCACAGCGGGGCGACTCGGCGCAGGTGCTGGTGGCGGTCGCGGTGAAGTCGCGGACCGCGGGCGGCGAGGAGGCGCCCCGGGAATGGCGCATGCGCATCGAGGTCCGTTCCGTCGGTAACGACGCCAAGGTGTCGAATGTGGTGTTCGTGCCATGACGACTCTCGATGAAACGACCACGCACGACGAGGAGTTCGTCGAAACCGACGACGAGGCAACGCCAGAAGATGCCGCCGACATCGCCGAGAATTCCGACGACGACCGCGACACCACCACGCGGGAACGGCGGCCGATCCCGTGGTCGCGCGTCGTCGCCTATGCGGTGCTGCCCGGACTGGCGATGCTGCTGGCGTTGGCGGCGGGGTATTTCAAGTGGGTGGCGGCCTCGGCCGACGATGTGGCGCGCGCCCGTACCGAATCGGTGCGAGCCGCCAGCGAAGACGCGGTTGCCCTGTTGTCGTATAAGGCGGATTCGGTGGACAAGGACCTGGCCGCCGCACGCGAACGGCTGACCGGAGATTTCAAGGACGCGTACACGGAACTCACCCGCCAGGTGGTCATCCCGGGGGCGAAGGACAAGCACATCACCGCGGTCGCCAAAGTTGCCGCGGCGGCGCCGGTCTCGGCATCCGCTGGCCACGCCGTGGTGTTGTTGTTCGTCAACCAGACCGTGACGGTCGGGGACGGCGCTCCCACGGACACCCAACCGGTCATTCGGGTGGCGTTGGACGACGTCAACGGTCGGTGGCTGGTCTCGCACTTCGACCCGGTGTGAGGGGAGTCGCCATGATCGGGTGGACACGCATGATGCCTGCGGTCGTGCTGCTTGTCGGGCCGGGACTGCTGGCCGCCCCTGCCGCGCATGCCGACAACAAGCGGCTCAACAGCGCCGTCGTCTCCGCGGTCTACACCTTGCAGCACCAGGCGGGCTGCACGAACGACGTCATCAGGGACAATGCGCTAACGCTGGCCGCCCAACGGCACGCCGACGACATGATGAACAACCGAAACATCAACGACGACATCGGATCCGATGGGTCAACGCCGCAGGACCGGGCCAACGCCGCCGGCTTCCGGGGCAAGGCCGCCGAGACGATCGCGATTAATCCGGCCATCGCCATCAGCAGCCTGGAGCTGGTCAACCAGTGGTACTACAACCCCGACGACATGGCGATCATCCGCGACTGCGCCAACAGCTCCATGGGGGTGTGGTCGGAAAACAGTATGGACAGGACGGTCGTGGTGGCGATGTACGGCCAACCGGACCCGCGCAACCGATGACACGGCTGGAAAGAAGGTGCCTGATGAGCTCGAAGCCGGCGAGTATGGACCTCGTTGAGACCGCACATCGGTTGACCATCGGCCAGCTCGCCGAATTGCGCGGCCTGGATCCGCAGCTGCAGGTGGTGGATGTGCGCAGCCCGGACGAGACGGCGCTCGGCATCATCCCGGGTGCGCAGCGGATTCCGCTACCGACGCTGAGTGATTCGCTTTCCCTTCTGAATTCGACGACCCCGGTGGTCGTCTATTGCGGCAGCGGCGACCACTCGATCGCGGCGGCGGGCCTGCTGCGAGCCTCGGGCTTCGACGATGTGTCGGACCTGGTTGGGGGATTCGCCGCCTGGCAAGGCGCCGGATTCCCGGTGTCTGTCGGCAACGAGATCGTCGTCGAAACACCGCAAGTCGGTCCCCGGGCGGCCAAGGCATTGGTCGACGCCGGCGCACTGCTGCTTGACGTGCGTGAGCCCGGCGAATGGTGTACCGAGCACGCGCCGACCGCGATGTTGTTGCCGGCCGACCGCGTGCGTACTCGAGAACATGAACTGCCTCGCGACCGCCGGATTGTCGTGGTGTGCCGCTCGGGTGGGCGGTCGGCAGCGGTGACGGTTTCGCTTCGCCGGTCGGGCTTCGACGCGGTGAACCTGGCGGGCGGCATGTGCGCGTGGTCGGCCGCCGGATTGCCGGTCGTTACCCATGGTGGCGGCCCGGGACTGGTTGTGCACCGGGAGGATCCGCTCAATTGCGAGACATCGCTTCCCGAGCTGATCGGGGGCGCCGTGATGCCCTCCGACCACTTCTACGTCCGTAACCACTTCAGCACGCCGGTGGTGGATCCGGACCAGTATGAATTGACGGTCGGCGGCGTGGTCGAGCGGACGTTGCGGCTGCGCTTGCGCGATTTGCATAACCTGCCGAAACAGTCGCTGGTCGCGACGCTGGAATGCGCGGGCAACGGTCGCGCACAGTTCGATCCGCCCGTCGACGGCGAACAGTGGCAATTCGGGGCGGCGAGCACCGCCGAATGGACGGGTGTTCCGCTCGTCGAGATCCTTGACCGGGCGGGCCTGGCGACGCAGGCCCACGATGTCGTATTCCGTGCCGCCGACGCAGGTTTGGTCGACGGCGCGAGGGCGCCGGTGCGGTTCGAGCGCTCCCTGTCGGTGCGAGAAGCTTGCGACTCGGGTGCGATCGTCGCGTACGCGATGAACGGCGAGCCGCTACCACTGCAGCACGGTCGTCCGGTCCGGCTGATCGTGCCCGGCTGGTATTCGGTCGCGTCGGTCAAGTGGCTCACCGAGATTGAAGTCATCGACCATGCCTTCGAGGCGTTCTTCCAGACAAAGCGGTACCACTACGAATGGCAAGGCGGCGACGGTGTCGTGCGTGAGCCGGTCCGCCTGCAACGCGTCCGCGCACTGATCGCCCAGCCCGCTGACGGCGCCTCGATGACCGCCGGGGAAATCGTCGTGCGAGGCGTCGCTTGGTCGGGCGCGGCGCCGATAGACCGCGTGGACGTCTGTATCGGCGGCGGGCCGTGGCAGGCCGCCCGACTGGTCGGTGAACGCCGCCGACACAGCTGGCAATGGTGGGAGCTGTTCACCCGATGCGACGTCGGTGGACACCAGACCGTACGTGCACGGGCCACCGATGAGGCGGGCAACACGCAGCCGGAGCAACCGGACTGGAACCGATTCGGTTACGGCGGCAACGCGATCCAGACGATTTCCATCGAGGTTCTCCCGAGCCCGCCGGCCTAGCCATCGAGTTGCGACAGAACCTTCTTTACGTCCGAGGTCGTGCCGCGGTTATACGGCAGTTTGGACAGTGCCGTGGCCATGGCGCAGGTGTCGCTCAGCGCCGCGTACGTCAGGCCGCCACCGATTGCGGCGGCCAACCATTTGAGTCGTGGGATCGCAACGCTGCCCAGAACCGACGACAACGCCACCGACCCGGCGACCAGGCGGACCTGACGCTCGAAGCTCCCACCGCTGGTCGCCACGGTCCACGTCGAAACCGTGGTCCTCCCAGTCGGCGATGCCGTGTTCGAGCACCCGCCCGCTGGTAAGCCCGGCGGGTGGCCCGGGAGGCGCTACCTGCTGGAGAAGGAGTCGGACCCGTCCGGGCTGATGCTTCCGTCGTCGGCGAAATCTTCGCAGGCGCACCACCGACCCCTGTCCTGTAACCTTCGCCGAAGTTGCGTGCCGCGCTTGAGCATCAGGTGCTGGGTGTAGACCTTGTCGCGCTGCTGCGGCGAGAACGCCAAGTCCAAGTTGATCGGCAACCCGGCCCAATCGACCCGGTCGTCGAGCTGCTCATCGTCGGCGGCGCCGCGCCTCAGCCGGCACTGCAACGGGCAGACAGCTCGCACGGTGTCCTCGAGGGGCCCGTCAAAGTCCAGAGCCACGCCTAAGTCCCTCCTCGACGCAACCAATGACTGAATGGTGCAGCGAGGTTGTTTCAGCGACAGGCGCACGACGTTTCCGTCGTATTACGAGTCGCGCGACCCGGGAGGCTTAGTAGACGTCGCGGTGATAGCGCTTGTCGGCGCTCAGCGACCGGACATATTCCTTCGCCCCATCGGGATCGAGGTTGCCGTGTTCGGCCGCGATTTCGCAGAGCGCACGGTCGACGTCCTTGGCCATGGGGTCCGCGGTACCGCAGACGTACAGCTGGGCGCCGTCCTGCAGCCAGCGCCACAGCTCGGCCCCACGCTTGCGCATCAGATGCTGCACGTAGACCTTCTGCTGCTGGTCCCGCGAGAAGGCGAGGTCCAACTCTGTGAGGAAGCCGTCAGCACGCATCTTTTCGAGTTCGTCGCGGTAGTAGTAGTCGGTGGCGGCGTGCTGCTCGCCGAAGAACAGCCAGTTGGGTCCGGTGTGCCCGAGCGCGCGACGCTCCTGGAGGAACCCGCGGAAGGGCGCGATCCCGGTGCCGGGGCCGATCATGATCATCGGCGTGTGCGAATCGCCGGGTGGCCGGAAGTTGCTCGACTGCTGCAGGTAGACGGCGACGCGATCACCGGGTGAGCGGTCGGCCAGGTAGGTCGAGCACACCCCGCGGCGGGGGACGCCCTGAAAGTTGTAGCGCACCGGCGAGACGGTCAGGTGAACTTCCCCGGGGCACGCTTTTGGGCTCGACGAGATCGAGTACAGCCGCGGCTGAAGGCGTTTGAGCACCCGCAGCCACTCGTGGGCCGACGCCCAGACCGGGTGCTGCGCCAGCAGGTCGATGGACTGGCGTCCCCACGACCAATCCGACAGTGCGCGCTTGTTTTCCGGCTTCAGCAGCTCGGCGAGCGTCGAGTCGCCGGTGCGCTCCTGCACGAACCGCACCAGGTCCCGGCTGATGTGGGCGATCTCGATGCGCTCGGTGAGCGCGGAGCGCAGCGACATCAGACCCTGCTCGCCGACCTCGACGGGCGTCTGCCCGTCCAGTCCGGTGACCGCCAGCCACTCGTCGACCAACCGGTCGCTATTGCGGGGCCACACCCCCAGCGCGTCACCGGCCTCGTAGCTCACGGTTTCTTCCGGCAGGCTGAAAACCAAATGCCGCACGTCTTTTGTCGACTTCGGCTGACTCAACACGGTGTTGCGGACGATGCCGGTGATCAGGGGGTGTTTCTTGGTGTATCCGACCGTTCCGGAGCCGTTGGCCGGCCGAATCGGCGCGGCAGTCGAGGCGGTGGCCGCCGCACCGCCATCCCGGCCCACCGGCGCGGGAGTGCGCGAGAGCGCCTGGATGACACCGCTCAGCCACTTGCCCGCTGCGTCGTCGTAGTCCGGTTCGCAGTCGACCCGGTCGACGATGCGGGTCGCCCCCAACTCGGCCAAACGTTCGTCGAGTTTGCGGCCATGGCCGCAGAAGTCGTCGTAGTTGGAGTCGCCGAGTGCGAGCACGGCGTAGCGGGTGCCGGTGAATTTCGTTGCGCCGTCGGTTGTCAGTGCGCGCCAGAACCCGGAGCCGTTGTCCGGTGGTTCACCGTCACCGGTGGTGCTGGTGATCAGCAGCAGCTCCCGAGTCGTCGCCAGTTCACCCACCGGGAAGTCGTCCATGGCGCGCAACGAGACCGGGACGTCGGCGTTGCCCAGCCGGGCAGCGACATCGGCGGCGAGCTCTTCGGCGTTCCCGGTTTGCGATGCCCACAGCACCACGACGGGTGCCCGTTTGGCGGGCTTGGCTTCGGGCGGCTGGATCGTCGGTTCCTTGACCGCCGGGGCCGGCGCCGGCCGCGGGGCGCCTTCACGGGAGAACAGGCCCGCGAGCAGGCCATCCACCCACAGCCGGGTGCCGGGATCGAAGGGAGCGCTTTGCGGCAGGGTCGGCACCCCGGCGGTGCGCCGGCCCGCATCCGACCGAAGCGCGGTCAACATCCCGGCAAGGTAGGAGCGGCCGAGCTCGTCGAATTCCGGTGCGGGTTTGGTTGCGACGCCGAGCAAGTCGGCGAGGGCGTCGACCTGTGACGCGCTGATTTCCAGCACCTCTGTGGAAACGGGTTCTGGTGTCTCGGTACTCGGATCTGCCGGGGCGACAGAGACTTTCGCCAACGTGACCGCGCACGCCTTGAATTCCGGTTGGTTCGAGATCGGGTCCACCGCGTCGTTGGTGACCGCGTTGATCGCCAGGTATTCGCCGAACACGTCGTTCCAGTGGAACGGGGCGAAGCAGTTACCGGTGCGCACCCGGTCGCTGATAACGGCGGGCAGCACGGCGCGACCGCGGCGGGAGGCGATTTCGATCGCGTCGCCTGCGGTGATCTGCAGACGGGCGGCGTCGTCCGGGTGGATCTCCACGAACGGTCCGGGATTGAGCTTGTTGAGCTTGGCGACCTTGCCGGTCTTGGTCATCGTGTGCCACTGGTGCGGTAGGCGACCGGTGTTCAACAGGAAGGGGTAGTCGTTGTCCGGCATTTCCTCGGGCGGGAGGTGTGGGCGGGCGAAGAAGACCGCACGACCATTCGCGGTGGGGAAGGCCAGCCGGGGAGAGCTGCCGTCCTCGCGGACCAGCCGGGCCTGGCTGACGCCGTCATTGAGGTAACGAATGGGGTTGCGCTCGCACGTCCTCCCGGGTGCGCATGGCCATTGCAGCGGGCCCTGACGCAGCCGTTCGTAGCTGACGCCGCGCAGGTCGTAGCCGGTCTTCGGGTTCGAGAACCGTTTGATCTCTTCGAAGACCTCTTCGGCGGAGCCGTAGCTGAAAGCGGCCGAAAAGCCCATCTCGCAGGCGATCCGGGCGATGATCTGCCAGTCGGGCATCGCGTCACCCGGCGCGGTGACGGCCGGCTGGAACAGCGTCATGTTGCGCTCGGAATTGACCATCACACCCTCGGCTTCCGACCACAGGGCCGCCGGCAGCAGCACGTCGGCGTATTCGTTGGTCTCCGTTTCGAGGAAGGCGTCCTGGGTGATGACCAACTCGGCACGCTCCAGACCGGCCAGCACGGTCTTCCGATTGGCAACGGAGGCAACGGGATTGGTGCAGATGATCCAGCACGCTTTGATTTCACCGCTGGCCATCCGGGAGAACATGTCGATCGTGCCGGTGCCGACCTCGGTGCGGAGTGTACCGCGGGGGATACCCCACTGGTCTTCGGTGAAGGCGCGGTCTTCCGCGGATAGGGCCGAGCGCTGGCCCGGCAGTCCCGGCCCCATGTAGCCCATTTCGCGGCCGCCCATCGCGTTGGGCTGCCCGGTGAGCGAGAAGGGTCCGCTGCCGGGTTTGCAGATCGCGCCGGTGGCCAGGTGCAGGTTACAGAGGGCGTTGGTGTTCCAGGTGCCGTGCGTGCTCTGGTTGAGGCCCATGGTCCAGCAGCTCACGAAATTCTCAGCCTCGCCGATCATCCGGGCCGCCGCGCGGATGTGCTCTTCGGGAATCCCGGTGATTTCGCTGACCTTGTCGGGGGTGTACTGCTCCAAAAAGCTGGGCATCGCCTCCCACCCCTCGGTGAACTCGGCGATGAAGTCGGGATCGGTGTGCCCGTTTTCAACGATCTGCTGCAGCAACCCGTTGAGCAGTGCGAGGTCGGAACCGGGCGAGATCTGGAGGAACAGGTCGGCCTTGTCGGCGGTCGCGGTGCGGCGCGGATCGACGACGATGAGTTTTGCGCCGGCCTTGACGCGGTCCATCATCCGCAAGAACAGGATGGGGTGGCAGTCGGCCATGTTGGCGCCGATGACGAAGAAGACGTCGGCGTGTTCGAAGTCTTGGTAAGAGCCTGGTGGTCCGTCGGCGCCCAGGGAGAGCTTGTAGCCGGAACCGGCGCTGGCCATGCACAGCCGCGAGTTCGACTCGATCTGGTTGGTGCCGATGAAGCCCTTGGTCAGCTTGTTCGCCAGGTACTGCGCCTCGATGGACATCTGGCCCGACACGTACATCGCGAAGGAATCCGGGCCATGCGTGTCGATGATCGCCCGTAACCGGTTCGCGCACTGGGCGATAGCCCGGTCCATATCGACGGGCTCGACGGGCTCACCGCGGTCGGTGCGTACGTGTGCGGATTCCATCCGCCCGGGCGCACCGAGCAAGTCGGAAGTGGTTGTCCCCTTGGTGCACAACCGGCCGAAGTTGGCTGGATGTTCTTTGTTTCCAATCGACTTCGCGATGTGACGGCGACCGCTCTCGGGATCGGTTGTGACCTGCAACACCATCCCGCAGCCGACGCCGCAGTATGCGCACATGGTGTTCACGGCATCGTGCTGTGACGCCATGGACTCCCTGGTCACGCACTTCCTCCTTTGAGCGCAACGGGCTTACGTTGAATGGTGCGACGAGGATGTTTCGGCACCGGATATCCGGAGTTTCCCCCGCTTTACGGCTTCCTCTCACCGGCGAAAGCGCCCGCGTGATGTCTTGGAAAAGCCGCATGTCCCCAGGTCAGGGTGGGTCATCGTCGACCCGCCGACTCCGCTCAAGGCTACCGGCGGGGCCGGGCGGTTTACCTGTCAGAACATGGTCTCCGACCAAACAAATGGGACATTCACAGCCTTCGCTAAGCTCACCGAGTGCGTCAGCTGATTGTGATCCTGCTGATCCTGCTGGCCTCCGGTTGCGGCTGGAAGCAAGCCGGTTCGCCGCCGGTGTCACCCGATAAGTGCAAGGATTCCGACGGGCCGGCGCCCGCCACGGTGCAGCGGGCCATCGCCTCGGTCCCGATCACCGTCCCCGGTACGACGTGGGTGGAAATCGCTCGCGGACATGCCAAGAAGTGCCGCTTGTACTGGGTGCAGATCATCCCGACGATTGCCAGTGAATCCACCGGGCAGCAGCTGCTGTTCTTCGATCACAACACTCCGCTGGGTGCACCAACCCCAAATCCCAAGCCGTACATCACCGTTCTGCCGCCCTCCGATGACGCCGTCGCGGTCCAGTACCAATGGTTGAAGGGCAACGATCAGCCCTGCTGTCCCACCGGCGTTGGCACGGTGAAGTTCGAGATCGGCCCGGACGGCAAGCTGAAGGCGCTCGGCAAAATCCCGAATCAATAGCGTTGCGTTACAACGCGATCAAGCGGCCCGTCAGTTCGTGATCTCGTCCGCCAAGTTTTCCGGGTGCAGCATCTCGGCGTAGCGCAGTTGCTCCGGAATCCCGAAGCCGTCGACGAGCGTTTGCGCGTGCGGGCGCAGCGCGCGGCACCGATCGTTGATACCGCGGGTGACGGCCTTGGCCCGCTCGGTGGACAGGTAGCGATGCTCGATGTACCAGGCCTTGTCGTGCTCGATCACCGACAGCGCGTACAAATCACACAGGATGCCGAGCAGTTCGCGGGCTTCCTCGTGCGGGCACGCGTCGATGCCGGCGACGAACGCTTCGAGCACCACCCGGTCGATGTGCGCGGAAGCGGCGTGCAGCACGTGATCCTGCACCGCGTTGAAGGCATCGAATTCCGACATCTCCTTGGACTTGGCCTGCAGTCGACGCGCGACGGACGCCAGCAGGTATTCCTCGCGGTCCTCGAACATTTTGATCTGCGTGCCGCGGTTGAAGAGGCTGCCCTCTTCCTCGCTGTCCTGTCGGGAGTCCACGATGGTTTGGATAATCGTCTCGGCGGCAGTGCGTTTGACGACGCGCTCGCCGACGGTGTTGGCGGCGAAACGCACCCATTCGACCGGGCTCATGCTGCGGATGTCGTCGGCGTAAGCCGTCAGCAGCTCCTTGGCCACCAACTGCGTCAGCACGTGGTTGTCGCCCTCGAACGTGGTGAAGACGTCGGTGTCACCGCGCAATGCGACCAACCGGTTCTCGGCCATGTAGCCCGCGCCGCCGCAAGCCTCTCGCGCCTCCTGAATCGCCCGGGACGCGTGCCAGGTGTTGGCCGCCTTCAGCCCGGCGGCGCGCGCCTCCAATTCCCGCTGCTCGTCGGCGTCGACGGCGTCCGCGGTCTGGATGTCGTGGCATTTACTGACCAACTCGTTCTGGGCAAACTGCAGCGCGTATGACTTTGCGATCAAAGGGAACAATCGGCGCTGATGCACCAGGTAGTCCATGATCAGCACCTCGGACTCGTCATCGGGTGCGCTGAATTGCTTGCGCTGCAACGCGTATCGCGTGGCGATGTCCAGCGCGACGCGACCCGCGGCGCCCGCGCTGCCGCCCACCGTGATCCGTCCGCGGACCAACGTGCCCAGCATGGTGAAGAATCGGCGGTTCGGATTCTCGATCGGCGAACTGTAGGTGCCGTCCGGCGCCACGTCGCCGTATTTGTTCAACAGGTTCACCCGCGGGACGCGTACGTGGTCGAACACGATGCGGCCGTTGTCGACGCCGGGCAGGCCGCCCTTGTATTCACAGTCCGAGGTGGTCACGCCGGGCAGGTCGTTGCCGTCGGAGTCGCGGATCGGCACCATCAGGCAGTGCACGCCGTGGTGAAGCGGTTTGCCGTCCTCGTGCGTGATCAGTTGGGCGAATACCGCTGCCATGGTGGCCGTTTCGGCCGCGCCACCGATGTAGTCCTTGCGCGCCGTCGGCGTGGGGGAGTCGATGACGAACTCTTCGGTCTCGGGGTCGTAGGTCGCGGTGGTCTCCAGCGACTGGACGTCGCTGCCGTGCCCGGTCTCGGTCATCGCGAAGCAGCCCCGCAACTCGAGGCTGATGATCTTCTTCACGTACGTCTCGTGATGACGCTCGGTGCCCAGGTTCTCCACGGCGCCGCCGAATAGGCCCCACTGGACGCCGGCCTTCACCATCAACGACAGGTCCGACATCGCGAGCATCTCGATCATCGTGATCGCCGCGCCGATGTCGCCGGTGCCGCCGTGCTCCTTGCGGAAGTTGTCGGCCGCGGCACCGAACGCGGCCATGATCCTCATCTGCTCGGCCACCTTGGTGCGCGCGATCACCGTGTTCGGGGTGTAGTGGGGCCGGAACAGGTCCTCGCTCATGGTGGATCGCAGCTGGTTTCTCGTGTCCCGCCAACGCCCGTCGAGGGCGTTGCGCAGCTGCTCGGCAATGGTTGCGGTGTCTGGCGCCATAACCCGACCGTATCCTGCGGTTCCCGTCGCGGGAATAACGACCTGATGACAGGGGCGAGCCAATTGGTGTTTCACCGAGCGTGCCTCCAGTGCGAGGTCGAGGCCCGATTCTCGCGCTGAGTGCACGCTCGGCGATACCTTCTCGGGTATGTGCCGTCTGAGGGTTGCGTCCGTGTGCCTCGCCCTGTTGCTGGGGGGATGCTCGCCCGCCCACCCGCCCACTCCGGCGCCCACGCCGCGGCCGATGCTGACTTACCTCGGTCAGTCGCGGATCCCGTTCAATGCCACCTTCGACGGCACCGTCATCGGCGGGTTGTCGGCGCTCAGCTATGACGCGGGCCGTCACCTCTATTACGTCATCAGCGACGACCGCTCCGAGAAGAACCCGGCCCGCTTTTACACCGTGCAATTGTCCTTGTCGGACAGGGGAATCGACAACGTCACCTTCACCGGCACCCGCCCGCTGCTGGACCGGTCCGGCCAGCCGTTCCCGCCGCTCAGGCCGGACGCCACGCCACCCGTCATTCCCCCGGATCCCGAGGGCGTCGCCTTCGATCCCGGCCGGCAACGGCTGTATTGGTCCTCCGAAGGCGAGCGGCGCACCGCGGGACCGTTGCTGCTCGACCCGTGGGTGCGATCGGCTGCGCTCGACGGCGCCTACCTCGGCCAGTTCACGCTGCCGGCGAACCTGGCGATGTCCGCGCAGCCCACGGGTCCGCGCCGGAACAAGGCGCTAGAGGGATTGGCGCTGACGCCCGATGGCCAATCGCTGTTCGCCGCGATGGAGGACCCCGGTTACAACGACGGGCCGGTCAGCGACGACGGCCACCGCGTGCTCACCCGGGTGACCAAGTTCGACGTCGCCTCCGGGGCGCCCACCGCGCAGTACGCCTACCCGATGGAGCCGCCCACACCGCCCGCCGACGTCAACGGCCTCTCCGACCTGGTCGCGCTGTCGGACACCACGTTTCTGGTGATCGAACGATCCTCCGCCATGCCGCCGACCGTGCGGATTTACCGGGCCGAGATCGGCGCGGCGACCGACGTTTTGGCCACCCCGTCGATGAAGGACGCGGCCGTGACCCCGATGAGCAAGACCCTGGCGGTCGACTTGTCCGCCACGCCGGGACTGTCGCCCCTCGATAATGTCGAGGGCATCACGCTGGGGCCGAAGCTGCCCGATGGTCGTCAATCGGTGGTGCTGGTCAGCGACAACAACTTCTCACCGAGTCAGGTCACTCAGTTCCTGTTGTTCGCGATGTGACGCCCTAGGGATCTGCCGCTGGACGACCGGCCTCAGCCGATAGAGGGCGAAGCCCGCGGCCGCGACGCCGAAGAGCACCAGCATCGTCATGTCGAACACCCACCAGCCGCTGTAGTGGGTCCACATCTGCGAGTTGGCGGCCAGCCCGTCGACCCTGCGCAGGTCAACGGTGGACGCCGACGCGGCGAAGCCCCATTGGGCCGGGACGAACCAGGAGACCTGTTGGAAGCCCCATTTGCTCACCAGCTGAACGAGGCTTCCGTTGAACAGCGCGGACGCCAGGATCACCGGCAGCAGCAGCGGCAACACCTCACGCAGCGACGTCCCCAGCGCCGACAACGCGAGCCCGACCACCGCGGACACGATGGCCGTCACCGCCACGCTCGCATACAGCTCGACCGTGGCGTTGTGCAGCAAGGCGGCGCCACGCGGGGGTCCGCCCCTGCCGGCGACGACGATGGCGAACACGATGGCCGTCAGGATGGCCGCGGCCAGGCCGAACACCAGGATCTTGGCGGCCAGGTAGGCCGCGGTCGACAGCCCGAGAGCCTGCTCGCGCCGGAAGATGCGTTGCTCGCGCGCCACGGCCCGGATGGTCAGCGCGGTGCCGATGATCACCGCGGCGACGTTGAGCGCAGCCAGGATCTCGATGGCCTCGTGCGGGTGAGTACTGCCCGGCCCGGGCCGGGCGAGGCCCGAATCGCCCGGTATCAGCAGGGTCAGACCCGCAAGCGCGAACGGCAAGATCGCCAAGAGCACGAAATAGAGGCGGTCGGCGAAAATCAGCCGGACATCGCGGCGGGCCAGCAGCCGGATCTGCCGCGTCATGGCGGGCTCGGCGGGGGGCGGCGGCGGGGCGGTGATCTCCGGCGGCGCCGTCAACGTCGATCCCGGCGGCCGGGCGCGGAAGGCGCGGTGGGTTCCGTCTGGGTCGGCGCTCACCCGCTCGAGCACCCTCGACCAGTCGGCGGTGCCCATCGCGGACTCGATCTGCAGTGGCGGGCCCAGAAAGGCCGGCGTGCCGGCGGAGGTGAGAACCAGCACCTGGTCACAAAGGTCGAGGTTCGTCAACGACGTCTGCGACGACACGGCGGCCACGACCACGCAGCCGATGTCGGCCTGGCGCCGCAGCATTGCCATCACGTGGCGTTGCTGCTCCGCGTCCAGACCGGCGGTCGGCTCGTCGACGACGAGCAGTGTCGGCCGGGTGATGAGCTCGACCGCCAGCGCGGCACACCGGCGCACCTCGGGCGAAAGCTTGCCGATCCGGCTGGACTCGTATGGTGTCAGCTCGAGCTCCTCGAGAACCTGGCTGACCACGCGGTCGCGTTGCTCGGGTGGAATGTCGTGCGGCAGGCGAATTTCGGCGGCGTATCTAAGGGCCTGGGCGACGGTGAGCTGGCGGTGCAGGCGGTCCTCGGACGAGACGATGCCGATGCGGGTGCGCATGGACTCCGGCTCGGCGTGCACGTCGTGGCCGTCGACGGTGACCCGCCCGGAGCTGAGTTGCCTGGTGCCTGCGAGCAGGCCGAGCAGCGCGGAGTTGCGTGCGGCCGACGGCCCGACGACCGCGGTGAATGTGCCCGGACGCGCCGTGAACGAGATGTCCGACACGATCTCGCGTCCGTCGATGCCGAGACCCAGCTGGTATGCGACCACCCCCACCGTGCGCGCGTCGGCTTTGAGTGGCAAGCGATAGGTGGCATTCGCCTCCGCGGTGCGGAAGGAGGGGCGCGCGACGCGCAGCTTCGAGGTGATCATCCGCTCGATGAGGCCCGGGCCACCCTTCTCCGGGGCCTCGGCCGCGGCGGCGGGCTCGGCGGGCGGCTCGACCGGCGGCGGTTGCGGCGGCACGACGCGCATGCGCTGGGTCTCGCGCAGGGTCGGCGCGCGCAGGTTCGGATCGATCGGATGGGCGGGGGTCGGAGCGGCGGGGGGAGGA
>NZ_LZSV01000005.1 GCF_001665605.1 Mycobacterium sp. 852014-50255_SCH5639931
AGGTGTTTGACTTCGGGGCGTTACCGCCGGAGGTTAATTCCGGTCGGATGTATGCGGGTCCGGGTTCGGGGCCGTTGATGGCTGCGGCGGCGGCGTGGGATGAGATTGCTGCTGAGGTGGCTGCGGCGGCTAGTGGGTATAGCTCGGTGGTTTCGGAGTTGACGGCGGGGCCGTGGGTGGGTCCGGCGGCGTCGTCGATGGTGTCGGCGGTGGTGCCGTATGTGAGTTGGTTGGGTGCGGTGGCGGGGTTGGCCGAGGACACGGCCAGTCAGGGTCGGGCGGCGGCGGCGGCTTTTGAGGCGGCGTTTGCGATGACGGTGCCCCCGCCGGTGATTGCGGCCAATCGGGTGTTGTTGGCGACGTTGATCGCGACGAATTTCTTTGGGCAGAACACCCCGGCGATCATGGCGACCGAGGCCCAGTACATGGAGATGTGGGCCCAAGACGCGGCGGCGATGTATGGGTATGCGGCGGCCTCGGCGACGGCCTCGGAGTTGGCGCCGTTTAATGCCCCGCCGAATACCACTACTCCCGATGGGGTGGCCGATCAGGCGTTGGCGGTGACTCAGGCCGCCCAGGAGCCGGCGGGCAACACCGCGCAGACGGTGGCCTCGAGCACCCCGCAATTGGCGACCACGCAATTAGTCAGCACCGCGGCGCCCCAGGTGACCGCGACGTCGTCGCAACCCGGGCCATTTACCTGGCTGACGAGTGCGATTCAGAACTTCTCGCAGAGTGGGTTGCCCACCCCGACCAACAATTACCTCGGGCTGAACCCCACGTTGTACACGGTGATCCTCAAGCAGACCTCGGGTCTTGCCTATTTCTCGAACGGTATACCGGCGTTTTGGTCGCAGCTTGCTCAGCAGTTGGTGTCGGGTCCTGGTGGTACCACGGCCGGTGCCGGCGGTGCGTGGTTCCCGACGCCGCAGTTCGCCCAGTTGGGCCTGGGCAACCTGGGCAGTCTCAGCAGCAACGTCGTCTCGGCCGGTGCCGGGCAGGCCACCCAAGTCGGGGCGTTGTCGGTGCCCCAGCAGTGGGCCACGCTGACCTCGGCGGTCAGCCCGGCCAACGCCGCCGAGGCCGAGGCCCTTCCCGTCCAGACCGCCGGGGCCGCCAGCCCGCCGGGCAACGCCCTGCTACGCGGCATGCCCACCGGCGTCATGGGCCGACGCGCCGGCGCCGCCGCGGGCTACTCCCACAAATACGGCTTCCGCTACAGCGTCCTGACCCGCCCACCATCAGCCGGATA
>NZ_LZSV01000006.1 GCF_001665605.1 Mycobacterium sp. 852014-50255_SCH5639931
TTAGTATGCAGTGGTCGGAAATTGGTTAATCAGTGAAGAATATGTTAGGATAGCTTCTGTGTTTTAATTTCTGGGAATTTTCTGTAGGGAATTAAAATAAATGGTTAACATAAGAATTATAGATATATGTCTCATGGATTTTTAGCCACTGGAATCATTCAATTTGGAGTTCATATGAGGTAGATATGGTCTGATTAGTATGCAGTGGTCGGAAATTGGTTAATCAGTGAAGAATATGTTAGGATAGCTTCTGTGTTTTAATTTCTGGGAATTTTCTGTAGGGAATTAAAATAAATGGTTAACATAAGAATTATAGATATATGTGTTATGGATTTTTAGCCACTGGAATCACTTAATTTGGAATTCGTATGAGGGAGTTATGGACAGATTAGTAGGTAGAGGTCAGAACCTACCCGAGAAGAAATAATCTGTACTTTTAGGGAGTCATATCACCTTGAGTTCTTAATATTTGGCTAATATGTTCAACATAATAGTTTTAGATAATTGTTTTATCTTTAAATTGACACCAAGATCACCTACATCGGAGTTAAATTGAGGGAGTTATGCTCTGATTAGTAAGAGAAGGTCAGATAGGATGAAAACTTGCATCAAGAAAATAAAGAAATAAAATTAATATTTAAAAAAGAAGAAGAATCTTATAAATAACTTGTATATACCATAGCCACTGCCGTTGTATGAACTTCTTACCATCTTAAGTGTGAAATTTTGATATGGAAATATTTTATAAAGTGATATTTGAAATAGTTATGTTCATGGCATGATTACCAATGTTATTTTTGGTAATAATTATATTTTGATGAACATACTTGTTATTAAAAGCATATGTTGACTATTATTGTGAAAAGAAAAGAAATGAGCACGGTCACATGGCAAATCCGTGTGGTGCACCAGTAGGGGACGCCCTACCAACGGTTATGATCATGTTAATAAGAAAAGAAAGAGAAAGTGGGCCATGTCGGGCGGAGCGAGAAAAGCCCGTACCGGAGAGTAGAAAATACTCACCCTGACCGGGGTAGCTTGATATGAGAATAATTTGATAGTCATCATATGTCATTCTGAAAATAGTTAATCTTATCATACATGTCATTATTATACGATTTTCATGTGCATAAATATAGTGCATTCATGTGACCAAAGATATTTACTGTAGTTTATACAGCTGAACATGATGTGATGAGCTATATTGATGATGATTTATTGTTGAACTTACTGGGATTTAATTCTCACTATATTTCCATATCATGTTCAGAAGAATAATCATGCAGATTTTCTCTATGGCACTGGTTTTTAGCATATGTTGGATCGAGTTACTCTATTTTGAGCTGATCTCAGTAATATATGTGGTGTCTATGGTCGAGTTGACTAAAATCCCGGTGAAGGTGCAACCACCCGCACCCGTATCTCCGGAACTGGTCAACAGGGATGAATAAGATGTAATTATATATGTGTTAGACTTTTGTATGGATGTTATTGATTAATGATATGTATGTAAACTCTGTATTGTATAAATTAAATAAATGTTATTTTGAGTTAAGTTGTAACGAGGTAATAACTTCATGGTATGTAAAAAAAAATTGTTACTTAAATGGAGTTGTTACATAATTGGTATCAGAGCAGGTCGATCCTAGATGGCCAGTGGGTGGATGGTTATCTGAATCGATCTTATAGTGTCTTGAGTATGTTTGTGGTTGTGCTGTGTAGGGATTAGTGAATTCATATAGGTAAGAAATTACTAGTGTTTCTTATCTACATGCCGAGGTGGTGTTATGACTGCTGTTAAATATTTTTGAACTAACTATTGGGCTTGATCACCTCAATAGCAGCATAATTTTGTTTTTGCCACAGTAGGAAATGGCACCACCAAGGAGGAATCCGGCAAACAATGCGGAGGAAACCCTGCACAACCTGGCCACGGCAATTCGAGACCAAGTCATGACCACTAATCAAATCCTACAATACCTCCAGAATGCTAATAACTCGAATAGGGTGAACGGTGCTAACAACCGGATGGCTGGAAATGATAACGGCATATCCGAGTTCTTGAGGACTAGTCCACCTTGTTTTCAAGGCGGTTTTGACCCGATTGTAGCTGAAAGATGGATAAGGGAGTTAGAGAAAATCTTTGAAGTGATGGGCTGTACTGAGGAGCAGCAAGTAATCTTTGCTGCATATATGCTAAAAGATGAAGCAGAATACTGGTGGCGTGGAGCTAGAGAACTTTTAGCTCACCAGGGAAGGCAGATCACTTGGCAGGTGTTCAAAGACACCTTTTTAGAAAAGTACTTTCCAAGTACTGTGAGGGCGGAGAA
>NZ_LZSV01000007.1 GCF_001665605.1 Mycobacterium sp. 852014-50255_SCH5639931
ATGGGCACCGGCACCCACGCCGGCGCCGGACCCCGATACGGATTCCGCCCCACCGTCATGGCCCGACCCCCCTTCGCCGGGTAGCCACCGGTCGCTTCTGCCAGCGTAGGAACACGCTTTAGCGCGCGAAAAGTGTCGCGCTAAAGCGTGTTTCGCGTTGCGCCCACGGCCCGCGCAGGGCGGAGCCCTCGCCCCGCCCTGCACCCGTCAGGCCGCCGTCGTGGCGAACGTCGCGGGGGATTTATCTGCGACCGGATTTTTAACCCACACCGCGGTCGATCGTCCGACGCTTTCGCGGATGGCCGGTGCATGGCGACCCGGCCGACGCGTCGTCCCCGCAGGTAGTGGCGCGGCTCGGGGGCGCTAACGTCTCGTTGCCCGTGTTCCTGTGCGCCCGTCGCCGAGGGAGCCTCCCTCCCGGCGGTCGCGTCGCCAGCAGCGACGGGGCTCAGCGGCGATCTAGCCTTCGCAACGAGCTCATTGCTTCACGCCAATAGACACTCGCGAGGGAAACACATGTCGTTCGAGCCGGGGGGGTTCGTAGGTGTTTGACTTCGGGGCGTTACCGCCGGAGGTTAATTCCGGTCGGATGTATGCGGGTCCGGGTTCGGGGCCGTTG
>NZ_LZSV01000008.1 GCF_001665605.1 Mycobacterium sp. 852014-50255_SCH5639931
AGGCCCAGCTGGACCCAACGGCGCTGTCGGTGCTGGCCATGTTGCTGCCGGCGCTCTGCACCTTCTGCCCGTGGGCGTTGGCCTGCTCGTAGATCACCTGGAAGTTGCGACCCAACTGGGTGATGAACTCCTGGCAGGCCACCGAACCGGCACCGCCCCAGAAGTCACCCGCAGCAAGCACATCGCGAACGATGGCCTGGTGCTCAGCCTCCAGAGACGCGGCCTGGGCGCGGATCAAGGCACCGTGGGCGTCGACATCGCCGAACTGGTAATTGATTGTCATAACGGTGTTCTCCTAATGTCTGGAATGGTACGCAGCCGCGGTTTTAAGCGCTAGCTGCCGAGGATTTGCTGCGAGGCCTGCTCTTGCTGCTCGTAGTTGTTCGCGTCGCGGATCAGTCCGTCCCGCACTCCGTGGAGCATGTTGACGATGTTGCGGAAGGCCTGGTTGACCTGACCCATGGTGTCGTACGAGGTGGCCTGCGCCTGACCGCTCCAGCCGGAGCCGGCGATGTTCATCGAGGACGCCCACATCTTGCGAGCCTCGTCCTCAACCGTCTGGGCGTGCACCTCGAAGCGGCCCGCCATCGCCCGCATTTCGTGCGGGTC
>NZ_LZSV01000009.1 GCF_001665605.1 Mycobacterium sp. 852014-50255_SCH5639931
GATGTGTATAAGAGACATCGCCTGACCGTCGCGAATGTTCACCGTCGATGCCCGTGCACCGTCGACGAAGATGCCGTTGTGGCTCAAGTCGATGGCCACCCAGTGGGTGCCGGCGAAACGTAACACCACCTCAGGCCGCGGCGGTGGCGGCGGCGACGCCGGATTCAGGAACCGCTCGAGGGCGATGTCGCTGCCCGGGCCGTAGCCGACGATCACGTCTCGGCCCGGGGCGAAGTCGAACCTCATCGACCCGACCCAAACGGTCAACGGGGAGGCTCTGAACGCGGAAGCCTCGGGCCGCATGGCCGCCACCTTTCGTCACGCCGGTCAGCTCGACCTAGTGTCTACCCGCCGGTCGCCGTCCATCCACCGGGGTCCTGCGATCACAGCGTGTTACGCCGGCCGCCCACCGATGCATTGTCGAGAACCCGGCGCAATACCTTGACCGCGTCCGTCAGCACTTGGCGGTCCACCGGCTCGAGCAACGCCAGTTGCGGTTCGATCGCGGCGGCACGGTCGGCGCGAACCGCGTTGAGCGTGCGCTTCCCCTGGGGGGTGATGCGGATCCGGACGGCGCGGGCGTCGCCCGGGTCCACGGTTCGGGTGACCAGCCCGGCATCCTCGAGCCGGCGCACCTGCGTGGTCATGGTCGGTTGCGAGCAGTGATCGACGGCGGCGAGGTCGCCGATCCGCGCCTCTCCGTGCGCTTCGATCGTGGCAAGCAGCCTGGCCTGGGCCGCAGGCAAGGGCATCTGGATCCGCTGGGTGGCCAGCCGGTTGAGCCGCGCCACAACGGCGAGCAAATCCGCGCCCAGCTGTTGGGCCTCGATGTTTGCGGTCTCGACAACTCTGTCCATGTATCCATAGTTCCATAGCTTTGCTAAGTGAGACGAGTGGCGGCCGACCGAACCGGGTCGAAAGTTACTCAGTGTGATGAAGCGACTTGGCGCCGCGCCCTGGCACAATCAGTGAAGTGAATGCCCGTCGCCCCGTCCGTTCGCGCCGTCGGGGTGGTCCTCTACAACCGGCCGAATTGGCACAGGCATCGGTCATGGGGGCGCTCTGCGCGGTAATCGCGATCATCGCCGGGGTGATTCCGTTCGCCCAGGGATTGGCGCTGCTGGGCACCGTGCCGATAGGGCTGCTGGCCTACCGTTACCGGCTGCGAGTGCTGCTCGCCGCGACATTTGCTGCCGGAATGATCGCCTTCCTCATCTCCGGACTGGGCGGTTTCCTGACCGTCGTCAACTGTGCATACATCGGCGGGTTGACCGGGTTCGTGAAACGCAGGGGCAGGGGCACCCCAACGGTGCTCGTCTCGTCCTTCGTCGCCGGGGTCGCTGTCGCCATCGCAACGGTCGGCATGTTGATGGTGCTGAATCGGCTGCGACATCTGATTTTTCAGGTGATGACGGCCAACGTGGATGGTGTTGTCGCATTCCTCAGCCGGGTGGACCTGCAATGGCTCGGCGCCGACGTGAAGCGATGCTTCGAATTCGGGCTGCATTACTGGCCGTGGCTGCTGCTCGGCTATGTCACCTACGGTGTGATGTTCTCGTCGTTGATCGGTTGGTGGGCGCTTTCGCGCCTGCTGGACCGGATGGGCAACGTTCCGGACGTGCATAAACTCGACGCTCCGGACGAGGCGCCCGGCGCCGCGATCGGGCCGGTGCCGGTGCGGTTGGAAAAGGTGCGGTTCCGCTACCCGCACGCGAAGCAAGACGCGCTGCGCGAAATCAGCCTCGAACTCCAAGTCGGAGAACACGTTGCCGTCATCGGCGCGAACGGTTCCGGAAAGACGACGTTGACGCTGATTTTGGCGGGTCGACAACCGACGACGGGCACCGTGCAGCGCCCGGGCGCGGTGGGCTTGGGCATGTTGGGCGGCACGGCGCTTGTTCTGCAGCACCCGAAGAGCCAGGTCTTGGGAACCCGGGTCGCCGACGATGTGGTCTGGGGGCTGCCGCCGGGCACCGAGGTCGATGTCGACCATTTGCTCCGCGAAGTAGGCCTCGAGGGTTTTGCCGAGCGTGATACCGGCAGCTTGTCCGGCGGAGAACTGCAGCGCCTGGCTCTGGCCGCGGCGCTCGCTCGGGAACCGGCGCTTTTGATCGCTGACGAGTTCACCAGCATGGTCGATCAACAGGGCCGTAGCGTCCTGTTGAATGTGCTCTCAGGGCTGCCCCAACGGCATCGGACCGCGCTGGTGCACATCACGCATTTCGACAACGAGGCCGCGTCGGCGGACCGGATCATCAACCTCAGCGATTCCCCGGATAATGCCGGCATAGTCGAGACGCCCCCGCCCCCGTCGCCGGCCATCGCAGTCAAGCGGGCCTTCACCAAGCCGGTACTCGAAATCGTCGACGTCCGACACGAATACAACAGCGGCACACCCTGGCAGAAGACCGCGCTGCGCGGTATCAGCTTCGTAGTGGAACAGGGCGACGGGATTTTGATCCACGGCGGCAACGGGTCGGGCAAGTCGACGCTGGCGTGGATCATGGCCGGGCTGACCGTTCCCACCGGCGGTGCCTGCTTGCTTGACGGCGAGCCCATCCGTGAGCACGTCGGCGCGGTGGGGTTGTCGTTTCAGACGGCGAGGCTGCAATTGATGCGCAGCCACGTCGGCCTGGAAATCGCTTCCGTGGCAGGGTTTTCGGAGCGTGACGTGAACCGCGTGGCCGCTGCTCTGGGCGCGGTCGGACTGGAACCCGCGATGGGCAATCGCCGCATCGACCAGCTCAGCGGTGGCGAGATGCGACGGGTGGTGCTGGCCGGACTGCTGGCGTGTTCGCCACGGGTGTTGATCCTCGACGAGCCGTTGGCCGGGTTGGACATCGGCAGCCAGCGGGGCCTGCTGCGTCTGCTGGCCGATCTGCGCCGTCACCGGGGCCTGACCGTAGTGGTTATCTCGCATGACTTCGTCGGTTTGGAAGAGGTGTGCCCGCGGGTCTTGCATCTGCAGAATGGCGCGCTGCAGTCTTTGTCGGCCACCGCCGCGGCCGGGGGTGTGGCGTGACCGCAACCTCATCCTCCGCATCAGGTAGAAAACGGCGCAGTTCTCGTCCGGTGGTGCTGCTGGTTCCGGTTCCCGGAAGGTCGGCCATTCACAACTTGTGGGCCGGCACCAAACTGCTGGTGGTATTCGGTGTTTCGGTGTTGCTGACCCTATATCCGGGTTGGGTGACCATCGGGGCGGTGGCCGTGCTCGTGGTGGCGGCGGTCTGGATCGCACATATCCCGCGGGGTGCGGTTCCTTCGATTCCGCGGTGGCTGTGGGTCCTCCTGGCATTGGGTTTTGTGACCGCGGCGTTGGCCGGCGGTAGTCCGATGATCTCGATTCACGGCGTCAACATCTGGGTCGGCGGAGCGTTGAACTTCCTGCGGATCACCGCGCTGTCGGTCGTTCTGCTCGGGCTGGGGGCCATGGTGTCCTGGACCACCAACGTCGCCGAAATCGCGCCGGCGCTGGCCATTTTGGGCCGCCCGTTCAAATGGCTGCGGATTCCGGTCGACGAGTGGGCGGTGGCCTTGGCCCTGGCGCTACGCGCCTTCCCGTTGTTGATCGAGGAATTTCAGGTGCTCTACGCCGCTCGTCGATTGCGGCCCAACCACATGCCGCAGGGTCGCAAGGCTCGGGTTCGGCAGACGACGGGCAACTCGATCGACTTGGTTGCCGCCGCCATCGTGGTGACCCTGCGGCGTGCCGATGAGATGGGCGACGCGATCACCGCTCGCGGCGGCATCGGTCAACTCTCCGCCGATCCGGCGCGGCCGAGATTCGGTGATTGGGCGACGCTCGCGGTCGCCCTGGCGATCGGCGGTGCCGCGGTGGCGATCGAGACGATATTCCACCTGACTCGCTGATCATTCGCGTAGCGTGAGCGCGTGGCCGACATCCACCGGACTCGCACGATCGCGGCTCGCATCGGTGACATATGGGAGACGCTCGCGGACTTCGGGGCGATCAGTTCGTGGGCCGGCAATGTCGACCACTCGTGCATCTTGATTTCCGCACCGGACGGAGGTTCCGTCGGGACCGCCCGGCGGGTGCAGGTCAACCGCGACGCCCTCGTCGAGCGCATCACCGAGTTCGACCCGCCCCGCGCCCTCGGCTACGACATCGAAGGCCTGCCCAGGCGCCTGCGCAGGTTGTCCAACCGCTGGACGCTGGCCCCCGGCGCCGGCGATTCGGCCGCCGCGACGGCGGTGACCCTCACCAGCACCGTCGAAATCGGGCCCCACCCAATGCAAAAGCTGGCCGAACGGGTCCTGTGCCGTGTCCTCGCGCGACAGTCCGAATCAACGCTCGCCGCGCTTGCGAATCGATTGGAGCATGCTGGTGTCTGATCGACCCGATGTCATCGTCGTCATGACGGACGAGGAGCGCGCGGTGCCGCCGTACGAGGCTCCCGACGTGCTCGCCTGGCGCGACCGGGCGCTGACCGGTCGTAAGTGGTTCGACGACCACGGCGTCAGCTTCACTCGGCACTACACCGGCTCGTTGGCCTGCGTGCCAAGCCGCCCAACGATTTTCACCGGGCACTATCCCGACTTGCACGGCGTCACCCAGACCGACGGCATCGGAAAGACCGCAGGCGATTCGCGCATGCGCTGGCTGCGCCAGGCCGAAGTGCCCACGCTGGGCAATTGGCTGCGGGCGGCCGGCTACGACACCCACTACGACGGCAAGTGGCACATCTCGCACGCCGACCTCACCGACCCGAGGACCGGTGGGCCGCTGGCGACCAACGATGAGAACGGTGTCGTCGACGCCGCCGCGGTGCGGCGCTACCTGGAGGCGGATCCGTTGGGGCCGTTCGGATTCTCGGGGTGGGTCGGCCCGGAGCCGCATGGGGCGGCGCTGGCCGACGCCGGTATCCGCCGCGACCCGCTGATCGCCGACCGGGTGGTCGCGTGGCTCGCCGACCGCTACGCCCGGCGCCGCGACGGCGACCCCGCCGCGCTGCGCCCGTTCCTCCTGGTCGCCAGCTTCGTCAATCCCCACGACATCGTGCTGTTCCCGACCTGGTCGCGGCGGAGCCCGGTCAAGCCGTCGCCACTCGACCCGCCCGCGGTGCCCGCCGCGCCCACCGCGGCCGAAGACCTGTCCACGAAACCGGCGGCACAGATCGCCTTTCGCGAGGCCTACTACTCCGGCTACGGCCCCGCGCCCGCCATCGAGCGGACCTACGGACGCAACGCGCAGCGCTACCGCGACCTGTATTACCGGCTGCACGCCGAGGTGGACGGACCGATCGACCGCGTCAGGCGGGCCGTCACCGAAGGCGGCTCGCGCAACGCTGTTTTGGTGCGCACGGCCGATCACGGCGACCTGCTGGGCGCCCACGGCGGTCTGCACCAGAAGTGGTTCAACCTCTACGACGAGGCCACCCGCGTCCCCTTCGTCATCGCGCGCATCGGTGAGCGCTCGACGCGGCCACGGGTGGTCACCGCACCCACCTCACACGTCGACCTGGTCCCCACGCTGCTGGCGGTGGCGGGCGTCGATGTCGCGGCGGCGACCGCCACGCTGGCCCCGTCGTTCTCGGAAGTGCATCAGCTGCCCGGGCGGAACCTCATGCCCATCGTGGACGGTGCCGCGGCCGACGAGACCCGCGCCGTCTATCTGATGACCCGCGACAACATGCTCGAAGGGGACAGCGGCGCTTCGGGATTGGCTCGCCGCCTGAAGCGGACCGTCGATCCGCCTGCGCCGCTGCGCATCCGGATCCCCGCCCACACCGCCTCCAACTTCGAGGGGCTGGTGGTCCGCGTCGACGAGGCGACGGCTACCGGTGGCGCAGGCCATCTCTGGAAGCTGGTGCGCACTTTCGACGACCCGAGCACATGGACGGAGCCAGGAGTGCGGCACTTGGCGGCCAATGGGCTCGGGGGAGAGGCCTACCGGACTTCCCCGCTCGACGATCAGTGGGAGCTATATGACCTCACCGCGGACCCGATCGAAGCGATCAACCGTTGGACCGACCCGGATCTGCACAGCGTGCGTCAGCATCTGCGGACCGAGCTCAAGCAGGCCAGGGCCAGTTCCGTCCCGGAGCGAAACCATCCGTGGCCCTATGCGTCTCGCCGGCCGCCGACGCCGCGACCGTCGAGGCTGAAGCGCCTCGTTCGAAAGGCGCTGACGCCGCGAGCGTAACGGGACTGCGAATGATCGACTGGAATTTCGCCGTGTCGTTACGCGCGCGCTGCGCGCGACCGCGTCTCAAGTTCGCATCCGGTCGATGAGGTTCGACAGCACGACGATGCTTTCGCTGCGTTCGATGTCCGCGCTCGAGCGGATGCGTTCGAGGGCCGCCTCCAGATGACGCATGTCGCGGGCCAGCACGTGCAGGATCGCATCCGACGTGCCGGTGACTGTTGCCGCGCTGACCACCTCGGGCATGTCCACCCACGCCGCCCGGAGCCGATCGGGCTCGATCGTGCCGTGGCAGAACACCTGCACGTAGGCCTCTGTCTTCCAGCCGAGCGAGCTAGGGTCGACGACCGTTGTGAAGCCCCTGATCACCCCATCGTCGAGCATCCGGTCGACGCGGCGCTTGACCGCCGGCGCCGAGAGGTTCACCGTCTGGCCGATTTCCGCGAAGGTGGCCCGTGCATTTCTGGTCAACTCGGCGAGGATGCGCTCGTCCGTCTCATTCAAGCGGTCCATCCGTGACTCCTTAATAAATCGCCGTGACACGCGCTATCGCGCAATAAATCGACTATAGACGCGCAAGAAACGTCGTTTGCTTGTTTGCGGTGGCGGAAATACCGTTGATCTATGACGGATTCGTACGTGTCGGCACCCGCGACTGCCAAGCTCGTGCGAACGCCGCGGGCCCGCCGGTACGCGATGACGCCGCCGGAATTTTTTGCGGTGGAGTACGCGATCAACCCCTGGATGGACATCGCCACGCCCGTCGACGTCGGTGTCGCGGTGGCCCAATGGGATGCCCTGCGCAGAACCTACCTGCGGTTGGGGCACCGGGTGGAGGTGGTCGAGCCCGTGCCCGGGCTGCCGGACATGGTGTACGCCGCCAACGGCGGATTCGTCGCGCGCGACGTCGCGATCGTCGCGAGGTTTCGATTCGCCGAGCGGGCGGGCGAATCACGTGCCTACGCCGAATGGATGTCCTCACTCGGGTACCGGCCGGTGTCCACCCGGCATATCAACGAGGGGCAGGGCGACTTGCTGATGATCGGGGAAACGGTGTTGGCGGGCTACGGCTTTCGCACCGACCGGCGTGCGCACCCGGAAATCTCCACGGCGCTGCGGGTGCCGGTCGTCTCGCTCGAGTTGGTGGATCCGCGCTTCTATCACCTCGACACCGCGCTCGCGGTTCTCGACGACCGCACCGTCGCGTTCTACCCGCCGGCGTTCAGCGCGGCCGCGCAGGACCAACTGCAGGCCCTGTTTCCCGACGCGATCGTGGTCGGAAGCGCCGACGCGTTCGTGCTCGGCCTCAACGTCGTCTCCGACGGCCTGCACGTCGTCCTCCCCGCCGCGGCAACGGGTTTCGCCGCACAGCTGCGTGAGGCCGGTTTCGAGCCGGTCGGCGTCGACCTGTCCGAGCTCCTCAAGGGCGGTGGTTCGGTCAAGTGCTGCACATTGGAGGTGTTTCCGTGACGATCCTCGACGCACGGACTTCGACCCAAACCGAGACGGCGATCGGCCTGGTCGAACGCTATGCGGCGCACAACTATTCGCCGTTACCCGTGGTGGCGGCCAGCGCCGAGGGTGCGTGGATCACCGACGTGGAGGGCCGGCGCTATCTGGATTGCCTGGCCGCCTATTCGGCGGTCAACTTCGGCCATCGCAACCCCGAGATCACCGCGGCGGCCCACGCCCAGCTCGACACCGTCACGTTGGTGAGCCGCGCGTTCCATTCCGACACCCTCGGCCCGTTCTGCGCCGCCCTTGCCCGGCTGTGCGGTAAAGACCTGGTGTTGCCGATGAACTCGGGCGCCGAAGCCGTGGAGAGCGGTCTCAAGGTCGCCCGCAAGTGGGGCGCCGAGGTCAAGGGCGTTGCCGACGGGCGGGCCAACATCATCGTGGCGGACAACAACTTCCACGGCCGCACGATCAGCATCGTCAGCTTCTCCTCGGATCCCGCGGCGCGGGACGGATTCGGACCGTTCACCCCGGGATTCCGCTCCGTGCCCTTCGGGGACGCCGCCGCGCTGGCCCGCGCGATCGACGACGACACCGTCGCGGTCCTGCTCGAGCCGATCCAGGGCGAGGCGGGCATCGTCGTTCCGCCCGACGACTACCTGCCGACCGTGCGTGCCCTGTGCAGCGAGCACGACGTGCTGATGATCGCCGACGAGATTCAGTCCGGCCTCGCGCGCACGGGGCACACCTTCGCCTGCGATCACTGGGGCGTGGTGCCGGATATCTACCTGCTCGGCAAGGCGCTGGGCGGCGGCGTGGTTCCCTTGTCGGCGGTGGTCGCCGACAAGGAGGTCCTGGGGGTGCTGCATCCGGGCGAACACGGCTCCACCTTTGGCGGTAACCCGTTGGCGGTCGCCATCGGCACCACCGTGGTTTCCATGCTGGGCCGCGGAGAGTTTCAAGCCCGCTCGGCGCAGTTAGGCGCGCGCCTGCACGCGCGCCTGCGCGAACTGATGGGCCACGGCGTGCTGGCGGTGCGCGGCCTGGGACTGTGGGCCGGCGTCGACGTGGACCCCGCGCTCGGGAGCGGCAAGCAGCTGAGTCTTCGGCTGGCCGATCGTGGTGTGTTGGTGAAGGACACTCACGGGTCGACCTTGCGGTTCGCGCCACCGCTGGTGATCGGCGAGCAGGAGATCGACTGGGCGATTGAGCAGTTCGCTATGGCGTTGCGGGAGGCTGGCCCATAATCAGCTGATCGAGCAAGGAGGGGCCATTGCCACCCACGTCGATCAGCCTGACAGAGCAGATGCTGCGGCGCCGCCCGGTCGTCGGCACGCCCGTCGCCCATGGGGCCGCGGACCACCTCAAGCGGACCATCGGCACCTTTCAGCTGACCATGTTCGGGGTCGGATCGACGGTCGGGACGGGCATCTTCTTCGTCATGTCTCAAGCCGTGCCGGAAGCCGGTCCCGGAGTGATTCTGTCGTTCCTCATCGCCGGACTCGCGGCCGGACTCGCGGCCATCTGCTACGCCGAATTGGCTTCCGCGGTGCCCGTTTCCGGCTCTTCCTATTCCTATGCGTACACAACTCTGGGCGAGGTCGTCGCGATGGGGGTGGCGGCCTGCCTGCTGCTCGAATACGGGGTGTCGACCGCCGCGGTCGCGGTGAACTGGAGCGGCTATCTCAACAAGCTGCTCAGCAATGTCTTCGGTTTCCAGTTGCCGCATGTCTTGTCGGCCGCGCCGTGGGATGCGCGGCCCGGCTGGTTGAATCTCCCGGCGATCATCTTGATCGGGATGTGCGCACTGCTGCTCATCCGCGGCGCCAGCGAGTCAGCCAGGGTCAACACGATCATGGTGCTGATCAAGCTGGGGGTTCTGGTCATCTTCGCGATCGTCGCGTTCACCGCCTTCGACGCGAGCCATCTCCGCGGCTTCGCGCCATTCGGCGCTGCCGGCATCGGCTCCGCCGCCGGCACCATCTTCTTCTCCTATATCGGCCTTGACGCCGTGTCTACCGCCGGAGACGAGGTGAAGAACCCGCAGAAAACCATGCCGCGCGCGCTGATTGCGGCGCTGGTGACGGTCACCAGCGTCTACGTGTTCGTTGCCCTCGCCGCACTGGGCACTCAGCCGTGGCAGGACTTCGCCGGGCAGCAGGAGGCCGGCCTGGCCACCATCCTCGACAACGTCACCCGTGGCAGCTGGGCCAGCACGATTCTGGCCGCGGGCGCTGTCATCTCGATATTCTCCGTCACCCTGGTCAGCATGTATGGGCAGACCCGCATCCTGTTCGCAATGGGACGCGACGGGCTGCTGCCAACGCGCTTCGCGCGCGTGAACACGAACACCATGACGCCGGTGGGCAATACGGTGATCGTGGCCATCGCAGCCTCTGCGCTGGCCGCCTTCATACCGCTGGAAAAGTTGGCGGACATGGTGTCCATCGGGACACTCACCGCGTTCGTCGTCGTATCCGCCGGAGTGATCATCTTGCGGGTGCGCGAGCCCGACTTGCCGCGGGGCTTCAAAGTTCCCGGTTATCCCGTCACGCCCGTCCTTTCGGTGCTGGCCTGCGGGTACATCCTCGCCAGTCTGCACTGGTACACCTGGATCGCGTTCAGCGGCTGGGTCGCGCTCGCGTTAGCCTTCTACTTCGTGTGGGGCCGCCATCACAGCGCGCTCAACAGCGAAGCGCTCGAGCGGGACGCGCTGTGACCGTCGTCGTCGGCTACCGTGCCGGCAAGGTGGGGCTCTCGGGTTTGCACCTGGGCGTGCGCATCGCGCGGACCCGTGGCACCTCGCTCACCGTGGTGACGGTTGTGCCCAAACCGTGGCTGACGCCGTCGCTCGCCCGCGTCGACGCCGAATACGAGCTGTGGGCCGACGCCATGGCCGACGAGTCGGCGAAGGAGGCCGGCCGCGTCCTGGACACGGTGGCCGACGGCATCGAGGTCACTTACCTGCACCGCGCGCACGGCTCGGTGTCGGGGGGACTCCTCGAGGTCATCCACGAGATTGACGCCGACGTGCTGGTGCTGGGCTCGTTGCCCAGCGGCGGCCACGGCCAAGTGCTGATCGGCTCCACCGCCGACTGGCTGCTGCACGCGTCGCCCGTTCCGGTGGCCATCAGCCCCCGCAATTACCTTGCGCACCAAGGCAAATTGACCCGCCTCACCTGTGCCTACTCGGCCACCCCCGATGCGATCGACGTGGTGAGGCGCTGCTTCGAGTTCGGTCAGCGATTCGGTGTGCCGGTGCGGGTGATCACGTTTGCGGTCCGCGGCAAGACGATGTATCCGCCGGAGGTCGGGCTCGAGGTCGAAGATGAGGTATTGCAGGCCTGGGCGTCGCAAGCGCGCGGCATCCTCGAGGAGCTGAAGACGGACGGGATCGTCAGCGAAGACGTTGCGCTGCAGGTAGTTACCGGCCGCAGTTGGAAAGACGCGCTGGAGCAGGCGGATTGGCAGGAGGGCGAGATCCTGGCATTGGGCACCCGGCCGCGCGGCGACATCCGGCGGGTCTTCCTCGGTTCCCGCAGCGCCAAGATCATCCGGGAAAGCCCCGTGCCGGTGCTGGTGCTGCCGGGCTAACGCTGCGCCGCGGCGTTCGCGGCCGCTTGCGCCCGCTTCAGGGTTGCCGCGACATCGCCACGGCCCAAGAACATCTCGTCGAAATAGGGCCGCAGGGCGTCGTTACCGGCGGCGAAGCCGGCGCCGCCGGGAGCCGCGATGCGCGGGCCGTTGAGCACGGCGAAGAAGGGTGTGACGTCGACGCCCCTCGCGGACCAGTAATGGAAGTAAACCGGCTGAGCCGACAGCACCGCCGGGATGGCCGCACCCTCGCGCCCCAGGAACTCATTGCCCTCCTTGCTGCCCATCCAGGCCAGGACTTGGCGCACCGCGTCGGGATGTTTCGTCGCGGCATTGCCCGCCGCCGCAATGCCGTTGGTGACGCTCACCCGGCCGGCCGGGCCCACCGGCATCATCGCCACCCCCCAGCGGAAGCGGGCATCACGGGCCACCGGCGCCAGGTTGTAGGTGCCGGACTGGAACAGCGCCATCCTGCCGGCCAGGAACTGGTTGCGCGAGAAGTCGCCGTTGTCGTTGGTGTCGGACGCGGGCGGCGAGACGTGGTCGTCGTTGATCAGGCCGACCAGATAGCGGAAGGCTTGCACGGCACCGGAATTGTCGAACGCGAACGTGTCGCCGCGCTGGAAGACGCCGCCGGCCGAGCCGATGTAGTTGAGGTAGATACCCTGCGGGTCGTTGGCGGCGTTGTAGCCCCACTGCCGGACCCGTCCGGCGTCGAAACCCGCCGTGTTTCCGGGGCGTCCGTCGGCGTCCAGGGTGAGCCGGGCGAGCATGGGCCGCAGCGTGTCCCCGTCAGCTGCGCTCCACCGCAACCCGTTCAGCTGGGCGGGGTCGACGCCGGCCGCGGCGAGCAGGTCCGCGTTGTAATACAGCGCGATCCCGGCATCGGTCAGCTGCGGCACCCCCCACAGCGAGCCCCCGCGGGTGAACTGGTCGACGACCGCCGAATCCCACGCCGGGGCGGCCCTGTCGATCTTCATCAGCCGGCCACTGTCGGCGTAGGCGGCCAGATAGGCGTTGGAGAGCCAGAAGATATCGTCGGCACTGCCACCGGCGATATCGGTGCGCAGCGTGTCGAAGTACGTCGAATACGCGACCACGCTGGTGTGCACCGCGATATCGGGATGCGCGCGATTGAACGCCTCGAACGACTGCCGATAGGCCGCGGCGATCTGTTCGGCCCAGACCCGCACCGTCACGACGACTTTGCCGCCGGGTGGCTGGCCGGAGTAGTCCAGCAGCACCGCGGTCGCACCCAACAACACCGCGACCAGCGCGAGCGCCGCGGCCATCACCGTCGAAAAGCGGGGCCGGCTCATGCTGCGCGAACGGGTCACTTGAGCCCCGAGACAACGATCGATGCGACGATGTGGCGCTGGAAGACGACGAAAAGCGCGATCAGCGGGACGATCGCGACCGTCGTCGCCGCCATGACCAGCGTCCACTGGGAGTTGAACCGCGACTGCAGATCGGCCGTCGCTACCGTGAGCACCCGCCACTTGTGCCCGCTGGTGATTACCAACGGCCACATGAAGTTATTCCACTGCGAGACCACCGTGATCAGCGTCAAGGCGGCCAACACCGGCCGGCTGGACGGAATCACCACATGCACGATCACGTCCAAGGTGTTGGCCCCGTCCAGGTGGGCGGCATTGACCAAGTCGTTCGGGATGATCCGAAAGTGCTCCCGCAGCAGGAAGATCGCGTACGGCGAGCCGAACATGAAGGGCAGCACCAGCGCCCAGAACGTGTTGCGCAGGCCGAGCTGGGCCATCATCAGATACAACGGCACCACGGTGACTGTTCCCGGCACCATCAACGTCGCGATGTAGACCCAGAACAGAGCGTCGCGCCCCGGAAAATGCAAGCGGGCGAACGCGTATGCGGCCAGCACCGAAAAGGTCAACTGGCCCACCAGGATCACGGCGGTCATCAACGCGGTCACCGCCGCCGCGCGGCCGAACCCGGCCCCACCGAGGTCGGCGTAGTTGGACAGGGTGAATGGCCGTGGCAGCTGCAGAGGCGTACCGGTGGCGAACTGGTGTGCCGAGGTGAACGAGGTCAACAAACCAAGCAGAAAGGGGACCAACGTGATCAGCGCACCGAGGATGAGTCCGCCGTAGATGGCGAGCCGGCTAAGTGAGGTCATAGCTGATCCGCCGCCGGAAGTAGAGATGCTGCACCATCGTGGCGCCGATCAGGATGGCGAACAGCACCACCGCCATCACCGACGCGCGCCCGATGGCCGCCGCGCCGAAAGCCTCGGCGTAGATGCGGTGGGCCACCAGATCGGTGCTGCCCGCCGGTCCGCCGCCCGTCAACGCGTAGACCATGTCGAAAACCTGTGCGGTGCTGACGATTCCGGTCACCAGCACGAAAAATGTGGTCGGCCGCAACATGGGCAGGGTGATGCGCCAGAACCGTTGCCAAGCGGTGGCGCCGTCGGTGCGCGCGGCGGCGTGAATGTCGTCGGGGATCGCCAGCAGCCCCGCCAGGAACGACAGGGAGACGTAGCCGACGTTGGTCCACACGACGACGGCCGACACGAGCGGCAGCGCGAAGCTGGGGTCCGAAAGCCATTCGATGCTGTGTCCCAGCAGGGTGCTCACGGCCCCGTCGGTCGGGGCCAAAATCCAGCGCCACAGCACGGCGATCGCCAGCGGCGCGCAGATCCACGGCAGCACGTAGAGGGTGCGGAACAGGCCGGTGCCGGGAAGCTGGCGGGCCAGCATGGACGCGGCCAGCAGACCCAGCACCGTCTGCGCCGGCACCACGATCGCCACGAAGAGAGCTGTGACGATCAGCGAGTTGGCGAAGTTGCGATCCGTCAGCACCGACCGCCAGTTGGCCCCGCCCACATAGTGCAGCGGACCCAGCAGGTCCCAGCGGTAGAGGCTCAGCCAAATCACCACGAGGATGGGCAGCAGCAAGAAGGCCACGACGCCGAACAAGCTGGGCGCCAGCAGGGCATAGCCCAGCGCGGTGGAGCGAGGCTGTGTCCTCAGGGCGCCGCTGGCCATGGGGTAATTAAAGCGGGCGGGGCCTGGGTTTGGGGTGAACGGCCGTTACGGTGGATCCGTGACACCGAACCGGGGGATCGATGCCGACTTCCTGAGCCTGCCGCGCCACCAGTTGGCCGAGGCCGCGCTTTCTTCGGCTACCGCGGCCGGCGCCAGCTACGCCGACCTGCGGGTTCACCGCATCGTGACCGAGATCATCCAGCTGCGCGACGGAGAGCTGGAGACGGCAGTCGTCAACCGCGAGGTCGGTCTGGCCGTGCGGGTGATCGTCGATGGCACGTGGGGATTCGCCTCGCACGCCGAGCTCGCGCCCTCGGTCGCGGCCGAGACGGCGCGTCGCGCCGTGCAGGTCGCCACCACCCTGGCGACGCTGAACAGCGAGCGCGTCGAGCTGGCGCCCGAGCCGATATACGCCGACGCGACCTGGGTTTCCGATTATCGGATCGACCCGTTCAGCGTCCCGGCGAGCGACAAGATCGGCGTGCTGGAGGAATACTCCGGCCGGCTGCTCAGTGCCGACGGCGTCGACCACGTGTCGGCCGTGCTTACCGCCGTCAAGGAGCAGACGTTCTACGCCGATACCTTCGGATCGTCGATCACCCAGCAGCGGGTGCGGGTGCAGCCGTCGCTGGAGGCGGTGACCGTGGACGCCGAGGCGGGCAGCTTCGACTCGATGCGCACGCTGGCCCCGCCGACTGGGCGCGGCTGGGAAGTGCTCGCCGGCGACGAGGTGTGGAACTGGACCGACGAGCTGGCGCAGTTGCCGTCGCTGCTCGCCGAAAAGGTCAAGGCGCCCAGCGTGACGGCGGGGCGCAAGGATTTGGTGATCGATCCCACCAACCTGTGGCTGACCATTCACGAATCGATCGGGCACGCAACCGAATACGACCGCGCCATCGGCTACGAGGCCGCCTACGCGGGAACGTCTTTCGCCACGCCGGACAAGCTCGGCACCATGCGGTACGGCTCCCCGGTGATGAACGTGACCGCCGACCGCACCGTCCAGCACGGGTTGGCCACCATCGGTTACGACGACGAGGGCGTGGCGGCGCAAAGCTGGGATCTGGTGCGCGACGGGGTGTTCGTCGGCTATCAGCTCGACCGGGTGTTCGCTCCGCGTCTGGGGCAGCCGCGGTCCAACGGGTGCTCGTATGCCGACTCGCCGCATCATGTGCCGATTCAGCGGATGGCCAACGTGTCGCTGCAGCCGGCGCGCGAGGACGTCAGCACCGCCGACCTGATCGGCCGCGTCGAGGACGGCATCTACATCATCGGCGACAAGTCTTGGTCAATCGACATGCAGCGCTACAACTTTCAGTTCACCGGCCAGCGGTTCTTCCACATCCGCGACGGTCGGCTGGACGGTCAATTGCGAGACGTCGCCTACCAGGCCACCACGACCGATTTCTGGAATTCCATGGAAGCCGTGGGCGGCCCGTCGACCTGGCGGTTGGGCGGCGCGTTCAACTGCGGCAAGGCGCAGCCCGGCCAGGTCGCCCCGGTCAGCCACGGCTGCCCGTCGGCCTTGTTCCGCGGCGTCAACGTGCTCAACACCCGGACCGAGGGCGGCCGATGATCACCCCGCAGCATGTCGTCAACCTGGTCTTGGAGGAGGCCGCCAAGCTCGGCGGCGCCAGCGAGACCATGGTGCTCGTCACCGACAAGGTCGAGGCAACGTTGCGCTGGGCGGGCAATTCGATGACCACCAACGGTGTTTCGGTCAACCGCAGCATCACGGTGATCTCCGTCGTCCGCGCAGGGTCCAGCGCGCGGATCGGCACGATGGTCTCCGCCGAGGTGGATCCGCGGGTGATCCCCGAGTTGGTGGCGGCGTCCCAGGAGGCGGCCCGCTCGGCGCCCGAGGCCGGTGACGCCGCGCCGCTGTTGACCGATACCGGGGTGCCGGTCGATTGGGACGCGCCGGTGCCCGGTACCGGGCCGTTGGTGTTCGCCGATGTCGCCGACTCCTTGAGTCGCGGGTTCCGCGGCACCGACCGGCTGTATGGCTTTGCGCACCACAGCGTTTCGACGACGTTCCTGGCATCGTCGACCGGAGTGCGCCGGCGCTACACCCAGCCCGCGGGGGCGGTGGAGATCAACGGCAAGCGCGGCGACGCTAGCGCATGGGCCGGTATCGGCACGCCCGACTTCGTCGACGTGCCAATGGATTCGATGCTCGAGGAGCTGTCGATGCGGCTCGGCTGGGCCGAGCGCCGCGTGGAACTGCCCGCGGGGCGCTACGAGACGATCATGCCGCCGTCCACGGTGGCCGACATGATGCTTTACCTGGCCTGGTCGATGGCCGGCCGGGGCGCCCGGGAGGGCCGCACCGCGTTCTCGGCGCCCGGCGGCGGGACGCGGGTGGGGGAGCGGCTCACCGAATTGCCGCTGACGCTGTTCTCCGATCCGATGGCGCCGGGCCTGGCGTGCACGCCGTTCGTCGCGGTGAGCAGCTCGTCGGAGACGGCGTCGGTGTTCGACAACGGCATGGAGATCGGCCAAGTGGACTGGATCCGCAACGGGGTGATCAACGCGCTGGCGTACCCGCGCGCGACGGCGGCCAAATTCGATGCCCCCGTCGCGGTGGCCGCCGACAACCTGGTGATGACCGGCGGGTCGGCCGAGCTTGCCGACATGATCGCGGCCACCGAACGCGGCCTGCTGCTGACCACGCTGTGGTACATCCGCGAGGTCGACCCCACCACGCTGCTGCTCACCGGGCTGACCCGCGACGGCGTCTACCTCATCGAAGATGGCGAGGTGACCGCCGCGGTCAACAACTTCCGGTTCAACGAGAGTCCGCTGGACCTGCTGCGGCGGGTCACCGAGGCCGGGGCGAGCGAGAAAACCCTGCCGCGGGAGTGGGCGGACTGGGCCACCCGTGCCGCCATGCCGTCGCTGCGGATACCGGACTTCCATATGTCTTCGGTGAGCCAGGCACAATAGGCGATTGCCGCTGAGCCGGCCGCGTTCTAGCGTGTGACGAATGGCGGCTCCGGTTTCGGTCCAAGAAGATCAGCTGACGCGGTTGGTGGCCCTGGCTCCGGGCTCGCCGGCGGACGCGCGCATTGCGGCCCTGGTTCGGCGGACGTGCGCCCAGACGCTGTCGCTGCCGCCACTGCCCAGTCCCGTCGAGGTCGGCGCGCCCGAGTCGGAGGCCGAAGCCGTCGCCACCGAGTTCGCCGAGCAGTTCAGCGCGGACGTCTCCGCGATCACCGACGGGCAGCGGTCCCGGCTGATCAAGCACCTGGGCGACAGAGCCTTCGGCGTGGTGGTCCTGATGTATATCGCCGACTTCGTGCCGCGGGTGCGGGCCGGGCTGGAAGCGCTCGGCGTCGGATCGGAGTACTTGGGCTGGGTCGACGGCGCCATCGAGTGGGATGGCACCACCGAGCCGTCGGGCCCGGTGTTCAACGACTTCTTGCCCGCGGTGGCCCGGATGCGTGCGCTGGACCCCGTCACCTCCGAGCTGGTCCGGCTGCACGGGGCGGCTCAGCACAATTGCCGGTTGTGCAAGTCGCTGCGCGAGGGCACGGCACTCGATGCCGGCGGTTCGGAGACGCTCTACGAAGAGATCGATCGCTTCGAGTCGTCGGCGCTGCTCGATGACCGCGCGAAAGCGGCCCTGCGCTACGCCGATGCGTTAATTTGGACCCCTGCGCACCTCGCCGCCGACGATGCCGCCGAGGTGCGCTCCCGGTTCTCCGATGCCGAGGCCGTCGAGCTCACCTTTGACATCATGCGGAATGCAAGCAACAAAGTTGCCGTCGCTTTGGGCGCCGACGCCCCCAGGGTCGAGCAGGGTACCGAGCGATACCTGCTCGGAGCCGACGGCAAGACCGTCTTCAACTGACGATCGCGGGTACGGCCCGAGCGGCCACTGACCGCCCCTTGCACGGCGCTTAGCTACTGGTCAAGGGCGACGCCGGCCTAGCCGACCCTGCCGTGACTGCCGGGGCGCCATCGATGCGCGAAAGGCTCCCGGCCGGCACGAAGTAGGAAATGTTAACCATCCGTACACGACCACGCAAACAAGAGTTCGTCCCTCGGGGGACGATTCTGGCTAAATTCATATCTCGGCACCGAAACTGACACATGACGGTGATCTCGGATGGCAGCGCCGCCTGAGTTGACGACCATCGACCGCGTGACTGTTAACGGTGGCCCCGAATCGCTGTCTCGGTTAGCAGTTACCACCAAGGCTTGGTTCGCGTCGGAGAGCAACACCGCTCCCACGCAGAGGGAGGACCGGAGATGACAACCACCCGTGCACGCTCGCGCATGCGAGTGTCATCGGTCTGGGCTGCCGGCGTCGCGCTGGGGGCCTCGATGCTCGGCGGCGCGGTGCTGTCAGCACCGCAAGCTTCGGCGTCCTGCAACTTGAGCCCCAAGGACGACCAGTACATTCAGCTGCTCGCGCAGAACAAGATGGTGCACAACGCCGATTTCAGTGATTGCACCGAGGCCGCCGAGGGACGTTGGTTCGCCGACCAGGTTCGGAACCACCCCAATCCATTTGGGGAGGCCCAGGAGCTGGTCAACATGATCACGAACACGACGTCGATGAACCAGGCCCAGGCCGAGTGGGAGGTCGAGTCGGCGATCTACGTGTATGCGCCAGACGTGATCCCCAAGATCAAAGACCAGGCCACGCACGCGAACTGGCCGTCCGCGTAGCGGGTCGGCTCTGGTGCGCTGCATCAGCTAACTCAGAGTAAGGCACCGGCACGGCTGAGTGCCTGCGGGTGCGTGATTGCCGGATGGCGGCGGCCGTTCATCGCGTGGGTGTCACCTGCCTTTTGGATACTCAACGCGCACTGGTGTTTTGGCTAACCGCTGTTCATTCATTGTTTGACGAGCCGGCCGTTTGTCGCGCTCGTCGACGGTGGTACCCGAGCGTTAGCGCGAAAGGGGAAGTAGCAAATTTCCACGATGAGGGGGTCTGGAGAAGTGACGATTACACGATCGCGCGCGCAGGTGCTGGCGGTGGCGGCAGCCGGCGTTGTGGGGGCCGCAATGTTCGGTGGTGCCGTGCTCGCGGCGCCGCACGCCTCGGCGTCGTGCAACATGAGCCCGGCTGACGATCAGTACATCAAGCTGCTGGCGCAGAACAAGATGGTTCACAACGCCGATTTCAATGACTGCAGCGAGGCCGCCGAGGGTCGCTGGTTCGCCAGCCAGGTCCGGGCCAATCCCAATCCGTTCGGAGAGGCCCAGGAGCTGGTGAACATGATCACCCGTACGACGCCGATGAAGCAGGCCCAGGCCGAGTGGGAGGTCGAGTCGGCGATCTATGTTTACGCGCCGGACTTGATTCCCAAGCTCAAGGATCAGGCCGCGCGGCAGGTCCCCGGGCAGCCCGCGCCCGTGTGATGCCTTAAAAGCCCGCCGCCCGGTCGGCGGCGAACTTCACGGGCGTGAGCTGGTCGGTGCCGACGAACGGGTGCTCAATGGGTCTGCGCGTCGGGGATATTGAAGGGCCGAAAGGGTTTTGGCTCTTTGCGTTTCGCAATGCACTGAAACTGCTGCACGAAGGTCAGGGATGAAGTCGCTCCCGAACCCGTCCTGGGCGTGCTTTCGAGGACGCCCGCGGCTGTCGGCGATGCGACCGCCGGTACTTGTCGAGCGCGTCGACGCCGAACAGGATCGGAACCGCGGCCAGGGCGACGGCCCAGCCCCACAGGGGTGGATTCCATTGACCGAGCAACCGTGCGATGGGTGGCACCCACAGTTCGACAAGTGAAAAGGCCAGCCCGATGAACGCCGCGGGCACCAGGAGCCGGTTGGTGACCCAGCCCAGCGCTCCCGGCCAGCGCGATGAGGACCGGCACGCGAAGACGTTGGCGGTCTGGGCGAAGACGACGGTGATGAATGCCGCGCCTGATGCCATTGCCAGGTTGTGCCCAGTCGGGAACGGGTTTGCGGGACGCCAGCCGAGCGCCATCAGGGACACCACGAAGGCGGTGAGCGAGACGACGGCTTCGAGCGGTCCCAGCACCCCGAAGGCCCGGCGCAGCACCGTGCGATTCATTAACCGGCCGTGAACCGGGGGTCCCTCGAGCAGGTGCTTCGCGGGCGGCTCGGCACCGAGTGCGACCGCCGACAAGGTGTCGGTGCCGATGTCGAGCGCGATGATCTGCAGAACACCCAGCGCGAGAGGGAACTGGCCGCCCGAAAGCGCCCAGACCAGGAAAGGTGCCAGCTCGGCAACATTGTCGGTCAGGTGGTACGTCAGGAACCGGCGGATGTTGACAAACGTGGCGCGTCCTTGCTCGATGCCGGCCACAATGCCGGCGAAGGAGTCGTCGAGCAGAACCAGGTCGGCCGCCTCGCGTGCGACGTCGGTGCCGGAGCGGCCCATCGCCACACCGATGTCCGACTCGTGCAGTGCCGGCGCGTCGTTGACTCCGTCGCCGGTCATCGCCACCACGTGGCCCCGGGAGCGAAGGGCACGGGCGATGCGGAGTTTGTCCTCGGGACAGACCCGAGCGATCACCACCCCGTCGTGGTCGAGGACAGCGGCGAGATGCTGCTCGTCCTCCGGTAAATCCGCTCCCAACAGCACGGCAGAGTCGGCGGACCGTAGCCGCACCTCGTTGCCGATGGCCGTGGCGGTGGCCGGATGATCACCGGTCACCATCGCCACCTTGACACCCGCCTTGCGGCACGCGTCGAGGGATGTGGAGATGTCTTCACGCGGCGGATCCTCGAGCGCCACCAGGCCGAGCAGGCGCAACCCCTGGTCGCATTCCTGCTGGTCCCGGGGTGTACGACCGTTCCTCGGGCACGCGGCGACGGCGAGTACTCGAAGCCCCCGGGCGGTCAGGGTGTCCACGGCTTGGTGCGCCGCCGGGTCGTCACCGCAGAGCGGAAGCACGGCGTCCGGCGCCCCCTTGACAACGATCTCGTCGGCCAGCGCGACAGCCATGCGGCGCAGCCGGGGATCGAAGGGGAACCGCAGCTCGGCGTGGGCGGTACGACGGTCGTCGACGGTGTCGATGCCCAGTCGTCGGGCGAAGGTATCGAGGGCAGCCTCCATCGGGTCGCCGTGGGCCCGCCACTGCCCGTCGACTTCTTCGGCGTATCCAGTGGAGCAGCGTTCCCCGGCCAGGGCGAGCCGGCGAATGGGCTCCTCCGCGATCGGCGAGGACCACGTGAGCCGCGCTGTGGGCCCGTAGCCGGCGCCGTCGATGGCCAACGAGCCGGCCGGCGACCACGCTTCGACCACCGTCATCTGGTTGCGAGTGAGGGTTCCCGTCTTGTCGGTGCAGATGAACGTCGTGGACCCGAGCGTCTCGACGGCCTCGAGGTTGCGGACCAGGATCTGTCGCTTCGCCATCTGCTCCGAGCCCCAGGCGAGGGACAACGTCACGGTGGGCAGCAGCGCCTCCGGGACCAGGGCGACCGTGACCCCGATCGCGAACACGAAGGCCTGCTGGATCGGGTTGCCCACGAGCACAGAGACGAGCAGGAACAGCACACCCACACCGATTGCGATCGCTGCGATGAGGCGGACGACACCACGCAAACCGCGGGTCAGTGGCGTGTCAGGCTTCCTGGTGGAGGTTGTCAGCCGGGTGATGCCGGCCAGGCGGGTCTGTTGGCCTATAGCGGTGACCAGGGCACGCGAATCTCCTTCCACCACAAAAGTGCCCGCGAACAGGGGCTCGCTTGCTGCGACTGCGCCGGCCTCGCTCTCGCCGGTGAGCATGGACGAGTCGACCAGCAACCGGTGCTGGCTGAGCACCACCGCGTCGGCGGGAACGCGGTCGCCGCTTTCGAGTAGCAGCACATCGTCGACGACTACGTCCTCGGCCTCGATCACCCGCCGAGCGCCGTCACGCAAGACCGTGACCCGCGTCGGCAACATCTCTTGGAGCCGATCGGCGGCCCGGTCTGCCCGCGCTTCTTGGATCAAGGAGAAGACCCCGTTCAGCACGATTACCGCGACGATGGCGATGCTGAGTTGCGGCAGCTTCGCCAGGAAGGCGAGCACTGCGGCCGCCCAGAGCAGCAGGGCGAAAAAGTGCGTCAGCTCCCCGAGCAGCCGGCGAGCGATCGACGGCCGCCTCGCCGCGGGGAGCTTGTTGGCACCGCCCTCCGCGCGCCGCTCGGTCGCCTCGGCGGTCGTCAGGCCGTACGCCATGACGTCGGCCATGGCTCTCCTCTCCGCTGAGCGCGACGCGTGATCTCTCGGCGGCGATGGCAAGTGCTCTTGCAGGGACCCCTCACAATTCGTCGCCGGCAACCGACGAAATGCTATAACCGGCGCGGTCGAATGGCCGAACACCTGATCTGCCCGGGATCCCGCCCGACGGACATAGACGTCGGCGTTCGGCTACCGTTTCCTACGGAACATCGCTAGGGGCGGTAGCTCAGTTGGTTAGAGCCGCGGACTCATAATCCGTTGGTCGCGGGTTCGAGCCCCGCCCGCCCCACGTTAAACATCCCGGTCAGAGGCGATATTGCCCGACTGTGGCCACGCAGGGAACACCGATTTACCGGCGCTTTACCGGCGGGCAGGAGAGCGCGTTGGCGGCGAGCGAGCAGCGGCCCCCCCTGGGGGGATAAGGACGGGTTTTAGATAGACGCGCAGCTCTATCTGCCGAACCAGCTCCCATACCGCCGATACGCTCGCACCGTGGCCGCCGTTGGCGATTGGGAAATCACGCATGAGGGTCGGCGATTACCCCGCGCGACTGTGAGCAGTTCCTCGCCGCGCTCGTGGGACGCGGGTTAACCCCGGCCACGCTGAAGCACCATTGGTCGGTGCTTCGTAACGTGTTCGTGTACGCCCTGCGCCATAGGGCGATCACGGCTAAGCCTGTTGACGGCGTGGACTTCTCGGCCAACAGCGCCGAGCGCCGCAACCGTCGCCACCACCCGCTAACCGCCGAACAGGTTGCCGCCGTAGCGAACAGCATTGGCGAGCGGTACCCAGTGTATGAGCTGATGACCTACTTCGCCGCGTACACCGGCCTCCGCGCGGAGGAGCTGGCGGGGTTGGAGGTTGGTGACCTCGTGTTCGCGCCGGGGCCGAGTTGCACCGTCCATGTGCGCCGCGCTAAGAAGCGACAAGCAGGGGAGTGGACCACCGACACACTCAAGAGCGCGCGGAGCCGCCGCGATGTGGCCTTACCGCCCTGGCTAGCCGCGAAACTTGTGGATTACCTGGCTAATACGCACCCGCGGGGTACGGAAGCCCTTGCGCCGCTGTGGCCTAACCGGGCGCTGGGTGGGGCGCGGCGACGTGGTTGTAAAGCTGTTGCGCCCCTGGACTTTACGGAGCCGTGCGATATGGGCGCGTACTACAAGAACCTGCTGAAGCCCGCGCTGGAGGCAGTAGGACTGCCCGCGAGCAGGCCCGCCACCGCCGACACGCCGGCAGTCGAAGGTGTGCGGCTGCATGACCTTAGGCATACGTTCGCGGTACTACAGCTATCGGCGGGTGTCCACTTCATGCAGGTTAGCCAGTGGCTAGGGCGCGCCACGTACTCGCTGACGCTGGACGTGTACGGCGGCTATATACCCACGGAGGATGGCGGCGCGGCGAACAACCTACCGGAGCCGACCGCCCCCGCGAAGCCTACCGAGGCCGTGAGCAACGTTGTCAGGTTGTTTGGTTGAGCTCCAGACGAATTAATTGCGGGCGCCCGCGCGTGTGTGGAGAACGATGGGTAGATGCGTGGGGCCGCGCAGTGAGCTGTTGGTTGACCACTTCGTAGATCCGGTAGCGGAGATTCGTGAGACGCGGTTGACGAGTTCTCGGAGAACGGCGTGAGCTTCCATTCGCGCCAATGGGGCGCCCAGGCACAGATGCGGGCCGTAGCCGAACGCGACGTGTGTTCGCGGGTCGCGGTCGGCACGGAACGTATTGGGATCGTCGAAGGCTAGCGGATCACGGTTGGCCGCCCCCAATGAGATCAGCAGCCGAGAACCTGTCGGAATAGTGACCTCTCCGACTTGGTGCGGAGCGCGCGTGTACCGGTAAACGTGCTGAACTGGGCTCGTGTAGCGAAGGTGCTCCTCAACGGCCTGTGGGATGAGTTCGGGGTGGGCGCGGATCATGTCGTACTGATCAGGAAATCGAGCGTAGGTGTCGATCATTCCCCCGAGGAGATTGGTGGTGGTTTCGTTGCCGGCGACCAACAACGTGATGGCGATGTAGAACAGTTGGTCGTCGGTCAGGCCGCCGTCGGTGCGATGCTCCAGTAGTCGCCCGAAGACGGTGTTGGAACCCTTCAACTCCCCGGCCGCCAGATGCGCTTTGAAGTAGCGGCGCAACGCCACTGCGGCGCGCATCGCTCGCGCCCCGTTGACGACACCGTTCGGCGTCGGTGTGACATTGAGGAATTGGCAGCATTCGTCAGTCCAGTGGCGAAATTCGGCAACATCGGCTTCTGGGACGCCGAGCATCGCGGCGATCACCCTAACCGGCAGCGGCACAGCCAACCGCGTCACTGCGTCTTCGCCGGGATTGTTGATCATCTCGTCAACGAGTTCAGCGGCAAGCCTGTCGATGATGGCGCGCCAATTGTCCAGCGCGCCTTTGGTGAAGGCTGGCTGCACTTGTCTGCGTAGTCGGCTGTGCTCGTCGTCGTCGGTGATTACAACGAGGGCGGCGACCATCCGTACCCGCGTGACCCCCTGGCTGCTGGTGACTTGGTCGGTCGCGCGCAAGGCTGCCCGAACGTCATCGAGGCGGTGCAGTATCCACGTCGCCCGGCGAGGGTTGTAATGCACACGTCCGCCCCGGTGCAGCGCGTCGTATGCAGCGTAGGGCTGCGCTGCGATGGATGGGTCCAGCGGATCGTAGTCAGTGTTGACCGCGCCGGTCCAGGCACTGTACCCACGACGACGCACCTGTACAGCCGCAGCGACGTTCAACCGGCCCGCCGCAAACACCGGAGCCAGCAACGAAGTTGCACCGCGAGCGGTCTGCGCGATGGTCATGAGGCACGCCCTTCTCGAGACAATAACTTTGAGAGTCGCCAGTACTCTCGAAGCCGTCAACGACTCACGCCGAAGTTGAAAGCTCCGGCAGACGTTCACGGTGACCACACCCCGAATCAACTGGTCCCGACCTGCACATTGTTGCGAGACAAATGCTAAAGAGTGTCTCACGGTGATAGAACTGATTTTTCTCTATCTCATGGGTCAGGAAGCGAGGCGTGATGGCGCCGAAGGATTGGGTTCTTGGTGTGGATCGCAGCGCCGAGGCGCTTGATCGGATCCTTGCCGCGGCCTCCGAAATCGTGTCGCGCGAGGGATTCGATGCATTCACCATCGACGCTCTGGCGGCGAAGCTGCATTGCTCGCCCGCAACGATCTATCGCCGCGCGGGTGGCAAAGCGGCGATCATCGAACGCCTCATATCCATGTTTGCCGATCGCATCATCCGCCTGATGCATCGCGAGATAGACGGGCTGGAGGGAACGGAGCGCATCGCCACCGCCATTCTCGTCGGGTTGGATTACATGCGCGCGGAACCGCTCGGAAAGCTGATCATGGGAGTGACTCGACCAGATCAAGACAGCCGGGCGGTCACGGCTTCACCGCTTGTCGCCAAGATCACCGAAGAAATGATCGGACACCACGATCCTCTTGCAGCGCAATGGGTCATCCGCGCCACCTTCTCCCTGTGGTACTGGCCGGTCAAAGACAAAGAAATCGAGCGCGAAATAGTGAATCGGTTCGTCGGACCGTCCGTAACGCAGGGTCTCCTTCAAGGTGCGCCAGCGACGGGCGGCGATGGAGCGATGTAGCTGATACCGGCGTTTTACCGGCGACCGGGGGCGTTTTGTAGCCGTACCGAAGCCGTACCGCGCACGTACCGGCAACCCTCCAAAGTGGTCTCTAGCAGGCAATTCAAGGTCCTTCAGCTAACCGTTTCGCCTGGTCGTTCGCGCGCAGAATAGGGACTCATAATCCGTTGGTCGCGGGTTCGAGCCCCGCCCGCCCCACCTTAAGAATCCTGTTCGGCTCCAGTGAGGTGGCTAGGAGGTCTACCGATAAGAGGCGAACGGTGGTCACTGCGTGGAATTGACTTTGGTCAACACCAGCGCCGCTTCGTTGTACGGAAACAGGCGGTAGAACACACCAGATGGCCCTGTAACGAGCGTTGCGGCCTCAGCCTTACTCAAGAGGCGGGGATTGGCTAGCGCGATACTCTTGCCGCGCTTGTGCAGCACCGCCTGTCCACCGGCGAATACATTCTGCAACCAGTCCGATTTCAGCCCGTACCCGATGAGAACGACGAAGCCGTCGCGGATGGGAAAAACCAACAGCGGCGTTCGATAACGCTTGCCTGATTTGCGTCCGACATGTTCGAGTGTCCCTTGGCCTGGAAGCCATGGCGTGATCGACCGAGCCGCTGGATTGGTGACTCGACGATTGAAGTTTGCGACGGCCCTTGGCACCCGCATGGATCCCCCTCGTTCACAACCAAGCTCGAAATGACCAGTATCCGTTGGAACGCTACGGCCCGGAGCGGATCGCTGTTACCAGCGAACTAGCTGGCGCGATGTCGCGGAGGTCCGGTGGGATCGGCCTGCCGAGGCGCGACATCATTTCGCGGCTGTCTAGGGAATCCACCCTCCATCCGTGCTGGGACAGCCATGATGCCGTATCGCTCGCATCGTGGTTCTTGATGAAGGCCGTTACGTCCACGTCTACGCCCAGTGCGTCGTCTATCTCGGCTGCTCCGTCGCGCCAAGTGCTCAGCCGTTTGTCGCCAAAATGCATTGTCGAGTGGTGATAGACCTCGGCGGCCAGCCGGCTACCCGGTGCGCTTAGCGCAGTGAGCGCGTCGAAGAGCGCGTTGTGCTCGGTTGACGATATGTAGGGCAGTAGGCCCTCGACGAGCCAGGCGGTCGGAAGCGACTTGTCCCATCCCGCCTCCATCAAACTCAGCGGCCAACGCTCATCGCGCAGATCGACAGGAACCGCGCACAGGTCGGCCAGCGGAGTAGCTCCATGCGCTGTTAGGGCGGCGTCCTTGAACACCTGGACTGCGGGCTGGTCGATTTCGTACACACGCTTGCCGGTGAGAGGGACTAAGCGATAGGCACGGGCGTCGAGGCCGGCAGCGAGGATGACGAATTGGCTGACTCCTAAACTCGCTGCGTCAGCACAGAACTCGTCGAAGAAGACCGTCCGTGTGGCGACGTACTCCCGGCCCGTTCGCGCGACCCGCCGCCCCACATCATCCTCCGCGCCCATCCACGAAAGGTCCCCACACGCGATCCGTTGCCAACCCGGTTCATCGGCCGCCGCCACCAACACCGCCGCAAACTCGTCGTGGATCAACGGGTCATCTTGTGCTGTTTCTGCTGCCCGTTGGGCAGCGACTGCAAGCGCCGTTGATCCCAGATCGGTGGTGATGTCCCAAGTCATGCGGTCGCGGGCACCAGGGCGCTAATGTCCTCGCCCTGAAGGAGCTTCATCGTCAGATTCAGGTCGAAATAGTCGGTCCAGCGAGTGATCCGCCCATCGTCATCGACGACGAAGGTCCCCATTACCGGGATGGCCGGCTTGCTTCCGTCCGGAGCCTGGATGTAGTCCAGGCGTTCGGTGAGCACCACGGAACCCTCGCTGGCGAGGTTGACGATTTCGAAGGCGTAGGCGTCCGGGAACATCGCGAACTGGGCGGCGATGTTCTCCACGATGGCGTCTGGCCCGGTGAAGGCGGGCATTCCCACGTTCTGATAAATGGCCCCTTCGGCGAGGAAGGGACGCAACGCTTCGGCGTCCCGCTGCTCCATCAAGGCACAGAAGTCGCGGACTACATCGGCTGGCGAAGACATGAGTGAAATCCCTTCATGGCGAGTGAGTGAATCAACTAGGGCATTACCTACAGGTGGTATGTGACATTCAGCGCCTTCTCTCTCCCGGTCGCGCGGGCTGGATACGATGCGGATTCGCCTTTGCCCAAAGACTCAGTGCTCGTGGACTATTACCCCGCGGATGTTGCGGCCGGCGAGCATGTCGTCGTAGGCCTCATTGATGTCGTCGAGTTTGTACTCCGCGGTGACGGTTTCGTCGAGCAACAGCTTGCCGCTTCGATAGAGGCTTATAAGCCGAGGGATGTCGGCCCGCGGGTTGGCTTCGCCGTACAGGCTGCCCAGGAGGCGTTTTTGGAACAGCGTGAACAACGTCAGCGGCAGCGTCGGCGTCACGTCGGACATCGATGCCAGGGCGGTGACCACCACGGCACCACCCTTCCGCACCGCATTGAGCGCGTCGTTGATCATCGCGCCCTCGAGCACGCCTGGCGTGAGGATGGCCGAGTCGGCCATGACTCCACGCGTAATCTCGCCGGCTAACTGGGTTGCTTCCTCCATCGAGGTGGCAAAGTGAGTGGCTCCGAACTGAAACGCTTTGTCGCGCTTGCTCGGCTCAATATCGACCACGACGATTTGTTCCGCTCCCGCCAGCCGCGCGCCCTGAATGGCACCGCTGCCGATCCCGCCGCAGCCAACCACGAGCACCACGTCGCCGGGACTGATGTTCGCGGTATTGACGGCCGAACCCCAGCCGGTGGTTACGCCGCACCCGAGAAGACATGCGCGCGACAGCGGCACATCGTTGTCGATCTTGACCACTGAGGCTTCCGACAACACGCCCCATTGCGCGAAACTGCCGACGCCTGAGAGGGCTCCGATGCCCCGTCCTCTGGCTCGGCGCCGGAAGGTGCCGTCGGCCTGGACTCCCGCGAGGATGGTCGCGCCGAAATCACAGAGGTTCTGATGACCCGTGGCGCACCAGCGGCAGCGACCGCACGCCGGTAGGAAAGATGTGACCACGTGGTCTCCCACCGCTACATCGCGCACTCCCGGACCAACCTCTTGAACGATGCCCGCCCCTTCGTGTCCACCTATCAGGGGAAAACTCACCCCGAACATGTCGCCGGTGCGGATGTGGTGGTCGGAATGGCATAGACCGGTGGCTTCGAACTCGACGAGTACCTCGCCTTCCTGCGGCGGATCGAGTTCGATCTCTTCCACCGACCACTTCTCGTTCAGCCCCCACAGAACTGCCCCGGTGGTCTTCATGGCGACTCCTTCACGATATGTATGGCACGCTCGGGGCAGTTCGCGATTGCGTTGTGCGCCCGGACTTCCCATTCGGGAGGAATGGTTTCCATGGTGACGAAGGCGATCCCTTCGCCGTCGATGTCGAACATCTCCGGATATGCTGCGTAACAACGGCTGTGGCCCTGGCACATTTCTGCGTCGACACGAAGCTTCACCGTTCAGTCCAATCCGCCCGGTCGCGTCCCGATGACGTCCTGCTCTGTGAGCGCCGCAATGGATGCGGCGTCGAGACCGAGTAGGTCGCCGAGGATGCTCGCGTTGTGCTGTCCCAACGTCGGTGCCGGTGACCGATACCACTTGTCAACGCTGCGGTACTTGAAGGGAAGTGCCGCCACGTGATGCTGTCCCACAACGGGATGGTCGAGACTTTCGAAGAAGCCGCGGGCAGCCAGTTGTGGGTGCATCGAACCGACCCTGGCATCTGCCAAATCCGCTGCGGGGACGCTGTATTCGATAAGCAATTCAGCAGCGGCCGAGGACTCTCGCCGGCCAGCCCATTGCTCGAGATGCTTGTCGATCACATCATGTGCCTCGACACGCCCTTCGTGGGTATCCAACGCGGGGTCGTCTGCCCAATCCGGGTTGCCCAGAGCCGACTTGAGTCGGCGCCATTGCTCGTCGTTCGCGACCGAAATGGCCAGCCATCGCTCAGTTCCCGCGCACTCATAGAGCCCTTGTGGTGCGGCGTCACGGCTGCGATTCCCCCGGCGCGATATCAGACTTCCGTAGGCGGTGAATTCGACGACCTGCTCGGCGGCCGCGTTGAGTGCGGCCTCCGCCATCGAGACCTCGATGAACGACCCGCGCTCGGTTTGATCCCGTTGCCGGAGGCCGGCGAGCATGGCGAATGCGGAGTGCATTCCCGCCAGGGGGTCACACGGGCCGCGGGGGATTCGCGGCTGGTCGTACTCATGGCCGGTCACCCACGCCATCCCGGTCATCTGTTCCATCGTCTGCGCGAAGCCCACGTTGTTGCGCCACGGTCCGTCGAGCCCGAATGCGGGCATTCGAACCATGACTATTCGAGGGTTGAGTTCACTGACGGTTTCCCACGTGATGCCGAAATTGTCGAATACGCGTGGCGAGAAGTTTTCAACCAAGATGTCGGAGCGCTCGACGAGTCGGAAGAAAAGCTCCCGCCCTCTCTCAGAGGACAGGTCGAGGGTGAGCCCGCGCTTGTTGGCGTTGGTCGCCAGGTACATCCCCGACCGCTCCCACCACTGAGACTGATTGGCGAACGCCGCGGCCGCCATCCGCGCGCCGTCAGGGTGGTCCTTCGATTCTAGGTGAACGACCTCAGCGCCCAGTGCGGCAAGAATGTGGGTCGAGGAGGGGCCCGCCCACCACGCTGTCGCGTCCAGGATTCGCACGCCGTCCAGCGGAAGGCTTGGGGCGCGGTCGGCGACGGCCGCAATCCTGCTGTGGGCGGGCACTTTTGTCATTTCGCCGAGCGGGGGAGCGCCGGCGGTTGGGGCGGGCCGTCGGCCATTGATCTGGTAGGGCGCCAACGGGTGGGTAAAGCTGCCGTCGGCATACGTGCCCCACACGCCCCGCGACGCGAACTGAGGGTGGTCCAACACGGTCTGGCCATTGTTGACGGGAGAGACGGGGATCCGCAGATCGGAGGCCAACGCGACGATCTCGTCTGTGGAATGTCTCGTCGTCCATTCCCGCACAATCCGATTCCACTCCTCCCGGCGTTCCCAGCGCGTCGTTGCGAGGGCCCACGCCGGGTCATCGTCGAGTAGTTCCAACCGGCCGATCATCGCGAGGAATGACTCGAATTGTTGACGGGTATTGGTGTTGAAGCCCACCCATCCGTCCGCGGTTGGTTCGATGGAAGGGATTTCAACCTGTCGCGCCGGCATGGTCAAAGGGGGACGACCGGCCAACTCGTGGTAGAGGTCGGCGAATCCGCTGGCGCTGAGGTGACACGTCTCCAGCAATGAGCAGTCAACGATTTCGCCTGCGCCGCCGAGTTGAACTGGCCGCAATGCGCCAAGCGCCGCGACGGCGGCGTAGCTGGCCATCACCCATTCGAATACTCGGCCACCGGCTTGAATGGGCGGTTGGTCTGGACGACCTCGCAACGCCAGGGTTCCGCTCTCGGCCTGGATCGTGAACTCCGTCGAGGGTCGGTCCCGGTACGGTCCGGTCAACCCGTAGGGAGACAACGCCACGATCACCAGGTGTGGCGCTCGCCGTAGGAGGGCCTCGCGGTCGAGTGCCCCGGGGCCGAGAGAATCGACGAACACATCCGCGGAAACGATCAGAGGCTCCAGGTCTGCCAGCGAAGTGCCAACGACCGAACGCTTGCCGGCGTTCAAGAATTTGAACAGCGCGTCAGCGTCGTGCCGTTCGCCAAACGTCCTGCGGCGGAACGGATCCCCGTCGGGAGCTTCTATCTTGATGACCTCCGCTCCGAGGTCGGCGAACAACTTGGTGCAGTACGGGCCGGAAATTTCCGTCGCCCACTCGACAACACGAACCCCACGCAGAGCGTTCATCGTCTTGCGGCTTTCCGCGTCAATGTCTTCGGAAGTGAGTTACCCGCGCCGATGAGTGCACACACGCCACTTCCTGTCCTCACCCTCGTGCCGATCGAGCAGGGTGTTCTGCATCCGCATGGTTGCGGCTTGGCTGGCAACGACGCTAGCGACGGGAAAGCTAACGTGTCAAGTGCGACTCGATAACCCTGGCCGCGGTTGAGTCCGTCGGAGCTTTTAGTCGGCCGCACGCACCTTCGGGGTCCGTTGCACTCTTCCGCGTCGCTTGGCGGGCGGCTTCGTAATTGACGTGCTTACACCCTTGGCGAGGATCTGCGAACCCAGTTCAATCTGCGCGCGGATGTCTGACTCGCCCGTTCCAAACCAGCGAGGTCCGAGGCTCGTTGTGAAAATGATGAAATTAGCCAGCAGCTCGGCGAACAGGTCGGCGTCGACGTCGGCCCTGATCTGCCCCTCAGCTTGGTAGTGGCGGACGCCTTCGGCAATGACGGCCGTACGGCGTGCGTGATTGGGTTGCAGCACCCGCAGGGAGAAGTCCGGATCTGATAACGCCCGCCCGGAAATGTCCCAGCCGGGAACACCGCTGTCCCGGTCATCGATTTTTAGTCTCGCAAAGAAAAGCTGCTCGATATAGTCCTCGAAGCGCGCAGGCAGGGCCGCCACGACTTGCTCTTCGGCCTCACTGACGAGGTCCGCGATCTGTCGAGAAACGACTTGCTCGAAGATGCCTCGCTTGTCCCCGAAGTAGTGGAACAGCATTGCCTCCGAGCAGTCGGCGCGACGGGCGATCTCCTTCGTCGCCGCGGCCGCGTATCCCGCTTCGGCAAAGACCTCAGCGGCCGCTTCAAGGAGGGCTCGTTGTTTGCCGTCCTTGTCGCGAACTCGCCGCCGCGCGCCTGTGGTCATCACACATACTTTAGCGAGCACCCGTCGACTGAGGGGAAGCCTGCACGCGCGCCGCCCCAGTCCACCTCAGACTTTCTCGGCCCCAGCCTATTAGTGCGCGCGCAAAGCGGCCTCGCGGATTGTAGTCGCCAGGGTAGTTATCGAGTGTCGCTTGACTCCCTGCAATCGACGATTTACTGTGTGCCAAAGACAATTTCGGCATACGCGAGGAATTCGAGGGCCGGCGGGGACGGCACAGGGACGGTGCCACGATTGCGGTGTGACGGAACTGTGGGCGGCCCGTCGTCCGGTGCTGTCTGCCCAAGCCGATCGCCGGCGTTGCGCCGATCTCGGCGCGCCGGTGCGGAAAGGACTGTCCATCGTGAGCAGATCGCCGGAGGAACACGCCCGCAACCTGGATCTTCGTCACGAGGACTTCAACGACCCGGAGTTGCTGTACCAGGTCTACGAAGTGATGCGCGAGAGCGCGCCGTTCACCCATCAGGATTCTCCGTTCGTGGGTCCGACGCCCGGGGGCGCGTGGGTTGCCACCCGCTACGACGACTGTTACGAAATCGCACGGAACTGGGAAAGCTTCTCCAGCAAGCCGCTGACGATGGAAGGCTCGCTGATGTGGTTCGGCGACATCGTGATCACCATCGATCCACCGCGCCAGCAGCAGATGCGCAAGTTTTTGAACCCGTACTTTTCGCCGGGCCGGATGAAACAGCTCGAGCCCCAGGTGCGCGCCGTCACTGATGAATTGATCGACACATTCATCGAGTCGGGCCGCGGAGACCTCGCCGACGTCGCGTGGCAGCAGCCCGGCATCGTGTTTTTCCGGTACCTGCTCGGTATGCCGGTAGAGGACGTCCCGTTCTACCTCGAGACAACCGACGTCGCGGTCAATGGTGAGACCGAAGACGTCCGCAACGAGGCGATGACGAACCTGTACATGCGGGTGCGCGACGAAATCGACAGGCGTCGTGGCGAACCGCCGCGCGACGACCTCATCGACGTTCTGCTTGCCGTCGAAATCGATGGTGAGAAATTGAGATTCGACGACGTGGTCGCCAATGTCATGCTGCTGGTGCAAGCGGGACTGGAGACAACCTCGAGTGCGATGTCATTCGCCTTCTTCCACCTGGGCACCAACACCTCCGAGCGCGACCGCTTGATCAGCGAGCCAGAGCTGATGCCCACCGCGATCGAGGAATTCATCCGCTACGCCGGGTCGATCCACGGACTCAATCGCTCTGTCACCGAAGAGGTCGAACTCAGCGGACACCAGTTCTGTCCCGGGCAGACGGTTGTGGTGAACTATGCCGCCGCCAACCGCGACGCGCGCGAGTTCGACCAACCGAACAAGTGCATCCTGGACCGCCAGGCAAACCGTCACCTCGGGTTCGGAGCCGGCGTGCATCGTTGTCTTGGCTCCAATCTCGCCCGTCTCGAATTTCGGGTGGGCGTCGAACAAGTCCTCAAGCGCCTGCCCGACTTCACAATCCCGTCCGAGACGCACGTCGACTTCCACGGCGCCTCGGTCACCCGCGGCTACCGCGCCCTCCCCGTCGTCTTCACCCCGGGTGCCCGAGTGGACCCATGAGCGAGGGCACGCTGATTCTTCGAGTATCGCGACATCGGAAAAGAGAGAAGGTCGAGCATGCTGGCTTGGATCTGGGAGATCGCGCGTTACATTTTCGCCTGGGGCGGCGTCGTTTTGATCATCTGGTTCTGGTATTGGATCTTCGCCAACATCGGAACTTTCTGACCGGCCCGGGCGGGTCAGAAGCCGGAGCCAGGCCTCGTGGATGAGACCTCCTGCGGACACGCAACAGCTCTGGAACGGAGCTGTTCGTTGACGGCAGTGGCGATATCTGCCCCCGGATCAAGAAGCCGAGGTCATCATTGCCGATTAGGCGTCGCTGCCGGCGTCGCATCGCGGCTGGTCTCCTGCGCCACCGCCATCAGGACAGCCGACGAGGCTTTTCATTTCGAACCACCCTCGACCCGCGTCCTTGTCACCGCAGCGCAGTTGATCGCCGCCGGGGCCGGCGAACTGGAAGCGGCTGAATCGTGTTTGCTCGCACCGCTGTCGATCGACGGTGCGATATCTGACGGGCTGCGCGAGATCACGCTCGCCAGCTTGGCCCCATCACGGACGTCCGGCACCCACTGAAGGAGGAGTATCGATGGTTGATCAGAGGGAACGTCAGCGCAAAAAGGCGTTGATCATCTTTCAGCTCGTGATCTACGGATACCTGGCGTTGATGTTCGGGATCCAGCTCTACATGTCCTTCGCACGTGGGTGGTGGGACCTGTGAATCTGCCTCTTTCCGACCGGCTTTCACGCCCAAAGTCATCTGGCGCGCCGGCATCAGGGCCGGGCTCGCGCGAATTCGGCAGCCTTACCGAGCACGACGAACAGTCACGTCTTGCGCAACGCCGTGCCGACAAATGGATGATCATCGGCGCCGGCCTCATGGGGTGTTGGGCACCCGGCATTTTCGGTTTTCCCATTTTCATGCGCGGCATCTGGCTGCAGCGCCAAGCCGCCCGCGAGGGCTTGTCGATGCGGCCGATGATCGTGACGCTGATCGGCTATCTGGTGATGATCGACGGGATGCTGAACACCCTGGGCTGGGGTCTGGACTGGATCGCCAATCACACCCTGATCAACCGGGTGTTGACCGCCGGCTGGGGTTACCTTTTCGACGGCGGCTACTACTGGCACTACAACGAGCTCTGGCTGGGTGGTGCCGGGGGGCCCGGTGAGAAGTCCATGGTATTCGGTTTCATCTTGACCGTCTTCGCGATGCGCGTGTCCGCGGCGATCGGCTTCCTGCAGATGAAGCGGTGGGGCCACCAATGGATGATCATCACCTGCTGGATGGGTGTGGTGATCTGGGTGACCTACGTCTTCAACATGACGCTCTACGCCGATGTCCGTTACGCGGGAACCATTTTCCCGGTGGTGGGGTGGTGGATCTTCGACATCTTCTACATCACCCCGTTCCTGGCCATCCCGTACCTGCACACCGTCAATCGCGAAATTTTCTCCGACTAGAAGGGCCCAGGGATGAACACCTCATCGTCTACAGAAGCCACGGATTCCGCGGAAGATCTTCCCCCCGGGACCACGCCCTACTACGCGCGGATGCACAAGTGGATCAAACGTGCCGTTGTGGTGTGCCTGATCGCCTTGGTCATCGAAGGTGCTTTCACGCTGCCGTTCATGGCGGTCTACTACGGTTACCCGACGTTGAGTCTCACCGAGATCTGCAGTGAGCTCCTCAAGGTCCGGTACTCCGACGACACCCTGGAGTGCAAAGTCCCGTACCCGATGTTCGGCCCCCCGGAGGGCGCGCAGCCCAAACACACCGCGCAGGACGTGTGGGGCATACAGCCGGTACCGAAGTACAAACGCATCGGCTTCCGTGAACTCGTCCGAATCCACCAAGAGCGGGAAGCGCGCAAAGCGGCCCAAACACACACAGCCCCGCCGCCATGAGGCCGAGGGCTCCGAGAAGACGGCCCGTCGGGGGGGTGACCTCGGGAGATTGAGCGGCCGGAGTTCGCCGGTCGCCGACTGCAGGTACTCGGTCACCCCGGTCTGCAGAGTGCCTGTGCCGCAACGGAAAGGATCGACCTGTGACGCAACCGCGGGGGGGACGGGCTGCCGGTAAGCGGGTGTTGATCACCGGTGCCGCCCGGGGGCTGGGGCGGAGCCACGCCTTGCGGCTCGCGCAAGAGGGAGCCGACCTCATCCTCGTGGACATCTGCCGGTCGCTGCCACAGCTGGACTATGAGTTGGCGACCGAAGACGAACTCGCAGAAACGGTGGCTCTGGTGGCCGAGTACGGCGGTCGCTGTGTCAGCCGGGTCGTCGACGTCCGCGACGAGGCTGCATTGCAGCGAGCCGTCGACGACGGTGTCGACGAACTAGGCGGCCTCGAGGGTGCGGTGGCCAATGCCGGTGTCCTCACCGTTGCTTCGTGGGACAAGACGACAGCACAGCAGTGGCGCACCGTGGTGGACGTGAATCTCATCGGCACATGGAATACCTGCGCTGCCGCGATTCCGCACCTGATAGCTCGTGGCGGCGGCAGTCTAGTGAACATCAGCTCGGCCGGTGCGCTGAAAGGTTATCCGCTGCAGCTTCCCTATACGGCCGCCAAACAGGGTGTGGTCGGTCTGACTCAAGCACTGGCCAACGAGCTCGCCGCGCAGAGCATCAGGGTCAACTCCGTTCATCCCACCGGTGTCCCGACCGGCATGATTCCCACTGCGTTGGGTGATCTACTCGGGGGCGAGCGCGCGGATCTGGTTCCGAGCTTCATCAACGCTATGCCGACTCCGTGCATCGACACCGTCGACGTCAGCAACGCGGTGCTTTTCCTCATCTCCGATGAGTCGCGTTTCGTCACCGGCTTGCAGTTCAAGGTCGATGCGGGAGTCACGATCAAGTGACGGCGCAGCGGCCGGCCGGCTGTCGCTGATCAGACGCCGGCTACTCGGTTGCTGTGCCTCGTGCAAGGCCGGTCAACGCAGCCAATCACATTCGGTCAGCTCAGCCGAGAGCTCCCACAGCCGTCGCGCGGTGCGCGGATCCCTGGTCTTTTTGCGCGACCTGGTGACCCGTGGTTTGCCGAACTGCAGAAGCGTGGGTGCGAGATAGGTGCCTGGCGCGAGATCCTGCGTCGCGGCGATGACGCTGGACCGCGCTGCGGTATGTGCGCTCTGCGGAAAGTCCTTCAGCCACCACTGATTCGACGACCATCGCAGAAATCCCCGGTCGTAACGGACGATGTCGGTGTCGGCACCCCCGGGGTCGACGGCAACGGCGGGCATTCCGCGTCGTGCCATCTCGCTGGTGAACAGCATCACCGCGAGCTTGGACTCGCCGTACGCTGACCACTTCGAATAACGCCGGGTTTGCCAGTTCAGGTCCTCGAGGTGCAATCGGCTGAACATGTGACTCAGGCTGGTCACCGAGACCACCCGGGTGGTGATCCGGTTGCTGAGAAGACATGTCAGCGCGTAGTGCCCCAGGTAGTTGATGCCCATGTGCATCTCGAAGCCGTCGGCCGTTCGGCGCAGCGGCAGACCGAGGACTCCGGCGTTGTTCACCAAAACATCGACCTCGTCAACAGATTCGGCGAATTTGCGCACACTCGTCAGATCCCCGAGGTCAAGTCGAGCAACCGCAACGTCGCCGCCGATAGCGGCTGCTACCCGCTCAGACTTCTCCATGTCGCGGGCAGCGATCACGATCTGGTGCCCTTGGGCGGCAAGCGCGGTCGCTGTCTCTTTTCCCAACCCACTGTTGCCGCCGGTAACGATTATCCGCACAATCCGGGGATCCTCATGCGATCAATCGACCTTATTGTGGCGTGGTCTGCGCCACGTCACCGTGATGCGGCGAGCCCTGCGTTCACGGTGTCGTGATCGTGACACCTGAGAGGTCCCCGGCGTCGCGCCAATCCTGGAGAAGCTTCTCGAACGCGTAATAGCCCAGGCCGTACAACTCACCGGTATAGGAGCGTGGCCGTAGTTCACCCGTCCCATCGGCGATCTCCTGACCGTCATTGTTGAAATAGCCCGGTGTGCATTCGCGTATGAAGTCGGTGGTGTCGACAGCGACACTGCGGACATGGTCCACGTATGCGTCCTGAGCGTCCGATGTGGCCTCGACCGTCGCGGCATTGCGCTGCGATGCCTGCTCGATGATCCAGGCGATGTGGCGGGCCTGATTGTTGAACGTCTCCGTCGTCGAGGCATTGAAACCGCCCTGGAAGAAGCCCATGTAGAACGAGTTCGGGAATCCGTGTGTCATCACGCCGTGCAGCGTCCGAAACTCGTGCGCCCAGTTGTCGTAGAGCGATCGGCCGCCGCGCCCGGAGATCTTGTCAATTCCCCACCTCCGCTGTAGGTCGCTCGTCACTTCGAATCCGCTGGCGAAGATCATGCAGTCGATCTCGTATTCGGTGTTCTCGTGAATGAAGCCGCGCCTGGTTATGCGCTCGACACCTTGTGTGGGTGAGACGTCGAGAAGCGTGACGTTAGACCTGTTGAACGTGGGGTAGTAATCGTCGCTTGACGCCGGCCGCTTGCACATGTGGCGGTACCACGGCTTCAGGATCGCCGCTGTCTTGGGATCTTTCACCGTTTCGTCGACGCGCGCCCGCAGTCGCTCCATCACGCGATAGTCCATGACTTCACGTACCGCGAGGAACTCCTCCGGTGATTGCGGCCATCCGGTCTGCTCGAACTGCGCTGAGAGATTGCGGTTGATCTCGGTCCATATGTCGCAGATCCGGTCTGGCTCACCAGGCAACAGACCGTCGAGCGCAGCCCGGTGGAAATTCATTTGGCGTTCCCGTTGCCAGCCGGGTTGCAGGCCGGCGATCCAGTCCGGATCAGTCGGGGTGTTGTGACGCTCGTCGACAGTGGAAGCGGTGCGCTGGAGGACGAACAGCTGTTGTGCGTATCGCCCCAGAAACGGAATCGCTTGGATTGCCGAGGCGCCGGTACCGACGATTGCCACCCGCTTGTCGCCCAGCTTGTCTAGAACCGGCTTTTCTTGACTGCCGCCGGTGTAGCCGTAATCCCAACGGGCGGTGTGAAACATCTGGCCCTCGAAGTCGTCGAGACCCGGCACACGCGGCACCTTGGGCGTGTTGATCGGCCCCATGGCAACGATCACGAACCGGGCCCGTAGGTCGTCACCCCGATCGGTTCCGATGCGCCATCGGCAGATGGACTCATCCCAGCTCAACGCAGTGACGCAGGTATGGAACAAGGCACCGTCGTACAGATCGAAACGTTTGGCGACACTCTGGCAATACGTTCTGATCTCGAGGCCTTCGGCGAATTTCTTCGACGGGACGAAATCCATCTCTTCCAGCAGCGGAAGATAGCAGTAGGAGTCGTTGTCACACGACAGGCCGGGATAGCGGTTCCAGTACCAGACCCCGCCGAAATCACCAGCCTGTTCGATGATCCGACAGTCTTCGACGCCCGCCTTGCGCAGATGGTAGCCGGCCAAGACACCGGCCCAACCACCGCCGAGGATTGCCACATCCATCTCGTCGTTGAGCGCCGGGCGTGACACCCGCGGCAGGTGTGGATCGCTGTAGTCGAGTCCGGCGCTCGTTTCCGATGCCGGGGCATACTGGGCCTGCCCTTCGGGCCGGAGCCGGCGGTCGCGCTCCCACCGGTACCGCTGGCGGAGGGTGGGGATGTCCACATCTTCTGGGTCGGGCAGAGTTGTCGGTTCACACGTCATCGGCGTGGCTCCTCTGTCGGTCGGACGATGAACACCAAGGGGAGGCTTTCCATCGCCAGCAGCGCGGCGTTGGGAAGGTATCTGATGTCCTCGACCGGCACGGCCAGGCGTAGGTCGGGGAGTCTCAGCGCGGTCTGTCGCGCCGCGACCAGCAGCTGCATTCGTGCCAATGCGATTCCCAGACACAAATGAGTGCCGGCCCCGAAGGTCATGCTTTTCCTGAGGTTGATGCGGCTGGTGTCGAATTGCCGCGGGCATTGGAAGACGGATTCGTCGTCGTTGGCCGAGGCGAACAAGATGAGCAGATGTGCGCCCTGCGGTAACTCGACGTCACCGAGGTGCACTGGGGCCGTGGTGACCCGCGACAGGGCACGTACCGGAGGTTCGAGTCGCAACAGCTCCTCGATGAGTTTGCTCATCCGCGCGTCGTCGTGGCCGGCCGCGTAGAACTGCTCGCCGATCTCCGCGTTGGTCGCGACCTGGAAGAGGATGTTGGTGAAGGCTGTCGACATCGAGTCGTGGGTGTTGATCAGCAATGCGCGCGCAGTGGCGACCAGCTCTTCAAAACTCAACGGTTCCTCGTCGGAAGCGGGTGCCGTGATGATGTCGGAGAGCATGTCATCTTCCGGCTCGTCGATGCGCCGGCGAACCAGATCGATGAGATAGCGCTGCATCTCGGCAAGGTCATGCGCCGCGGCGATCATGTCTTCTCGAGTGTTCTGCAGACTGAATTGGGACAAATAGGCACTGCCCCAACGCTTGATGGTGGCCATGTCGAGGTCATCGACCTGCAGTTGCTGCTGGCTGAAAGCGATCGCCATAGGCAGCGCGAGATCGTGCAACCCGTCGACGCGTCCACGGTCGACGAAGCCGTCGATCAAGCCGTTGACGAGAGCCTCGAATTGCGGTTGAAGGGAATTCATCCGCTTCCTGCTGAACGCCTGTGACAACAGCCGGCGCACCCGGGTGTGCTTGGGCGGATCAATGTTGGCGACGTCGGGAAAGAACCCACCGCCCTCGCGCTCTAATACTTCTTTGATCGCGTCGAGGTGGCCGCTCGCCATGTGCTTGTAGTAGCCGAGCTCCTGGGAGAACACCACAGGGTCGCGAAGTACCGTCATCAGGTCTTCGTGACGCGACACCAGATACATGCCTAGGTCTTCTTCGAAGTGGACCGGGTCACTGTTGCGCAGCGCGCGATAGTAGTCGAACGGCTTCTCCTGCACGGCAGGGTCGATGAAGGACACCTTCTCTAGAAGGTCCGAATATCCGCCGCCGGCGGGGCAATTCGTTGCGCCTTCGGAATGTTCAGTCGTCACGGGTGTGCCTTCTTTCGATCACTTGTTGGCAGCTGCGCTCGCCGACATGCGAGCCGTCTGGTTCTGGCTGTCCCAGGTGTGCGGGCCGATTCCGCGTTGCCGCAGATCGGCCTTGATCACGCGCAACGTCGCTTGGGTCTTGGGCAATTCGTCGATGAACTCGATGTAGCGAGGCACCATGAAACGCGTCATCCGGCTCGCGAGGTCCGCTGCCAGCTCGGGCGCGGTGATCGACGCACCCGGACGGCGCACCGCAAATAGAAGAACCTCGTCTTCCACCGAGCCCGCCGGGACGGCGACCGCGGCGCACTCGACGATCTCCGGATTCTGCAGCACGTCTGCTTCGACTTCGAACGACGAGATGTTCTCTCCTCGTCGCCGGATGACGTCCTTGAGCCGATCAACGAACGTGTACTCGCCGTCGGCGTTACGGACGAGCGCATCTCCGGTGTGGAACCAGCCGTTGCGCCACGCTGACACGGTTGCGCTGTCGTTGTTCAGGTATCCGGCGTTCATCACCCATGGCTCTCGCGCCCTGATCGCGCATTCTCCGGGGGTACCGTCGGGGACCTCGTAATCGTCGGCGTCCACCAGCCGGACTTCGAAGCCCGGGTAGCCCTGCCGGAGCCGGCCCACGGTGTGCTCGTTGGCGGGGTTCCACCCCGAACGAATCGCCACGCCCCCTTCGGTGCTGTTGTACACGGTGCAGATGCGCACGCCGAATCTCTCGCTGAACTGTCGATAACTGTTGCCCAGCGGAGCCATGAACAAGTTGGTCAACGTGGTCGCGCCGCCCGGGCTGTTGGGATCGCGCAGCAACACGTCGGCCATCGAACCGACGAGCATGCCTGTGGTGACACCGAATCCGCGTATGTCGCTCCAGAAACTGCTGAGGGCGAATCGTGGTCGGATGACGACCTGGCCACCGACCATAGCCGCGTTGTAGGGGATGGATTTGGAGCCGAAATGGGCGTGTGACGTCGTGCAGTAGAAGACGTCGTCTGACGTGAGGTCTTCGAGCGGGAAGGTCCCGGAATTGATCGAGTGGAGCTGACCCCAGGGCAGACGTACGGCCTTGGAGGGCCCGGTGGTCCCCGACGTGTAGGTGATACAGGCAATGTCATGGAACCGGGGCTCACTCATCACCCCGCGCGCCTCGGCGACGTCGGTATCGATATCGCTCGGCCGGGTCGGGGCGGGCAGCGCGGTCACCGGGATGGACGCCTCGTCATGGTCGCCGATGACGAGAACCCTTTTTACATTCTGTAATTCAGCTGCGACGGAGTCGAGTACGCTGAGGTGGCGCGCGGCGACAACGAGCAGCGTTGGTGCGCAGTTGTTGATGGCGTAGGCGAGCATACGGCCACGAAATTCCGGGTTGGTGGCCGCGTCGACCGCGCCGATGCTCGCCAGGCCCAGCCACACGGCCACCGAGTCCAGGCCGGCGTCGAGGACGGTGACCACGACATCCCCGCGGCTGACCCCCAGTGCGAGGAAGCGCGCCGACCACAGGGTCATCGACTCCTGCAGTTCGGCCCACGTTGCCGCCTTGCCGTCGACCGTTCGGATGAAATGCCGACGCGGATCCGTCACGGCCATCCGATTGACGATGGCCGGCAACGTTTCCTGTGTCGGCAAGGTCACGCGTACTTCCAAAAGGCCCGCATCATCGAGATCTTGCCGGCGTCGTTGAAAGTGAAGTGGTCGATCAGCGGACCCACGTGCTGCAAGGCGCCGTTGCGGGTGACAACACCCTGCAAGATGGCGATCGCCTCGTTGCCGCAGATGACGACGTCACGCTCGAGCCACAACTTCATCGGAGACAAGTCAGATACCATGCCCCAGAATGTGGTTCGTAAGCTCTCGATTCCGCTGTAGGTGTCGACTCCGACCGGGTCTTCGAGAACGGTGTCATCGGCCCACAACGCCAGCCAGCCCTCTTTGTCGTGATTGCTCAGCGTTTCACAGTGGCTGGTGATTGCTGCCCCAATCGCTTCAGCATCGGGCATGGGTATTCCCTCTCTCGAGATTCATTCAGTGTCGGGACATGGTCAGACTTTGCTCACTTCGTCGCTCCAGCCCGAGTCGCGCTCCTGCACAGCAGCTTTGACGCCCTTTTCGTGGATGATGCGAAGGTGGTGCTCTTTGGCGACGGCTGCTTCTGCGTCGGGTACGTAGGGGTCTCGGCCCACGTCGACCATCGCCGACAGCCCGGCCGCCTCGTAGAGGCGGTGTGTACCGCGCTTGTTGGCCACGAGGTCGCCGGTTTCCATTCGCGCGATCTGCTCGGCGAAGCGCATCGCGACGGCTTCCTCCTCGCCCAGCGGGACCACCCGGTTCACGTAGAACAGTTGGCGCGCGGTCTGCGCGTCCAGCCATCCCCCCGTCATCCACAACTGCTTCATCACCCGGATGGGGAAGTGGAACGGCATCAGTGCATAGGGGCCGTACGGAGCGCCGACCCCCACCCGAGACTCTTCCCAACTGAAGCGCGAGTTTTCGGCGGCGATGACCACGTCCGCGGCGAGCAGGAATGTGTTCGCGTGGGGCCCGACAAAGCCCTTGGTGGCCACGACGAGGCCCTTGGTGAACCGCCACGGAGGTAGCAAGTCGCCGGTGTGGACCCAGTACTTGTCCTCGATCGTCGCGGGTTCCTGTCCGCCAACGGTTTCGCTGGCGACTTGTTGGATGTCGTGTCCCGACGAGAAATTAGGTCCTTCTGCGGACAACAACACGCATTTGACCGCGTCGATACGGTTACAGTCGGCGAGAACGAAGTAGAACTCCTTCTCCATTCCACTGTTGATGGCGTTCATCTTCGTAGGCCGGTTCAGACGTACCGTGACGATGCTGCCGTGCCGCCGTACAACCAGGAACTCCATTCGTGGCCAATCGGTTTCAGACACCGTCATCCCTCCGTCCCGCAACGTGTTCAGCCACGGGGAAGACCGAGAACATGTTGCGCGATGATGTTGCGTTGAATTTCCGACGTTCCGCCCGCGATAGTGGCCGCGACACCCCGGGTATAACGCTCGAAACCGCTCGCGAAATACTCGTCATTGTTCATGTGCTGGTAGCGGCCGGTTAGGGGATGAAGCAGACCTTCGATCCCGGATGTCGACAGCACAACATCGGCGGCGCGACACTCGGCTTCAGAGCCCAGAAGTTTGAGTAACGAGACCGACGATGTGTCGGTTTCGCCCCGCGCGGCCCGGGCCAAAGCGGCTGATCCCAATGCACGCAGGGCGTGATAATCGATGATCATCGACGCGTACTGGTCCTGGCCGACCGGTGACTGAGGTTGACAATCGGCGATCAGGTTGTCGAGCCGATCGGCGAACAGCAACCACATCATGGTCCGCTCGTGGCCGAGCGAACCATTAGCCACTCGCCAACCCTGATTCAGCTCGCCGACAAGGTTTTTGGCCGGAACACGGACGTCGGTGAAGAAAACTTCGTTGAAGTCGAGATTGTCCGCGCTGGCGATGTCGCCGAAGGGCCGGCAAACCACGCCCTCGCTCTCGGTCGGAATCACCAGCGCTGAAATGCCCTTGTGCTTGGGTGCATCGGGGTCGGTACGCACGAAGGTCAGCAGGAAGTCGGCATCATGCGCCCCCGACGTCCACACCTTCTGGCCGGTGACGATGAAATCGTCGCCGTCGCGGACAGCGCGCGTCCGCAGGGAGGCAAGGTCAGAGCCGGCGTTGGGCTCGCTCATCCCCAGCGAGGCTGTCTTCTCGCCCCGCAGCACCGGGATGGCCCACTGCTGTTTCTGTTCCGGCGTACCGAACGAGATCAACGATGTCGCAACGATGTTGACGCCTTGCGGATTGAAGCTGTGGAAAATTCTGCGTCGGCACAGTTCGTCGAGATGGACGAATTGCTGTAGGACGGTGGCGTTGCGCCCGCCGAATTCGGGTGGCTGGGCGGGCAGCAGCCAACCCTGATCGAACAACAGGCGCTGCCAGTCCCTGGCCCATTGCGGCATGTGCGACACCGAGCGAGGCCGCTCCCGTGTGAGGGCTTCCGATGGGGTGTGCTCGTCGAGAAACGCGGCGAATTCGGCCCGAAAGGCTTCGACGTCGTCGTCAAATGTCAGCTGCACCATACTCCTTCGCGACGAATGTGCGGTGCTCTTCGGCGCTGCCGAGCAACAGCTCGCCTGCTCGCGCGCGCTTGATGGCGAACTGCAGATCGTTTTCCCAGGTCAAGCCCATCGCGCCAAAGCACTGCATTCCGTGACGGACAACCCGCGACTGGGCTTCGCCCGCAGCGGCTTTCGCCATGCGGGCAAGCAGGCGGCGGCGGGGATCGTGGCCGGCAATGGTGAGCGCCGAGAAGTAGGCCAACGCGCGGGCTCGCTCGACCGCTACGTACATGTCGACGGCCTTATGCTGCAGCGCCTGGAAAGACCCGATCACAACCCCGAACTGCTCGCGCTGTTTGAGGTGATCCAGGGTGAGGTCGAGGATGCGTTGGCAAGCTCCGACAGTGGTGATCGCCATGGCGGTAAGCGCGACTTGAAGCGCCCGTTCGCGGTCACCAACGACACGGTCATCCTCAGCGACGCGCACGCCGTCGAACCATAGGTCGGCGACATGCAGAACGGGATCGAACGTCGCCAGCCGGCGAGCAACCACCTGGCTGGCGTCGACGATGAACACCCCAGATGCGGTGGTAACCGCGAGCCGATCTACGCGATCACCGTCGAGGACGAACCGGGCCACGCCGTCGAGTAGCCACCCGTCACGCGCACGCCGTGTTGTGACTCCGTCCCAGACGGCCGTGCCGGAGCCCGCCGCGTCATACCGATCACCCACCAACGGAGCGAACTGCGTGAGGGACGCCAAGAAGGGCGTCGGATCGGTCACGCGACCCAATTCTTCTAAGACGAGGATGAGTTCGATCAAATTGTCCGGATCGCTCAGTTCAGTCCAACCCTGATCCCGGTACCACAGCCAGAGGTCATCCGCGTTCGCGCGTCCTTCTGCGATCTGTCGAACCAGCGCCGGCGGACACTGTTTGTCTACCGCCTCCCGAACCGTATTGCGCCAAAAGCGCTGGTCGTCGTCGAGTTCAAGAAGCACGCACGCTCCGTCTCCGTTGAAGGGTTGCGACGAGAATACTATTCTCCTTAAATGAAAGTCAATGTTGGCGATGGTTGACAATCACTATAATCAGATAGCAACATTCAGCATTGGCGGAGCACGTCGATGGTGGTTACCCCGGCCTTCGAGCATCGCCCACGTCGGCGATCGCACCGCGGTCGGTCACGAAAGTCGCGCGAGCACCCGGCGCCCGACTGGGCGGCTCCGCCGGACATCGCGGCGGCCGCTACCACCGAACAGGAGAAGCATCATGGCAAGGCAGCCGAGTTCGGCAGCAGACGAAGAGTCGCGCGTCGAGCTGGACGTGTCCGACGTCGACCACCGGGTCGGCAAGCCCATCGGTGGTGGACAGTTATGGGATCCGTGCAGTTCGTCGGATATTCGCCGCTGGGTCATGGCAATGGACTATCCGAACCCCTTGCATTGGGATGAGCAGTTCGCTCGCGACTCGGCTTTCGGCGGCCTCATCGCTCCGCAGTCCATTGCGGTCGCGCTCGATTATGGGCACGGCGCGGCACCTGCCTGTGTCGGTCACATCCCGAACAGCCACTTGATCTTCGGCGGCGAGGAATGGTGGTTCTACGGCTGTCCGGTGCGCCCGGGCGATCAGCTTTTCCAGCAGCGGCGTTTTCACGACTACAAAGTGGTGGAGACGAAATTCGCTGGACCGACGATGTTTTCGCGAGGGGACACCGTTCACAAGAACCAGCATGGGGTCTTGGTGGCGCGCGAACGGTCCACCGCAATTCGCTACCTCTACGAAGAGGCGACCAAGCGTGGAATGTTCGAAAGCCAGCTCGGGGAGATCAAGCGGTGGACGCAGTTGGAACTCGAGGAGATCGACCGAGTGCGCCGGGATTGGCTGGAATCCAATCGGGCCGGCGTTTCCCCACACTTCGATGAGGTCAAGGTGGGCGATACGTTGCCGCGCCGGGTCATCGGGCCGCACAGCATCGCCACTTTCACCACCGAATACCGTGCGTTCGTCTTCAACACGTGGGGCTCGTTCTATTGGGTCACGCCCGAAGGTGTCGACGACCCATGGGTGTATCAGGATCCGGGCTTCGGGAAAGACTTCGCATTCGACGAGGAAGACGCGTTCATCGATCCGCGCAAGCGAGACGGCCTGTACCTCGGTCCGTCACGAGGCCACATCGATGCCGATCGCGCGAGCGAAGTGGGTATGGCCCGCGCCTACGGCTACGGCGCGACGATGGGGGCATGGTGCACCGACTACCTCGCCTACTGGGCAGGCCACAACGGAATGGTGCACCACAGCAAAGCCGATTTTCGCGGCCCTGCCTTCGAAGGCGACGTGACGTACTTCGAGGGTGAGGTCATCGACAAGCAGTCCGAGTCGGCGTGGGGCATGCCTCTAGTTCAGGTGAAGGTGCACCTGAAGAACCAAAACGGCGAGGAACTCGTCAAGTGCACGGCCGAGATCGAATTGCCGTTCTGAGCGACTCCGGCATTTGATGACGACCAACATTGCACCGGCGCCGTCGATCTCAGCAGGTCCGCCGTTGAGCGAGGAGCCGGGGCTCGGGGCACTCACACTGCCCGGCTTCCTTCGCGAAGTCACATCGATGTACGGCGATCGTGAAGCCCTGGTATTCCACTCGGCGGACGGGGCTACCCGTTGGACGTACGACGAGCTGTGGGAGCGGGCCGTGCAAGTGGCGGCCGCCCTGCGAGCCAGTGGTGTCGGCAAAGACACCCGGGTGGGTCTGCTGATGACCAACCGTCCCGAGTGGTTGGCGGCGTTCTTCGGCATCTCGATGGCCGGCGGCGTTGCTGTGGCGCTGAGCACCTTTTCCACACCTGCCGAGCTCGAGTATCTGCTCACCGCATCGAATGTTGCGCTGTTGCTCTTCGAACGGCAGGTGCTGAAGACGGATTTCCTGGCGGTGTTGTCCGATCTCGTACCCGAACTGGGTCAAAGAACCTCCGCGCCATTGCAATCCGAGAAATTTCCGTTCCTTCGCGAGCTCGTGCTGGTTGGCCAGCCAGGCCCCGGTGCCGATGACTGGGCCACCTTCTTGGCCAGCGGCGCTCGACAGCCGCGTCAACTGGTCTTGGCAACGGCGGAGGCGGTGAACCTCAGCGATGCAGGAGCGTTGTTCTTCTCGTCGGGTTCGACGAGCAAGCCCAAGGGCATCCTCAATGCGCATCGCGGCATCACCATTCAGATGTGGCGTTTCCGAAGAGTGTGCGGCTTCGAACCGGGCGACAACATTCGATGCTGGTCGGCCAACGGATTTTTTTGGTCGGGCAATTTCGTCATGTCGCTAGGCGCGACGCTCGCTGCCGGCGGGTGCCTGGTGTTGCAACCGACGTTCGTCGCCGCCGAAGCGCTTGAGTTGATGGCATCCGAGCGGGTGAATTATCCATTCGCGTGGCCGCACCAGTGGGCCCAGATTGAGGCTGCGCCCAACTGGCACTCCGTCGATCTCAGCAGCATGAGATTTGCCGACGTTAAGACGCCGGTCGCACGTCACCCAACGGTTTCCCACGAATGGCATCTGCCGGACCACGCCTACGGCAACACTGAAACGTTCACGATAACAACTATTTTCGACGTCAACGCATCGCCAGAGCAGCATATCGACAGTTGGGGGGTCGCCCTTCCGGGCGTGACGTTGAAGGTCGTCGATCCCGTGACCGGCGACGTTGTCCCACGAGGTACGAGCGGCGAAATCTGTGTCAAGGGGCCGACCCTCATGCTCGGCTATATCGGGACGCCGCTTGATGAGACGCTCGACTCCGAAGGTTTCTTTCACACGGGTGACGGGGGGCACCTTGATGAGGCCGGGCGGCTGTTCTGGACGGGCCGGCTCACCGAGATCATCAAGACCGGCGGCGCGAATGTCTCACCGCTGGAAGTCGACGAGATCCTGGCCCGGCACCCGGCCGTCAAGGTGGCCAAAACCGTTGGTGTCGGGCACGAGACGCTCGGCGAAGTCGTCGTGGCCTGCGTTGTGGCACATCAGGACTCGAGTATTGAGGCCGAGGAGATACGAACATTTCTCCGTGAGCACCTCGCAAGTTACAAGGTGCCGCGTCACGTACTGTTCTTCCACGATGACGACATCTCGCTGACCGGCAGTGACAAGGTGAGAGTCGGCAAGCTACGTGAACTGGCCGCGGCGAAACTTCAGTCGCAACAGCGATCAGCCCCCGTCGGAAGTTGACGTCTCACCCCGATGCGATCAGCTCCCGGGCAGCTAGCCTTCGTCTGACGTCGCGGTCAAGGTGCGACCGCCTTTCGGCACCACGACCAGACGACGTCTTCCGTCAAGCCCGTTTCCCCGATACCGCCATGCAACGCGTTGTACTGCCCCAGGGAAGTCATCGTCGAACCCAGCAACGACGTCAACTGCTTTACCGTAAGATCTTGGCGGATCAAGCCGGACCGCGAACACGTGGTCAGGATCTGCGTCAGCAACTGACGATGGGGTTCCCACACTTTGGCGAACGCCTCAGGGTTCTCCAACTCCAGACTTAGGTTGTATATCAGCACCAAACGGCCGCCCACCTCCTGCGACGCTCCCGGCCGCGAAAGAACGGCGCGGCACCACGCCTCGAGTTGCGCCATGGGTCCGTCGGCAGCCTGCACCTGAACTCGTATCGCTTCGGTGTACTGCGCGGTCAGGTCTTCGTACAAGGCCAGCAGGAGTTCGTCCTTGCCGGCGAAATGTTGATAGAAGGTGCGAAGACTGAGATTGGCTCGATCGGCGAGAGCCTGGAGTGTGAAGTTGGCTTGGCCCGATTCCTGGACCAATTCCAACGCGGTCGCCATGAATTGCGTGCTGCGTTTCACCGCCAACGCGCGAGCTTCGCCGAGCCGACGCTCGATAGCTCGTTCCTGCCAGCCCTTTGCGGCATCTTTGGCCGCAGGCGTCTCTGCGGGCGGTTCGCCTGAAGTCACGGTTGTTCCCCTCTCCAAGAAAACGCCATAGGGCCACCATATTGGCACCGGCTCCGCGGTTACGACGGGACGCCACCGCGTCAGCCCGCCGCACACGGCCTGCCCGTCGGCCGAGTGAGAATCGCCCTCTCATTATCGGAAGCGTTACTGTCCCATTTTAGGATTGCGAATGTGCAGGAACCAAGTATTGACGTTACTCAAAATGTTAGGCTCGCGATGCTCGCGATCGTGCGTCCCTGCCGCGCCCGCCGAAATCGGCGCCGGATGGGGTGCGTCGTTGCTCGGGCCGGCGAAGGGGCGAGCTGCGCCGGAGAACCGCCCGGAGCGAACGATTGTCCTCACCGATCACCGATAAGGAGACGTAGTGATGAGTCACAACAGCATCTTTCAGGCGCTCATTGCGCGGAAGAACGAAGACCACATTGACACGGCGGTCGAAACGCTCGGCATGTCCGAGCTGCCGCCCGGCGAGGTTCTTGTGAAAGTGCATTATTCGAGCGTCAATTACAAGGACGCCTTGGCGCTAACGCCGAACGGCGGGGTGGTACGCAATTATCCGATCGTGCCCGGCATCGATCTCACCGGTGAGGTAGTGGAATCGGATTCAGACGACTTCTCCGTGGGTGAGCTGGTGTTGGCTCACGGCTATGAGATCGGTACGGGCAGGCATGGGGGCTACGCCGAATACGCGCGGATTCCCGCCGACTGGGTGGTCAAACTCGGGTCACTCAGTCCGCACGAGGGTGCTGCCATCGGCACCGCCGGCTTCACCGCCGCCATGAGCGTGGCCGCCCTGCAGCGGTATGGGGTCAGGCCCGATGACGGGCCTGTGGTGGTGACAGGCGCGACCGGTGGCGTCGGATCGGTCAGCATCGACCTGCTGAGCGCAGCGGGCTACCACGTCGTGGCGTCGACCGGCAAGCCCGGTGCCGCTGACCGACTCAGAGCGCTGGGTGCAGCCGAAGTCATCGGACGGCTGCCCGAAGACCCTGATGCGAAGCCGCGGCCGTTGGGCAAGACCCGCTGGGCCGGAGCGGTCGATTGCGTCGGAGGCGCTACCCTCGCGGACGTTCTCAGCACCGTGCGGTACGGCGGTGCCGTTGCTGCCAGCGGGTTGACGGGAGGCGCGGGTCTTAAGACCACGGTCATGCCGTTCATCCTGCGCGGAGTGGCATTGCTGGGCATCGACTCCGTGCAATTGCCCATCGGCGCCCGCCGCGAATTGTGGGATCAGTTGGGAGGATCGAGCAAGCCGCGGTATCTGTCCGACGTCGTGCACGACGTCCCTGTCAAGGATGTGATCGAGGTGCTCGACCAGGTACGCGCCGGGAAGTTTTCGGGCCGCGCGGTAGTACATATCAAGGAAGGCTTCTAGTCGACGAAGCTCTCCCGAGCTGCGCGACCGTGTGGCGCGTCCTCACGGCGGACACTGTGGCGGTCTGACGTCAAGCACTCGTCGCCCCATCCCCCCAGGACCGCAGTGACGAGGGAAGCTCATCCTCGGGGCCCATCCAAGACGGATCACCCCGCGGCGTGGTCATCCATCCCACCTCGTTCACGGCTGCTACCAGAAGCGCGGCGAACTCGTCGCGTACGAGGGGATGTTGTGCAGTCGCAACAGCGCTAGGCGGCAACAGCTAACGCTGTTGCTCCGAGATTGTTGGTACGTCCCGGCTTTCGCGCGCATCCCCAGTTGATGCGTCGGATGGGTTGTTGTCGGCCATGGGGTTCTGAGCTCGGTTGGTTGTGAAGCGCCGGACGATTCGCAATTGTCGCCCCTCGCGTCCGGGTCCCCAGATGGCAACGGCGGCAGCAGAAATCAATACGACCAAGCCCAGCATCAGTAGAGATGAGTGCATCGCGAGCATGAAGGCGTCTTTCGCGTGCCTGGACAAATCGCGTCCTTGCGGTCCCAGACGGTCGGCGATCGTCAGCGCTTGTGCAAGCGAACCGAGAGCCGGTTCCCTGATCGTCGGTGGCAGAATCGCGACGTTAGAGACGAGTGCGTGGCTGTATCCCGCAGCGAGGATTGATCCGGCGAGGGCAATGCCCAGCGCACCGCCAATCTCCCTCGTCGTGTCGTTGATTGCAGAGGCTACGCCTTGCTTACCTAACGGGACCGATCCTGTTATGGCGGTGGTTGAGGGCGCATTGCAAATGCCCATGCCGGTGCTGAGGACGAACATCGGCCATGCCAGGTCAAAGTACGTCGAGTCGACATTGAGCAGGCGCATGCATAAGAGTCCTGCTGCCAGTATCGCGAGTCCCGCTGCTACGGAAATACGTAACCCTAGGCGGGGTAGGTACCACTGGGTGAGCGCGGCACAGACGAGGAGCGGGATCGCCAGGGGGCATAGCGCCATAGCGGTTTGCAGTGGGCTGTAACCCATCACGAGTTGCATGTACTGCATGATCAAAAAGAAGAACCCGAAAATAGCGAAGAACAAGGTTGTCATGCTGATGGAGCCGGTCAGCATGTCAGGTCTTCTGAATACACGGATGTCAAGCAGTGGATGCTTGCGGCGCAGTTCGACTAAACCGAAGAAGACGGCGAGCAGGATTCCACCGGCGAGGCAGCCATACACACTGGGGTTGCTCCATCCGCGAAGGGGAGCCTCGATAACGCCGAAGACGAAGACTGCTACCGCTGAACCGATAAGCAGGGCGCCCAACCAGTCGACAGGGGTTGCCTCCGGATCCTTCGAAGACGGGATGGTGAGGGCGAAGGCGAACAGCAGAGCGGCTGCTCCGACGAATGCCCAGAAGATGATCTGCCACGGACCGAACTGCGTGAGTATCGCGGTCCCCATGAAGCCGACTATCGCACTCGACGCGCACACGCCGGCCCAGATGCCAATTGCCTTATTGCGCTCTTCCTCCGGATAAGCCGCAGTCAGCAACGAGAGGGTAGCGGGCAGTATGGCTGCCGCGCCTACTCCTGTGGCACCGCGCGCAATGATGAGGGATGTTGGGCTGCCGAAATAGAGGGGCGCCAGCGATGCGGAGGCGAAGATGACGAGTCCGATCAGGAGAACCGTGCGCCTCCCGTACCGATCCCCCAATGCGCCGGCAGGCAGCAGCAGGCAGGCCATCACCAGCGTGTAACCGTCGACTATCCACGTCAATTGCGATTGCGTCGCAAGGGTTTCCTTCGCGATAGCGCCCAACGCGGCGTTCAGCGCCACCATCGACGAAATGACCAGTAGTACGCCCATCGAACAGACCACGAGAAGCCAGATTCTGGCACGTCCCGACATCAGGTTTGTCTCGGTGCGCCCAGAGTCGGCGATTGTTTTCGACACTTCCTCGTCAACCTCGTTGATCGTCGCGTTCCGCGTTCTGCGTTCCGTCGATACTCGGCCCGGTACCCGTCGCCCTTCAGTCACGTCGGGACGCGGCTGAAACCATCACGCTGATGTCTTCGCCTTGAAGGAGTTTGAACTGTGAGGTCGAGATCGAAGTAGCCCCCCATCGGGTGATCCTGCCGTCATCGCCAATCACGACGATTTCGTAGCAGCGAAGCTCACTTGTCGCGGACAGCGATTCCCCGCAGGGTGGTATCTCGAGCGAGAAGAAGCGATTTCCGCGTGCCGATGTCTCGAAGAATGTTTTCTGGAATCCACTGTTCTCCAATGATGCATCGAGCCAGTTGCTCCGTTGCTGTGCGCTCGGTCCGTATCTCGCCTGCACGAACACCTTTGGCAAGAAGCGCTTTCATCTGTCGAATCCGCGTGGTGAAAGACCATGCCGGGTTGGACGTGTCGGGAGGTGTTTGGCGCAGCCAAGCCAACTGAATCCGGAACTCGTCGGGGAATTGGTCCAAGGCATTGATGTTCAGCCAACTCAACGCGTCGAGTTTCTCCACGGTCGTCGAATCCGAACGGACGATGTCCGTCCAGGCACCGCCAACCTTGCGTCCGAACTCGAGCATGATGGACAGCAACAGCTCGTCCTTGGAACCGATCAACCGGTAAACCGTCCCGGTGCCCAATCCCGACGCGGCGGCGATGTCGCGAACTGTCGTCATTTCGTATCCGCGCCGACCGAATTCGGCGCGCGCGACCGCCCGCAGGTGAGCAGCCTTGAGATCGCTGTCGTCGTCGGTGTCGATCCAACTCTCGATGACGTCCTTCGCCATAGTGAGTGCCTCCGACTTGTCGAGGTCGGCGTCGGCAGGGGAGTTGATTGCAAGGCCTTCCAGCAGGATCCGACTCTTCAGTTTGGCCACCTCGTCGACGGATGCGTTATGTCGGACGGGATCGAGACCAGCGTGCAGCATGCTCTGGCAGATGCGGTCGGCCAAAGTCGGCAAATCGAAGTCAGGTCGGATATAGCCGCTCCAAAGGCCAGCGCGGAGCGCCTGCACCATCGCGGCCTGGATCTTGGCCGGCGGGCGCTTAGCCAGTTGGACAAGCTCGGGATCGTTACTGGGGCCCTCGTAGAACGACATCTGAAGCGCCGCACGATGTTCCACAGCGCAGCGTGCGATTTCACACGCAAGTGTGGTGATCTGGTCTGCCACTGGACGACGGTCTGGTTCGTCGACACGTTCGAGGGCAACGTCACCGATACGATCCAAATCGGCATGATAGCGCCGGATGAGTTCGACGAAGATAGCCTCTTTTGACTCAAAATGGTGATAGAGACTGCCGGCCAGAATGCCTGCGGCGTCGGCGATCTCTTGCAGCGATGTCCTTAGACCCTTAGCGGCGACGACGGCGCTTGCCGTTCTCAGGATTTCGGTGCGGCGGGTGGCATCGACCGACTTTTGGTCCGCGACCGAGGCGAGCTGGCCATTGCGACGGATGTTCTTGCTTCCGGACCGGCTACGGGTGGAGTTGCGCTCCAAGGCGTCCGCCATCGCAAAGTCCTCCTTCGCCGATCATCACGCTGGTATACACCTTGGAGCATCTTATCGAACGCGACCCGAGCTGCGACGATGCTGCTATCTGACGTCCAGTGTGCCGACTGGGGCACGGCCTCATGTCGGTGAGGTTGACCGCGATGCCCGGAGGGGACGGTCGTAAGAAGGATCAGTCCGGTCGTGCGTTGCGACCTTGATGGTTCCGGCCATCATTGTGATCACTTCGGAAGTTGGGCCGCGTCCACCATCTTGGCGAGAAGGAGGACCTGCAGCTCCGTCGGCAACGGCGATCATTGCGCTCCGCGCGCGCGGACTGTCGATCGCCTCGCGGTGATTGCTGCGCTGTGCGCCGGCATCGATCCCGGGCGCGGTGAGACGGGCGGACAGCCATCCGCGTGACTTCGGGCATAACCCCTCAGCCTCTTGCGGGTACGAGAAATCCACGTTGTTCGAACACCCTCATCCGGCCTGACGGTTGATTGACTCGACTGATATCGGACCCTACGGTGTAACAATTATTAGGTCAAGACGCATGGTGCGTGGAGGGTTGTCGGGTGAGAGGGGTCGTCGACGACGAGCGAGTGCAGTCGCTCGGTATGTTGGCGTCGGCGCTCGCGGGGCGCCCAGTGGCCGTAGCCGCTGGTAGCGCCGGTGACCTGTCGTGGACCGACGGACGGACCGTGTACGTGGACCCGTCCGCAAAATCTCGCGCCAATGTGGAGGCGGTCGCCGTTCACGCGTCGATGCTTGCGGCGAACAGCCTGACGCAGGATATCGTCAGCCGGCTGATCAGGCATCCCAAGCTTGCTCGCCGCTACCTTGCCGTCGAAGCGCATCGGGCATTGGTCGCCAACGACGACCTGCTGCCTGCGATGTTGACTACCCTGGCTGATCGCGAGCTCGCGGCCCTGAGCTGCTCAGCCGCGAACTCGCTGGCCATTGCCGCTGCCAAAGATGTAGTCGCCGCGCCGCCCCTGAATTTCGGAGTCATTCGCGCGAAGAACCTGATCGCGACCACCAATCATGCCGAGCTGCCTGACGCGAGCCCCGGTCACGTCGCACGCAGAGAGGCTAAGGGCGTACTGGAAGAACTCGCCGACGATGCGGTTGACGACAGCGACGATCCCGACATGTTCACCAGCACGGTCGGCGGTGGTGGCTTCATCGGTAAGTGGCTCAAGAAGATGCTTTCGTCTTCGCGAAAGTCGGGGAAGGGCGGCGGCGGCCCGCCAGGAGCAGATACGCCGACTCACCACACGAACGCGGCCAACCGCGGCGCCAACGCGGTGTTGTCGACAGCTGCAAAGGCTGCTGCGGCCTTCACGGACGTGAAACACGATGGTGTGAAGCTGCCAGAGTGGGACGCGACCCGCGGCGCATATCGTCCGGACTGGTGCACCGTTCGCGAGATCGAGCCAACAGTCAAGCCTTTCGCGACGCAGAGCATCGAGGGTTCTATCGGGGTGCGGCGGCCTCTCGCGAGGCTCGGCATGGGCTTGCACCGGCGGCATCGTCAGTATCAGGGCGACGACATCGACATTGACGCGGCCGTGGAAACGCGGGTCGAGATATTGGCGGGATCAGCGCCCTCCGATGCGGTGTATCTCGACAGCCTGCGGCGGCAGCGCGATCTGTCAGTCCTTGTTCTGCTGGACATTTCAGGTTCGGCCGCGGAGCCCGGGACGCTGGGGCGGACTGTTCACCAACAACAGCGAACCTCGGCGGCCCACCTCGTCGTCGCGCTGCATGATCTGGGTGACCGAGTGTCGTTGTACGGCTATTATTCCCAGGGCCGGGCGGCGGTGAGCCTGGTGCCTATCAAGCGTTTCGACGACCACATCGATGCAGGGCTGTTCAGGCGCTTGAACAGTCTCGAACCTGGCGCATACTCGCGCCTGGGCGCAGCGATACGGCACGGTTCAAACGTGCTCGAGCAGCGCGGCGGAACACCGCGACGATTGCTCGTCGTGTTGTCCGACGGGCTCGCCTACGATCACGGTTACGAACGTGCCTACGGTGCGGCCGACGCTCGCCGTGCGCTCGACGAGGCTCGGTGTCGTGGAATCGGCTGTGTCTGCCTGACTGTAGGGGCGGCGACGGCCGTCGGATCACTGAGGAAGATTTTCGGCAGCACAGCGCATGCGGCGGTTGGCCGGCCCGAACAACTCGCAGGTGTCATCGGACCGTTGTTCAGATCGGCGGTGCGGGCCGCCGAAGTGCAGAAACGAGTGTCATGAAGAGCGCCTCATCGGATCGCGCTCGCCGTGGTCGTCGGTTCGGCATGGGTCAAGCCCTTGGCGAGTGGTTGAAAACAAACATCTGTTCCGATTAAGCTGCATGTCTGGGTCCGAGGGTGCTCGGCGACGTGGCCGCAACGGTGCGGACGAAGGAAGGGTCGGATGAACGACGAGGCCGGGCTCGCGCAGCGGAATGGTGCCGGGCCACAAGCCGATCCGGCTCGCCCTTACTACCGGTCGGTGGGCAATGAAGAAGCGATTTTCAAGGCGGCCTACCGAAGGGGGCTGTCGCTGCTCTTGAAGGGTCCCACCGGCTGCGGCAAGACCCGCTTCGTGGAGGCGATGGCCCACGACCTTGGTCGGCCGTTGATCACGGTGTCGTGTCATGACGATCTGACCACCGCCGACTTGGTGGGACGCTACCTGCTCCGCGGCAATGAAACAGTATGGGTTGATGGGCCGTTGACACGAGCGGTCCGCGAGGGAGCGATCTGTTACCTCGATGAGATTGTGGAAGCTCGCCAAGACACGACGGTTGTGCTGCACCCGCTCGGCGATCACCGTCGTCAACTGCCGATCGAGCGTCTGGGCATCACTCTCGACGCCGCGCCGGGCTTCGCTCTCGTCGTCTCGTACAACCCCGGATATCAGAGCGTGCTGAAGGACCTCAAAGACTCGACCAGGCAGCGCATGGTCGCGATCGACTTCGGTTATCCCGCCGCCGAGGTCGAGGAAGGGATCGTCGTGCACGAGTCGGGCGTCGACCCGGCGACTGCTGCCGCCCTGGTTCGCTTCGGCCAAGCGATCCGCCGCCTGGAGGCCGGTGGGCTCCGCGAGGTGGCCTCCACCCGCGTCCTCATAGCCGCGGGCCAGTTGATCACCGAAGGCCTGTCCATCGAGGATGCCGCACGAGCCGCGATCGCGGGACCGCTCACTGACGATGTGATCGTGTCCCGCGGTCTCAACGAGATGATCGAGATCTACCTGGGAGCGTCTGTCAGCGGAACTGATTGACGGTGCACAGCGCTGGACGTTAGTGTATGAACAAATATTAGGTTTGATAATTGGGAGGTAGCGGTGTCCTATGAGAGCAAAACCGACCCGATCAAAGTCGGCTATCTCATGGACTTCACGCTCGCTGCAGATTTCCCAAAAGATCTGCTGGACTCGTTCGTTCAGTCCCTCGACCTCGTCTTCGAAGATGCCGTCGAGAAGGGATTGCTGGACCGGTCGGTACAGGTGATCTACAAAGAGGTCGAGGGTCTGCCTAAAGGCACGGTCAAGGCTGTGATCGACGCCTACGCCGAACTTGTCGACGAGGGCTGCCTGGTGGTGTTCGGCCCCAACATCACTGACAACGTCGTCCCGATGCGCGAGGCGATCGAAGAGCGTTTCAAGGTGCCGGCGCTCAGCGTGACCGGGACCGACGACTGGCTGGGTGAGTGGACGTTCTCGTTCCCCCAGGGCTCCATGACCGATGAACCCATCTTCCTCGCCGACCTCATCGCCAAGCGGGGGTTGAGTACGGTTGGTGTCCTGGTCGAGCAGAGCCTGATCGGCGAGACCTACATGGGCAATTTCCGGCGCGCCTGCGCGCGCAAAGGCCTCCGGATCGTCGCCGAGGTGTCCATTGCCCAGACGGCACAGGACATCAACGCAGCGGTCCGTGCCCTGCACGATGCGCAGGCCGAGTCGATCGTGCACTTCGGCTTCGGCTTCGGCATCGTCTTCGTCAACCCAGCCCTGGAAGCCGTGAACTGGGACCCTCCGCGCTTCTCGACCACCGCGTGGCAGAACGCCTGGATCAACCCGGTGATGTGGAAGGCGTTCATGGGTTGGATCGGTGTCGACCAATACGACGAGGCCAACAAACTCGGACAGGAATTCCTCGATCGCTACGAGGCAAAGCACGGCAACCGTCCCGAATATTGCGTGTCCGTGGTCAACCACGACATCGCGTCGACTCTGGTGCGTGCATTTGCCGATGCCCACCCGTTGAGCCCGCGCGGAGTCAAAGAAGCGCTCGAGCGGGTGAAGATGATGCCCGCAGCTTCCGGTGCGCCGGGCACGCGAGTGTCATTCGGAAAGTGGACCCGCCGAGCCTGGATGGGCGCGGGGTACCTCGTCGCCCGCACGTTGGACGCCGACGGTGTCAACTCGCACCTAGTCGACCGATTTGGTCAGGAGTGAACGCATGGGTACCGGAGAATCGACGCCAGTGCTGGATGCCAAGCAGCAATCGGCCCCCGGACGGAGAGGCACTGGCAGCATAGGTTCGTGGCTGGCCGGCATCGGACTGCTCGCGTTCGTCGGCCTCTTCCTCGCGGTGTCGCGCACCAAGCTCGATCCGCGAGTCGCCAATCCCAACACCGTTGGCAGACCGCGCCCGGTCGAATTCCTTTTCGGTTTCACCGGATGGATGGGCTTCATCCAGGTGGCGACGGCACTGATGCTCGTGGCCCTGGTCGTCGTCTTCATCGTCGGCTGGCGTCGCAACCCGGGCAGTCCAGTGATGCTGATGTTCTTGGTCACGACATTGATCGTTTGGCAGGACCCCATCATGAACTGGGCGCCCTACGCGGTGTACAACCCGGATCTCCTGCACTGGCCGGAGTCCTGGATTCTCATCATGATGTCGCCGACGGTCGAGCCCTTCATCGTATTCGGTTATGTCACATTCTATTTCGGCCCGTATTTCGCGGCGGTGTGGGTACTGCGCAAGCTGCAGGCCGCGCGCGACCCGCAGGCCTTCGTCAGTAGGCATCCGCTCATCAGCCTCGGTGGACTCGTGCTGGTGATCGGGTTCATCTTCGACGCTGTTCTCGAGGTCGGGTCGATCAAGACCGGTCTCTACATCTACTCGCAGGTCATCCCGTTCGGGTCGATCTTCACCGGAACGACTTTCCAGTTCCCGCTGATCTGGGAATCGCTGGGGGTGACGTTCGTGATGATCCCGGCCGCGATCCTGGTCTACCGCGATGACACCGGTAGGCCGGTGGCAGAGAAGCTGGCCGCCAAGGCGAAGCTGTTCCCGGCGCGGCCCGTGCTCGGCACCTTCCTGGTGATGTTCGTGATCATCAACGTTTCCTACTTCGCCTACGGCGGCTGGTTCTGGGCGATCAAGGCAAGCGGCGCCGCCACGTCGGTGGCGTGCCCGTGGCCGTACCCCGAAGCCAAAGTCTTTGACCCGCAGGGCTATTACGAGGAAAACGGCGCCAAGGGGCCCTACTCCGTGGGTAAGTGGTCCACCTGGCAGTACGCACTGCCACACGGCCGCCCCGACGTACAGCTGGGCTCGAAGAGCAACCGTTGCGCGACAAAAGACTCCGGTGCCTGAACCTCGTAGCGTCGTCATCACGGGTGCCTCGCGGGGCCTGGGTTTCGCGACTGCGGTCCGCCTCTACCGCGAGGGGTGGCGTGTGATCGCCACCATGCGGACGCCTGCGCAGGGCATGGCCTCGTTGCGCAACGCGGTGGGAGCGACCGAAGACGACGACCGGCTCATCGGCGTCCAGCTCGACTTGATGGATGCCGCGTCGATCGCCGCTGCCGCCAAAGTGATCGTGGAGCGCGTCGGTGCGCCAGACGCCATCGTGCACAACGCCGGCATATCAGCGGCCGGTATGGTCGAAGAGACCGATACGGCGTTGTGGCACAACATGTTCACCACCCATGTGATCGCGCCGGTGGCTTTCACCAAAGCGCTGTTGCCGTCGATGCGGGCAGCAGGTCGGGGCCGGATCGTCCTCGTCGGCAGCGCGGCGGGCGTGCGCGGGCAGCCCGGCACGGGGCCCTACTCGGCGAGCAAGGGTGCGATGGAACGCTGGGGAGAGTCACTGGCGTTCGAAGTCGCACCGTTCGGGATCGGCGTGACCGTCCTGGTCACCGGTACGTACGAGACGGACATCATCACCGACGCCGGCACCAACGACGACCGTGACTTCGCCGGTCCATACGCCCGCCTTCACCAGACCATGAACAGCCGCGGCCGGTATGCGATCAAGTTCGCGCGCTCGCCAGAGCTCTTCACCGAAGGGGTGGTCAAAGCGTTGGCCGACGAAGGCCCCTTTCGCCGCCGCGGCGTAGGCCCCGACGCCTCGATGTTGTTGGTCCTGAACAGAGTGCTACCCGCGATGGGTATGCACCTCATGTCCCGAATGATCCTCGGGATCCCTCGCTTTGGGTCAATGCGTGACGGGGCGTGGCCGCTCACCACCGCACAGCGACTGATGGTGTCGGCCGCCAAGGTGCTGCCGCAGCCAGTCATGAACCGATTGGCGTCGCTGGCGATGCGGTTTTCACCGACACAGTCCGCGCCAAAGGAGAGCGCGCACAATGACTAAGGCAGCAACAACGGTGGCGTTCGAGTCGAAGATGATGATTGACGGCAAGGTCGTCGATGGAGAGTCTGGCACGTTGACCAACATCAACCCCGCAAACGAAGACGTGCTCGGTGAGGTTGCCGATGCGTCCAAAGCCGATATGAACCGCGCGATCGACGCGGCCCGGCGATCGTTCGACGAGACCGACTGGTCGACCAATCGGGCACTGCGGAAACGTTGCCTCTTGCAACTTCACGACGCCATCGAAAGCGAGTTGGAGCCACTGCGCGAGGGACGCCAGAACGGGGTGGCGGGATTTCACCAATACACCGAAATCGAATCTGTCGCTTGTCCCGCGACTTGATAGGAGCACCATGTCAGAGCTGTTTGACGCACTCGAAGACTTCGCTGCATTTGACGACGTCGTATCCGGCGATGTCCGTGACCCCTACCCGGAGTTGGCCAAACAGCGTCACGAAACTCCGATCCAACGGATCGAAACGTCGATGCTGCCCGGCGAGGAAGGCAAACCCGTCTTCATCGTTTACCGTCACGAGGACATCCAGACGATGCTGCGCGACGACGAAACCTTCTCCTCCCGCGCCGTGATTCAGATCTTCGGCGACGTCCTCGGCCATGGCGTGATGCTGGGTATGGATGAACCAATCCACGGCCGGCTGCGCTCGCTAGTGACCAAAGCCTTCACCCAAAAAGCCCTAGCTCGTTGGGAAGACGAGATCGTGGGCCGCATCGGCAATGAGCTGATCGACGGATTCGCCGCCGACGGGGTCACCGATCTGGTGAAAACGTTCACGTTCCCTTATCCAAGTCGCATCATCGCCGCACTTCTCGGCCTGCCGGAGAAGGACTTTCCGCAGTTCCAGCGCTGGTCGATCTCCATGCTGAGCTATACGGTCTACCCCGAACGCGGTCTCGCGGCGTCGAAGGCGCTCGTCGACTACTTCACCCCGATCCTGGAGGCGCGTCGGGCGGAGCCCCGCGAGGACCTGATCAGCAGCCTGGCGGCCGCCGAAATCGACGGACAAAAACTCGAGGACGAAGACATCTACTCTTTCATCCGGCTACTTCTTCCGGCCGGCGTGGAAACTACGTACCGCTCCCTGGGCACCTTGCTGTTCGCGCTTCTCACCCATCCTGACCAACTCGATGCCATCCGCGCCGACCGGTCACTGATACCTCAAGCGATCGAAGAAGCCGTGCGCTGGGACGCGCCCCTGCTCAACATCACTCGCGTCGCCACGCGCGACACCGAATTGGCCGGAGTGCCTATCCCTCAAGGATCGTCGGTCATGCCGATGCTCGGCGCGGCCAACCGCCAAGAAGATCGGTATGCCAACCCCGACCAGTTCGACATCTTCCGGCAAGCGAAAGTTCCCATCAGCTGGGGTTATGGAGTCCACGTATGCCTGGGCATGCACCTTGCTCGACTAGAAATGCGCACTGCCATCAACCTGTTGCTGGACCGCCTACCCAACCTCCGCCTCGACCCTGACGGCCACGACCCGCACATCCGCGGCATGGTCTTCCGCTCACCATCGTCGCTGCCGGTGTCGTTCGACCCGGCCTGAGAGTTTGGTGACTCCGCGCGGTGCGGGCGAGTGAGTCTCACTGCGGGCTGATCGCCGGCTTATGTTCATTGAGAGGAATGAGAAGAAGCGCATGACAGATTTCGACGCGGTTGACTTTTTCACCGATCAATCGCTGGTGTCCGACCCGTACCATTACTTCGACCATCTGCGATCGAAATGTCCAGTCGCCCAGGCGACCCCATTCAACGTGATGGCAATTACCGGATACGACGAAGCTGTTGCGGTCTACAAGGACCCTGCCTTCTTCTCGTCGTGCAACTCTCTGGCGGGCCCGTTCTCCGGTTTCCCCTTCGGTCCCGATGGGGCCGACGACGTCTCCGATCTGATCGAGGAGCATCGCCATGTTGCCCCCATGGCAGAGCACATCTCGAATCAAGACCCGCCGCTGCACACTCGGACCAGAAGTTTGATGAACAGGTTGATCACTCCGAAGCGCCTGAAAGAGAACGAGGAGTTCATGTGGCGGCTGGCGGACCAGCAGTTAGACACCTTCCTCGGGCGAGGTAGTTGCGAGTTCCTGGCAGATTACGCAAAACCCTTTTCCCTGCTTGTGATCGCTGATCTTCTGGGTGTCCCTCAAGAAGATCATGAGGAGTTCAAAGCACAATTCAGTACCCAGGTTGCGGGCGAGCTCGGGGAGGGAACAACAGCGCACAACCCCTTGCAATGGCTCAACGAGAAGTTCTACGCCTATATCGAAGACCGCAGGCGCTCGCCGCGCGGTGATGTATTGACTGAGTTGGCCCAGGCAAAGTACGAAGATGAGTCGACGCCCGAGATCGAGGACGTCATGAACTTGTCGACCTTCCTCTTCGCCGCAGGGACGGAGACCACTACCAAACTCGTCAGCGCGGCGGTACGTGTCATCGGTGAGAACCCGGAACTCCAAGCGTCGCTTCGGGAGGACCGAACCAAGATTACGGCATTTCTCGAAGAAACGTTGCGCATGGAAAGCCCTGTCAAAGCTCACTTCAGACTGGCGCGCAAAACGACCACGGTCGGCGGAGTGGAGGTGCCCGCGGGGACAACGGTCATGCTGCTGCCCGGAGCATGTAACCGCGACGAACGGAAGTTCAAATCTCCTAATACTTTTGACGCCGATCGTCCGAATGTACGCGAACAGATTGCCTTCATCCGCGGCGTCCACTCGTGCCCAGGTGCTCCGCTGGCGAGGGCGGAGGGCCGGATTTCGATGAACAGAGTGCTGGACCGCATGGCGGATATCGCGATTTCGGACGCACACCACGGCCCGGCGAACCAGCGCCACTACGAGTATGAGCCGACCTTCATCCTGCGCGGCTTACGTGAACTGCACCTGACCTTCACCCCCGTCGGCTGAATCGGGAGACCCATGTCGAACACCGTTCTCGTTACCGGCGGCTTAGGCCTGGTGGGCTCGGAAACCGTGCGGAGACTGGCCGAACTCGGCGGCCGCCGTGTGGTGGCCACGGACCTCGACACGCCGGCCAACCGGAAGGCGGCCGCGAAACTTCCTAGCGGCGTTGAGTTCCGGGGAGCCGACCTCACCGATTCCGCGCAAGTTCAGCGCCTTGTGGCGGAGACCGCCCCTGATGCAATCGTCCATCTCGCAGCGGTGATTGCACCGGCGATCTACCCGATACCGAAGGTCGGACGACGGGTGAACGTGGACGGCACCGCAAATCTGGTTCGCATCGTCGAGGGGCTACCGAAGCAACCGCGGTTCGTCCACGCGTCGAGCATCACCGTGATGGGCCCCCGCAATCCGCACCGCACGACTCCCCCCTTGCGGGCCGAGGAGCCGATGCGTCCCTACGACGTCTACAGCGGCCAGAAGTCCGAGGCCGAGCAGCTTGTGCGGGGGTCCACCCTGGAATGGGTGGTCCTGCGACTCGGGGCCGTACTCAGCCCCGATCTAGGGGCACTGCCAGTCACCGCCGATGCGATGTACTTTCAAGCCGCACTGCCCAGTGACGGTCGGGTGCAGACAGTGGATGTTCGCGACGTCGCCTGGGCGTTTGCCGCGGCAACCACCGCCGACGTCGCTCGCGAGATCCTGCTCATAGGCGGCGACGATTCCCATCGACTGACCTATGCCGAAGTCACCGCGGGTCTCGTGGCGGCTCTGGGCCTGCCGGGCGCCATGCCACCTGGCCGCCCCGGCGATCCGGACAGCGACGACGACTGGTTCGTAACCGACTGGATGGACACCACCCGTGCCCAAGAGGCGTTGCAGTTCCAGCATCATTCGTGGTCCGACCTGCGGGCCGAGTTGGCTAAGAAGTACCGCTTGTTGCACTACCCGGGTCGGCTCATCGCCCCGATCGTGCGACTCGCCATGGCGCGACGCTCGCCGTATCGAAATGCCCCGGGTCACTACGCTGACCCGTGGGGTGCGATACGCGCCAAGTTAGGCGAGCCGGCATGGGATCGGCCTCAAGCGTGATACCGAAGCGCCCCAGAGCTTGAAAGAAGCCGCACGTCGTGGGGAAAGGACGTTTATGCGAGTGCCCCGTGCTGTCGCAGAATTCCATCGTCGTGTCACCAATCCTGTGGCTCGCTCGCTGACGCCGTGGCTTCCATGCTTGGGGACTCTCGAGCACATCGGACGTAAGTCAGGTAGGCGATATCGAACGCCCCTCTTAGTTTTCAAGACCCAGAACGGCTTCGCCATCCTGATCGGGTACGGGCTCGAATCGGACTGGCTCAAGAACGTACTGGCCGGCGGGCCGGTAGTGCTGCACAAGTGGGGCAAAGCTGTCGCGTTGGCCAGTCCCCGGATCGTAAGCAAGGCCGAGGCCGCACCACTCATCACGCCGGCGCCCCGGCTGTTCTACCGATTGTTCCCCTACAACGAAGCAGCGTTGGTGTTGACGAAAACCGCGCAGACGCGGTGACGTCCTCAACGCCGCGATTCGATTGCCGTTTCGGACGCAATCGGGTTCAGCCTTGTGTGCCGGCTCAAGGGGGAGCTGGTCGAACGGAAGCGTATTTTCCGCAAGGCTACGCATCAGAACCGACGAAATACGCCCGACGAGCTCAAACTTTCGGCCTAAGAACGCTTTTGAGTTGCTCTGAGCGGGCCGGCAGTATAGGGTCGGAACAAATATTTGGGCATAGCGGAAAGCTCAAACCAGCGTGAGGAGTTCGGGTGCGGGGTCGTCTGGAAGGAAAAGTCGCATTCATCACGGGAGCGGCTCGTGGCCAAGGGCGCGCCCACGCGGTCGCGATGGCGAAAGAGGGAGCGGACATCATCGCCGTCGACATCTGCCGCGACATTCCCTCTAACCCATATCCTTTAGCCGCACCCGACGATCTAGCGGAAACTGAGCGATCGGTGAAGGAAGTGGGGCGACGAGTCGTTGCGCGGATCAGCGATGTGCGGGAGCGCCACGAACTACGGGAGGCGGTTGAAGCCGGGCTTGTAGCGTTCGACCACATCGACATCGTCGTTGCGAACGCCGGCATCCTTCCGATGTCCATGGGACGTCCTCACGATGCGATGTCTTTCATCGACGCAAGTGACGTTGACCTTCTAGGTGTGATGAACACCGTCGCAGTGACGGTTCCGCATCTGACCGATGGCGCTTCGGTAATCATCACCGGGTCGACCGCGGGCATGATCAGCGGCACCACCGACAACCCGAACATGGGTCCCGGCGGGAGAGGTTACGGCTGGAGCAAGCGGGTCCTCATCGGGTACGTCGAAGAGATGTCGTTGGCGCTGGCAAGCCGGATGATTCGAGTCAATGCGATCCATCCCACCAACTGCAACACGCATCTCTTGCAGAATGACGGCATGTACAGCATGTTCCGTCCCGATCTCACGCAGCAGGGTAAACAGCCCAGTCGCGAGGATGCCGAACCGCTGTTCACTCTTTTCCAAGCCATGCCGATTCCGTACATCGAGCCAGACGATATGGCCAACTTAGGTGTTTTCCTTGCCAGCGATGAGAGCCGTTACATCACCGGACAGCAAATCCGGGTCGACGGCGGCTCATTGCTGAAGTGGCCCAACGGTCCTGGAGGCTGACCCGTCCGCCTAGACCGCTGTCTAGCTCGGTCACCGCCGCAAGGCGCGCATCCTCGGCGAGCCCGGTTATCGAGTGCTACTTGACTCGATGGCGGCCTACGACTTACTGTGCTGGCAAAGTAACTTTCGGCGTGTGCGAGAGATCCGAAGGCCCGGGCAGATGGCACAGGGACGGTGGCACGATTGCGGTGTAGCGGAACTCTGGACGGCCCGTCGTCCGGTCCTGTCTGCCCAGGCTGATCGTCGGCGTTGCGTCGATCTAGGCATGCCGGCGCGCAGGTGCGGAGAGGACTATCCATGGTGAGCAGATCGTCGGAGGAACACGCCCGGAATTTCGATCTTCGTCACGAAGATTTCAACGACCAAGAATTCCTGTACGAGGTCTACGCAGTGATGCGGGAGAACGGACCCTTCAGTCACCAGGATGTCCCCTTTCTGGGCCCTACACCGGGGGGCGCGTGGGTCGCCACGCGCTACGACGAGTGTTATGAGATCTTGCGTAATTGGCGCAGCTTCTCCAGCAAGCCCGCTGGGATGGAACGCAACCCGACGTCGTTTGGCGACATCGTGATCAACTTGGATCCGCCACGGCAGCAGCAGCTTCGCAAAGTTCTCAACCCATATTTTTCTCCGGGCCGGATGAAGGAGTTGGAGCCCCAGGTGCGCGCGATCACCGATGGGTTGATCGACAACTTCATCGAATCGGGCCGCGGGGACCTCGCAGACGTCGCATGGCAGCAACCCGGGATCGTGTTCTTCCGGCATCTGCTCGGCATGCCCGTTGAGGACGTGCCGCTCTACATCGAGGCAGCCGACCTCGCGATCAATGGTGAGAGCGAAGAGGTCCGAATCGGTTCGATGACGAATCTCTACCTTCGCGTACGCGAGGAGATCGACAAACGTCGTAGTGAACCGCCGCGTGACGACCTCATCGATGTCTTACTCGCCGCCGAGATCGACGGCGAGAAGTTGAGCTTCGACGACGTTGTCGCGAATGCGCTTCTGCTGGTGCAAGCTGGGCTCGAAACAACTTCTAGTGCAATGTCATTCGCCTTCTTCTACCTGGGCGCCCATGCTTCGGAGCGCGACCGACTTGTGCGCGAATCCGAGTTGATGCCGACAGCGGTTGAGGAATTCATCCGGTTCGCCGGCTCGGTTCACGGACTGCATCGCTCAGTCGCGGCAGACGTTGAACTGAGCGGCCAGAGATTCTGTCCGGGTGAGACGGTCGTGGTGAACTATGCGGCGGCCAACCGCGACCCGCGCGAGTTCGACGAGCCGAATAAGTGCATTCTCGACCGGCAGACGAACCGCCACCTTGGGTTCGGAGCCGGCGTCCACCGCTGTCTCGGCTCCAATCTCGCCCGACTCGAGTTTCGGGTGGGCGTCGAACAGACTCTGAAGCGGATACCCGACTACGCCATCCCGCCTGGGGCGAAAGTTGATTTTCACGGGAACTCGGTCACTCGGGGCTACCGGGCCCTGCCCGTCGTCTTCACGCCTGGTCCTCGCGTCGGCCAGTGAGGGGCGGGCAATCGCTCATATCACCGCGCAGCCAACGCAATAGCGCATCGTCAAGTGACGCGCCCTCAACTTATCAAGTGCTACTTGACAGCCTGCCGAAGCCGCTTCTAGCATCAGGTCAGCCGGTATTCGGTATCCGTCTTGCGCGAAGCCGCCCCTTTTGCTCGCCCCCGATGAACCGGTTCGGTGAATCAGGGAGGAACTCGTGGACAAGCAAGATCTTCAATGGATGATCTCCGTCGATGACCACATCATCGAGCCACCGAACCTATGGGTCGACCGCGCGTCGGCCGCCGACCGCGATCGAGTGCCCCGCGTCGAGCGCATCGACGGCGTCGATACGTGGATCTACGACCAAGCGCGCGCGTCGGTGATGGGCATCTTGGTCGCGGCCCACCAAAGGCCGCCTGAGTACTCCCCGCTGCCAGTGAATTACGACGAGATGCCTCGCGCGTACTTCGACCCGGTGGCCCGCATCCCTGACATGGACGAGGATCATGTGATCGCGGGATTGAACTTTCCGTTCTTCCCTCGGTTCTGTGGTCAGATGTTCGCCCACCTCGGTGACCGCGAACTAGGTCTCAAGTGCGTGCGGGCGTACAACGACTTCGTCATCGATGAGTGGTGCGCGGCGGCGCCCGGTCGCTACATCCCGATGATCATCATTCCGTTGTGGGATACCCGCTTGGCCGTCGAGGAGACGCTACGGTGCGCCGGCAAGGGCGCCAAAGCCATTGCCTTCTCGGAGAATCTGCACCCGTTGGGATTTCCGTCCATCCACTCGGGGGCATGGGACGATTTCTTCGCGGTGGTGAACGAGACGAACATGCCGCTGTGCACGCACATCGGATCGTCCTCGGTCAGTCCCACCACGTCGCCTGACGCACCTTTCGGGGTTCAGGCGGTCAACATCAACCTCAATCTGGCGAACTCAACTACGGATTGGCTGTTCTCGGGCAAGCTGCAGAAGTACCCCGACCTGAAGATCGTGCTGGCCGAGGGCGGCATCGGCTGGATCCCCTACCTCATCGAGCGTGCAGAACATGTCGCCGCCGACTACCAGTACCTGCGCGCCAACAACTGGGCGGTTGATCCGGCCACGATGCGCTTGACACCCGTACCCACCGACCCCGACATATTCCCGGAGTCACCGCGTCGGCTCTTCCGCGAACACATGTACGGCTGCTTCATCGAGGACGACTTCGGGGCGGCGAATTTGGACTCCATCGGTGTCGACAATGTGATGATCGAAACGGATTATCCGCATACCGACAGCCTCTGGCCCAACTCCCTTCAGGCCGCTCACAAGGCACTCGACGGCCGTTCCGACCTTGACAAGTACAAGGTGCTGCAGGGTAATGCGCGCCGGGTCTTCGACTTCGAGCCCGCCCCGTATCCGACGCTGACGTAGTCAACGGCTGACGGATTCGGCTGATGCGGGAGTACCAAAGCTTCATCGACGGCCAGTGGACGAGCGACAACGCCCTCGGCACCATCGACGTCATCGATCCGTCCAACGAGGAGTTGATCGGCCGAGTCGTCGACGGCGGGCCAAAGCAGGCGGCCATGGCGATCGAGGCTGCCCGGCGGGCTTTCGACGAAGGGCCGTGGCCGTGGATGTCGGTCCGGGAGCGGGCAAAGATCATCAAGCGGTTCGCTGAGGTTCTCGAAGAGCGCAAGGCGGAACTTCGAGAGCTAGTCGTCGCCGAGATCGGCTCGACCGGGTTCATCACCGACCTGATTCAGGTTGGCGGTGCCATCGAGGCGGCTCATTACTACGGCGAGTTCGTCGAACATGATGTGACGTGGGTGGAGACACCGGGCGGCCCCGTGGTTTCGCCGACTGGCCTGGGCGGCGTGACGGTCGTCCGCGAACCGGTCGGGGTGGTCGGGGTCATCACGCCGTTCAACTTTCCGTTCTCGATCAACATCCAAAAGTGCCTGGCCGCCTTGGCCGTCGGCTGCACCGTGGTGCTGAAGCCCCACCCGTGGACCCCGATGAACGCCTTCGAGCTTGCCAAGGTCGGTCAGGAAGCGGGGCTCCCGCCCGGTGTGTTCAACGTGGTCGTGGGTGGTGCCGACGTGGGGGAGGAGCTGTGTACCCACCGAGGCGTCGACATGATCGGGTTCACGGGTTCGACGGCCACCGGCCGACGCATCCGTGAACTATCGGCGGCCACGATGAAACGCGCACAGCTGGAACTCGGCGGCAAAAGCGCGCACATCGTTCTCGACGACGTCGCCGAAAGTGACGTCGCGGGAATCGGTTTCGGGCAGGTCCTGATGCATGCCGGACAGGCATGCACCGTCACGTCGCGACTTCTCCTGCCCGAGCACCTACTCGAGGCGTATGTCGACGGCCTGAAAGCCATGGCTCCGATGATCACCGTCGGGGATCCACGTGATCCCGCCACCGTCGTCGGGCCGCTCATCAGGGAGCAGCAGCGTCAACGAGTTGAGTCCTTCGTTACGGCCGGAGCGGAGGAAGGCGCGCGGTTGGTGGTCGGCGGCAAACGTCCCGAACATCTCGAACGCGGCTTCTACTACGAGCCGACGGCATTTGTCGACTGCCGCAGCGACATGCGCCTATGCCAGGAAGAGGTGTTCGGGCCTGTACTGGCGGTGATGACCTATCGCTCCGAAGACGACGCCATCCGCATCGCGAACGACTCCATCTACGGTCTGGCAGGGATGGTGATGACGCGCAACGGCGCAAGGGGTTTCAACGTCGCGAGGCAGGTCCGAACCGGCACCATCATGGTGCAGACTGTCGCACCCGGTGCCGACCTCGGCGCCAATCCGGGTGGCGGGCAGGGGCCCGGCTGGTCTTTGCCGGCGCGCGGCATGTTCAACGGCGGCGGGCCGTTCGGCGGTTTCAAGCAGAGTGGACTCGGCCGAGAGCAGGGGCGCTGGGGTTTCGAGGAATATACCGAGCTGAAATCAATCACCATGATGTAGCCGTCCCGCACTTCTGAAGGCGCGGCGCGCCGTGTCGCGTCCGGACTCCGGGCTGGAAAGGTTGCGTTATGGAACTTCTGAGGGATGTCCGAGTCCTCGAGGTGTCACTGTTCTCCGCGGATGCACTGGGCGGGCATCTGGCCGACCTCGGCGCAGAGGTGATCAAGGTGGAACCACCTGGCGGCGGTGGTTTCCGCGGTTCGGCGGTTTCCGGCGGCGAACTGCAGGACTCTCACTGGAATCGCGGCAAGAAGAGCGTGGCAATCAACCTGAAAACGACTGAGGGTCAAGACGCTTTCCGCCGCCTGGCCGCGACATCGGCGGTGGTGATCGACGGACTACGGTACGGAACCGCGCACCGGCTCGGATTCGGCTACGACGACGTCGTCGCGGTCAACCCGACGGTTGTCTACTGCGTGCTCAATGGCATGGGCAGCTATGGGCCCTACACCCGATTGCCCACACACGGGCTGTCCTTCGACTGTTTCGCCGGCTTGAGTCCACCGGTCATCGGTGCGGACGGGACGCCACGCCTTTCGGGGGCGGCCACAGGGACGACCGGTGTTCTGGCGGGTCCGCTGTACGCAGCGATGGGAGTACTCGCCGCGCTGCACGCCGCCGGGCGCGACGGCAAGCCGCAGTACATCGAAGTCGCGCAGGTCGATGCGGCGATCAACTGGAACTTCCAGCACCTCACGGCGTTGGCGAATGGTCAACCGGCCTACGGCGAGGGAATCCGCGCCTCCCTTCGCTACCAGTATTACGAAACGAGCGACGGCAACTACGTGGTCTTCAACGCCCTGGAGGACAAGTTCTGGCTGAGGTTCTGCGAGTCACTCGACAGGATGGATCTCTACGAACCGGGGCGCCAGAAGCCGGGGACGGATCTCGAGGCGGAGGCCCGGCTGCGCGAGAAGTTGACGGCAATATTCAAGTCCCGCACGCGCAGGGAATGGACCGACTTCTTCATTGCGACCGATATCGCCGGAGCGCCAGCATTTTTGGGATCAGACCTGTTCGAGGACGACCACACCAAGGCTCGTCGGCTCGTCTACGAACAGGCTCAGCCGGATGGAACCTCGCAGCGACTGATAGGAACGTGCATCAAGACCAATCCCGACGAAGGATTTGCACCGCCGGCAGCGCCGCACGTTGGGCAGCATACGGAAGAGTTGCTCACCGCATTGGCGGGCTACGACGCGGCCGGAATTGAGCGCCTTCGTTCGACTGGTGCAATCTGAGCCGGCGTACGCCCCACTCAAGCTTCAACGGCAAATCGTTGACGTTTCGGCTCCGGGTGCTGTCCTTCCCCGGCGAACACCTGCGGCGGATCTCCCATCCGCCGGGCCCGCAACGGCGCGGCCGAATTTTGCGGACGAGTCCGACGCTGGCCAGTGCACCGACCAGTCCGCCCCCACCCCCGTAGTGGACTGGTCACACACGCAATGCGCGCTATGGTCTGCTGGTGGCCATATCGACTCCCGTGAGGGCAGCGGTCGTGACATTGCTGGCGATGACGGCTGGCCTAACGGCGCCGCTCGCTGGCGCCGACCCGACACCCCAACAGTCGCCGTTTCCGGTAGGCAAAGCCGGCACCACCATCCATGTCACCGAATACAGCGCCGCGACCGCCGACGTCACGCTGAACAACGTGAGCTGGGTTTCGTCGGGTGGCACCGGGAGCGGCGGGGGCTGCAACGTCATCGAGCTCACCATCGTCGGCAAGTCCGACACACCCTTCAGCTACGGCGAGGCCTACGTGACTGCCGCGTCGTCGCCGTGGAGGCAAGACCCTTACCGGGACGTCGAACGCGGCTCATTGACGGTTGACTACCAGAAGATCAACAAGACGCCGCCCCTGCGCTCGGGCAGTGTGACCAACGGCCAGACCGCCCACGGATACATCGCCTACGACGGCACCGTCAACCAAGGCGACATCTACATCGAGTTCAATGACCCCAACGCTCCGGCGGCGCCCACCCCGCTAGCGGGCTGGAAAGTCCACACCTAGCGGCCGCAGCCCGGCGACTGTTGCGGCGACGTCTCGCCGATCTCGGCGATAGACTTTCGGCGTCGGAGTTCAAGGCGGCGCCGGTCATGCTTAGTTCGCAGCGACCGCCGATCGTGAAAGTCGGTGGTGCGCGGTGATCGAGTCGGGTGGCGACGCCGCGCTGGAAGTCATGCGTTCCGACGAGGAAGCAGCCAACGGTTATCGGGAGTGGCTGGCCGCCGCGGAGCGCTCCGGTCAACGAGTGCTGCGGCAACCGGACGGCACGTACGTGCTGTGGCGGCGCGACGACGTTCTTGCTGCCATCCGCGATGGCGAGCTTTTCGCCAGCCGCCAAGGCGAGCTGATGCCCGGTAATCCGCCGTTCGGTCCGTACCGGAAAATCATGATCGAGCAGTTGTTCACTCCCGGCAACTCGCGGGACATGCTCAAGCCCGTGCGCGCGATCATCGAACAATGCGTCGGCGCCGTAGCGGCGCAACTGGACCGCTGCGACGGTGCGGGTGTCGCCGAGGTTGTCTGGCGCGCGGCCTTCGTCACGGTCTGCGGACTGCCGACGGATACCGCTCCCGACGCGGTCAACACGCAAATGGTGGCGGCAATCCGCCGAGCCCCACAGGGCGGCCCCGACGTGATCAGTATCCTCGCCACCGAACCGCTCACCGACGAAGAAGTACTGGGACTGATGGCCTCGGTGGGCCGAGGCTTCATCTTCGCGTCGTTCGCTATCAGGGCCGGACTGGCGGTGCTGGCCCGCCAGCCGATATTGCAGCGTGAGCTACGCGAAAACCCTGACCGGCAACGCAGGTTCATCGAGGAGCTGCTGCGATTGGATGGCGGGGCGAAGACCGTGTCCCGAATCACCAGCCGCAGCGTGACAATCGGCGAAACGACGATCCCAGCCGGGTCGCCTGTCGAGTTGTGCGTCGGATTCGTTCATCGCGACGAGGCTGATGACATGTCAGGTCATGACATCAAACTCGATGGCCCGCAGCGGAATTGGAGTTTCGGGGGAGGCCCGCACCGGTGTCCGGCCTCGCACCTTGCCCGGGACCTGCTGGGCGTGTTCTTTGAAGTGTGGCTCGCCAAGATTCCGTTCTTTTGGTTCGACTGGAGCGGCGGCGATGTGCCCAAAGCGTGGCATCCCAGACCCTACAGCCCTTCGCCCAGCGAGATTTTCGACGGTTGGTTCCCCGTTCACGTGCCACTCAGGTGGCGTCCGGAGCCGTGATCGGGGGCGGGACGAGGCCTTGTGCCATGTCACCCTTGAAGCCCGCCGAAGCAGAGATTCGACGAGAACGCCGGTGGCTGCGCCGAGATACATCGCCGGTCCGGTTTGGAGCAGCTCGGTGATTACCCGCCATGAGAGCCGACTTTTGCCGAAGACGCCGCCGAGACCCCGGACGCGGCGCCAAATGAGGAAGTCGTACCCGAGGCTGGCGAAGGTTCCTTCCCTCCGCTAACGGGCGAACCCCGACCACCCATCGGAAATTGACACTAGAGCCCAATGTGGCCGGAGAGAGGGCACGGCCATCTCTGGGGCTTCGGGGCGAAGATCGTCGGGCAGCGCGACCTGCGCGGTCACCCCCCGGCGTGACGAACTTCATCGTCAATTTCGCGAATGAACACCGGTGTGTTGCGGGCGTTGAACGCGGGCATATGCAACATTGGAGCCATCTCAAAGACGCCGTTCGATCCGCTCACGTTGGGGTTTGCAGCCCATCGACGATGGTTGCTACTTCGGTTGAGATATCGGCAGCACGTTCAGGCTGCCGTGACACGTCGCAGACGACGATTTCCGTAGCGCCTCGAGAATTCGCACGTAACGTTGCAGCGATGGACGGCGTGGCAGAACTGGTGCCGGTGCTACCTGCGCACCGCTTCGATGAAGCCGGCCTCGCACGGCACTTGCGCGGAAAGCTTCCCGGCTTCGACGGTCAACTGGAGGTTCGCCAGTTTCAAGGCGGACAGAGCAACCCGACGTTTCACCTGCAAACCACCGCTGGCGAGTACGTCCTTCGCAAGAAGCCGCCGGGCAAGTTACTGCCCCGGGCACATGAAGTGGAGCGCGAACACCGCGTCATGTCGGCGTTGCGAGACACCGGTGTGCCGGTGCCGCGTATGCGGCTGCTGTGCAATGACGAATCTATCATCGGCACAACGTTTTTCATCATGGACTACGTCCCCGGACGTATCTTTCACGACCCGGCCATGCCCGAGAGCGCTCCGGCACATCGTGCGGCGGTCTACGAGGACCTCGCACGGGTCCTTGCGGCGCTGCACCGTGTGGACTGGCGCGCGGTAGGACTCGAGGGGTTCGGCAGGCCAGAGGGTTACCTGCAACGCCAGGTGGCGCTGTGGACGAGGCAGTGGCAGGCTGCGCGCGTCGAGGACATGCCGGCGATGGATCAGTTGGCGCAGTGGTTGCCGGAACACCTGCCAACGGACGATGAACCGGCTTGCATCGCGCACGGCGACTACCGCTTGGGTAACGTCCTGATCCATCCGACCGAGCCCGAGATCGTTGCGGTACTCGACTGGGAGCTGGCGACCATCGGCCATCCGTTGGCTGACCTTGCCTACACCTGCCTGACCTACCATCTGCCGCCGGACTTCAGCGGCACGAGGGGTGTAGCGGGCGAGGATCTGACCGGCACCGGCATACCCGACGAGCAAGCATTCGTTGCAAGTTACTGTCGGCATGCCGACCGAGAGCCGCCTCGCTCGCTCGATGCCTTCATCGTGTTTTCTATGTTCCGTCTTGCTTCCATCACCGCCGGCGTGTGGCGGCGCGGGATCGACGGCAATGCTGCCGACTCCCGGGCCGGCACATCAGAGATTCGGGACCGCTACCGCGCACTGGCGCAGATGGCGTGGGCTTTGGCGCAACAATTGGCGGGCAAGTAAAGCCACCGGGCCGAGCACGCAGTGCGCGACGTAGGCGCGAAGCGGTACCGCTGTTCGTTCAGTTGCGGCCGAAGCCCTTTGCGCAATAGGCACTTCAGCTGCTTGCCCCCTTGAGTGCGAGCGGGGTATACGGCTTAAGCGACTTGTCGAGAGTCACTTTGGCATTCAAGGGAGCGCAGTTGTTCCAGCGCTCAGGCCTTGGCGCGTTCGGGAATGCACCCGCCCGACATGGCATCACATTCGCGGGCGGGACCCCGGCCGAAGATGGGGACTCAGCCCTGGTGCACGACGTTCTGGTTGCCGGTGTTGTTGACCGCCGGAGTGCCGGAGTGATACGTGATCTCGTTCGAGCCGCCGGACACCATAATGGAATTGGCCGAGTCGACGGTGACCTTATGCCCGGTCCCGGAAACGTTCAGCACGTCGCAGTTTCCCGTGACGGTGACCACAAGGTTGCCCCCGCTGACGTACAAGGTGCCGTTGTCGCAGGCCACAGTCCTGTCACCGCCCAATCCGTCGACGCTGTTGACAGGCCCTGCCAAAGGGGCTGGGGGCGAAAGCGGATCGGCCGCGGCGATAGTGGTGGTCGTGGCCGCGCCGAGGAGCGCAAGGCCGACCGCCGCGATCATCTTAATGCTCAAACTGCTTGACATGAGGGTCCTCCTACTAACTCGATAACGCCGCGTTTCCTCCGGCGAATTGGTTTGAGTTGTGGGACAACTCTTTTACATCCGATCAACACGCACGACTACGGGAGTAGGGCCTAAAGACCCATGTCCTGCGGGACTTTCGTCGCGTTGCGTCCACCACGGGTGTCGAAGTGTCCATATTGCGACGGGGCGGGAACCTTACGTCCCATCGCCTTAGTGGCGCAGCGGAACTGAGAAATAATCCGGGTCGTTGCCGTCATGCGTCCCCGCCAACCCGAGTGAATGTACGTGTCGGCGAAGCGCTTTATTGACTCATGCTGGTCCTTCGGCGGAGACGTTTCTAAAATCCATGTGCGCGTGGATATTCCGGCGTCAGGGTGCCGCAATGGCGTGGCTTGGTCGACTAACGTCGCCTTTTACCCCGGGTTGTCGGGCACTCCGTCGCAGCCAGGCAGACCATCGATGAGAAGCGCCAAGGTCGACGGATGGATCTACCACGCCCACAAAGATGTTGAGGCGGGCTTCCCGGCGAACGGCTGGACGACTGAGCTGCGGGTTCGAGCCCCTGCCTCACCGGCTAAATGAGCCGCGACGTTGTGCCACTTTCTTCACTGCAAGGGTGACGTTCACAATTCGGGCCAGCCCCCGGCTGGGTAGCCGCCGAGGTGGTTACCCGCAAACCTGACCGATCTGTCCGTGGTGTGGGCTCGCCTCGCACTGGCTAAGTTCGCGTCTGTAGATCTCACGCATGTAATCGTCGAGGCACGCTTGGTGGGCGGCGGGATCGGTGACGTTGACACAGGGATCGCCGGCGCCTGCTGGTGCCAAGGGAACACTGAGGGGTATCAGTGCTATGACTGCTGCCGCCGACACGCCCAATATTGCTTTCTTCATCAGTATCCCCAAGCGCAGCGTGGTGGAGTTACGTCATCCCAGTTAATCGCAGGCGGGTGCTATCGGGCTAGCGGCGAAAGTCCCATAAGCGAGGGTCATTAGTTTCGACATCCGCAGCCGCCCACGTCCAAGCCCTGCCAGCGGGCCCGCGGCTATTAGGAGTTATCGCGGCGCGGGAGGTTGTAGCGACATCGAGGGGGTATGGGTTCCGGATCGTCAAAGAAGGAGATGCCATGACCCGACGCCACGCGGATGAAGCGCCCAACAACACCGCCGACGACCCCGAGTCCGAGCCCAAGCAGGATGCTGAGCAGGTAGTGCCGGAGCAGGGCGAGGGTCCGTTCCCTCCCGTGGCCGGCGTACCCCGGCCACCAATCGGCAATTGACCATCTGAGCTGTCCGTTTTCGGTGGGCTGGCAGCGCCCGTCGGCATCCCCAGGCCCAGAGTGCACAGGTGTCGCGCCGCAGCGGACGCGAACTTGGCACTCTACGGTCGGGAGGACGAGGCCGACCACGTGTGGAAATCCCGGGCCGGGGTATCCCCCCGGGCGTATGACTACAGCCAGGACACAACCGGATCAGCGCGAAATCGACGGCGTCCGGGGGATCGTTGACGCCATCTCCGGGGCCTTCGCGGCCAAGATCGTCGGGCAGCGCGACCTGCGAGAGTCGCTGCTCATCGGCCTGCTCGCGGGCGGACACATCTTGCTGGAAAGCGTGCCGGGCCTGGCGAAGACTACCGCAGCCAAGGTGCTCGCCGAGTCGATTCACGGCCGCTTTCAACGCATCCAGTGCACGCCCGACCTGCTGCCCAGCGACATCATCGGCACGCAGATCTATGACTCGGCGACCAACTCCTTCGTCACCCAACTAGGGCCGGTGCACGCCAACATCGTGCTGCTCGACGAGATCAACCGGTCCAGCGCGAAGACGCAAAGCGCGATGCTCGAGGCGATGGAGGAGCGGCAGACCACGATCGCCGGGCAGGTGCACCCCCTCGCGGACCCGTTTCTGGTCGTCGCCACCCAGAACCCCGTCGACCAGGAAGGCACCTATCCGCTCTCCGAGGCGCAGACCGACCGCTTCCTGCTCAAGGAGATCGTGCGCTACCCCTCCCCGCAGGAGGAGGTGGAAGTGATGTCGCGGATCGACGCCGGCATCTACGACAAGGGGCGGCCCGCCCCGCCGGTGGTCGGCCTCGAGGACGTGCTCCGCGTCCAGGACGTGGTGCGCCATGTCCACATGGATCGCGCGCTGATGCTCTATGCCAGCCAGCTGGTCGATGTGACCCGTCACCCCGCGGGGGCGCTGCCCAAGCAGATCGCGCGTCTGGTCGAATACGGCGCCAGCCCCCGCGCAACGATCGCGTTCTGTAAGGCGGCCCGGGCGCAGGCCGTGCTGTCCGGGCGTGCGCACGTACTGCCCGAGGACATCGCGAAGCTTGCGCACCGGGTGCTGCGGCACCGGCTCATCCTCGGATTCGAAGCGGCCAGCGCCGATATCACCCCCGAGGTCGTCATCGACGCCGCGCTGCGGGTCGTCAGGGTTCCCTGAGGCGCCGAAGGCCACCTTGGGTAAGCACCTCAACCGGGCCAAGGCGCACTTCGGCGCCGACACCCGCGGCCTGCTCGAAGGCGGCCGCTATGCGCTATTGCATACGCGCAGCATGGAATTCGACGACCTACGCCCGTACGTGCCCGGCGATGACGTCCGGGACATCGACTGGAAGGCCTCTGCGCGATCGGGCAGCGTGCTCATCAAGCGGTTCGTCTCCGAGAAGCACCACAAGATTTTGCTCGTCGCCGATGCAGGTCGCAACATGTCGGCGCTCGCCCCGAGTGGGGAGGGCAAACGCGATGTCGCCGCGCACATCATGGGCGCGGTGGGGTTGATCGGTCTACGGCGATCGGATCAGATCGGCATGGTGTACGGCGACCGCCGCGGCAGTGTGAACATTCCGCAGCGGCGCGGCGAGTCGCACATCGAGGGACTACTGCACCGCTGGTACCAGCACACTACGACCAACCCCGGCCGCAGTGACGTCGCCACCCAACTTGACTACGTCGCAACGCATTACCGACACACCATGTTGATCATCGTGGTATCCGATGAACCCGAGGTCGATGACAGACTCGGCGCAGTGCTCGCCAGACTGAGCGGGCGCCACGACATCATGTGGGCGATGGTGTCGGACATGGCCGCGGTGGGTCCCGACAACACCGACGGGTACGACGTCGCCACCGGTCGCTTCGTCCTGAACGGAGCCGACCTCGGCCCGCGGGTGGTCACCGCTTACCGCCGCGCCGAGCAGTCCCGTCGCAACCGCCTCGACGCGTTCCTGACCGGTCACGCGATTCCCCACGCGACTATCGCCGGCAGCGATCACATCCGGCGCGAACTCGTTCGCCTGACCGAGGTGGCCGCCCGTGCCGGATGATCTGCTGCGCCACATATTCGGTCCGCAGCCGTACGCGTCGTCGTGGCTTTGGTTGGCCGTGATCTTGGTGATTGCCGTGATTATCTGGTACGTAATCATTTTCGTATGGACCCTGCCCTCGCACCAACTGCGGCGCATCCCCGTCGTGCGGCGAGCGCACGCCTGGCTGATCCGTGACCGCTTCGCCCGCCGTGTGCAAGGCATCGCCGACGAGCACGCTGCCGGGCAGATGTCGGCTCCGGCGGCGTGCGCGGCGATCAGCCGGACGGTGCGCAGCTTTCTGCATCAAGCGACCGGGGTGCGGGCGCAGTACCTACACGTCGGGGCCATGGCCGATGCGAGTCTGGCCGCTGCCGCGCCGCTGCTGACTCGGCTCGCAGACGCGCAGTTCAACGCCGAGGCGCATGTCGATGTCACCGACGTGAGCATCCGGGCGCAGGAGTTGATCCGCTCGTGGACCTGAAATGGTGGCCGGTAGCGGCCATCGGATTGGCCTGCTTCGTCGCGGTTGTGGCGCTGGCGGCATTGCTGCCTATGACCGCTGCCCGCCGGCGGCTGCGGCCATTAGCCAATGTCGCACGGCTGACCCGGTTGCCCGAGTACGCGAAAGTAGCCCGGCTGCGATCACTGTCAACGGTGGTAACCCTGGTGGTCCTGACGGCCATGTTCGGCGCCGCCTCCTGGACGGCGGCCCGTCCGACCGTCGCCAGCAACGATTTCGACGCCGCCCACCCCGAAGACATCATGCTGTGTGTCGGGCAGCCGGTGACCGATGCGGCGACCGCTGAATTGCTCGACTACTTCGCGCGGCAGGCCGGCACGTCGCCTCAGCGTCAACGGATCGGCTTGACATCGGTCAACCGTCGCCTGGTGCCGCTGACGCGCGACCACCAGTACGCCGCAGCGCGATTCGGTGAGTACACCGGCACTCATGCGGCGCAGTCGGCGTCGTTCGCCCCCGCCGTGCCCTACACCGACTATGCGACGACCGTGAACGACGTTCTGGCGCTCTGTATGTCAGGATTCCCGACCATCGAGAAGGGCGGCACGCATCGGCGGTCGGTGATCTATCTCGGGCCCTCAGATCTCCGTGCCGCAGGAGACTCGCGCCCCGCACTGTTCACCGACACCAGTGTGTGGGACGTGGCCGAGCGCGCGGGAACGCAGCTCAATGTCATCGACACCGCGCCGTCACCGGCAAGCGCCTCGCTGGTCGCCCTCGCCACGCGGAGCGGCGGCCGGTACCTCGCACCGGGACGAGGATCGGTGGTCAAGGCAATCAACGACATTCGCGCACACACCCCGCCCGCGCGCTTGGCCGACGGCACCGTCGTGATCGCGGACTTCCGCGACGATCCGGTGGTGCCGCTGGTAATCGCGTTGCTGTCGGCGGCGTTGCTGTCGGTAGCCCTCTTGGTGTTACGCCGATGACGCTCCATCCTCTGCTGCCCTGGGCGATCTTCGCGGTCGTCGCAGGTGCGCTACTCCTGGCGCGACTGGTGGCGCTGCGCCAGGTGCTCCTATCGGCGGGACGCCGGCGTGGTCGCGCGGCGCTACGGTGGACCGGTGTGACTTTCGCGGTGCTGCTGCTCCTTGCCGCGACCATCCGCCCCGGACTTCGTGACGACGAAAACAGCCGTGGCGCAACCCGAGCGGCTGGCGAGAACCTCAACGTGTTCCTCGTCGTCGATCGGTCGGCCGATTCAGGCGTCGACGACTACGGCGCCGGCGAACCGCGGATCGCGGGGATGCGCGACGACGTTGCCGCGGTAATCAAGCAGTACCCGGCGGCACGGTACGCGCTCGTCGGCTTCGCCTCTCGGGCCTCGCTGGACTGGCCGCTGTCCGAGGATGTCTGGAGCCTGCGCCCGACCGTCGCCGCGATCGGCCCCGAAAACGCGAGTCCCGACGTGAACGGGGGAGCGGCGGACAACGTGCTGCGATACCAGTTGATCCAGGCGGCGCAGCAGTATCCGGGTTCGCGAAACGTGGTGCTCTACTTCGGCTGCGGTGCGCCCGGTTCGCGCACCCCCCAGGGTGACTTCAACCTCACGCAGAGCGCGGTGGCCGGCGGAGCGGTGCTGGGCTACGGCCGCAGCGACGCGATCAACGAAGCCGAATTGCGACAAATTGCAGCACAACTCAACGTGCCGTATGTACACCGGGATCCGGGACAGTCTTTCCGGCCCGACCTGCCCGACACGCCGGATATCCGGGCGGAGGCCGACGGACAGACCGAGCTGTACTGGCTGCCTGCGCTGCTCGCCGCGGGGCTGCTGCTGGCCGAGATCTACCTTTCAGTCCGCGAATTCCGGCGCGGCCGCATCGCCCGGCGGGATCTGACATCGTGACTTCGAAACCGGCACGGCTGCGGCTGCGACGGCGGCTGCTGATCTACTCGGCGCCGGTCACCGCCGTCGCGCTGCTGGTTACCGTCAAGCTGTTTTCCGTTGTGGTGGCCGGAAATTCAGCGGCCCACGCCTTCGCAAGTGGCGACGGAGACACTGTGCAGGCCAATGCGGCAATCCTTGGCATGGCGAACGTGGTGGAACCGGCGAAGGCGCCGTTCGTTGCGGGCACCGCCGCCGTGCTTGACGGCCGGCTCGACGATGCCGACACTCACTTCTCCGCCGCGCTTGCCCGCACCGAAGCCGACCGCTCCTGCCCGGTGCGGGTCAACCTCGAACTGGTGCGTGAGACCGAGGGCGACCGTGCCGCGGCGGCGGGGGATCGGGCACGCGCCGGGGAACGTTATGCGAGCGCGCTGTCCGTCGTAGACCAGGCGCCGCAATCCTGTTTTCTCGGCAACGGTGACCCGGACCCGCAACGGCGTGCCATCCGGGACGACGCCGCGAACCGATTGGCCACCAAACGAACTGCGCTCAACGCTCCGCCACCGGCAACGCCCCCACCGCTGTCTCC
>NZ_LZSV01000010.1 GCF_001665605.1 Mycobacterium sp. 852014-50255_SCH5639931
GGGGGGGCCCGGCCGTCCCCCCCCCCCCCCCCCCCCCCCCCCCCCCCCCCCCGCGGCCGGCCCCCCCCGGGGCGCCGGGCGGGGGTGGCGGCGGCTTGAACGGCGGACGGCGGATGGACGGAGCCGAGCGCTGGGCCTGCGGCACTGTGGCGGCCGCCCGATCGGCGTCGACGCGCCGAGGTGGCTGCGCCGGACTGACCGGCGGGCCCGGTGGCCCCGCCGACGGCGAAGGATGCTGAACGACTCCGCGAACCGAACCGCGGTTGCTCACACCTCCGGTATAACCGCTGAGGACCAGTCCGGAAACCACGAATTTGCGCCGACCGGTCCTAAGCTGGTCAAGCGTCGGGCAAATTCAGGCCGGCGTCAGCACAAAGCCACCCGCCGTTTGCCGAACCGGCCGGGATCACCCGAAGAAGGCGGCGGCGTCGTCGTAGCGACTCTCCGGCACCAGCTTGAGCTGGCGGACCGCATCGCCCAGCGCCACCCGCCCGATGTCCTGCCCCCGAAGCGACACCATCTGGCCGTATTCGCCCGCGTGCGCGGCATCGGCGGCGTTGACGCCGAACCTGGTGGCCAACACCCGGTCGTAGGCCGTCGGCGTCCCGCCGCGCTGGACATGGCCCAGCACGGTCACCCGGACGTCCTTGTTGATCCGCTTCTCCACTTCGGCGCCCAGCTGGGCCGCGACGCCGGTGAACTTCTCGTGGCCGAACTCGTCAATCCCGCCTTCGCGCAACGATATCGAGCCGGGGACGGGTTTCGCGCCCTCGGCGACCACGCAGATGAAGTGCGAATCCCCGCGCTGGAAGCGGCGTTTGACCAATCGGCACACCTCCTCGACATCGAAGGGCTGTTCGGGAATCAGCGTCATGTGCGCACCGGAAGCCAGGCCGGCGTTCAGCGCGATCCAGCCGGCGTGCCTGCCCATCACCTCCACCAGCATCACCCGCTGATGGGATTCGGCGGTGCTGTGCAGGCGGTCGATGGCTTCGGTGGCCACCGTCAACGCGGTGTCGTGGCCGAAAGTGACGTCGGTGCAATCGATGTCATTGTCGATGGTCTTCGGCACCCCAACCACGGGAACGTTCTCCTCGGACAACCAGTGGGCGGCCGTCAGGGTGCCTTCGCCGCCGATCGGAATGAGGACGTCGATGCCGTTTTCGTCCAGAGTCTGCTTGATCTGGTCGAGCCCGGCCCGCAATTTGTCGGGATGCACCCGGGCGGTCCCCAGCATCGTGCCGCCCTTGGCCAACAGCCGGTCATTGCGATCGTCGTTCTGCAGTTGGATGCGCCGGTTTTCCAGCAACCCGCGCCACCCGTCCTGGAAACCGACCACCGACGAGCCGTACCGGGCGTCGCAGGTGCGCACTACCGCCCGAATGACGGCATTCAGCCCCGGGCAGTCGCCGCCTCCAGTGAGAACTCCGATCCGCATGCCCTCATCTTGCCCTGCCCACCACTCGCACGGCGACGAAAGGTCAGATGGCGGATGGCAGCGGGCCGCGTGCGGCCTCGTAGGCGGCGCCGACCCGGTACAGGCGGTCATCGGCCAGCGCCGGCGCCATGATCTGCAGCCCGACGGGCAGGCCGTCGTCGGGCGACAACCCCGACGGCACCGACATGCCGCAGTGGCCGGCCAGGTTCAGCGGCAGCGTGCACAGGTCGAACAGGTACATCGCCAGCGGATCGTCGACCTTCTCGCCGAGCGCGAAGGCGGTGGTCGGGGTCGCGGGCGACACGACCACGTCGACGGACTCGTACGCCTTGTCGAGGTCGCGAGCGATCAGCGTGCGCACCTTCTGCGCCTGGTTGTAATACGCGTCGTAGTAACCGGCCGACAGCGCGTAGGTGCCGATCATGATGCGGCGCTTGACTTCCGGCCCGAAACCGGCGGCCCGGGTCAGCGCCATCACTTCCTCGGCGCTGTGCGTCCCGTCGTCACCGACGCGCAGCCCGTAGCGCATCGCGTCGAAGCGGGCCAGGTTGCTCGACACCTCCGACGGCAGGATCAGGTAGTAGGCGGCCAGCGCGTATTCGAAGTGCGGGCAGTCGACTTCGCTCACCTCGGCGCCCAATTCGGTCAGCTGGCCGACGGCCGCCTCGAACGAGGCCAGCACTCCCGGCTGGTAGCCGTCGCCGCGCAGCTGCTTCACGACGCCGACGCGCACGCCCTTGAGGTCACCCGCCGCACCCGCCTTGGCGCCCCCGACGACATCGGGCACCGCGGCGGCGACGGACGTGGAATCGCGGGGGTCGTGCCCGGCGATCACCTGATGCAGCAGCGCGGTGTCCAGCACCGTGCGCGCGCACGGGCCGCCCTGATCCAACGACGACGCGCACGCCACCAGCCCGTAACGCGACACCGTGCCGTAGGTGGGTTTGACGCCGACCGTCGCCGTCAGCGCCGCCGGCTGCCGAATCGAGCCGCCGGTGTCGGATCCGATGGCCAGCGGCGCCTGGAATGCGGCCAACGCCGCCGCGCTGCCTCCGCCGGACCCGCCGGGCACCCGGTCGAGGTTCCACGGGTTACGGGTGGGCCCGTAGGCGGAGTTCTCCGTCGACGAACCCATCGCGAATTCGTCCATGTTGGTCTTGCCGAGGATCGGGATGCCCGCGGCACGCAACCGCATGGTGATGGTGGCGTCGTAGGGGGAACGCCAGCCTTCGAGGATCTTGGAGCCGCAGGTGGTGGGCATGTCGACGGTGGTGAAGACGTCCTTGAGCGCGAGCGGCACCCCGGCCAGCGGCGACGGCAGCCGCTCCCCCGCGGCCACCGCCTCGTCGACCACGGCCGCCGCGCCCAGCGCCTCGTCGGCGGCCACGTGCAAGAAGGCGTGGTACCGGTCGTCGGTCGAGGCGATCTGGTCCAGGCACGCCTGGGTGACCTCGACCGACGACAGTTCCTTGGCGGCGATCCGGGCGGCCAGGGTCGCGGCGTCGGCGCGGATGACGTCGTTCACTCGCTGTCTCCCAGGATCTGCGGCACGGCGAAGCGGCCGTCGGCGGCCTCGGGCGCCTCGGCCAGCGCCTCCCGCTGGGTCAGGCAGGGGGTCGGCTCGTCCGGGCGGGTGACGTTGACGTCCTTGAGCGGGTTGTCGGTCGCTTCGACGCCGGTGACGTCGACCGCCTGCACCTGGCTGACATGGGTCAGGATGGCGTCGAGCTGGCCGGCGAAGCTGTCGAGCTCGCTATCGGTCAGCGCCAACCGGGACAGCCGGGCCAGGTGCGCCACCTCGTCGCGGGAGATCTGAGACACGACACGAAAGCCTAGCCGCGAGTGTGCGGGCGGGTTCAGGCCCGTTGGTTCTGCGCAGAAATGCAGTCCACGCATCGCTGTGTAACAGTGTTGGCCGTGCCGTCGTATCTGTTGCGCATCGAGCTGGTCGACCGCCCGGGCAGCCTGGGCTCCCTGGCCCTGGCGCTCGGTTCGGTGGGCGCCGACATCCTGTCGCTCGACGTGGTCGAGCGCAGCGCGGGGTATGCGATCGACGACCTGGTGATCGAGTTGCCGCTGGGGGCGATGCCGGACACGCTGATCACCGCCGCCGAGTCGCTTTCCGGCGTCCGGGTGGAGAGCGTGCGCCCGCACACCGGATTGTTGGAAGCGCATCGCGAGCTCGAGCTGCTCGACCACGTCGCCGCGGCGGGCGACAAGGCGTCGCGGCTGCAGGTGCTGGCCAACGAGGCGCCCAGGGTGCTGCGCGTCAGCTGGTGCACCGTGCTGCGCAGCACCGGCGATGAGCTGCAGCGCCTGGCCTTCAGCCCGGGTACGCCGGAGACGCGGGCGGATTCCGCCCCGTGGCTGCCCATCGAACGGGCCGCGACGCTGGACAGCACGGGCGAGTGGGTGCCGCAGGCGTGGCGCGACATGGACACCACGATGGTCGCCGCCCCGCTGGGCGATCCGCATACGGCGGTTGTGCTCGGCCGCCCGGGCCCGGAATTTCGGCCGTCGGAGGTGGCTCGCCTCGGCTATTTGGCCGGGATCGTGGCCACCATGCTGCGCTGAAGGCCGGCTACGCGGGCACCGGGTCCAGCAGGCTGTTGTAGATGGCGATGATCTTCTCGGTTTGCACGGATTGACGGCCGCTGTCGCGGTGTTCGGTGGCGACGCCGGACATTTCCCGCAATCGGTCGCGGTCCGAGGAGAGCGCACGAATCGCCGCCGCCAGTGCGGACGGGGACGGGTCGGCGGCCAGGATGCCTCCGCCTTCCGGAACGGTTTCGCTCAGCGCGGGGTCACAGTAGATGACGGGCGACGACATGGCCACCGCTTCCAGCAGGACGAGCCCCTGCGTGTCGAAATCGTATGAGGTGAACAGCAGCGCATCGCTCGATCCCATCGCGACCAGGCAGGCTTCGCGGTCGACCCGGCCGTGCAGGCGGATTCGGTGAGAGAGTCCGGCGGAGTGGATGAGTTTTTTCATCGACGCCTCGAGGTGGCCCTGGCCATAGATGTCGAGCGTGCAGTTGTCGACCTGGGCGACGGCCTCGATCGCTTCGAGAGCCCGCTTCTCCGACGATAGCCGCCCACACCAGACGAGTCGGAGCGGCTCGTCGTCCGACAAGGCGCCAACCACGGCCGTCCGGGCCCGGTCGACGACGTCATCGTCAAAGCCGTTGGAAATCGCCGATATTGGACGGGTCACCCCGCGTCTGGCCAGCGACCGCGCAAAATGCCGCGTCGGTGTGATCTGGTGGTCCACGGCTTGTGCGTTCGCAACCATGAACCGCCATGCCAGTCGGGAAGCCGCACTTTCCTTTTCGGGGGTCAGGTCGAATTCCTGCGCGAGGTATCGCTTTTGCACCCGACTGACCAACATCGCCAGGAAGAGCGGGGCCGGGGTGGCTTGCTCGAAATACGTGTCGTAGCGAGTGTGTTTGGTCTGAACCACCGGAACACCATGTCGGCGAGCGGCTTCCACGCCGGCTATCGCCACACCTAAGTCACCCTGGGTGTGCACGATATCGATGGGTCCGCGGCTGCCGAACGCCTCGTCGATGATCGCGCGATTCGCCTTGGAGGGCCACACCAGAACAAAGTCCTCATGCCTGCCCAATTTGCGCATGATCGGGTCGATGACGGGCACCGGCTTCAATTCGACGACGCAGGGGTCTGGATCGACCGCGCCGGGCATCGGTGCCGTGAAGACCGTGACCCGGTGCCCATACTGTTCGAGCGCACGACGCTGAGTGGCCACCGAAACCTGCGTCCCCCCGAGGCCGTCGGGGTGAAGATCGGTGAAAAGTGCGACATGCATGGGAGAACCTCGCGAAGAGTCGATTCGGGTGACGGTTGCCCATCGGATTGGTCGGCAACCTACGATCGCCCCGCCCGCTCTGCCACGAGGGAGACCAAGCGGTCGTCGGACGCATCCTACTGACCGGTCCGGCGACATCCACAGGGTGTGGCGCCGCGACGGTTGCGACCGCGCTAAATCAGCGCGCCTGCGAGTTCGATCGCGCCAGCACCGCATGGTCGTCGTCGTCCCACAGCAGCAGCTGTCGAACCGCCGGCCGCGGGCCATAGGGCCGCAGCATGGTGCTGGCCGGGCGAGGACGCACCCGCTGCGGCCACCAGAACCACCGCCCGAGAATTTTTGCGACAGAGGGTGTCATGAATGAGCGCACGATCAGCGTGTCGAACAGCAAGCCGAGGCCGATCGTCGTGCCGATCTGACCGAGAACCTGAAAACCGCTGAACACGAACGCACACATGGTGACGGCGAAGACGATGCCCGCCGAGGTGACCACCGATCCGGAGCCCGCCATCGCGCGGATGATGCCGGTGTTCAGGCCGGCTTGAATTTCTTCCTTGAAGCGTGAGATCAACAGCAGGTTGTAGTCGGATCCGACCGCCAGCAGCAGGATCACGGCAAGTGCGAGCACGACCCAATACAACTGGATGCCGAAGAGGTACTGCCACACCAGAACCGACAACCCGAACGAGGCGCCCAGCGACAGGGCAACGGTGCCCACGATGACAAGCGCGGCGATCAGGCTGCGCGTGATGATCATCATGATCAGCAGGATGAGACTCAGCGCGGCGAACGCCACGATCATCAGGTCGTACTTGGCGCCGTCCTGGATGTCCTTGTACGTCGAGGCGGTCCCACCGAGATAGATCCCCGCGCCCGCCATCGGCGTGCCCTTCAGGGCCTCGCGCGCGGCCTTGGCCATGGGATCGATGTGCGAAATGCCCTCTGGCGTCGCGGGATCTCCTTCGTGTGTGACGATCATGCGTGCGGCCTTGCCGTCGGGCGACAGGAACAGTTTCAGCCCGCGCTTGAAGTCGGGGTTGTTGAAAACGTCGGGCGGCAGGTAGAAGGTGTCGTCGTTCTTGGCGGCGTCAAAGGCCCGCCCCAACGCCGTCGCATTGTCGATCGCGGCCGCGGTCTGCGCGTAAATGCCGGACAGCGTGGCGTAATTGGCCAGCGTCAGATCGCGATTGGTCTGCTGGCTGTCAATCTGCGGAGGTATGAGCGCCACCAGTTTCGGCTGCAGCGCATCGAGCTTGTCGAGCGAAGCCGTGAGGCCTTCAAACTTTTCGGTGAGTTGGTCAATGCCGTCGAGCGCGTCGAAGAGTGATCGGAACGCGAAGCAGATGGGAATGTCGAAGCAATGCCTTTCCCAATAGAAGTAACTTCGCACCGGCCGGAAGAAATCGTCGAAGTTGGCGATCTTGTCGCGCAGATCCTGAATTGTGCCGAGAGTGTCGTGGAAGCTTTGCGTTTCGTCGTGCGTGGTGTTCGCCAGCTGCTGCTGCAATACGTATTGCTGTCGGAGGATGTTGATGGTTTTGTTCAGTTCATTGGCCTGCTTGAGCGCATCCTCGGCCCGATCTCGTTGATAGGTAAGGTTTTCCTGCTGCGCCGCGCTGGAATTGCTGACCACGAACGCGAGCGAGCTGTGGACCAGTGGGGTGCCCAAGGGACGGGTGATGGTCTGCACCTGCGCGACGCCGGGAACGTGAAATACCGCCTTGGCCACCTTGTCCAGGATGAGCATGCTTTCCGGGTTACGCATGTCGTGATCGGTTTCGACCATGAGCAATTCGGGCTCCAGCCGGGCCCGCGAGAAATGCTTCTCGGCGGCGGTGTAGCCGACATTCGCCGGTGCGCTGGCGGGCATGTAGGGACGAGTGTCATAACTGGTCTTGTATCCGGGCAAGGCGATCAGACCCACCAGGGCCAGCGCGCAGGCCGCGGCGAGAACGGCACCGGGCCAGCGCACGATGGCGGTGCCGATCCGCCGCCAGCCGCGGGTTCTGACCGCCCGCTTGGGGTCCAAGATGCCCACCCTGGCGCCCAGGGTGAGGATCGCAGGCCCCAGGGTGAGCGCGGCGAACAGGGCGACGAGGATGCCCAGCGCGGCAGGAATACCCAAACTCTGGAAGTACGGCAGCCGGGTGAAGCTCAGACACGCGACCGCGCCGGCCACGGTCAGCCCAGATCCCAGCACGATATGGGTGGTGCCGTGATACATGGTGTAGAAAGCTCTTTCGCGGTCTTCACCGGTTCCGCGCGCTTCCTGGTAGCGGCCGACGAAAAATATCGCGTAGTCGGTGCCCGCGGCAATCACTAAGAGCGTCAACAGATTCGTCGCATACGTCGACAACCCGATGACCCCGGCGTTCCCGAGAAATGCGACCAGGCCCCGCGCGGCCGACATCTCGATCAGGACCGTGGCGAGCACCAGCAGCGTGGTGAGCACCGAACGGTAGACGAAAAACAGCATCAGCGCGATCACACCGACGGTGATCGCGGTGACCTTCGCGGTTCCCTTGCTGCCGACATCGAACTGGTCGGAGATCAGTGGCGCCGCGCCGGTCACGTAGGCCTTGACGCCGGGCGGCGGCTTCATGCGCTCGACGATGTCGCGCAGCGCCCCGACGCCCTCGTTCGCCAACGCCGAGCCCTGATTACCGGCAAGGTTCACCTGCACGTAGGCGGCCTTGCCGTCGCTGCTCTGCGACCCCGCCGCGGTCAGGGTGTCGCCCCAGTAGTCCTGGACATGCTCGACGTGTTTTTTGTCCTGCTCGAGCCGGCGGATCATCTCGTCGTAGAAACGGTGCGCGTCTGCGCCGAGCGGCTTGTCGCCTTCCAGCACGATCATGGCCGAGCTGTCGGTGTCGAACTCGTGGAACTTTTCGCCGATGCGCTTGATGGCCTTGAGTGACGGGGCGTCGGGCGAGTTCAGCGCCACATTGTGCGTCTTGCCAACCTCTTCCAACTGCGGCACCGCGATGTTGGTGATCGCGGCCAGCGCCACCCAGAACAGCAGGATGGGCAATGCGAGCCGGCGGATGGTGCGAGGGACGCGGGCCCGCGACTGTTCGTGGTTGCTCATGGTGGATTCATCCAGACTTGTCCAGGCAGAAGGTGTAGGCGTCGGCTTTGTCAACGGTGCGTTGGTCTTTCACTTCCCCGTTGACGGTGATGCGGCAGCCGAGGCTGTCTCCGTTGCCCTGCGCGACGACGTTGCCGATGACCGCGGGCTCTGTTGTGGTGATCGTGAACGACCACGGCAACGGGGCGTCCTTGACTTGCTGCGGCTGGGCGTTGACATCAAGGTAGTTGATGGTCGCGGTTGCGCCAGGCCTGCCAAAGACCTCGAGCACCACCTGCTTGGGGTTGAACGGGACGATCTCGTTGGCCAGGCCGCTGTCGGCGGAGGTCTTGCTCTGGGAACCGAAGATTCCGTGCAGGCGATAGATGGCGAATCCCGCGAGCACAACGACCAGCACCGCCACCATCACCATCCACCCGCGTCTGACGAGGGCAGTCAACGAAATCCCCTTCACCCGTTCACCTTTCGATCATCGGGCGACACCATCACCCCCGAACCGACGGCGACTGCCGGCGGGACGGGCGTGATCGACAGGTATGACAGTACGGTACGGGACCGTACTGTACAAGAGACGCGAGCGTACACATTCCGTCTCGGCGGGTTAACCCCGCGTTACGCGGTGGTTCTGGTCAGACCCGGGATGAGGAACCCGTCGACTAGCGCTTGCACGGTGCGGCGGGTGGGTGGCCGGCCGGGGATGAGGGACCGGAAGATGAGGTACCCCGGCAACAGGTCCCAGAGTTCGTCGGTGATGACTTCCTCGCTGATCTCACCGCGGTCGACGGCCTGGTGCAGCACATGCTGAATCAGCGCCTTGCGCTGCTTGAGGAATTGCTCCTGCATAGCGTCGTTGAGCGCCGGGTGCCGCGACACCTCGACCATCACCGCGCGAATGGTGCTGGCGTGCTCGGTGCCGTGCTGACCGCACGTCTCCCCCAGGCTCAACAGATCGCCTCGCAGAGTGCCGGTGTTCGGCGGAAGCGCCACCTCGCGTACGCCTTCGATGAAGGCGGCCAGGACCAGCTCGGCCTTCGAGGGCCACCGCCGGTACACCGTTGCCTTGCTGGCGTGGGCGGCACCGGCCACGGCTTCGACGGTCAGTTGGTCATAGCCGTGTTCTTGCAGCAGCCGCAGGGTCACCGCCAGTATCTCGGCCTCGCGGGGTGACCACGGCGATGCCTGCGTGCACTCCTCGGCCGTCTGCGTCATAGCGCCCACGATAGGACCGGTACGGCGATGCGGGCCACTTTATGACCGGATAGCGGTGAGCGCCTGCTCGATGTCGGCGACCAGATCGTCGGTGTCTTCGATGCCCAGCGAGATGCGCGCGAACCCGTCGGCGACGTGATCGCCCCAGCGTGCGCGGCGGTCCACCGACGTGTGGAGGCCGCCAAAGCTGGTGGACGCGACGAGCAGCTCGCTGTTGTCGACGAGGGCGTGGACCGCGGCGGCGTCGGCCAATTCGACCGAGACCAGACCGCCGAACCGGCGCATCTGAACCATGGCCACGCGATGCGCCGGGTCTTCGGCCAACCCCGGGTAGCGCACCGCACGGACCGCGGGGTGGCGCGCCAACATCGTCGCCACCGCCCGGGCGTTCTGGCATTGACGCTCGAAGCGCAGACCGGCACTTGCCAAGCTGCGCAACAACAGCCAGGCCTCGAACCCGCCCAGGATCGCACCGGCGAGCAGCCGTTGGCGCTCCGCGCCGGCGAGCAACTCGGGATCGTTGGTGGCGACGTAGCCGGCCAGCAGGTCGCTGTGACCGGACAACGCCTTGGTGGCGCTGGCCACCACCGCGTCGGCGCCCAGCGACAGCGGCTGCTGCCCTAAGGGCGTGGCGGCGGTGTTGTCGACGATCAAGCGCGCGCCGCGGCCACGGCAGACGGCGGCCAACCGGTGCAGATCGATCACATCCAACGCCGGGTTGGTGGGAGTTTCGGCCAGCACCACGTCGGCGGCCGCGGCGGCGTCATAGATCTGCGAGCTCGATGCCTCGATGACGGTCACACCCGCGGGCGCCAGGTCTTCCCTGGCCAAGCGGCGCACTTGGTAGTAACCGTCGGCGGGCACCACCAGAGCCGATCCCGGCGTCACCAGCGCCCGCAGCATGGCGCCGATGGCCGCCATACCCGAGCCGAACACCAGCGCACCGGCCGCCCCTTCGAGCTGGGCGAGCGCCGACTCCGCTTGCCGCCATGTGGGATTCGAGCTGCGGCCGTAGCCATCCGACGCACCGGTTTCGTCGCTGGACAGGTGGTAGGTGGCGGCCAGCACCGCCTGCGGCGCCACCGGTTGCCCCGAAATCGCCTGCGGGCTGGCCGCTTTGAGGCTGCGGGTGGAATCGCCGTAGCGACCGCTCATCGGCCTAGTCCGCCGGTGCTTCCGGCGGACCCTCGGCCAACAGCTTCCGGAAGCCGTCCTCGTCGAGGACCGGCACGCCCAGCTCGATCGCCTTGTCGTACTTGGATCCCGGTGCATCCCCGGCGACGACGAAGTCGGTCTTCTTCGACACCGAACCGGCGGCCTTTCCCCCGCGCGCGATGATCGCCTCCTTGGCGTCGTCGCGCGAAAAACCGGCCAGCGAACCGGTGACGACAATCGTCAGCCCTTCCAGGGTGCGGGGCACGCTGGCGTCGCGCTCGTCGGCCATCCGCACCCCGGCGGCCCGCCACTTGTCGACGATCGCGCGGTGCCAGTCGACGGTGAACCACTCGGTCAGCGCGGCCGCGATCGTCGGTCCGACGCCCTCGACCGCGGCCAACCGCTCGGTGGACGCCGACATGATCGCCTCCAGGCTGCCGAATTCGGTGGCCAGTGCGCGCGCGGCGGTCGGACCGACATGCCGGATCGACAGCGCCACCAGGACCCGCCACAGCGCCACCGACTTGGCCTTGTCCAGGTTGTCGAGCAGCCTCCTGCCGTTGGCGGACAACGCGCCGGCCTTGGTCCGGAAAAGTTCGGTGCGCAACAGGTCTTCCTCGGTGAGGGTGAACAGGTCGCCCTCGTCGGCGATCACCCCGGCCTTCAACAGTGCGATGGCCGCCTCGTAGCCCAGCCCCTCGATGTCGAGCGCTCCGCGGCCGGCGACGTGGAAGACGCGCTCGCGCAGCTGCGCCGGGCAGCACCGGGCATTGGGGCAGCGGATGTCGGCGTCACCCTCCTTGGCGGGCGCCAGCGTGGTTCCACATTCGGGACACGTTGTGGGCATGACGAATTCGCGCTCGGACCCGTCCCGGAGGTCGACGACGGGACCGAGCACCTCCGGGATCACGTCGCCTGCTTTGCGGATCATCACCGTGTCGCCGATCAGCACTCCCTTGCGCTTGACCTCGGCGGCGTTGTGCAGGGTGGCCAGCCCCACTGTCGATCCGGCCACCTTCACCGGCGTCATGAAGGCGAATGGTGTGACGCGGCCGGTGCGTCCGACGTTCACCCGGATGTCGAGCAGCTTGGTCTGCGCCTCCTGGGGCGGATACTTGTACGCGACCGCCCAGCGCGGCGCCCGCGACGTCGTTCCCAGCCGGCGCTGCAGCGCAAAGTCATCGACTTTGACCACCACGCCATCGATTTCGTGGTCGATGTCATAGCGGTGCTCACCCCAATACCCGATCCGGTCCTCCACGGCGGCGAGGCCACGCACGCGCGCAGTCTCTTCGGCCACCGGCAGGCCCCAGGTTTTCAGCGCGGTGTAGGCCTCGTGCAGCGTCTTGGGTGCGAACCCGTCGGTGCGGCCGATGCCGTGACAGATCATTCGCAGCTTGCGCCGGGCGGTGACCGCCGGGTTCTTCTGGCGCAGCGAACCGGCCGCGCTGTTACGCGGATTGGCGAACGGTGCCTTGCCGTCCTCGACCAGGCTGGCGTTGAGCACCTCGAAATCGGCGAGCATGAAGAAGACCTCGCCACGCACCTCGAGCACGGCGGGAATCGGCAAATCGGCACTGGCAGTGAGCCGCTCGGGCACGTCGTCGATGGTGCGCGCGTTGAGCGTCACGTCCTCGCCCACCCGGCCGTCGCCGCGCGTGGCGGCCCGTTCCAGCCGGCCGTCGCGGTACACCAGCGACAACGCCACCCCGTCGATCTTGAGTTCGCACAAGTAGTGCGGCTCACGGCCGATCTCGTTCTCGACGCGGTTGCTCCAGGCGACCAGCTCGTCGCGGTCGAACACGTCGTCGAGGCTCAACATGCGCTCGAGGTGCTCGGCCTCGGTGAAGTCGGTGGCAAACCCCGCCCCGCCGACCAGCTGCGTCGGCGAATCCGGAACCCGCAGCTCCGGGTAACGGTCCTCCAGCGCGACAAGTTCGTTGAACATCTTGTCGAATTCGGCGTCGGAGACGATCGGCGCGTCCTTGATGTAGTAGCGGAACTGGTGTTCGCGGACTTCATCGGCCAGTTCCTGCCACTGTCGCCGGACCTCGGGCGCCACCGAATCAGCTTCTGGTGAGCTCACCCTCGCAGGCTATCCGAGAACGCCGACACTCCCGACTCAGTCCTCCACGTACGCCCGCAGCCGGTCCACCGCCGCATCCCACCGGCGCGACAACGCGGTGAGGTAGTCACTGGCCTGGGCCAAGGGAGCGGTCCGCACCGCCCAGACACGCTCGCGACCCCGCTTGCTGCTGGTCACCAAACCCGCCGACTCCAGTCGCTGCAGGTGTTTGCTGGCAGCCTGCCGGGTGACCGGGATGACGCCGGTGAGCTGCGATGTCGAGCTCGGGCCCAGATCGCAGAGCCGCACGATGATGCGCAGCCGGTTCGGATCACCGAGTGCGTCGAAGAGCGGCGCGCCCACGGCGACGCGACCACTCATTCGCGGGCTTCTTCCAGATACCTGCGCACCAGGCCCGACTGGATAGCCCACCCCTCGGCGTTGGCCTCGAACGAGGACGGGCGGCGCGCTTCGGGAATGTCTTCGAATCCGGATTCGGTGATGGTGAGCAGCACGCCATCGGGAGCCTCCGACAAGGTGAACTCGACCAGCGTGGTCGGCTCTCGCTCGTAGTCGACGTCCGGCTCGACGGCGAAGGGATGCCAGCGATAGGCGAACCGCCGCTGCGGCTCGACCGCGACGATGTGCCAGGTGCTTTTCACCCCGGCGTGCGGCTCCTGACGCTTGGCGACCTCGTCGTCGACCGTGGTCGGGCTGATCACCGCGGCGACCGAAGTCCCGGCGACGAATGGCCCGTCGAAGCGGACGCCGAACCAGCGGCCGAACTCGTCGGCGTCGCTGATGGCCCGCCATACCCGATCCAACGGTGCGCGCAGCGTCACGCTCTTCTCAATCCTCATACGCAACCTCCTGGTTGCCTATGAGTCCATCACGCCACCAGAAAAAGCGCAATATTTTGGTTGCCTTTCAGATGGCGTCGGGATCCTTGGCGAACGCCTCGGCCGCCTTGCGGGCCAGCTCGATCGCCAGGCGGGCCCACTCGGGCGTCGCACCGGCCAGGCCGCACGCCGGGGTGACGCCGATGCGGTCGCGCAACGCCGAGCGGGCGAAGCCGAGCCGATCCGTCACCGCAACGAGCGCGGCGGCCACCTCTTCGGTCGACGGCCGCCGTGGCGGTGCGCTGGCGGCAACCACACCCAGCATCACCGTGCGGCCCGATTCGACGAAGGCGGCGATACCGTCGAGATCCGTCGCGACCAAGGTGTTGGTGTCCACCGAAACCGCATTAAAGCTGCTGTCCTGCAACATCTTCCACGGCAGTTCCGGGGCGCAACTATGTAACAGCACCTCGCCTCCGACGGTGGCGACACAGGTGTCGAGCAGGGCGACGGCCACCGCTTCGTCGAGCGGGGCCACCGGGCTCAGCGCCGTCACACCGCCCAGCCGCCCGCCCAATGCCCTGGGCAGCGACGGCTCGTCGAACTGCACCACCACCGGTGTTTCGAGGCGGCGGGCCAGCGCCGCGCGATGGGCGGCGACGCCTTCGGCCAACGACGCCGCCAGATCCCGCACGGCGCCGGCGTCGGTGATCGCCCGGTGGCCGTTGGCCAGCTCGAGCTCGGCGGCCAGCGTGATCGGCCCGGGAGCCTGCACCTTGAGGACGCGGTCGGCACCGCCCAGGCCGGCTACCTCCCAGGCCTCTTCCAGTGCGTCCATGTCCTCCTCGAGGAGACTGACCGCGCGGCGGACGACCGCCCCCCGCCGAGCGGCAACGCGATAGCCGCGCGGCACGATGTCGATGGCCACATCGATCAGCAGCGCGCCGGCCCGGCCGAGCATGTCCGCACCCACTCCGCGGGCGGGCAGCTCGACGATGTGGGGCAGCCCGCCGGCCAGCTCCCCGACAACGACCTCGGCGGCCTCCCGGGGCTTGATGCCGGGCCACGACCCGATGCCGCTGCCGCTCGCGAAAACACTCACCCGCCCAACCGTATTCGACGCCACCTCGGACGCCCGTGGCCAGGGGTGTCTGCCGCGCGGCCGCACGGGTAGGTTCGACGCCAGAAGGGTGCGAAACGTGTCGCGGATGGCGAGATTGGCACGGCCGCTGCTGTGGTGCGGGGCAGTGGTGCTGGCTGCCGCGTGCACCCGGGTGGTGGACGGCGCGGCGGTGGCCGGATTCGGTGCCCCGCGCAGGGCCGTGCAGGGGGTCAATGTCGACACGGTCCTGCTGGACCAGTCGCGGATGCGCGCGATCACCGGCGCCGGCGAGCACCTCACGATCATCCCCTCCATGGACGGCACCAGCCTGGTTGACATCGACGCGCTCGCCGACACCACGCCGCACGAATGCCGATTCATCTACGCCGAGACGGCGACGTTCGGGCCCGAGGTCGAAGAGTTCCACAAGACGACCTTCCAGGACCCGCCCGACGGCGCGCTGATTTCTGAAGGGGCCGCGGCCTACCGGGACGCCGACACCGCACAGCGCGCGTTCGGCGCGTTGGTGAGCACGGTCGGGGACTGCGCGAACGACTCGTCCGGGCAGCAATACGTCGGCGACTGGACGGCCGACGCCGGTTCACTGCACCTGCGGCCGGGCGGCTGCGGCCGCGACTACCGGCTGCGTTCGGTGGCCATTCTGGAGGTCACGTTCTGCGGCTTTGCGCAATCGGTGTCCGACATCGTGATGACGAACATCGTCGCGAACGTGCCGAACTAGCGCGCGGTGTCGGCGATGATGGCGCTGCCGAGCACCTCGTCACCGTCCGAGTCGGGGCGGTACAGCACCAGCGTCTGACCGCACGCGACGCCGCGCAGCGGGGCGCGCAACCGCACGACCAGCTCGTCATCGACCAATTCCGCTACGGCACCTACGGTTTCACCGTGCGCCCGCACCTGCACCACGCACTCGACGGGACCAGACGGCGGCCGTCCCGCGGTGAAGACCGGCTCGCGCCCCCGCAACTCGCGTACGTCGAGGTCGGCCGCCTCTCCCACCCGCACGGTCGCGGTGTCGGCGTCGATGGCCGTCACGTAGCGCGGGCGGCCGTCGGGCCCCGGCCCGGCGATGCCCAGGCCTTTGCGCTGGCCGATGGTGAAGCCGTGCACCCCGTCGTGCTCGGCGAGCACCGCGCCGTCGGCGCCGACGACGGTGCCGCGGCGGACCGCGATGCGCTCGCCCAGGAATGCCCGGGTATTCCCGGAAGGGATGAAGCAGATGTCGTGGCTGTCCGGCTTTTCCGCGACCGCGAGGCCGCGACGGGCGGCTTCGGCGCGGATCTGCGCCTTGGGGGTGTCGCCGATCGGGAACGTGGCGTGGCGTAGCTGGTCGGCGGTCAGCACGGCCAGCACGTAGGACTGGTCCTTGTCGCTATCGACCGCTCGGCGCAGCCGCCCGCCGGACAGCCTGGCGTAGTGGCCGGTGGCCACCGTGTCGAAGCCCAGCGCAAGAGCTTTCGCCGACAGCGCCGAGAACTTGATCCGCTGGTTGCACCGCACGCAGGGGTTGGGCGTTTCGCCGCGCGCGTATGACGATACGAAGTCGTCGATCACGTCCGCCTGGAATCTTTCGGCGAAATCCCAGACGTAGAAAGGGATTCCGAGGACATCAGCGACGCGGCTCGCGTCCGAGGCGTCTTCTTTGGAACAGCACCCCCGCGAGCCGGTGCGCAACGTGCCGGGCGCGGTCGACAGCGCCAGGTGCACGCCGACCACGTCGTGCCCGGCGTCGACCATGCGGGCGGCGGCGACCGACGAGTCGACGCCACCGCTCATCGCGGCGAGGACCTTCACTTAAGGAGCTCCCGCGGCGGCCAGTGCGGCCCGGCGGGCGCGGTCCACCGCCGCGGGCAGCACCCGTAACACCGCATCGACGTCGGAGTCGGCACTGGTGTGCCCCAACGAAAGTCGCAAGGACCCGCGGGCGCTGGTCGGGTCGGCCCCCATCGCGAGCAACACGTGCGACGGCTGCGCGACGCCGGCGGTGCACGCAGACCCGGTCGAACACTCGATTCCGTTGGCGTCCAACAGCATCAACAGCGCGTCACCTTCACAACCGCGGAAGGTGAAGTGCGCGTTGCCGGGCAACCGCAGCGGGTCGCGGGCACCGTTGAGGCCGACGTCCTCGATGCCAGTCAGCACTCCCTCAATCAGGCGATCGCGCAACGCCCGCAGCCGCGCGCTGTTCGCCTCAAGGCCGTCCACCGCGATGCGGGCCGCAGCCGCCATGCCGACCGCGCCGGCGACATCGGCGGTGCCGGAACGAATGTCGCGCTCTTGTCCGCCCCCATGGGCCAGCGGCACACACGCCACGTCGCGGCGCAGCAGCAGCGCACCCACGCCGGGAGGACCGCCGAATTTATGCGCGGCCACGCTCATCGCCGAGAGCCCGCTGGCGGCGAAGGCCACCGGCAGCTGCCCCACCGCCTGCACGGCGTCGCTGTGCATCGGAACCCCGAATTCGGCCGCGACGGCGGCGAGCTCGGGGGCCAGCATGACGGTGCCGACCTCGTTGTTGGCCCACATCACCGACACCAGGGCGACGTCGTCGTGGCCGCGCAGCGCCTCGCGCAGCGCGGTCGCCGACACCGAGCCGTCGGCGGCGGTCGGCAGCCAGGTCACCTCGGCGCCTTCGTGTTCGACGAGCCAGTTCACCGAGTCCAAGACGGCGTGGTGTTCCACCTCGCTGGTGATGATGCGCCGATGGCGTGGTTCGGCGTCGCGGCGGGCCCAATAGATGCCCTTGACCGCCAGGTTGTCGCTTTCGGTCCCGCCCGCGGTGAAGATGACCTCGGACGGACGGGCGCCCAGCCGGTCGCCGATCAGCTCGCGCGATTCCTCGATGCGCCGCCTCGCCGTCCGGCCGCTGGTGTGCAGCGAGGACGCGTTGCCGACAGTGCCGAGCACCGCCGTCATCGCCTCGACGGCGGCGGGGTGCATCGGCGTGGTGGCCGCGTGATCCAGGTAGACCATGACGCGACCCACGATACCGGCTGGTCGAAGGGCCTCCGGAGTCGCTATTCGACTAGGAGGCCACCAGCACGGGCCCGAGACCAACCGTCCGGGTTGCTCCGACGCCCGCCACCGACTGGCAGCGGCTGGCCAGCGCTCGCCGATCGGTCCCCGGGAGCTGCAGAGATTCGACGTGCACCCGCGCCAGCGTGCGACGCCCGGCGAGCAGCCGGCGGATGGACCCGATCAGCGTCTCGTCGCCGACGAAGGCCGGCACGGTCGAGACGCTGCCGTCGACGTGGTGGTAGGCCAGCCGAAGCGGCTGCACCGGACGGCCGGCGTCGATCGCGGCCTGGAACATCGCCGGGTAGAACGCCCCACGGTCCCGCCCACACCAGGTGGTGCCCTCCGGGAAGCACACGACCGTCTGGCCGTCGTGCAGCCGGCGGGCGACGGTGTCCACCACGGCGGGCAGCCGCCGCAAACTGGACCGCTCGATCGGGATGATCTTGAGGATGCGGGCCACGATCCCCGTGGCGGGCCCGGTGAACATATCGGCCCGGGCGACGAACGAACCGGGCAACACCGACCCGATGGCGAAGACGTCGAGCCAGGACGTGTGCGGGCTGACCACCAAGACCCCGCGCAGGTTGCGTATCGGGCTGCCGGTGACCGTGATCCGGATTCCGAAACAGCGCAACACCATCCGGCAATAGATGCGCTGCACGCGGGTCCGGCCCGGCAGCGGCATCGCCAGCAGCACCACCCCCGGCGCCAGCAGCAGCGCCAGCATGACGCGAAGCGTCACCCGCAGCGCCACCAACAGCGGCGGCGATGCGGCCACCTCGCCGAGACTTACACAACCGGCGTCACACGATGCGCGCGGTAACCAGGAGTGCCCGGTGCGGGCGGGGGTGTTCATCGGTCGCCGCCTGCCAGCTGCGTGGCCGCCGACACCGAGCGCAGCCGCTTCAGATATCGGGTATCGGCCCGCCGCTTGTCCAGCAGGACGCAGAAGTCGCCCACCCCGAAGTCGGGGTCGTGCGCGGGCTCGCCGCACACCTGGGCGCCCAGCCGCAGGTAGCCGCGCATCAGCGCCGGGACCGACGGCCGTGTGGGGGCCGGAATGTCGTCGAGGGCCTTCCCGTCGATGATCACCGGCCGGTGCGGACGCACCCGGTACTGCGCCGGGGCGGCGTGCCGGCTCAGGATGAAGTCGCGGACGCCGCGGAGCTGACGGCCCGGCGCGCGGTTTTCCGGGTCGTCGGAATCTCCCCCGATGGGCACCGACACGCAGCCGGTCACGTAGTCGTAGCCGTAGCGGTCCAGGTAGGCCAGGATGCCCGCCCACATCAGCAGTACAACGGCGCCGTTGCGGTGACCCTCGCGCACCACCGCGCGTCCCATCTCCACCAGCGACGGCCTGAGCGGGTCGAAGGCACGGATGTCGAATTCCGTCGCGGTGTAGAGGCCTCCGGCCGCGATCGCGCCTGCCGGGGCCAGCATGCGGTAACAACCCACCAGCTCGCCGGTGTCATCGTCGCGGACCAGCAGGTGGTCGCAGTGCTCGTCGAACCTGTCAACGTCGCGTGGCTGGAAGTCGTTTGCCGGCAGTGCGAAGCCGGGCGTACTGGTGAACACGTCGTACCGGAGCCGCTGCGCGGCCTCGATCATGCTGGCGTCGGTGGACAGCAAGAGCGAGTAGCGGGGCCCGGCGGGCGAGCCGGCCACCGGGCTTTCCGGTTTGTCACTGGGTATGAGGACAGAAGCAATGCTCATGACACACAACGTGGCCGAGCCGATGAGCTAGTCGGCATCGGGGCCGTGACATGTCGGTGCACGTCAGATGACGAACTGTGGCGAAATCTGGGGTAAAGAAACAGCTGGTCAACGGCGGGGAAAACATTTGTCTAGCGGGTCATCTCCGACCGCGTGCGGGGTCAGGGATTCTGCAACGGCGCGCTCCAGCGGACGCGGGTGCCGCCCCCGGCCGGACTGGTGATCGCGCAATTGCCGCCGAGGTCTTTGGCGCGGCGGGCGATATCGTCCAGCCCGCCGCAGGAGTGCTGATCCAAGGCGGCGCCCCGCCCGTCGTCGGTGATCTCGATGAGCAGCTCATCGGTGACGGCGACCTCGACGGCGATAGTCGCGGCGCGCGAGTGCCGCACCGCATTGCCGAGCGCTTCGCTGACGACGGATTCGGCGGTTTCGGCGAGTTCGTCGCTGACCGCGGTCATCGTCCCCGCCATGCGCAGCGTTGTCCCCTCGTTGTCGTCGTCGGTGAGGCGCGCGAACGCGTCCTGAACGCGCTCGGCAAGACTGCGCCGCCGCGCCGGCGGGTGCTGCAGATCGAAGACCGTGCGCCGAATGTCGCCGATGACGGCCTGCAACTCGTCCACCGATTGGGTCACCCGCGCCGCGAGTTGCGGTGAGCGGAGGCGGGCGACGACGCCTTGCAGTTCCATGCCGACGGCGAAGACGCGGCTGATGACCTGGTCGTGCAGATCGCGGGCGATGCGTTCCCGATCGACCAATACGTTCAGATCCCGCGCGTTGCGTCGTTCGCTTGCCAGCGTGAGGGCGATCGCGGCATGGTCGGCGAAGTCACGAACGAGGTCGAGGTGCTCTTCGTCGAAGGGATGCGCGTCGGTGTTGCGCGCCACCACGATCACGCCCAGCGTCTGCTGGTCGGATCGAAGCGGCATCAAGATCGCGGGTCGCTCGCCGACGTCGGTGAACGCCGGGATGGGACGGCGGAACGTCTCGGTGAGCAGGGGGCGACCGGACCGAAACACCTCGCCAGTGGTGGATCCGTGGACCGGAACCTCCTGTCCCACAACCTCCTTGGCGTGCAGGCCGACCGCCGCGGACACCACCAAAAGGTCTACATCCTCGCTGGGTTGATCCGGGTCGGCCGGCACCAGGACGATCGCCTGCTCGGCTTCCGTCAGCTCCGCCGCCCGTTCGGCGATCAGTTGCAGTGGCGGCAGATCCGGGCGTGACTCCGAGAGCAGGGCGGTGCTGATCTCGCGGCTCGCGTCAGTCCAGCGGGCGCCCGCACGGACCCGGTCAAACAGCCGGGCGTTGTCGATGGCTACCGACGCCGCCGAGGCGAGCGCCCGCACCGTGACCTCGTCGGCCTCGCTGAAGGCGCGCCCGGGTCGATCGTCGGTGACATACAGGCTGCCGAACACCGCGCCGCGGATGATCACGGGCATTCCCAGGAAGGCGCCCATCGGTGGGTGGTGCTCGGGGAATCCAACGGCGGCCGGATGCTCGGACAACTGCGCCAGGCGCAACGGCTCGGTGCGGTCGCGGAGGGCGCCGAGCACCCCTTTGCCCACCGGCAGATGCCCGACCAACCGCACCGTGTCGGGATCCATGCCGCTGTGCACGAAGGACGCCAGGGTCCCCTCCGAACTCCACACCCCGATGGCCCCATAACGGGCGCCCGTCATACCTATCGCGGCGGCCAGGATGCGGTGCAACACCGCGTCGAGTTCAAGATCGGAGCCGATCTCGATCGCTACCTGCAGCAGCTGTCCCATCTGCTGACGCTCAGCGACCAGCTCGTCGAGTTGCTCGTGCATCCGGCTCAGATATTCGGGGCTACGCAACCCGAAAGCCGATTTACCCTCGTCTATCCGCATGTCCCGACCTCCCAGACTGGTGCCCGGTTGCCGGAGAGCTAAGTCGAAGCCCCAACTGAAAAAGTTTGCTGGGCTGGCCAATTCACCTTGGGGGCGGGCCTTGTTTCGCCGGTAGAAGCCACTCTAGCAGCCCAAAACCCGAAAGGTTCGATGTTGCTATGCGTTACGAATAGCCGTAACATGCCGTTATGGCCGCGCGCCGCTTGCAGTGCTGGGAGTGCGGCACGGCTTTTTACGGTCGTGCCGACGCCCGCTTTTGCAGTGGGGCCTGCCGACAGAAATCCCACCGCGCCGGCGCCCGGCGCCGCGCCGCCGAGGAGACGGTGCCCATGCCGGGCATGGCCGACGCCATCGCGCGGGCACGGGAGGCCCGCGAGTCGGCTCGCGTCGCGTGCGAACGCTCCAGGGCCGCGCGCGAAGCATTGGCAGTCGCCGCGGTGGCCCGGTCGAGCGCTGGCGACGAGCCGGCCCCGCGTCGGCGCTCCACGCCCGAGTGACACCGGCCCGATGTGACGGTGCGCGCAATCGCGTTGCGGCGCATCGCCGCAACGCTGACCGAGCAGCACACCGGGATCGATAGCGCGACGTGGACCGGCGCTGTCGAATTCGAGTTGATACGCGAGAGCCCCCGACACATTGGTGTCGGGGGCTCTTGGGCTAAGCGACTCAGCCCTTGCGTGCCTTGATGGCGTCGGTCAGCTGCGGAGCGACCTTGAACAGGTCGCCCACCACGCCGTAGTCGGCGATCTCGAAGATGGGCGCCTCTTCGTCCTTGTTGACCGCGACGATGGTCTTGGACGTCTGCATGCCCGCGCGGTGCTGGATGGCTCCCGAGATGCCCAGCGCGATGTAGAGCTGCGGCGACACCGTCTTGCCGGTCTGGCCGACCTGGAACTGGCCCGGGTAGTAGCCGGAGTCGACCGCGGCGCGCGACGCACCGACGGCGGCGCCCAGCGAGTCGGCCAGGGCCTCGACAACGCTGAAGTTCTCCGCGCTGCCGACCCCGCGACCACCGGACACCACGATCGTGGCCTCGGTGAGCTCCGGCCGGTCGCCGGCGACCGCCGGCTCGCGGGCCGTGATCTTGGTGGCGTTCTCGGCGGGCGCGGGTACCTCGACGGTCACCTGCTCGCCGGCGCCGGCCTGCGGCTCGGCGTCGATGGCGCCACCGCGCACCGTGATGACCGGGGTGTCGCCGTTGGCCTGCGACTCGACGGTGAACGCCCCACCGAAGATGGAGTGCACCGCCTTGTTGCCTTCCTGGACGCCGACCACGTCGACCAGCAGGCCGGATCCGATCCGGGCGGCGAGGCGGCCCGCGATCTCCTTGCCGTCCGCGTTGGCGGAAAGCAGGACGGCGGCGGGCGCGTTCGACTCGGCCAGCGCGGCCAGCACGTCGACCACCGGCGTAATCAGGTAGTTCTCGGCGTCGTCGGACTCGGCGACGTAGATCTTGGCGGCACCCGCCTCCTTCAACCCGTCCACCAGCGGCGCGGCCGTTCCGGGCTTGCCGACGACGACCGCGACCGGATCGCCCAGCGCGCGGGCGGCGGTGATCAATTCGGAGGTGACTTTCTTCAGTGCGCCTTCGGCGTGCTCAACGAGCACCAAAACTTCAGCCATGGTTTCTTCGCTCTTCTCGTCTGTGGGATGGGTGCTCGTCTAGATGATCTTCTGGCCAACCAGGTACTGGGAGATCTGGTTACCGCCCTCACCCTCGTCGGTGACCTTCTCACCCGCGGTCTTCGGCGGCTTCGGCGTCGACGACAGCACCGTCGACCCGGCGTTCTGAAGCCCGACCTCGTCGCTTTCGACGCCGATCTCGGCGAGGGTCAGCACCGTGACCTCTTTCTTCTTGGCGGCCATGATGCCCTTGAAGGACGGGAAGCGCGGCTCGTTGATCTTCTCGGTCACACTCACCACCGCGGGCAACGACGCCTCGAGCGTGAACACGCCGTCGTCGGTCTCGCGTTCGCCGGTGATCTTGCCGCCCTCGATGGACAGCTTGCGCAGGTGGGTCAGCTGCGGCAGGCCCAGGTACTCGGCGATGATGGCCGGCACGGCGCCGCCGGAGCCGTCGGTCGACTCGTTACCGGCGATGACGAGCTCGGTGCCCTCGATGGTGCCCAGCGCGCGCGCCAGCGCCCATGCGGTTTGCACCACGCAGGAACCGCGCATGCCGTCGTCCTTGAGGTGGACGGCCTTGTCGGCGCCCATCGACAGCGCCTTGCGGATCGCCTCGGTGGCGCGTTCGGGGCCTGCGGTCAGCACGGTCACCGAACCGTCGCCGCCCTCCCGCTCGCGAATCTGCAAGGCCTCTTCGACGGCGCGCTCGTTGATCTCGTCCAGCACCGCGTCGGCAGCCTCGCGGTCCAGCGTGTAATCGCCGTCGTTCAGCTTGCGCTCCGACCAGGTGTCTGGGACCTGCTTGATCAGGACCACGATGTTCGTCATGAGTGTGGTTCGTCCTCCTATTGAAGGAGCCTCGCAGCATTCGACCACGAGACTTTCAGTACGCGTTTAGCAGCGCACGGTCGTGTTACTACTCGGTAACTTTGTGCAGCCTGCATTCACACCATAGCGGGTCGTACTGCACGTTCTTGCGGCGTGTCTGCCCTCGGCGGCCGGGGGCGCCCGGCTCGCGGTTCGCGAATCCGACACTTCGCGTTAGCCTGCCTATGCGATGAGCGCAACCGTCCCCGACGACCCCCGACGCAGCCCCGGTGATCCCCCGCCGTCGGCTGACTCCGTGCTGACGTTGACGGGCGAGCGCACCATCCCGGATCTGGACGTCGAAAACTACTGGTTTCGCCGCCACCAGGTGGTTTACCAGCGGTTGGCCGGGCGCTGCGCGGGCCGCGAGGTGCTCGAGGCGGGCTGCGGCGAGGGGTACGGCGCCGATCTGATCGCCGGCGTCGCTCGCCGGGTGGTGGCCGTGGATTACGACGAGGCCGCGGTGGCACACGTGCGCGCGCGCTACCCGCGGGTGGAGGTGATGCGGGCGAACCTGGCCGAGCTGCCACTGCCCGACGCGTCGGTGGATATTGTGGTCAACTTCCAAGTCATCGAGCACCTGTGGGATCAGGCACAATTCGTGACCGAGTGCGCGCGGGTGCTGCGGCGCGGCGGGTTGCTGATGGTGTCCACCCCCAACCGGATCACCTTCTCCCCCGGCCGCGACACCCCGATCAACCCCTTCCACACCCGCGAACTCAACGCCGGCGAGTTGACCGAGTTGCTGGTCGACGCCGGCTTCCGCGAGGTGTCGGTCAGCGGGGTGTTCCACGGTCCGCGGCTGCGGGAGCTGGACGCCCGCCACGGCGGCTCGATCATCGAGGCGCAGATCGAGCTCGCGATGGCCGGCGCACCCTGGCCGGCCGAGCTGGCCGCCGACGTCGCCGCAGTGACGTGTGACGACTTCGAGATACTGGAAAGCGGCCGCCGTGACATCGACGACAGCCTGGATCTGATCGCAATCGCGGTAGCGCCGTGAGTAATTCGCATGAGCGGGTGCCCGGCATGTTCACCCTGGTCCTGCACACCCACCTGCCGTGGCTGGCACATCATGGGCGGTGGCCGGTCGGCGAGGAGTGGCTCTACCAATCCTGGGCGGCGGCCTATCTACCGCTGATGCGGGTGCTGACCACGCTGGCCGACGAGGACCGCCAGCGGCTGGTCACGCTCGGCGTCACTCCGGTGGTCAACGCGCAGCTCGACGACCCGTACTGCCTCGATGGCATGCATCACTGGCTCGCCAACTGGCGGCTGCGGGCGGCCGAGGCCGCCAGCGTGCGGTCCGCTCCCCGCTCAAAATCCGCCGGCTTCGCGTCATGCACACCGGAAGCGTTGCGCGACTTGGGCATTCGCGAATGCGCCGAGGCGGATCGGGCGCTGGACGAATTTGCCACCCACTGGCGGCACGGCGGCAGTCCGCTGTTGCGGGGCCTGATCGACGCCGGCACCGTGGAGTTGCTCGGCGGCCCGCTGGCTCACCCGTTCCAACCGCTGCTCGCGCCGCGGCTACGCGAGTTCGCCCTGCGCGAGGGGCTGGCCGATCCTCAGCAGCGGATGGCGCATCGCCCGACCGGAATCTGGGCGCCCGAATGTGCCTACGCGCCCGGCTTGGAGCACGACTACGCCGCCGCGGGTGTCACTCACTTCATGGTCGACGGCCCGTCGCTGCACGGCGATACCGCGCTGGGCCGGCCGGTCGGCGACACCGACGTGGTCGCGTTCGGGCGCGACCTGCAGGTCAGCTATCGGGTGTGGTCACCGAAATCGGGCTACCCGGGGCACGCCGCCTACCGCGACTTCCACACCTACGACCACCTCACCGGGCTCAAGCCGGCGCGGGTGACCGGCCGTAACGTGCCGTCGGAGGCCAAGGCGCCCTACGATCCCGAGCGCGCCGACCACGCGGTCGACAGCCATGTCGCCGACTTCGTCGACGTGGTCCGCAACCGGCTGACGAGCGAATCCGAGCGGATCGGGCGGCCCGCCCACGTGGTCGCCGCATTCGACACCGAACTGTTCGGCCACTGGTGGTACGAGGGCCCCACGTGGCTGCAGCGGGTGCTGCGCGAGCTGCCCGCCGCCGGTGTGCGGGTGGGAACGTTGAACGACGCCATCGCGGACGGATTCGTCGGGCGCGCAGTGCAATTGCCACCCAGTTCGTGGGGTTCGGGCAAGGACTGGCAGGTGTGGGCCGGCGACAAGGTGGCCGATCTCGTCCAGCTCAACAACGAAGTGGTCGACATGGCGCTCAGCACCGTCGACAAGGCGCTGTCGCAGCGGGCGTCGCTGGACGGGCCGCTCCCCCGCGACCACGTCGCCGACCAGATCCTGCGCGAGACCCTGCTCACCGTCTCCAGCGACTGGCCGTTCATGGTGAGTAAGGACTCGGCCGCCGACTACGCGCGGTACCGCGCCCACCTGCACGCCCACGCCACCCGCGAGATCGCGGGCGCGCTGGCGTCCGGCCGGCGCGACGCCGCCGGGCGGCTGGCCGACGGATGGAACCGCGCCGATGGACTTTTCGGCGCACTGGACGCGCGCAGGCTGCCCCGATGAGTGGGGCGACACCGTGAAAATCCTGATGGTGTCGTGGGAGTACCCGCCGGTGGTGATCGGCGGGCTCGGCCGGCACGTGCATCACCTGTCGACCGCGCTGGCCGCCGCCGGCCACGAGGTCGTCGTGCTGTCCCGCCAACCCACGGGCACCGACCCCAGCACGCACCCGTCGTCCGACGAGGTGGTCGACGGTGTCCGGGTGATCGCGGCCGCCCAGGACCCGCACGAATTCTCGTTCGGCGCCGACATGATGGCGTGGACGCTGGCGATGGGCCATTCCATGATCCGCGCCGGGCTGTCGCTGAAGAAGCGGGGCACCACCCGGTCGTGGCGTCCGGACGTCGTGCACGCGCACGATTGGCTGGTGGCCCATCCCGCGATCACACTCGCCCAGTTCTACGACGTGCCAATGGTTTCCACCATTCACGCCACCGAGGCCGGACGGCATTCCGGCTGGATCTCCGGTGCCATCAGTCGTCAGGTGCACGCCCTGGAGTCGTGGTTGGTTCGCGAATCCGATTCGCTGATCACGTGTTCGGCGTCAATGGGCGACGAGATCACCGAACTGTTCGGTCCGGGCCTGGCCGGAATCACGGTCATCCGCAACGGTATCGACGCCGCGCGCTGGCCGTTCGCCGAGCGGCGGGCGCGCACCGGTCCCGCCGAACTGCTCTACCTCGGGCGGCTGGAGTACGAGAAGGGCGTGCACGACGTCATATCCGCCCTGCCGCGGATCAGGCGCACCCATCCCGGGACCACATTGACCATCGCCGGCGAGGGCACCCAGCAGGAGTGGCTCGTCGAGCAGGCCCGAAAGCACCGCGTGCTCAAGGCAACTCGGTTCGCCGGGCACCTCGACCACGCCAAGCTGCTCGCGGTGCTGCATCGGGCCGACGTCGCGGTGCTGCCCAGCCACTACGAGCCGTTCGGGATCGTCGCCCTGGAGGCCGCCGCGGCGGGCACTCCGCTCGTGACGTCGAACATCGGCGGCCTGGGCGAGGCGGTGATCAACGGCCGGACCGGGGTGTCGTGTGCGCCCCGCGACATCACCGGGCTGGCCTCGGCCGTGCGGATCGTGCTCGACGATCCGGCTGCCGCTCAGCGCCGCGCCCGCGCCGCCCGCGAGCGACTCACCTCGGACTTCGACTGGAAAACCGTGGCCCGCGAGACCGCGCAGGTGTATCTGGCGGCCAAGCGCGCCGAACGGCAGCCGCGGGCGCGCATGCCCATCATCGAGAATCCCCTGCCGAACCGCTAACCTGCAGTATGGGGTTGGAATATTCGAGCGTGGTCGACGCGCCGATCGCCGACGTCTTCGCCTGGCATGCCCGCCCCGGCGCGTTCGCCCGGCTCTCGCCGCCGTGGCAGCCGATGCGACTGGTCACCGAGGCCTCGTCACTGAAGGACGGTCGGGCGACGCTGGCGCTACCGGGCGGCCTGCGCTGGGTCGCCGTGCACCAGGCGGGGGGCTACGACCCGCCGCGGCGCTTCGTCGACGCGATCGGTGGCGACGGCTTGGCCGCGCTGCCGGCACGAATGGCGGTGCGCTGGCGGCACACCCACGACTTCGAAGACGTCGGCGACGGCCGCACCAGGGTCATCGACAGGGTCGACACGCCGGTGCCCGGGTCATTGCTGCGCCCCATGTTCGTCTACCGGCACCGTCAGCTGGCCGACGATCTGGCCGCGCACCGGCTGGCCGCAGAGAATGGGCTGGCACCTGCGACGTTCGCGATCACCGGTGCGTCGGGGTTGGTGGGTTCGGCGTTGACGGCGTTTCTGAGCACCGGCGGCCATCGCGTCGTCCGGTTGGTTCGCCACGCCCCGCGGACCGACGACGAGCGGGAGTGGAATCCCGACGACCCCGACCCGGGACTGTTCGATCAGGTGGACGCGGTCATCCATCTGGCGGGCGCCTCGATCGCCGGCCGGTTCACCGAGAAGCATCGACAGGCCATCCGCGACAGCAGGATTGGCCCGACTCGCCGGCTGGCTGAAGCTGTGGGCCGCGGCCCACAGCGGCCGGCCGTGTTCATCTCGGCTTCAGCGATCGGGTTCTACGGATATGACCGCGGTGATGACATTTTGACCGAGGACAGCGACCGCGGCGAGGGCTTCCTCGCCGATCTCGTGGTGGATTGGGAGGCGGCGACCGCACCTGCGGCACAGGCCGGGGTGCGGGTGGTGCAGGTGCGCACCGGCATCGTGCAATCCCCACGCGGCGGCACGTTGAAGCTGATGCGTCCGTTGTTCAGTGCCGGCCTGGGTGGCCGGCTCGGCGACGGCAGGCAATGGCTCTCGTGGATCGGCATCGACGACCTGGTCGACATCTACCACCGCGCCCTATGGGACGAAGCCCTGGCGGGACCCGTGAACGCCGTTGCCCCTCAACCGGTTCGCAACAGCGAATACACCGCCACCCTGGCTCACGTCGTGCACCGGCCCGCGGTGTTCCCGGTGCCGGCGCTGGGGCCTCGGCTGCTGCTCGGCGAGCAGGGCGCCCGCGAGCTCGCGTGCGCCAATCAGCGAGTGACCCCGCAAAAGCTGACTGCCGCCGGGCACCGGTTTCGCCAGCCAGACCTCGACCAGGCCCTGCGTCACCTGCTCGGGCGCACCGGCTGAGGAAGAAGACCTACCGCTCTTGGGGCCTGATCAAGCCCAATCCGCGCGACTAGATGGTTCAATTTCTTAATGATCTCCGGTGCGCTGATCCGGCGCGCCCGTCGCACCAGCGCGGCCGCAATGTGCATCACCGCGGTGGCCGCCGCGATGCTTGCCCCGCGCCAGGCCCGCGCCGAATCCACGGAAGCGGACAGCACGACCGACGTCGCATGCGCAACCGAGACCCGGGCGGTTCCGACGACATGGTATTTCCCGAGCACGCCGCCGCTGGGATTGGTCTGGCTGCAGCACGGCTTCGTCGAGGGCGCGAAGGTCTGGTCCGCCTTCGCCGCCGAGGTCGCCGGCAGCGGCTACCTCGTGATGGCCACCAAGCTGTCCACCGTCAACCCCTTCGGCTGCACCGTGGAGCACCTCATCGACAACACGGGCTTCCTGAACAACATCGCCGATGTCCTTGCCCACAAAGACGATCCGAATGGCGCGTTGGCGTCGTCCTACGCGATGGCGGCCGCCAAGGCCGGCCGATCTGTCACGCCGCTACCCGAGAAGTTGGTATTCGTGGGGCATTCGGCAGGGGCCGAGGCCGTCGAATACGTCGCTGAGCGCCTGCACACGGCTTACCCGGACACCTTCGCCCAGATGCGCGGCATCGTCAGCGAAGACGGCGTGAAGTCGTTCCTGGGTTCCAATACCGACCAAGCGCTGGCAGGTCTGGCAGGCACCACGCTGCCTATCTACGCCACGGCGTCGCCCCATCTGCTGTGCAACTTTTTCCAACTCGGTACGAAGGCGATCGAACGGTTCCTGTCGGACCGGACATTTCATGGGGTGAAGATCGTCACCGGCGCGCACGGCGACGCGCTCGGCCCGTCGTCGCCGGCTTACGAAAACCTGGTGTGTGGCCGTCCGAAGCCGGGCAATGTCGCGGCGGTATGGGGCCTGACGCGAGGCTGGATCGCCGATATGTTCGCGGGCACACTGACACCCGATTTCTACCCGGGCGGAGGCTATTACACCGAACTCTTGACGGACGGCACCATCAGCACGCTGCCGTGACGGGTCAGGGCACCGGTCGGGCCGTAAGCGGCCCCGCGGATGCCTCACGGGCGACCGCGTCGACGAACGACCTCGAATCCAGGATCGCGCTCTGCGTGCCGGCTCCCTAGTTCGCGTCTCGGCCGTGACGGCTCCGCCGATAAGCCCGGGCCCGCAGATCGGCGAGCCACCGCGGGTGCAGGCTCACGCCGGGTGGAGTGTTGATGACGGGGTCGAACGATACGTCCCCCGCCCGTTCGGGGTCGATGACGCCGGTCAGCGTGAGCCGGCCCAGCGGTGTGAAATCGCCTGTGCCGCAAGCCTGATCGACTGACACCTCGATCTTGTCATGGTCGAACCGCTTGCGGACGCTGTCCAACGACAGGCCGGGGCCGTCGATCTCGCTCACGATCCGGGCCCTGAGCCACCAGTTTTCTCCCTGATAGTGCAGCGGCATCAGGGTGGTCAGAGTCTGACCGCTCCAGGAGATGGCCGGCCGCAGTGCCAGCGCCCGGGAAAGCACCCCTGAGCCCGAGGAAACGACCAGGATGTCCCACGGCCCGGGAGCCTGCGGCGGCGTTGACCGGAAGGCCAGGCCGATGAAGTCCGGCAAGGCGCCCGGGGTGCCCCCGGCCTTGGACACCCGCGCGACAATCTCGGACGACGAAATGGGCAGCCCCTGGCCGGAGGGCGCGAGACGTTCGAAGAAGCCGTCCGCCAGCACCCCGATGGGATGGAACAACCGTTTTCCCCGGATAGCGGAGCCCCACTGGAAGGGCGCCGCGACAAGATCGGAAACGTTCACCGGCGGCGGGTTCCCGTTTCCCGGCGAAGAAAACGCGGCGAGTTTCCGCTCGGGGCGTTGCTCTGGCCGAGCCGCAATGGTCCAGGGCGGTCACGCGGCCAGCCGACGTCCGATCATCCGCGCTTCACCGGGCGGTTGTTGCTGCTGATTCTGTGAGCGGCCGTCGATGTAGACCTGCTGCATGACCGCCTGCCACGACTCCATCTCGGGCACCGATCCCCATATTCCCTCGAACAACCCGACGATCACCGCCGAGTTGTCGTCCGTCAGCGCATAAACGGGACCGCCGAAGTCCCGGCTGTCCACGGCGACGTCAGCAATGATGAAGCGGCCACCGCTGACGGAGCTGATCGATCCGCACCACTGGCCGACCGCTCGGCGGAACTGGCACACCGGCAGCCCGGGTTGCGCGCGCAGGCCGGGCGATGACTTCAGTTGCCGGCCGGTCGGCAGCACGTCCGAGGCCGTCACGGACGCGCCAAGCGCAATGACTTCGTATTCGACGGGCAGCATCGCGCCGTTCGCCGCCGTGTCGTCGGCGGCCTGGCGGCGCGCGAGCACCACCGTTCCCACCGGGTTTCCGTCCCGGTCGGTGACCTCCGACGCTCCGCTCTCACATTGGCCGCTGGTCACCGCGACCCGCAGTCGGGGCTCCACCAGACCGACCATGCAAACCGTGCCGCCTTGCCGAATCTCCATACCGGGAAACACCGTGACGGCTTGATCGGCGCTCGCCGGGCTGGGGGATCCGACGACCATCACCGCAAACGCAAACGCGATCGCCAGGCGACCGCACCGGCAGCTGACCGCTTCCATTGGGCCACACCACCCCTCACGTAAGTCCGAGTGATTTTGCCGGACACGCTAATGAGCCGTGGATACCCGCCGGCAATGCCGTCAAACCGGCAAAAAGCCAGCTCGGAGGTCCCCCGATCAAGGCCGGGGCCCGCTTGCGTCGGCCTGGAATCGCTGCATCGCGTGGATCATCGCGCCGAGCACCCGATGGGCGGCCATCAAGTCCGCATCGGGCAGCTCCTCCAGGGCGACACGGGTGAGGGCGCCCAGCGGACTGAAGAAGGACCGGGCGGTGGCCAGGCCGGTTTCGCCATGACGCAGTACGACCTTACGACGATCGTCTGGGTGTGAATCGCGACGGATGTGTCCCGAATCGATCAACCGATCGACGAGGTAGGTGATGGCCGAACCGGACAGTCCCATCCGCTGGCTGAGATCACCCGAGGTCATCGGGCGCCCGGCGCCTTCTGCCACCATGACATACATCAATGCACGGAAGTCGTTGGGCCGCAGATGATGTGACATCGCGAACTGCCGACCGATCTGGTCGGATTCGGCTGATATCTCTCGCAGATCGGCAGAGATCAGCGACTCCAGCGCATCGCGGCTCCCGCGCTGCCCGTCAGCTTCCATAACACTGTGAGCATATCCCTGAACCGCCATACAGTTCAGTTCGTTAATGGTTAATTGACTGAAATGATCCTCGGTGACGACCTCGCCGGGAGCGCGAAGGGTTCACGACGATGCCGCTCCCGACTGGCGGACCGAGAAGAGTTTCAGTAAATTAATGTTTAAGTTATTGAAGGTGATGGGTAGGATCGTCCGAGGTTGAGAAGGGTCGATCGGAGCGGCTGCAGGGTTGCCGTAAGGCCGGTTTAACGCTCCGAGCAGCGGTGCTGACCGCGTGTGTTTGAGCCGATCTAGCCTGGGAATGCCAAGCCGTCCAGGAGGGAGCGCGTGGCCAAGATGGGTGCTTTGTCGTTGACACCCGCCACCGAGTCGCCGCTCATCGCGGCGGAACGGCCAGATATCCAGGACTTCGACGAATGGCGCTCGCACGTGCGGCACGCAGTTCTCGCCCACCTCGCCGACTTCGTCGCGCCACGGCGTCGCGAGCTCGACGACACGCGCGTCGATGCCGCGAGCGACATCCTGACGGCGTTCATCTCTGGCGGCAAATGCGTGCGATCGACGTTCGCGTACCTCGGATGGCTGTGCGGTGGCGCGCCCGGCGAATCCGCGTTGCGGGCGGCCGCCAGTTTCGAGTTGCTGCACGTGTTTGCGCTGCTGCAGGACGATGTCATGGACGGTTCGCCCGAACGGCGGGGGCGCCCCTCGGCACACCTTCAATTCGCCCAATGGCACCGCGAGCGCGGGTTATCCGGCTCAGCGCGGCGCTTCGGTGAATCGGCCGCCATCCTGCTGGGTGACCTCTGCCTGATCTGGTCCGAGCAGATGCTGCGCGAGAGCGGCGTCGAACCCGGGCGCCTGCAGCGGGCGTGGCCCCACTACGACACGATGCGCACCGAGCTGGCGATGGGTCAGTTCGGCGACCTGACGAGCGACGTCCGACACATGCCTACGCTGGACGCCGTGCTCGACGTGGCGCGGCGCAAGTCGGGTAACTACACCGTGCGGCGACCGCTGGAAATCGGCGCGGCGATGTCCGATTGCGACGATCGAACAATGACACGGCTGGGCCGGTACGGCGCCGACGTCGGGGAAGCGTTCCAGCTTCGCGACGACGTCCTCGGCATCTTCGGCTCGCCGGCGACCACGGGAAAGCCGTGTGCCGGAGACCTGCTGGAACGCAAGGCAACTAGCGTCGTGGTGACCGCACACCAGCTGGCCGATCCGACCACCCGCGCCGAAATGAACGAACTGATGAACGGCCACGTCCTCGACGACGATGCGCTCGACCGGTGGAAGGCGCTGATCGTCAAGACCGGGGCCGTCGCGATGATCGAGGAGATGATCAACGACCGGGTCGCGTCGGCGCGCGAACACCTCGGCGACGCACCGATCGAGGAGCCCGTCCGTGCCGGGCTGGACGAAATGGCGGCCGCGTGTACGGATCGCGCCGTATGAGTGCCACAAGTTTGGGAGCATGCTGATATGCGGACTGTCGGAGGACGCAGCGAGCAAGTGGTGGTGATCGGCGCCGGCCTGGCGGGCCTGTCCGCCGCGTTGCACCTGGCCGGACGGGGGCGGGCGGTCACGGTAGTTGAGCGCGAGCCGTGGCCGGGCGGCCGTGCCGGCCGGCTCGACATCGACGGCTACCGCATCGACACCGGGCCGACGGTGCTCACGATGCCGGACATCATCGATGAGACTTTGGCGGCCGTGGGCCGCAGCCGGTCGGGCCGGCTGGAGCTGCTGCCGCTTGATCCGGCCTACCGGGCGGTGTTCGCCGACGGCAGCGCGCTTGACGTGCACACCGATCCGGACCGGATGGCAACCGCCATCGAAGAGTTCGCTGGCTTCGGGCAGGCAGCGGGCTACCGGAGGCTGCGCGAGTGGCTGAAGCGGTTGTACCGGATCGAATTCGACGGGTTCATCGCCGCGAATTTCGATTCCCCGCTGTCGTTGCTCACGCCGCAGTTGGCGCGGCTGGCCGCGATCGGCGGGTTCCGCAAATGGGATCGCGTGGTCAGGCGCCACATCAGCGATCCCCGGCTGCAGCGGGTCTTCACGTTTCAATCGCTGTACGCCGGCGTGGCGCCGCGCAACGCTCTGGCCGTCTACGCGGTCATCGCCTACATGGACACCGTCGCGGGCGTGTTCTTTCCGCGTGGCGGTGTTCGCGCGCTCCCCGACGCCCTGGCCTCGGCGGCCGCCGAGGCCGGGGTCCAGTTCCGTTACAACGCGACGGTGACCGGGCTCGACCGCGTCGGAGGGCGGGTCAGCGCCGTGCGAACGGATCGCTTGGACCCCATCGCCTGCGACGCGGTGGTGCTGACCACCGAACTGCCGAAGACCTACGAATTGTTGGGCCGCACCCCGCGTCGCCCCGTGCGGCTGCGGCACGCGCCGTCGGCGGTCGTGGCTCACCTGGGCTGCCGCCGCGTCGCGTCGGACACGGCGCATCACACCATCCTCTTCGGTGACTCCTGGGATCAGACGTTCACCGACATCATCCGCGACGGACGGCTGATGCAAGACCCGTCGCTCCTGGTCACCCGCCCCACCGCGACCGATCCGACGCTGGCCCCCGACGGGCGCGATCTGCTGTACGTGCTCGCCCCGGCGCCGAACCTGGATCGCGGGAACATCGACTGGGGCAGCGTCGGCGATCTCTACGTCCACGACCTCATCGGCGATGTGGCGGCGCGGTTGTTGCCCGGGTTGCCCGACGATGCAACGGTATTGGACGTGGTCACACCCGCCGACTGGGCGCGGCAGGGCATGGCCGCGGGCAGCCCCTTCGCGCTGGCCCACACCTTCGGGCAGACCGGTCCGTTCCGGCCGGCCAACATGGTGCGCGGCGTCGAGAACGCGGTGCTCGCCGGGTCGTCGACCGTGCCCGGTGTCGGTGTGCCCACCACACTGATCTCGGGCCGGCTCGCCGCCGACCGCATCACCGGCCCGAATGCCGGGCGAGCCGACCGGATAGCGACACACCACGACATGGGAGCCGGGCTGACATGATCCGCAGCGAATTGGACGCGGCCGGAATCGATGATCCGCGCCTGCGTGCAGGGTATCGGCGCTGCCGCGAACTCAACGCCGCGCACGGGCGCACCTTCTTCTTGGCCACCCGGCTGCTGGCGCCCGACCAACGGCCGGCGGTGCACGCCCTTTACGGTTTCGCGCGCTACGCCGACGACATCCTCGACGACCTGGATCCCCAGCTGCGCACCGACATCCGCGCCCAACGACTCCAGCAACTGGCCGACCAGTTCTTTGCGGGCGGAGACCACCTGGACAATCCCGTGCTCGCCGCGGTGACCCACACCGCGCGCCGGTACCGGATCGGCACCGAGTTGTTCGACGATTTCCTGGCGTCGATGCGGATGGATCTCACGGTCACCGACTATCCGGACCGTAAGGCGCTCAACCTCTACATGCGCGGTTCCGCCGAAGCCATTGGGCTGCAAGTACTTCCCGTACTGGGGACGGTGGTGCCGGTCGAGGAGGCCGCGCCCTATGCCGCCGCGCTGGGCAGGGCATTCCAGCTCACCAACTTCCTGCGCGACATCGACGAAGACCTGCTGCGGCAGCGGGTCTACCTGCCGGCCGACGAACTCACCGCCCATGGCGTCGACCGCGAGCTGTTGACCTGGTGTCACGAACACCGCCGCACCGATCCGCGGGTCAAGGAGGCGCTGGCGGCTCAACACGAGATCACCCGGGAGACTTACCGTTTCGCCGCTCCCGGCATCGCGATGCTCAGCCCCCGTTCGCAACCGTGCGTCGCGGCCGCGGCAGCGCTGTACTCGGAAATCCTGGACCGCATCGAAGAAAGCGACTTCGCGGTCTTCAATCACCGGGCGACGGTCGGCAGGGCTCGACGACTGCGGGTCGCCGGCATCGGGCTGATACGGTCGTGGCGGGCGCGCAATGGTTCGCCCGGTGTTTCGGATCGCCCGGGGGCCGCATGACCGATCGCTGGCAATATCTGTTGGTCCTGGCCGCATGCCTGGCGATCACCGCGCCCCTGGAGATGTTCGGTCCCGGCGTCTACCGGCAATGGCGGCGGCTCGTGCAGGCGGTCTGGCCCGTGGCCGCGGTATTCCTGCTCTGGGACGAGATCGCCATCGCCGCGCACGTGTGGGCGTACAACCGCGCCTACATCACCGGCCTCAGCATCCCGTTCCATGTGCCGATCGAAGAGGTGCTGTTCTTCATCGTCATCCCGATATGCGCGCTGCTTACCTACAACGCCGTCAGCACCATTCTGGAAAGGGTCAACCGCCGATGACGGGAGTGGGCTACACCGTTCCGGCCGTGGCGGCCGTATTGGCCGTGATCGCACTGGAATTGGCGGTGCTGCGCACGGGGCTCTTCCGGCGGCCGGCCTACTGGCTGTCGATGCTGATCATTCTCGGCTTCCAGGTCCCGGTCGACGGCTGGCTGACCAAGCTCAGCTCCCCCATCGTCAGCTACGACGCTCGACACATCACCGGCCTGCGTTTCCCGTTCGACATCCCGGTCGAGGATTTCTTGTTCGGCTTCGCGCTGGCCACCGCCGTGCTGCTGGGATGGGAACGCCAACGTGCGCGTCGATGAGGCGGGTCCCACCCCCGACCAGTTGTCGGCCGCCTTCGATGCGGGAGCGACGGCCTACGACCGGCTGGTCGGCGCCAGCCCCGGTTACCACGACCAACTGCTGCTCTCCGCCCGCCGCATGCGAATCCGCGACCGCGGCAAGGGCTTACGGCTGCTCGACGTCGGGTGCGGCACCGGCGCCTCGACGGCCGCGCTGCTCGCCGTGGCACCCGAGGCCGACATCGTCGCCGTCGACGCTTCGCGGGGCATGCTCGACGCGGCGGAAGCGAAGGACTGGCCCCCGTCGGTGCGGTTCGTGCACACCCCCGTCGAGCAGCTGGCAGAGCACGGCATCACCGGACCGTTCGACGGCATCCTGGCCGCCTACCTGATTCGCAACCTCGCCGACCGGGACGGCCAATTGCGCAAACTCCGGATGCTGCTGCGGCCCGGCGCCACCCTGGCGGTGCACGAATACTCGGTGCGCGACTCCGCGGCCGCCACCCGAATCTGGCACGCCGTGTGCTGGGGCATCATCATTCCCGCCGGGTGGTGGCGCACCCGGGACACGGCGCTGTACCGCTACCTGTGGCGCAGCGTGCTGGAGTTCGACGGCGCAGCACGATTCCGTGCCCGCCTCGCCGATGCGGGCTTCACCGCGGTGCACAGCGAAACGATGCCCGGCTGGGAGGCCAACATCGTGCACACCTTCCTGGCGGATGCGCCATGACGGCCATCGGAACCGATCGACGGCGCGAAACACTACCCGCGACAACCGGATTGCCGGATGCGAGCGCGCTGGATTCACAACCCCGGGTGGTCGTCGTGGGCGGCGGCATCGCGGGCCTGACCGCCGCCACCGGACTGGCTGAACGCGGCGTCGCCGTCGAGGTGATCGAGCGCGAACCCTACCTCGGCGGCCGGGTGGGCGGCTGGACGGAGCAGCACGACGGGACCGGCCTCGCGATGAATCGCGGCTTCCACGCGTTCTTTCGGCAGTATTACAACCTGCGATCCCTGCTTGGGCGCATCGATCCGCAGTTGCGGATGCTCACGCCCGTCGCCGACTATCCGCTGATCGACGGGGCGGGCCGGCGCGACACCTTCCGGGGGCTGCCGCGGACCCCGCCGTGGAACGCGGTGGCCTTCGCGGCGCGCAGCCCGACCTTCCGGCTCCGCGACTTCCTGCAGATCGACGCTCGTGCGGCCGCGCCCCTGGCGGCGGTCTCGGTGCCGGGAATCTATGAGCGCCTCGACCACTTCGACGCCGCGACGTTCCTGAAGAGCATCCGATTCCCCGAGGCGGCAAGACATCTGGCGTTCGAGGTGTTCTCTCGCAGCTTCTTCGCCGACCCCTCGAAGCTTTCCGCGGCCGAGTTGGCGACCATGTTCCACATCTACTTCCTCGGGTCGTCCGAGGGCCTGATCTTCGACGTCCCCACGTCGAACTACGACAGCGCACTCTGGGAGCCGCTGCGGCGCTACCTCGAGGCGCGGGGCGTGCGCTTCCGGCTCGGCACTGGCGCCTCGCACATCGACACGGGGCCGTCGAAACCGTTCCGGGTGCAGACCGATTCGGGCGACCAGGTGGAGGCGGATGGCGTGGTGCTCGCCACCGACGTTGCCGGTCTGCAGCGCATCGTCGCGGCATCGACCGGCCTGGCCACCGACGACTGGCGCGCACAGATCGCACAGCTGCGCACCGCACCGCCATTCGCCGTGTATCGGTTGTGGCTCGATCGGTCCGTCGCCGCCCGACGGCCGGCGTTCCTGGGCACGGCCGGCCACGAACCACTGGACAACATCAGCGTGTTAGAGCGCTACGAACTTCAGGCCGCGGAATGGTCACGCGCTCGCCATGGGTCCGTCGTCGAATTGCATTCCTACGCCCTCGACGCCGCGCCGTCGCGCGCCGCCATGCTGCGCCAGCTGCACAAGATCTATCCGGAAACCGCGGCGGCGCAAATCGTTTGCGAGCGGCTGCTGCAACGCAACGATTGCCCGCTGTTTTCGCCCGGATCCTATGCGCACCGCCCCCCGGTGGTCACGCCGCAGCCCGGTCTGCTGTTGGCCGGCGACGCCGTCCGCATCGATTTGCCCGTCGCACTCATGGAGCGGGCCGCGACCACGGGATGGTGCGCGGCGAACCATTTGCTGGGAAGATGGGGGCTGGCCGGTCACCCGTTGGTCACGGTGCCCACCCGTGGCCGGTCACCCCTGTTGCGATGGCTCGCCAGCCGCGAAGGACCTGCCCAACGATGAAGATTCGTGAACAACTGCAACACCTGTTGCCGGCCACTCGAGCCAAAGACTGGCCGTTGCAGGTGATTTCGCGTACGCCGTGGGCCGAGCAGCCCCCGACCTATCGGGACGCACAACCGGCCATCATCGACGCCGCGCTGGAACGCGCCCTGAAAAGGCCCACCGGGAACTGGTTCGCGTTCGCAGGCAGCGCCGACGTGAGTCCGGGGCGGCCGTTCGGCGCCCGAGTCGCCGGAGTCGACGTCGTCGCCTGGCGCGACGAGGCACACCGGCTTTGTGTCGGGCCCCGCAGTTGCCCGCACCTGGGGGCCGACCTGGCCACCGGGACCGTGCACGCCGGCACACTGATCTGCCGATGGCACGGGCTGGCCCTGGACGGCCGCTCGGGTGAATTCGGCTGGAGCCCCTTGCCCAGCCACGACGACGGCACCCTGGTTTGGGTGCGGCTCGACGGCGTGGGTGGGGAGACCCCGTTGGAGGAGCCGGTGATCCCGGCCCGGCCGGCCGGTGACACCCTGGCCGCCGTCGCCCGCATGGTGGGCGTGTGCGAGCCCGCCGACATCATCGCCAATCGGCTTGACCCCTGGCACGGCGCATGGTTCCACCCGTACTCGTTCGCCCGGCTCGAAGTGCTCACCACGCCAACCGAACACATCGATCGCTTCTTGGTGGCGGTGACCTTCCGGATGGGCCGCCTGGGCGTTCCCGTTGTCGCGGAGTTCAGCTGCCCCGAGGCACGCACCATCGTCATGCGCATCGTGGACGGCGAGGGAACCGGCAGCACCGTGGAAACCCACGCCACACCGGTCGGTTCAGGCCCCGACGGGCGGCCACGCACCGCCGTGCTGGAAGCCACCATCGCGCATTCGGACCGTCCCGGGTTCAAGCGGGCGTCTCGGGCGGCGCCGCTGATCACACCGCTCATGCGTTTCGCGGCCGGCAGGCTCTGGCGCGACGATCTGGCCTACGCCGAGCGCCGCTACCAGGTGCGTGCCGGCCTCGGCTGACGGCTTGGCGATGCGAAGAGGGTATGCCGCCGCGGTCGTGGTGACGGTCGGCGTGCACCTCGCCTACCTGGCCTACGTGCCGGCAGGCGGCTTCCTGGCGCTGCGCTGGCCGCGAACCATTGCGCTCCACCGGGCGGCCGTCGCCTGGGGTGCCGCCGTCGTCGCGCTCAAGCTGCCATGCCCGCTGACATCACTGGAGTCATGGGCCCGTCGCCGCGCCGACATGGATCCGTTGCCCAGCACGGGGTTCGTCGACCGTTATGTCGCAGGGCTTTTCGTTCCGTCCGGCCGCATCGGTGTCGCACAGGCATTCGCGTTCCTGTCGGCGGCCGTCTCCTGGACGCTGTTCGCGAGACGCGTCAGCCGCTGAGGCCGGCCTGCGGCCGCGGCGCGCCGGCCCATGAAGGATCCGTGACGGGCGGCACCGCGTCGGGTTGACTCCGACGAGACTTGCGTTGCCACTTTCGTTGCCACAAAGCCCAAGTGAGCGCCGAAAGCAGAACGGCCGACACGATCAACGTCGGCCAGAGGGCCAACTGCGCAAGCCACAGGTCTCGTTGCAACCGCATCACCTTGCGCCGGCCGCGCCAGACACGCTGCGGTACCTCTTTCACAGTCATCGCAGGCCACGTACCCCAGAACCGACGGATTAAACGGCGGGGCACGAGACGATCGCGAGGTTCCAGCGTGTTTGGCCCACTGCGTGAGGGGCTAGTCACCAGCATGAGCACTGAGCCGCACGTTCCCTCCGAGCCGTCATCCCGATCGTTCACCCGGCTGGCGGCCGCCTGGTGGGCGCTCGTCGTCGGCTTGGTGATCTTGATCATTCTGCTTATCTTCGTCGCGCAGAACACGGAATCCATAACCGTCCACTTCCTTGGCTTCCACTGGAACCTGCCGGTCGGGGTGGGCTACCTACTGGCGGCGGTTGCCGGTGCGACCACGACGGTGCTCGTCGGCGCCGCGCGGATGATCCAGCTGCGCAGGGCGACCAAGAAGCATCTCAAGGCGGTTTGATCCCTGGCGGGCCGGCGCCTAAACCCTTGCTCGGCAAGCCATCACGAGTGGACCACCATGGCGATGCCGGATTTATTCCAGTAATTTAAATATTAAGTTAATTAAGCTATGGATGCCGGGTACGGGGATTCGGCCCCTATCCCAGGGGGAATGCCATAGCGACCGGTCGGGGAGGAAGCCATGGATCACGCAGACACGAGCGACGCCGTCGCCGAGGCGGTCGGCAAAGTCACCGAGGCCATGGAAACCGTCGAGCGCGCCCGGGGCCACCTGTACTCCTTCCACCAGCTGACCGGGCGGGCCGACCTGCAACTCGACGCCGCGGTCGCCCAGCTGTACGAGCTTGGCCACTCCGATCTGGCGCAACACATCAGCCGCGAACTGATCGGGCGCAACGTGTTACCCGGCCGGTGGACCTTTCAGGTCGTCGACGATTACGACGAGGGTTACTACCGGTGCTTCCGAGATGTCGAACGCCTGGTGCGTAGCCGGCTCACCGACGGTCGTCGCCACGCCTACGAAGCGCGGCTGAAGGAGCGCCGGCGCACGTCGGGGCATCCTGCCCACACCGCCACCCCCAACGACCAATCGGCTGAAGGAGCGAATTGATGCACTGCGTCGTGTTCGGGGCCACGGGATACCTGGGCACGCGGCTCATCCCCGAGCTGCTCGAGAACGGTCACACCGTGCGCGTGCTGGCCCGAGACCCCGCCAAGCTTGACGACGTCGCCTGGCGTGGCCGGGTGGACGTCGTTCAGGGTGACGTCATCGACGCCACCGCAGTGCGCCGGGCGCTGGAAGGCCAACAAGTCTTGTACTACCTGGTGCATTCGCTGATGCGCCCCGACTTCGTGGACTTCGACGAACGCGCGGCCCGCAATGTGGCCGAGTGCGCGCCCCAGGCGGGGTTGTCGCGGATCGTCTACGTCGGCGGCATCACGCCCGACGGGCAGAAGCTCTCCGATCATCTGGCCTCGCGCGCGCAAGTAGGGCGCCTGCTGAGAATTTCGGGCGTGCCCTCCGTCGAGTTGCGCGCGGCCGCCATCATCGGGGCGGGGTCGGCCAGCTTCGAGATGCTGCGGTACCTCACCGAGCGGCTTCCGCTCATCGTCGCACCGCGTTGGTTGCGTACCTGCGTCCAGCCCATCGCGGTGTGCGACGTGCTCTATTACCTGGTCCGCGCGGCGGAGCTGCCGGCGGAGGTGAACCGGCCATTCGACATCGGCGGGCCGGACCGCTTCACCTACACCGAAATGATCCGCAAGTACGCCGTGATCGCGGGCCTGCCCAGGCGGCCCGCGGTGCCGGTGCCCTTATTGAGCCCCCGGCTGTCGGCGCCGTGGGTCGACTTGCTCACCCCCATTCCTCGCCAACTGGCCTTCTCGCTGATGGCGTCGCTGGAAAACGACGTGGTGTGCGCCAACCACGACATCGCCCGGTACATACCCGATCCCGACAGCGGACTGATGCACTACGAGGAGGCCGTCGAACTCGCCCTCGCGCACGTGCGCGAAAAAGATCTGCGCACCCGGTGGTCGCGCGCCGACATGAACGGTGCACCTTCCCAGCCGCTGCCCACCGATCCGCAGTGGGCCGGCGGATCGCTGTATGAGGATGTGCGTCAACGCAATAGCAGCACCGATCCCGAAACGCTATGGCGGGCCATCCAAACGGCCGTCGCCGAGCGCAACTGGTCGGCGTTTCCGTTGGAATGGCCCCTGCGCGGCTGGATCAACGGCGCGCTGGGCGCCGTCCGGTTTCTGCGCCGGCCGCTGGACGGGCAGCAGTTACATGAGGGCGAGGCCCTGGACTGGTGGCGGGTGGAGCGCATCGACACGCCGCGGCTGGTCCGGTTGCGCGCCGATATCCCGTTGCCGGGTCGGCTCTGGCTGGAGCTGTCCGCGCGCCCCGACGGCAATGGCGGCTCCCAGTACCGCCAGCGGGCGTTGTTTCAGCCGTATGGCCTTGCGGGGCAGCTTTTTTGGAACGCGTCGGCACCCTACCGCGACGTGGTGTTCGGCGGCATCGCCCGCGATGTCACCGCGAAGGCGCGCGGTGGCGTAAGGCCCGCGGCGGCTCCGTCGCGCTGTTGAAAGGAGAAGCGACATGGGTGACAAGAAATTTCACGAGGGCGACAAGGTTGAGTGGCGGAGCCACGGCAACACCGTCCGGGGAACGGTCGAGGGCGAAATCACCTCGGACACCGAGGCTGCCGGACGCACCGTGCGGGTCTCCGAAGACGAGCCGCAGTACAAGGTCCGCAGCGACAAGACGGGCGCGGACGCGGTGCACAAGCCCGGCGCGCTGCGCCCCCGGGGCTGAGGTCACCGATGGCCGACGATGACGAGGAGACCACCTGGGACCGCTTCCAGGGGACGGCCAACATGACCGCTCGCGAGCTGGAGAAGTGGCTTCGCTGATGAACTGGGGTCACGACCCGACCAGGTCCTGAACCCCCCGCTCGGTCGGTGTATTCACCGGCCAATCGGGTGTAAATACGAGACACTTGGCGGGGTAAGCGGGCCGCGCGCGGCGGTCGCCGATACGCTGAGCGGCGAATCTTGCAGAAGGACACAGGTAAGTGACCAAGCGCGGCGCCGCTGATCGGCGACTAGACCGAGCCGAACTCGAGAAGTTGATGTCGGCCGACATGCGCGCACTCACAGCGCAATCGGACCGCATCGGACGGCACTTCGCCCGCCAGCACGATGTCGGCGGCACCGACTTGCACGCCTTGCTGCACATCATGGTCGCCGAAACCGCCGGGACGCCGCTGACGCCGGCGCAGTTGCGCCAGCGGCTGGACGTGTCCCCCGCCGCGATCACCTACCTGGTCGACCGCATGATCGACTCCGGCCACCTGCGGCGCGAGCCCGATCCCGTCGACCGGCGCAAGACGCTGCTCCGCTACGAAGAGCCGGGCATGGCGTTGGCCCGCTCGTTCTTCACCCCGCTGGGCGCGGAACTGCGCGCGGCCCTCGCCGACCTGTCCGACCGCGATCTGGCCGCCGCACACCGGGTTTTCCTGGCGATGATGGAGGCGATGTCCACCTTCGAATCGCAATTCGAGGCGGCGACCCCCAAGCCGTCGGCGAGCGAAGCCAAAAGCGCGCCGGCCAAGGGCCGGCGCCGGTCGGTGAGTAAGACCGGCGATCGCCCGACCTAACGCACCGGCCGCCGGGCCGCCGGGCCGAGCACCCGCTGCTCGATCAGGTCCGCCCCGCGCTGCACACCTCCGGTCGCGGCGAACCCGGCGGCCACGCGGCGCGCGCCGTCCGCCATCGTCATCGCCGCGCGTACCTTCGCCCTCAGCCGCGCCACGGTGAGGTGTTTGGCCGCCAGGCGGGTGCCGCAGCGAGCGACCTCGACGCGCCGGGCGACTTCGGCCTGGTCCCGCGCGAACGGCACCACGCAGACGGGTACGCCGCGGTCGAGGGCTTTCAGCGTCGTTCCCATCCCCCCGTGCGTGATGGCGCAGCTGGCGCGCTCCAGCACCGCCCCGTGGGGGACGAAGCGGCATATGGTCGCGTTGGGTGGCCGCGGAAGATCGGGGGGTATGCCCGCGGGGAACGTCGCCACCACGTGGACGGGCTCATCGGCCAGCGCCCGCAGCGCGGTCCGCCCCAGGGCGGCGTCCGACTGTTTTATCGAGGACGTGTTCACCAGCACCACCGGGCGCTCGATGGCGGCGACCCACTCCGGCGTGGCCCGCTGAGCGGGTTCGAATACACACGCGCCGATGTGGTGAACCAAACCGGCCCAGCCGGGGTGCCGATACTCGAAGGGCTCGCCACCGACGGCCAGCAGCAGCGGCGCGCGCCGCACGAAGTCGTCGACCGAGGCGACCGGCGGCACCCCCAGCCCGGTGCGAATGGCGTTGACTCGCGGCAGCATTGGCCGGTCGAACAGGTGCCGGACGATCGGTCGCACCGAGGCGTCCCGGAAGTCGCCGACAATGCCGGGAAGCGGTCGAAAGCCCGGACCGAAGGGCGGAACGCCACGGGACCGCAGGTACGGCGTGAAGGGCGAGAACACCAGCCATGGGATGCTTCCGGCATCCGCGGCCGACATCGCCCCCCAGCAGTTCGCGTCCACGATGATCGCATCCGGCCGGACCGCGTCCACCGCGCGCCGCAGGTCCTCGACTTCGAGCACCGCGCGCCGGCAGAGCACGTCGATGGTTAACTTCAACACTTCCAAGGCGTTTCGGGCCCGCCAATCCTCGCCGACGATCGCCTCGATGTCCGGGGCGACGGGCTCGGCGTGCACACCGACCCCGCACATCGTCGCGACGCCGGCCGCCATGGTGCGGGCGTGAACCTCGTGACCGCGGGCGGCGAGCTCGGCCAGCAGCGCCCCGACCGGCAGCAGGTGCCCGAGGGCCGGCGACCCGTAGGCCAGTATCACCGCCATGTCACACGCCGCTACGAGACTGGCGCGAGCTCGACGGCGCGCAACCCGGAAAGGCTTGCGACACCGCAGCCATGCAGGCAGACGCGAAGCTCGTCGATGAACGGCTGCAGCCAATCGACAACGGCCGCAGCGGAATCGATCGCGGCCGGCAGCAGCGGCCGAGCCACCGCCACGACGTCGGCGCCCAACGCGATCGCCTTGGCCGCGTCCATACCCGTGCGGATACCGCCCGAAGCCACCAGCGGGATCTCCGGCAGCACCTCCCGCACCTCCACGATCGCCGTGGCGGTCGGGATGCCCCAATCCGCCAGGTGCGGGTACCGCAGCTCGCCGTAGCGGACGAACTGCTCGACCCGCGACCATGACGTGCCGCCGGCGCCCGCGACGTCTATCCCGGAAACCGGCAAGTCCCCTTCGGCCCCAACGAGTTCCGCGGCCGCCACGCCGCCGATCCCGTGACCGACCTCCTTGAGCAGGACGGGGCAATCTATCGCGTCGGCCACACCCCGCAGCCTGGCCAACGACCCCGAGAAGTCCGTGTCACCGTTGCTCTGCATCGCTTCCTGCAACGGATTGGTGTGCACCGCAAGCGCATCGGCGCCCACCCGATCGAGAGCCTTCGCGAGCTCGGGCACGGCGGCCTCGGTCAGCTGGGCCAGGCCGATGTTGCCGAACAGCAAGACATCCGGGGCCACATCACGAACGGTGAAGCTGGCCGCCGCGCGCTCACCGAGCGCGCTGTCGAGCATTATCCGCTGCGAGCCGAGCATCATCCCGACGCCAAGCTGTTGAGCGGCGACGGCCAAATTCCGGTTGATGGTGCCCGACAACTCGGCGCCGCCGGTCATCGCTCCGATCAGAATCGGCGACCGCAGGTTCGCACCGAAGAATTTGGTGGACAGGTCGATGTCGCCGAGGCTGGTCTGGGTCAGCGCGTTGTAGGGCAGCTGGTAGCGCTCCAGCCCCGTACTGAGCTGCTCGTAGTTGACCTGCTCACCGAGGCACACGTCGATGTGCCGCCGTTTGCGAGTGGTCAGCGGCCCGCGGTCGGCCGTCACAGCGGGCACCCCGGCGCGACGAACCCCCGGCCCCTCACATCCATAATGTTCATAGTGCCCCTTGTTGCGTGCCGTCGGCGCCCGAATGCGTGACGATGCGTAATTTCAGTTGATTAATGTTTAATATACTGAAAGACTTTGATCCGTGGTGTGGGATGGCATGGCCGCAGCCCTGACGGGACGGCGCTCGTGGCTGTTCGCGCTGGGTGCGGTGCTGCTCGGCATCGGTTTCATGGTGGTCGTCGGCGCAAACGGGGCGGCGGGCCAGGCGCCGTTGTCCGTGCCGACGACGTCCGATTCGGCCAGGGTCGACGCCATGGCCCGCCAGTTTCCCGGCGGGGACCACGTTCCGTTGATCATGGTCGTCAGCCGCACCGACGGCGCCGCGCTCGCCCCCGCCGACATCACCGCCGCACAGGCGGCCCGCGACCGCATGCAGGCCGCCATACGGCCGGACGGTGCCGCCGTGCCGGCGCAGGTGTCGGCCGACGGCAAGGCGACCATCGGGGTGGTGCCCGTCAGCGCCGATCTGTCGGGCCTCACCCTGAGCGACGCGGTCGCCAACCTGCGCAAAACCGCTTCCACCGGCCTGCCGGCGGAGCTGCAGGTCCACGTCACGGGCGGCCCGGCGTTCGGCGCCGACATCGCCGGCGCATTCACCAATGCCAACGTCACCCTGCTCGCGGTGACGGCCTCGGTGGTGGCACTGCTGCTGATCGTCACCTATCGCTCCCCGGTGCTATGGCTGCTGCCCCTGCTGGTGGTCGGGTTCGCCGACCGGGTCGCCGCGGCGCTGGGTACCGCCGTGGCGTCGCTGACCGGGCTGAGCTTCGACGGCGCCACCTCCGGAATTACCAGTGTCCTGGTGTTCGGCGCGGGCACCAACTACGCGCTGCTGTTGATTTCGCGCTATCGGCAGGAGCTTCGGCACGCAAGCGAACATCGAGACGCCTTGCGCCGCGCGGTGCGGATGGCCGGCCCCGCGATCGTCGCCAGCAATGCCACCGTGGTGCTGGCGTTGCTCACCTTGCTGTTCGCCTCGACGCCGAGCACACGCAGCCTGGGCGCGCTGGGGGCGTGCGGACTCGTGATCGCCGCGGTGTCGGCCCTGGTGATACTGCCACCGCTGCTGGGACTGTGCGGTCGTCGATTGTTCTGGCCCTTCATTCCCCGCCCCGAGGACAACCCGACCACGGATTCCGGTGCCTGGCATCGCGTCGGGGAGTGGGTGAACCGGCGTCCGGCGCTGGTCGCGGTCGTCGCGATCGCCGGTCTGGCGGCCCTTGCCACCGGCCTAATGGGCACGCGCATCGGTTTGTCGCAGACCGAGCAGTTCCGGGTGCACGCGGATTCGGTGGCCGGTTACGACATTGTGGCCGCGCATTTTCCGGCCGGCCTGGCCAACCCCACGCTCGTCGTCGCTCCCACCGACCCGCGGGTGCCGCAGGCCATCAAGGCGACCCCCGGCGTGATCTCGGCGACCGATTCCGGCCACTCGGCGTCCGGGCTGGCCAAATGGTCGGTGGTGATCGACGCGCCGCCATCATCCGATCGGGCATTCAATACCATTGCCGCGCTGCGTGATACGACCAAGTCCGCCAACCCGGCGGCGCTGGTGGGCGGAGCGGATGCGCAGGCACTCGATGTTCGCAACGCGGCCACCCACGACCGGCATCTGCTGATCCCGGCGATTCTTGCGGTCATCCTCGTCGTGCTCTATGTTCTGCTGCGCTCCGCACTTGCGCCGCCCACGCTGCTCGCGGCGACGATCCTCGGGGCGCTGGCCGCGCTCGGCCTGGGCGGATGGGCCAGCAGCCACGTTTTCGGCTTTCCGGCGCTGGACAACAGCACGCCGCTGTTCGCCTTCCTGTTCCTGGCCGCCCTCGGGGTGGACTACACCATCTTTCTGGTCACCCGCGCGCGCGAGGAGTCCGCGCGGCGCGGCGCGCGTGCCGGGATGGTCGCGGCGGTGTCGGCCACCGGCGGCGTCATCACCAGCGCGGGAACCGTGTTGGCCGCCGTCTTCTGCGTGCTCGGCGTGCTGCCGCTGATCGTGCTGACCCAGCTGGGAATCATCGTCGGCCTGGGCATCCTGCTGGACACCTTCGTGGTCCGCACACTGGTCATCCCCGCGCTGTTCGCCGTCATCGGTGACCGTATCTGGTGGCCCGCCGCACCGAAACCCGCCAAAGCCGTTGCAGCGCAAGTCGAATATCAACACGAACGGAGCACGCCGTGAACAAGTCAACTCTGGCCGCGACAAGCCTCGCCGTCGCCGTCGCCGGCGGATCCGGAAGCATCGCGAGCGCCAAGGCCGTTTCCAGCTGGTACGCGCGGCTGCGCAAGCCGCCGTACCAGCCCCCCAACGCCGCCTTCCCGGTGGCGTGGACCACCCTTTACGGCGACATCGCGGTTACGTCCGCCGTGGCCATCGACCGGTTTCGCGCGGCGGGACAACACGACAAGGCACGCGGCTACGCCGCGGCGCTCGGGCTCAATCTTGTTCTCAACGCCGCATGGAGCTGGCTCTTCTTCCGTTTCCACAAACTCGGCGCGTCCGCGGTCGGTGCCGCCGCCCTGACGGCCAGCAGCGTCGACCTCGCGCGTCGGACCGCGCAAGCCGACCCGCGGGCCGGACTGGCCCTGTCGGCGTACCCGCTGTGGTGTTCCTTCGCGACCGTCCTGGCGACCCATGTTTGGCGGTTGAACCGCTGAGGAAACCATCGGATCATGCCGACCCTCTTATGGTTTCGCCGCGACCTGCGGCTGGGTGACCATCCGGCGCTGAATGCCGCGGCCGACGACGGCGAAGTGCTCGCCTGTTTCGTGCTCGATCCGAAGCTCGAGGCTTCCTCCGGCCGGCGCCGCCTCCAGTTCCTGGGTGACTCGCTGCGACAGCTGCGTGACGACCTGGATGGCCGGCTACTGGTGGCCCGTGGGCGGCCCGACAAGGTGATCCCGCGCATCGCCGGGGAGATCGGTGCGTCGGCCGTGCACATCTCCGAGGATTTCGCGCCGTACGGCAAGCGCCGTGACGAAAAGGTTTGTGCCGCATTGGATTCCGTTCCCCTGGTGGCCACCGGATCGCCGTACCTGGTCTCGCCGGGCCGGGTCACCAAGAAGGACGGCACCCCCTACCAGGTGTTCACCCCGTTTCTGCGCCAGTGGCGCGAGTCCGGCTGGCGGGCACCGGCGAAATCGAGCGCCGGCTCCGCGCGCTGGCTCGATCCGGCGGAGCTGCCGTTCGAGCAAGCCGAAATCCCGGATCCCGGCGCCGAACTCGACATCGCTGCCGGCGAGGCCGCGGCCCGCAAACAGTGGAAGTCGTTCGTGGACAACGGGTTGCAACGCTACGCCGAGGAACGTAATCGGCCCGATATGCACGGCACCAGCCGGATGTCGGCGTACCTGAAGTTCGGCAGCGTCCATCCACGCACCATGGTCGCCGATCTCGACCTCCGTCACGACGGGGCCCAGGCTTATGTGCGCGAGTTGGCGTTCCGCGACTTCTACGCCGATGTGCTGCATCACCGGCCGGCCAGCGCCTGGCGCAATTGGAACAGCCAGTTCGACGGCATCCGTACCGACACGGGTTCCGACGCGAAACGCCGCTTCGAGTCCTGGAAGGCCGGCGAAACCGGCTTCCCGATGGTCGACGCCGGGATGCGTCAACTGCGCGAGACCGGCTTCATGCACAACCGGGTGCGGATGATCGTCGCATCGTTTCTGGTCAAAGACCTGCACCTGCCCTGGCAGTGGGGCGCCGAGTGGTTCCTGGATCAGTTGGTCGACGGGGATATGGCAAACAACCAGCATGGGTGGCAGTGGTGCGCGGGCTGCGGTACCGATGCCGCGCCGTACTTTCGGGTGTTCAACCCGACCACCCAGGGCGAGAAGTTCGACCCGTCCGGGGAGTACATCCGGCGGTGGGTTTCCGAGCTCCGATCGGTCGACGACGCACACCTGCGCAAGGGCGACCGGCCGGCCGACTACCCGGCGCCGATGGTCGACCACGGCGCCGAGCGCGCCGAAGCGCTGCGGCGCTACCAGAGCATCTGAGCCACGGGCCGGCTCGCTCAGCAACGAATTGTCGCCTGTGTGAATGTTTGCTCAATCGCCTACCCGGAGCTAGTTGGCATGCAATTATCAGCCGATTCACAGTTGTCAAGCCGCCCGGGAGGCATTAATGACGCACTTCATCGTTCGGACGTTGCTGGTCTCCGGTGCCGCCGCGGGGTTGCTGGCCGGCGTCAGCGCCTGCTCGTGTTCCGTGGGCTCGTCGCACACGGTCAGCAAGAGCGATGTGGCCGGCCAGATCACCTCGAAGCTCACCGACGCCGCGGGCAACAAGCCCGATTCGGTGACCTGCCCGAACGATCTGCCGGCAAAGGTTGGGGCGCAACTTAATTGCGAGATGAAGGTCAAAAACCAGACGTTCAATGTCAACGTGACCGTGACGAGCGTGAACGGCAATGACGTCAAGTTCGACATGGCCGAGACGGTCGACAAGAACCAGGTCGCCAGCATCATCAGCAACAAGCTGGCCCAACAGGTGGGCAGGCGACCGGACGCGGTGACCTGCCCCGACAACTTGAAGGGCGTCCAGGGCGCGACGCTACGGTGCCAACTCGTCGACGGCAACGACAAATACGGCATAGCGGTGACCGTCACCAACGTCGACGCCGGCGACGTCAACTTCGATTTCAAGGTCGACGACCACGCTGAGCCGGCTGCCTAGCGGTGATCGCGAGCGCGGCGAAGCCGGGCGCTGCGGGTCACCGCCGGCTGCCTAGCGGTGATCGCGGGCGCGGCGAAGCCGGGCGCTGCGGGTCACCGCCGGCTGCCTAGCCAACTTTCTAGCGCGCAGCCTTCTTGCGCTCGATGTCGGCCAGCGCCGCGGCCAGTTCCGCGCGCTGGGCGGCCGAGCTCTCCCAGGCGAGCTGGCGGTTCTTGACCACCTTGGCCGGCGCGCCGACCGCGATCGAGTAGTCGGGGATGACACCGCGGACCACGGCGTGTGACCCCAGCACGCAGCCGCGCCCGATGGCCGTGCCGCGCAGCACCGTCGCCTTCACCCCCACCCAGGTGTCGGGCCCGATCCGCACCGGCGACTTCACGATGCCCTGGTCCTTGATCGGCAGGTTGATGTTGTCCATGCGGTGGTCGAAGTCGCAGACGTAGCACCAGTCGGCCATCAGGACCGAATCGCCGAGCTCGATGTCGAGGTAGGCGTTGATGACGTTGTCGCGGCCCAGCACCACCTTGTCGCCGAACCGCAGCGAGCCCTCGTGGGCACGGATCGTGTTCTTGTCGCCGATGTGCACCCAGCGACCGATCTCCAGCTGCGCGAGTTCGGGCGTCGCGTGGATCTCCACGTCCTTGCCCAGGAAAACCATCCCCCGGGTGATGATGTGCGGGTTGGCGAGCTTGAACTTCAGCAGCCGCCAATAGCGCACCAGGTACCAGGGTGTGTAGGCGCGGTTGCGCAACACCCATTTCAGCGACGCCAGCGTGAGGAACTTGGCCTGGCGCGGGTCCCGCAGGTTCGATCCACGCCAGCGGCGATGGACCGGCGCGCCCCACATGCTCGTCATGGCCGGACAGCCTAGCGATCAACCGCGCCGAGATCTCCACGGGTTACCCTCACCTGTACTCGATCGCTGCCCATGCCGACGTCCGCGGAAAGGATCTGGGGAATCCAAGTGCGTGCCCGACATCTGCTGCGTGGGCTTCGGCGTTGGTCATCCGCGCTGCTGGCCGCCGCGATCACGATGGGGCTCGGCGGCTGCGCCAACACCGACTCGTGGGTGGAGGCGTCAGCGTCGGCCGGTTGGCCCGCGCAATACGGCGACGCTGCCAACAGCAGCTACACCGGCACCAACGGCGCCACCAAGCTGGCGCTGGGGTGGACGCGCTCCGTCAAGGGGAGCTTGGCCGCGGGCCCGGCGCTGAGCGCGCGCGGCTACCTGGCCCTCAACGCGCAGACGCCGGCCGGATGTTCGCTGATGGAGTGGGAGAACGACCACAACGGCCGGCAGCGCTGGTGCGTGCGGCTGTTCCAGGGCGGCGGCTTTGGGGGACCGCTCTTCGACGGGTTCGACAACCTCTACGTCGGCCAGCCCGGGGCGTTCCTCTCCTTCCCGGTGACGCAGTGGACGCGATGGCGGCAGCCGGTGATCGGAATGCCCGCGACGCCGCGGTTTCTCGGACACGGGCAGCTGCTCGTGGCGACGCACCTGGGTCAGGTGCTGGTCTTCGAGGCGCACCGCGGCGCGGTGGTCGGCAGCCCGATGGATCTGGTCGACGGCGTCGATCCAACCGACGCGACGCGCGGGCTGGCCGATTGCGCGCCGGCGCGGCAGGGATGCCCGGTGGCAGCCGCACCCGCTTTTTCGGCGGCCAGCCAGATGGCGGTGCTCGGCGTCTGGCAGCCGGGCGCCCCGGGCGCGGGGCTGGTCGGGCTGAAGTATCACCCAGGGCAGACCCCGCTGCTGTCCCGGGAGTGGACCAGCGACGCCGTCGGGGACGGTGTCATCGCCAGCCCGGTGCTGTCCGCCGACGGGTCGACCGTCTACGTCAACGGCCGCGACCAACGACTGTGGGCACTGCACGCCGCCGACGGGAAAGTGAAATGGTCGGCGCCGCTGGGATTCCTGGCACAGACGCCGCCCGCGGTCACGCCCGACGGCCTCATCGTGGCGGGCGGCGGGCCCGACACCCGGCTGGTGGCATTCAAGGACGCGGGCGATCACGCCGATCAGGCGTGGCGCCGCGACGACGTCGTCCCGCTGTCGTCGTCGAGCCTGGCCGGCGCCGGCGCCGGGTACACGGTCGTCAGCGCCCCGGCCGCAAACGGCGCGCCCGGTATGTCGCTGCTGGCCTTCGATCCGGGTAATGGCCACACGCAGGGCAGTTATCCGCTTCCGGCAGCCACCGGCTATCCGGTGGGGGTCGCGGTCGGCACCGATCGCCGCGTGGTGGCCGCGACCAGCGATGGCCAGGTGTACGGTTTCGCACCGGCATGACCGGGCCATACTGAGCCCATGGCCACCGATGACGACGAGATGCAGGGCGCTGTCGCCGCCTACTCCGGAAAAAGCGAGCGCAACCTGGCGGTGGACCGCACCGCGACCATTGTGCTGCTCGCCGTCCACGCTTTCCTGGTCGCCGTCACAATCGGCGTGCTGAGCCTGTTCGTCATGGGCACCGACCCGTGCGGCTCCCAGAAGTGCGGCGACCCGGCATGGATCGATCGCGCCATGTTCCTGGGTCTCGGCGGCGGCGCCGTCGTCTTCGTCATCGCCCTGGTGGTCGCCATCCGCCGCCTCACCCGGCGCCGCACCGCGTTCTTCGTTCCGCTGCTCGGTTGCCTCGCGCAGGTGGCGCTGGCCGTCGGCGCCGCGGCGATGGAGACACTGGCCGGGCCGGTCTAGCTGTCAGAGCGCTAGCGGCGGGACGGCGTTGCGGGGCACCTCGGCTTGGACCGGCCCGGCAAACGCCGGCAGCATCTCACCGGGCGCGAAGTAGAAGATCAGCTGGTCGTCGGTGATGGCAAAGTTCTGATAGTGCGTCGGATCGTGACCGGTCGAGGGGAAAATGGTTGCGCCCAAAGGGGTTTGGCGTGCCAGGTCGCGCTGCACGACCGGGAAGATGCTGTCCAGCGGCGTGGTACCCGGCGCAAACAGGTTGTCGAAGGTGATGGGCTGCTTCTTCCCCAGGTTGTAGTTGAACGCCTTGTACCAGATGGAGGGGTGCGACCCGCCGAGGTCCTGGAAGAGCTTGAGCACCACGCTGCGGGTGTTGTGCGGCGGCTGACCGGAGCTGCGTTGCTCGGTGGTCGCCTCCAATTGGTAGGGCTGATCGCGCGACCCGGAGCTCTGCGCGACGTTGACGAAACCGTCCCGGTTTTGCGTGATGTAGTCGGTCAGCGCCTGCTCGTCGGGATAGTCGGCGGGAAACACCATGTTGAGCATGTAGGTGGGGCCGGTGGCGCGCACGCGGCACATCTGGCCGTCCTCCACGGTGCCGCCGACGCTGGCGCACGACGGTGGGGCGGCGGCGGCCGGCCAGCCCAACAGGGCCGCCGATGCGAGCACCACTGCCGCTATCAGATAACGCATCCTTCTATTGTCCTTGCAGATTAGGCGGGGCTGGCGCCTCCAAGAGCGATCCCACCAGCCTACCGCGAGGGCCTGCATACGAACGCCGTCGCGCGACCGGCGGCCCCCGACCCGATGCGCGTGATGACCACGGACAGCGGCCGGCTACCGCGCAGCCGCATCCGTCGCCGCAGCGCGTCGGGGTCGACCCGTACTCCGCGAACCAGGACCTCCAGCGTCCCGCAGTCCAGCCCTGACAACGCCTGGCGGAGCCGTCGCTCGTCGAACGCCAGCCGCTCGAGCACCTCGAAGCCGCGGACCGCCGCCGGCAGTGAGTCCCCCGACAGGTAGGCGATGTCGGGGTCGAGTTGCCACAGCTCGTGCCGCGCCGCGTAATGGCGAACCAGCCCCGCCCGGACCACCGCACCGTCGGGATCGACTATCCATCGCCCGGCCGGCCGCACCGGGCAGTCGTCCGGGTCGGTGTCGGTGATCTGCTCGCCGCGATCGAGGACGCTGGCCCGCCGGCGAACACCGCCCTGTCCCAGTCCGCGCGACCACAGGCACGCCTCCCGCACCGCGCCGCGATAGGACGTCACCTCGATCTCGCCATCGAAGTCGAGTCGGCTCACTTCGTCGAAGTCTATTCCGGGAGCGCACTTTACGACGAGATCGCGATCCTGATAGGTGTCGATCAAGGCACCGAGGCCCGGCCGGTAGTCATCGACGCGGAAGCGGCGGCGCCCGCCGCCACGTCGCGCCGGGTCCACGAGCACCGCGGCGTCGCGGGTCACCGGCACCAGCGCATCGGCGCGGCAGAGATCGGCCGCCCCGCCCAGGTTGTGCCGGGCCATCGCCAGCCGCACCGCATCGATGTCGCTGCCTACCGCCCGGACCCCGACCCGGCGCAGCGCGGCCAACTCGGTGCCGATCGAACAGGTCGCGTCGTGCACGACGACTCCCGCCTCGGCGAGCCGCCTGGCGCGGTGCAAAGCCACCGGCGCCGCGGTGGCCTGCTGCAGCGCCTCATCGGTGAAAAGCCATTCTGACACCGGGATTTCGGAGCCCAGCCCGCTCAACTTCTCGGCGGCGCGCCGGCGCAGCAACGTCGTCTCCACCAACACCGCCGCCCGGTCGCCGAACCGGGCACGCACCGCGGCGACATCGGTCACCCGGGTGGCGTCGGTCAGCTCGAGGTCGGCGACCTCCGCCAGCGCCGCGGCGCCCGATTCCGACCGCAGATAACGGACGTCCCCGGCGCCGAACGTGAGGCCGTCACTCAGGAGGGCTTGACCCCGGTGATCATCACGTTGTAGAACCAGCCCTTCGGCGCCAGGTGGCGCATGACGTTGGCGTCGAGCCAACTCAGTGTCTTCCAGCTGGTGAACGCGAACCTCGCCCAGCCCCAGCCGAGCCGCCCGGGCGGCACCGCGCATTCGAACGTGCGCAGGGGCCAGCCCAGCATCGCGGCGGTGAATTCCACGGTGGCCGTTTGAACTTCGGCCGCACCGGCGTCGACGGCGAGCCGCTCCAGGTCGCCCGGGGTGAAGGTGTGGAGGTCGACGAGGGCCTCCAACGCCGCGGCGCGGGAGGATTCGTCGAGTTCGGCCTGCGGTCGCCGCCAGCCGTCCAGACCGGGCAGCTTGGTGACGTTGGTGGCGACGCGCCAGGTCAGGGTCGACAACGTGCGGGCGTAGGTGTCGCCGACGGTGGTCGGCTCGCCGGCGAACACGAACCGGCCGCCCGGCCGCAGCACCCGGACGACCTCCCGCAGCGCCAGCTCGACGTCGGGGATGTGGTGGAGCACGGCGTGCCCGACTACCAGGTCGAAGGTGTTGTCGTCGTACGGAATGCCCTCGGCGTCGGCGACCCGGCCGTCGATGTCCAGCCCCAGCGACTGCCCGTTTCGGGTGGCGACCTTGACCATCCCGGGCGACAGGTCGGTGACCGATCCGCGGCGGGCGACCCCGGACTGGATCAGGTTGAGCAGGAAAAACCCGGTGCCACAGCCTAATTCGAGGGCCCGATCGTAGGGGAGCTCGCGTTGCACCTCGTCGGGCACGATGGCGTCGAAGCAGTCCCGCGCGTAGTCCACGCAGCGCTGGTCGTAAGAGATCGACCACTTCTCGTCGTAGGACTCCGCTTCCCAGTCGTGGTAGAGGACCTGGGCCAGCTTGCTGTCATGCCGGGCGGCTTCCACTTGCTCGGCTGTGGCATGCGGGTTGGGAACGGCATCGGTCGAACTCGTCGTCATGCAGGGCAGCCTAACGGGCGCCGGATTCGGAGTCGTCTTCACCGCTGCCACCAGCGGCGAACACGTCGACGTAGCGGCGCCGCTCGGCGGCGGCCCGGTCGGCCGGACTCAGCTCGAACACGTCGTTGATGCCGGCCTTCGCGGCGGCCAACGCGTGCCGCGGGCCGTCGAGGAAGCGGCGCGCCCAGCCCGCGGCGGCGTCGTACACGTCGTCGGGGGCTACCATCTCGTCGATCAGGCCCAGCTCCAGCGCCTCCTCGGCGTCGAAAAACCGGCCGCTGAACACCAGTTCCTTCGCCTTGCTCGCCCCGGCCGCACGGGTCAGCCGGGCCATGCCGTCACCGCCGGGGATGAGGCCTGCCAGGACCTCCGTCGCGCCGAACTTCACGTTGTCACCGCTGACGCGCCAATCGGCGGCCAGGGCCAACGTCAGCCCGGCGCCCAGCGCGTATCCGGTGATCGCGGCAACGGTCGGCTTCGGGATCCGCGCGACGGCGTCGATGGCCTGCTGCCGCGCCCGGGCAGCCGTCTCGGCCTCCGGTCCGGTCAGCGTCCGCAGTTCGGGCATGTCGTCGCCGGCCGAGAAAATCTCGTGGCCGCCGAACAGGATGACCGCTGCCACGTCGTCGCGCTCCCCCAGTTCGGCGGCCGCGGAGACGATCTCCCGGTAGAGCTGGCGGGTCATCGCGTTCGTCGGCGGTCGCGACAGCAGCAGCATGGCCAGCCCGGCGTCTCGCGAGCCGTCGCTGACCACGGTGCTGACGAACTCGCTCAATGCCGCCACCCCATCCCGCCGGCTTCGCGTGCTTGGTGGTAGCGGCCCGAGTCGAAGAACTCGAAGACCCAGTTGTCGCCCTGGATCTCCAGGTGCGGCTGCACCGTGACGATCTGCCGTTCGACGGCCAGCACTTCCGCGACGGTCCGCCCCGCCAGCGAATCCAGCTGAGTCCACGTCGGCGGCAGCAGAAAACAGCGGCCGGCTGAGAAGTCGTCGATGGCGGCCTGCGGCGTGGTCCAGCCGGCGCGGTCGGATTCGGTGTTCTCGCCATCGGCCCGCTGCCCGTGCGGCAGGGCGCCCACAAAGAAGTAGGTGTCATAGCGCCGGGTGCGCTCGGCTTCGGGGGTGACCCAGTTGGCCCACGGCCGGAGCAGGTCGGAGCGCAGCTCGAGGTTCTCCCGGCGCAGGAAATCCGCGAACGACAACGTGCCGTCGGCGAGCGCGCGGCGGGCGTCGGCGTACACCGAGGCGTCGCCGACGATACCGTCCGGGTCGCCCGCGGGCCCCGCGAACAGCACCCCGGATTCCTCGAAGGTCTCCCGGGCTGCCGCGCAGACCAGCGCCTCGGCCAGGTCGGGCTCGATGCCGAACCGCTGCGCCCACCACTGGGGCGGCGGGCCGGCCCACGCGATGTCGGCGTTGCGGTCGCGGTCATCGACGCCGCCGCCGGGGAACACCATCGTGCCGGCCGCGAATTCCATCTTGGCGTGCCGGCGCATCAGGAAGACGGCGATCCCGCCCGGGTCGTCGCGGACCAGCATCACGGTCGCCGCGGGGCGCGGCACCAGTGGGGTCTCTTCGTTTGGTGACGTCATAGCTGCCTCCGGTGGGCTGCGCGGGTGCGGACGCGGCGGGCGAAATAGCGCCCGTCGACGACGTCGAGGGCGATCGACTGGCCGAACGCGGTGGACAGGTTCTCTGAGGTCAGGACGTCGGTCAGCAGCCCCGCGGCGACCACCTTTCCTTCGGACAGCAGCATGCAGTGGCTGAAGCCAGGCGGGATCTCCTCGACGTGGTGGGTGACCAGCACCAGCGCGGGCGCGTCGGGGTCGGCCGCGAGGTCGGCCAGCCGCGCCACCAACTCCTCGCGCCCACCCAGGTCCAAGCCGGCGGCCGGTTCGTCGAGCAGCAGCAGCTCCGGATCGGTCATCAAAGCGCGGGCAATCAACACCCGCTTGCGCTCGCCTTCCGACAGCGTTCCGTAGCTCCGGTCCGCGAGGTGCTCGGCGCCCAGGCTCTCCAGCATGTCGATGGCCCGGCGGTAGTCGACGTCCTCGTAGCGCTCCCGCCAGCGGCCCAGCACCGCGTAACCGGCCGAGACCACCAGGTCGCGCACCACCTCGTCGGTGGGCACCCGCTGCGCCAGGGCCGACGAACTCAGACCGATCCGGGAGCGCAACTCCGACACGTCGACCCGGCCCAGCCGCTCGCCGAGCACGAAGGCCGCGCCCGACGAGGGGTGCTCGGCGGCCGCGGCAATCCGCAGCAGCGACGTCTTGCCGGCCCCGTTCGGGCCGACGATCACCCAGCGCTCGTCGAGTTCGACCGCCCAATCCAACGGCCCGACGAGGGTGTGGCCGCCGCGCCGCAGCGACACCTTCCTGAAGTCGATCAGCAGATCGGGGTCGGCTGCCTCACTCATCTGGTCGGCTCCACCCCCGGATTCTCTCGAATCCTCGAGGCTCACCTCCGGCGTCCGTTTTTGGGCACCCGACCATCGTGCCGTACCGGGGCCGCTACTCGTCGGGCGGGATCTCCACCCTGCGGACCTCCCCGTCCACCGCGTCGGCGGCCTCGATTTCGCCGCGGGTCACGCCCAGCAGAAACAACACCGTGTCCAGGTACGGGTGGCTAAGCGAGGCGTCGGCCACCTCTCGCAACGCCGGTTTGGCGTTGAACGCTATCCCCAGCCCGGCCGCCGCGAGCATGTCGATGTCGTTGGCGCCGTCGCCGACGGCGACGGTCTGCGCCATCGGAACCCCGGCCCGCTCCGCGAACTCCCGCAGCGCCGCGGCCTTGCCCGCGCGGTCGATGATGGGGCCGACGACCCGCCCGGTGAGTTTGCCGTCGACGATCTCCAGCTCATTGGCGGCGACGTAGTCCAGCATCAGCTCCTCGGCCAACGGCTCGATGATCCCCCGGAAGCCGCCGGACACTACACCGCAGTGAAAACCCAAGCGCCGCAACGTCCGCAGCGTGGTCCGGGCCCCGGGCATCAGCTCCAGCTGATCGGCGACCTCGCCGATCACGGTGGCCGGCAGACCCGCCAGGGTGGCCACCCGCTGTTCGAGCGACTGCGCGAAGTCCAGCTCGCCCCGCATGGCTGCGTCGGTGATGGCGGCGACCTTCCCCTCAGCGCCCGCCCGAGCGGCCAGCATCTCGATCACCTCGCCCTGCACCAGCGTCGAGTCCACGTCGAACACGATCAGCCGCTTGGCCCGCCGCTCCAGGGTGTAGTCCTCGACGGCCACGTCGACGCGCTTCTCGGCGGACACCTGGTTCAGCGCCGTCCGCAGCACGGCTTCCGACCCCGACGGCACCGAGACCCGCAGTTCCAGGCCGGTCACCGGGTAGTCGGAGACACCGCGGATGAGGTCGATGTTGACCCCCAGGCCGGCCACCGCCCCGGCCACCGCGCCGAACGCGCCGGCGGTGATGGGCCGGCCCAGCACGAAGATGGTGTGCGTCGAGGGCTCCCGGATGATCTCCACGTCGTCGCTGTGCTCGATGCTGACGTCGAGGCCCACCCCGCGGATGGCCGATTCGACGTCACGGCGAAACTCGGGGCTGTCGGCGACGTCCGCGGGACAACACACCAGCACGCCCAGGGTCAGGCGGTGTCGAATCACCACCTGTTCGACATTGAGCAGCTCGACGCCGTGCCCGGAGAGCGCCTCGAACAGGGCCGAGGTGACGCCCGGTTGGTCCACTCCGGTGACGGTGATCAGCACCGACACCTTCGGTGGTGTGCTCACCCCCGACTCAGCCGCTACTGCTCAGGGGTCGAGCGATCGGGCTCGGTCCGCGGACCGAATCCCTTCGGCGATTCGAGAGCCGTGGCGTGGCGCCCCACATGCGCCTCGGCACGCAGCCGCTCCACCATGTGCGGGTAGTGCAGCTCGAAAGCCGGTCGCTCCGAACGGATCCGGGGCAGCTCGGTGAAGTTGTGCCGCGGCGGCGGGCAACTGGTCGCCCACTCCAGCGAGTTGCCGTAACCCCACGGGTCGTCGACGGTCACGACCTCGCCATAGCGCCAGCTCTTGAATACGTTCCAGACGAACGGGAACATCGACGCGCCCAGGATGAAGGCGCCGACCGTCGAGGCGATGTTGTACGGCTGGAAGCCATCCGAGGGCAGGTAGTCGGCGTAGCGGCGGGGCATGCCCATGTCGCCGAGCCAGTGCTGCACCAGGAAGGTGGTGTGGAAGCCGATGAAGGTCAGCCAGAAGTGCAGCTTGCCCAGCCGCTCGTCGAGCAGCCGGCCCGTCATCTTCGGGAACCAGAAGTAGACGCCGGCGAACGTCGCGAACACGATCGTGCCGAACAGCACGTAGTGGAAGTGCGCGACCACGAAGTAGGTGTCGGTGACGTGGAAGTCCAGCGGGGGGCTGGCCAGCATCACGCCGGTCAGACCGCCCAGCAGGAAGGTCACCAGGAAGCCCACCGAGAACAGCATGGGGGTCTCGAAGGTGATTTGCCCCTTCCACATCGTGCCGATCCAGTTGAAGAACTTGATCCCGGTGGGCACCGCGATCAGATACGTCATGAACGAAAAGAACGGCAGCAGAACGGCTCCGGTGGCGAACATGTGGTGCGCCCACACCGCCACCGACAACGCGGCGATCGACAGCGTCGCGTAGACCAGGGTGGTGTAACCGAATACCGGCTTGCGGGAGAACACCGGGATGATCTCGGTGATGATCCCGAAGAATGGCAAGGCGATGATGTACACCTCGGGATGGCCGAAGAACCAGAACAGGTGTTGCCACAGCAGCACCCCGCCGTTGGCCGCGTCGTAGACGTGGGCCCCTAGATGTCGATCGGCGGCCAGCCCGAACAGCGCGGCGGTCAGGATCGGGAACGCGATCAGGATCAGGATCGACGTTACGAGGATGTTCCACGTGAAGATCGGCATCCGGAACATGGTCATGCCGGGTGCGCGCATGCACACCACGGTGGTGATCATGTTGACAGCACCCAGGATGGTGCCCAGACCGGCGACGATCAGGCCCGTGATCCACAGGTCTCCCCCGGCGCCGGGCGAGTGGACGGCGTCGGATAGCGGCGTGTAGGCGGTCCAGCCGAAGTCGGCGGCCCCACCCGGGACGATGAAGCCGGCCGACGCGGTCAGACCGCCGAACAGGAACAACCAGAACGAGAAGGCGTTCAGCCGCGGGAAAGCCACGTCGGGCGCGCCGATCTGCAGCGGCAGCACCAGGTTGGCGAACCCGAACACGACCGGCGTCGCGTAAAGCAGCAGCATGATCGTGCCGTGCATGGTGAACAGCTGGTTGTACTGCTCATTCGACAGGAACTGCAGTCCCGGCGCGGCCAGCTCGGTGCGCATCAACAGGGCCATCAGTCCGCCGATGAAGAAGAAGACGAAGCAGGTGACCGTGTACATGATGCCGATCATCTTGTGATCGGTGGTGGTGATCAGTTTGTAGACGAGGTTCCCTTTGGGGCCGGTCCGGTCCGGGTACGGACGAACGGCCTCGAGTTCTCCCAAGGGGGGCGCTTCGGCTGTCAACAGCTTCTCCAAACATCCGGATAGGACAGGGGCCCAAAAACAGAGCTGACACGAATCTTAACCGTCGATCATGCCGACGTCAGGGCTGGTCCTACAAACTGTCGTAAACGGCTCGGCGGCGCGGCGTGTCGGTTCGGAGTGCCGGGCTGCGCGCGGGCGGGTGTTAGCGTCTGACGCGTGCTTTTCGGCGTGACCCGACCCGCGTCCCTGCGCGCGGCCGCCGCGCTGGCGGCGGCGGTCGCCGTCGCATGCAGCGGCTGCGGATCCGGCAAGCCCGGGACCAACGCGCCGACTCCGACGCTGGTCACCCCCACCACCCAGATCGCCGGGGCGGGCGTGCTCGGAAACGACCGCCGCCCCGACGAGTCGTGCGCACGGGATGCCGCCGCGGCCGATCCGGGGCCGAAGACCCGGCAGGCCCACAACGCGGCCGGCGTCAATCCGGACGTGGTGCAGGTGCCCGCCGAGCCTCAGCGCATCGTGGTGCTCTCCGGAGACCAGCTCGACGCCCTGTGCGCGCTCGGCCTGCAATCGCGGGTGGTCGCCGCCGCGCTGCCGGACGGGTCCTCGAGCCAGCCCGCCTACCTGGGCAGCGCTGTGCGCGGCGTGCCCGGTGTCGGTACCCGCAGCAACCCGGACCTGGCCGGCATCGCGGCCACCCACCCCGACCTCATCCTGGGCTCGCAGGAGTTGACGCCCAGGCTGTATCCGCAACTGGCCGCGATCGCCCCGACGGTGTTCACCGCGGCCCCCGGCTCCGCCTGGGAAGAGAACCTGCGCGGCGTGGGCGCCGCGACGGCGCGCGGTGCCGCGATGGACGCGCTGCTCAACGGCTTTTCGCAGCGGGCCAGCGACGTCGGCGCCAGGCATGACGCGTCCCACTTCCAAGCGTCCATCGTGCAGCTGACCACCGACACGATCCGGATCTACGGCACCAACAACTTCCCGGCCAGCGTGCTGGGCGCCGTCGGGGTGGACCGGCCGGCAGCCCAGCGGTTCACCGACAAGCCGTACATCGAGATCCGCGCCGCCGACGACGACCTGGCCAAGAACCCGGACCTCTCCGCCGCCGATGCCGACGTCGTCTATGTGTCGTGTGCGTCACCGGCGGCCGCCCAGCGCGCCGCCACCGTGCTGGACAGCAACCCGTGGCGCAAGCTGTCCGCCAACCACGACAACCGCGTCTACGTCGTCAACGACGAGCTGTGGCAGACCGGCGAGGGCCTGGTCGCGGCCCGCGGCATCGTCGACGACCTTCGCCTGGTCAACGCCCCCATCAACTAGCGCGCGGGCGCGCGGGTACCCCGGCCCTAAGGTGATAACGAGCGGCCCCCGGTGGCCCGGGACCATTACCTTAGCTAAACTTTTTGCAGACGCAACCACATCGAAGAGGGATATCCATGAGCACTGTTTCGGCATACGCCGCGACCTCGGCGACCGAACCGTTGACCAAGACCACCATCGAGCGGCGTGATCCCGGCCCACACGACGTAGCGATCGACATCAAGTTCGCCGGGATCTGCCACTCCGATATCCACACCGTCAAGGCCGAGTGGGGCACGCCGAACTACCCCGTCGTGCCCGGCCATGAGATCGCCGGCGTCGTCTCCGCGGTCGGCTCCGAGGTCACCAAGTACAAGGTCGGCGACCACGTCGGCGTGGGCTGCATGGTGAACTCCTGCGGCCAGTGCAGCAGCTGCAAGGCCGGGCTCGAGCAGTACTGCAAGCCGGGCGCGACCTTCACCTACAACTCCATCGACAAAGACGGCACGCCGACGCAGGGCGGCTACAGCCAGGGCGTCGTCGTCGACGAGAACTTTGTGGTCCGCATCCCCGACTCGCTGCCGCTGGACAAGGCGGCGCCGCTGCTGTGCGCGGGCGTCACGCTGTTCTCACCGCTGCGGCACTGGAAGGCCGGCGAGGGCACGCGGCTGGCGATCATCGGCCTCGGTGGCCTGGGGCACATGGGCGTCAAGCTCGGCGCGGCGATGGGCGCCGAGGTGACCGTGCTGTCGCAGTCGCTGAAGAAGATGGAGGACGGCCTGCGGCTGGGCGCCAAGCACTACTACGCCACCGCCGACCCCGACACCTTCAAGAAGTTGCGGAACAGCTTCGACCTGATCCTGAACACCGTCTCGGCGAACCTGAAACTCAACGACTACCTGAGCCTGCTCGACGTCGACGGCACCCTCGTCGAATTGGGCATTCCCGAGCACCCCATGGAGGTGGGGGCGTTCCCGCTGGCGCTGGCGCGGCGCAGCCTCTCCGGGTCGAACATCGGCGGAATCGCCGAAACCCAGGAAATGCTGGACTTCTGCGCCGAACACGACGTGACGCCCGAAATCGAGCTGATCGAGCCGGATTACATCAACGAGGCCTACGAGCGCGTCCTGGCGAGCGACGTTCGCTACCGCTTCGTCATCGACATCTCGAAGCTATGAGGCGACCTCGGACGGTTCATCGGGCGCGCAGTCGCGGGCGATGACTTCGGCCGCCTCCGCGTGCTCGTCGTCGGGAACGACCTCGCTGACGTCGATGCCGGCCAGCGGCCATCCGGCCGCGGCCAACGTGGCGGCCACCCGGATGATGTTTTCCTTGCCGGCGTCGAATTGCGTCATGTCGGAGATGAATTCGGCGATTTCGTCGCGATCGATCGGGTGATCGATGGTCTCCGGAGACCCTTCCTGCGCGGTGATGTGGCGCACCACCTCGCGGATCTGGTCTTCGGTCAGCGGTGTGCTGCGCAGCAATGCCATCAGCGGCACGCGGTCCGGGCCGGGGACGCCGTTCGGGTAGCCGACCTGCAGCCACTGGATCACTGAACGGCAGAAATGGTGGCGGTGATCCTTCTCGGAGGATGCGGTTTTCGTCACCTGAACAGTGTCAGGCAGTCGCATCGCCGGCGCTAGCGAGCCGTCGCTCCGTCTCCACAATTCACAAGCCGTTCATTGCCCGAACATGTCCGGGTCGGGCGCGGCGCCCGAGGTTAAATGGCCCGTCTTGTCGTTGCCCATCCCTACGATCGAGGCGTGCTCAAGGCGCTCGTCGTGCTCCCGTTGGCCTGCGGCGTGGTCGTCGGCGTCGTCGACCACAGCCCCGGGATGGGTTTCGTGGCGTTTTACCTGATGCTGCTGCTCGAGGTGCTGGTCGGGTGGTCAACCAACCGTCAATGGCCGCGCGGGGGACGGGCCGTATTCGCGGCCGTTGACGCGATGGACGGGGTGGAGTTCGAGGGCTACGTGGCCGCCCGCCTGCGCCGCGCGGGCTGGCGGGTCGCGTTCACGCCGCCAGTCGGCGACTACGGAGTCGACCTGATCGCGGAAAAGGACGGCCACTCCGTGGCGGTCCAGTGCAAGCGCTACGGCAAATCGGTGGGCGTCGCCGCCGTCCAGCAGGTGGTCTCCGGCGCCCGCCACCATGGGTGCGCCAGGAGCATCGTGGTGAGCAATCAGGAATTCACCAGGGCCGCAAAGCAATTGGCGCATACCCACGGCTGCCAGTTGATCGGCCGCAAAGTATTGCAGGCCTGGGTGCCGGCGCCGGCATCGAGCGCCAAAAATCCTGCGGGAAGAAAATCGGCCCAGCCGGTGTCTGAATAGAAGATCGGGCCGGCCCCAGTCCCTCCCCCCCGACGTGTGCGGCCGGCCCGATTCTCAACAACCTGCGGTTTTAGAAGTCCCAGTCCTCGTCCTCGGTGACGACGGCCTTGCCGATCACGTAGGACGAACCCGAACCGGAGAAGAAGTCGTGGTTCTCGTCGGCGTTGGGTGAGAGCGCCGACAGGATCGCCGGGTTCACGTCGGTCTCGTCCCGCGGGAACAGCGCCTCGTAGCCGAGGTTCATCAGCGCCTTGTTGGCGTTGTAGCGCAGGAACTTCTTGACGTCCTCGGTCAGCCCGACCTCGTCGTAGAGGTCCTGGGTGTACTCCACCTCGTTGTCGTAGAGCTCGAAGAGCAGCTCGTAGGTGTAGTCCTTGAGCTCGGCGCGTTTGGCCTCGTCGACCAGCGCCAGCCCACGCTGGTACTTGTAGCCGATGTAGTAGCCGTGCACAGCCTCGTCGCGGATGATCAGCCGGATCATGTCGGCGGTGTTGGTCAGCTTGGCCCGGCTCGACCAGTACATCGGCAGGTAGAAGCCGGAGTAGAACAGGAAGCTCTCCAGCAGCGTGGAGGCCACCTTGCGCTTGAGCGGCTCGTCGCCCTTGTAGTACTGCATGACGATCTCAGCTTTTCGCTGCAGGTTGGGGTTCTCCTCCGACCAGCGGAAGGCGTCGTCGATCTCGGCGGTCGAGCACAGCGTGGAGAAGATGTTGCTGTAGCTGCGCGCGTGCACCGACTCCATGAACGCGATGTTGGTGTAGACGGCTTCCTCGTGCGGCGTCAGCGCATCCGGGATGAGGCTGACCGCGCCGACCGTGCCCTGGATGGTGTCCAGCAGCGTCAGCCCGGTGAACACCCGCATCGTCAGCTGCTTCTCGCCGGGCGTCAGCGTTGCCCACGACGGGAGGTCGTTGGACACCGGCACCTTCTCGGGCAGCCAGAAGTTCCCGGTCAGCCGGTCCCAGACCTCGGCGTCCTTCTCGTCCTGCAGCCGGTTCCAGTTGATCGCCGAAACGCGGTCAATCAGCTTCATGTTTTCGGTCACCAGAACCCCACTTCACCCGCCGTTTTGCCTGAGGGACGTCAGGCTCCAAACACTACCCCTGGGGTACGACAACGGAGCGGAACACAAGTACTTGTGTTTGCGTGTCGCGGACACACCCCGCATTCATTTGGACTCCCCTCCCAGTATCCACCCAGGACCGCACGCAGGATGTACCATTTGGTACATGATTACCGAAGACAGTGTCGAGATCGATGCGTCGCCGCAGCTGGTGTGGGATGTCTTCAGCGACGTGGAGCGCTGGCCCGAGTGGACCGCCTCGGTGACGTCGCTCGTCGGACGGGACGGCCCCGCGCTCGGGGTCGGCAAGCGGTTCACCATCAAGCAGCCCGGCATGTCGAAGCTGGTCTGGAAGGTCACCGAGATCGATCCGGGAGCGTCATGGACCTGGGTGCAACGCTCCCTCGGCGTGCGGGTGAGCGCCCGGCACGACGTGCTCCCGCAACCCGGCGGCCGGACCCTGGTGCGCCAGCAATTGGATCAGCGCGGTCTGCTCGGAGCGCTGGTCGGGCGACTGATGCTCAACAAGACCAAGCGATTCCTGGAACTCGAGGCGCAAGGACTCAAGGCCCGGTCTGAGCAACTCAGCCGCGCCAATGGCTCGCACACCTGACTCGCTGCGGCGCGGCGAACTACTGCATGCCCTGTTCGACGAGTTCGCCGCGAACGGCATCGGCAACCGCTCGCTCCGCGATGTCGCGGCCGCGGTCGGCACCAGTCATCGAATGTTATTGCACCACTTCGGTTCTCGAGAAGATCTGCTGATCGCGGTCGTGGAGGAGGCCGAGCGCCGCCAGATGGCCATGGTCCCCGACTTGCCCACCGATCCGGCCGAGGGCTTCGCCGCCATGTGGGCCGACCTTCGCCGCCCGGACCTGCGCCGGCTGGAGCGGCTCTTCTTCGAGTGCTACTCGCGCGCGGCCCAGGGCGAAAAGCCTTTCACGCGAATGGTTCCCGGGGCGGTCGATGGCTGGCTGCGTGAGGTCGAGAACGCCGCCGCCGGCGCCCCTTATGACGGCGCGATGGCGAGGCTGGGGCTGGCCGTCACCCGTGGCCTGCTGCTGGACCTGGTCGCCACAAACGACGAGGCCGGCGTCGACGCGGCCGCGGCCGCTTTCGCGAAGCTGCTACGCGGACACGGCCCAACGGTTGGCGCGTGACGGCGGGCGCCAAACGATCGATGCCTCAGTCGGTGGTGTAGACGATCAGCACGTCGGTTCTGGCCCTGCGGGAGACCTCGGATGGGACCGATCCCAGCAGCCGCCCGGCAACGCTGCCGAGCCCGACGTTGCCGACGACGAGCAGGTCGGCCTCGATCTCCTCGGCGAGCTGCACCAGCGCATTGATGGGAGCGCCGACGATCGGCTTTTCCTCGACGTTCGTGGCCCCGGCTCGGTGCGCCCGCTCCCTGGCGTTCTGCAGGATCGCGAAGAAAGGGGCCTCGCCCACCGTGCGGTAGTCCTGACCGTGGTCGCTTCCCGGTGGGATCGCGTAGCGGCCCTTTTCCACGGGAACGGGAAGGTGCGCGGTCGCAACGATCAATTTCGCGCCGTGATGCGCAGCGATCGCGGCTGCGCGGTCCACCGCACGCAGCGACGAATCCGAGCCATCGGTGCCGACCACAACGGTCTGGTAGGCAGTCATTTCCCCTCCCAGTGTAAAACCAGACGGCGGCTCAACAACCCGTTCAGAGAGGAATTCGTGGATAGCGCCGAGAGCCCGCCTCGGGCCATGCCTGCCCGTCAGCTCAGCCCTGCGCGGCCGCCGCCAAGCGCTTGGCGCCTGACCCGTTGCCGAAGAACTCGTACTCCTCCGGCTTGACCGAGCGGGTGTCCCGCCAGTACTCCCAGGTGTAACCGCCCCACAGCACCGTGTTCTTGCCGTGCTCGTCGAGATACCAGCTGGCGCAACCACCGCTGTTCCACACCGACGGCCCCAGCCTGCGCTGCAACTCGTCGTTGAAGGCGTCCTGCGCGGCGCGCGTCGGTGCCAGCGCCTGCACGCCCAGCTTGTCGCAGGTCTTGATCGCGCTGGCCACGTAGCGAATCTGGGACTCGATCATGAACACCACCGAGTTGTGCCCCAGGCCGGTGTTCGGTCCCAGCAGGAAGAACAGGTTGGGCATGTCGGCGACGGTGATGCCGCGGTGGGCGGCGATGCCCTCCCGGTTCCAGCGGTCCACCAGGTCCTCACCGTTGTGGCCCTTGATCTGGACGTAGGTGTAGGAGTCGGTGACGTGAAATCCGGTGCCGTACACGATCACGTCGACCTCGCGCTCTTTGCCGTCGGCGGTGACGATCCCGGTGGGCGTGATCCGCGCGATGTGATCGGTGATCAGCTCGGTCTTCGGGTCCGCGACCGCCCCGTAATAGGTGGAGGAGTTCAGAATTCGCTTGCAGCCGATGCGATAGTGCGGGGTCAGCTTGCGACGCAGTTCGCGATCCTTGACCGACCGGCGGATGTTGTATTTCACGTAGGCTTCGATGAACTTCAGCGCGTTGGGGCGCTTGGTCATCCCGACGGCCAGCGCCTCTTGACCCCAATAGATCGCCACACGCACCAGCGCCCGCAGGCCGGGGACGTTCGCCATGGCCCGGCGCAGCGCCGCGGGAATCTCGGGGTTGGAGCGCGGCACCACCCACGGCGGAGTGCGTTGGTAGAGCTGAAGTTCGGCGACCTGCCCGACGATCTCCGGCACGATCTGGATCGCGCTGGCGCCGGTCCCGATCATCGCCACCCGCTTGCCGGTCAAATCGACACTGTGGTCCCATTCCGCGGAATGGAAAGCGGGACCGCGGAATTCGTCGCGCCCCTCGATGTCGGGCAGGGACGGGATGTGCAGCGCCCCCGCACCGGAGATCAGGAACTGCCCGACGAATTCGCGGCCGTCTTCGGTGAACACATGCCAGCGTTGCTCGTCGTCGTCCCAGTGGGCCCGATCGACGTGCGAGTTGAACTCGATGTAGCGGCGCAGGCCGTATTTCTCGGTGACGCCCTTGAGGTAGTCCCAGATCTCGGGCTGATAAGAGAACGGGTTCTTCCAGTCGGGCTTGGGCTCGAAGGAGAACGAATACAGGTGCGACGGGATGTCGCAGGCGCAGCCTGGGTAACTGTTGTCGCGCCAGGTGCCGCCGACGTCGGTGAACTTCTCCAGGATCACGAAGTCCACGCCTTGCTGCTGCAGCTTGATCGCCATGCCCAGGCCGGAGAACCCGGTCCCGATGATGATGGCGCGCGCATGCACGGGCTGGTGTGCGGATGTCGGTTCGGCGTGTGTCACTACGTCGGTCACGGTGGATCGAATCTTCCTGTTAGCTCCCCGAATACCCAGTACCCAGGGTATCGAATGGCACGAGTGTTGACGATCGCCGGAACGATGTCAACGTGCCAAAGGTCCTCAGCTCGCCGCGGGGTTGCTGGGAACCACGCTGTGAACCGGCTGGTCGGGGTCCATCGCGATGCCGAGCACCTCGGCGGTGCCGACGATGACCCCCACCATGATGGTCGTCAGGTGGGCGACGAACTGGTCGCGCGGCATGCGGCGAGCGCTTTGCGGGTCCGGGCCCAGCCACCACTCGGTGGCCGATGCGGCCGAGCCGAAGGCCGCGTGCGCGGCCAGCTCGAACGCCGCGTGGTCGAGCTCCATCTCGCGCAGCTCGTCGTCGAAGAGGTCGGCCATCGCCAACGTGATGCCGCGGCCCTCGTTGAGGATCTGGGGGCTGGCCGAGGAGCGGCCCTGGATGAACACCCGCAGCACGTTGGGGTGCTGATCGACGAGGCCGACGTACTCGTCGACGGCGCGACGGATCACCTCGCGCGCCGAGTCGGTCTTCAGGTCGACGGACGGGAAGATCGCCGTCCAGAGCATGTCGCGCAGGCGTTCCCCGATGGCCTGGAATAGATCGGACTTGTCGTGGAAATGCCGGTAGATCTTCGGCTTGGCGGTGCCGGCCTCCTCGGCGATCTCCCGCACGCTCAGCTCGGGCCCTAGCCGGTCGATGGCGCGAAACGCCGCATCCACGATCTCGCCGCGCACCTTCTTGCGATGTTCGCGCCACCGCTCGCTGCGCGCGTCGACCTTGGCCCCCGGCGGCTTGACGCTGGGGTGGGGTGGTCGCGGAATTCTCACCACGTCAAGCACCATACCCCTCTGGGACCGCCCTGAGCCGCTGACCTGGGCAGACTGCGCGCCAGGCACCGGACGCGGCGATCAGAGCATGCAGGACACGCAGCCCTCGACCTCGGTGCCCTCCAAAGCCATCTGCCGCAGCCGGATGTAGTACAGCGTCTTAATGCCCTTGCGCCAGGCATAGATCTGCGCCTTGTTCACGTCGCGGGTGGTCGCGGTGTCCTTGAAGAACAGCGTCAGCGATAGCCCCTGGTCCACGTGCTGGGTGGCCGTGGCGTAGGTGTCGATGACCTTCTCGTACCCGATCTCGTAGGCGTCCTGGAAGTACTCCAGGTTGTCGTTGGTCATGTAGGGCGCCGGGTAGTAGACGCGGCCGATCTTGCCTTCCTTGCGGATCTCCACCTTGCTGGCGATCGGGTGGATCGAGCTGGTGGAGTGGTTGATGTAGGAGATCGAGCCGGTCGGCGGGACAGCCTGCAGGTTCTGGTTGTAGATGCCGTACTCCTGCACCGACTCCTTCAGCCGCTTCCAGTCGTCCTGAGTCGGGATCCGGATGTCCGCGTCGGCGAAGAGCTGACGCACCTTCTCGGTCTGCGGCTCCCACACCTGCTCGGTGTACTTGTCGAAGAACTCCCCCGACTTGTACTTCGACCGCTCGAAACCGCCGAACGCCCTGCCCCGTTCGATGGCAATGCGGTTCGACGCCCGCAGCGCGTGGTAGAGCACCGTATAGAAGTAGATGTTGGTGAAGTCGATGCCTTCCTCGGACCCGTAGAAGATGCGCTCCCGGGCGAGGTAGCCGTGCAGGTTCATCTGACCCAGCCCGATCGCGTGGGATTCGTTGTTGCCCTGCTCGATCGAGGGCACCGACGTGATCGACGTCTGATCACTCACCGCGGTCAGCGCGCGGATCGCCACCTCGATGGTCTGCGCGAAGTCGGGCGAGTCCATCGCCTTGGCGATGTTCAGCGACCCGAGGTTGCACGAAATGTCCTTGCCCACTTTGGAATACGACAGGTCGTCGTTGAACTCCGACGGTGTGGACACTTGCAGGATCTCCGAGCACAGGTTCGAGTGCGTGATCTTGCCCTCGATCGGATTGGCCCGGTTCACCGTGTCCTCGAACATGATGTAGGGGTAGCCCGACTCGAACTGCAGCTCAGCCAGCGTCTGGAAGAACTCCCGCGCTTTGATCTTCGTCTTGCGGATGCGCGCGTCGTCGACCATCTCGTAGTACTTCTCGGTCACCGAGATGTCGGCGAACGGCACCCCGTAGACCCGCTCGACGTCGTACGGCGAGAAGAGGTACATGTCCTCGTTCTTCTTGGCCAGCTCGAAGGTGATGTCGGGAATCACCACGCCCAGGCTCAGCGTCTTGATCCGGATCTTCTCGTCGGCGTTCTCGCGCTTGGTGTCCAGGAAGCGGTAGATGTCGGGGTGATGCGCGTGCAGGTACACCGCGCCGGCCCCCTGGCGCGCCCCGAGCTGGTTGGCGTAGGAGAACGAATCCTCGAGCAGCTTCATGATCGGGATGACGCCCGAAGACTGGTTCTCGATGTTCTTGATCGGCGCGCCGTGCTCACGAATGTTGGTCAGCAGCAACGCGACTCCCCCGCCGCGCTTGGAAAGCTGCAGGGCGGAGTTGATCGATCGCCCGATCGACTCCATGTTGTCCTCGATGCGCAACAGGAAGCAGCTCACCGGCTCCCCGCGCTGCTTCTTGCCCGAGTTCAAGAACGTCGGGGTGGCCGGCTGGAAGCGGCCGTCGATGATCTCGTCGACCAGCTTCTCGGCCAGTCCGGTGTCGCCGGCGGCCAGGGTGAGCGCCACCATGACCACGCGGTCCTCGAAGCGTTCCAGGTAGCGCTTACCGTCGAACGTCTTCAGCGTGTAGGAGGTGTAGTACTTGAACGCGCCGAGGAACGTCGGGAACCGGAACTTCTTGGCGTACGCGCGATCCAGCAGCTCCTTGACGAAGTTGCGCGAATACTGGTCGAGAACCTCACGCTCGTAATAGTTTTCACGGATCAGGTAGTCGATCTTCTCGTCCTGATTGTGGAAGAAGACCGTGTTCTGGTTGACGTGCTGCAGGAAGTACTCGCGGGCCGCCAGCACGTCCTTGTCGAATTGAATCCTGCCGTCGGCGTCGTACAGGTTCAGCATCGCGTTGAGCGCGTGGTAGTCCGTCTCCCCGGGCAACGTGTGCGCGCCGGACGTTACAGGCTCTGCAGTGACGGTTGGTGGCACGTCTGTTCCTTCCAGAATTCTTCCAGACCCGCACGGACGGCTTCCACGTCGTCCGGGGTTCCCATCAATTCGAAGCGGTAAAGGTACGGAACGCCGCATTTGCGTGAGATCACGTTGCCCGCATAGGCGAATTCGGCGCCGAAGTTGTTGTTGCCCGCGGCGATGACGCCGCGGATCAACGACCGGTTGTGCTCGTTGTTCAGGAATGCGATGACTTGCTTGGGGACATAGCCGCCGGCATTCAGGTCCGGGGTGGCCCGGCCACCGCCGTACGTGGGCAGTATCAGCACGTACGGCTCGTCGACCTCGATGCGGCCATGCAGCGGTATCCGCGTGGCGGGAACCCCCAGCTTCTCCACGAAGCGGTGGGTGTTCTCCGACACGGAGGAGAAATAGACCAGTGGCGATCGCAAGCGCGGCGGTGGGGGCACCTCCCGCTCGCGGGGGACCGGGCGAAGCGGGTCGCCACTCATCCAGCTTGGGTTGCGCGACTGCACCGCAACCTCCTTACCTAACGTCCGCCGCTAACTGCTCAGGCGCTGAGCGCCGATTCCGCGATGGCCTTGATGCGGTCCGGCCGGAACCCCGACCAGTGGTCGCTTCCCGCCACCACGACGGGGGCCTGCAGGTAACCCAGCGCCATCACGTAGTCGCGCGCCTCGTTGTCCAGCGTGATGTCGACCTTCTCGTAGCCGATGCCCTGCTTGTCCAGAGCCTTGAACGTGGCGCTGCACTGCACACATGCCGGCTTGGTGTACACGGTGATGGTCATAGAAGCCGCTCCTTTGCGGAAGGTGGGACTTGTACGGACTGGCAACTACTCGGGTACTGCAACGAACTCTGTCCTCGCTGTGTTACAGCGGCCCGTCAAGTCCCCCGATTCCCGTCCTGCGGCCGTCGGGGTCGAATGACCTATCGAGCCGATTTCGGGTGGTGAACCAGGCCCCGGTCGGGCTGGTGAACCTGGGATCTGCCGGTGCTCGAAACACTACACCTAGTGGCTGACAAGATATCGAGATACAAGATGTTCGGAATAACATTTCTGAAATTCGCTGGTCGTAAGCACTCTGAACGACACACGCCCGGCGTGTCGCAGGTCACATTCCTCGCCTAAGTCATCCATACGAACGGGTATATCACCGACCACCGACAACTCCCCGTCGGCGCTGGCCCGGTCCCCCAACCCGCCCCGCCGCCAGCAAAGCCGCCAGCTGGGGCTGGCGGCTTCTGCTATCCGGTTACAGCAACCTCGCTGGTCGTCCGGCGGCCGGCTTGTTGACTTCCGCCAATCAGTCGACTTCGGCGATCAGTTTCCCGACGACATCGCGTACATTCCCCGAGAGCTCGGCGTGCTCCGCGGGCGCCTTGCCTTCCAGGGTTTTGAACGGCACCGAGAGCTTGATCGACTCGACCACGCGGGCGCCGGCAATCCCGAACGACTTGCGGGTTTCGTCGTGCGCCCAGACCCCGCCGTATTGGCCGAAAGAGCCCCCGATGACCGCCAGCGGCTTGCCCTTCAGCGCGCCGTCGCCGAACGGGCGGGACAGCCAGTCGATCGCGTTCTTGATGACGGCCGGGATGCTGCCGTTGTATTCCGGAGTGACCACCAGCGCGGCGTCGGCCTCGGCCGCCGCGGTGCGCAGGGCCGTCACCGGCCCCAGCGGCGGGGCGTCGGCAGTCATCGCTTCGTCGATCTCCTCGTTGTAGAACGGCAGCTCCCCGAGCCCTTCGAAGATCGTGATGGTGACGTCGCCCGGCGCGACGTCGGCTGCCAGCTGGGCGATCTGTCGGTTCACCGAGGCCGCCCGAAGGCTCCCCACCAACGCCAAGATTTTGGTTGCCACTGTTGCAGTTCCCTTCGGTTGTCGGTTTCCATCCTCGCACCCCCTAACCGGACTAAGGTCCGATTTATTCCGACGGCCGGCGCTAAAGTGCAGTCATGATCGAGCGGCTGGACTCGTTGCCGTTGTCTGCCCCGCAGGTGGTGCACCAGGAGCGGGGCGACGCGGCGCGCAACCGGGCGCTCTTGCTCCAGGCTGCCCGAAACCTGATCGCCGAGCGCGGCGCCGACGCGGTCACCATGGACGACGTTGCCGCCGCCGCCGGCGTCGGCAAAGGCACGGTGTTCCGCCGATTCGGCAGCCGCGCCGGCTTGATGATGGTGCTGCTCGACGAGGACGAGCGAGCCAGCCAGCAGGCTTTTCTATTCGGGCCGCCCCCGTTGGGGCCCGACGCTCCACCGATCGACCGGCTGGTGGCGTTCGGCCGGGAGCGAATCTGCTTCGTCCATGCCCATCACGAACTGCTCTCGGAAGCCCACCGCGATCCCCAGACTCGCAACAGCGCGCCGGTCTTGGTGCACCACACCCACATCCGGGTGTTACTCCAGGCGGCCCATACCACCGGCGATCTCGACGTCCAGACCGATGCGCTGCTCGCTCTGCTCAATGTGAACTACGTCGAGCATCAGCTCAACGATCGCGGCCATACTCTCCAGACCCTCGGCAATGCCTGGGAAAGCTTGGCGCGCAAGCTCTGCGGCCGCTGATGAGCCCGGCCTGGGTGCTGCACGTCGACCTCGATCAGTTTCTGGCGTCGGTGGAGTTGCGCCGCCACCCCGAACTGGCCGGGCTGCCGGTCATCGTCGGCGGCAACGGCGACCCGTCCGAGCCCCGCAAGGTCGTCATCTGCGCCTCCTACCAGGCCCGCGAGTTCGGCGTGCACGCCGGGATGCCGTTGCGGGCCGCCGCGCGCCGCTGCCCCGATGCGACGTTTCTGCCCTCGGATGCGGCCGCTTACGCCGCGGCGTCCGAGCAGGTGATGGGGCTATTGCGAGATTTGGGGCATCCGGTCGAAGTGTGGGGCTGGGACGAGGCGTATGTCGGGGTGGCGGCGGCCGATCCGGCCGCCGTGGCCGAAGAGATTCGCTCGATCATCTCGTCGGAAACCGGGCTGTCCTGTTCGGTCGGAATCAGCGACAACAAGCAGCGCGCCAAGATCGCGACCGGGTTCGCCAAACCGGCGGGCATCTTCACGCTCACCGATGCGAACTGGATGACCCTGATGGCGGATCGCCCGGTCGACGCACTGTGGGGCGTTGGCCCCAAGACGACGAAAAAGCTTGCCACACTGGGAATCACGACGGTGTGGCAGCTCGCGCACAGTGATGCCGAGCTGCTCACTTCCGTGTTCGGCCCGCGCACCGGCCTGTGGCTGCTGCTACTGGCCAAGGGCGGCGGTGATACCAGCGTCAGCGCCGAGCCGTGGATTCCGCGCTCCCGCAGCCACGTCGTCACCTTCCCGCGCGACCTCACCGATCGCACCGAAATGGATTTGGCCATAACACAACTGGCCGAACAGGCGTTGGCGGACGTGCTCTTGTCAGGCCGGATCGTGACGCGGGTGGCGGTTACCGTACGAACCGCGACGTTCTACACCCGCACCAAAATCCGCAAGCTGGCGGCGCCCACCACCGATCGCGACACCATCGTCGCTGCGGCGCTGCGCCTGCTGGACCTATTCGAGCTCGACCGCCCGGTCCGGCTGCTCGGGGTGCGCCTCGAACTGGCCATGCCGGACTAGCGGCGCCGGGGCCGGCCGCAGCGCGCGGGTGAAGATGACGTTGACCTGCCGCATCGCCACGCTGTAGGGCCACCAGGCCAGCCGCTTGAAGGCGTACAGCGCCCGGATGTCCGGTGAGGTGTAGATCAGGTAGCGGTTCTTGGCCACCCCGGCCAAGATCTTCTCGGCCGCCTTCTCCGGCGAGACGGCGTGGCCGCTGAACCGGTTCACCCAGCGCGCGACCTTGGGGTCTTCGCGGTCCACCCCGGCGATCTCGACGGTTTGGACCAGTGGGGTGTTCACCGCTCCCGGCACCACGACCGACACCCCGATGCGGTGGCGGGCCAGGTCGAAGCGCAGCACCTCCGACAGGCCGCGCAGGCCGTACTTGCTGGCGCTGTAGGCGGCATGCCACGGAAGCGCGACCAACCCGGCCGCCGACGACACGTTGACCAGGTGCCCGCCGTTGCGGGCGGCCACCATCGGCGGCACGAACGATTCGATGACGTGGATCGGACCCATCAGGTTGATCGCGATCATCTTGCTCCACTGATCGTGCGTCAGCCGGTCGACGGTGCCCCAGGCGGACACTCCCGCGATGTTGAGCACGACGTCCATGCTCGGATGGTCGCGGTGGACGTCGGCGGCGAACGCCGCCACCTGGTCGTAGTCGGCGATGTCGAGGGCGCGATGTGCGGGCACCTGGGCGCCCAGCGCGCGGGCGTCGGCCACGGTGAGCTCGAGGCCCTCCCGGTCACGGTCGGTCAGATAGAGTTCGGCGCCCTGTGCGGCCAGCCGCAACGCGGTGGCCCGCCCGATGCCGCTGGCCGCGCCGGTGACCAGACACCGCTTGCCTGCGTAATACCCCTGCTGCCCCATTGCCGTGACGATACCGGCGGTAACGCCCTACGGGCGCCCGCCCCACAGCGCGTGGAGCCACAACCGCTCGAGCACGCGCACGCGGCGGTCGCGATCGCTGTCACGGCCGGCCAGGATGGGGTCGCCGGTCAACATCAACGCGGTGGTACCGGCCAGGGTGCGGATCAGTGTCGGCAGGTCGTCGCTGATCGGGCTGGCGGTCCCGGCCTTCATCTCGGCCTCGACGATGGCGACGATCTGACCGAGCACCACCTCGAATTGTTGATCCATGAGGTTGCGGATCTCGACGTCGGTGTTGCGGGCCTCGTTGCAGGCGGTCATCACCGGGTCGTTGTGCGCATAGACGGCCGCCGCGCTGCCGACCATGCGCTCGGCGAACTGCTCCGGCGACTCGCCCGGCTGACGAGGGGCGAAATCCTGGGTTAGCTCTTCGAGTTCCTCGGCGGCCTCGGCCATCAGCTGGGCGAGTACGGCGTACTTGGAGTCGAAGTAGAAGTAGAAGCCCGACCGGGCCACCCCGGCCCGGAGGCTGATGGTGCTGACCGACAGCTCCGCGAATGGCTTCTCCTGCAGCAGTTCCCGGACCGCCTGCAGGATCGCCTGGCGCTGCTTGTCGCCGCGCCGTTGCCCGCCCGGCTCCGGAGTGGCGGCGTGGCTGCTCATTCCCTGACCTTGCACCACGCCGGTCAAAAAGCAAACTTGACAGCCGTCAAGTTTTTTCCGAAGGTTATAAGACAGTGACGGCTGTCACCTCGGAGGGAACGCAAAGGAGCGTCTATGACCGCCACGATCAGCACCCCGCAGTACCTGCTGGACCAGGCGCGGCGCCGGTTCACCCCGACGCTGAACACCATCCCGGGGATGGGTGCGGTCGAAAAGCGTCTGCTCAGCCGCGACTGGGAAACCAAGGTGCTGGCCGAACCGCCCGCCGGCAGCGGCCTCAAGCCCGTGCTGGGTGACGCCGGCCTTCCAATCCTCGGGCACATCATCGAGATGTTCCGGGGCGGACCCGACTACGCATTGCATCTGTATCGCACCCGCGGCCCCCTGCACTTCCTCGACTCGCCCATCATGCCGGCGGTGACCGCGCTGGGCCCCGACGCCACCCAGGCCGTGTTCTCGAACAAGAACAAGGACTTCTCGCAGAAGGGCTGGCACCCGGTGATAGGGCCGTTTTTCAACCGCGGCCTGATGATGCTGGATTTCGACGAGCACATGTACCACCGGCGCATCATGCAGGAGGCCTTCACCCGCACCCGACTGACCGGCTACGTCGAGCACATCGACCGGGTGGCCAGCGACATCGTCGCCAACTGGCCGACCAACGACGCGCGGTTCCTGTTCCACCCGGCGATGAAGGAACTCACCCTCGATGTCGCGTCCTTGGTGTTCATGGGGCACGAGCCGGGCACGGACCACGACCTGGTGACCAAGGTCAATCAGGCGTTCACGATCACGACGCGGGCGGGCGGCGCGATCATCCGGCAGCCCGTTCCGCCGTTCAAGTGGTGGCGCGGGCTGCGGGCCCGCAAGCTCCTCGAGGACTACTTCATCGAGCGGGTGAAGGAGCGCCGCAACGCCACCGGCAATGACATGCTCACGGTGTTGTGCCACACCGAGGACGACGACGGCAACAGCTTCACCGACGAAGACATCGTCAACCACATGATCTTCTTGATGATGGCCGCCCACGACACGTCGACGTCGACGACCACCACCATGGTGTACAACATGGCCGCGAACCCGGAGTGGCAGGAGCGGGCCCGTGAGGAGTCGGCGCGGCTCGGCGACGGCCCGCTGGACATCGAGGCGCTGGAGAAGCTGGAGACGCTCGAACTGATCATGAACGAGTCGCTGCGCATGGTGACGCCGCTGCCGTTCAACATGCGGCAGGCCGTGCGCGACACCGAGCTGCTCGGCCACTACATCCCAGCCGGGACCAACATCACCATCTGGCCCGGCATGAACCACCGGCTGCCCGAATTGTGGACCGACCCAGACAAATTCGATCCCGAGCGCTTCGCCGAGCCCCGCTCCGAGCACAAGAAGCACCGCTACGCCTTCGCGCCGTTCGGCGGCGGCGCGCACAAGTGCATCGGCATGGTGTTCGGTCAGCTGGAGGTCAAGACCGTCGTGCACCGGCTGCTGCGACGCTACCGGCTGGAGCTGGCCCGGCCGGGCTATCAGCCGCACTTGGACTACGGCGGTATGCCGATACCGATGGACGGCATGCCGATCGTGCTGCGCCCGCTGTAGGCGAGGCCGAACGCGTCAGGCGATCAACCGGTTGGCGCAGGCGATCACCGCGCGCAGTGCCGACTGCGTCGAATCGTCCGACCAGCCCATCGCCCACTCGTCGCGGGCGCCGTTGCTGCCGCAGACGAAGGTCGCGGTGTACCCGCCTGATCGCAGCTGGTGAAATTTGAGGATTTCCACCGGGATTGCGCGCTCGTGCAGCATCGCGCTGAGCGCCGCGATCGGGCCGCCGGCTGCGGCGGTTGAGGTTCTGATGTGGTCGCCGACGGCGATCGTGGCCCGGAAGTGGCGGGGCTGCGGCCCCCGCCGTCGGTGGGTATCGCTGCACGCCCAGTTGCCGAGGCGGATCGGGCCGGCCGTGTGACCGTAGGTCGCGACGAAACGCTCCCAGGACATCGCGTCGGCCTGTTCCCGCAGACCGCGGGGTAGCGGCGCACCGAACTGCTGGTTGAACCACACCGTGGCGGCGCACTGGCTGGCTTGGTTACTGGACGGGTTGAGCCGCTCGGAAAGAGTCATCGCGCCGGTCTTCTTCGGTCGAAAGGAGTGACCGACGGCAGTAGCTTCCGACCCACAGCGGGGGTCGGTCTAGGTCAGACCCCGCTGCGGGTGCTAGCTACTACGACACGATCGAGAAGACGCACGAGCGACGACATTAGCCGCATACGGCCCTGACGTGCAAGTTCCCCTCCGCCGGTATAACGCGTCAGCCGGTCTCGAAATTACTCACAAATTTTGGTTTACTCATGTCGAACAGCGGGTATTGGTTCGGGGCATCCGTTCGTTGAACGGATGTGCAATTACTCCCCTCGGAAAGAATTGATGAAAGAAGGCTCATCATGAAGGAACGCACCATGAAATCCCTGAAAGTTGCCGCTGCGGGCGCGGGGCTGATCGCGGTATTGGTGCTACCAACTGGATGTGCTTCATCCGCGGCCGGAAGCGGCGGACTCGTCGGCGGAAGCAGTTCCGGGACCTGCGTGGCCGGGATCTGCATCTAGCTTATTGCGGGCAACCCTAGGAACCGCAGCGTGGGGGACGGTTCCCTGGGGTTGCTTGCGTTCACCCCGTCGGCCCGACCGACGGATCGAGCCGTAGATACGCCTGAATCGTCGTGCCGCTGGCGGTCGTGTGGGTGCGCACCAGGTCCGAGATGGCGTTGACCAGGTACAGCCCGCGGCTGGCGGGGCCGCACGGCCCCGGGTCCATCCGGCCCACCAGCGGATCGTCGAAGCAGCCGGTATCGCGAGCCTCGCACACCAAATAGCCGTCGTCCCGCCAGAAGGCGAGCTGGCACGCGCCGTCGGTGTACATCAGGCTGTTGCTCGCCAGCTCGGTCGCCACCAATTGCAGGTCCTCGATACCGTCCTGGGACAACCCGATCCACCCGGCGTAATTCGTGGCGAACGAACGCGCTGGGCTGAGGTCCGACGACTTTTTGACCAGGTAGGTGACGGCCCCCGGATTGCCGGGCAGCGGCCGGTTGCAGCGCTGCAAGGCGGCGTCGGGCGCGTAGTCGGCGCTGCGTTGCAGCGCGTCGCCGTTCCAAAGCAACGGGTGCGTCGCTCGGGCGTCCGCCAGCACGTCGTCGTCGAGGCGGCTCCCGTCGTAGAGGCACAAACCGGTCACCTGGTAGCCGTCCATTGCTCCGTTGACCAGCGCCTCGTGCTCCACGCAGGCGACCAGTTCTTCCGCGGTGCGGCCGGGCCAGGCGACTTGAGTGACGATCCGCACCCGCTGGTCGGGGTGGTCGTCGACGAAAGCCCCCTCCATTGCCATCAGCCGGCTCGGGTTGCGGGCGACCTCGGTGATGTCGACCATCTGCAGATCGGCCGACGACTCGCCCGTGCCCAGCGCGTCGTGGAGTAGCGCCAATTCTTCCGACGGCACGGCGACCATTACGGCCTCATCCATCGCCAGCCCGTCGCTGACGAAGCGGGTCACGAAGTCCAGGTACTCCTGCTGGGATTGGTAGATGAGTGCCGAATGGAGGAAGCCGAGCTTTCCAATTTGGGTGCCCGCCGTCACTCCAGCACTCTCGCTCTCGATCACAAATGCCAACCCCCTGCTGGACCGGCCGTTCACTTCCTCCCTCCCCAGTACCCCCGACGGGCCTTCGCTATACCGCGCTGCAGATCACATCTGAGAACTACAGCCACCAGGACGCGGCGGCGTCCAGATGGCGCCGCACGCGATAGCGGGCCAGGCTCTCGTCACCCGCCTCGATGGCGTCCACGATCCGCAGGTGAGCGTGGTGGACGGCCAGGACGTCCGCCCAGGTCGGCGGCGCCTGCCCGGTGCTCGACCAGTGCCGCCGGAACAACTCGACGATGATGCGCAGGAACAGGTCCAGGAGCGAGTTGCCCGCCAGCTGGGCCAATCCGACGTGGAACCGGAACTCCTCCACGGCGGCGTCGGCGACGTCGCCGGGCGTTTCGTCGACCTCCGACCGATGGGCGGACAGGAAGGCGGCCACCTCGGATTCGCCGCGCCGCTTGACGGCCTTGGCGACGTTGTCGATCTCGATGGCATCCCGGACGCAACGTAAGTCCTCGCGGCTCGGGTCGCGGTACTGGAGGTACAGGGCGATGGTGTCAATGCTTGCCTGCGCCTGGGGTGTGGCGATGACGAGCCCGCCGCCGGGCCCGCGGCGCATGTACGCGATCGAGTGGTATTCGAGCAGTCGCACCGCTTCGCGAAACACCGCGCGGCTCACCCGATAGCGCTCGATGAGGGCCGTCTCGGTGCCGAAGACCGAACCGACCTTCCAACCGCCGGCGGCGATGTCGTCGCCGATCGTGGCCGCCAGCATCTCCGCCAGCTTGCCGCGGGGTACCTCGATGTTGAGCGGCCGCGGCCTGCGTCGTCTACTCGCGTTGCCGGGGTGATGGTGCTGCAGCCAGGCGGTCACGGCCTCGACGTGTCGTTCGCTGAGCGTCTTGGCCCGCGCCGAGTCGCCGGACGTGACGGCCGCGACGATCTCGGAGTGGTCGACGTGCATCCGGTCGACCGCCTCGATGGCCTCGCTGGCCGTGTCCGTCCGCGACTGCAGGGCGTAGCGGGTGGTGAGCCGCATCAGCACGTCGATAAACAGTTGCAGAACAGGGTTTTTCGATTGCTCCGCCAGGGCGATGTGGAACTCGTCCCGCGGTGTCGGCAGGCCGGGCTTCCACTGTTCCTCGCCCCGCAGCACGGCCCGCAGCCGAGCGATGCCCGCTTCGTCGATTCGTTCGGCGGCCAGCGAGGCCGCCAACGGCTCGAGCACCAGCCGCGCATTGAGCAGGTCGCCGAGCGTCGTGCCGAGGTATTCGAGATAGATGACGACGGCGCGGGTGGCGGGGCCGGCATCGGGCTCGCAGATGATCAGCCCGCCGCCCGGCCCGCGGCGCATCCGGGCCACCTGATGGTGCTCGACGAGCCGGACGGCCTCGCGCAGCACCGAACGACTCACCCCGAAGCGCTCCTGCAGAGCGTGTTCGGAGCCCAGCGATTCGCCGGTGGCCCAGCCGCGGCGGACGATCTCGGCCTCGAGGTCCCGCGCGATCTTGGAAGCCAGTTTGTTCCCGAGACCAGTGCTCATGTCAGGCCCAACGGCGTTTTGGCGCAAGCCTTTTCAGCATGTGAGCAACATGCAGCCGGCGACGGGGCCGCCCCCGACGGAAACGACGCCGACGTCCGGGCGCTGCGACACCTGCCGCTCCCCCGCCTCGCCGCGCAACTGCAGGCAGCCCTCGTGCAACGCCCAGTAGCCGTGCATGCGCCCGGCCGAGAGTTGGCCGCCGTAGGTATTCAGCGGAAGTTCGCCGTCGCGGGCGATTCGGGCGCCGCCTTCGACGTAGGGCCCGGCCTCGCCGTCGCCGCAGATTCCCAGGGCTTCCAGCCAGGCCAAGGTGAGATAGGTGAACCCGTCGTAAAGCTCGGCGACCTTGAGGTCGGACGGTTTCAGGTCGGTCCGCGACCACATCTGCGCCGCCGCATCCGACATCGCCATCTTCGGGTAGTCGTCGCGGTGGAACCAGCCGCCGGCGCCGTCGGACCCGCCGATCGCCTCCACCGCCACCGCGCGGTGCGGGCAGTCACGCGCGTACTCGGCATGCGAGACCACCACCGCGATCGAGCCGTCGATCGGCACGTCGCAGTCCAGCAGCCCGAACGGCGTGGATACCGGCCGTGCGCTGAGGTAGTCGGCCATGGTCATCGGGTCGCGGTACACGGCGCGCACATTCAGCGCGGCGTTGCGCCTGCCGTTGAGCGCCACCCAGCCCAGCTGCTGTTTGGTGGTCCCGTACAGCTCCATGTGGCGCCGGCAGTTGAGCGCCAGCCAGTTCGCGGCAGAGTAGGCGTTGGCCGCGACCAGATCGTTGACGTCGTCCATCGCGCCGACGGCGGGCCGTTCTGCACCCTCCGGCGCCTCGAACATCCGCGCCAGCGCGGGCGCGGGCGCATTCTCCTGCGGCTTGACGGGGACGGTGCCCCCGAGCATTTGGATGGTCCGGTACACCACCACGTGGCGGGCGCGACGCTCGGCGACTGCGCGGCACGCCGACATCACCGGGCTGAGCAAGCCGCCGGTGCCGAAGCCGGCTCCGCAATCCGCCGCCTCGATCCGCAGCTGGGCGTTGACGTCCGCGGCGGGGGTGTCACCCAGCGTCGCGATGCCGTCGACGTCGGACGGGACCAACCCGGCGTCCTCGATGGCGGCCCGCACCGATTCCATGGTCAGGTCCAGACCCGGGATGCCGCTGCGGCGACCGATCCGCGAGATGCCGATGCCGGACAGGATCGCGTCCTTCTCGAAATGCGTCATGCACACCGCCCGTCAGCCCACAGCCCCGCATCGGATCAATTGAGTGTACTGTATTCGTCGTGCCGGACGAGCCGCTGCTCATCGAATATTGCGACCATTGCGCGCGTTGGGTGCATCCCGCGGCCGGCGAATGCCGCACGTGCGGTGGCCCGCTGGTAGCGCGGCCGGTTTCCGGCCGCGGCACGGTGTTCACCTATACGGTCAACCATCACCCGTATAACCCGGAGATTCCCGTCCCGTACGTGATCGCCATCGTCGAACTCGCCGAGCAACAGGGTCTCCGGGTGGCCGCCGACATTGTTGACTGCGAACCCGATTCGGTCAGGTGCGGCATGACCGTCGACCTTCGGCCGGAAAAGGGCAGCGGCGGGGCGCCGTTGTTCGCACCCGTCTGACGCGTGCTAGTTGATCAGCGGGTCGCGCGGCATACCGAGGATCCGCTCGGCGATCTGATTGCGGGTGACCTCCGAGGTGCCGCCGGCGATCGCCATGCCGCGCGCTCCCATCGCCAGCCGGCCCACCACCGCGCCGGGCCCGTCCATGAGTGCGACCTCCGGTCCGGCCAGCGCCGCCCAGATCGCGGCGCCGTCCACCATGTGTTCGGCCAGCTTCAGCTTGGTGATGTTGCCTTCCGGGCCGGGCCCGGCTCCCTCGACGCTGCGCGCGGCGCGGCGCAGGTTCAGCAGCCGGAGCGCGTGATCGTCGGCGAGGAAGGATCCGATCCGAATCGGCGCGCCCGCCAAGCGATCCGACTGCTGCTGAGCGAGCTGCACCAGGGTGGACGCCAAGCCCTCGTAGAACGATCCGCTGCCACCGATGCTCACTCGCTCGTTGCCCAGCGTCGCACGGGCGACCGTCCACCCCGAGTTGGGCGTCCCGACGACGTCCTCGTCGGGAACGAACACGTCGTTGAAGAACACCTCGTTGAATTCCGAGCCACCGGTGATCTGCCGCAACGGCCGCACCTCGACGCCCGGGCCCTTCATGTCGATGATGACGGTGGTGATGCCGGCGTGCTTAGGAGCTTCCGGGTCGGTGCGGACGGTGGCCAGGCCGCGCGCGCAATACTGGGCCCCGCTGGTCCAGACCTTCTGCCCGTTGATCTTCCAGCCGCCGTCCACCCGGGTGCCGCGGGTCCTGACCGATGCCGCGTCGGAGCCGGCCTCGGGTTCGGAGAACAACTGGCACCAGATCTCCTCTTGGCGCAGCGCCTTTTCCACGAATCTCTCGATCTGCCAATCGGTTCCGTGCTGGATCAGGGTCAGGATCACCCACCCGGTGATCGAGTAATCGGGCCGCTTGATGCCGGCCGCTCGGAACTCCTCCTCGATCACCAGCTGCTCGACCGCGTCGGCGGCGCGACCCCACGGCTTGGGCCAGTGCGGCATGACGTAACCCGTCTCGATCAGCTTGTCGCGTTGCGCTGTTTTGTCCAGGGCGGCGATCTCGGCGGCGTCGGCATGGATCCGGGTGCGCAATTGTTCGGCCTCGGGCGGCAGATCCAGGCTGTTCTCCCGCTTGGCGCCGGCGGCCGTGCGCTCGAAGACATCCCGGGCCGGCGCGTCACCGCCGAACAGCGCCGCGATCACCAGCGCGCGGCGCAGATGCAGATGCGCGTCGTGCTCCCAGGTGAAACCGATGCCGCCATGCACCTGAATGTTCAGCTCAGCGTTGCGTGCATAGGCGGGGAAAGCCAGGGCCGCGGCGACCGCGGCGGCCAGCTGGAACTGGTTTTCGTCCTCGGACGCCGCGCGCGAGGCATCCCACACCGCTGCGACCCCGGCCTCGGATGCCACCAGCATGTTCGCGCAATGATGCTTCACCGCTTGGAAAGTGGCGATGGTGCGCCCGAACTGCTGCCGCACCTTGGCGTAGTCCACGGAGGCGTCCACGCAGTCCGCCGCGCCACCCACCGCCTCGGCGGCCAGCAGCGTCCGCGCCCGGGCCAGCGCCGATGCCCGCGCGCCCACCACGACGTCGTCGGCGCTGACGTTCACGTTCTCCAGTCGGACCCGTCCGGAGCGCCGGGTCGGGTCGAAGTTGTTCGGCACCTCGACCGACACGCCGGCGCGATCGCGCTCCAGCAGCAGCACGTCTTCGCCCGCGGTGATCAGCAGCAGCTCGGCCAGCCCGGCGCCGAGCACGATTCCGGCGTCACCGTCGGCGATCCCGTTTTTGAGTTGCACCTCGCCGTTCAGGCCGATGCCCGCGGTGACGGTCCCGTCGATCAGCCCGGGCAGCAGCCGCGACTTCTGTTCGGCGCTACCGTCTTTGGCGATCACTGCCGAGGCGATGACGGTCGGCACGAACGGCCCGGGCGCGACGGCGCGGCCGAGTTCCTCGACCACCACCACGAGTTCGGGCAGACCGAAACCGGATCCGCCGTATTCTTCGTCGACGTGCAGGCCGAGCCAGCCCAGCTCGACGAGGTTCTGCCAGAACGGCGGCCGGGATTCCTCGGCGGCGTCGAGCAGGGACCGCGCCGCCCAGCGAGCCTTCTGCGAGGTCAGGAACCCGCGCGCGACCTCGGCGAGTTCACGGTGGTCGTCGGTCAGTGCGATACCCATGAGGGGCCCTCCTCGCTACCGGCTGGGTAGCCGGCCCCGCTTCGAGGGGAAGCGGGGCGGCTGCCTAAAGAGTGTACTTAATGCGAGGAGGGCGACCCGTGGGGGTGGCTACTTGGGCGCGAACCGCTGTCCGGCGTCCAGCCGCAGGCACTGGCCGTTGAGCATCGGGTTCTCCACGATGGCCGCCACCAGCTTGGCGTACTCGATCGGCCTGCCGAGACGCTTGGGGAAGGCGGCGTCCTTGGTGAGCGCCGACGCGAATTCGTCCGGAATCCCCTGTGTCAATCCGGTGGCGAACAGGCTGGGTGCGATCGCCAGCACACGAATTCCCAGGGAGCCCAGGTCGCGGGCCATGGTCAGGCACATGCCGGCGATGCCGGCCTTGGCGGCGGTGTAGGCGACCTGCCCGATCTGACCCTCGAAGGCCGCGATCGAAGCGGTGTTGATGATGACCCCGCGCTCTTCGTCCTCGGGCTCGTTCTTGGCCATGTGCGCGGCGGCCAGCCGGCTGATGTTGAAGGTGGCGATCAGGTTGAGATCGATCACTGATTGGAAGGACTCGAGGTCATGGGGGCCGGACTTGGTCATCGTCCGCTTGGCAATGCCGCCGCCCGCGGTGGTGATGATGACGTGCAGGCCGCCCAGTTTGTCGACGGCGGTCTGCAGCGTCTCCTCGGTGCCCTTGAAGTCGGTGACGTCGACCGGATAGAACGCCCCGCCGATGGCTTCGGCCACGGTCTTGCCGTCGGAACCCTCGCGGTCGAGGATGGCGACCTCCGCCCCGCGCTCGGTCAGCAGCTCCGCGGAGGCACGACCCATCCCCGACGCGCCGCCGATGACGACGACCTTCTTCCCGTTGATCTCCATCCGGACCCTTCCTTTCGGGTTGTCAGATCTCTTGCAATCTGTAACGTTACGTAGGCACGCTAGCGTGTCCGTCGGGGAGGGTTGTCGGCGAGCCATGCCAAGCTGATTTCGTGCTCCTTCTCGACGTCGCGACGACCTCACTTGACGTGGGCGGCACATCGTCACGGCTGAGCAAGGTCGCCCACATCGCCGACCTGTTGCGCCGCGCGGCGGCCGACCCCGACGGGGTCGCGATCGTGGTCTCCTGGCTGTCGGGTGAGCTGCCCCAGCGCCAGATCGGGGTGGGCTGGGCGTCGTTGCGGTCGCGGCCGGCGCCGGCGTCGCAGCCGACGTTGACCGTCGCCGGTGTGGACGCCGGCTTCTCGGAGATCGGGGCGGTGTCGGGCAAGGGCTCGCAGGCGCGGCGTGCCGAACTCGTGGCGGGACTGTTCGCCGCCGCGACCGACACCGAGCAGGCCTTCCTGGTGCGGTTGCTCGGCGGGGAGCTGCGCCAGGGCGCGCTGGCGGGGATCATGGCGGACGCGGTGGCCAGGGCCGCCGACATCCCGGTCGCGTCGGTACAACGCGCCGCAATGCTGGGCGGGGACTTGCCGGCCGTGGCGGCCGCCGCCCTGGGCGGCGGGACCGGGGCGCTTGACGCGTTCGCCCTGCGGGTCGGCCGGCCGGTCGGCCCGATGCTGGCGCAGACCGCCACCGGAGTGGCCGATGCGCTCGAACGCCACGGCGGCACAACCATTTTCGAGGCCAAGCTGGACGGCGCCCGGGTGCAGATCCACCGGGCCGGTGACGAGGTCACCGTCTACACCCGAAGCCTTGACGACGTGACCGCCCGGCTGCCCGAGGTGGTGGATGCGACGCTGGCCCTGCCGGTGCGCGACCTCATCGCCGACGGTGAGGCGATCGCGCTGCGGCCCGACAACTCCCCGCACCGCTTCCAGGTCACCGCGTCGCGGTTCGGCCGATCGGTCGATGTGGACGCGGCCCGTGCGGCGCAACCACTTTCGGTGTTCTTCTTCGACATCTTGCACCGCGACGGCGCCGACCTGCTCGACGCGCCGACCGCCGAGCGGCTGGCCGCCCTGGACGCGCTCGTGCCGGCCGCGCAGCGGGTGGACCGGCTGCTGACCTCCGACCCCGCCGCCGCCGCGGGCTTCCTGGACGCGACACTGGCCGCCGGCCACGAAGGCGTGCTGGCCAAGTCGCCGGACGCGCCGTATCAGGCGGGCCGGCGCGGGGCCGGCTGGCTGAAGGTCAAGCCGGTGCACACGCTGGATCTGGTGGTGCTCGCGGTGGAATGGGGATCGGGGCGCCGAAGCGGCAAGCTCTCCAACATCCATCTCGGGGCGCGCGACCCGGCCACCGGTGAATTCGTCATGGTGGGAAAGACTTTCAAGGGAATGACCGACGCCATGCTGGACTGGCAGACCGCGCGGTTCAGCGAACTCGCCGTCAGCGGAACCGACGGTTACGTCGTGCGGTTGCGGCCCGAGCAGGTGGTCGAGGTGGCGTTGGACGGCGTCCAGAAATCCTCGCGCTACCCCGGCGGTGTGGCGCTGCGGTTCGCCCGGGTGGTGCGCTACCGCGACGACAAAGGCCCGGCGGAGGCCGACACGATCGATGCCGTGCGGGCGCTGTATTAAGTCGAGCGCTGTTCTTCTTCCGCGCGTAGGGTTTCCGCCGTGGCAGTGAAAGCGCGCGACGACGACGTCAGCTACATCCACACCGACGACGAGCTACCCCCCGTGGCGATCGTCGACCGCTCCCCCATCACCGTCCGGCACAAGATTGTGTTCGGGGCCGTCGCCGTGATCGGTGCGGTCGCCTGGGCGATCATCGCGTTCGCGCGCGGCGAGGCGGTCAACGCGGTCTGGTTCGTGGTCGCGGCGATCTGCACGTACCTCATCGGCTTCCGGTTCTACGCCCGGCTGATCGAGATGAAAATCGTCCGCCCGCGCGACGATCACGCCACGCCGGCCGAAGTGTTCGAGGACGGCACCGACTATGTGCCCACCGACCGGCGGGTGTTGTTCGGTCATCATTTCGCCGCCATCGCCGGAGCCGGACCACTCGTCGGCCCGGTGCTCGCCGCGCAGATGGGCTATCTGCCCTGCAGCATCTGGATAGTCATCGGCGCCGTGTTCGCCGGCGCGGTGCAGGATTACCTGGTCTTGTGGATCTCCACCCGGCGGCGGGGACGTTCCCTGGGCCAGATGGCCCGCGACGAACTCGGCGCCACCGGCGGCGCGGCCGCCCTGGTCGGGGCGTTCGTCATCATGGTGATCATCATCGCGGTGCTGGCCCTAGTGGTGGTGCGGGGCCTGGCCCAAAGCCCCTGGGGCGTGTTCTCCATCGGCATGACCATCCCCATCGCCCTCTTCATGGGGTGCTACCTGCGGTTCCTGCGGCCCGGGCGGGTCGCGGAGGTGTCGATCATCGGTTTCGTGCTGCTGATGCTGGCCGTGGCCTCCGGCAACTGGGTCGGTGAAACACCTTGGGCCGCAACGTGGTTGAGCATCTCGCCGGTGACGGTTTCGTGGCTGATCATCGGCTACGGTTTCCTGGCTTCGGTGCTGCCGGTCTGGCTGCTGCTGGCCCCACGTGATTATCTCTCCACATTCATGAAGGTCGGCGCCATCGCCCTGCTCGCGGTCGGCATCTGCCTGGCCCGCCCGCTCATGCAGGCACCCGCGATCTCGCGGTTCGCCGCCAGCGGCGACGGGCCGGTGTTCCCCGGCTCGCTGTTCCCCTTCCTGTTCATCACCATCGCGTGCGGTGCGCTGTCCGGATTCCACGCACTGATCTCGTCGGGGACGACGCCCAAGCTGCTGGAGAAGGAAAGCCAGATGCGGTTCATCGGGTACGGCGGCATGCTCACCGAGTCGTTCGTCGCCGTCATGGCCCTGATCAGCGCATCGATCCTCGACCAACACCTGTACTTCGCACTCAACGCCCCGGCCGCGCAAACCGGCGGCACCGCGGCCACCGCCGCCGACTACGTCAATCGGCTCGGCCTGTCGGGGGCCCCGGCGACCGCGGACCAGCTCACCAGGGCCGCAGCCGGCGTGGGAGAAAAGTCGATCGTGTCGCGCACCGGCGGAGCCCCGACGCTGGCGGTCGGCATGTCGGAGGTGTTGCAGCGGGTCTTCGGCGGGCTGGGTCTCAAGGCGTTCTGGTATCACTTCGCGATCATGTTCGAGGCGCTGTTCATCCTGACCGCCGTCGACGCGGGCACCCGCGTCGCGCGGTTCATGCTGTCCGACGCACTCGGCAACCTCGGCGGCCCGCTGGCCAAACTGCGCAACCCGAGCTGGCGGCCGGGCGTCTGGCTCTGCAGCCTCGCCGTGGCCGCGGCCTGGGGCAGCATCCTGCTGATGGGCGTGACGGATCCGCTGGGCGGTATCAATACCCTGTTTCCGCTGTTCGGCATCGCCAACCAGCTGCTGGCCGCCGTCGCGCTGACCGTCATCACCGTGATCGTCATCAAGAAGGGCCTGCTCAAGTGGGCGTGGATTCCCGGGAGTCCGTTGCTGTGGGACTTGGCGGTCACGCTCACCGCGTCGTGGCAGAAGATCTTCTCGGCGGATCCCAATGTCGGTTACTGGACGCAGCACTTCCAATACCTCGCGGCGAGAAACGCCGGCAAGACGTCGTTCGGGTCGGCCAAGAACGTTCATCAACTCGACGACGTCATCAGGAACACCTTCATCCAGGGCACGCTGTCGGTTCTGTTCGCGCTTGTCGTCGTCATCGTGGTGATCACCGGGGTGGTCGTCGCGCTGGGCGCGATGCGCGGCGCGGGCAGGCCGCTGACCGAGGATGAGCCGGTGCCGTCGAAGCGGTTTGCGCCGTCGGGTCTCATCGCCACCGCCGCCGAGCGGGAGTTGCAAAAACGATGGGACGCGCCGGCCAAAAAGGTCGTGTCGAACTCCCCAGCGCGGTCCTAAGATTGCGCGATGAGAGTCGGCATCGACTTTGGCACCACACACACTGTCGTTGCGGCCGTCGACCGAGGCAACTACCCCGTCATCTCGTTTGACGGCGTCGACGCGTGGCCGTCGATCGTCGCGGCCAACGCCGCCGGGGACTTGCGGTTCGGCGCGGAGGCCGCCGCCGTCCGCCACGACCCGGGGTGGTCGGTGTTGCGATCGTTCAAACGTCTGCTCAACGAGGCCGGGCCCCAAACCGAGGTGAGCCTGGCCGGCCGCAGCCATCGACTGGCCGACCTCCTCACCGGCTTTCTGGCACAACTCAAGAGCGACTTGCTGCGCCACTCCAACGCCAGCCTCACCGCGGGGGAAACCATCGAGGCCGCAATCAGCGTGCCGGCCAACGCCTCGAGTGCCCAGCGCCTGCTGACACTGGACGCCTTCGTCGCGGCGGGGTTCCACGTCGTCGCGCTACTCAACGAGCCGTCGGCCGCGAGCCTGGAATACGCGCACCGGTACCGCTCCACCATCACCGCCAAACGGGAATACGTCCTAATCTATGACCTGGGCGGCGGCACCTTCGACGCGTCGCTGCTCAAGATGACCGGGCACGCGAACGAGGTCGTCATCAGTGAGGGCATCCAGCGGCTGGGCGGCGACGACTTCGACGAGGCGATCGTCGACCTCGTCCTGGCCGGTTCGCGGCTCTCCGGCGTCAACGCCGCGGCCCGCGATCTGCTGCGGGAGGAGTGCGCCGCCCGCAAAGAGGCCGTGGGGCCGCAGACGCGCCGCTTCCTGGTGGACCTGTCGGGCGTCGACGGGGTGGACCGGCCCCCGTTCTCGTGTCCGGTCGACGACGTCTATGCGGCCTGCGCGCCGCTGGTCGACAAGACGATGAAGCTGCTCGAACGCGTCCTGCACAACCCGGCGCCGGGCGGCACCGACGTGACCTGGTCGGAGGTTGCCGGCATCTACGTCGTGGGCGGCGCCGGCAGCTTCCCGCTCGTTTCGCGGATGCTGCGCACCGCCTTCGGCGACAAGCGGGTCAAACGCTCACCGCACCCCTTCGCGGCCACCGCCATCGGCCTGGCCGTCTTCCTCGACAAGGAATCCGATTTCGCGCTCTCCGAACGCTTCTCGCGCAACTTCGGCGTTTTCCGCGAGGCCGAGGCGGGCGCCGGTGTCGTCTTCGACCCGATCGTGTGCAAGGACGTCTCATTGCCCGCCGATGGGCACACCCCGCTGGTGGTGAAGCGGACCTACCGGGCGGCGCACAACATCGGCCACTTCCGGTTCGTCGAGTGCAGCCGCCTGGTCAACGGCCGGCCAGACGGCGACGTGACGCCCTACGATCCGGTGCTGTTCCCGTTCGACCCGGCCCTGCACGGGCGCGACGACCTCGGGCGCCAGCCGGTCGGCCGGTGGCGGGACGGGCCCGATGTCGAGGAGCGCTATGTCATCGCGCCCAGCGGCGCGGTCGAAGTGACCCTGACGACGCAGCCGGCCGGGTTCAAACGCACCTTCCGCCTGGAGCGCCGCGCCTCCGCGAGCGCGTGACGCCGCCATGGAGCTGTACGAAGTCATGCGGACGACTTTCGCGGCACGCGACTTCACCGACGACGACCCGGTGCCCGACGAGGTGTTGTGGCGCATCTTCGACAACGCCCGGTTCGCCCCGAGCGGAGGCAACCGGCAGGGCGCCCACATCACCGTGGTGCGTGACCCGGACACCCGTCGCCGCCTCGCCGAGCTGGGCGTGACGGCAGCCCGGCGCTACTTCGCCCAGCTGCAGGCGGGTGAAAACCCTTGGAATTCAATCCATCCCAGCGGCGTGCCGCAGGACGTCATCGACCAGACCGAGATCCCCGACACCTTCGTCGCGCCAATCGCGAAAGCGCCGGTCGTTCTTGTTGTTTCGGTCGACTTGACCGTCGTCGCATCCATCGATCAGGACCTGGACCGCGTCGGCCTGGCCGGCGGCGCGTCGGTCTACCCGCTGATCTGGAACATTCTGCTGGCCGCCCGCAGCGAGGGGTACGGCGGCACCATCACAACCATGGCCATCGCGGCCGAGGACGAGGTCCGCCGGCTGCTGGGAATCCCCGACCTGCACGCGCTCGCCGCGGTTGTGCCCCTGGGCAAACCGGTGCGCCAGCCGACCAAGCTGCGCCGCCGCCCGGTCGCGGAATTCATCACTCGCGACCGCTTCGACGGTCCGGCATTCGAGGGCTGAGGGGCTGTCCGTCCCTATTCGATGACATCGGCATAGATGTCCAAAAGCCGGAACCTTGTCGCATCGAGATGCTCTCCGAGAACCGCGATCACACGCTTCTGCAGCTCGTACCCCAGTTCGTGGTCCTCTTCGCACTTGCCGCGCAGGCATTTGCCGTCGAAACCGATGGCGCGCGTCGTCTCGACCGCACGCGCGTCGAACCGCCAGTTGTACGGTGGCACCAACCACGACCATCCAAGGATGTCTCCGTCTCCGAGCGTCTGCACCGTCAAGCTGCCACGGCCCAGAGCGGGGGTTTCGAGCGCGATCCTGCCGGCGCGGATGAGGTAGAAGTGATCAGCGGGCTGGCCCTCGCGGAAGATCAACTCACCCGCGCTGAAGCGCAGGTTTGCCGCACACCCGACCGCCAACTGCACATAGCGCGGGTCCATCCCGCGGAAGAACGGGTGTCTGGCCAGAACGCCCTCTAGCGTCCTCACTAACTGTTTCCTTCACCGGTGCCGATTAATTGCTTAAGACGGACGATAGTTGATTATGAAGCCCCACGTTCGGCGATCGAAGAGAAGAATCGCCACGGCATAGCCCCGTACTGCGTCTCGGCGAGAAGGAGCCATCCGCATGTCCACCTGGTTCATCACCGGCTGCTCGACCGGACTCGGTCGAGCGCTCGCCGAGGCCGTCATCGGGGCCGGTCACAACGCCGTCGTCACCGCGCGCGATGTCAAGAAGGTCGCCGACCTGGCCTCGGCCGCGCCCGAGCGGGTACTCGCCGTCGTCCTCGACGTCACCGCCCCCGCGCAGGTCGCCTCGGCGGTGCGCGAGGCCCACGACCGTTTCGGCGTCCCGGACGTCCTGGTCAACAATGCCGGCTACGGTTACCGCGCCGCCGTGGAAGAAGGCGACGACGCCGACGTGCGCACGCTGTTCGAGACGCACTTCTTCGGCACCGTCGCCATGATCAAGGCCGTCCTGCCCGGCATGCGGGCACGCCGCAGCGGCGCGATCGTCAACATCTCCTCGATCGGCGCAACGGTGACTCCGGTGGGCTCCGGCTACTACGCGGCGGCCAAAGCCGCCATCGAAGGCATGAGCGGCGCGCTGCGCGGTGAGCTTGCCCCGCTGGGCATCTCGGTGACCATCGTCGAGCCCGGCGCGTTCCGCACCGATTTCGCCGGGCGCTCGCTCGTCCAGTCGGCCACCGTCATCGACGACTACGCGGACACCGCCGGCCAACGCCGCAAGGAGAACGACACCATGCACGGCAACCAGGCCGGTGACCCCGCCAAGGCGGCCACCGCAATCATCGCGGCGGTCGAGTCGAGCGAGCCCCCAGGATTCCTGCTGCTCGGCCCCGACGCCCTGGCCTTCTACCGCTACGTCGCGGACGCCCGCTCCGGCGAGATCGCGAAATGGGAACAGCTCACGAGCGGCACTAACTTCGGACCGTAACCTGCTGTCGCAGCTTGTTTTTCGCGAGTTTTCCGGTCGGGGTCCGGGGCAGGTCGTCGACGAACTCGACCGAACGGGGCGCCTTGTAGTGGGCGATCCGGTCGCGGACATAGTCGACGAGATCTGCTGAGAGGGAATCGGTTCCACTCACCCCGGGCACCAGCTGCACGAACGCTTTGACCTCCTCACCCATCTCGGGGTGAGGCACGCCGATCACGGCGACATCGAGCACCGCGGGGTGCAGGGCCAGGGCGTTCTCGACTTCCTGCGGGTAGATGTTGACCCCGCCGGAGATGATCATGAACGACTTCCGGTCGGTGAGGTAAAGGAAGCCGTCGGGGTCGACGTAACCGAGGTCGCCGACGGTCGTCCAGAATGGATGTTGCGGGTGGCAGGCCGCGGCGGTTTTGTCGGGATCGTTGTGGTACACGAACGGTAGATGGTCGCGTTCGAAGTACACCGTGCCGACGGCACCGACGGGCAACTCGTTTCCATCGTCATCGCAGATGTGCAGCGCCCCGAGCACGCTTTGCCCCACCGAACCGGCGTGGGTGAGCCACCGCTCGGAGTCGATGAACGTCAAGCCGTGCGCCTCGGTCGAGCCGTAGAACTCGTAGATGATCGGGCCGAGCCAGTCGATCATCGCCCGTTTGACATCGATCGGGCAGGGCGCGGCGGAGTGCATGAGCATCCGCAGGCTCGACAGGTCATAACGGCGCCGGATGGTCTGATCCAGTTTGAGTAGCCGGATGAACATGGTCGGAACCAGCTGCGCGACGGTGACCCGGTAGTGCTCGATGTAGCGCAGGGTGGCTTCGGCGTCGAACTTGTTGGCCAGCACCACCGTTCCACCGAGCGCCTGCACCATGCCGCACCATCGCAGGGGTGCGGCATGGTAGACGGGCGCCGGAGACAGATAGACGTCGGTGGCTTCGATCCCGTAGAAATGGCTGGCCATGGCCAGGATCGGATCTCCCGGTTCGTCGATCCGCCGGTCTGGCAGCGGCGGCTTGACACCCTTCGGGAATCCCGTTGTGCCGGAGGAATACAGCATGACGGCGCCCGACGGTTCGGCTTGCAGGCGGGGGCCGGCCTCGGCGAGAGCGGTTTCGTAGCAATCGAAACCGGGAACGTCGCCGCCGAACGCCAGGCGCAGGCCGGCGCCGTCGGCCTGCGCGGCGACTTCGGCGGCGAGGGCGGCCAGCGCAGCCGACGCGATCAGCGCGCGTGCACCCGAGTCACGCACGATGTAGCCGGCCTCCTGCGCCGTGAGGTGGTGATTGACGGCGGTGATGTACAGGCCGGATCGTTGCGTCGCCCAGTACACCTCGAAGGCTTCCGCGGCGTTGTCGGACAGCAGTGCGACGACATCGCCACGGCGGAGCCCGGCGTCGTGCAGCACCCGCGCCAGCGAGGCGGAGTTGTCGTCGAGTTGCCGGTAGGTCAACACCTGCCCGGTCTCGGCGAGGACGACGGCGGGGCGATGAGGACCACCGTCTGCGTGGGTACCCGGGTACATCGATCAGGCGGTCGCCGCGGCCGACACGACAACGGGATAAACCCGCTTGGCGCGGTCATTGGTCATGTCGACATGCACGAACTTTTGCTCGGTGTACTCGTCGAGGGCACCGGGCCCGAGCTCGCGCCCCAGACCGCTTTGCTTCATGCCGCCGAAGGGGAACATCGCATTGACCATGTGCCAGTCGTTGATCCACACCGTTCCGGATTCCAACTCGCGGGCGATCGCCAGCGCGCGTTCATTGTCTGTGCTCCACACCCCCGCGGACAGTCCGTACTCGCTGTCGTTGGCGATCGCGGCCGCCTCGGCGTCGTCTGCGCATTTGATCACCACGAGCACCGGCCCGAAGATCTCCTCCCGGGCCACCCGCATGTCGTTGGTGGCGCCGGTCAGGATCGTGGGCGCGACCCAATGGCCGTCGGCGAGTTCGGACTCGGTGGGGACCGTGCCCTGGAATGCGATCTTGCAGCCCTCCTCTTGCCCCAGCGCGATGTACTTCTCCACTCGGGCTTTCTGTTTGGCGGAAATCAGCGGGCCAACGTCGGTGGTCGGGTCCATCGGATTACCCACGACGAGCGTGGACGCGCGGGCGACCAGCCTTCGCACGAACTCGTCGTGAATTGACGCGTGCAGCACCAGCCGGGTGCCGGACTCGCAGGCCTGCCCGCACATCAGCAAGAATCCGAACAGCGTGCCGTCGACCGCCAAATCCAGGTCGGCGTCGTCGCAGACGATGTTGGCGCCCTTGCCACCCAACTCGAGGGTGACCCGCTTGACGTTGGCGGCGGCGGCGCGCATCACGGTCTTACCGACTTCGGTTGAGCCGGTGAAGGCTACCTTGCGCACATCGGGGTGCTCGGCGAGCCGGGCGCCGACCACGGGCCCCGGCCCGGTGATCACGTTCAGCACACCCGCCGGCAGCCCGACTTCGTCCGCCGCCCTGGCCAATTCGAGCAACGTCAGCGGAGTCTGGTCGTCGGGCTTGAGCACGATCGTGTTGCCGGCCGCCAATGCGGGCCCCAGCTTCCATACCGCCAGCAGCAACGGGAAGTTCCACGGCACGATGCCGGCGCACACACCCACCGGCTCGCGACGAAGAACGCCGGCGGCCAGCGTGGGCGCTTCGATCAAGGCTCCGCTCTCCTCGAACGCATACGAGCGCGCCAACGACGCGAAGTATTTCAGGTGGGCGATCGAGTAGCCCAGGAGAAAAGCGCCCGCGGACCGTGCGGTTGCACCGTTTTCGCGTACCTGCAGGACCGTCAACTCGTCGAACCGCGCGGCGAGGTTGTCCGCGATCGCATCGAGGATGCGGGCGCGTTCCGCCGCGGGCGTCAACCGCCAGACGCCGGAGGCATGTGCAGCCTTTGCCGCCGCGACGGCCTCGTCGGCCATAGTCACATCGCCCCGCGCAACGGTCGCAACCAATCGGTTCGTCGCGGGATCGCGCACCTCCAAGCTGCTTGACGCGTCGCGCCACCGCCCGTCGATGTACATCGGGTAGTGCGGAATGTCAGTCATGTCTTCCTTGCCTCTAGTCATCGGGTCCGGCGGCGCCAATGTGCGAAACTCCTCCATCGGCCGGCGGCGTGGTGCGCGGCGCTGACCCCGGCCGGGATGCCCAGCGGGGCAGCGATAATGACGACGATGGTGATGAGGCTCATGGCCGCTTCAGAACCGGATCAGCCCGCGGAGATTGACCCCGGCGTGCAGGTCGGCGTAGCCGGTGTTGATCTCGTCGAGGGTGTATTCCCGGGTGACGAGCTCGTCGAGCTTCAGCCGCCCGGCGCGGTACAGGTCGAGCATTCGGGGTATGTCGTGCCGGGGATTGGACGATCCGAAAAGCGAACCGCGAACCTGCTTTTCGTACAGGGTCAAATCGAAGAGCGACATGGCGACGGACGTGTCGGTCGGGTGCGGGATCGCGGTCATCACCACCCTGCCGCGCTTGCCGACCAGGCTCAGCGCCTGAGCCACATACGCGCCTTCAGCCGTGTCGGTGCTGACCACGCAGACGTCAGCCATCTGGCCGCGCGTCAGGTCGGTGATCAGGGCTTGGGCCTCGTCGACCGTCGCCGCGGTGTGGGTGGCGCCGAACTCCAGTGAACGGCCCCGCTTGTACTCCACGGGATCCAGCGCGACGATCACGCGTGCCCCAGAGATCCGCGCGCCTTGCACCGCGTTCATGCCGATCCCGCCCACACCCATGACCACCACGGTGTCGCCGTCACGCGCTTCGCCGGTGCGCACCATGCTGCCGTAGCCGGTGGTGACGCCGCACCCCACCAGGGCGGCGGTGTCCAGCGCGGTGGAAGGATCGACCTTGATCACCGATGCCAGTGGCACCACCGTGTATTCGGAGAACGTTCCCAGCACGCACATTTGACCCAGCGCTTGGCCTTTCGCGTGGAATCGGAAGGTGCCGTCGAGTTGCGGTCCCGCGATGATGGCGGCGCCGAGCACGCACAGGTTGCTCATGCCACGCGAACACGGTTCGCAGCGGCCGCAGGCGGGGATGAAGCTCAGCGCAACTGAATCGCCTTCGGCGACTTCGGTGACACCCGGGCCGACATCGACGACGACGCCGGCGCCCTCATGCCCACCGACGACCGGTAGCTGCATCGGCATGTCGCCGGTGATCAGGTGGTCATCGGAGTGGCACAGCCCGGCGGCGGCCATCTTGACCAGGACCTCGTTCTCCTTAGGCCCGTCGAGGTCGACCTCTTCGACCTCCCACTTCTGGTGCAGCCCCCACAGCACCGCTGCTTTCGTTTTCATCGAAAACTCCTTGAATTCAGCGCTTCTCGGGTGTCCAGGTCGCCGGCAGGCTGTTGACACCGTTGATGAAGTTGGCCAGCGCGTAGTTGGGCTGCGGCGCCGAGATATCCGGGATGCGCGTGTAGACCTCGGTCAGCAACGCCTTGAGCATGGTGCGTGCCAGCGCCGCGCCCAGGCAGAAGTGCGGACCGCCACCACCGAAGGCGATGTGCGGATTCGGGTTTCGCAGGATGTTGAACGAGTGGGGGTCTTCGAAGACGTCCTCGTCGCGGTTGCCCGAGTAGTACCACAGCACCACCTTGTCGCCGGCCTTGATCTCCGAGCCGCGCACGGTGATGTCCTGGGTGGCGGTGCGGCGCATGTGCAGCAGCGGCGACCCCCAGCGCAACACCTCCTCGACGGCGGTGCCGACCCGGCCCTCGACGTCCTCGACGAGCAGCGCGCGCTGGTCGGGGAATTTCGAGAGGGCGGCGATGGCGTGGGCCGAGGCGTGCCGCGTGGTGTCGTTGGACGCGACACCCATCAAAACGAAGAAGGCCTTCAGCTCGTCGTCGGTCATCTTCTTGCCGTCGAACTCGGCCTGCACCATCCAGGTCATCAGGTCGTCGCCGGGGTTGGCCCGCCGCTCGGGGATCAAGACGGTCGCCACGGCGTGCAGGTCCATCACGGCGCCCATGAACAGTTCGAGTTCGCTCTGCTCGCCGCGGATGTTCGGGTCTGTCCAGCCCACGAGCCGCTGCGCGGCGCTGACGGCCTGGTCACGCAGTTCGCCTTCGGGCAGGCCGAAGAAGCTGCCGAAAATGCGGCCGGGCAGCTTGACCGACACGAGTTGCACGAAGTCACCCTCACCCAGGTGCGCCATCTCGCTGACCAGGTCATGGGCGTGGCCGCGGATCCAGCCTTCCAAGCGGCGAACGTTCTTGGGCTTGAAGGCCTCCGTCGTGATTCCGCGCAGCTGGGTGTGCCGCGGGGCGTCCATGGCGATGAACGACTGGGCGATCTCCACCGCCTCGGGGGCGAAGTCCTCCATGGTGATGCCCTGCGCCGAGGAGAAGATCTCCGGGTGGCGGCTGGCCATCCGGATGTCCTCTTGTTTGGTCAGCGACCAGAAGCCCCTGGTGTTGAGCTCGGGGGGCAGCAGATCCGACTCCGCGGGGCGGCTCCACGGCACGGGGTTCTCCGCGCGCAGGACGGCGAAGGCGGCGTCCCGCTCTTCGGGGGGTTTCGCCCAGAACTCGCGGGCGCTCAGGTCGATGTCTTTATGGGTAGGCGCGGTCGTGGGTGCGGTGGTCATTGGGGAGCCCTTTCTGGCGGTGGGCAGTGGTGCACGTCACCGCGGTTAAACCCATGCTGGTCAGCGCGGTGGCGGCGCGGCACAGGCGCGAGTGCCAAACACTGGCCTGCGCGGGCCAGCGCATGGAACCGGCGATCAGGCCACCGGTGCGCGGAAGGTGGCGACCAGGCCGCCACCGTCGCGCGCGGCGAAGTCGACCCGGCCGCCCATCGCTTCGGCGATCTGCTGCACAATCCACAGGCCGAGCCCGGCGGTGCCACGTTGGCCGCCGACGCTGACGTACTTGGTGGTCAGCTCGCCCAGGCTGTCAGCCGGGATGCCCGGCCCGCGGTCGGCCACGGTGCAGACCAACTCGTCGCCTTCCCGCGAGCACGTGACGTCGACCGGTTCCCGCCGGCCGTGCCGGGAGGCGTTCTCCAGGAGGTTGGTCAGCAGCCGGCGCAGCCCTTGGGCGTTCACGGCCACGGCGCCGACGTCGCCGCTGACGCTCAGCCGCAACCGCGGCGCCGCCAGACCGACAGCGTCGGCGGCGGCAACGATGAGGTCGGCCACGTCGACGCGACGGACCCGGCCAGTCGAGAATGTCGGGCGGCGACTCAGCGCGACGTCGGAGAGCGCGTCGAGCATGTCGGCGAGGTGGTGGACGTGGCGGGCCACCAGATGCAGACTGGTTTCCCGGTCGGCCTGCGACATTGCCCGCTGCGAAGTCAGTGCCTCGGTCAGCGCCTCCAAAGACGTCACGGGAGTGCGGAATTCGTGCACCAGCACCTGAAGTCCGTCCTGTTGCGACTGGTATGAGCGCAGCAGGCGCGCCCGCAGGTCGCGTTCCTCTTCGGCGGCGGCGTGTTCGGCCTCGGCCTCTACCAGCGCCCGCACCCGGGAGCGGTGTTCGCGTTCGGCGAGCGCGGAGAGCCCCGCGGTGATGATCGCGACGAAGATCAGATACACCGCCGACCACCCCGCCTGTAGGGCCGGAGCCGCGGCGACCGGAAGTCTGGGCGACGACGTCAGCGCCACCGGAACATAGGCGGCACCCAAAAGGATTGCGACCAACAAGGTTTCGCTGAATGACAGCCGCGCCGCCGAGGCGATGACGGCCAGCGCCAGCACCGCGACCACCGGGCTGTAGACGCCGCCGCTCAAGGCGATGAGCGCCAGCGTGAACGCCGAATCGAAGCCGGTTACCAGCCACGAGTACCGGGTGCGCCGCACCTCCAGCTGCGGATAGGCCATCACGACGGCCGCGTAAAGCATCGCGGCGCCCAACACCGCGACCGTGGCCGCGGTGTGCTGCCGGACCCACTGGGGTCCGATCGCCAGCAGCACGCCGATTGAGATGACCACGGCGACCCGTACCGCGACGACGGTGCGGGCCAGCCCGTAGTCCTCGCCGTCGAAGTCCGACGTTGTTCGATCGAGCGGTCTCACCCAGCTGACCATAGAGTTTGGGTTAGCATCGCGGCAATGACTCGCTCGCCGTACGTCGTGGTGATCGTGGACGACCATGAGCTGTTTGCGCAGGGCCTGGCCCTGTTGCTCACCCGCGAATGGGGCGAACTGTTCACCGTCGGCGGCCAGACGACGTACGTGGAAGAGGCCGCCGACCTGGTGGCCCGCTGCGACGCCGATGTCGCGATCATCGACCTGTCGATGCCGCCCCTGGGCGGGGTCGCCGCCATCCGGCACATCAAGGCGCGCCACCCGAAGACCCGGATCCTGGCGCTTTCGGGGACCGACGACCTGGGGCTGGCCGAAGAGGCGTTGCGGGCCGGAGCCGACGGTTTTCTGCCCAAAACCGCCAGGCCGGAGTCGCTGGCGGGGCCGCTATGGACGATTGCGGAGGGGTTGCGGGTCGTCGACGGCGCCCTGCTCGATGCGCTGCTGAGCAACACCCGCAAGCCGCCGTCCGAGCTGCTGAACAGCCTCAGCGCGCAGGATTTCCAACTGTGGACGCTGCTCGCGACGGGCATGGAGACCGGCGACATCGCCCAGCGGATGCTGGTGTCGGAGCGCACCGCCAAACGCATGGTCGCCGCGCTGCTGCACAAACTTGGAGTCAACAACCGCATCGCCGCTGCCGCCCTGGCCGGGCGCTACCGGTTGCTCGATGACGTCGCCGAAACCGGCCGGATCAGTTGAGGATCCGGATCGCCTGCGCGGGGCACATCGCGGCCGCCCGAATCACCCGTTCGCGGTCGGCTTCGGGCGGGTCCGGCTCGAGCACCACCACCTGTTCGGCACCGTCGGGAATGTCGAACACGTCGGGGGCGGCCAGCAGGCACTGCCCATGCCCCTCGCACAGGTCGTAGTCGACGGTGATGCGCATGACCGCCAGTATCGGCCCCTCAGGGGCACCGCGGACGGTCCGCACGCGCCAGATGTGGCCTGGCCGGGCCAGCTAGTCCAGGGCCTTTCAGCCCTAGGCGGACGACGCAGCATCTGCCCATTCTGGAGACCCTTAGCGTTCCCTTCCTGAGCCGAAAACCCGATCATGACCACTACCCGCACTCAGACCGCCTCGTCCCTCGAGCCGCCCGCCGTCACAGAACAGCGCATACGCGAACTCGACGCGATCGTCGGCGCGGCGGCCCAGGCTGCCCGAGAATTCCGCAAGCTCGACCAGCAGCAGGTCGATGCGATCGTCGAGGCCATGGTGCGCGCGGGGGTACGCGCCGCCGGCGAACTGGCGAGCATCGCGATCGAGGAGACGGGTTTCGGCGTCTTCGAGGACAAAGTCGTCAAGAACTATGTGGCCACCGAGTTCCTGCACGACTATCTGCGCGGCAAGAAATCGGTGGGAGTCATCGACGAGGACGTCGAACACAACATCGCCCACGTGGCCGAGCCGATCGGGGTCGTGCTGGGCATCACCCCGGTGACCAACCCGACCTCGACGGTGCTGTTCAAGGCGATCGTCGCCGCCAAGACTCGCAACGCGATCCTCTTCCGGCCGTCACCGTATGCGGTGCGCTGCTGCGAACGCAGCCTCGAAATCCTCCGCACCGCGGCCGAAGCGGCCGGGATGCCGCCCGGGGCGCTGCAGGTCATTCCCGATGCCGCGCACGAGGTGACGCACTACCTGTTCAAGCACGCCGGAGTCGATTTCATATGGGTGACAGGCGGACCGAAGATCGTCGCCCTGGCGAATTCGGCCGGAAAGCCCGGGCTGTCCGTCGGTCCCGGCAACGCGCCCATCTACGTTCACAAGACGGCCGACCTGAAAGGTGCGGTCGTCGACATCTTGATCTCGAAAACCTTTGACTCCTCGGTCATTTGCCCGGCCGAACAAACCTGCATCATCGACGACGAGGTATACGACGAGGTGATCGCCGAGTTCGAGCGGATGGGCGCCCGAGTGCTCACTCCCGGCGAGGCCACGGCGGTGGCGGAGTTCGCCTTTGGCTGCGGCGACAAGATCGCGCACGAGGCGGTTGGGCAGAAGGCGTCGGAGCTGGCCGCCCGAGCCGGCTTCAGCGTGTCGCCGACCGTGAAGGTGCTGCTGGCACAGCTACCTGCCGACCTGGATGAACTCGCTTCGCATCCCCTGTTGCAGGAGAAGCTGATGCCGGTGCTCGGCGTGGTGCGCGCACGCGGCGTACAGCACGCCATCGACGTGGCCGTCCTGGTCACCGAGCACGGGGGGCTGGGTCACACGTCGGCGGTGTACGCCAACGACGAGGACGTCATCGAGGCATACGGTCTGGCGGTTCGCACGGGCCGCATCCTGGTGAACGCGCCCACTGCGGTCGGAGCCCTCGGCGGGGTCTACAACAACCTGACACCGACGTTCTCGCTGGGTTGCGGCACCTGGGGCGGGTCCAGCACGACGGAGAACGTCAACTATCTGCAACTGCTGAACATCAAGACCGTCTCGCGGCGCCGCACCCCGCCGCAGTGGTTCCGTGTCCCGTCCAACACCTACTTCAACGAAGGCGCACTGGACAACTTGCGCGATCTCGACTGCGAAACCGTCGTGGTGATCACCGACGTCCCGACCGAAGAGCGCGGCGTGGTCGAGGTGCTGCGCGGCAAGTTGCGCGCCCCACACGTGCAGGTGTTCAACGAGGTGACACCGGAGCCCGACGAGAGGACCATCCGCCGTGGTGTCGCGATGCTGCAGCGGGTCCAACCCGATCTGCTGGTCGCCGTGGGCGGCGGCTCGGTGCTGGACGCCGGCAAGGCGATCCGCCTGTTCTACGAACACCCGGAAAAGAGCCTCGACGAGTTGACGATGCCGTTCCTCGACCCGCGCAAGCGCGTGGCCGACTATCCGGTCGACCGCCATCGCGTCCAATTGGTTGCTGTCCCAACCACATCGGGTACCGGATCGGAAGTCTCGCCGGCGGCGGTGTTGACGGTGCGCGGAAAGAAGGAGACGCTCGTCGACTACAGCCTGGTGCCTGACCTCGCGGTCGTCGACCCGGTCCTCACCTCGTCGATGCCGCAGACGCTGACCGCCGACACCGGCATCGACGCGCTGACCCATGCGCTGGAGGCGGCCGTCTCGATCTTCGCGTCGCCGTATACGGATGCGTTGTGCGCCCAGGCGGCGCGACTGATCTTCGATGCGTTGCCGAGGGCATACGACGACCCCGGCGACCTTTCGGCGCGCACTGACATGTCCAATGCGGCAACCCTTGCCGGGCTTGCCTTTTCGAACGCGTTCGTCGGGACCAATCATGCGCTCGCCCATGCGGTCGGGGCGAGATTCGAGATCCCGCATGGCCGGGCGAACGGTATTTTCCTGCCGCACGTGCTGCGCTACAACGCAAGTCTGCCCAGCAAGTTCATGCCCGCGCCGGGTTATTCCGCCTACGTGGCCCCGGACAAGTACGCGCAGCTCGGTCAGCTGATCTTCGGCGGCCATGAGCCGCACGAATGCCGCGACCGGTTGTTTCATGGGGTCGATGATCTGCTGAACCGACTGAACATGCCACGATCGGTGCGCGAGTGCGGCGTCGACGAGGAGGAGTACCTAGGGGCGCTACCGGCGTTGGCGATGACGGCTTTCGAGGACCTCAGCAACCGCACGAATCCGCGGATGCCCTTGGTGAGCGAGATCTCCGCTTTGCTTCGGGTGGCCTTCTACGGCGATGCCGAAGCACAACCTCAGCCGCGCAGCTGAGGCATTGAGGCCAACCATATCCTCCCGCACCCAACCACCGGATCTCCCAAAACCAATATGCTGCAGAAACTTTCGTCACCGAGCTAGGACAGATTGGAGTACCGATGTGCTCGACGTCGGATTCTCCTCGGCAGCTCTCGCTTTTACGGGATCTTTCTTGCGATCCGTTTGGCGATCTGAGCACCCCGATCGTCGATGTGGTCGGCGCAGGCGCTCACGTCGACGACAATGTTGTTCGCGGTCGTCAACGCCCGCTGGCACGCCCAACCCTCCACACCTTCTTCTTGAACCCGAGTTATCGCCAAGACGCCGTCCTCGACGCTGGCCTTACTCAGCGACCAGTAATGGGGGTTCGGGTCGCCGGGGTCGTGCAGATCGACACGCCGGTTATCGCAGTTGGCCCAGCCGGTCACCTGGCTTGCATAGAAGTCATGGGCGGCCAAAGCCCCAGGAAACGCCACCACCGCCTGGTAGGCGATGTGGTCCGCACGATCGCGGTGGTCCTTGAGTTCCTGAACGCGCACAGCTGTCCAACCGCTGCCTTGGTAGGAGTACTCCTGCGCTTCGGCCCAAACCAAGCATCCATCCTCGAGGGGAGGATTGGTGTACATCGTGTCGGCGGAAGCCACGACTTCCAGGTGAGCATCCATGATGGAGCCAACATCGCCGGTATCGAGCAGCAATCCAGACAGCGCGCCGGTCGGCAGTGGTTGCGGGGCATGACCCAACGTCGGAGCCGCAACCACCCTCCCGTCGGTCATCACGGTGCATCCCGCTGTCAGCGCGGACAGCACCAGGATCGACAACGCAAGCCACTTGCCCGCTGACCTCATCGGCCTATTTCACCGCACCGCCGCATGGTCACCAAGCCTATGCGGGTGCGCGCGAGAATCGCTTCGCCGACTCGGAGAATAGAGTTCTCCACGATCGAGAGACGGATTACTATGACCGTGTCCTGTCAGCTACCGCGCCCGAACGATGGGAGTCGTCATCGACGCCTCGATCCTCGATGCGGTACGCGCGCCGCGCGGCCGAGGCCGCCCCGACGGAGGACCGCACGCCCCACATTGGCGGGCCGTGTCTGTTCGCTGCCGCACCGCGCGGGCCGAGCGGACGGGCTTCAACACGGCGACCATCATCGAGCGGGTGTGAGCGTGCCGAGCGCGCTGGAGCTCGATCGGCCGTGCGACGGTGTCGTTGTGCTGCGCCTGAACCGCCCGAAGCAGCTCAACGCCATCAACGAGGCGATGCAAGCCGAATTGCGCCAGACGCTGGCCGATTTGGCCACCGACCGCTCAGTGCGCGCGGTGGTGCTGACCGGCGCGGGGCGAGGCTTTTGCGCCGGCATCGACGTGCGGGACTTCGGCCCATCGATGCTGGAGGCCACCGCACCCGCGCTGGAGCGGATGCGCTTCCAGGAGCAGATGGCGGGCCTGGTGGAAGCCGTCCGTGCGCTGCCGCAACCCGTGATCGCCGCGGTCAACGGCCCCTGCGTCGGGGCCGGCCTCGCGCTATGCTTGGCGGCCGACATCCGAATCTGTTCGCAGAGCGCGTCATTCGGCAACGCCGCCATCCTGCTCGGACTCTCCGGCGCCGAGATGGGCATGAGCTACCACCTGCCGCGCATCGTCGGCACCAGCGTGGCCGCCGACTGGATGCTCACCGGGCGCACCGTGTCGGCCGCCGAAGCCGATCGGCGCGGCCTGGTCAGCGAGGTCGTCGAGCCGGATCGGTTGGCGGAGCGGGCCGTAGAGTTGGCGTCGCTGATAGCCGGCCATTCTTCCCTGGGCGCGCAACTGACCAAGCGGGCCCTCCAGGTCAACACCGACGCGGCGAATCTCTCGGCGGCGCTCGAGCTGGAGAACCGCAACCAGGTGATCTCGCACGCCACCGACGAGGCCGCCGAGCGCCGCAAGAAGTGGACGTCGTGACGGAGTCAGCAACCTAGAAAGGACGCCGCATGGCGTGGGACTTCTCCACCGATCCCGAGTGGGCACAGCAACTCAAGTGGGTCGAGGACTTCGTGCGCGAGGAGTGCGAACCGATCGACCTGATCGTCAAGGAGTCGCACGACCTCAGCGATCCGGTCCGCCAGGCCCTGATCCCGCCGCTGCAGGAGATCGTCAAGGACCGCGGCCTCTGGGCCACCCACCTCGGTCCGCACCTGGGCGGCCCGGGCTATGGTCAGGTGAAACTGGCGCTGCTCAACGAGATTCTGGGTCGGTCGGAATGCGCGCCGATCGTCTTCGGCTCTCAGGCTCCCGACTCGGGCAACAGCGAAATCCTGGCGCACTACGGCACTCCGGAGCTCAAGGCCCGCTACCTTGAGCCGCTGCTCGACAATCGGATCGTGTCCTGCTTTTCGATGACCGAGCCGCAGGGCGGGGCCGATCCGAAGGTATTCCGCACGACCGCTGTACCCGACGGGAATCACTGGGTCATCAACGGCGAGAAGTGGTTTTCGTCTTTCGCCTCGATGGCTTCTTTCATCATCGTGATGGCCATGACCGACCCCGACGCGCCGCCGTACCAGCGTTATTCGATGTTCGTCGTTCCCGGCGATACCCCCGGCATCAACGTGCTGCGCGACGTCGGCCTGGGCTATCAGCCGGTGGGCGGCGGGCGCGAGGGCTATGTCCGCTATGAGAACGTGCGCGTGCCGGCCGATCACATGCTGGGTCCGCGGGGTGGCGCCTTCGTGGTCGCGCAAACCCGCCTGGGCGGCGGGCGGATTCACCACGCGATGCGCACCGTCGGGCTGGTCCGCCGGATCTTCGACATGCTCTGCGAGCGGGCGGTGTCGCGGTACACCCAGGGTGAGGTGCTGTCCAACAAGCAACTCGTTCAGGAGATGATCGCCGACTCGTGGATGGAGATCGAGGCCTTCCGGCTGCTGACGCTGCAGACCGCATGGAAAATCGACCAATTCAACGATTACAAGGCGGTGCGGGCGGATATCTCGGCGGTCAAGGCGATGATGCAGAAGGTGCTGCACGACGTGTCGTCGCGGGCGCTGCAACTGCACGGATCACTGGGCACCACGCACGAGATGCCGTTCGTGCAGTACCTGGTGGAGTCGTTCGTGCTGGGGCTTGCCGACGGGCCGACCGAGGTGCACAAGGTGACGCTGGCCCGCTTGCTGTTGAAGGACCGCGAGCCGGCGCCCGACCTGTTCCCGTCCGAGCACCTGTTGCGGTTGCGCGCGGCCGCGGAGGCGAAGTTCGCCGACAGGCTGGCCGGCATCCCCCGCGGTTAAACCGATTTGGTGACGCCGACGTACGACAGCACCACGTCGGACAGGTCGGTCATCCGGGTCAGCACCGCATAGGAGCGGATGAACGACTGGCCCACGCACCCGTCGATTTTGATGTGGAAGTTGCTGATCATGACCCAGGGATTGGCACCCTTGAATTGTTTCTTGATCACCGGCACGGTGAGGACGAGGCCGGGTTTCATGCCGATGCTCATCACGCCGTTCATCGGAGTCGAAACAAACGGCAGCAGGGGCGGCAACGTACCGGTGGTGTCGAAGGTGGGGCTGACGCCCGGGATGATGCCGACACCGCCCTCCATGATCACGCCGTTGGAGGTACTCATATCGATCCCGCAGCCGATCTGATAGCCCACTTCCAGGACGCCGTGGGGCTCTTCCGATCCTCTCAGCGAGCCGACGTAGATGCCGCTCGCCATGTATTCGCGCGACGCGACGGAGGTGGTCAGCGGTGCCACCGGAACCTGCGCCTCGTCCTTCGCGCCCAGCCCCAGGGTCCAGCCGTCTGGGGTGTTGAGGATGACGGGGGGATTCGAGGGCACCGCTCCCCCGGCTGGTGCCGAAGCTGCAGCGGCAGGCTCGATCTCGGGACCGTCATCGGGATCAGCGGTCGCCGCCGGCGCCGTGACCACAGACATAACGAGGCAAGCGGCGACCACCAGCGCGCGACGAACGACCACGGCAACCGGCCTCACGCACGCCAACGTACGCACGTGCCGTTTCGAGTCGCGAAATTTGCTGGCGGCCGATCAAAGTTGTTGCGTCTTTGTGACTCTTATGCGATATGGACGCCGAAGGTAGAATTGAGCCCTGTTAGCCGGCGGTTCAGGCAGACGACGGAAGGGCCGTGACGATGAAACCTAGATTTGCTGCTCTACTTATCGTGGGTTTGACGGCCCTTGCTGCCTTGACGGGCGGCACCGGAATGGCGGTGGGAATAGCGCTCGCGTCCCCCGACCCGGGCCAGGTGGACGACATCCCGACGATCGACGAATGGCAGATCCAGTTCCCGACCACAATGACGAACCCATACGAAGATTCAGTCGGCTCGTCAGGTGACTGGGGTGGCGTCGGAATGTGGTGCCAAAATCTCCACGCCAACTGCAGCTGATCGGGTGCCCCGTTAATCCAGCAGTGCCCGCGCCCGATCCAGCAGCCTCGGGAGCGTTGCCGCCATGTCTTCGAATTCCTTTCGCGGTGTGCGCCTGCGCCGATTGTGTTTGACGATCAGCGACCACGTCGCCGCCGACTTGAAGCACGCCAGCGCGCTGAACCAGGCCAAGTCCGTGACCTCGCGGCCCAGCTCTTCCTGGTAGATCTCGGCGAGCTCACCGACGGGCGGCACCATTCCCGCCGAGCCCGCAACGCGCCGGTACGTGTCCGGGTCGCAGTTGATGAGAAACCAGCCGGCGTCGATACGCGGATCACCCACCGACCAGATTTCCCAATCGATTACCGCGTTGATGCGGGGTCCGGTGGCCATCAGGTTGCCCAGCCGGAAATCGCCATGCACCACGCTCGGCCTGATAGCCGTTGGCGCGCAACCCAACAGCGCGTCACGCACCCCCGGCCAATCGGGCGCCAGCGCCGCGTCGACGGTCTGCAGCGTGTCGGACCACCGCCGAACCTCGGCGACCGCGTCGACGATCGGTTCACCGCCCAGCCCTAGCTCACTCGGTGACAGACCGTGCAACGCGGCCATGGCCCGGCACGCGTTGCGATACCGATCGGGAAGACCGGGGGATCCGGAACCGCCGTCGAAAAGCGGTTCGACACAGTCGCCATCGACGCGTGACATCACGAACAAGGGCGGCGTGTGCGGCGGTTCTCCCCTGTCCTCCCACAGCACCTCGGGCACCGGAACCCGCGTCCCGGCAAGGGCTTTGATGATGCGTGCCTGCCGGAGTACGTCGCGATGCGCGACGGGCTCGACACCGGGCGGAGCAACCTTGATCACCACCGGTCGGCCATCCAGGGCGCCGCCGAACGTGAGGCTGGAGGCACCCCCGGACAGCGGCGAGACGCCGGTCACCCCGGCGCCGTCCAGTCGTCGCCGCAACTGGCCCGGCTCGAGCTCGGCCATTCAGCCGGCGGGCTTGGTCCAGCCGACCTCGGCGAGGAAGGGCTGGGTGTGCGCGATGCGGCCGGTCAGGGTCTTCGGGTCACCGGTACACAGCCGATAGGCCGTCTCGGTGATCAGTTCGATGTCCTCGGTATCGGTCTTGGCCAGGTCGAGGGTGCCGGCTCCCGGCGTGGCCACCGGATTGCTGGGAGCGGCGGCGTTGACGGCGATCCCGTCGTCATACAGCTCGGCCGCAAGGCTTTTCGTCAACCGGTTGAGCGCGGCCTTGACCGTCCCGTAGATCCCGAAGCCCGCGGTGCGGTCGAACTCCGAGAACGGCGGCCCCGGAGGCAGATCGCCGCCCACCGAGGTCAGGTTCAGGATCCAGCCCCGCCCACGTTCGCGCATCGCCGGAATCGCCAGTTGGCTCAACTGCAGTGGGCCGAGAACATGCATCTCCATCATCAGGCGGGCCCGTCGTTCGGGAAACGCGTCCAGGGGCCGCAGGAAGGTCACCGCCGCGTTGTTGACCAGGATGTCCGGGGCGCCGACAGCGCCGACCACCTCCGCGAAAAGCCGTTCACGTTCCGCGGACTGGGACAGGTCGGCTTGGACCGCGACGGCCTTCCCGCCGGCGGCCACCAGCTCGTCCAGGGTTTGACTCAGCGACCCTTCGTATTTGGGGTCGGGGTCCATCGTGCGGGCGGTCAGCGCGACCGTGGCACCTCGCGCGGCGAGCCGTGCGGCGATCGCCTTGCCCAGCCCCCGGCTGCTGCCGGTGACGAGGGCCACCATCCCTTCGCACCGTCGGTCAACGCCCATCATCGGCCTCCTACGGAAATGGCTTCTCCGTATCAGAGAATGCCATTATCGCCCGTCGAGGGGAAGTGCCGTCTGCGCAAGGCGTCGATCGAGTAGTTCCCGCCGCCCGTGAACACCAGCAGCAGGAAAGCGAAGCAGAAGAGGATCGCCAACCCGCCGCCATTGCCCGCCGGCGGATCGGCGACGGGCCAGAGCGCTTGCGGCTGATGGATCCAGAAATACGCGACCGCCATCTCGCCTGAGGCCACGAACGCGACGGCCCGGGTGAACAGGCCGGTCGCGATCAGCAGACCCGCGACGACTTCGATCAACCCCGCGTACCAGCCGGGCCAGGAACCGAACTCGACGCGAACGGGCGACGGGACGGGCCAATCAAACAGGCTCCTCGAGCCGTACGCGGCGAACAGCAATCCGTACACGACCCGAAACGCACTCAGCACGGCCGGGGTGTGCCGACCGAGCCGCCGGTCGAAATCCTTTGTCACGATCCAAAGGTTACGGTCGCGGCCCAGTCGAGCAGGCGCCGCCAAAGCCGATGCCGGCCCGACGCCATGTTGTGGCAGTGCGCGCTGTCGCCCAGCACCAGGGTGGTGATGTCCGGACAGCTGCGATAGAGACCGCCCTCGGCGCGTGGGTCCGGTGAGACGTCGACGACGCCGTACCCGATCAACACGGGGACGTCGATCAGCGCGGCGTGTTCAGCGACGACCCCGGGGATCATGGCGGTGCCGAACACGCGCGGCACCATCGATTTCGCGACGACACAGTCCGCGGCCACGACGTCGGCCGGGACATCGGCAAGGTGAAACCAGCTCTGCAAGTGCTCGCGCGGACCCTCGAAATAGGGCTGCGGCAGCGCGGACAGGATCTCCCGGGCGAGCTCGGCGCGTCCCTGCGCGGTTGCCGACCGGGCGATGAATTCCGGATCGAGGTTCAGCGGCGCCACGTGTTGATTGGTGCACCCGAGCAGGGCCAGTGCGGCGAAGCTGGAGAACAGTGCTTGTTGCGTGATCGCGAGATAGCCGCCGAGGGAATGGGCCATTGCCACCGGGGGTGCTTGGATTCCCGTTACGTCAGGCAACGCGGAGACCGCATGGGCAAGCGCGGCGGCGATGTCGGTGAAGCCGAAATCACGTGCGGGTTGGGAGCTTTCGCCCGTACCCAGGGGGTCGATGGTGACGACGGCGTAGCCGTTCCCGGTGGCGAAATCGGCGAAGCTGTACCCGTGCTGACCGGGGATGCGCAGGTCCCAGTAGTCGCGACTGTAGGTACCTCCAGGCAGACAGACCAATAGTGCCGGCGCCTCCGCACCGGCGCGCGCGGGATAATACGTCGCCGCCAGCGACGCTTCCTCGCCGATCACGTCGCCGACATCGAACTTCAACGGCCGCGCGGGAGAGTTCATCGGGCGCCCATGTCGTTGTCCTCCTCTGGGTGGCAACCGAACGGACCACCACGCAGCGTGTTCGCGGTCGCGTCATTTGTACCGGCCTAGCGTCATAATCGCTTATATCGGGCGGTTAAGGCGTTGGCTCGTGGAATGGATTAGTGATGGCCGAAACTCTCCCCAGTGGACAATCGAGTCCTTCGGGACGAGCCGCGAAGGTCGAGCAGCGGATGAAGGAACTCAGCCAGCGAAGGGCCGAGTTGGCGGCCGGCGAGCGCCCGTCACCGGAGTCCGTGGATTTAGCGCGCCGCCGTGCTGAAGAATCCCTGCACCGTGCGCAAGAAGCTCACCACGCTGCCGCGCAGCGGCACGAAGAGTTGGCGCGGGTGCATGAGCAGACGGCGAACAACTATCAACGCGCCGCAATGCAAGGACTTGGGCCCACCGCTCGATTGCAACAAGCGGCCGATGAGCACTGGCAGGCCGCACACGATGGCCATTTAGAGGCCGTGAAGGACGAAGCGAAGGCCCACAACCCCAAGGAATCCTCCTCGGGTTAGCTTCCACCTGCCGTCCGCCCGTCGCTCACCCAAGGAGACATCGTGACGTATGTCCTACTTCTCTGCGCCATTCTTGCGGAAGTAGCCGCGACCAGCCTGCTCAAGAGCACGGAAGGCTTCACCCGACTGTGGCCGACGGTCATCTGCCTGACCGGTTACGCAATCTCGTTTGCGCTCCTGGCGCTGTCGATCTCGCGCGGCATGCAAACGGACGTCGCCTACGCGCTGTGGTCGGCAATCGGTACGGCCCTGATCGTGCTGATCGCCGTCCTGTTTCTCGGCTCGACGATCTCGGTCGCCAAGATCGTCGGGGTGGGGCTGATCATCGCCGGCGTGGTGACCCTGAATCTGTCCGGCGCACACTGACGCTAAGCGCGGGCCGTCAGCGGTGCACTCAGCAGACTGACGAGCGCGGTGGTCACCTCGTCGGGGCGTTCCTCCATGACGTAGTGGTCGGCGCCGCGCAGCCGAACCAGCTTGGCGTGCGGAATGGACTCGGCCAGTTCGCGCGCGGTGCTGAACGGGATATAAGGATCGCGGTCACCCCAGATGACGGCGACCGGGCACCGGATCGTCCCGAGTCCCTCCGCGAGCCACGGGACGACGGGCACCGAATAGTGAGCGAAGAAGTTCCAGAAGGTGCGCTTTCCCTCCGGCGAATTCATCCAGCCCAGATACCCGGCTTCCAGCGCGGTGTCGAAACAGCCGAGTCTTCGGTAGCGGGCCAGAGCTAAATGGTGCAGCGTGGCCAACGGAAGATGTTGTGCTGCATGTGACGCTGGCGGGTGGGTAGCGATCCAGTGTTGGCCCCGCGAGAAGCGGTAGAACCACGGGCGAAAGATGCCATGTGCGCGGGTGTTGAACAGAGCGAGTCGCAGCACCCGCTCGGGATGGCGGATGGCATAACCGAGTCCGATGAAGCCACCGTAATCGTGGGCGCACAGGTTGAACCTTTGCCACCCCAACTCCGCCACGAATCGTTCGATCCGCTCCACCTCGTTGTCGTAGGTGGGTGCGGTCGCCGGCGGAGCGGACCGGCCGAAGCCGGGCCAATCCGGCGCCACGACATGATGGCTGTCGGACAGCGCCTTGATCTGATGGCGCCAGCAGGACGCGCTCTGGGGATACCCGTGCAACAGCAGCACCGGCTCTCCGGTGCCGGCGGCCTCGCCGAACACGTTGCATCCGTCGACGTTCCACATGGTCGAAACATATTCGGATCCTTGGTCGCGCTACCCCTCGCTTTGAGACACACGGCGCTCCATTCCCGCCACCGTCAGCTCTGCTGCCTCAACGCCATACCGTCGCCGGGAAGTGAGCTGGTGTTTACGTAACAGCCTTCAACTGCGCGCCTGGCGTGCAAACATCGCTGCCAGACTGACGGTCTGCCGCCCCGGTGCGGACAGGTTGATTTGCGGCAACCTCGAGGGAGTAGGACCCACCATGACCGATGTCGAGCAGACACCTTCCGATGGGCTCTCCCCCTCCAGCCCCGCCCGGGCCGATCTGATTGAGCACTCCCGCACCGGGATGAGCGCGACCGCGCTGCAGCGGGCCATCAACGACCACCTGCGCTACTCGATCGGCCGCCCGGCCGCGGCCCGGCGACCCGAGCATTACTACCGGGCGCTCGCACTGGCCGTGCGCGACCGGATGCAGGACCGACGCGTGGTCTCGACGCAGACCTCACTCGATCTCGGCCGCAAGGTCACTTGCTACCTGTCGGCGGAATTCCTGATGGGCCCGCAGCTGGGCAATAACCTGCTGAATCTCGGCATGGAGCGGGCCGCCCGTGAAGCACTGTCGGCGATGGGCCAGAACCTGGACACGGTCCTGGCCTGCGAAGAGGAGCCGGGCCTGGGCAACGGCGGCCTCGGCCGGCTGGCCGCGTGCTACCTGGACTCGCTGGCCACCCTGGAGCGGCCGGCGATCGGCTACGGAATCCGTTACGAATTCGGCATTTTCGATCAGGAGATCCACGACGGCTGGCAGGTTGAGCAGACCGACAACTGGCTGGACCACGGAAACCCTTGGGAGATAGCGAAACCCGACGTCAACTACTTGGTCAAGTGGGGCGGCTACGCCGCTCACTACACGGACGACGCAGGCCACGACCGCGTCCAATGGGTGCCGGGGCGGGTGCTGAAGGGGGTGGCCTATGACACGCCCATCCAGGGTTACGGCGTCAACACCTGCAACGTGCTGACGTTGTGGAGCGCGCGGGCCGTCAAGTCGTTCGCTTTGGAGGCCTTCAACACCGGCGATTACTACGGAGCGGTCGAGGACGAGGTCATGTCGGAGACCGTCACCAAAGTGCTCTACCCGAACGACGAGCCCGAGGCGGGTAAACAGCTGCGCCTGTTGCAGCAGTACTTCTTCGTGTCCTGCTCGCTGCAGCATGTGCTGCACATCATGGACGATCTCGCCGACGTTTCCGTCAAGGAGCTCCCCCAGCGTTTTGCCCTGCAGCTCAACGACACCCACCCATCGATCGGCGTAGCCGAGCTCATGCGGTTGCTGGTCGACGAACGCCAGCTGGACTGGGATGAGGCGTGGGAAATCACGGTGGCGACGTTCGGTTACACCAACCACACCCTGCTGCCCGAGGCACTGGAGACCTGGCCGCTGGACCTGTTCGCCGAGTCGCTGCCGCGCCACCTCGAGATCATCTACGAGATCAACCGCCGATTCCTCGACGACGTGCGTGCCCGGTTTCCGGGCGACGAGGCGCGGGTCAACCGGATGTCGCTCATCGGCGAGAACGGCGGCAAGAACGTCCGGATGGCGCATTTGGCCACCGTCGGCAGCCACGCCATCAACGGTGTAGCCGCGTTGCACTCCGAGTTGCTGAAAAGCAGTGTGCTCAAAGACTTCTACGAGCTGTGGCCGGAGCGGTTCAGCAACAAGACCAACGGCGTGACGCCGCGCCGCTTCCTGGCGCTGGCCAACCCCGGGCTGCGGGAATTGCTGGACCGCACCGTCGGGGACGGCTGGCTGACCGATCTCGGGCGCCTGCGTGGTCTCCAGCCATTCGTCGACGACGCCGCCTTCCGCCGCGAATGGCGCGACATCAAACGCAACAACAAAGCGCGCCTCGCCAAATACATCCGCTCGGTGGCCGGCGTCGAACTCAATCCGGACTGGATGTTCGACGTCCAGGTCAAGCGCATCCACGAGTACAAGCGTCAGCATCTCAACGTGCTGCACGTCGTGGCGCTGTATCACCGGCTCAAGCAGGACCCGGGGTTGTCGATTCCGCAGCGGGCCTTCATCTTCGGCGGCAAGGCCGCGCCCGGATACTTCATGGCCAAGCGGATCATCAAGTTGATCAACGCCGTTGGGGAAACCGTCAACGCCGACCCGGACGTCAACCGGTTCCTGAAGGTGGCGTTCGTGCCGAACTTCAACGTGCAGAACGCCCACATGATCTACCCGGCCGCCGACCTGTCCGAGCAGATCTCCGCCGCCGGCAAAGAAGCGTCCGGCACCGGGAACATGAAGTTTATGATCAACGGCGCCCTGACCGTCGGCACGCTTGACGGCGCGAACGTGGAGATGCGCGACGAGGTGGGCCCGGAGAACTTCTTCCTGTTCGGGCTGACCGAGCAGGAGGTCGAGGCGGTCAAGGCGGGCGGGTACCGCCCGGCCGACTACATAGAAGGCAACGACGAGCTGCGCGCCGTGCTCGACCTGATTGCCGGCGGCACGTTCTCGCGCGGCGACACCGAGGTGTTCCGGCCCCTGGTGGACAACCTGCGCCATGACGACCCCTTCCTGGTGTGCGCCGACTATGCGGCCTACGTGAACTGCCAGGAACAGGTGAGCGCCGCGTGGCAGGACAGGGAGTCGTGGACGAAGATGTCCATCCTGAATACCGCCCGTAGCGGCAAGTTCTCATCGGATCGCGCGATCACCGAGTACTGCGACGACATCTGGAACGTGTGGCCGCTGACCGTCAAGATGTGAGCAAGCGGCTGATAATCGCTGCGCCCGGGCCTAGGATCTCGCCATGCCGATTCTGGGCAATGCAGCCGTCGTCCTCGCGCGCCTGAACAGGTCGACCTCCAACGCGTTGCGCGTCGAGCTCGCGACCCCCGATGGCACGGAACTGGCGCATGCCCAGCAAAAAGGCGGTGCCGCAGTGCTATTCGGCTTTAAAAACGGGGGTAAAAGCGAGTACACGCTGTCCGCGGCCAGCGGTGACGAACTCAAGATCGCGGTGGCCGGAACGACCACGATCACCAACCGCGGCACCCCGGTGGGAAAAATCGTCCCCGCCGACGGCGCCGTCCGCCTGGAAGACGGTGGCGGCACTGCGCTGGCGGTGGTGCGGCCGCACACCGGACACAAGGCGGACAGCGCCTGGCATCATCGCTTGTTGTCGCCGTCCGGCGAGGCGCTCGGCGTCCTCACCCTGATGACCGTTCACACCGGTTGGAGCGACATCGAATCCGAAGCCATTCAGTTGCTGACCAACCACAACGTCGCGACCCTGAAGGCACCATCGGCGGGCGCGATGCTCACCCTCGCCGCGCCGGTCGACCCACACCTGGGCGACATCCTGGCCGCGGCGTGCGTTGACTTCTCGGTGCTCCCCCGCGGGTACATCGACCAAAGCCAGACCTAGTGATAGCCGGGGTTGGCTTCCTTGCGGGGGTCGACAGTGGACGTTTTCAAGGTCCACCGCAAGGATCGACACCGTGACCCCTGGCAGGAGGAAAGTGACCCGACGATTCCGTGGGCTTGTGCTGGCCCCGCTAACCGCGATGCTGGCGGTGCTGCTCGCGCCGTCCGCCTCGGCGGACACCTACACAGATCAGCTGGTGGGCAAGTACAACGCCCAGACCCACGTGGTGGCCGACCCGGGGGCGAATCCGGCGTTGCGGGACCCGGACAGGCTGAACGACCAGATCCTCACCAGCCGCTGGACGTGGAGTTCCACGCCACCGATCTGGGTGGCGGCGGTGGCGCCCAGTCAGACCGGGGTGACCACCCCGGATGCCATCCACAACGTCATCCTCGGACGTAATCCCGCATTCAGCGGGATTATTCTGGTCATCGACTCCAGGGGCTATCACGTGCGCGCCTACAACGTGCCCAAGGCGATCGCAGACAGCGTCGATCCGTTCATGAGCCAGTCGGCCAGGAGCCACCGGAACGACCCGCAGGGCGCGACGAGTGAATTCGTCAGCAAATTGACCAGGTTGGACGTGTCCTCCGGGGGGCCGGCGTCCACCACCTCGCCCGTCGTGCACAAGAACCCCGACCGCTGGGCATGGCTGTGGACCATGCTGGTTTTCATTGCCGTCGCATTGAGCGTGGTCGCCTTGGTCTCGTTCGCTGTCGGCCGAAGTCGCAAGCGCCGCAAGGCTGCACAGGAGCGCGAGCAGATCAAACAAGAGTTGATCGCCGCCGAATCCGGTGTCGGGGACATCGACAACGCGGTGCTCGCCAACAGCGATACGGACGTCAGCGCAGAGTCGACCAAGGCCAACGCCAGCCTCTACGACGCCCGAAAGGCCTACGAGACAGGCGACTACGGCGCGGCGAGGGCGCACCTGCGAGTAGTGGAGTCCACGGTGGCCAGGGCCTACCAGAAGCTCGGACGCCCCGTGCCCAATGTTGGCGCTGTCGACTCGGTACCCGAGGACGAGCGCAAGCAGGCCTCGGTGCGGGCGAAGAATCCCGACACCGGTGAGTACGTGACGATCAACAACAACAACTACAGCACCGCCCCGCAGCCCGGCTATCCGCACTACTACGGGGGTGGCTACTACAACGGAATGTTCTTCTACCCCGGCTATTACCCGTACGCGTTCTGGGGCGCGGGTTGGGGTTGGGCGCTCACCGATGTCCTGCTGATGGATGCGGTGCTGGACGACCATTGGGGCGGCAGCTACGACCGCGGCTTCGAGGCCGGCCGCGACTCGGCGTATGCGGATGCCAACTATGACGGCGGCCAAGGCGCCGGCTACGACAGCCAGCAAGGCGACGTCGGGTTCGGCGGGGGCTATGATTCCGGCGCCGACACCGGCTTCGCGGGCAACGAGGGCTCGTACTCCGGCGGTGACGACGTGGACTTCGGCGGCGGCTGGGACTCCGGCGGCGGATCCGACTTCGGCGGCTCCGATTTCGGCGGCGGTGGGTCGGACTCCAGCGGTGGCGACTTCGGGTTCTGATGCCCAGAAGTAAGGTTTTCATCGATGAGTACCGACAAGATCAACCGCGGCATCCTGCTCGCCATGGCGGCGATCGGGGCAATCGCTTACGCGTTGCTCTACCCGCACGCCTCAATCGTCTTCAAGGTGCTGGTGCCGCTCGGCCTGGCCGTCCTGTTGGGGCTGATCGTCCGTGACCGTCAACGCCCGGAAGCGGTGACTCAGAAGGAGTTTGATGGTGACTGAGGGTTTGTTCGGTCTGCTGACCGTCGTCGCTTTAGGGCTGGCGTTGACGCTGGCCGCCATCGCCACCGTGTTCGTACGGCGGATGGAGAGGCGACCAACCACCCCGATGAGCGAGGAAATCGGGAGCGCCAAAGAGGTGGTGCGCAAACTGCGCAAACGCGAACCGATGTCACCGGAAGAATTGGATTACGCGAAGCAAATCGTCGCCGATCGCAGTTCCTTCATGGCGCTTTGCATCCCCGGCGCGTTGTTCATGCTGGGCTGCTTTTACGTATTCGGCAGCCTTTACCACCTGCACGGAGCGACACCGTCCGAGCGGACATTTCTCGGGGTGATCCCCATGCTGACCTCCACGAACCTGGCCCTTCGCCTGCTCGGTAGCGCACGGTTGAAGAGGCAGCTGCGCAGCGCGCCCACCGCATCGTAAGGGGGGTCCGCATGACGAGGTCCGGCACACCGAGATCGCGCCTGCGGCCCGCTTGCAGTAGTCTCTTTACCGTGACATATCAACCAGATTGATATACCACCTGGTCTTGCCGCATTCGCACGGCGGTCGGGGATGGAACAAACACAAGGTCAGGAGGGGTTCGGGGAGATGAACGAGTGAGTCCTCGTTCAGTCAGCAGGACTGTCTTGGAGCGAGCCTGGATGCCGTTGGTCAGCGTGGTCGCGGTCGGTGTCGGTCTGCTCTGCATGTACAAGGTGCACCAGTTCTCGGAACCCGAGCCGGTCATCACCGTCAATGGCCCGCAGGCTCCCGAGCAGTTCAACCTCAAACGGATCACCTATGAGGTGTTCGGCTCCGCCGCGCAGGGCGGGAAACTCGTCTACATCGACATCGACGGCCATCCGCATCAGGTCGAAATCACAACTCTGCCGTGGTCCCACACGGAGACGACCACGCTCTCGGTAGCGTCCGGCAGCATCTCGGTGCATGTCCACGGCGGTCAGGTGGGTTGCCGAATGCTCGTGGACGGCGTGGTCCGTGACGAACAGTCGGACGACCATCAGGACGCCGACGTTGAGTGCAGGGTCAAGTCGGCATGAGCGAGCACCGTTTCGACGAGCCCCGGGTCAAGCGCCCGTTCGTCCCCAGGATGGTCCGGGCTTTCGCGATACCGATCATCTTGTTTTGGGGCCTGCTCGCGGTCAGTACGAACACCTTTATGCCCCAAGTGGAACGGGTCGCTGAAGAACTCGCCGGACCGATGGTCCCGCACTACGCGCCCTCACAACGGGCGCTGCTGCACATCGGCGAAAAGTTCCACGAATCCAACTCGACCAACTTGACCATGGTGGTGTTCGAGGCGAACCGACCGCTGGGAGACCAGGATCACCGGTACTACGACGATCTGATGAGCCGCCTCCAGCACGACACCCGGCACGTGCAATACGTGATGGACCTGTGGGGCAAGCCGTTCACCGCGGCGGGGGCACAGAGCGTGGACGGCAAGTGCACTTACGTGCTGTTGCGTCTCGCCGGCGATATCGGCCAGATTCAAGCCAACCAATCCGTGGACGCCGTCCGCGACATCATCAAGAAGGACCCGCCGCCGCCCGGCCTCAAGGTCTACGTCAGCGGCGCGGCTCCCCTGGCTTCGGACACGCTGGCCATCGCCAATGCCAGCCTCAACAACGTCACGATCGTCACCATCTGCCTCATCGTGGTGATGTTGCTGCTGGTGTATCGCGCGCCTTCAACCTTGTTGGTGCCTTTGCTCGGCGTGCTCATCGAAATGCTCGTCGCTAAGGGCATCGTGTCCACGCTCGGCCACCTCGGGTACATCGAACTCTCGTCGTTCGCGGTGAACATCGTCATCGCGCTAACCCTGGGAGCGGGAACCGATTACGGCATCTTCTTGATGGGCCGGTATCACGAGGCGCGACAGGCGGGCGAAACCCGGGAGGACAGTTTCTACATCGCGTACAAGGGTGTCGCGCCCATCATCATCGGCTCCGGCCTGACGATCGCCGGCGCATGTTATTGCTTGACGTTCGCGCGCCTTAACTACTTCCACACCATGGGGCCGGCCGTCGCGATCACCATGCTGTTCACCATCGCGGCGGCGATGACGCTGGGCCCGGCGGCGCTGACCGTCGGCAGCCTGTTCGGGATGTTCGACCCGAGGACCAACGCCCAAGGGCGTCTCTATCGGCGCATCGGAGCGAGCGTAGTGCGTTGGCCGGTGCCGGTTCTGGCGGCAAGTTCTGCCGTCGTCATGCTCGGGGCGATCTTCGTGCCGACGTACCGGCAGAACTACGACGATCGGCAATACCAGCCTGCCAGTGCGCCCGCCAATCTCGGCTTCCAAGCGGCGGATCGGCACTTCCCCAAGAGCAAGCTGTTCTCCGAGATGCTGATGGTGGAAACCGATCACGACATGCGCAACTCGGCCGACTTCATCTCGCTGGACCGCGTTGCGCGGGCGCTGATTCGCCTGCACGGTGTGGCGATGGTGCAAGGGATGACGCGACCCTTGGGCCGGGCGCTCGAGCACGCCAGCATTCCGTACCTGTTCACCACGCAGGGCAGCGGCAACGGCCAACAACTCCCGTTCAACAGGGAGCAGAACGCCAACACCGACGCGCAGGCCGAGATCCAGGCGCACTCCGTCGAGGTCTTACGAAAAGAGGTCGGCTTCTTCCAGAAGGTGTCCGACGAACTGCACCAGACGGTACTCACCGTCGAAGACCTCCAAAGGGTCAGCGACGACATCAGGGACGAGGTCTCGAACGTCGACGATTTCTTCCGTCCGATCAAGAGCTACTTCTATTGGGAGAGACACTGTTTCGACATTCCCATCTGCTGGACGTTTCGTTCGCTGTTCGAGACCATCGATCAAATCGACAAGTTGGCCGACGACATCGCGGACGCGAAGGTGTCTCTGCAGGAGGTGGACAAGACCTTCCCGCAGATCATCGCCCAACTGAAAGCCACCGCCGACGACACCGAGGCACTGCAGTCGAAGTTGGTCAACAGTTACGGATCCGCCGATCTGCAAACCGTCCAAACGGAGCAAACTTTCGATGATCTGATCAACGTCGGGAACGACTTCGACAAGTCCCGCAGCGACGACTTCTTCTACATCCCGCACGAGGGCTTCGACAACGACGACGTCAAGACGGGGATGAAGTTGATGATGTCGCCCGACGGCAAGGCGGCCCGGTTCATAGTCACCCACGAGGGCGACGCGATGGGCCCCGAGGGCGTGGAACACGTCGAACAGTTCCCCGACGCGATAAAGACGATCCTGAAAGAGACCTCGTTGGCCGGCGCACGGATTTACATCGGCGGTTCGGGGTCCAACGACAAGGACATCAAGGAATACGCGATGTCCGATCTCATGATCGCGGCAATCGCCGCCTTCGTGCTGATCTTCTTGATCATGATGTTCATCACGCGAAGTCTGGTGGCGGCCTTGGTGATTCCCGGTACCGTGGCCTTCTCCTACGCCGGCGCGTTCGGCCTGTCCATACTTGTCTGGCAGCACCTGATCGGCCTGCACCTGCACTGGCTCGTTCTACCGCTGACGTTCATCATCCTGGTGGCGGTCGGGTCGGACTACAACCTGCTGCTGATCAACAGGGTCAAAGAGGAGCTGCACGGCGGAATCCACACCGGTCTGATCCGCGCGCTCGGCAGCACGGGCGGTGTGGTGACATCGGCGGGCCTGGTCTTCGCCTTCACCATGCTGGCGATGCTCACCAGCGATCTCCGGACGATCGGCCAGGTGGGTTCGACCGTGTGCATCGGCCTGCTGCTCGACACGCTGATCGTGCGTTCGTTCGTGGTGCCGTGCATCCTGCGAATCCTTGGGCCGTGGTTCTGGTGGCCGACCCTGGTCCGCAGCCGTCCGGCGGTCGCGCGCTAGCCGGCGCCTTTGCCGTTGTCGACGCGATAGACGGCGCCGTGCACGGCGGCGGCGGCATCGCTGGCCAGGAAGGCGATCACGTTCGCCACATCGAGGGGCTGCATCATGCCGCGTGGCGAGGCGGTGCGCATGATCAGCTCGTAGTTGGGGTTGTCCGGCGCGCTGAAATGTTCGATCTGCGGCGTGAGCATCCCGCCCGGGCATATTGCGTTGACGCGCAAGCGATCCGCGGTGTACTCCACCGCCAGAGCGCGGGTAAGTCCGATCAGGCCGTGCTTTGCGGCGCAGTAGCCTGCCGAGTACGCCTGGCCCTCGACACCGGCGATGGAGCCGACGTTGACGATGTTCCCGCCCCGCTCCAGCAGGTGCGGCAACGCGGCCCGGCACAGGTAGAACGGCCCGTTCAGATTCACCGCAAGATCGTGCGCCCAGTCCTCATCGGTCATCGACTCCGTCCGACGCATCTGGTGGTGGCCGGCGACGTTGACCAGGACGTCGAGTCCGCCCAGCTCGCGCACGCACTGCTCGACCGCGTCGCGGCAGGCCTGCGCAGAGGAAACGTCGACCGATGCGTAGGAACCATGTTGGACGTCGGCGAATACCTCGGCCAAGCGTGCCGTATCCCGGCCGATGCCGAAAACCGTTGCGCCCTCGCGGGAGAACAGCCGAGCCGTCTCGGCGCCGAGGCCCGACGACGCTCCGGTCACCAGGGCGACCTTGCCCTCTAGCGTTGACATATCAGTCCGTGTCGCTCAATACCGCATCCGCGCAACGCCACCCCGCAGCAGCGCGAGGGGAGCAACGAATCTTGGCCCCCACAAGGTCATCGCACGGCGTGCGGTTAACAACACGAGCAGACTGAGCGCGAGCCGCCCCAGGGCCACCCGGCTCGTTCGCCTTCTCCAGCTTGGCGGTCTCGCCCCCGCGCGTCGGCCGAAGTAATAGCCGACACACATCGCCATCGTCAACGCGGCGACTGCCGCGAGCACCGTCATGATGATGAGCGTTGTGCGTCACCGTCTCGGCGCGATCACGCGCGGGATACACCTTGGCCAAAATAACTGACCCAGGGACGGGTCCGCCGCTAATCGGTCTCGCTGATGACATAAACGGCGACATAGCCGATGGGGATGCCGGTCCAGGTCGCAATGCATTCGCGCGCCGCCAGTTCCACCGCACCCCGGCGGCTGGTCCGCGTGATCCTGCTGATCTCGGGAATCCGGATCATCCACCCGTCAGCGTCACGGGTGATTTCGACATCGAAGCACTGGCCGACCATGGGGCACTTCACACGGGGAACGGCCCGATGTGCACGGGCGCTGCGCAGTGATTGTCGGCGCAGCAGGGTGGGCTGAATGGGCATGGCTGCTTTCGGAGAGTCGCAATCAGAACCGCGGGCAAGAGTAATGCTCATCGCGGCGAAAACCTAATCGGCAACCAGGCCGGCTCGCACCCGCTACGCACTCTCTACCAAGTCGTTGCCGGGACTTAATCTCTCACGGCGAGCGCAATCCCCTGATCCGGGCGGCTCGGCGGAAACGCGGCGCGCTTCTCGATGGCTTCGCGGTAGGCATACACCCGGCCCGGGATCGTCCCGAGCACCGCGATGGTTCGACCGCCCCGGCCGTACGCGGCAACGAACTCCCAGCCGTCCGGATCGCCTTCGACGATCTCGATAACGTCGTAATCGGTTGGCACACCCAGCATTTGCAGCTTGACGTCGTACTGATCGGACCAGAAGTATGGCACCTCGTCATAGGTCTCAGCGCCCGCCGGCCCCGCCAGCAGAGTCCGGGCCGCAGCCGCACCTTGACGGCCCGCGTCGTCCCAGTGCTCGGTCCGCAGGTGCCGTTCGTACAGCGGGTGCCACCACCGCGCGACATCGCCGGCGGCAACAACGGCGTCCCCGCCCTCGGCCGCACCCGTGGCGTCGCAGATCACGCCGTCGTCGACGCGCAATCCGGAGCCGTCCAGCCAGTCGGTGGCGGGAGTCACCCCGAGGCCGACGACGACGAGATCGGCCGGAATTCGCGAGCCATCGGTGAGCCGAACACCCCGAACCCGGCCGTCACCCTCGAATTTTTCGACACCGACTCCGACCCGCAGCTCCACTCCGTGTTGACGATGCAACTCGGCCCAGCGCGGTGCCAGCTCCTTTCCCAGCGCGGACAGCAGCGGGCCGCTGGCCTTTTCGATCAGCACTACGTCCAGGCCTATCGACCGGCAGCTAGCAGCGACCTCGGCGCCGATGAACCCGCCGCCGACGACCACGACCCGCGGGCGCGAACCGAGCCGGTCCCGGATGGCCAGGCAGTCGTCGACCGTGCGCAGCATCAGCACCCCTTCGGGAACCGGGCCGCCCGGCCATTCCCGGGGCACCGCCCCGCTGGCGACCACCAGTCCGTCGAACGGCAGCGAAAGGTCCTGCCCGTCGTCACGCACATGGACGGTGCGCGAGGACATGTCCAACCTGACGGCAGACGCGCCCCGCAACACACGCGCATCCATCTCGGATTGCGGCGCGAGGTCGACACCGGCCCGGTGGACCTTGCCGGTGAGGAACTTCTTCGACAGTGGCGGCCGATGGTAAGGGGCCTGCCGCTCGGCGCCCACGATGGTCAGGGCGCCGTCATAGCCCTCCTGACGCAACGTCTCCGCCGCTCGCGTGCCCGCCACGCCGGCACCGACAACCACGACGTTCTCCGGCATCGCTCAGTCCTTCACCGTGATTGCCTGTGTGGGACAAGACACCTCGGCGCCGATCAACTGCTGGCGCAGCTCCTCCGGCGCCTCCTCCTGCAGCACGTGGAGACCGTCCTCGCGCACGTCGAACACGTCGTGGCAGATGCTCATGCATACGCCGTTGCCATCGCAGGTGTCTAGATCTACCGAAACCTTCATCGCACCTTCGCCTTTCGTGCCCCGTTGCCGGAAGTCTCGATCCCTTGAGATTGATCCGGTGACTTCCCTTTGGATCGCGCCCGCTCCTGGGCGGCCTTCGCCACCGGCGAATACGCCAGGTAGTCGATCGCCATCTGGGTGTCCGCCTCGTCGTTGGGATGATGGCTGGGCCTCATGTACCGGACGGGTGTCGTCACCATCAGCTTCCACGGGCCCGGCAACCGGTACTCGCGGGCGGCCCAGAGCCAGTCCCGCCAGCGCCACTTGCGGTCGATCGTCGGGTCTTGGGCCATCAGGTAACGAGCCCCCGCGACCCACCAACCGATGAACAGCGGCGAGACGAACAACATCGAGAACGCCCTGATCAAGTAATTCCCGGAGACGTGCTGGTAGACGTCGAACACCAGCGAGCGGTGCTCGACCTCCTCGGCACCATGCCAACGCAGTAGGTCAAGCATCATGGGGTCGGCCTTCGCGTAGTCCAGACCTCGGTTCGTCAGCACCCACTGGCCCAACATCGCGGTGTAATGTTCCAGCGCGGCCACATCGGCCAGCCGCCGATACAGCCACCACCGCTTCATGGCCGGCGGAAACCACTTGGGCGGGTCGCCCAGCGTCATCGACAACAGCCTCCCGAGCCGATCGGTGTACGGCTTGGTGTCGATGCCCTGCTCGGCGAGGTGGTCGAGCACCACCTGGTGCGCCCAGGCATGCCAGGACTCCTGCTGGATAAACGGCTTGATCGCCGCCTCCAGCTCCGGATCATCGACCAGCGATGACGCCTCGAGAACGGCCTTGATGAAGTGGCGCTCGCCCTCGGGCAGCAGCAGGTGCAAAACATTGATCATGTGCGTGGAGAACGGGTCGTCTGGCACCCAGTGCAGAGGTGTCTGCGACCAGTCGAACCGGACCATGCGGCGATACATGGGGTGTCCATCGTGATGAAGTTGGACCTCGGGCATCAGAAGCTCCCTCCCGCCGACAGGCCATGCGGGCATCGATTCTCTGCGAACAACCGTTCACTCGGCCGCGTACCCACCCGGGGCGCCGGTTATGCGTACCGGTGGTACGAGGTTCCTGAGAGTTGCTGCCGCTCGTCGCCGGCGCTTCAGCCATGGACTCGACACGATGAACCGCAGAAACCGATTTGATATCGACTTCTACGCGCCACTTATGTTGACAAAAGTCACAAATTTAACATCACGCGATGCAGAAATTGTCGGCGAATGTGCGGCGACCGCGCCCCATTCCCCGGCGCGACTTATTGCGCTACGCCATTGCTATGTCTGCACTGCCGGCGTGGTATGCGGCATCGGCAAGTGTCGCCGTCGCTACGGCGGATGCCGTCCCTACGACGCCTGCCACCACTCCCAAACTGATCGACTTCGCCATGCGCCAAATTCCAGCGGAGCACATCCGAGCGGCCGGCTACGCCGGGGTCATCAACTACGTGTCGCTCTCGCGTCCGGGCTCGTCGATGGGCGCCAAGCCGATCACGCGGCCTTACGCCGAGCAGCTGTCCGCTGCTGGGCTGATAATCGTCAGCAACTACCAATACGGCAAGCCGGGCGGGACGGCACCATCGGACTTCAGGCGCGGGTTCGAGGGCGGCGTCGCCGATGCGCGCACCGCCTGGAAGTTGCATACCGCGGCGGGTGGCGGTCAGAGCGCCCCGATCTTCTTCAGCGTCGACGAAGACATCAACCACGACACCTGGAATAACCTGGCGCTCAAGTGGTTTCGCGGAATCAATTCGGTGCTGGGAGTGCAGCGCACCGGCGTCTACGGCGGTATCGACGTGTGCCAGTGGGCCGCCGCCGACGGCGTCATCGGCAATTCGCGCACCCCCGGCCACCGGTGGGCCTGGCAAACCAAGGCGTGGTCCGGCGGCAAGGTCGACCCTGCCGCCGTTCTCTACCAACGCGTTGTGAGTACCGCGTCGAATCCTGGCCCAGTAGTCGGGGGACTCGAAGTCGACGTCAACGACGTCCTCGCCGGGGATTGCGGCCAGTGGAACCTGCATCGGTGAGCGCGGGTGTCGTGGCACCTCCGAATATCCGGTGGAGCTAAGGGGACTCGAACCCCTGACCCCCACACTGCCAGTGTGGTGCGCTACCAGCTGCGCCATAGCCCCAAGTCGTGCCAGTCGAAGCTACACCACTGGCAACCGTCCTTCAAAGTTGCTGCTCAGGCAGCTTCGACGTCCGCCTCAGTCTCCACCAGGCCGGACGCCCGATCGGGCCCCAACCGAGTCTCCGGCGCCATGACCCAACCGACGGCGGCGACCAGCAAGACAATCCCGCTGATGCCGAAGCCCCAGCCGAAGCTCAGTTTCTCGGCCGCCCAACCGACCGTCACGGAGCCGACGATGGCGCCCAGATCGGACAGCATCTGCACCGCCGCCACCGGCATTCCCGCACGCGCCTCGCTGCCGAGAATGTCCGCCACCGCGGCCTGCATCGGGGACATGAAAATGCCTGTGGTCGCACCCGATACCGCCGCCGCGATCATGAACGCCGGCAACGACGACACGACTCCCAATGCGGCGGTCGCGACGCCCGACGTTGCCAGGCCGATGATCAACAAGGTCCGCCGACCCATCCGGTCGGACAGGTAGCCGCTGGGGATGACGGCCAGGGCGTTGCCGCCTGCGAACGCCGCAAGCGCCACCCCGATGACGCCGACGCTTTCGCCCATGACGTCGGAGAGGAACAGCGGCACCAGCGCGACGCGTAGACCGAACGCCGCCCAGCCGGTCGCGAAATTGGACAGCAGCGCCGACCAATACGCGCGGGAGCGCAGCGCCTGCCGCATCGTCACCGTTGACCGGGTCGGCGGCGGGGGTGCCGCCAGCTCCGAATGCTTCAGCCCGTAGAACAACACCACGGCCACCCCCAGCATCGCGATGCCGTACACGATGAATGGAGCGGTCAGCCCCCAGCCCGCGGTCAGGCCACCGATCGCCGGCCCACCGACCGCACCCACCATGAACGACGTGGTGAACATCCCCGCGATCCGCCCCCGGGCATCGGGCGGGCTGATGTGGATCATCAGCCCCAACGCCGATACGTAGAACATCGTCGAGCCGACACCGCTGATGGCGCGGAACATCAGCAATTGCCAATACGTCTGCGAATACGCACAGGCGATGGTGGACAACGCGACGATCAGCAAACCACCGATGTAAATCCGCCGCTCGCCCAACCGCTGCACCAGCACCCCGCTGACCGGGGCGAAACACAGGCGGCTCAACGAAAAGACGGTGACCAAGAAAGTCACCGCCTTGATGCTGACCCCGAAGGTATGGGCGAATGCGGGCATCGCCGGCGAAATGACCCCGTACCCAAGCGCGACCATGACATTCGCCCAGCTCAGGATCCAGACTTCGCGCGGGAGCCGCGGAGAGCGGGAACCACGTTCTCCCGAACGGGTAAGCCTGAGGGAAAACGTCACCCAATGACTTTATTAACCACCTCGCGCGCGGCTTCCTGCACCTCCGCCAAATGCTCGGGGCCATTGAAGGATTCCGCGTAGATCTTGTACACGTCCTCGGTGCCCGACGGCCGCGCGGCAAACCATGCGTTGGCCGTCGTCACCTTCAATCCGCCCAGCGCCGCGCCGTTGCCGGGCGCGGCGGTGAGTTTCGCGGTGATCGGCTCGCCGGCTACCTCGGTGGCGGTCACCTGTTCGGGCGAGAGCTTGGCCAGCCGGGCTTTCTGGTCGCGATCGGCGGGCGCGTCGACCCGGGCGTAGAACGGCGTGCCGTATTCGGCGGTCAGCTCCTGGTAGCGCTGCGAGGGGGTCAATCCGGTGACGGCCAGGATCTCAGAGGCCAGCAGCGCCAGGATGATGCCGTCCTTGTCGGTGGTCCACACCGAGCCGTCGCGCCGCAGGAACGACGCCCCCGCCGACTCCTCGCCGCCGAAGCCGATGGTGCCGCCGATCAGGCCGTCGACAAACCACTTGAACCCGACCGGTACCTCGACGAGCTTGCGGCCGATGCCGGCGACCACCCGGTCGATGATCGACGAACTGACCGCGGTCTTCCCCACGGCGATGCCCTCGGGCCACGACGGCCGGTGCGTGTAGAGGTAGTCGATGGCCACCGCCAGGTAGTGGTTGGGATTCAGCAACCCTTCGTCGGGCGTGACGATGCCGTGGCGGTCGGAGTCCGCGTCGTTGCCTGTGGCGATCTGGTAGCGGTCGCAGGTGGCGATCAGCGAAATGAGCCCAGCCATCGCATCGGGCGAGCTGCAGTCCATCCGGATCTTGCCGTCGTGATCGAGCGTCATGAACCGCCAGGTCGCGTCGACCAGCGGGTTGACGACGGTCAGGTCCAGACGGTGCCGCTGCGCGATCTCACCCCAGTAGTCGACGCTCGCCCCGCCGAGCGGGTCCGCCCCGATCCGCACGTCGGCCGCGCGGATCGCATCGATGTCGACCACGTTGGGCAGGTCGTCGACATAGTTGCCGAGGTAGTCGTGGCGCTGGACGGCCCGCAGCGCCTGGGCCAGCGCCACCCGCTTCACCCCGGCGCCATCGCGCAGAATTTCGTTGGCGCGCTTGGCGATTGCGTTGGTCGCGTCGGTGTCCGCCGGCCCGCCGTTGGGCGGGTTGTACTTGAATCCGCCGTCCGGCGGCGGGTTGTGCGACGGCGTCACGACGATCCCGTCGGCCAGCGCTCCGGTGCGACCGCGGTTGTAGCTGAGGATGGCGTGGCTCACCGCCGGCGTCGGGGTGTAGCGATCGCGGGAGTCGACGACGGCCTCTACATCATTGGCCGCCAATACTTCCAGCGCCGACACCCACGCCGGCTCGGAAAGACCGTGGGTGTCACGGCCGATGAACAACGGCCCAGTGGCGCCGTGGGCGGCGCGGTATTCGACGATGGCTTGGGTGATGGCCAGGATGTGGGCCTCGTTGAAGGCCCCGTTGAGCGCGGACCCGCGGTGGCCCGACGTGCCGAACACCACCTGCTGGGCGACGTCGTCGACATCGGGCTGGACCGAGTAGTAGGCCGTCACCAGGTGAGGCAAATCGACAAGGTCTTCGGGCTGGGCCGGCTGACCGGCGCGGGGGTGGGCCATGGTTCTCAATTCTGCCCGTGGCGCACCTCCCTGACTTGTCAGGTACTTTTCTGACGTCCCGGATTCACCCACCCGTAAGTCCTGGCAAGGGGAAGGGATCACGCGTGGCACACGACTATCGCGAGTTGGCCGCGGTTTTCGCCGGCGGGGCGCTGGGCTCCCTCGCCCGGGCCGGCCTGGGCACGCTCACCGCCGGTGACCCAGCCAAATGGCCGTGGCCGACGTTCACGGTCAACGTCGTTGGCGCCTTCCTGTTGGGATACTTCACCACCCGACTGCTCGAGCGATTGCCGCTGTCGAGTTACCGGCGCCCCCTGCTCGGCACCGGGTTGTGCGGCGGACTCACCACGTTCTCCACGATGCAGGTCGAGACGCTGAGGATGATCGAGCACGGCCATTGGACCCTGGCCGCGGGCTACACCCTCACCAGCATCGTCTTGGGCTTGCTGGCGGTGCACTTGGCCACCAAATTGGTGCGCCGGGTACGGATCCGCGGATGACGGCGGGCGCGGTCACGACGGCTGCGGTGTGGGCGGGGGTCGCGCTGATCGGCGGCGTCGGGTCGTTGCTGCGCTTCGTGGTCGACCGCGCGGTGGCCCGCCGGGTCGCCCAATCCTTCCCGTTCGGCACGCTGGTCGTGAACATCAGCGGCGCCGCGCTGCTCGGATTTCTCGGCGGCCTGGTGTTGAGCAAGGAGGCGGCCCTGTTGGCCGGCACCGCCTTTGTCGGCGCCTACACCACGTTTTCCACGTGGATGCTGGAGACGCAGCGGCTCGGCGAGGAACGACAGGTGCGCGCTGCGGTCGCCAACATCATCGTCAGCGTCGTGCTGGGTGAGGCGGCGGCGCTCCTCGCGCAGTCGATTGCCGAGCGGCTCTGAGTCACTCCCGGGGAACGTCGTCGGGCGTGCGGGGCAGCACATAGAGCGCCATCCGCCGGTTCGACATGGCGTGCTCGCCGAGGAAGGCGCAGCCGCCCCGTTCGCAGAACGTGCGCGCCACGACGTTGCGGTGGTCGGGATCGAACATGATGCGCCGGCATCGCGGATCAAGGCCCAAGATGCTGCCCACCAAATACGGCAGCAGGTAACTGACGTGCCCCCGCTTGATGTAATCCAGATCGGCCACCGCGACATGCAGACCCAGATCGTGCGCATCGTAGTCGTATCGGGTCGCGATGGAATCCTTTGCCGCTCGGTACAATTCGATGTAAGCGCGGTCTGTTCCATAGAGCGTTGCGATGAATGGGCGGGAGAAGCCACCTCGGAGTTGCGCCCGCAGATAATTACGCCAGCGCGTCACCGGCCACGCGGACTCCCACGCTTCCACCAGGTGCGGCCGGTTCATCCACTCGGCGATCATGTCGGCGTCGGCGTCCGGGTCGGCAAGACGCAAGCCGTACGGCTCGGGCAATGCGGGTATCGGCGGGGGCGGGACGGCGCGCACTTCGTCAGCGATGTCGGTCAACTCCCGCGGCAGTATGGGATCGGCCTCGCTCATGCCGGTGCCGCCATCGTCCACTGCTCAGCCAGCGCCGAGACCCATTCGACAGCCGCATCGGGCCGGTCGGGGGGCGCTGCGACGAGAACCAATTCGTCAACGCCCAACTCGGCGAGGGCGCCGATATCAGCAACGCCCGGATCGCGCAGCGCCACCGACAGCCGCAGCTGCCCACGATCACGCCCCGCCTCGGCACACAGCTGCTCCAGCTTGGCGATGCGTTCTCGGACGGCCCCGACGCCGTCGATGTTGAACCCATACCAGCCGTCTCCCCACGTCGCCACCCGGCGCAGCGGCGAATCGCTATTGCCCCCAACCACGATCGGGATCCGACGATCGCGCACCGGCTTGGGGTTGACCCGAATGGCATCGAAACAGACGAAATCACCGTCGAACGAAGCGACATCGTCACGCCATAACGCGCGCATCGCCGCAACGTATTCGGCGGTCCGCGCGCCGCGACGAGCGAAAGGCACTGAAAGCGCGGCGAATTCCTCCTTCGACCACCCGACACCGACGCCCAATGTCAGCCGTCCACCGCTGAGCCGATCCAGGCTGGCGGCCTGCTTGGCCACCACCACCGGATTATGTTCGGGCAGCAGCAGCACGCCCGTCGCCAGCCCGATCCGAGACGAGGCGGCGGCGGCAAAGCTCAGCGCGATCATCGGATCAAGCCAATCCGCTTGTGCGGGAACAGCGATGACGCCGTCATCCGAATAGGGATAGCGAGAGGCGGGCCGGTCGACCATGACGACGTGTTCGCCGCCCCACAGCGTGGCGAAGCCGCAGTCGTCCGCCGCTGACGCGACGGCATCGATCACCGCGCGATCGGCGCCGGCACCGATTCCCAGGGCGTGCAATCCCAGCCGCATCGCCCGATCGTCTCACGCGTTCAGTGGCTTTTCAGCAGCTCCGCGAGAACGGCCGCCTGGCTGATGTCCGTATCGCGGGTCGCGGTCACCAGGGTGACCGCACCGCGCCTGGTGAGCTTCCGCAACTCCTCCAGCGCCGGGTTACCCCGCAGTTCCGCCTTGTACCGCGAGGCGAATTCGTCGAATCGTTCGGGCCGGTGCTGATACCACTCGCGCAGGTCCTTCGATGGTGCGACCTCCTTGCACCAGGTACCCACCCGCGGGTCCTCCTTGCGCACTCCGCGCGGCCAGACTCGGTCGACCAGCACGCGCTGACCCTCGTCTGGGGTGACGTCTTCGTAGACTCGCGCCACCCGGATCCGACTCTTGGCGCTCATACTCGCCAGCGTAGCGACGAGGGGCTTATCGGTGCCCTCGTTTACTATCGAACTTATGTTCGAATACTTGGCGGAGCTTGACGCCGCGGCCGACGAATCGGCGCTGATAGAGCGCATCGCAGAGCTGGAGACGGTCAAGAGCGCGGCCGCCGCGGGCCAGGCCCGGGCGGCTGCCGCGCTGGACGCGGCTCGTCGCGCCTCCGAGGCGGCCGCCGGAGTGCCGGCCGCGCGGCGCGGACGCGGCGTGGCCGGCGAGGTCGCGTTGGCGCGACGCGACTCCCCCGCGCGGGGCGGCCGGCATCTCGGCTTCGCCACGGCCCTCGTGCACGAGATGCCGCACACGTTGGCGGCGCTGGAACGCGGGGCGCTCTCGGAGTGGCGCGCGACGCTGATCGTGCGAGAGAGCGCCTGCCTGGACATCGAGGACCGCCGCGCGTTGGACGCGGAACTGTGCGCCGACCCGGCGAGCCTGGCCGGCATGGGCGACGCGCGAGTGGCCGCGGCCGCGAAAGCGGTTGCCTACCGGTTGGATCCACACGCCGTTGTCGAGCGGGCGGCCAAGGCCGAGCAGGAACGCACGGTCACCATTCGGCCAGCGCCCGATACCATGACCTATCTCACCGCGTTACTCACTGTGGCTCAAGGTGTTTCGGTGTACGCAGCGCTGCGGCGCGAAGCGGATACGCGCGGCGACGGGCGCTCACGCGGACAGCTGATGGCCGACACCTTGGTCGAGAGGGTCACCGGCCGCAGCGCCACGGTCCCCACTCCGATCGCGGTCAACTTGGTGCTATCGGACGAGACGCTGCTCGGGGGTGACGATGCGCCGGCCGACATCTCCGGCTACGGTCCCATCCCCGCCGCGGTCGCGCGCTCGATGATCAGCAGGGCTGTCACCGACCGACGCTCGAGCGCGACGCTGCGCAGGCTTTATGCGCATCCCCGGGCCGGGGCGCTCGTGGCGATGGAGTCGCGGGCACGCATCTTTCCTCGTGGGCTGGCCGAATTCATCGGGTTACGCGATCAGCGTTGCCGCACTCCGTATTGCGACGCGCCGATCAGGCACCGCGACCACGCACAGCCGTGGGCCGACGGCGGCCCGACCACCGCGGACAACGGTCTGGGTCTGTGCGAAAGCTGCAACTACACCAAGGAAGCCGCGGGTTGGCGGGTCAGCACCGTGATCGACGAAAACCACACCCATAGAGCACTATTCACGACGCCGACCGGCAAGAGCTACCGCTCGATGGCCCCACCGCGCGCCCCCGCGATCACGGTCAGCAAGGTGGAAATCCGCATCGGGGTGTCACTCGCGCGACATGCGGCCTAGGTCCCTTGGTCGGTGAACCGCGAGACGTCGATGACTTCACCGCGATTGATGCTGACCCAATCGCGTCCGTCCAGGTAGGGACGCAGACTTCGACCGATCAGCTCGACATCGGCCGCGGACTTGGGCCGCTGCAGCTCGTACACGTGGGGCAACTCGGCCATGCCGCTGACGACATTCCACAGCGTCAGGGCCTTTGGCCCGGTCGGCGGATCCACCAGCACCGGACCAAACAGGCACTGTCCCAACAGAAACAGCGTCGGCACCCCGTAGCCGCCGGCATCGATCACCCGTTGATGGTCGCGGTGTATCTCGTCGTGAGTTGTCGGATCGCTCAGCGCCGCATCGAAAACCGACGCCTCGACGCCGATGTCGCTCAGCAAGCGTCGGGCAACCGCGGGATCGTGCGGCTTGCCGCCGAGCGTATGCAGTTCATGTCCGATGGCGGCGTACCAGCGATCCAGCAGCGACATATCCGTTCGTCGCAGTAGCGCGCCGATGCGCATCAAAGACCATCCATACGACCACTCCCGCTCCCACGGGTGCTTCTGGCCCTCTGACCGGTTGACCTCCTCGAGGCTGAAGAATCGCCAGTCGACGGTGATGCCCAGTTGCTCGCGAACGTCGCGGATCCACAACGAGGTCTGGTAAGCGAATGGGCACATCGGGTCGAAATGAAAATCCACCACAATGCTCATCTCGGACCCGTTCCGCCGCTCAGTAGTGATAGGTGTCCGACGGCGCGGGGGAATGATCCCGTTCTTCGTCGTCGAAGTCCGACGATTCTATGTCGTAGGCGCGAGCCAGCTCGAGGATCTTGGTGGCCCTGGCAATCCGCGGCAGGTCGGAGCCGTTGCGGATCTCTCCCCCGTCGCGTTCGAATTCGGCGAAAAACTCCTTGGCCCAAGAAATTTCGTCCTGCGACGGCGACAGGCCCTCGTTCACCACGCCGCATTGGTCCGGGGTCAGGCAGATTTTGCCCGTCATCCCGAACTCCACGGAGACGGCGGTGGCTTCGATGAGTTTCAAAGCGTTGGAGCCGATCGTGGGTCCGTCGATCGCGCTGGGCAGGCTGGCCGCCTTGGCGGCGATGGTGAAGCGCGACCGGGCGTACGCCAGCGTGCTTGCGTCTTCCCCGAAGCCGGTATCGCGGCGGAAATCGCCGATGCCGAAGGCGAGCCGGAAGGTGCCCTTCGCCGCGGCTATTTCGGTGATGCGTTCCAGGCCGCGCGCGGTTTCCACCAGCGCCACGATCGGCACGTTCGGCAGCCGTTGCGCGGTCTCGGTGACGTGGTCCACCGATTCGACCATCGCCAGCATCACCCCGCCGACCGGTGTGCCGGCCAGCGCGGCGAGGTCGTCCGCCCACCAAGGGGTGCCGAAGCCATTGATGCGGACCCAGTCGGTGTTGCCGGCGCCCAGCCAACTCACGACGTTGTCGCGGGCGGTGTGCTTGTCTTTCGGCGCGACGGCGTCCTCGATGTCGAGGACGACGATGTCGGCCCGGGAGTGCACCGCGGACTGGAACCGGTCGGCGTGCGCACCGTTCACCAGCAGCCAACTCCGGGCCAGCACGGGATCGATGCGGTAGCCGATGACGTCGTCGGGCTCCGTCGCGCTGCTATTGACCTGGTCGTACATTTTTAGCTGATCAGCCGTCTTTCGTAATCGCCAACATGGGGTTAGTGCCTTAACCGTAGCGATATCCCCAAACGTGCGGTTGGGCATGCCCCGAGAAAGCCAAGACGCTCGGGACGAGCGGCGGGCCGATCGCACCCGGCAGCGCGAGACGCATAACCCTGGCGGGACCAATGGCCAAAGCCGCCCGGGCGGTGAGAATCCCCGCCCGGGCGGCCTTAGCTATGAATTCGCCTGATCGGCTAGTTGATGCCGACGACCTCTTGCGCGATCGCGGCTACACGCGTCTGTGCGGCCGACACCACCCGCTGGCGGTTCTTGTTCGCCTCTTCGTAGGCGATGATCGCGCGCACGTCGCTCGGGTTGGCGAGATCCTTAACCTCGGCGACGGCCTCGCTGACGTTGAGCTCGTCGTAGTTGGCGATGGGCAGCTCGTCGGCGTCGAGCACCCCCACTGCGGCGCGTGCCGCGTGCAGGGCGTCGGCGGTCTGCCGGGCCCCCTCGCTGCGGGTGACCTTCTCGGCCGCCTCGAGAGCGGCGTTCCGCGACGCCGCGAGCGCGCGGGTCGCCACGTCACCGGCGTACGCGCCCCGGCTCACCAGCTCGTTGAAGGTCGGCCGGGCCGAGCGCAGCGCGTCCGCGGCCCTGTCCACACCCCGGACCGACCACTCGACCGGCAGGTTCACCAATTTCACCGCGGTACCGGCCGCCGCCTGCAGCGGTGTCCGGCGCAACGCGGCGGGGCCGCCCAGTGCATCCTCGGCAAGCACGGTCGTCAGCCAATCGACGGTCGCCGAATGCGCCGTGATCAACCGCGTCGCCAGGCTCTCGATTTCGGGAAGCTCGGCCGCGACGGCCAGGGCTTTGAGGTAGCGGGCGCGGTCCAGCAACTGGTCCTCCAGCGCCAGGTCGCCCAGAAGCGCCTCGTCGAACGGCTGGGCCTGTTCGGTCAGGGCCTTGACCGCCGCGGCGGCGCGGCCCAGGAAGGGGCCGAGGATGTCCGGGACACCGCCGAGCTCACGAATCGCCTTCTCTATGGCCTCGGATCGCTCGCGCGCGTTCGACGCGTTCTGCGTCAGCTCGCGCTCGACCGCCTCGGTACGCGCTTGTGCGATGCGGGTTTCGGCGACCTGGATCTCCGTGTTGGTCAGCTGGTGGAGCGCACGCAACTGCGCCAGCACCGTCGTCTTGTCCGATGAAGTCATCGAAAATTCGCCTCCTGCGTTGATTATTTGGATCGGCACGAAAGCGCCTCTGTTGCGGCTACCCATTCGGGCGCCGGCAGATAACATCGCCCTCCGCCATGTGATCCAGATCGCTTTTACGGGGAGGGAATCCCGGCGGAGCAAACAAGTCGATGCCCCTGCGAAAGTTTCACGCCTGCCCCCAGGGGTATCTATGCCTTGCCACGCCGCCGCTTCGGTGGAGCGTCGCTTTCCGCGAGGACTAGAGCACCCTGGTCCTTCAAATGCGTCTCGGCACCCTTGAGGGCTACGACCGAGGCAAACCCGCTAGGAGTACACATGCGTAGGACCATTGCAATCGTTTCGGCCACCGGGGCGCTGTTGTTCGGTGGGGCAGGCGTCGCCAATGCCGCCGGTCCAACCACTGCCGCGCCGACGTCCACCACAACGACGTTGGCGGACAACGACAACAACAACGGCCAACACAACGACAAGACCGGGCTGTGGGGCCTGCTCGGCCTCCTCGGCTTGGGCGGACTCGCCGGACTGAAGCGCCGCAAGGACGCCGTCACCGGCACCGGCGTCGGACCAGCCGCCGCCGGCGACCGTCGCGTCTAGTTCCTTCGCTCGGCTCAGATCCCCGTCAGGCGCCGCGCCTGGCGGGGATCTGGCTCGGCGCCCGAACAGAAAAAAGCTTGCGCTTCAAACGATTCTCTGGGCCACCCGCGCCCGGAGGCCTCGTTTAGGGGCTTGTACAGCGGGTATGCCTCGTCAAGCCGCACACAGCCCATAGTGCGAGTCCCAATTCCCCGACAGAACAGTGAGGTACGGCGATGGCCGACATGATTGTCCAATCGCCCGACGAAGTCGTCGCATTTTTGAAAGCGCAGCACAACCTCATCGAGGACATGTTCGACGAGGTGCTGCACGCGTCAGATCCGCAGGCGCGTGAGAAGCCGTTCTCGACGCTGCGTCAGCTGTTGGCCGTCCACGAGACAGCCGAAGAAATGGTGGTGCACCCGCGCGTGCGCCGCGAGGCTGACGCCGGTGACGCGATCGTCGACGCCCGGCTCAAGGAGGAGCACGACGCCAAGGAGCTGCTGTCGCGCATCGAGAAGCTCGACGTCACCTCGAAGGAATTCATCGACGAGGTCACCAAGCTCCGGGAAGCCGTGCTCGACCACGCCAAGCAGGAGGAGAGCGAAGAGTTCCCCGTGCTGCAACGCGAGGTCGACGACGCCGCCCTCAAGCGGATGGGTGCGGCGGTGCGGGCGGCCGAGGCCATCGCGCCCACCCACCCGCATCCCGGCGTGGAATCGGCCAAGCTGAACTTCGCTCTGGGACCGTTCGCGTCGATGCTCGATCGCGCCCGCGACCTCATCGGGCAGGCCCTGGGCTCGTAGGAGTTCCGTAGGCTCGTCGAGGTGAGTGTCGCCCCGGATATGACCGTTGCCCTACAGGACCGGTTCTTCCGCGAACTGCCGGAGATGGCCGTCCGCTGGAAAGCTGAGGCGCCCGCCGACTTGCGGCTGCTTGCCCTCAACGAGCGGCTTGCCGCCGAACTCGGCCTGGACTCCGGCTGGCTGCGGAGTCCCGATGGGATGCGCTTCCTGGTGGGCGACTTGGTCCCCAGCACCGCCGTCCCTGTAGCCCAGGCCTATTCAGGGCATCAGTTCGGCGGCTTCGTCCCCCGGCTTGGCGACGGACGCGCACTGCTGCTCGGGGAGCTCGTCGGCGACGACGGGCGGCTGCGCGACATTCACCTGAAAGGCTCGGGGCCGACGCCGTTCGCCCGCGGCGGGGACGGCCTGGCGGCCGTCGGGCCCATGCTGCGCGAGTACATCGTCAGCGAGGCGATGCATGCGCTCGGGGTGCCGACGACGCGATCGCTGGCCGTCGTGGGTACCGGCCGCCCGGTGCTGCGTGAGGCGGAGCTGCCCGGGGCCGTGCTGGCCCGCGTGGCCAGCAGCCACCTACGGGTCGGCAGCTTCCAGTTCGCCGCGTCCACCGGCGACGCCGGCCTGCTGCGCCGCCTCGCCGACCATGCGATCGCCCGCCACCACCCCGGCGCCGCCGACGCCGAACGTCCCTACCTCGCGTTGTTCGAAGGGGTGGTCGCCGTGCAGGCGTCGCTCATCGCGCACTGGATGCTGATCGGATTCGTCCACGGGGTGATGAACACCGACAACATGACGATCTCCGGCGAAACGATCGACTACGGACCGTGCGCCTTCATGGAGGCCTACGACCCCGACACCGTCTTCAGCTCGATCGACTTCTGGGGGCGCTACGCGTACGGCAACCAACCCCTCGTCGCCGGCTGGAACCTCGCCCGTTTCGCCGAGACGCTGCTTCCGCTGCTGTCCGACGATCCCGACGAGGGGGTCGCGCTCGCGGAGAATTCGTTCGGGGTCTTCCAGCGCGAGTACGACGCCGTGTGGTCGTCCGGAATGCGCGCCAAATTGGGTTTGCCCGCGGACGTCGACGCCAAAGAGCTGAAGGCACTTTGCGACGAGTTACTCGCCTTGCTCAAGGACAGCCACGTCGACTACACCTCGTTTTTCCGCCACCTCGGCCGCGCGGCGCGAGGCGATGCCGAACCCGCGCGCGGCTTGTTCATCGACCTCGCCGGGTTCGACGCGTGGCTGTCGCGGTGGCAAACCCTGCGGCCCGACGCCGACGCCATGGATCGGGCCAACCCGATCTACATTCCGCGCAACCATCTGGTCGAGGAAGCTCTGGCGGCCGCCACGGCGGGCGATCTCCAACCGCTCGAACAGCTGCTCGCCGCGGTCACCGCGCCCTATGACGAGCGAGCGGGCCTGGAACGTTACGCCAATCCGGCCCCCGAGGACTTCGGTAAGTACCAAACGTTCTGCGGTACTTAGCTTTACGTGAGCTTCGCGAATTCAGCCTGCAGCTCATCGAGACGGCGAAGGGTTTCGCCGCGAGGCTCGGTGGGCAGTTCCACCAGCAGGTGCTGCAACCCGAGAGCGCGGTAGCCCTCAAGCTCTTCTGCCGTCGGCGCGCCACCGTGAAAGCTGATCACCGGCACGTCCTGACCGGCCATGTCGCGCAGTTGCTCCAATTGCGGCGCCAAGGCCTGCGCCGACGGTGTCATCGACAGCCAGCCGGCACGCAGCCTGGCGATGCGTTTGAAGCCGGCCGGTCCGCCGCCGAAGTACAGCGGCGGATAGGGCTTCTGCACCGGCTTGGGCCAACTGTAGATGGGGCCGAAGTTTACGAATTCGCCGTGAAATTCGGCTGTTTCGTGCGTCCAGATCTCGACCATCGCGTCCAGTCGTTCGTCAACCACTCGTCCTCGGACCCCGGGATCGACGCCGTGGTTGGCGATCTCTTCGCGCAGCCAGCCCACACCGACACCGAACCTGAATCGTCCTCGCGACACCAGATCCAGCGACGCCACTTCTTTGGCCGTGTGAATCGGATCGCGCTGGGGCACCAGCGCGATACCGGTGCCCAGGACCAGCCGGTCGGTGACGGCGGCCGCGGCGGTCAACGCCACAAACGGATCCAGGGTGCGGTAGTACTTCGGCGGGATGGGACCGCCGGCCGGGTAGGGGGTTACGTCGCCCGCCGGGATGTGCGTGTGCTCGGCGAGGAACAGCGACTCGAATCCACGCTGCTCGAGCGCCTGCCCCAGCTCCATCGGGCCAATGCCCTCATCGGTTACGAATGTCAGTACGCCTACGCCCATGGTCTCAGTCAACCGCATCGGGCTCGTTCCGGCGACCGCCTGACTGCGATCGGGCCGCGCCCCAGAGCCCCACACCGATGCCGATGACGGCGCCGCCCAAGCCGATGATCCGTTGCGAGGGCTTCAACTCATCATGGACGCTGATGCCGCCGAGCAGGTCGGCTGCGTCGGCACCGCCGGATGCCAGGAACCAGCCGCGGGTGTTCTTGCCGCGCAACGCCGCCGTCGCGAGCATGCCACCGATCAACGCGTCGCGATATCCCATGGACCGCAACAACAGTCGGGCCGTCGGCGCCGGCTCGCCGGGATCTCCCCAGAACCGGTTCGCGGTCAAGGGGTCGACGAGGAACCAGACGCCGGAGGTGAGTCGGATGCTGCCCGCGAGAAGTGCCGCTCGGTCGATTGACATGCTCGGCAGCCTAGGAGCAAACCGCGCTCCCGCGCACGGCTTCGCCCCAAGAGCCCGTCACGGCGCGGGGCACGCGTGGGCGATTGGTATGGAGGCCGGCCACAATGCCGTGGTCAGGCCGAAGGCCACGGCGTCGGCTCCGGTCGGGAACACGGCCTCCACCCGAGTCTGGATCAGTCGAGCCTCTTCGGCGTGAAAAAGGGTCCACACGAACCCCATACACAAGTACGGGATCGCCAGCCACAACGCCAGTTCGATCAGCGCGCCGACCCTGACTTGATAGCGCATCGTGCGCCGAACTACCTCCATCACCGCACGCTCCTAGGTTCCGACCGGGTCAGTCCAGCGCGGGGTCGGTCAGCCCGCACAGCTTGCACAGGGTGGCGAGGCCGTCGGGCGTGCCGGGCCAGTGCTTGGCAAGCGCGCCGGGCCCCGCTGTGCGGCTGATCCAGCGCAGCACCAGACCAACGATGATCACGTCGTCGGCGAATCCGATGACCGGGATGGCGTCGGGGATCAGGTCGATGGGCGACACGACAAAAGCGATCAGTGCCACCAATGCAATCCGGATCCGCCGCGGCAGTTCGGTATCGGCGGCGAGGCGTTTCAGCAGCCGGAGCACGTCGGGCAGGAGGCGCACCAGGTCCTGCATTTTGGCCTCGGGTCGCATCAGCCAGAAGGTGACAGCCAGGATCAGCCAGATCACCGCGAGCGCAACCAGGATGCCGACCGCGATCACCCACCAGTCAGGCCACATCACGTACATCTTGGTCGGTCCGGCTCAGTCATGCCAGCGCCGGCGGGTTTTCTACGCGGCCCCCGGCGGCGGGAACGGAATCCAGGGAATGGTCCAGATACCGGGCGGAGGCTGCGGTGGCTCCGTGGTCGGTTCTCCGATGTGTTGGGGGCAGTAGGCATTCACCGCGCTTGTGGTGAAGTGGGTCGCGTCCGCCACCGTGAAGCCGGCATTCTCCGACGTCACGCTCTGGATGACCGCGGCTTTGGAGTGACCCTGGTCCATCAGCTCGCAGGCCTTCTTGCCGACCTGAATGGCGACGGCGCCGTTCTTGTAGGGAACGCCGGCCTGATCGAGCGCCGTCAAGAAGTTCGCATCGGGGTTGCTGGCCGGGTCAGCCTGCGCGGGCGTGGCCGCGCCGATGGCGGCGGCGAAGCTCGCAAGCACGAGAAGCATCCGCACCGCTTCATCCTTGTAGAGATGGTGCGAATTGTCCTGTCGGCCCGCGCGAACTCCGCTTAGTGTGGTTGGCGGGATGAAGGACGAGTGCCTATGAACATCGACGACGAATCCGTCACGACGCTGGAAGACCTCAGGGGCGATCTGGCGCAGCGGTACAAGCGGACGGCGAGCGGTGGAAGCTCTGTCGACAACGCGATCGTCGACGCCGACATGGCGGCCCTCGACCGCGACGGCTACGTCATTTGGAAGGAGCTGCTCACACCGGAGCAGTGCCAGCAGATCCGCGAGGTCGTGCGGCCATGGCTGGGGCACACCGGGCGCAACTCGTTCGAGGGGCGGCACACCCAGCGCATCTACAGCCTGCTGAGCCGGACGCGGGTATGCGACGGGATCGTCGCCGATCCCCGGGTATTGGCGGTGCTTGATCGGCTGCTGATGCCCAACTACCTGCTTTCGGCGTTGCAGGCCATCAACATTCAGCCCGGGGAGGCCGCCCAGCTGGCTCACCACGACGACGGGTTCTACCCGGTCCCGCGTCCGCGAGAACCCTTGGCGGCGGCGACGATCTGGGCCATCGACGACTTCACCGCGGACAACGGGGCCACGGTCCTCTACCCCGGCAGCCACCGTTGGGGGAAGCGCCGGCCGGGTCCCGACGATCAGGCCATGCCGGTCGTCATGCCCGCCGGCTCGTGCGTCTTCTTCGTGGGCACCCTGTGGCACGGCGGGGGCGCCAACAACACCGGCCACGACCGCCTTGCCGTCACCGCCCAGTACTGCCAACCGTGGCTGCGACCGATGGAAGCCTTCACACTGTCGATATCGCGCGACATCGCCCGCTCGGTCTCCGACGACCTTCGCCGAATGCTCGGCTACAGCATCCACCCGCCGTTCGTCGGCGCGGTCGACGGTCTGCACCCGCTCCGGCTGTTGGAAGCCGCGCGGGATTCGTAGGTCTTAGTTTCGTCTTCCGCTGACACCCGCCAACCGCGCGGCGTCGACGGGCGTGGACTGTTGCGGGCTGCCCACCTCGATCGCCTGGCTGCGGCTCAGCGCGATGGCGGCGGCCACCATGCCCCAGACGGCGACTGCCAGCGCCAGCGCCGTCGAGCGGCCCACCGTCAGGTGTTCACCTAGCACCCCAACGCCGAGCACGACCGCGACAACCGGCTCGCCGACCAACATGATCGGGACCGACGCCTGCAACGCGCCGGCATGAAAGGCCGAGTTCTGCACCACCGTTACCGCGACCGCCAAGGCGACCAAAACGTAGGGAGCGGGGACGGTGAGGAGTGCGTGCCAGCCGCCGACGGCGTAGCGGTGCGTGCAGATCTTCGTCAGGACGGCGATCATGCCGAGCAGGACCGCCACGGCCACGCCCAGCAGCATGGCGCGCACGCGACCCGCGGCGCGGCCGGCTGCCGTCAGGCACACCACCAGCAACGGCACCGTCACCAACAACGCCAGTGTCCACGCCGGGACCGCAGGGCGGACATGGCCTTCGCGCGGCTGGCCGACGAGCACGAAAACCGTCAGCGCGCCCGTCAACAGCGTCGCCCAGCCCCACTGGACCGCACTGATGCGCTGGTGGCAGAGCCGCGCGCTCAAGGGCAACGCGAACAACAGCGACGAGACCAGCAGCGGCTGGATGAGCAGCAGCGATCCGTGCGCCAGCGCCACGGCCTGAAACACGTAGCCGGCGACGGCGGCGACGGTGCCCGCCCACCACAGCGGTCGCGTCGCCAGGGTCGTCACCATCGTTCCCGACATGCCCTCATCGGCCGGAACGTCCTGGGCGGCTCGCTGCCGAACAACAATGCCCACCGCGGCCCAGAACGCCGAAAGCAATGCCGAAAAGATCGCGACCGCGTGCGATTCCCCCCACCCCATGCCCGTGCGGATACCCCGGACGTCCGCGCGGCTAACTGGGCTCGGCGCGAACGCGCGCAGCGGCGCAGCGCGCTAGTTTGTTTGTGACTCACCGCACATTTATGCTGACGGTGTATTCCAGGTCACAACTTGGTAGGAGCTTTAATGGCCGCAGCCCATGGCCCGAGCAAGCACGTTGTCGCCGCTCCGCGTCCCAGCGGAGCGATCCATTCGCACCGGATACTGCTGGCCGTGTTCGTGGTCATGGCCCTCATCGCTGCGATCACAGGCATCGTCGTCGCCGCGTCGACGGGCCACACCACCGCCGCGCTCGTCATCGCCCTGGTTGCCGGCGGGTGGTTTTCCGCCGCCCTCTGCTAGGGGTCCGACATGGAGGCCGCGTTCGACCGCTGGACCAATACCTAGGGGTCAGCTGGCGACTGCGCCGGGGCAGTACTTGATTCGACCCAGGTCCACCCACATGTTGGCCCGCCTGGCGGCTTGATCCGGGTTCAGCCCGGTCATCGCCTGGTTGTTCGCCTGTTGCATCGCGCCAACGATCTGCGCGCGCGACCAGCCCTGCGCCATGGCGTTGCACATGGTCTGTTCGGTCTGCATCTCGTAGTTGGGCCAGTCCGGCATGAAGCCGATCGGGTCAGCGTGGGCCGTGGCAAACGTGCCCGGCATCGAAGCTGGAGCGATCAGCGCGATGACGAATGTCAGGGCGAGAAGCAGCTTTCTCGTGACCGATAGTGAGAGCGACTGTTGCACGGGAACTTCTCCTCGACTCGGCGCCTCGATGATCTGGAGGTCGACAAGCTATGACCCCGGCTACCAATGGTAGGGCCTCGACATCGTCCACCGTTCGAGATGTCAGGTTCTCGCCCTACGGTCACCGCCAATCCAACCCGGCGTTCTATCAGGTACCCGTTCGTGTCCTGACGCCGTCGTCAGCGAGAGCAGGGAACTGTGCGACTCCGGCAAGAAAGCCGATAATCGCCAGTGCGGGTCGGAGCTCTTTCAAGCAGCCGTCTCGCGACGTGTCAAGTCGGTCATGCGATCCGTCGTCTTCGATGTCCGAAACATCTATGATCCAAAGCGCCTTCTGGCGAGGACTCGACTACGACGGTACGGGCCGACATTGAGGAGAATCAAAATTGAGAGCCCTCGTTGCGGGCGCCGCCGGGTTCTTGGGGTCCCACCTCTGCGACCGTCTTCGCCACGACGGCATCGAGGTTATCGGGCTCGACAACCTCTGCACCGGTGGGCGCGAGAACTTAAGGCAACTCGAGGGAGACCCGGGCTTTTCTTTTTTCGAGCACGACATCACCCGGCCGGTAGACGCGGCCGTCGCCCGTCCGCTGGATGTCATCTTCAACTTGGCATGCCCTGGATCGCCGCGCGCCTACCAGCGGGACCCCTTGTTCACCCTGGAGACCAACTACGTCGGTACGAGGAACCTTCTGGAACTGGCACGCGAGGAGCGGGCGACGATTCTCCAAGCTTCCACCAGCGAGATTTACGGGGATCCCATCGTCCACCCCCAAGTCGAGAGCTACCGGGGCAATGTCAATTGCTTCGGCGCGCGGAGCTGTTACGAAGAAGGCAAGCGGATCTCGGAGACTCTGATGCTCGAGTACAGCCGTCGCTACGACGTGCGAATAAAGGTTGTCCGCATATTCAATACCTACGGTCCGAGAATGGACATGGAGGATGGCCGAATCATCCCCTCGTTCATCGTCCAGGCGCTGCGGGGGGAACCCATCACCGTCTTCGGGGACGGCAGCCAGACCCGCTCATTCTGCTATGTCGACGATCTCATCGAGGGTCTTGTGCGGATGGCCGCGAGCGAACCCTCGTTCACGGGACCCGTCAACCTGGGCAGTCCGACCGAACTCACCGTTCTCGAGACGGCGAGCATGATCGGCGAGATAACCGGGTCGGCCTCGGAAACCGTATTTCGGCCCCTGCCGCCGGATGACCCCAAGAGGCGCAAACCGGATATCAGCCTCGCCGAGTCCACGCTCGCCTGGAGGCCACGAGTCCCTTTCGGAGAGGGCGCCGCGCGAACTGTCGAATACTTCAAAGGAATCGTCGGATGAGCTCGCAGGGGCGCCGAGATCATTAATGTCTACGAGCGGGCAAGCGCGGCACTTGATCAACGTTCCTTTCACCAATCTCCTGACAGAGCAAAATGATTCGGGATGCCGGGTCGATGGCGCCGCCAGCGAGCAGTTCGCCCAGCCTGCGTGGCGACTGAGTCGCGGCAGGCACGATTAAGCTGCTTAGCATCAGGGAGCACCCACACTCAACGGACTCGCCCGCCGACCACGATTGACGAATGAGGGTCATGGCTCATCAAACCCTTCAAAGCCGCCGTTGTCCTATTGCCGCCGTTCTCATTCGGCGTTTTTTGGGCTCACGGCCGCGCTGCACACTCAGGTCACCGGACGTTGGGCTCCGGCGATGAGGTTCGTGCTGGCAACCTTGGGGACTCGGGGTGATATCGAGCCGTGCGCCGCCATCGGTCGAGAACTGCAGCGTAGAGGTCACGATGTACGCATGGCGGTTCCCCCGAACTACATCGGCTTCATCGAGTCGGCGGGTCTTGCCGCGGTCGCACACGGCCCGGATCAGGTCCGGCAGAACAGCGATCTCGAACGCAAATACGGAACGATGCCGAGCCCCGTCCTCATGGCGTGGGAAATTTTCCGGGATCTCACTCAACTCTGGCCGGAGCTGGGTAAGGCGCTCACGTCGCTGGCCGACGGGGCCGACCTGCTGTTGACGGACGCAAGCGAGCAAGGGCTGGCCGCCAATGTTGCGGAATACTATGACATTCCGCAGGCTGCGGTGCACATCTACCCGATCCCACCGGGTACGCATTCACGAATAACCAGAGACGCTGAAGACGTCCAGCGCCGGACACTGGGCCTGCCAGAGGAAATGGGACCATCGACGCGACAACCGCTGGAGCTCCAGGCCTACGACGAACTCTTCTTTCCCGGGCTGGCAGCCCAATGGGCGGAACACGGCCTGCGACGACCTTTCGTTGGCGGGCTGACCCTGGAGCTGCCGACGCAGGTCGACGACGAGGTCTCGTCGTGGATTGCAGCGGGAACGCCGCCGATCTACTTCGGCTTCGGCAGCAGTGCACGAGTCGCATCTCCCGGCGACGTGATCACGATGATCAGCGGGGCTTGTGCGCAGCTCGGCGAGCGCGCGTTGATTTGCAGCGGCGTGAGTGACCTTAACAAGCTCCGGGATTCCGCCCACGTAAAGGTTGTGAGCGCGGTGAACCACTCGGCTGTCTTTCCCTCTTGCCGCGCGGTGGTCCACCACGGTGGCCCCGGCACCACGTTCGCCGGCATCCGGGCCGGAGTTCCCACGTTGGCCCTTGCCGTCTCGGTGGATCAACCGATGTGGGCAGCCGCGGTCAATCAACTCGAAGTAGGCATCGGACGGCGCTTCGACGAAACCACCCTGCAGTCGCTGGTTGCGGATTTGCGGTCTATCCTCACTCCGCACTGCATCACGCGAACCCAAGAGGTCGCCGCCCAGATGTCGACGCCCGCGGAAAGCGCTGCCACCGCAGCCGATCTCCTCGAAGACGCTGTCCGTGTCGGCCCACTGGCAAATCGGCAAACGCCGCTGACCGCGGACTAACCGGTGCCCACCACTCAGTCACCGCGACGAAATGGGTGATGACTAGACATTGCGCCCGAGCGCCCTGCGCGAGCGTCGCAGGATGAATTCGTTCGACGGAACGCCTGTCAGTGCTCGGCGACCGAGTGACGAAGTTGCGCGGCCGAGACGCTTCGATACGACGGCAAGTCAAAGTCGGGGAAGGCGCAGATGTCAGCCGAATCCCGGACCCGCTCCAACCAATAACTCTGATCAGCGGCCGACGTGCAGGCGTAGATCTTCATATACGTGGCCGCGAAGGGGAACAAGACGCCATTGCCGACGGCCTGCCAGACGGCTGCGGCCACGCCGGGAGTTTCGACGCCTCGATAGTCGTCGATCGCAATCAAGCCACGCTCAGCGGTGTGGGTCGCGGCGAGGTTGATGTCGTTAGCGACGCACTGGTAGCTGTGACAACCGTCGATGTGGATGAAGCGGAGCACCCGTTCTCCGAGGTCGAGCTCTGACGATTCGCAGACTTCAAGCGTTGGCCGGCGATGGTGGAAACGATCCCAGTTGGCCAGGAACTGCTTCTGGTCCAGACCCGAATACTGCTGGCGTGGGACCAGCGACATGTCTGCGTGATCCATGACGGCGTCGAACAAATCGCAGATCACCAGTTCTTCATCATCGCGAAGGCCGTAGCCCATCAGGATGGCGGACTTGCCTTGATAAGTGCCGATCTCCAGCATGTCGCCCGTTATGCCTTCGGCAGTCTGGCGTGAGAGCAGCTTGCTGAATAGCGAGACATCGGCCTCGAAGAACCAGCCGTCGACGTTTTCCATCTGCTCGGCATAGAGGGTCCAGGCGGCGTCGGTCATGAGGCGCTCCTGCGCATGAACTCCTCCGGGGAGGTCGGTAGTGGCCGTTCGAAATGTGCGCCGTATGGATCCTGACCCACACCCCATCAGAAGCTTAGAGCGTCAGTCGAATCACATCGAGCGCAATTGTGCGCGAGCGGCGATCGTGCATGGCCTCAAGCGCCGACGCGTCCGCCAGCGGGCGTTAGCCGCTTCATCGGTGCCTTTGGTCCTTCGGCTTGCATCGCTTCGGCCCTGACAATCGCGGCCGCTCTGGATGATCCTGCCGATGGGTACGCAGCCGATCAGAAACGAGCTGAAATGTGGGAGCCACCACGTGGCGCGATCTTGGTAGGCGTCGACGGCTCGGCAGCGGCGCTGGGCGCCGTCCGGTGGGCGGCCCGTGATGCCGCGCTGCGGAATGCGCCACTGGCCCTGGTGCATGTCGTCGACGCCCCTTTACCGGGGTGGTTCCAGGTCACCGCCCGGACGGACTTCAGGCCATGGCGCGGGCAGCGGGCACGCGGACTCATCAAGTCGGCGATCAAGGTCGCCGAAGAGAACGCTGGTGAGCGCGGTCCGGTGAAGATCGGGAGCAAGGTGCTTTATTCAACCGCCGTCCCGACGCTGGTCGCCCTCTCCAAAGAGCTGGAGATGGTCGTGGTGGGCGATCGGGGACCTGGCGGTGCCTTGGCCCGCGGCTCGCTTGGCTCCGTGAGTTCGAAATTGGTTTACCAGGCCCACTGCCCAGTCGCCGTGATCCCCGACGAGCAAGCGCAGGTCGGCAAGGCGCAGGCACCAGTGCTGGTAGGCATCGACGGCTCGCCGGCATCTGAAGCAGCGACTGCGATCGCATTCGAGGAAGCGTCACGACGGCGTGTGGGCCTAATGGCTTTACACGCCTGGGCTGATCCCCGGGCGTCCACCTCCAGAACGGTGTTCCAGGACGCCAAATGGGACGCCCAGCTATCCGAGGAGGAAGAGGTGCTGGCCGAACGGCTGGCGGGTTGGCATGACCGCTATCCCGACGTGGGGGTCCATCGCAGGGTCGAGATTGGCGAGCCGGTGCGCTGGCTGCTCGACGCGTCCGAAAAGGCGCAACTGCTTGTGGTCGGCAGCCACGGCCGCGGCGCGCTCGCCGGCAGGGTGCTGGGCTCGGTCGGTGCGTCGGTGGTCAACAGGGCCAAGGTCCCAGTGATCGTGGCGCGATAGACACTGGCGTTCTGACCCATTCTCAGTGGAGCGAGCGGTGAGGACTCATCCCAGTTGACGCCCTTCGAGCGGCGGGGTGCCGCGGTGGCCGGAATGCTCGCAGTGTGTCTTGTGCTGGTGCAGTGCACCTCGGCGCAGCCACCGCCGGCGGCGACACCATCAGGGTCTGCGACACCGCCACCGTCGGCCGCGTCGCCCAGTGTGCCGTCAGTACCTCCCGGAGACAGCGTGGAGCCGGTCACCGCGGCCGAACTCGGCGAGAGCTGGCAACCGGGTTGCCCGGTCGAACCGGAGCAGCTGCGACGGGTCAACGTCGATCACATCGGTTTCGACGGCCAGGTGCACCGCGGTGAGCTGATCGTGCATCAGGACCTGGCGCCGGAGGTCATCGCGATCTTCGAGCGGCTTCACCGGCTCGGTTACCCGGTCGAGAAGATCCGCACGGTCGACCACTACCCGGGCGCCGACGACGAGTTATCCATGGAGGACAACAACACTTCGGCGTTCAACTGCCGACGCATCCCTGGAACCAACGAATGGTCTCCGCACGCCTACGGTCGGGCTATCGATCTCAATCCGCTCATCAACCCGTGTCTCTACGCGAGCGGGTATTTCGAACCGCGGAACGCGGCCGCCTACCTGGACCGCAGCCGCAGCGACCCGGGACTCTTACACAATGGCGACCCAGCTGTGCGCGCCTTCACAGATCGTGGCTGGCGGTGGGGTGGCGAGTGGACGGGTCCCCTCGACTATCAACACTTCGAGCGGCCCTAAAGACGCAGGGCCTGTGCCGTCGCGGTTGCGACCTCACCTCGCAGATTCGACATCGGTGGACTGCCCCGGGTGTGAATCGAGTTCGAGAGCAGAACGACGTAGGTATCTGAGCGTGGGTCCATCCATACCGAGGTTCCGGTGAAGCCGGTGTGGCCGAAGCTACCGATGGGGAAGATCGCGCCCCGCGGCGTGGACTGGCCCGTATCGATGTCCCAGCCAAAGCCGCGCAGGTTCTGTCCGGCGATCGCGGGATAGCGCGGAGCGAGCAGCGGATCTGTTTTGTTCGGCCGCTTTGCGACGGCTTCTTGGGCCGCATCGTTGGCCGCCTTGAGTTGCGCAAGCGCATGTCCTGGCTGCTGCGGACTCGTCATCAGCTCGAGAGTTGTTTGCGTCAAAGGGAATTGACTGGGACGGCCCGCGAGCCGGTCAAGTAATGCCTGCGAAAACATGCTGACATCGTGAGCCGTCGAGAACACGCCGGCATGCCCGGCCACTCCACCCATGCGCCGCGCCGTGGTGTCCTGCACGGTGCCCCGAAGCAGGTGATCGAGATCGGGATTTTTAGTCGGATCAGCTCTGCCCTCTTCGTCACGTGCCGTCGGTGCGATGCGCGGCAAGAGACCGATGCTCCATGTGCCCGCGGGACAGGCGTCCGCCGTCCTGTCTTGCGGCGCGGGAGCCCAGGCGATCGCGGCTCCCGACGTCGCGTGCGAACCACACGCTTGCGCGGGTGGAAGGTAGTGGGTGTCTTCCATGCCAAGCGGCTCGAACACGTGTCGCTGAACGTATGCGTCCAGGGCCTCACCGGTGACCTTTTCGATCAGCGCGCCAAGCAGGATGAAGTTGATATCGGAGTAGCGGAAGCCGCCACCGGGAGCCGACTCCAGCGGCGTGGTGAGCGCACGATGAATCCCCTCCTCTTTGTCGGCATGGTCCAGTCCCCACGGGTCCCCCAGGTTGACGTCCCCAGTTTCGCCGGAGGTGTGCGTAAGGAGCATCCGAACGGTCACTGCCGCGCGGCGCGGATCGTTCGCAGTGTTGAAGCCGGGGAGGTACTGCTGCACGAGATCGTCGAACGCAACCTTGCCCTGCTCGTAGAGCTGCATGACGGCAGTCGCGGTTGCGAGGCTCTTCGTTAACGACGCCAGGTCGAAGATCGTGTCCTCGGTCATCGGCTCCGCAGGGGCAGGCAAGCCGTCCAGTCCGGGTTCGCCTGCAAGCTTGCGCGAACCGTAGGCCTGGTGGAACACGACCTTGCCACCGTGCCCGATGACAACCACCGCGCCCGGCAGCTTGTTCGACGCAATCGCATCGTTGATCAGCTTGGAGACCTTAGCGAAATCAACTGCGGGAACCGGGTCGGGCGGTTTGACGACTGTCGCGACGTCCGGTCTGGGAGCGGGGGTGCTTGCACCCAACACCGGACGTCCTGCGTCGCCCCTCGAACAAGCCGTGGTTATCGCAAGCAAAGCGGACCCGGCGGCGATGGCGGTTCGCATCGCACCGCGGAAGCCCGCGGCGACCGGTCGATTCATGGTGGAGCTCATCTCGTTACTGCGATCTTGTTTTCGGATCTCGACGGCGTCAAGAGAGGACGACGAAACGCATCCCGCGGCCCCGCATCACGCCCGTATCGTGAGGGCGATGTGCGAGCCTGCGCCCGGCCGGCCCCATGAATCGCCGGCCGTTGTCAGCCGCCGCCAGCTTTTAGGGGTGGCCGGCAGCGTGGGGCTGGGGTCCCTGATCGGCGGCAAGCCACCTTCGGCCCCACCTCCTGCCGCGACGTCGACGACCAGCGTCAGCCTGACCGCGACCACTTCGGCGTTGTTGCTATGCCGAGACGCCTGGGGTGCGCGACCGGCCCGCTCCGGAGGGAAGCGCCACACCATCACGCGGATGACCCTCCACCACGAGGCTGTCGTCCTTGGCGACAACCGCAATGCCCCAGCGCACCTCCGACAGGATCAGCGGTACCACCAGGATCAGCACGGGTGGATCGACATCGCCTATCACGTCGGCGTCGACCGCAACGGCAACATCTACGAACTCCGGAGCACCGAGATCGCGGGCGACACCGCGACGGACTACGACACAACGGGTCACTTCCTGGTCCTCTGCGAAGGAGACTTCGATCAAGAGCCTGTATCGGAGGCCCAGATTCAGGGGGCAGCTCGCGCGTTCGCATGGGCCGCCCAGAATTTCCGTATAGCGAGCGCCACGTTGGCGGGCCATCGGGACCTGGCCCAGACGTCTTGCCCAGGTGGAAACCTGTACGCCCACCTTTCCTCGGGCGACCTGAAACGCCGCATCGACGATCTGCTGGCCGCGGGCGGCGTGGACCTCCAGCGCTTCTGCGGATCCGACGCGGCCGCACGAGTCGCCGCAATCGAGGCGGGCAACTGACCAGCGCTCACCGCCGTTGGTCCCGGGTTGTCCGGCGGCAATCGACCGCAGCCGGAATTTTTACAAGTGCGGTTGTGTAAAGGCTGGTCGCAAGTATAGGATTCTGGGGCGTTACTACCTCAATTCGGCTGGCCGTAGGCGTCCGGAATTGGGTGTAAGTCGGACGGGAAGCTGGCGTCCGCGGCACATATGGCCGATGCAAGCCCTTTCAGAGCCAGAAGGCCCCCATGAAACAACTGTGTGACGACCTAACCCAATTCGCTATCCAGGTGCGTCAGATCGGATATTTGGTCAACGGTGGCGTCGGAGAGCGGGAATGCCTGGATCTCAGCGCACGCATGCTCGCCGCGGTTAAGCAGGCTCAGGCCAGGACCGCTCAGCTACAACCGAATTGATCGCGAGCGTGAGGTGTGCAGCCCGGGTGGGCCACCTCATGCAGGACGTCGTCACCGGACGTTATCCGGAGCCGCCGGGCTCGTGGGACTCGTTGGGGTCGTAGAAGCCGTTGGGCTCACGGGGCTCGTTGAGGTCGGAGGACTCGTTGAGCTCGCGGAGCTGGTAGGCCGCACCGGGCTCGTCGGGCTGGTAGGGCTCGTAGGACTTGTCGGGCTCGTAGGAGTCGTGGAACTTGTCGGGCTCGTAGGAGTCGTGGGCGTGGTACTGGCAAGGCCTGGGCCTTCACCGCACCAGTCCGCCACATCTTTCGGGTACTGCTCGAGCGGTGGAGGACAACGCTGCCCCGGCGGGAAATTGGCGCCCGCGTTGAGCAGATCGCAGGGCACGTAGACCTGCTTGCCCTTGGGAGTGTTGGTCAGACACTTCGTCGGCGGCTCGCCATGGGCCTGGACGGGAATGATGGCCGCCGCCGCCACCACCGCGCCGAGCGCCCAAGCAAGACGGCGATAGGTCATGAGAGCTCCTCGTGATGCGGTGTCGGGCGTGCACAACGTGATATCGCCGTCGTATGACGCTACAACCGGCCCGCGGCAAATGTCGCTGCCTGGTTTGTCATTCCCGACTGAATGTACTGACCATGCGGTGCCATGCTCACACCGCGCGTGCAAATCGGATCCCCGGGCATACACATGTCGATCGTTTTCGCGGCGTATAGCGGGCCAATGGTGGGAAGCGCGCCGGCCGCCATCGTCCGCGCGAATGTGCCCGATGCCGACGGATTTCCGAAGACGGCGACGGCGGCGACATGATTGGCGACACCGGGTGGCATCTGCGTGGTGATGACGTCGACCACGGCCGCACCTTGGGAGTACCCACCGAGGACCACCCTGGTGTTGGGACAGTTTGCCGCGATGGACTGGACATGAGCGCTCGCGTCATTGGCACCGGCAGCGATGGAACTACGGAAATTGTTGGTGGCGGGGTAGTTGACCGGATAGACGCTGACAGTCCTCCGTCCTACTCGCGAACGCAGCGAATCAACAAATGACTGTCCGACCCCCCCGACGCCAGGGGGCTCGGTGGTGCCCCGGGCGAACACCACGTCGACGTCGGAGCAGGGAGCCGCGGTGGCGGATGGCGGGGACGAGGCGGCGGTCAGCGACGCCCACGCTGCAACGACAGCCGCGCCGAGCAGACCAGAAATCGGACGTGCGGTCACGGCTTGCATGTCATGTTGTCGCTTCGAAGACGATCTCGGAACGACCCTTTGGGCCGCCTTGACGGCCCGGGCGCGCCGGTCCGACGATGAAAGCTCATGGTGGTTGCCCTTGGTGTAGTCGCCGCCCGGCTGGCAGCTCTCACACATAGGAGCAACGACGCCGGTCCCAGGGGACACTTTTTCCGCCGCCTACGACGGGGCGACGTCAGCGCGCGAAGTTCGGGTGGACGCCGACCGTCCAGGCCGATCCCGCAACAGCACGTAGGTGCTCCCATTCGTGCGCGTGACACGCCGAAACGACGCCACAGGGTGAGCTGAGACGATCGATGTTGATGAAAAAGAAGCTGGCCAGGCCTTGGTGGCGCTGACCAGCTAGTTTTTGTGGAGCTGCCGGGAATCGAAACCGACGCTCTACCAGTCATTTTGGCGCGTGAATTCTCGATTCGGTCCATTTCGGTCCCGTTCAGTCCTGCTCGTTACCTGCCGTTTCGTTTTCGAGTCTTGACGGCGTCAAGACTGGTCAATGCGGTGAGTCGCCGGGCGCGGGTGTGCCGAGACGAACGCCATCACCAAGTCGCGTAGATAAAGACCCCGGCGGCGTGGTCGCAGGTCACGGTCGCCGCTGTCCATCGGTCGGCCAGCGTGCGTTAGGCGCTTCAATCGGTGCCCTTGGTCCTTCGGCTTGCATCTGTTCGACCCTGACAATGAGGGTCGCCCTGAGTGATCCTGCCGGTGAGTACATAGCCGATCAGAAGCGAGCTGAAATGTTGCGACCACCGCGTCGCGGGATCGTGGTAGGCGTTGATGGCTCAACAGCGGGACAGGCTGCCGTCCGGTGGGCGGCCCATCGAGCCGCGCTGCGGATTGCGCCGCTGACTCTGGTTCATGTCATCGACACCCCCGCACCGGGGTGGTCCCAGGTCCCCGCGCTGACCGGCTTCAGGCGATGGTCCGAACAGCGCGCACACGAATTCATCAACTCCGCGATCAAAGTCGCCGAAAAGAGCACCGGCGAGCATGGCCCGGTGCAAATCGATGGCAAGGTGTTTCATTCGAACGCCGTCCCGACGCTCGTCGGCCTTTCCAAAGAGGTGGAGATGGTCGTGGTGGGCTACCGGGGGTATGGCGGCACGGTGGTCCGCAACTTCCTCGGCTCGGTGAGTTCGGGATTGGTCTACCACGCGCATTGCCCAGTCGCCGTGATCCACGACGACGAACCGATGGTTGGTGATGTCACACGGGCGCCGGTCCTGGTGGGCATCGACGGCTCGCCGGCGTCGGAAGCAGCGACTGCGATTGCATTCGACGAAGCGTCCCGACGAGGTGTCCGCCTAATCGCCCTGCACGCCTGGACTGATCTGCGGGTTTCCGACTTCAAAGAAATGTTCCCCACCTTAAATTTGGAGGCTCAGCTATCCGAACAGGAGGAGACGCTTGCTGAACGGCTAGCGGGTTGGCAGGAACGCTATCCCGAGGTGGGGATCCGTCGCAGAATCGAAATCGGTGACCCCGCAAGTCCGTTGATCGAGGCGTCCGAACGGGCGCAACTGATTGTGGTCGGCAGCCACGGTCGCGGCGGGTTCGCTGGCATGTTGTTGGGCTCTGTCGCAGCGGCTGTCGTCAACAGGGCCAAGATCCCGGTGATCGTGGCGCGTCATTCTTGACGGCGGCCTTGTCGGTTGGCTTAACCAACAATCTTGATGAGTTGACGGGAAAAGAGAATGGCCAGGGCTTGTGGCCCTGACCAGTCATTCTCAGTGGAGCTGCCGGGAATCGAACCCGCCCCAAAAAGCGCCTTGAGCTGCGGAAACGCTGAATTTGGCTACGGCCAAACGACGCGAAAGTACGCGAAAAGACCTGCGGATACGGCAACGGTGTTGATGGCATCAACACGCCGCAACGACTGTCAGTCACCTACCTGGCTTCGTCGTCGATAAACGGATGGGCCAAGCGTGAGCCAATCCGCATCCTTCCTCGCGAGGGGTATGGGATCCCAGAGCAAGATTGTGGCTAGCCTGCCAGGTATGGTCACGTCGCCTGCCGTGCTCACCGCCCAGGAGCTCGAACTGCGGAGGCAGGTTCGCGCCTTTCTTGCCGAGACGCTGCCCTGGGGAACATTCGAGCCCGGCCTCGGGATGGGGGCCGAGGTCAATCCGAAGTTCTCCGCCGCGTTGGCCGAGCGCGGCTGGATCGGCATGGCGGTCCCGGCGCGCTACGGCGGTCGCGACGCCACCGCGGTCGACCGCTTTGTCGTCGTCGAAGAGCTGCTGCGCTGGGGTGCCCCGGTCGGGCATCACTGGGTCGCCGACCGACAGATCGCCCCGGTGCTGGTGCGTTATGGCACCGAGGAACAGAAGCGGTGGCTGTTGCCCCGAATCTGCCGCGGAGAGTTGTGTTTTTGCATCGGCATGAGCGAGCCGGACGCCGGCAGCGACCTCGCGTCGGTGCGCACGCGCGGCGTGCGCGACGGCGACGACTGGCGGGTGTCGGGCGTCAAGGTGTGGACGAGCAACGCCATGCGCGCCGACTTTATGATCGCCCTGTGCCGAACCGGGGAGGGCGCCCGGCAGCAAGGACTGAGCCGATTCCTGATCGACATGTGCAGCCCCGGCGTGACGGTCAGGCCAATCCCCTTCCTGAACGGCAGTACCGAGCATTTCGCCGAGGTGGTCCTTGACGGCGTGCTGGTGTCGGACGAGATGGTGATCGGCGAGATCGGGCAGGGCTGGGCGCAGAACGCCAACGAGTTGGCCTATGAGCGCAGCGGCCCGGACCGGTGGATCTCGACATTCCTTCTCGTTCAGGAGTTCATCCGCGAATGGCCGGGCCTGGCCGCCAGTCCCGCCGGGAGTCGGCTGATCGGCGAACTCGCGGCCCAGTACTGGGTGCTGCGCCGGCTTTCGCTGGCCGTGGCCAGGGCGATCGACGCGGGCGAGACGCCCGCGGCCGACGCCGCGCTCATCAAGGAGATGGGCACCCGGTTCGAACAGGAGGTGGTAAGCGCGCTGCGGGAGTTGTTGGACCGCGAGCTCGTCTGCGGGCCGCAACCATCGTTGTTCGAACGGTTGTTACGCCGCGCCGTGCTGGACGCGCCGTCGTTTACCATCCGGGGCGGCACCAATGAGGTGCTGCGCTCGGTCGCCGTCAAAGGTCTCGCATGAGCGACAGCGAACTGTACAGCGCGGCCGCCAAGCTGTTCGCCGCACACAGCCACGATGCGGACGAGGCCGAAGCTACCGGCTGGGCGCTACAACTTTGGGAAGCGCTGCAGCAGAGCGGTTTCAGTGACGTTCCCATCCCCGAGGAGCTGGGTGGCGCGGGTGGCGACGTTGCCGATGCGGTCCAGTTGCTCCGGGCCGCCGGAGCGCACGCGGCGCCGGTCCCCCTGGCCGAGGCCGGCCTGGTCGGCGGTTGGCTTCTGTCGTCCGCAGGTCTCGCGCTGCCGCAGGGTGTTCGCACGGTACTTCCGCCAGCGGCGACGCTGCGTCTCGACGGCGACCGCCTGTTCGGGACGGTGCCCGCCGTGCCGTGGGGTCACCGCGCCGAGCATCTCATCGGACTCGTCGACGGCGTCGTCGTTCTCGCACCCGGACCGGCAACACAATCGGGCGGGCCGGCCGTCAGCCGCGGAGTCAACCTCGCCAATGAGCCCCGTGACACAGTGGTTTTCGAGGGTGTGCCGGTAACGGCACGTGCCGACGCGCCAGATGCCGTCACCGAAGAATCGCTCTGGGAGCGCACCGCGCTCGGACACGCCGCGTTAATGGCCGGCGCGATAAGTGCCGTCGCGGCAATGACTTTGCGGTACAGCGGCGAGCGTGAGCAGTTCGGGCGCCCCATCGGTCGTTTCCAGGCCGTGCAAGCCCATCTGGTCACCATCCACCAGCAGGCCGCCGTGGTCGCATCGGCCCTCGACGGAGCGGTCGAGGCGGTCGGACTCGGCCGGGGTGGCTTCGAAATCGCTTGCGCCAAAATGCTTGCCAACCGGGCGGCACAATTGGTGACGGCGGCCGCCCATCAGACGCATGGCGCCATCGGTATGACGAAGGAGTACCCGTTGCACTATCTCACCCGACGACTCTGGGCCTGGCGGGACGAAGCGGGAGGGCATCAGCGCTGGGCGGACCAGCTCGGTGCGGCTCTGGTCGCCTGCGGTCCCGACGCCCTCTACCCAGCGATCCAGTCAGGATCGGAGGTAATGCGGTGAAGCGACTGCAGCGCCCGGACGGGGTCACGCTGGCCTATCAGGTGCACAACCCTCAGGCGCCCCGTGTGCCGCTCTTGCTCACGCACGGTTTCGGCGCGACCTCGGGCATGTGGGACCGCAATGTCGATGCCTTGAGCGCCGATCGGCCGGTGATCGTCTGGGACATGCGCGGCCACGGCAGCAGCGACGCACCTGACGACCTGGACCGCTACAGCGAGCAGATCGCCGTCGCCGACATGGCGGCCGTTCTCGACGCCGCGGGCGCCGAGCGGGCCGTGCTCGGCGGAATGTCTTTGGGCGGCTACCTATCTCTCGCATTCCACCTCGCCCATCCGGAGCGGGTGGCCGCGCTGGTGCTAGTCGACACGGGTCCGGGCTACCGCAACGACGAAGCCCGCGACAAGTGGAACGCGTGGGTGGAACGACGCGCCCAACAGCTTGAGCGGGGCGAAGCGGCGACCGATTTCTCGGCGGAGGTCGCGCAGGCGGTGCACGAGCATCCGGAGGGGCTGCCTCGCGCCGCCCGCGGTGTGATGGCTCAAAAGGACGCCCGCGTGATCACATCGCTCGACAGCATCACGGTGCCCACGTTGGTGATCGTCGGCGCCAAGGACAGCGACTTTCTGGCTCCGGCCGACTACATGCATCGCAAGATCTCCAATTCCCGCAAGGTCGTCATCGAGGGCGCGGGGCATGCCGCGAACATGGACCGGCCCGAGATGTTCAATGCCGCCGCCCGCGAACTACTGGAGCAGTTGTGAGCATTCCGGATGTCACCGTCGAATTCACCGACCACGTGGCCATGGTGGAGATCCATCGGCCCCCGAACAACTTCTTTGACACCGCGTTGATCAAGGGCATCGCCGACGCTTACGAGCGGCTGGACGACGAGGCGGAATGCCGGGCGATCGTGTTGTGTGCGGAGGGAAAGCACTTCTGCGCCGGCGCCGACTTCTCCCGGCCCGCCGGGGATCGTTCGTCACCCGGCGAGCTTTACGCCCAGGCCATCAGGTTGTTCCGCGCCGGTAAGCCGGTTGTCGCGGCGGTGCACGGCGCCGCGATCGGCGGCGGTCTCGGGCTTGCCCTCAGCGCGGACTTCCGGGTGGGGGCACCCTCGTCGAAATTCGCGGCCAACTTCAGCCGGCTCGGATTTCATCCCGGCTTCGGGATCACCACCACGTTGCCACGTGTCGTCGGCCAGCAAAAAGCACTCGAATGGATGCTCACCGGTGAGCGGTTTGGTGGTGAAATCGGTTATGCAGCAGGGTTGTTCGACGAATTAGCCACCGATGGTGACGTGCGCCCGGCGGCGATTCGGTTCGCCGAGCGTATCGCCGCCGCGGCTCCCCTGGCGCTGACAAGCATCCGTGCCACCATGCGCACCGGACTCGCCGAGGCCGTCGCCGCGGCCATCGCACGCGAAGTAGAAGAGCAGACGCGATTACAGGCGACCGCCGACTTCCGCGAGGGTGTGACCGCAGCGGCCCAGCGCCGCGCTCCGATGTTCACCGGCCGCTGAAGGTCCTTGAGAAGGGTCCAGCGACATTCAGCGACGTAACGTCGGCCTAGAAGTCCGCAAGTCCAAGATCAGCCGGAAGCAGGCCACGGAAATACTCCATCGAAGCAAACGGCCGACCGATGGCCAGCCCTGGAAGCTCTCCCATGACGATGCCGTGTTGGTCGACAACAACGAATTGCAGCTACTCGTCGACCCCAAGAACGCGGGCGCCGAGCGACCTATCCTCGTTGCCACGGACGAGGGCGGACGGCGCCACCTGCGCTGACCTTCCAAGGCCTGCGCGTGCGGGATTTCGGGTACACATGCTGGCCACGCTTGACGGAGCCCGATTGGAGCTGGAACGTCGGCTGCTGGGGTATCTCCGTTTCACCCAGGTACGGATACGCGTGGGTGTAGCCCGACTGTTCTGCCACCGACCGTATCCGGCTGCGGCGGGTTGCGTAATGAAAGTTGTTACCGCGGGTTACCGTGGTGCCGTGCCTGATTGGTGCGGGTGCTCAGCGCCATCACCTGTTTCGCGCCGCAGTGTCCTCAAATACGTTGCGGCCGCGCCCGTTATGCTGGCTTTGGACACGGCCGCCTCGGGGCTGGCCCAATCCCCGAGCGCGAAGGCGGATCCCGTCCTGGTCGCGGCGGTCGAAGCGCCCGGCCAGGCCCCCAATATCATCAGCCGCTCCCAGTGGGGCGCCGACGAGTCGATTCGCAGCCGAGCACCGATGTACGACAACGGAATCAAGGCAGGCGTCGTGCACCATTCCGCGGGGGTCAATGACTACGCGCAGCAGGATTCGGCGGCAATTGTGCGGGCGATCTACACCTACCACACCAGCACCCTGGGCTGGTCGGACATCGCCTACAATGCGTTGGTCGACAAGTACGGCCAGGTATTCGAGGGCCGATTCGGCGGGATGACGAGAGCGGTTCAGGGCACCCACACTGGCGGGTTCAACCGGAACACGTGGGCAGTGTGCATGATTGGCGAGTTCAACGCGGTGGGCCCTACGCTGATTCAGGTACGCACCGTCGGGCGCTTGCTCGGGTGGCGGCTGGCCATGGATGGCATCGACCCACAGGGCAATGTCGCGTTGACATCGGACGGGGGCCCCTACACCCGTCACCCGCAAGGCGCCGTCGTGACCCTGCCCTGCGTTTTCGCCCACCGCGATGTTAGCGACACTGATTGCCCCGGCCACCTCGGATATGCCTTGATGAACCAGATTCGCGACATTGCCGCGCGGTTCAATAGTCGCCCCCGCGCCCAGGATCTGGCGCAGTCGCTACAAGGTACTGCCATCTATGACCGGTGGCAGGCGATGGGCGGCATGAACAGCGCACTGGGCGCACCGACGTCGCCGGAATCGCAAGGGGCCGGAGCAACGCGCTACGTAATCTTCGAGAAGGGGGCGATGTACTGGTCACCGGCCAGCGGGGCCCAACCCGTCACCGGCGCCATCTACGCCGCGTGGGGCGCCCTCGGCTACGAACACAGTGCACTGGGACTGCCGACGAGCGCCGAAATCCAAGAGCCCCAATGGGTCGTCCAGAACTTTCAACACGGCACCCTCAACTTTGATCGTGGGAACGGGGCAGTCGCAAGCGTGATCAACGGTGTCGTTGGTCTGGTGCCGCCGCCGTCAGCGGACGGGCCGACTGTCCAGCTCGAGCGGTTTTCGCCGGCGCGCAGCCGAGTTTGACCGGCCGCCTGGTATGAATGAGCATCCCTCGATCACACCCAATTTGTTATAGAAATCGGCCGCAATCTCAGGACCGCGACGGCGGATACTCAAGGCGTGTCAGAGCGCCCACGAAGTTGGACGAAGGTCGCCAGGCTGGCGGGTTACTGCCTGTTGGCAGGCGTGATGGCGGCGGCATTCATGTTTCCCGCCGTCGGCACTATCGGGTTGTTCTTTCAACCGCGCCTCTGACGTTGTCTCCGGCGCTAGCGGCTCGAGCGACGGTGAACCTATCCAAGAAGTCGCACCACTCCAGCTGATCGTGGGTCTGGATACCAGCCCCGCGGAGTTGTCACGAACCCGTCCTTACTACCATTCAGTGACGTTGCGAAACCGAAACGTCAACGGACTCATGCCCGCATAGCCCGAGACTCCATGTCCCTCACGAGGCTATTGCCGTGTGCAACCATGCCGCGGTTCCTCACTGGGCCAGCTGAAGGGTCTTTCGACATTTAGAGGTGCGTACCTCTGTCACCGCGAGCTGAGACGTGCGCGGGCCGGTAGGGGCGGCGCTGCCGACAGCAGACCGTCGACACCGCCTGGCGGCTGATGAGGTCCTCGGACTTGCGTTGTGGTGATTGCTGCGGTTGCGCAGACAGAGCGGTTGTCACATCGCATCATTAATCCACACGTATCGGAGATGTTCAGAGACGAGGGGCATGACCATGGCCGATCCGACATGCTCAACGCACGGGTGGAGCATCTTAAACTCGGCTCAATCCCATTCGGCGTTCGCAGGTGTTCTCGCGGGCTTCGCTTTCACCGCTGCTGTGATCTATATGGGGAGCGCAGGACGAGGACCTGACGAGAACACCCGCGACGGGCGCGCTATTGCGCGCAATGCCGCCGCTAGAAGTCTGCAAGAGGTGCAAGCTATCGCGTTATTTACCGCTTCTTTCATAGTTCTCGGACTAGACAGCTACCTCTTCAGTGTGGTGGCGGGTAATCGGCCATTCCCGGGTATTGCGCAGCCACCTGAACCTTGCGGTCGCGTCTGGAGTCAAGCATTGATAGCGAACGGCATGCTCGCAGTCGGAGCTGTTGCTATGGTGTGCAACATCACCACGCTGTTTCTATCGCAACAGTTAAATATCAAAGACGAGAACAGTCGCCATTACCTACGCTTCTTCTTGATCAGTCTCACAGGTGCCGGGATGCTGGCCATAATCCTGTTCCTGGGTCTGACGTCGGTTGACTACCTGGACGTCGTGTACGACCACCGCGTTTCCTGGTGGTTCGCCGTTGCGCTATGGGTTGTTACGTTAGGCAACATGGGAGTTGCCATCTATTTTGGTTCTCGCAGCTATGTGAGGAAACCCGCTTTAACCCATGCGGATGGTCAAAATATTAAACCGGCGAACCGCTTGAAGATGCCTACTTACCTCATTGTTGTATATGCTGGGGTTGGTCCCATCTCGGCTGCGGCGGCGCGGTTCCCGAATTGGCCTGAAAAACCGATTACCTGGGTCGTTGTTGCTTATTGTATACTCGGGCTGATATTTCCTGCGGCAATCGTCGTTTGGCTAGCTGACGCGGTATTGCCTGGGAAACCACCAGGCACAGCATCTGAGCATCCCAGACACACCATCTGAGCATCCTCGGCCCGTAAGAGCACCAGGTTGGTCGGCCTTGCCTCAAGAGGATTTCTGCCGTGCTAAAGCGCCTTGCTTCTCACCCGGGCTTACTTTCCCTCTTCAGGTCCGTATCCCGGCTCGGCTGAACGCGTTTCGGTTCACCCGGCATCTTCGGAGTGCCACCGTCCTTTCTCAGTGCAGCTGCCGGGAATCGAACCCGCCTCAAAAATCGCGCTGACCCGCAGGAATGCGGAATTTCGATACACGAAACGACGTGAAAGTACGCGAAATGACCTGCGCGTACGCCCAAAGCGTTGATGGCATCAACACTGGTCACGGTTCGCATAGGTAGGCGGCGCGCCTCGAGGTGGGCAGAGCTGGGATCGGGTGAGGCCCGACCGAAGATATGGGCGCCCGCACCGGCGCCTACGCGGTGCCGAAGGCAAAAACCGTTGTCGAATCGTAGGTCTGGCCCGGGTTGAGCGCGGCGGTCGGGAAGTTCGGATGATTCGGCGAGTCCGGGTAGTGCTGAGTCTCCATCGTGAATCCCGCGCCCTGCCGGTAGATGTGCCCGCTGGTGCCCGTGAACGCCCCCTCGATGAAGTTGGACGTGTAGAACTGCACACCGGGCTCGGTTGTGGAGACAGTCAGAGTGCGCCCCGTCTGCGGGTCCTCGGCGCTGGCCGCTTGCACCAGCCCGGTGTTGTTGCCGCGGTTGATCACCCAGTTGTGGTCGTAACCGTGGGCCAGCAACAGCTGCGGGTCATTGGCGGTGATATGCGCGCCGATCGCGGTCGGGGATGTGAAATCGAAGGGTGTGCCCTTCACCGGGGCGATCTGCCCGGTCGGGATCTGTGTGGGGTCGGTCGGCGTGTAGTTGTCGGCATCGATGGTGACCTTCTGGTCGTAGACGTCGAGCGTATCCTCACCTGCCAGGTTGAAGTAGCTGTGATTGGTCAGGTTGATCACGGTCGGCGCATCGGTGGTCGCGTGGTAGTTGATGCGCAGTTCGTTTTTCTGGTTCAGGGTGTAGGTGACGGTTGTCGTCAGCGTCCCGGGATAGCCCATTTCGCCTGCGGGACTCACATATTGGAGCTTCAGGCCCACGCTCTCGCTATCGTTCTGCTGGCCGGCCTGCCATACCTTGGTATCAAAGCCCGCGGTGCCGCCATGCAGGCTGTTGCCGTTATTGTTAATCGGCAAGTGATACTCGTTGCCGTTCAACGAGAAAGCTCCCTTGGCGATCCGGTTGCCACAGCGGCCGATGATCGCGCCGAAATAGGTCTTGGCGGATCCCGTGTTGTTCAAGTAGCCGTCCAGGGCCGGAAAGCCCAGCACCACATTCCCGACATGTCCGGCGCGGTCGGGAACCTCAATCGACTGAATGATGCCGCCGTAGGTCAGGATTCGCACGCGCATGCCGTGCCCGCTGGTGAGTGTGTAGCGGCTCACCGCGGTCCCACCCACCTGACCGAACGGCTCGCTGGTGATTGATGGCGGTTCTGCCGGTATCGATGCATTGCCGCTGTGCGTGGTGGAGCTGCATGCCGTCAAGCCCGCTACACCGGCGATGGGGATCAGTTGAAGTAATCGTCTGCCGCGCATGGGCGCTCCTCGCACTCGTACCGAACTACCTGCAGCGCAGTATTGCCGCCAGTGATGAAGTAAAGGATCGTCCGTTCGGAGCAACGGGTCGAAGCATTCGATCCAGACAGACGAAAGGACCGCCGAGCGGCGGCCCTTTCCAGTGGAGCTGCCGGGAATCGAACCCGGGTCCTACGGCATTCCCTCAAGACTTCTCCGTGCGCAGTTCGCTATGCCTCTGCTCGGATCTCCTGGTCACGCGAACCAGCCAGGATGACGATCCCAGTCGCTGTTGGTGTCCCGATGAGTCCCGCGACCGAACTCATCGGTTGATCCCTCTAGCTGACGCCAGGGTCCGGGTCGAGGGCTTTCCCGGTCTGACGGACTAGCTGTCGCTTAGGCAGCGAGAGCGTAGTCGCGCTGATGTGAATCGGCGCTTATATGGTTGCAACGACGCTTACGGTGGTCTCTTGCCTGCACCGGCACGCTTCCCTTGATTCGATGCGCGAAGTCGAAACCGTTCAGCCCCTCGCATCCCCGCCGATTTTCGGCAGGACAATCTATGGTACGCCGCTATCAACGCGCGGCAACTGAGTTGTGTTCCGGTCCGCCGCTGCGATCAGATCACGAAGTTCAGCCGCTCGACGACCTGGGCGGCCACATCCTTGTCACCGCCGAGGTCGATGTCCTGCGACCGGGACGGGCACATCGGCCGCCCGCCGGCGAGCCGGGTGAACTGCAGCCCGTCCAGCCGGATCGTCACCGTCGGCTCCTGTCCGCCGAAGTCGTCGACCAGCTGGGCGCGGCCATCGACGCTGACACGGATGCTGCGGGAAAGCGGGCCGGTCAGCTCGAACAGGACCCGCGAACCCTCTGGCGCTTTGGCCCGCTTGCCCACCACGTAGCCCATCGTGCCGGCGATCTCGTCGAGGGAGAGCTGCGACGCGGCCCCGACAAGCTGGTCGTCCGACGGCGGCCGCCGCAGCGCCTCGCGGATGTCCTGCTCGTGCATCCAGCAGTCGAACACCCGGACCCGCATGAACCGCCCGTAGCTCTCCGGACCCACCGGCGTCAGCGTCACGGCGTCCCACTCCTCGCCGGACATGCCCGTCAGCGCCTTGCGCCGGTCGTCGGTGATGTCCTTGAGCCGTTTGAGCACGTCCGCACCGGATTCGGCGGCCAGGTGACGCACCCAGCACTCGTTCATCACGCCGATGTCGTTGCGGACATGCTCGAGCGCCGAGACGTCGATGTCGGGGTGGGGCGCGGGCACGCCGGCGAGGAACGACTCGGTACCGATCATGTGCGCCACCAGCGCCTTGACGTCCCAACCCGGCAGCGGGCTGGCCGCCTGCCATTCCGCTTCCGGCAACGCGTCGAGCAGTGCGGTGATGTCATCCCACACCGCGAACAGACCGGCGAGCACTTCGGACTTGTCGAGCTTGGTGACGGGGCGATCGGCCATGGTCGGATAGTAAGCCGATGGGTTACCTCATCGACAGGCGCGGCCGTCAGCTGGCGGCGATCATGGCCACGGATCCCATGGCCATCACCATGCCGAACCCCTGCCAGCGGGTCAGTCGCTCGCGCAACACGACCATCGCCAGCACGACCGTGGCCGCCGGGTAGAGCGAGATCATGATGCTGGCCAGCGACAGCAACCACGTGTGCAGGGCCAGCAGCATGGTCACGTTGGCACAGATGTCGAGCACCGCGACGGCCCAGGCCAGCTTCAGCGGCTTCCCCCGCGGTGCCCGCAGGTTCTTGCTGGCCGCGGCCATCACGAAGATCACGACGGTGGCCGAGAGCCGGGCGAATACCAGCGGCCAAAGTTTGCAGGCGTGCGGCGCCTGATGGAGAAAGACCAGGTTCAGCCCCATCGCCGAGCCGGCCAGCAGCGTGAGCCACGCCACCTTCGGGGTGAACCGATACGGCGTGACACCTTGGGCGGTGGCCTCTCGGCTCACCAGCATGACCGCGATGAGAGCCAGCACGACGCCCACCGAGGCCCCCGGGCCCGGCCGCTCCCCCAGCGCCACACCGACCGCCACCGGCACGGCGGCGTTGAGGACCGCCGCCAACGGTGAGACGACCGAGATGGGGCCGGCGCCCAGCGCGGCGAAGAACGCCCACATGCCGACGGCCATCCCGACGCCGTAGAGGCAGCCCCAGAAGACGGCGCCGCCCGAAATCGGCCCGCCCACGGCGAGCGCCAGCGCGCCCAGCAAGAATGTCTCGATCGGATAGACCACCAGCATCACGCGCAGCGCGGCTACCCGTCGAGCGGCTACACCGCCCACAAAGTCGCTGACGCCGTACGTAACGGCCGACAGCTGGGCGTAAGCGGCCCCGATCAGTTCATGCCCTTGGCTCGGCGACCCAATTCACGGACCACTTCGCGCTGGGCATCGCGGCGGGCCATGTCCTGACGTTTGTCGTGAGCCCGCTTGCCGCGCGCTAACGCGAGCTCGACCTTGACCTTTCCTTCGGAGAAATACAGAGACATCGGCACGAGGGCGAGGTTACCATCTCGTATCTTTCCGACCAGGCGGTCAATTTGTGCCCTATGTAACAACAACTTTCGATTGCGACGGGGCTCATGGTTGGTCCAGCTACCGTGCTGATACTCCGGAATGTACAAGTTGCGCAGCCACACTTCGCCGTCGTCGACGGTTGCGAAGGCGTCGGCCAGCGAAGCATGGCCCTCGCGCAGGCTTTTCACCTCTGTACCCTGCAAAGCCACTCCGGCCTCGAATTCCTCGAGGATCGAATAGTTATGCCGCGCTTTGCGATTGGTGGCAATGATCTGTTTGCTGCCGCGCTTGCCGCCCGTCGCCTTGGCCCGGCCGGGATCTTTGGCCACAGCTACCGCCGGATGTAAAGGCGCAGCGTCGCGTAGGAGGTCAGGCCGGCCATCGACACGCCGAGCAGGAACAACCACGGCGAGATGTAGAGGATGTCGGCATAGTCGACCTTCGCGATCAAATGAGCTTGGTAGAACTGGCTTAGCGCGTTGTCCAGGAACCACGCCCGCACCAGGACCAGGCCGACGACCGCGATGGCCACACCGAGCGCCGCGGCCAGCATCGCCTCCACCAAGAAGGGCAGCTGGGTGTACCAGCGGCTGGCGCCGACCAGCCGCATGATCCCGATTTCGGTGCGTCGCGTGTACGCGGCGACTTGGACCATGTTGGCAATCAGCAGGATTGCCCCGACGGCCTGCACCAGGGCGACGGCGAACGCGGCGTTCCGCAAACCGTTTAGAACGGCGAACAGCCGATCGATCAAATCCTTTTCGTTGAGGATGCTGCGCACGCCGGGCTGACCCTGCATCGCGGCATCGAACTCCGAATGTTGTTCGGGGTTGTTCAGCTTGACGATGAACGACGCGGGAAACGATTCCTTGCCGGCCACGTCCTTGAACTCCGGGAACTTCTTGATCGCGTCGTTGTAGGCGTCCGGCCGGTTGACAAAGCGCACCGATTTGACGTCTTGCCGAGCATCGATCTTGTCCCGCAGCGCTTTACACGGGCCGGACGCGCACGTCGCATCGTTGGCGGAGATGTCGTCGGTGAGAAACACCTGTGTCTCAACCCGGTCGAGATAGATCTCCCGCGAGTTGTCGGCCAACCGGACCACCAGCAGACCGCCGCCGAACAGGCCGATGGAGATGGCCGTCGTGAGGATCATGGCGGCCGTCATCGTGACGTTGCGACGCAGCCCTGTCAGGACCTCGTTGAATAGAAACCCAAAGCGCACTTAGCGGTCCATCCCGTAGATGCCGCGCTGCTCGTCACGGACCAGGCGTCCCAGAGACAGCTCCACGACGCGCTGACGCATCGAGTCGACGATGTGGTGGTCGTGGGTCGCCATCAGCACCGTCGTCCCCGTGCGGTTGATCCGCTCCAACAAATCCATGATGTCCTTACTGGTATCCGGGTCGAGATTGCCGGTCGGCTCGTCGGCCAGCAGCACAAGGGGCCGGTTGACGTAGGCGCGCGCGATCGCCACGCGTTGCTGCTCGCCACCGGACAACTCGTGTGGCAATCGGTTGGCTTTGCCGGACAGGCCGACGGTTTCGAGCACCTCGGGCACCACGCGGTTGATCGCGTCGGTCCGTCTGCCGATCACTTCCAGCGCGAAGGCGACGTTCTCGTAGACGGTCTTCTGCTGCAACAGGCGAAAGTCCTGGAAGACGGTTCCGATCACCTGACGCAGCTTCGGCACGTGACGACCGCGCAGCTTGTTGACGTGGAACTTCGACACCCGGATGTCGCCGGTGGTCGGGTTCTCCTCGCCGAGCAGCAGCCGCATGAACGTCGACTTGCCGGAGCCCGACGGGCCGATCAGGAAGACGAATTCACCCTTGTCGATTTTGACGTTGACGTCCTCCAACGCCGGACGCGCCGACGCTTTGTACTTCTTACTGACATGGTCCAGGGTGATCATCACGGCACGCCAGTGTAGCCGTGAATTTCGCTGGCGAGCCAAGTCAACTGGCTGGCGGCGGTGAACTAGGCGCCGGCCCGGGCCCCGGCTGCGGTAGCTGAGGCGGCGGTGCGGTGGCGCTCGTGCTGGGTGGGCAGAAGGGCGGTGGCAGCAGGCAAGGCAGCTGCGGCAGCTGCACCGGCGGCGTCGAGGTGGTCGTCGTCACCGGCGGCGGGGGCGGTGGTGGCGGCGGTGTGCTCGTCGGGGTCGACGGGTACGTCGCGGTGGGCGGCGGCTGCTGCACGCGGCTGCGCGGCACCCAGGTGTAGTTGGGGTCGGGCACGAAACCCGGCGGCACCACTTGCTGCGCCGGCGGCTTGGGCGCCGGTTCCGGACGGTAGGTGTCATAGACCCACCACACGACGAAAAAAGCGACGATCAACACCAAGGTCGACGTGCGAACTCGCCCGCCGAACATGTATTGCGGCCAGCGACGGTCCGCATCGGAGTCCTCGCTGCGCTTCTCGAAGATGCTCAGGGTGAACTTCAACGCTTCTGCACCGCACCTTGCACGTCATTGTCGATTCGCTCTTCGGCGGCCTGGGCGGCCGGGACCGACGGGTCTTCCACCAGGCCCACCGTCGCGTCCGCCGCGGTCACGATGCCGACGCGGGCCAGCGCCCGAATGACCAGGACACGCAGTTGCCGGCCCGCCTCGAACTGCTTGCCGGGCAGGGTCCGGGCCACCAGTCGCAGGGTGACGGTGTCGACTTCGATGCTCTCCACGCCCATCACGGTGGGAGCGTCCAACAGCAGGTCCCCCAACAGCGGGTTGTCCATGGCGCGATCGCATTCCTGGTGCAACACCTCGTTGACCCGATTCAGGTCGGCGTTCGTGGACACCGGGATGTCCACCACCGCACGCGCCCAGTCCTTGGACAGGTTGACCACCTTGACGATCTGCCCGTTCGGGATGGTCAACACCTCGCCGTCCGGCGAGCGCAGCCGGGTCACCCGCAGCGTCACGTTCTCGACGGTGCCGCTGGCTTCCGTCGCGGAAACGACGGTAAGGGTGACCAGGTCTCCGAAGCCGTACTGCCTCTCGGCCAGGATGAAGAAACCCGACAGCAGGTCTCTCACCAGCTGCTGCGCGCCGAAACCCAGCGCGGCGCCGACCACGGTGGCCGGCGCGACCAGTCCCCCCACCGAGAACTGCAGCACGTCGGCGATCTGCATCATGACCCAGATGCCGATGAGCACCACCGACACCCAGGAGATCACCGACGCCATTGCCTGGCGGTGCTTCGAGGCTTCGGAGCGAACCAGCGCGTCGCTCTCGGCGAAGCCCAGGTTGAGCTGACGGGTCACCTGCTGCGCGACCCAGTTGACGAACCGGGCGGCCAACACCGCCACGATCAGCACCATCACGATCCGCAGACCGCGGGTGATGATCCATTGCCCGATGTCACCGCGCCAGAAGTCGTGCCAGCCCAGCGCCTTTATCGACGCGGTCGAGGCGAGAAGAGTTGTGTTAGTCGTCATCTTTTCGGTTGCGCCACCGGATTCCCGCTTCCAGGAACCCGTCGATGTCTCCGTCCAGGACGGCTGCCGGATTGCCGACCTCGTACTCGGTCCGCAGATCCTTGACCATCTGATACGGGTGCAGGACGTAGGAGCGCATCTGATTGCCCCACGAACTGCCGCCTTCGCCTTTCAATGCGTCCAGCTCCGCGCGTTCTTCGGAACGCTTGCGCTCCAACAACTTTGCTTGCAGCACGCGCATCGCCGAGATCTTGTTCTGCAGTTGCGATTTTTCGTTCTGGCAAGTCACGACGATACCCGTTGGGATGTGGGTTAAACGAACCGCCGAGTCGGTGGTGTTCACGGATTGGCCGCCGGGACCGCTGGAGCGGTAAACATCCACGCGCACATCGCCTTCCGGAATGTCGATGTGGTCGGTGGTATCCACCACCGGAAGAACCTCGACTTCGGCGAACGACGTCTGACGTCGACTTTGGTTGTCAAACGGGCTGATCCGCACCAACCGGTGGGTGCCCTGCTCGACGGACAACGTCCCGTAGGCAAACGGAGCGTGCACCGCGAAGGTCGCGCTCTTGATGCCCGCCTCCTCGGCATAAGAGGTGTCGAACACTTCGACGGGGTACTTGTGCTGCTCTGCCCAGCGGATATACATCCGCATCAGCATCTCGGCCCAGTCGGCGGCGTCCACCCCGCCGGCGCCCGACCGGATGGTGACCAAGGCCTCGCGCTCGTCGTACTCCCCCGAGAGCAGGGTGCGCACCTCGGTGGCCTCTATATCGGCGCGCAGCGCCTTCCGCTCGGCGTCCGCCTCGGCGAGCGCGTCCGCCGCACCCTCCTCGGTCGCCAGCTCGTAGAGCACCGGCAGGTCGTCGAGGCGTCCCCGTAACTCCTCGATCCGCCGCAGCTCCCCTTGGGCGTGTGACAACTCACTGGTCACCCGCTGCGCACGGGCCTGGTCATCCCACAATTGCGGATCGGACGCCTCGTGTTCGAGCTTCTCGATGCGGCTGCGCAGACCGTCCACATCGAGCACCCGCTCCACCGTGGTCAGGGTGGAGTCAAGGGCGGCGATATCGGCTTGACGGTCGGGTTCCACAGCGGACAACGTTACCGGGACCCGCCAAGCGCATCGTCTCCCGGCGAGTGCTCAGGCCACGACCAGCGGTCATGCGTTTAGCATCGAGTCACGATCATGTGCACCCCGCGCTGCGCGCCGACAGTCCCCCGCGCGCTAACCGGGCACGAATAGAAGGTCGAGTATGCGCCCATACCACGTTGCAATCGTCGGCTCCGGACCGTCGGGATTCTTCGCCGCATCGTCCTTGCTGAAGGCGGCCGATGCGTCCGAGGACATCGATGTAGCCGTCGACATGCTGGAAATGCTGCCCACCCCGTGGGGGCTGGTGCGCTCCGGCGTGGCTCCCGACCACCCGAAGATCAAGTCGATCAGCAAGCAGTTCGAGAAGACCGCCGAAGATCCCCGCTTCCGGTTCTTCGGCAACGTGGTGGTCGGTGACCACGTGCAGTCCACTGAGCTGGCCGAACGCTACGACGCCGTCGTCTATGCCGTCGGGGCGCAGTCCGACCGCGCGCTCAACATCCCCGGTGAGGACCTGCCGGGCAGTGTCGCCGCCGTCGACTTCGTCGGTTGGTACAACGCGCATCCCAACTTCGAGGAGGCGACGCCCGACCTCTCGGGCGCCCGCGCCGTGGTCGTCGGCAACGGCAATGTGGCGCTCGACGTGGCGCGCATCCTGGTCACCGATCCCGACGTGCTGGGCGTCACCGACATCGCCGATCATGCGCTTGAGTCGCTGCGGCCGTGCGGCGTCGAGGAAGTGGTGGTCCTCGGCCGGCGCGGCCCCCTGCAGACCGCCTTCACCACGCTCGAGCTGCGTGAGCTGGGAGACCTCGAAGGGGTTGACGTGATCGTCGACCCCGCCCAGCTGGAGGGCATCACCGACGAGGACGCCGCCGCGGTCGGCAAAACGGCCAAGCAGAACATCAACGTGCTCCGTGGCTATGCACAGCGCGACCCGCGCCCCGGGCACCGCCGGATCGTGCTGCGATTCATGACCTCGCCGATCGAGATCAGGGGCGAGGACAGGGTGGAACGCATCGTGCTGGGCCGCAACGAATTGGTGACCGACGAGAACGGGCGGGTGTCTGCCAAGGACACCGGCGAGCGCGAGGAGCTGCCGGTTCAGCTGGTGGTGCGGTCGGTCGGCTACCGCGGTGTGCCGACCCCGGGGCTGCCGTTCGACGAGAAGAGCGCGACGATCCCCAATACCGCGGGCCGGGTGGAGGGCAGCCGCAACGAATATGTCGTCGGTTGGATCAAGCGCGGGCCGACCGGTGTCATCGGCACGAATAAAAAGGATTCCCAGGACACCGTCGACACCCTGCTCGCCGATCTGGACCGCGCGAAAGAAGGAGGTCTGGCCGAGTTCCCCGAGGACCACGCCGGCAAGCTGGCCGAGTGGCTCGCCTCACGCCAGCCCAAGCTGGTGACCTCGGCGCACTGGGAGATCATCGACCGCCATGAGCGTTCGGCCGGCGAGCCGCATGGGCGCCCCCGCGTCAAGCTGCCCAACCTGGCCGAGATGCTGCGGATCAGCCACGGTTGATCAGGAGGCGACGGTGGCGAGCAGCTCCGGCACATCGAGTCCGGTCAGCCGGCGGTGCATGGCCCAGGCAATCCTGGCGGCCTGAACCTTCGCCCGGTCCGCGGCCGGTCCGCCGTACATGTCGTCGACTGTGTCGTGCCAGATGGTGAGCCACCGCAGGAAGTGGCGGTTGGACAGCGGGGTCCGCCGGTGAATGTCCCGGTGCGCCTGCAGCGCACTACCGCGGTAGCGTCCCGCGCGAAAGAGCACCGTCTCCCAGAACTCACACATTGTCGGAATGTGTGAGTCCAACCCGACGGCGCGCAATTCGGCTAACGGCTCCGCCAAAACCTCGTCGTTCAGCGCCCTTCCATAAAAGCGGCGCAGCAACGCCTCCACGTCGGCGCGGTCGATCAGATCCGCCCTCATTTCAGCCATCGCCACACCCTGGGTTCGTCACAGGTTGCTGCACCGGATCGCCAGCACGGAATGCGCCGCGTTGCAGGCCTGCTCAGCGGTATGACAGTCGGTGACCAGCAACTGGCCCGCTTCGGGGTGGGCGCGGATGTACTGCTCCACACAGCCGCGCACGATCGCGGACTCCACCCGGACGTCGGGATACAGCCGCGTCCATCGCGCGAGCCGTCGACTCAATTGCGCTTGCGCCGAACGCGTTCCGTCGCCGGAATCGTGCGCTTCCTCACCCTGGCATACCCAGAGCGCGCGCAGTGTGGCCCCGCGCAGCCTCGCCTCTTCGAACGCGTGCGGCAGCACCATGCCGTTGCCGGCATCGACAACGACGCTGCCGACCTTCGGGGTTGCCGAAGGCCTCGCCGGCTGATGGATCACGGCCACCGGGCACTGGGCCGAGCGGGCCAAGGAGGTTGCGACGGAGGTTTCGCCATGACAGGCATGGTTGAGTCCAATCGAGCCGATACACATCATGGCCGCCGACCTCGACTCCTCGGCCAGCTTGGTCAGCGGCCTCCCGCAAACAATCTCGGTTTCGACTTTGACGGGAACGCCGGTGGCGTCGACGGACCGATGGGCGTCGGCCAAAGCCGTCCGCGCGGCGGCGAGGCGCTTCTCGCAGGCCTGTGCGGTGGTGGCCTCCTGCGGATCGACGACAAAGACCAACCGCATCGGGATGTCCCGACTGGCCGCCTCATCGACCGCCCACAGAGCCGCCTGCCTCGCCGCCCTCGACCCGTCCACCCCTACGACGATTGCCGGACCCGGATAGCTATTGCTCATCGCGGTCTCCTCTGCTGAGCTGTACGCGGGGAACCTTCACGTTGCTCAGCCATGACGGTATGACCGGGAATGCCTCTGTCCCAGGGGCATTGGTCCCGAAATCGAGGCCATTGGCCCCTAGGGACCGGCGAAGGCGATGTTGGCTTTCCCACAGCACGACAACCGAATACAAGCTTGACGACGGGAGACTCGCAGATGGCCGCTCAACAGACCGCTCGACAAGCATCCTCGCAGCCCCTGGTAGGCAAAGGCTGGATTCAGGGCGTCGCCCTGGTGATGATCTTCGGCTTCCTGGTCATGGGCATCCTGGCCTACCGCACGTACTCGGCGTCGATGCCAATGCCGGACAAGGTCGTCAACGAGTCGGGCCAGCTGCTGTTCACCGGCGACGACATCACTCGCGGGCAGGAGCTCTACCAGACGCGCGGCCTCATGGAATACGGCTCGGTGCTGGGGCATGGCGCGTACCTGGGACCCGACTACACCGCGGAATACCTGCGGATGGCGACGCAGGACGTCGGCGATCAGCTGCGGGCGCAGGGGGTGGCCGATCCGCGTGACCGGGTGGTCACCGAATTCCGCACCAACCGCTACAACGGCACCACCAAGACGTTGGTGTTCACCGACCGGCAGGCCGCGGCGTTCGACCACATTCAGCGTCACTACGCCGCCTTCTTCGGCGAGAACTCGACCAGATACGGGCTGCTGCCCCAGATGATCACCGACAAGGCGCAGATCCACGACCTGACCGCGTTCTTCGCGTGGACGGCCTGGGCGGGCGCGGCCGAGCGCCCCGGCCACAAGTACAGCTACACCAACAACTGGCCGGCCGAATCACGCGTCGACAACGGGCCCACCGCGCCGGTGATCGTGTGGTCGGCGCTGTCGCTGATTGCGTTGCTGGGCGGCATCGGCGTCATGTTCGCGGTCTACGGGCGCTGGAGCCAGAAGGTCGGCTGGCACGGTGCGGAGTCGTCCACGCTTTCCTTCCACCAGCCTGGCGAGGTGAGCCTGACGCCCGCGCAGCGGGCCACGATCTGGTTCTTCGCGGTCGTGTCGGTGTTGTTCCTGGCGCAGACGCTGCTGGGCGCGGCGGCCGAGCATTACCGGGCCGACTTGTCGAACTTTTTCGGGCTGGATCTGGCCCGGGTGCTGCCGTACAACCTGGCCCGCACCTGGCATGTGCAACTGTCGCTGTTCTGGACCGCGGCGGCTTTCCTGGCCGGTGGCATCTTCCTGGTGCCGTTCATCGCCCGCCGCGAGCCGCGCCGTCAGGGCTTGCTGGCCTACGTGTTGCTGGGCGCGGTCGCGGTGGTGGTGTTCGGATCGCTAATCTGCGAGGCACTCTCCATCTACGGAGTGATCCCGCATGGGCTGCTGTCCCAGCAGTGGGAGTATCTCGACCTGCCGCGGCTGTTTCAGATCTTGCTGATCATCGGCCTGTTCGTGTGGATTGCGATCATCTTCCGGGGCATGCGTGCCCGGCTCAAAGGCGAATCGAAGATGAACATGCCGTGGTTGTTCTTCTTCTCCGGGCTGGCGATCCCGGCGTTCTACACCGTCGGGCTGTTGGCCAGCAGCGGCACGCATTACACCGTCGCCGAGTTCTGGCGGTTCTGGGTGGTGCACCTGTGGGTCGAGGACTTCCTCGAGCTGTTCACCACGGTGATGGTGGCCTACATGTTCGTGTTGCTCGGCGTGGTGCGCGAGCGGATCGCGCTGGGCGTGATCTTCCTTGACGTCATCCTGTACTCCGCCGGCGGGGTCATCGGCACCATGCACCACCTGTACTTCTCGGGCACCCCGGTGGAACACATGGCGCTGGGCGCGTTCTTCTCGGCGGCCGAGGTCATTCCGTTGACCTTCCTTACCGTCGAGGCGTGGGCATTCCTGCAGCTGGGTTCGCGGCAGCAGTCCGGCGACGCCAAGCCCTTCCCGCATCGCTGGGCGGTCATGTTTCTGGTCGCCGTCGGATTCTGGAACTTCCTGGGGGCCGGCATCTTTGGCTTCCTGATCAACCTGCCGATCGTGTCCTACTACCAGATCGGCACCGCACTGACCGCCAACCATGCCCACGGCGCGATGATGGGGGTCTACGGCATGCTCGCCGTCGGCCTGGCCATGTTCGCGTTCCGCTACGTGATCCCGGCCGACAAGTGGCCGGAGAAGCTGGCGCGAACCTCGTTCTGGTGCATGAACATTGGTCTCGCGTGGATGGTGTTCGTGACTCTGCTGCCGCTGGGCGTCCTGCAGCTCTACCACTCGGTCAACGACGGCTACTTCGAGGCACGCTCCCTCGGCTACATCACCAGGCCCGGCAACGCCGTCCTGGAATGGCTCCGGCTGCCCGGCGACGTCATCCTGATCGTCGGCGGCGTGCTGCCGTTCGTCTGGATCGCATGGACCGCCTTGCGGAATTTCCGGACGGGTTCAACGGTGCAGGAGTTGCCCGAACATCCGCTGTATGTCGAAGTCCCGACCCAGCCGGAGACCGGTGCCGCGGTGTCGGCGAAGGACTGACCGGTGACTCAGCCGGCTGCCTCCGTATGGCTGATCGCCGGGTATTCCCTTGCCCTACTGGCCATCGGGTGGAGTTTCGACTCGATGGCCCGACGGGCGTCGGCGCGCGCGGCCCGTTGGCGCACAGGCCAATTCACCTACCGGCCCGACCATGACGCCTGGGTGTGTCCACAGGACCACTGGCTGTGGCCGACTTCGTTCGATCCGCGGCACCGGGTCATGCGATATCGCGCCCAACCGGTGGTGTGCAACAGCTGTCCCGTCAAATCCAGCTGTACGACGTCCGATCACGGCCGGGAGATCAGCCGCGAGGTGGACCCGTGGCCGCACTCGGATGCTGGGCGGTTCCACCGCGGGATCGCCTGCTGCGTGGCCGCCTTCGGAATCGTGTTGCCGCTGGCCATGTTGGTCGCCAACCACTCGGGTGCCGACGTGTTGGTCTTGACCGGCACCATCGGGGTTGTCGCACTGCTCGGCCTGCCGCTGGTCCGCCACTTGTGGAACACCCCGTCCAATGCGCCGGAGCACCTTCCGCACCGCACCGCGTTCGAGGACCAGGCGGCCGCCGCGATAGACAGGTATTCCACTCGCTGGGGCGGCTGGGAAAGCAAGGAGGGCAAGCCAACATGACCACCGTTGTGATCGTCGTTGTCGCCGGGATTGTCGCGCTTGCCGTGCTCGCGAGGTGGTCGCTGGCCGTGCTGCGCGAGTACGAACGCGGAGTCGTCTTCCGGATGGGGCATGTGCGCCCGCTCTACGGTGCCGGGCTTCGTCTCCTTATCCCCTTTCTGGACAAGATGATCCGCGTCGACCAGCGGTTGGTGACGCTGACCATTCCCCCTCAGGAGGTGATCACCCGCGACAACGTGCCGGCCCGAGTCAACGCCGTCGTCATGTTCCAGGTGATGGAGCCGCTGAAAGCGATTCTGGCGGTGGAGAACTACGCGGTGGCCACCTCCCAGATCGCCCAGACCACGCTGCGGTCGCTGCTCGGCCGCGCCGACTTGGACACCCTGCTGGCACACCGGGAGGACCTCAACAGCGATCTGCGCACGATCATCGAAAAGCAGACCGAGCCCTGGGGTGTGCAGGTCCGCGTCGTGGAGATCAAAGACGTCGAGATTCCCGAGTCGATGCAGCGGGCGATGGCCCGCGAGGCCGAGGCCGAACGGGAACGCCGCGCGAAAGTCATCAACGCCCGCGGGGAACTGCAGGCCTCCGAGGAGTTGCGTGAAGCGGCGGAGACACTCTCGAAGAGCCCCGCCTCGCTGCAATTGCGTTATCTGCAAACGCTGTTGGAATTGGGCGCGGACCAGAATTCGACCGTCGTCTTCCCGCTGCCGGTGGACATCATCACGCCGTTCTTGCGGCATCCGGAGGCACTGCAGGGCATCGTCGACAACTTCAACAATCGGCGGTGAATCCCGCCGCCGCGGCGATTCCCTGAAGCGCGCCCCGGAAATCAGCGCGAACGCTATACCCGGGGCATGCGCATCGCCGGTTTCAGCAGGCACCCCGACCAGCGGCCATCTCACACGCACCGCGCACATGCTCCGCCCGGGCGACGAGTTGACCGGATCGCGAACCGGCGTGCCCGGCATGCCCGGCCTCCCAGCGGGCACCGTGTGGCGGGCCTCGGGAGTCGTCCCGCGCTACGGGGTCCGCATCACGGTGATGGCGCGGCCGCCCGCCGCCGGCTGACGCCGCTACACCGGGGGCGGCTCGGGCGGGGCCAACCTCCAGTTGTCCGGATTCTTCGGCGAGTACACCACCGGAAGCAACTGGCCCATGGTCGGCCATTGGTCGACGTCGACGGCCATGCGCTGATACACCGCGTGCTCGCTGACGGTGGGCCCGTTGATTACACCGGCGATGGTGACGAACTGTTCACCGGTGGCCTGCGGGCGCGGACTCACGCCGGTGACCAGCAACGTACCGTTCAGCACCTCGCCGCGGGGGCCGCGTGGCAGGAAGCGCTGGGCAAGAGCAACCGCCAAGACGGCGACCAACAGGAACAGCACACCGAATTCCCACACGTCGCCATGGTAGGGCCGTGATAGGACTGCGTCATGAGCCGGGACGATCTGACGTTGGCGCTGACGCTGGCCGACCGCGCCGACGCGCTGACGTCGGCGCGGTTCGGGGCACTCGACCTGCGCGTTGACACCAAGCCGGACCTGACCCCGGTCACCGACGCCGATCGCGCGGTGGAGACCGAGCTGCGCGAGGCGCTGGGCCGCGAGCGGCCGCACGACAGCATCGTCGGCGAGGAGTTCGGCGGAACGACCACTTTCACCGGACGCCAGTGGATCATCGACCCCATCGACGGCACCAAGAACTTCGTGCGCGGCGTGCCGGTCTGGGCCAGTCTCATCGCGCTGCTCGAAGACGGTGTGCCCACGGTCGGCGTCGTCAGCGCCCCCGCTCTGCAGCGTCGGTGGTGGGCGGCGGGCGGCGAGGGCGCCTTCGTCGCGGTCGACGGCGCCTCGCCGCGCCGGCTCTCGGTTTCCTCTGTGACACAACTCGATTCGGCCAGCCTGTCGTTTTCCAGCCTGTCCGGCTGGGCGCAGCGCGGCCTACGAGAACGCTTCATCTCGCTGACCGACGCCGTGTGGCGGGTGCGCGCCTTCGGCGACTTTCTCTCCTATTGCCTGGTGGCCGAGGGGGCGATCGACATCGCCACCGAACCCGAGGTGTCCGTTTGGGACCTCGCGGCCCTCGACATCCTGGTGCGCGAGGCGGGCGGGACGTTCACCGGCCTGGACGGCGTCGCGGGACCGCACCGCGGCAGCGCGGTGGCGACCAACGGGCCGCTGCACGCACTCGTGCTTCGCGGCCTCGATGCCGGCGGTCTGTGAATTAGTTAACAACTGTTCTCTGTGATCTTACTCCGGAGTAAGATAGGCTTATTCGCACTGCCCCAACTACTACAGGCTGCCGACATGACCGACACTGGTTCCGGTTCAACACAGAGTTCGAAATCCGCCCGCTCGCGTCGCAAACGAAATGACCAGCAGAGCGGGATCGGGCTGCAACCCCACAAGCGCACCGGCGTCGACATCGCCATCGCGCTGCTTACTCCGCTGATGGGCCAGGAATTCCTGGACAAGTACCGCCTGCGCGATCCGGTCAACCGGGGGCTGCAGTACGGCACCAAGACCGTCTTCTCCACCGCCGCCGCCGCCTCCCGCCAGTTCAAGCGGCTGCAGAATCTGCGCGGCGGACCGACCCGACTGAAGTCGAGCGGCAAGGACTACTTCGACCTGACGCCCGACGACGACCAGAAGATGATCGTCGAGACCCTCAGCGAATTCGCCGAGGAGGTGCTGCGGCCCGCTGCGCACGACGCCGACGAGGCGGCGACCTACCCGCCCGACCTGATCGCCAGAGCCGCCGAGTTGGGCATCACCGCGATCAACATCCCCGAGGACTTCGACGGCATCGCCGCCCACCGCTCGAGCGTGACCAACGTGCTGGTGGCCGAGGCGCTCGCCTACGGCGACATGGGTCTCGCGTTGCCGATCCTGGCCCCCGGGGGCGTGGCCGCCGCGCTGACCCACTGGGGCAGCGCGGACCAGCAGGCCACCTATCTGCACGAGTTCGCCGGCGAGAACGTTCCCCAGGCCTGCGTCGCGATCGCCGAGCCGCAACCGCTGTTCGACCCCACCCGTCTGAAGACCACCGCGGTGCGTACACCGAGCGGCTACCGCCTCGATGGCGTGAAGTCGTTGGTCCCGGCGGCGGCCGACGCCGAGTTGTTCATCGTCGGAGCGCAGCTCGACGGCAGGCCCGCCCTGTTCATCGTCGAGTCGTCGACGAAAGGCCTTACCGTCAAGGCGGATCCGAGCATGGGTATCCGCGCGGCGGCCCTGGGCCACGTCGAGCTGTCCGGCGTCACGGTCCCGCTGAGCGCGCGGCTGGGCGAGGACGAGGCGACCGACGACGACTACTCGGAGGCCATCGCGCTGTCCCGCCTGGGCTGGGCGGCGCTGGCGGTGGGCACCTCGCACGCGGTGCTCGACTACGTCGTGCCCTACGTGAAGGAGCGCGAGGCCTTCGGCGAGCCGATCGCGCATCGTCAGGCCGTCGCGTTCATGTGCGCCAACATCGCGATCGAACTGGACGGACTGCGGTTGATCACCTGGCGCGGCGCGGCCCGTGCCGAACAGGGCCTGCCCTTCATTCGCGAGGCGGCGCTGGCCAAGCGGCTGGGCGCCGACAAGGGTATGCAGATCGGCCTGGACGGCGTGCAGCTGCTCGGCGGCCACGGCTTTACGAAGGAACACCCGGTCGAGCGTTGGTATCGCGACCTGCGGGCCATCGGCGTGGCCGAGGGCGTCGTCGTCATCTAACTCGTCATCCAACTCAAAGCTGAAAGACCAATCATGGCAATCAATCTGGAACTGCCCCGCAAGCTGCAAGCGGTGGCCGTCAAGACCCATCAGGGCGCCGCGGAGCTGATGCGGCCGATCGCGCGCAAGTACGACCTCAAGGAACACGCCTACCCGGTCGAACTCGACACGTTGTACAACCTGTTCGCGGGCGCGTCGGAATCGATCGAATTCGCCGGGGCCGACAACCTGGGCGACGAGAACCAGGACCGGGACCAGAACCACAACGGCGCCAACATGGCGGCGCTGCTACAGACCCTAGAGGCCTGCTGGGGCGACGTCGCGATGATGCTGTCGGTCCCCTATCAGGGCTTGGGCAACGCGGCCATCTCCGCCGTGGCCACCGAAGAACAGCTGGAACGCCTGGGCAAGGTGTGGGCGGCGATGGCCATCACCGAACCGGGCTTCGGCTCGGACTCGGCGGCGGTGTCGACCACCGCGAAGCTGGACGGCGACGAGTACGTGATCAACGGCGAGAAGATTTATGTCACAGCCGGTTCGCGCGCCACCCACATCGTGGTGTGGGCCACGCTGGACAAGTCGCAGGGGCGTGCGGCGATCAAGTCGTTCATCGTCCCGCGCGAGCACCCCGGCGTCACGGTCGAACGGCTCGAACGCAAGCTCGGCATCAAGGGCTCCGACACCGCGGCGATCCGGTTCGACAACGTCCGCATCCCCAAGGAAAACCTGCTGGGGAATCCGGAAATCGAAGTCGGCAAAGGCTTTTCCGGCGTGATGGAGACTTTCGACAACACCCGGCCGATCGTGGCCGCCATGGCCATCGGGGTCGGTCGCGCCGCCCTGGAGGAGATCCGCAAGATCCTCACCGAGGCCGGGGTGGAGATCTCCTATGACAAGCCGTCGCACGCTCAGAGCGCCGCGGCCGCAGAGTTCCTGCGGATGGAGGCCGACTGGGAGGCCGCCTACCTGCTGGCGCTGCGGGCGGCGTGGCAGGCCGACAACAGGATCCCCAACTCCAAAGAGGCGTCGATGAGCAAGGCCAAGGCCGGCCGGATGGCCAGCGACGTCACCCTCAAGACCGTCGAATTGGCGGGCACCGCAGGCTATTCCGAGCAATCGATGCTGGAGAAGTGGGCGCGCGACTCCAAGATCCTCGACATCTTCGAGGGCACCCAGCAGATCCAGCAGTTGGTGGTCGCCCGCCGCCTGCTGGGGCTGTCGTCGGCCGAGCTCAAATAGCGACCGCGTTCAGCTGCTCGCGCACGTCACCGTCGAGGTCGATGGACGCGACGTCCAGGTTCTCCTCGAGGTGCCGCACCGACGACGTTCCCGGGATCAGCAGCACGTTGGGCGCCAGGCTCAGCGTCCACGCCAACGCGACCTGCGCCGGCGTGCGCCCCAGCCGCTCGGCGGCGTCGACCACGAGTTGGTGGGTGAGCACCGGGTTTGGCCGCATGAAGGCGGCCCCCAGGGGGAAGAACGGAACGAACGCGATCCCGCGCGCCGCGCACTCGGCGAGCACCGGCGCCGACTCGCGCTGAACCAGATTGAACGCGTTTTGCACACAGGCGATTTCGGTGCGCTCGCACGCATGCAGTAGGTGTTCGCGGTTGACGTTGCTCAGCCCGATGCCGCCGATCAGCCCCTCGTCCCGGGCCTCGATCATGACCGACAGCTGGTCGTCGAACAGCTGATCCGGCCCGTCGCTTTCGAACACGCGCAGGTTGACCGCGGCCAGCTGGTCGACACCGAGGGCACGCAGGTTGGTCTCGATGTCGCGCCGCAAGTCGGACGGCGCGTCGACCGGCAGCCAGCCGCCGCTGCCGTCGCGACGCCCGCCCACCTTGCTCACCAGCGCCAGGTTCTCCGGATAGGGGTGCAACGCCTCGCGGATGAGCTCGTTCGCCACATCGGGACCGTAGAACTGGGCGGTGTCGATGTGGTCGACGCCGAGTTCGACCGCCCGCCGCAGCACGGCCAGCGCCTCGTCGCGGTCCCGGGGCGGCCCGAACGCGTTCGGACCCGGCAACTGCATGGCGCCGAAGCCCACCCGGGAGACCGAAAAACGACCGAGTGGAAAGGAATCCATACCGTGAGGTTAGCGTCGAGGCATGGACACGTTTCAAGCGCTCGTTGCTCGCGAAGATGGCGACCGGATAACCGCGTCGGTCGAGACTTTGAGCCAGTCGGACCTGCCGCCCGGCGAGGTGACGATCCGGGTGCTCTATTCAAGCGTCAACTACAAGGACGCGCTGGCGCTGACCCCTGGCGGCGGCGTGGTGCGCAGCTACCCCGTGGTGCCGGGTATCGACCTGACCGGCGAGGTCGTCGAGTCGCAGTCACCCGAGTTCGGTGTCGGCGAGAAGGTGCTGGCCCACGGGTACCAGATCGGCACCGGCCACCACGGCGGCTACGCCGAATACGCGAGGCTGCCGGCCGACCAGGTCGTCGCCCTCGGCGCGTTGAGCCCGCACGAGGGCGCCGCGATCGGCACCGCCGGCTTCACCGCCGCGATGAGCGTGCAGGCGCTGATCGACTGGGGCATCGAACCCGGCGCCGGGTCGGTGGTCGTCACCGGCGCCTCCGGCGGTGTCGGCTCGGTCAGCGTGGACCTGTTGGCCGCCAAGGGCTATCGGGTGGTCGCGTCGACCGGCAAGGAGGGGGCGGCCGGGCTGCTGAAAGAGCTTGGCGCCGCAGAGGTTATCGGGCGGCTGCCGGAAGACCCCGACGCCAAACCTCGGCCGTTGGCCAAGGCACGCTGGGCGGCCGCGGTGGACTGCGTCGGCGGTGCGACCCTGGCCGACGTGCTCAGCACCGTCGACTACGGCGGTGCGGTGGCCTGTAGCGGCCTCACCGGTGGCCCGGGATTGAAGACCACGGTGATGCCGTTCATCCTGCGCGGCATCGCGCTGCTCGGGATGGATTCGGTGCAGATGCCGATCGGCCCGCGCCGCAAACTGTGGGCGCTGCTGGGCGATTCGTTGCGGCCGCGCCATCTCGACGCACTCACCAGCGACGTCGACATCAAAGATGTGCTCGATGTGCTGGATCAGGTGCGTGCCGGCAAGTTCACCGGGCGGGCGGTGGTGCGGGTCGCGGGCGGATTCTGAGTCGGCAGTAGGCTGACCGACCATGCGAGCAGCACGGGTGATTCGGCTGGACGGTCCGGACGCGATAGAGGTGGCGGAGGTCGACGAACCCTCGGGTGACGGCGTGGTCGTCGATGTGCACGCCGCCGGTGCCGCATTCCCCGACGCCCTACTGACCCGGGGCCTGTACCAGTACCGCCCCGAACCGCCGTTCGTGCTGGGAGCCGAGATCGCCGGTGTGGTGCGTTCGGCGCCGGATGGCGCACACGTGCAGGCCGGCGACCGGGTCGTCGGACTGACGATGCTGTCCGGCGGGATGGCCGAGGTCGCGATCCTGCAGCCCGACCGGGTGTTCAAGCTCCCCGACAACGTGAGTTTCGAGGCGGGCGCCGGCCTGCTGTTCAACGACCTGACGGTGTACTTCGCCCTGACGGTGCGCGGCCGGCTGGCCCAGGGCGAGACGGTGCTGGTGCACGGCGCCGCCGGCGGGATCGGGACATCGACGCTGCGGCTGGCATCGTTGCTCGGGGCGTCGCGCACCATCGCGGTCGTCAGTACCGAAAAGAAGGCGGACGTCGCGACCGCCGCCGGGGCCACCGATGTGGTGCTGGCCGACGGGTTCAAGGACGCGGTCAAGGAGCTCACCGGCGGCCGCGGCGTCGACGTCGTCCTCGACCCGGTGGGCGGTGACCGGTTCACCGACTCGCTACGCTCGCTCGCGCCGGGCGGGCGGCTGCTGGTCGTCGGCTTCACCGGCGGCGACATTCCCACCGTCAAGGTGAACCGGTTGCTGCTCAACAACATTGACGTGGTCGGCGTGGGCTGGGGCGCCTGGACGGCGACGCATCCGAACGCACTGGCCGAGCAGTGGGCCGGACTGGAGAAGTTGCTCGCCTCGGGTCAGTTGGCTCCGCCCAATCCGGAGGTCTATCCCCTGGACGACGCCGCCGCAGCGGTCGCGTCCCTGGAGAACCGCACCGCCAAAGGCAAGGTCGTGGTGCGCGTCCGCGACTGACGCGATGGGCAGTTGATCGGCGACACATAAAACGTCAGCGAAGACACGCCGCATGGGGTCGCGGTGGATTATGTCTCGCGGACGGGCGTCTACCCTTGTGCGGCCCGGAAACAAAAAGTAATGTCACTTTCAGTTTTATCCGCGTCCGAGCCGGAGGTCAGCCATGGAATCCTTCGTCCACTTGCGAAAAGGGAAGACACCGCGCCGCCTGCACGCCGACCTCGACGGGCTCAAGGACGACGAGCTGGGCCGGGGCGGATTCACCGGCCGAACGGCGAACCTCTACCGCCGCCACGACCCCACCGCCTACCGGTCGGTCGGCCCGCTGCGGCCCGTCGACGTGCTGGCCGGTGAGCTCAAGCCCAGCGACGCCACCGAAGCCGGCGGCGGTCCCCTGCTGATGTTCAGCAACGCCGACTGCCGAATCCTGTTGAGCCGCCGCCACGAGCCGATGCCGTTCTACACCCGCCACGTCGACGGCGACCTGCTGTGCTTCGTCCACCAGGGCGCCGGTCTGGTCGAAACGGAGTTCGGGCCACTGCGCTACTCCGGCGGCGACTGGGTCTACATCCCGAAGGCGTGCACCTGGCGCCAGGTGCCCGACAGCGAAACCACCCTGCTGATGGTCGAGGCGACCGACGAATTCCGGGTGCCGCCGGCCGGGCCGCTGGGCCGCCACTTCCCGTTTGACCCGTCGCAGATGACCATCCCCGACCCGGCACCCATCGACCCGGATCCTTTCCAAGACGGCAGGGACGAGTACGAGGTCCGGCTCATCCATGAAGGCGGCCCCACAACGCTCTTCTACCAACACAATCCGCTCGACGTCGAAGGCTGGCGCGGCGACAACTTCCCGTTCACGTTCAACATCGCCGACTACAACGTGGTCACCTCCGACAGCGTCCACCTGCCGCCGACGGTCCATCTGTTCATGCAGGCCACCGGCGTCTACGTGATGAATTTCCTGCCGAAGCCCGCCGAAGGCGTCGCCGGCACCGAGCGCACACCGTGGTATCACCGCAATGTCGACTATGACGAGATCGCCTTCTTCCATGGCGGCTCGCTCTACGGCATCCCGATGCCGCCCGGCCTGATTTCCCATGCGCCGCAAGGCGTTCACCACGGCGCGCCGGAGAAGGCGCGGGAACGGGCGCGCCGCAAATTCGACGATTACTCCCGCGTCGATTGGCAAGTGATCGCCGTCGATACCCGCCGACGCCTGACCCCCTCGCCCGAGGTGCTGGCCCACGACCTAGGACAACACTGACCATGACGACCCGCCACGAATACGAGCGAATCCCCTATCTCGTTGCCTTCCATAACAATTCCACCGTCCGCGACGTCTACGGCGGCCTCGCCGAGATCACGGTGCTGGAGAGCTACCTGCTCAGGCCGGTGGACAAGCCGTCGGACACCGTGCTGGTGTTCATGCACCCGATCGGCGGCGGGGCCTACCTGCCGATGATCAACGCGCTGGCCCGGGCAGGCCATCACGTCATCTACTGCAACAGCCGGTTCCGCGGCACCGACTCGGCGCTGCTGATGGAGAAGGTGGTAGAGGATCTCGGCGAGTGCATCAAGGACGCTAAAAAACGGCTGGGTTACGAGAAGGTGGTGCTGGCAGGCTGGAGCGGCGGCGGCTCACTGTCGGTGTTCTACCAGCAGCAGGCCCAGCACCCCACCATCACCTCGAGCCCGTCCGGCGACGGCCCCGACCTGACCGGCCTGGACCTGATCCCCGCCGACGGCATCATGCTGCTGGCGGCGCACATCAGTCGGCACGGCACGCTGACCGAATGGCTCGACGCGTCGATCCTCGACGAATCCGATCCCACCAAGCGCGATCCCGAGCTGGATCTGTACAACCCGGACAACCCGAACCAGCCGCCCTACAGCCAGGAATTCCTGGCCCGCTACCGCAACGCACAGATCGAACGCAACCGGCGCATCACCGCGTGGGTCAAGGGCAAGCTCGCCGAACTGAAGGCGGCCGGACGCCCGGACGACGAATTCTGTTTCGTGGTGCACGGCACCATGGCCGACCCGCGTTGGCTGGACCCGACCGTCGATCCCAACGAACGCACCCCGAGAACCTGTTACCTGGGGGATCCTCAGGTGGTGAACATGAGCCCGGTCGGGCTGGCCCGCTTCTCCACGTTGCGCGGCTGGCTGTCGCAATGGAGTTACGACGACGCCCGCGGCGACGGGGTGGCCTGCGGCGCCGACATCGCCGTCCCTGCGCTGGTCATCGGCAACCTGGCCGACGACGCCTGCACGCCCAGCCACACCCGGCGGCTCTTCAACGCGATCGGGCATCGTGACAAGGAGATGCACGAAATCCCGGGCGCCACCCACTATTACGCGGGCCCCGATCAGCGCGACAAGCTGCGCGCGGCCGTCGACATCGTGACCGACTGGCTGGTCCGCCACGACTTCGCGGACAAAGAATGAGCGCACCGGCGACGGGACCGCTGGACGGGGTCCGGGTGCTCGAGCTGGGCACGCTGATCGCCGGCCCCTTCGCCGGACGGCTGCTGGGCGACATGGGCGCCGACGTCATCAAGGTGGAACCCCCCGGCGCCCCGGACCCGTTGCGCACCTGGGGCCAGGCCGAGCTCGACGGGCAGCACGTCTTCTGGACGGTGCACGCGCGCAACAAGAGAGCGATCACCCTCGACCTGCGCCGGCCACGTGGCCGCGAACTGTTCTGCGACCTCGTCGAGAAGTCCGACATCATCGTGGAGAACTTCCGCCCGGGGACGTTGGAGAAATGGGACCTGGGTTACGACGTGCTGAGCGCCCGCAACCCGGGCATCATCCTGGTTCGGGTGTCGGGCTACGGCCAGACCGGCCCCGACGCGCACAAGGCCGGGTATGCCTCGGTGGCCGAGGCGGCCAGCGGGCTGCGCTATCTCAACGGTTTCCCCGGCGGCCCGCCGCCCAGGCTGGCGCTCTCGCTCGGCGACACCCTGGCCGGGATGTTCGGCGCCCAGGGTGCCATGGCCGCGCTGTACCGCCGCAGCATCACCGGGCGGGGCCAGGTGGTGGACGTCGCGCTGACCGAATCCTGTTTGGCGGTCCAGGAATCCACCATCCCCGACTACGACGTCGGCGGCGTGGTGCGCGGGCCGTCGGGCACCCGGCTGGAGGGCATCGCGCCATCCAACATCTACCGCAGCGCCGACGGCTCGTGGGTGGTGATCGCCGCTAACCAGGACACCGTCTTCGCCCGGCTGTGCAAGGCGATGGGCCGCCCGGAGCTGGCCATCGACGACCGGTTCGCCACGCACGTCGCCCGAGGCCGCAATCAGGACGAACTCGACGAGATCATCGGCGCGTGGGCCGCGGAACGCCAGCCGGGCGACATCATCGAAACCCTCAGCGCCGCAGGGGTGATCGCCGGGCCGATCAACACGGTCGCGGAGGTGGTCGACGACCCGCAGCTGCGGGCCCGCGGCATGCTGGTCGAACACTTCGATGAAAGGCTCGGGCGGGACGTTCTCGGGCCGGGCGTCGTGCCGGTGCTGTCGGAATCGCCGGGCCGCGTGCGCAACGCCGGGCCCGCCCGTCCGGGCCAGCACAACGACGACGTCTACATCGGGCTGCTGGGGAAGACCGCGGCTGAGCTCGAGGAGCTACGGGCCGAGGAGGTGCTGTGACGCACCGGCGACGATGCAGTGGGGGCACCTCCCGCTTGCGGGGGACGAAGCGATGAGGAGGAGCGGTGCCGATGACTAGGCACGTGGTCATTCGCGAGGTGGCGCTGCGCGACGGCCTGCAGATCGAAACGCCGATTCCGTTGTCGGCCAAGCTCGAATTGCTGGCCGCGGTCGCCGCGACCGGGGTCCGCGAGGTGGAGGCCACGGCGTTCGTCTCGCCGTCGAAAGTGCCGTCGATGGCCGACGCCGCCGAGCTCGCCGCCCACCTGCACGACTACCCCGACATCGAGTTCTCCGCCCTGGTGGCGAGCCCGAACGGAGCTAAGCGGGCCGTCGCGGCGGGGCTGCGCTCGATCGAGTACGTGGTCGCCGCCGACGACACGTTCAGTCAGGCGAACGTCGGGCGGACCAGCGCCGAGGCCACCAAGGCGATCGACGAGATCGTTGCGATCGCGCACGACGACAACATCACCGTCGAAGTGGTGATCGCGACCGCGTGGGACTCACCGTTCGAAGGCCCCACCCCGCCCCAGCGAGTGCTCGACATCGCCGCGGCCGCCCGCGAGCGCGGCGCCGACCGCCTCTCCATCGCCGACACGATCGGCACCACCACCCCGGGGCGCGTAAGTTCGCTTATCGCGCAACTGCGTCCGGTGATCGGCGACCTACCTCTGGGCGGGCATTTCCACAACACCCGCGGCTCCGGGCTGGCCAGCGCCTACGCCGCGGTCAGCTCCGGGGTGACCCGGCTGGATTCCTCGGTCGGCGGGCTGGGCGGCTGCCCGTTCGCGCCGGGTGCCACCGGCAACATCGCCACCGAGGATCTGGTGTACCTGCTGCGCGACAGCGGCATCGATGTCGACGTCGACCTGCACGCCGCCATCGCCGCGGCGGACGTCGCCAAATCCGTTGTCGGCCACGATCTGCCGAGCGCCCTGCTGCGGGCCGGCGACCGGATGCGGACCTGATGCCCGCACCGGAGGCGCGCACCGCCAAGGGCCGCCAGACCAGGCAGGCCATCGAGCTGGCCGCCCGAAAGCTGTTCGCCGAGCGCGGCTTTCATGGGACCACGCTGGCCGACATCACGTCGGCGGCCGGCAAGTCGCCCGCGGTGTTCTACCGCTATTTCGCCGACAAGGAAGACCTGCTCGCCGCCCTCGCGGAGTCCTTCCTGCACGATGTCGTGACACCGTCGGGGTTGAGTCTCGAGTTACCGGACTCTCCGGAGGACGACGCCTTCTTCACCTCGGTGGTCACCGGGTACTGGAACATGTTCAAGCAGAACATCGGCATCATGATCGCCGTGGCCCAGCTGGCCGCCACCCAGCGACGCTTCGCGGCCGTCCAGAACGAATTCCGCCGCTTCGGCATGGACATCGTCGCCGCCTCGGTCCGCCGCGCCCAGGAGCAGGGCTACGGAACCGAGCTCGACCCGCAACACACCGCGGCGGCCATCGCCCTGCTGTTCGAGAACTTCACCACCGTCTTCGTCGGTCCCTCCAACCTGGGCATCAAGATCAGCGACAAGGACGCCATCGCCACCCTGTCGACGATCTGGAAGAAAACCCTGTACGGCGCTTGAGCCCCTTCAAAGGAGACAACTGTGGATTTCACACTCCCCGAACACCTTCCAGGCCTGCTCGCTCAGATGGACGAGTTCATCGAGGCGGAGATCAAACCGCTGGAGCGCGACCACATCCAGTACTTCGACAAGCGCCGCGAACATGCCCGCACCGACTGGGACAACGACGGCATCCCGACGCGCGAATGGGAGGATCTGCTCGCGGAGATGCGCAGGCGGGCCGACAAGGCGGGCTGGCTGCGGTACGGGCTGCCGGCGTCGCTGGGCGGCCGGGACGGCACCAACGTCGACATGGCCGTCATCCGGGAGCACCTGGCGCACAAGGGCCTCGGCCTGCACAACGACCTGCAGAACGAGTCCTCGATCGTCGGCAACTTCCCGCAGGTGATCATGATGGAGCGCTTCGGCACCGATGAGCAGCGACGGCTCTGGTCCGAAGCGCTGATCACCGGGGAACGTTCGATGGCGTTCGGACTGACCGAGCCCCAGCACGGCTCGGACGCGACATGGCTTCAGACGCGCGCGCAGGCCGACGGCGATGGGTGGGTGATCAACGGCGCCAAGCGGTTCAACACCGGGGTCCACCGCGCGACCCACGACCTGGTGTTCGCGCGCACCTCCGGAGAGCCCGGCCAGGCGCGGGGCATCACGGCGTTTTTGGTGCCGACGGATGCGCCCGGGTTCACCGTCCCCTACTACTGGTGGACGTTCAACATGCCGACCGACCATGGCGAAGTCCAGTTGACCGACGTCCGGGTCCTCGCCGACGCGGTGCTCGGTGAGGTGGACCGCGGCCTGGAGGTCGCGCAGACGTTCCTGCACGAGAACAGGATTCGGCAGGCGGCCAGCAGCCTGGGCGCGGCCCAGTACTGCATCGACCGCGCCGCCGAATACGCCGGGAAGCGGACCGTCTTCGGCAAGCCGCTGTCAGTCAACCAGGCCGTGCAGTGGCCGCTGGCCGAATTGCAAACCGAAGCCCAGATGGTGCGGCTGCTGGTGGCCTATGCCGCCTGGCATCTGGACCGGGACCACCACATGGAGGTCTCGGACAAGGTGTCGATGGCCAACTACCGCGCCAACCGACTCGTCTGCGACGCCGCCGACCGGGCCATGCAGATCTTCGGTGGCCTCGGCTACAGCCGGCACGAGCCGTTCGAGCACATCTATCGCCACCACCGTCGCTACCGGATCACCGAGGGAGCGGAGGAGATCCAGATTCGCCGGGTGGCGCAGCGGCTGTTTAAGTTTGGCAAGTGACATCGACCGAGGAGTTGGCCCCCCAGATCGCCGCGGTGCTGGCGCCGGTCCTCGGTGCCGATGTCGCGATTGAGAACCTGCGCGTGCTGACCGGGGGCGCCAGTCGCTCCACGTGGGCGTTCAACGCGGTCGCCGGCGAGCGACGCCACGTGCTGATCCTGCGCACCGGCGCGCCCGACGACGTGCACGCCGGCATGGAGCTGGAGGCACGCGCTCAGGCCGCCGCCGCGGCGGCAGGCGCACCGGTCCCCCACGTGCTCATCGCCGACGATTCGCCTGCCGCACTGGGCAATCCGTTTCTGATCTGCGACGAGATCGCGGGCGAGACCATCGTCCGGCGCATTCAGCGTCAGCTCGACGCCGCGGGCGGGCAAGCGGCCCGCGGGGAGCTGCTGCGGCAATGTGCGCAGGCCCTGGCCGCCATCCACCGCGCCGACACGAGCATTCCCGGCCTAACCCGCGAGGACCCGCTCACGCAGTGGCGCGAGCGGCTCGACGCCATGGGTGACACCACGGCCACCTTCGAATGGGCTTTTCGCTGGCTGGGCGCCAACCGGCCCGAGCCGTCGGCGGACGTCCTCGTGCACGGGGACTACCGGATGGGCAACCTCATCGTCGACGGGTCCCGCCTCGCCGCGGTCCTCGACTGGGAGCTGGTACACCGCGGCGACGCGTACGACGACCTGGCCTGGTTCTGCATCCGCGCCTGGCGCTTCGGCGCCCCGGCCAGCCTCGGCGCCGGCGGCCTCGGCAGCATCGAAAGCTTCCTGCACGCCTACGAGCAGGCCGGCGGCACTAGCGTCGACCGGGTGGCGTTTCACTGGTGGCTGGTGCTGGCCACGCTGCGCTGGGGCGTCATCTGCCGCTACCAGGCCGAGCGGCATTTGACCGGTCAGTTCCGATCGGTGGAGCTGGCCGCGATCGGCCGCCGCGTGTGCGAGACGGAATGGGACCTGCTCGACCTGCTCGAAGAGGTGCCGGAGTGATCGGCGCGTACGGGCGCCCGCTCGCCGCCGAACTGGTGGCCGCGGTGGCCGAATTTCTGGAGACCGACGTGCGGGCGGCGACCAGCGGGCAGGTCAACTTCCACGCCCGGGTGGCCGCCAACGCGCTGCGCATCGTCGAGCGCGAACTGCTCGACGAGAGCGAGGCCGAATCGCGCGAAGCGCTGGCCGACCTGGGATTCGCCGACGAGGAAGAGCTGGGCGCCGCGATACGCGCGGGCGAGCTGGACGGGCGGGCCCGGGAGGTCACCGCGTGCCTGCGCACACTGGTGCGGCGCCGGGTGGCCGCCGCCCACCCCGGATACGACAGCGATTAGGAGCGAGATCATGGCCGGTGCGAGCGCGGAAATCGTTGCCGACGCGGCAGACCGCCTGTTCACGGCGATCGAAAAGGGTGACTTTGCGGCGGTTGACCGGATGTGGAGCGACGACATCGCGGTGTGGCGAGTCGGCGCGCGCCGCGATGACGGCAAGGCCCGCGCGCTGCGGGTCATCGACTGGTTCATTACCGCGACCACCGAGCGCCATTACGAAATCCTGGACCGGCGATTCTTCGAGGGCGGCTTCGTCCAGCAGCACATCCTGCACGCCACCGGCCATGCCGGCCAATCGATCTCGATGCGGGTCTGCATCGTGATCAGGGTGGCCAGCGACGGCCGGCTCGACCGGATCGACGAGTATTTCGACCCCGCCGAGATCGCGCCGTTGATGGACTAGGCGTTAGATTCGCCACGAGAGATGGGGGTGACGATGACGACTTTGGAAACACTTCTGAACGATCCCGACCTGGCCGGCGTGTGGAACCTCGTCCCCGACCGCTCGGAGATCACCTTCAAGGTCGCAAACATGTGGGGCCTGCTGAAGGTCAAGGGCCGCTTCACCGAGTTCAGCGGCGACGGCCAACTGACGGCGAAGGGTGCGGTTTTCGGCCGCCTCGACATCCGCACCGCCTCCCTGGACACGGGGATAGGCCGTCGCGACAAGCACCTGCGCTCGCCCGACTTCTTCGACGTCGAGCGCTTCGGTGAGATCAGCGTCGTCGTCACCGCGGTGCACCCGACCAAAGGCAAGGCCGCAGACCTCCGCGCCGCGTTGACCATCAAGGGCATCACCGCGCCGCTGCCCCTGTCCGCCACGATCACCGAACTCGACGACGGCTCGATCCGGATCGCCGGGGAAACAAAGGTGGATCGCGCCCAGTTCGACCTGGGCTGGAACCGGCTCGGCATGATCGGCTCGACGGCGAAGGCGGCGGCCGAGGCCGTCTTCGTGCGGGCTGCCCAGTGAAGCCGGTGCGACACCAGTAGCATCTGCACCGTGTCCGATTCCAGCCCCGAATCCAGCGTTGCCCTGCGGATCCTGGTCTACAGCGATAACGCCAAAACCCGTGAACAAGTCATCCGGGCACTGGGCAAGCATCTGCATCCGGACCTGCCCGAGCTGACCTACCTCGAGGTGGCGACCGCCCCGATGGTGGTGCGCCAGATGGACGAGGGCGGCATCGACTTGGCCATTCTCGACGGGGAAGCCACGCCCACCGGCGGCATGGGAATCGCCAAACAACTCAAAGACGAACTCGCCACGTGCCCACCGATCCTGGTGCTCACCGGCCGCCCGGACGACGCCTGGCTGGCGAACTGGTCGCGGGCCGAGGCCGCGGTGCCGCATCCCCTCGATCCCATCGTGCTGGGCCGCACGGTGCTCGGACTGCTCCGCACCCCCACGCGCTAGCCCTTTCACCTGCGGTGATACCGCGCTCAACACCCCGTCGGCGGGCGCGAAACCGCCGTTGAAACGCCGCCGGCCGACCGTGGCGGCGAGCCAACCGGTTGCGCCGACACAAAAACGAGGCGAATACCCCCACCCCGACAAAACACAGCCGTCTTCGCGACGCTATGTTGTGGAGGTCACTGTGGTGGCCCGCAGTCCGGGTACGTCACAGCAGCCCGGCCCCCGCCCGGCCGCCGCACCGGCGGCCCGTACGAGGAGATCTTGGAGCGAGTTGAACGTCTACATACCCATCTTGGTGCTCGGGGCGATAGGCGCGGCCTTCGCCGTGGGATCGGTGGTGATCGCGAGCCTGGCCGGCCCGACGCGTTACAACAAGTCGAAGATGGCGCCTTACGAGTGCGGCATCGAACCCACCGACAGTCCGGTCAGCGGCCCGCACGCGGCGGCCGGCCAGCGGTTCCCGGTGAAGTATTACCTGACCGCAATGCTTTTTATCGTCTTCGACATCGAAATCGTGTTCTTGTATCCATGGGCGGTCAGTTACGACGCGCTGGGAACGTTCGCGTTGGTCGAGATGGTGGTGTTCATGCTCACGGTCTTCGTGGCGTACGCCTATGTGTGGCGTCGCGGCGGCCTGACGTGGGATTGAGGTAGACGTGGGTCTCGAAGAACAGCTGCCCGGTGGGATTCTGCTGTCAACGGTCGAGAAGGTGGCCGGCTATGTGCGCAAGAACTCCTTGTGGCCGGCGACGTTCGGTTTGGCGTGCTGTGCCATCGAGATGATGGCAACCGCCGGGCCAAGATTCGACATCGCGCGGTTCGGCATGGAGCGATTCTCGGCGACGCCGCGGCAGGCCGACCTGATGATCGTCGCGGGCCGCGTGAGCCAGAAGATGGCGCCGGTGCTGCGCCAGATCTACGACCAGATGGGCGAGCCGAAGTGGGTGCTGGCCATGGGTGTGTGCGCGTCGTCCGGCGGGATGTTCAATAACTACGCGATCGTGCAGGGCGTGGACCACGTGGTGCCGGTGGACATCTACCTGCCCGGTTGCCCACCGCGGCCGGAGATGCTGTTGCACGCAATCCTGAAGCTGCACGAGAAGATTCAGGAGATGCCGCTGGGCGTCAACCGCGAAGAAGCCATCGCCGAGGCCGAGCAGGCGGCGCTGGCGGCCCGGCCCACGATCGAGATGCGCGGGCTGCTGCGATGAGCTCGCCCGACCAAGATCCCCAAGAGGCGATCAGCCAGGCCGACGAAGAAGTGATCGACGTGCGCCGCGGCATGTTCGGCGCCGAGGGTTCGGGTGACACGTCCGGCTACGGGCGCCTGGTGCGCGAGGTCATGCTTCCCGGCAGCAGCCCCCGACCCTACGGCCGCTACTTCGACGACGTGGTCGACACACTGGCCCAGGCGCTGAAAAGCGCGGACGTCGAATTCTCTGACGCGATAGAGAAAGTCGTGGTGTACCGCGACGAGCTGACCCTGCACGTGCGCCGCGAGGCGCTGCCCCGAGTCACCCAGCATCTTCGCGATGAGCCGGGGCTGCGCTTCGAGATGTGTCTGGGTGTCAGCGGGGTGCACTACCCCCACGAGACCGGTCGCGAACTGCACGCGGTGTACCCGTTGCAGTCGATCACGCACAATCGCCGCGTCCGCCTGGAAGTGGCTGCGCCGGACAGCGATCCGCACATCCCTTCGCTGTACGGGGTCTACCCGACCACCGACTGGCACGAGCGCGAAACCTACGACTTCTTCGGCATCATCTTCGACGGACACCCGTCGCTGACCCGCATCGAGATGCCCGACGACTGGCATGGCCATCCGCAACGCAAGGACTATCCCCTCGGCGGCATCCCGGTGGAATACAAGGGAGCCCAGATTCCCCCGCCCGACGAGCGGAGAGCGTACAACTGATGAGCACAATCACCGACTCGACGCGCGATGGCGGCGCCCCAGAAGGCCCGGAGACCGTCTTAGTCGCCGGCGGACAGGACTGGGACCAGATCGTCGACGCCGCCCGCAAGGCGGACCCCGGCGAACGGATCGTCGTCAACATGGGTCCCCAGCACCCGTCCACCCACGGGGTGCTGCGCCTGATCCTGGAGATCGAGGGCGAGACGGTCACCGAGGTTCGCTGCGGAATCGGCTACCTACACACCGGGATCGAGAAGAACCTCGAATATCGGTACTGGACCCAGGGCGTCACTTTCGTGACCCGAATGGATTACCTATCACCGTTTTTCAACGAGACGGCGTACTGCCTGGGCGTCGAGAAGCTGCTCGGGATCACCGATCAGATACCGGAGCGAGTCAACGTCATCCGAGTGATGATGATGGAGCTCAACCGGATCTCCTCGCACTTGGTCGCGCTCGCCACCGGCGGCATGGAACTGGGCGCCATGACCCCGATGTTCGTCGGGTTCCGCGGCCGCGAGATCGTGCTGAACCTGTTCGAGAAGATCTCCGGGTTGCGGATGAACAGCGCCTACATCCGGCCGGGCGGCGTGGCGCAGGACCTGCCGCCCAACGCGGAGTCCGACATCGCCGAAGCCCTCAAGCCGCTGCGCCAGGTGCTGCGCGAAATGAGCGGTCTGCTCAACGAGAACGCCATCTGGAAGGCCCGCACCCAGGACGTCGGCTACCTGGACCTGACCGGCTGCATGGCGCTCGGGATCACCGGACCGATCCTGCGCGCCACCGGGTTGCCCCACGATCTGCGCAAGAGCGAACCGTACTGCGGATATGAAAACTACGAATTCGACGTGATGACCGCCGACACATGTGATGCTTACGGGCGCTACATGATTCGCGTCAACGAGATGTGGGAGTCGATCAAGATCGTCGAGCAGTGTCTGGACAAGTTGAAGCCGGGCCCGACCATGATCGAGGACCGCAAGATCGCCTGGCCGGCCGACCTCAAGGTGGGCCCGGACGGGATGGGTAACTCACAGGAGCACATCGCCAAGATCATGGGCGGCTCGATGGAGGCCTTGATCCACCACTTCAAGCTGGTCACCGAGGGCATCCGGGTTCCGGCGGGCCAGGTCTACACCGCGGTGGAGTCACCGCGCGGGGAGCTTGGCGTGCACATGGTGAGCGACGGCGGCACCCGCCCCTACCGCGTGCACTACCGGGACCCGTCCTTCACCAACCTGCAGTCGGTCGCCGCGATGTCCGAGGGCGGGATGGTGGCCGACCTGATCACCGCGGTCGCCAGCATCGACCCGGTCATGGGCGGGGTGGATCGGTGACCGGCCCGCAAGGACAGCCGGTGTTCATCCGGCTCGGACCACCGCCCGAGGAACCCAACGCGTTCGTGGTTGAGGGTGCGCCGCAATCGTATTCGGCGGAAGTGCGGGCGCGGCTGGAGGTCGACGCCAAGGAGATCATGGGCCGCTACCCCAATAAGCGCTCGGCGCTGCTGCCGTTGCTGCACCTGGTGCAGGCCGAGGACTCCTACCTGACCCCGGCCGGTTTGGAGTTCTGCGGTGAGCAGCTGGGCCTGACCGGCGCCGAGGTGTCGGCGGTGGCGAGCTTCTACACGATGTACCGCCGCGGACCCACCGGCGATTACCTGGTCGGTGTCTGCACCAACACGCTGTGCGCCATCATGGGCGGCGACGCCGTATTCGACGCTCTGCAGGATCATTTGGGCATCGGCAACGACGAGACCACCGCAGACGGCTCCGTCACCCTGCAACACATCGAGTGCAACGCCGCCTGCGACTACGCGCCGGTGGTGATGGTCAACTGGGAGTTCTTCGACAACCAGACACCGGAGTCGGCCCGCGAGCTCGTCGACTCGTTGCGCTCAGGCACGCCCAAGCCGCCCACCCGCGGTGCCCCGCTGTGCGCCTTCCGCGAGACGTCACGCATCCTGGCCGGCCTGCCCGACGAACGGCCCGACCAGGGCCAGGGCGGCGCGGGCGAGGCCACGCTGGCGGGCCTGAAGGTGGCGAAGGAAAACGGCATGCAGGCGCCCACCCCGCCGGGAGGCCAGTCATGACCAGCTCTCAGGCCACGCCGCTGACCCCGGTCATCAGCCGGTTCTGGGACGATCCCGAGTCGTGGACTCTTGAGACCTACCACCGACACGACGGCTATCAGGGGATGAAGAAGGCGCTGGCCATGGCGCCCGACGACGTGATCGCCACCGTCAAGGACTCCGGGTTGCGCGGGCGCGGCGGCGCCGGCTTCTCGACCGGAACGAAGTGGTCGTTCATCCCGCAGGGCGACACCGGCGCAGCCGCCAAGCCGCACTACCTGGTGGTCAACGCCGACGAGTCGGAACCCGGTACGTGCAAGGACATTCCGTTGATGCTGGCGACGCCGCACGTCCTCATCGAGGGCGTCATCATCGCCGCCTACGCGATCCGGGCCAGCCACGCGTTCATCTACGTGCGCGGGGAAGTGCTGCCGGTGTTGCGCCGCCTGCAGAACGCGGTGGCCGAGGCCTACGCCGCCGGATACCTGGGCCGCGACATCAACGGCTCGGGTTTCGACCTGGAGCTGGTGGTGCACGCCGGCGCCGGCGCCTACATCTGCGGCGAGGAAACCGCGCTGCTCGATTCGCTGGAAGGCCGTCGCGGCCAGCCGCGGCTCCGGCCGCCGTTCCCCGCGGTGGCGGGGCTCTATGGCTGTCCCACGGTGATCAACAACGTCGAGACGATCGCCAGCGTGCCGTCCATCATCCTCAACGGCGTCGAATGGTTCCGGTCGATGGGCACCGAGAAATCGCCTGGCTTCACGCTGTATTCGCTCTCCGGGCATGTCGCCCGGCCCGGCCAGTACGAGGCCCCGCTGGGTATCACGCTGCGCGAGTTGCTCGCCTACGCCGGCGGGGTGCGGGCCGGGCACCGGCTCAAGTTCTGGACACCCGGCGGGTCGTCCACCCCGCTGCTCACCGACGAGCACCTCGACGTGCCGTTGGACTACGAGGGTGTGGGCGCGGTCGGCTCGATGCTGGGCACCAAGGCGCTGGAGATCTTCGACGAGACCACCTGCGTGGTGCGTGCGGTGCAGCGTTGGACGTACTTCTACAAGCACGAATCGTGCGGGAAGTGCACCCCCTGCCGGGAGGGCACCTTCTGGCTGGACCAGATCTACGACCGGCTGGAATCCGGCAAGGGCACCAACGAGGACATCGACAAGCTCTTGGACATCTCCGACTCCATCTTGGGAAAGGCGTTCTGCGCGTTGGGCGATGGTGCCGCGAGCCCGGTGATGTCGTCGATCAAGTACTTCCGCGACGAATACGTGGCGCACGTCGAAGACGGTGGCTGCCCGTTCGACCCCCGAGACTCCATGCTGAACGGAAAGGCTTGACGCTCTTATGACTCAGGCGGCGAAGACGGACACCGGTGACGAGGTGCGCCCGCCGGACATGGTGACGCTGACCATCGACGGCAACGAAATCAGCGTGCCCAAGGGCACACTGGTGATCCGCGCGGCCGAGTTGATGGGCATCCAGATCCCGCGATTCTGCGACCACCCGCTGCTCGAGCCGGTCGGCGCGTGCCGGCAGTGCCTGGTTGAGGTCGAGGGGCAGCGCAAACCGATGGCGTCGTGCACCACTGTCGCCACCGATGACATGGTCGTGCGCACGCAGCTCACGTCGGAGGCCGCGGACAAAGCCCAGCACGGTGTGATGGAGCTGCTGCTCATCAATCACCCGCTGGACTGCCCGATGTGCGACAAGGGTGGCGAGTGCCCGCTGCAGAACCAGGCGATGTCCAACGGCCGCGCCGATTCCCGCTTCACCGACGTCAAGAGGACCTTCGCCAAGCCCATCAACATCTCCGCACAGGTGCTGCTGGATCGTGAGCGCTGCATCCTGTGCGCCCGCTGCACGCGGTTCTCCGAGCAGATCGCCGGGGACATTTTCATCGACATGCAGGAGCGCGGCGCCCTGCAGCAGGTCGGCATCTACGCCAATGAGCCGTTCGACTCGTACTTCTCGGGCAACACGGTGCAGATCTGCCCGGTGGGCGCGCTGACCGGCACCGCCTACCGTTTCCGGGCCCGCCCCTTCGACCTGGTGTCCAGCCCCAGCGTCTGCGAACACTGCGCGTCCGGGTGCGCCCAGCGCACCGACCACCGCCGCGGCAAGGTATTGCGCCGGCTGGCCGGCGACGACCCGGAAGTCAACGAGGAGTGGAACTGCGACAAGGGGCGGTGGGCGTTCAGCTACGCGACCCAGCCGGATGTGATCGGCACTCCCCTGATTCGCGACGCGGACGGCACGCTGGTGCCCGCGTCGTGGTCGCACGCGATGGCGATGGCGATTCGGGGCCTCGACGCGGCCCGCGGGCGCACGGGTGTGTTGGTTGGTGGTCGGGCCACCTTGGAAGACGCCTACGCGTACTCCAAATTCGCCCGAATCGTGTTGGACAGCAACGATATTGACTTCCGCGCCCGCCCGAACTCGGCCGAGGAGGCCGACTTCCTGGCGTCACGCATCGCCGGCCGGCGCGACGTCAGCTACTCCGATCTGGAATCGGCGCCGGTGGTGGTGCTGGTCGGATTCGAGCCCGAAGACGAGTCGCCCATCATGTTCCTGCGGCTGCGCAAGGCCGCCCGCAAGCACCGGCTGCCGGTGTATGCGGTGGCGCCGTTCGCCACCCGGGCGCTGGAGAAGATGTCTGGGCGGCTCATCAAAACCGCCCCGGGGGACGAAGCGGCGGCGCTGGACGGGCTGGCCACCGGCGAGGTGGGCGACCTGCTGTCCACCGCCGGAGCGGTCATCATGGTCGGCGAACGCCTGGCCACGGTGCCCGGCGGATTGTCCGCCGCCGCCCGGCTCGCCGAGTCCACCGGGGCCCGGCTGGCGTGGGTGCCGCGCCGAGCCGGCGAGCGGGGCGCGCTGGAGGCCGGCGCGCTGCCCGCCCTGCTGCCGGGCGGCCGCCCCCTCGACGACGAGACCGCCCGCGCGCAGATCGCGGCGGCATGGCACGTCTCCGAATTGCCTTCCGCCGCAGGGCGTGACGTCGATGGCATCCTGGCCGCCGCCGCCGACGGGACGCTGGGCGCACTGCTTGTCGGCGGTGTCGAACCCGACGACTTCGCCGACCCCGACGCGGTGCTGGCCGCGCTGGACTCCGCCGGATTCGTGGTCAGCCTGGAGCTGCGGCGCAGCGCCGTCACCGACCGCGCCGACGTGGTGTTTCCCGTCGCGCCGACGACGCAGAAGGCCGGGGCCTTCGTCAACTGGGAGGGCCGCTACCGCCCGTTCGAACCGGCGCTGCGCTGGAGCAGCGAGCAAGCCAGCCAGTCCGACCACCAAGTGCTCGACGCGCTGGCCGACGAGATGGGCGTCTACTTGGGGCTGTCGACCGCCGCGGCGGCCCGCGCCGAACTCGCCGCGCTGGGCACCTGGGACGGCAATTGGGCCGCCGGCCCGGCCGTAGCGGCCCCGGAACCGGCCCAGGCCGGGTCCGGCGAGGCGGTGCTGACCGGCTGGCGGATGTTGCTGGACAACGGCCGAATGCAAGACGGCGAACCGCATCTGGCCGGGACCGCGCGCAAGCCCGCGGTGCGGCTGTCGGCCGACACGGCCGCCGAGATCGGCGCCGCCGACGGTGACGCGGTCACCGTCAGCACGCCACGCGGGTCGATCAGCCTGCCGCTGATCATCACCGACATGCCCGACCGGGTGGTGTGGCTTCCGCTGAACTCCCCGGGTTGCGCCGTCCACCGGCAGCTGGGCGTAACCCTGGGCAGCACAGTCAAAATCGGAGTGGGCTCATGACGACGACCTCCTTGACCGCCTTCGGGCACGACACCTGGTGGCTGGTGCTGGGCAAGGCGCTAGCCATCTTCGTTTTCCTCATGCTCAACGTGCTGGTCGCGATCCTGCTCGAGCGCAAGATTCTCGGCTGGATGCAGCTGCGGCCCGGGCCGAACCGCGCGGGACCGTGGGGTGTCCTGCAGAGCCTGGCCGACGGAATCAAGTTGGCGCTCAAGGAAACCATCACGCCGGGGGGCGTCGACAAGTTCGTCTACTTCGCGGCGCCGGTCATCTCCACCATCCCCGCGTTCACCGCCTTCGCGTTCATCCCGTTCGGGCCGGTGGTGTCGGTGTTCGGGCACCGCACACCACTGCAGCTGACCGACGTCCCGGTGGCGGTGCTGTTCATCCTGGGGCTTTCGGCGATCGGCGTGTACGGCATCGTGCTGGGCGGCTGGGCGTCCGGGTCCACCTACCCGCTGCTGGGCGGGGTGCGCTCCACCGCGCAGGTCATCTCCTACGAGGTGGCGATGGGGCTGTCGTTCGCGGCGGTGTTTCTTTACGCCGGCTCCATGTCGACATCACAGATCGTCGCGGCGCAGGACCGGGTCTGGTACGTGTTCCTGCTGCTGCCGTCGTTCGTCATCTACCTGATCTCCATGGTCGGCGAAACCAACCGGGCGCCATTCGATTTGCCCGAGGCCGAGGGTGAGCTGGTCGCCGGATTCCACACCGAGTACTCGTCGCTGAAGTTCGCGATGTTCATGCTGGCCGAATACGTCAACATGATGACGGTTTCGTCGCTGGCCACCGTCCTGTTCTTCGGCGGCTGGCACGCACCATGGCCCATCAACATGTGGGCCGGCGCCAACACCGGGTGGTGGCCGCTGCTCTGGTTCACCGCCAAGATGTGGACATTCCTGTTCGTCTACTTCTGGCTGCGGGCCTCCCTGCCCCGGCTGCGCTACGACCAGTTCATGGGGCTGGGCTGGAAGCTGCTGATCCCGGCCTCGCTGGTCTGGGTGTTGATCGCGGCGGTGATCCGCACCCTGCAGAACCAGGGGTACGCGCACTGGACCCCGGTGCTGGTCGCCTGCAGCATCGTGTTCGCGACGGCGCTGGTGCTGTTGTTGCGAAAACCGTTCGCTACGCCCGGTATTCGCGCGCTGGAGCGACAGCTCCGCCGCGAGGCCAAGCAACTCCCGGCCGGACAGACCCCCACACCGGTATTCCCGACACCGCCGCTGCCGATGAAGTCCCTGGCGGCCGCGAGCAAGGAGAAAGCACGTGGCTAAGTTCTTAGACGCCGTGGCCGGATTCGGCGTGACGTTCGGCTCGATGTTCAAAAGGCACGTCACAGAGGAGTATCCGGAGAAGCCGGGCCCGGTAGCGCCGCGATATCACGGCCGTCACCAGCTCAACCGTTACCCCGACGGCCTGGAGAAATGCATCGGGTGCGAACTGTGCGCCTGGGCGTGCCCGGCCGACGCGATCTACGTCGAGGGCGCGGACAACACCGAGGAGCTCCGGTATTCGCCCGGGGAACGCTACGGCCGGGTCTATCAAATCAACTACCTGCGTTGCATCGGCTGCGGCCTGTGCATCGAGGCCTGCCCGACCCGGGCGCTGACGATGACCAACGACTACGAGATGGCCGACGACAACCGCGCCGACCTGATCTACGAGAAGGACCGGCTGCTCGCGCCGCTGCTGCAAGACATGCTCGCGCCGCCGCACCCCCGGGCGCCCGGCGCCACCGACAAGGATTACTACCAGGGCAACGTCACCGCGAATGGGCTGCGCGAAACCGAGAGCGCCGGGGAATCCCGGTGACTGGGGTAACGGGCCAGCTCCTGGCTTCCAATCTGGCTTCCGACACGATCGTCCGCACCTCCACCGGTGAGGCCGTGGCGTTCTGGGTGCTCGGAGCGCTGGCGCTGATCGGCGCGATCGGGGTGGTGCTGGCGGTGAACGCCGTGTACTCGGCGATGTTCCTGGCAATGACGATGATCATCCTCGCGGTGTTCTACATGATCCAGGACGCGCTGTTTCTGGGCGTCGTCCAGGTCGTGGTCTACACCGGCGCGGTGATGATGCTGTTCTTGTTCGTGCTGATGCTGATCGGCGTGGACTCCGCGGAATCCCTGAAGGAGACGCTGCACGGCCAGCGCATCGCGGCCGTGCTGGCCGGGGTGGGGTTCGGCGTTTTGCTGATCGCCGCGATCGGCGCCTCCGCGACCGGCGGCTTCGCGGGGCTGACCACCGCCAACGCGAACGGCAACGTGGAAGGGCTTGCCGCGCTGATCTTCTCCCGATATGTCTGGGCGTTCGAACTCACCAGCGCGCTGCTGATCACCGCGGCCGTCGGGGCGATGGTGCTGGCACACCGCGAGCGTTTCGAGCGCCGCAAGACGCAGCGGGAGCTCGCGCAGGAGAGATTCCAGCCCGGCGGGCACCCCACCCCGATGCCCAGCCCCGGCGTCTACGCGCGGCACAACGCCGTCGACGTGGCCGCGCTGCTGCCGGACGGTTCGTACTCGGAGCTGTCGGTGTCACCCATCCTGCGCAGCCGCGGCGCCGACGGCAAGGAAACTCCCTCGCGTCAGGCGATCAAAGGCGGCACGTCATGAATCCGGCCAATTACCTCTACCTTTCGGCCCTGCTGTTCACCATCGGGGCCTCGGGTGTGCTGTTGCGACGCAACGCCATCGTGATGTTCATGTGCGTCGAGCTGATGCTGAACGCGGTCAACCTGGCGTTCGTCACGTTCGCGCGGATGCACGGCCACCTGGACGGGCAGATGATCGCGTTCTTCACGATGGTGGTGGCCGCGTGCGAGGTCGTCGTCGGCCTGGCGATCATCATGACGATTTTCCGTGCCCGCAAATCGGCGTCGGTCGACGACGCGAACCTACTCAAAGGCTGACGACGCCAACATGACTCACTACACCTGGCTGCTGGTGGCACTGCCGCTGGCGGGTGCCGCCGTCCTGTTGTTCGGCGGGCGACGCACCGACGCCTGGGGCCACTGGCTGGGCTGCGCCACCGCCCTCGCGGCGTTCGGCGTCGGCCTGAACCTGCTGAACGAGCTGCTCGGCCGCGGCGCGGACGACCGCGTGATCCACCAAACGGTGTTCACCTGGATCCCGGTCGGCCAACTGCAGGTGGACTTCGGCCTGCAGATCGACCAGCTCTCGGTGTGTTTCGTGCTGCTGATCTCGGGCGTCGGGTCGCTGATCCACATCTATTCGGTCGCCTACATGGCCGAGGACCCGGACCGCCGAAGGTTTTTCGGCTACCTCAACCTGTTCCTCGCCTCGATGCTGCTGCTGGTGGTCGCCGACAACTACGTGGTCCTCTACGTCGGCTGGGAAGGCGTGGGCCTGGCGTCCTACCTGCTCATCGGGTTCTGGTACCACAAGCCCACGGCCGCGACCGCCGCCAAGAAGGCGTTCGTGATGAACCGCGTCGGGGACGCCGGGCTGGCCCTGGGAATGTTCTTGATGTTCAGCACCTTCGGCACGCTGTCCTACGCCGGGGTGTTCGGCGGCGCACCGGCCGCCGGCCGCGGCGCGCTGACGGCGATGGGGTTGCTGCTGCTGTTGGGTGCCTGCGCCAAGTCGGCGCAGGTCCCGCTGCAGGCCTGGTTGGGTGACGCCATGGAGGGCCCGACCCCGGTGTCCGCGCTGATCCACGCCGCCACCATGGTGACCGCCGGCGTCTACCTCATCGTGCGGTCCAACCCGCTCTACAACCTGGCGCCCGATGCTCAGACCGCCGTCGTCGTCGTCGGCGCCGTCACGTTGTTGCTCGGGGCGTTCATCGGCTGCGCCAAGGACGACATCAAGCGCGCGCTGGCGGCATCCACGATGAGCCAGATCGGCTACATGGTGCTGGCCGCCGGATTGGGCCCGGCCGGTTACGCGTTCGCGATCATGCATCTGCTCACCCACGGCTTCTTCAAGGCGGGCTTGTTCCTCGGCTCCGGCGCGGTGATCCACGCGATGCACGAGGAACAGGACATGCGCCGCTACGGTGGCCTGCGCGCGGCGCTGCCGATCACCTTCGCCACCTTCGGCCTCGGGTATCTGGCGATCATCGGCGTGCCGCCGTTCGCTGGCTTCTTCTCCAAGGACGCCATCATCGAGGCAGCGCTGGGCGCCGGCGACGTCCGCGGCTATGTGCTGGGCGGGGCGGCGCTGCTGGGCGCGGGCGTCACCGCGTTCTACATGACTCGCGTCATGCTGATGACGTTCTTCGGCAAAAAGCGCTGGGCGCCAAACACCCATCCGCACGAGGCGCCCGGCCTGATGACGTGGCCGATGATTCTGCTCGCCGTCGGCTCGGTGTTCTCCGGTGGGCTGCTGGCGTGGCGGGGCACCCTGCAACGCTGGCTCGAGCCGGTCGTCGGTAAGCACGAAGAGGTGACGCACGCCTTCCCCGCCTGGGTGAGCACCGCCCTGGCGCTGGGCGTGGTCATCGTCGGGATCGCGGTGGCCTACCGGTTGTACGCGAACGCCGAAATTCCCAGGGTGGCACCGCTTGCGGTGTCACCGCTCACGACGGCCGCACGCAGGGACTTCTACGGCGACGCCTTCAACGAGGAGGTGTTCATGCGCCCCGGGGCGGAACTGACCCAAGCGCTCGTCGACGTCGACAACGCGGGGGTGGACGGTTCGGTCAACGCGCTGGCCGCGCTGGTAAGCCGAACTTCGAATCGCCTGCGGGGGCTGCAAACCGGCTTCGCCCGCAACTACGCATTGTCGATGCTCACGGGCGCGGTCCTGGTGGTCGCACTGATCCTGGCGGTGAAACTGTGGTGAGAAATCTGCCCTGGCTGAGCATCCTGTGGCTGGTGCCGCTGGCCGGCTCGGTGCTCGTCATCGTGCTGCCTCCGGGGCTGCGCCGGCTCGCCAAGTGGACCGGCCTGGTCTTCGGTGTCGCGACTCTCGCGATCGCGATCGTCATCACCCTCGGCTTCAAGTCCGGTGGCACCACTTACCAGTTCGTCGAAAGCCATTCCTGGATACCGGCGTTCGGCGCCACCTACTCGCTCGGAGTGGACGGCATCGCCGTGGTGCTGGTGCTGCTCACCGCGGTGCTGATCCCGGTGCTGCAGGTGGCCGGCTGGAACGACGGAGGAGAACGCAGCCCTCGCGGGGTGCACGCATATGTCGCCCTGACGCTGGCCATCGAGTCGATGGCTGTCTCTTATACACATCT